>CAYPXI010000015.1:29142-87871 GCA_964414655.1 uncultured Flavobacterium sp. | reverse complement strand
CACCTCTTCTTTGAGGACAAGAATCTAAAGCAACCGATTTACTCTTCTTAGTGATCTGAGTTCTTCCTGTTCTTACTAATTGTTGAATTGTTGGCATAATTAAATACTAAAATTTCTTTATTTATTAAAATCCCGCTTTTTTCGGGGTTGCAAATGTAGTAATTATTTTCAATAAAAAAAATCATAATTAATTAATTTTCAAGAACATTTCTGAACAACCTAAAAAATATATTAAACTGTGAATATTTACGTTATTTTTACAACCCAACAAACACAAAAATGGATTATCCTTTAGCCCCGATAGAAGCAAATCTCGTTTTTTTTGCAACGAGATGCGTATAGCGGGAATATGGATTACAAATAAAACCCGAGCCATTCGCTTCTAAAAATGAAAAAACTTTTTGTCTTATTAGTTGCATTACTCAACCAGAGTAGCTTTAGTCAAAATTATTATTTGACTGTAGCTGGTTCGCAGGAAAACGAAACAAAGACGATTGATTCTATAGGCTATCAGCAAAAGTTTACTAACGAAGATTTACTTGTAGATGAAGTGAATCGACTAGCAGAACAACTCCAGAAAAAAGGATACTTGGAAAGTCAGATTACAGCTAGTTTTAAAATTAATGACTCGACTTTTAACTATCAATTTGAATTAAAAAAACGTACGGATTTTATACATATATATATAGGAGAAAAATGGAAACCTATTTTAGACATCAAATCGGATACTTTGAGGATGCGTTTTTCTGAAAGCGAAATGTATTTAATTAATCTTTCTAAGAAAATTGAAAGCAAAGGGTTTTCTATTTCAAAAGTACAGTTGAAAAGTATTGCTAAAAAGAACAATTATTTGATTGCTGATTTGTTCATTGAACTCGACAAAAAAAGAGTCATTAATGATATCGTAATAAATGGTTATGATAAATTTCCCGTAGGATTTAAAAAGAACATTATTAGAAAATACAAAAACAGCACATTTAATCAAGAAAGTTTAGAAAAAATAAACAAAGACTTTAACAGCATTAGGTTTGTTAAGCAATTAAAATATCCTGAAATACTTTTTAGCACGGATTCCACTAAAGTATATGTTTTTATCGAAAAGAAGAAAAACAATTTTTTTGATGGCTTTTTGGGATTTAGCAATTCCGAAAGTAAGCTCATTTTTAATGGATATGTTGACGTGAGTTTGAACAACATCTTGAATTCAGGCGACACTTTTTCAGTTAAATGGAGAAGCGACGGCAAGCAGCAAACCAACTTTAATTTTGGTGTAGAATTGCCTTACGTTTTCAAAAGTCCAATTGGGTTGAAATTACAACTCAATATCTTTAAACAAGACAGCACGTTTCAAAACTCGAAAACCAACCTTGATTTAGTTTATCATTTATCCAATAAAAGTAAAGTGTACTTAGGCTACCAAAGCGCTGAATCAAGCGACATTGGCAACATCAACACTGCATTATTAAATGATTTTACAAATCGTTTTTACACTGGAAGTTTTGACTTTATCAATTTACAAGACGATTATCTTTTTCCAGAAAAAACCAATCTTTTTGTATCCATCGGAACGGGTAAACGCGAAGCAAAAACAAGTTCGGATTCGCAATTTTTTGGGCAATTGAATTTGAATCATATTATCAAACTAAATCAAAAGAATAGTTTGTTTGTTTCTTTACAAAACTACATATTACTTAGTAACAGCTACCTTACCAACGAACTCTATCGTTTTGGAGGTATTAAGTCCATTAGAGGTTTTAGAGAAAATAGCCTACAAGCCAACCAAGTCAGCTTATTCATTTCGGAATACAGGTATAAATTTTCACCCAACTTTTATATGCATTCTATCATTGATTATGGTTACTACAAAGACAAAACCACCAACACAAGCAATCGCCCGTTAGGATTTGGACTTGGACTTGGACTACTTAACAAAGGCGGAATGCTGAATTTAATTTACGCCAATGGTGTTGATAATAAACAAATTATAAAATTTTCCAATTCAATTATTCACATTAGTTTGAAAAGTTTTTTTTGATATGTTAAGTTATTTTTAACATTATTTACACATTTGATTGATTTATTAAGAATATTTTACGATTTTTGTTTTACTAATTCAAACCAAATAAATAATGAAAACAAAGTGTAAACTAATCTTAACACTAACCATGGTGTTCTTTGTGCAATTTATCTTTGCACAAGACAGGATTGTTTCTGGAGTAGTTTCAGACAATACTGGATTTCCTTTGCCAGGTGTAAATGTTGTTGTTAAAGGAACAACATCTGGCGTTCAAACCGATATGGACGGTAAATATTCCATAAAAGCCAAAGAAAACCAAACACTGGTTTTCACTTTTCTTGGCATGAAAACTCAAGAAATTCAAGCAAAGAGCTCTAAGCTAGATGTAAAAATGCAAGATGGCTCTATTGAATTGGAAGGAGTTGTAGTTACAGCATTGGGTATCAAAAGAAAACCTGATGAAATTACTACATCCACGCAATTGGTTAAATCAGATGAACTCAACCAAGCCAAAGCTACTAATGCTGCAGTAGGTTTAGTGGGAAAAGTTTCAGGTTTGCAAATCAACACAATCAACAATGGCGTTAATCCTGACACGCGTATTCAATTACGTGGCTTCCGTTCTATTACTGGTAATAATGAAGCATTAATCGTAATTAATGGAGTTATCTCAACTGCGGATGCATTCGCTAACTTAAACCCTGAAATTATCGAATCTGTTAACGTAATAAAAGGTTCAAATGGAGCGGCATTATATGGATCACAAGGTTCAAATGGAGTTATTATTGTTTCAACCAAAAGAGGGAACAAAGATAACGAAAAATTCAAAGTCGCTTTAAATACGACTTACACAGTAGAAAAAGTTTCAATGTTTCCCAAATTACAGAATCGTTTCGGACAAGGGTATCAAGGAGCGCAAGACTTTACTGAAAACACCAACTGGGGTGCTGAGTTAGATGGTTCGTTACAACCAACTGGTTTACAACAAACCTTATTACCCTATTCTTTTATTAAAGACAACTACAAACCTTTCTTTCAAGACGGAACCACGCTATTAAATTCGGTCGCTGTATCTTCGGGAGACAACGATGGTTTTATCAACTTTTCATTAGGAAATCAAAAAACAGAAGGTACAATTCCTGGTGATAAATTTACAAAAAACAACTTCTATTTAAGCGCTGGAAAAAAGGCTGGAAAGTGGAGTCTTAACGGAAATATGACATACACTACTAGCAACCAAAATACAGCCGGTGGTGTAGAAGGATCTATTTATGGAGCATTAGTTCAAGTTCCTGTAAACGTTCCAGTTGAAATGTTTAGCAATCCAAACAACGCAACACACTGGACCTATTGGGAACTAAGCCCCTATTGGAAATTAGAAAACGAAAGAATTATGAACAAAGGACAAGCCTTTGAAGGAGTTGCTGATCTTAATTACAAATTCAACAAAAACATTGATGTAACCTACAGAGCTGGATTTAACAGCGCATCATTTAATGATGTAGAATTTTTCAATGGTTATGTTCCTGAGATTGTCTATTGGGATTCTCCATTAGATTATGTATCGTCTTATGAGGTTGGCAATAGAAACTTAAGAAACATATATGCCGACTTTATGATTAATTTAGACTATGATTTAACTGATAACATTTCATTTAAAGCAAATATTGGTAATAACATAACTAATGGAGAGTTCAACCAAACATCAATGAAAGGTGAAAAACTAGTTATTCCAGGGTTGTACAATATTTCAAATATTACAGGAAACACCGTGAATCGTGATTTCAAATCCCAAAGAAGAGGATATGCTTTGTTTGCTAACGTTGATTTAGGTTACAAAGATTACTTATTCTTAAACCTTACAGCCAGAAAAGATTGGACTTCTATTTTACCAAAAGACAACAACTCTTACTTCTATCCAAGTGCGGGTGTTTCATTTATACCAACCAAAGCCTTTGAAAAACTTAGAGGCAATGTCTTAAGTTATGCAAAATTATCGGCTAGTATTGTAAAAGTAGGAAACGATATTATTGACCCTTACGATATTAACGATCGCTTTGTAAGTGCAACAGGCGCAGGATTCCCATATACCAACAACAACTCATTTGTGCAAACAACTTCAATTACATCATCTGATTTGAAGCCAGAGTTTAACTTATCAAAAGAATTTAACTTAAATTTAGAATTCTTTAAGAAGAGAATTACTTTTGATGTAGGTTATTATCATTCAAAAAATACTGACCAAATTTTAGAAACATCATCATCTTATGCGTCTGGAGCTAGCTCTGCAACAATCAATATTGGTGAAACTGTTTCTCAAGGATTGGAATTGGACTTAGGTTTAACACCAATTAAAACTGAAAACTTCGGGTGGGATTTTAGAATCGGTTACAGTGCACCAAAGACGAAAGTAACTAAAGTAACTGATTCATCGAATCAAGTTGCTGTAGGGCAATACATTGGCACTGCAGGAATAGCTGCAATAGCTGGCGAGGAATTCCCTATGATCGTTGGAACCGGTTATCAAAGAGACCAAAATGGTAGTGTAGTTATTGATCCAGCAACTGGAGATCCATTGAAAGCAACCAATGTAAAATTGGGAAAAACTACTCCTGATTATATTTTAGGTCTTACCAATACTTTCCGATACAAAAACTTAAAATTAACTTCGGTATTCGATTATAGAACTGGTCACGTATTTTACGCAGGTGTTAAAGACGGATTAATTCAAAATGGTTCTGATATTGTGACAGCTCAAAATGGTAGAGATCCGTTTATTTTCCCTAATTCGGTTATTGAAACATCACCAGGAGTTTATGCGCCAAACACGAGTGTAACAACTTCTGGAGGACAAGATTACTACACTGGGATTTACCGTGAAATTGACGAAAACTTTGTAATTGACGCTACTGCTTTCAAATGTAGAGAAATTGCTTTGTCATATTCTTTTTCTAACAAAGCATTAAAAAACACTTTTATAGATGGTTTATCTGTAGGGTTGAATGCCCGTAATGTTTTTATGATTTTACCAAAAGAAAACAGAAACTATACCGATCCTGAGTTTTCATTTACTACAGGAAACAATGTCGGATTAAGCACTGGAGCACAAGCACCTCCTACCCGTACTTACGGATTTAATATAAACGTTACTTTTTAATAAAAAGACTATGAAAAAAATATTTAAAAATTTATTAATCGGAGGATTAGTATTATCATCAATCACTTCATGTGATAATTACCTCGATGTTAATGAAGACCCTAACAATCCTTTATCAGAAACTGTAAACCCTGAGATTGTATTGGCAGCTTCGCAAGTTTACACATACAATGTACTTGCAGGAACTGTGTCAACAGCTAACCCAAATGCAGTAGTAGACAATATGAATCAACTAGGAAATCTAATGATGAATAACTGGACTAGGGACGTTGGTGCTTCCAATTCAAGTTACTATTTCAACGAGCACACCTATAATGTAACCACTGATTTTTATGCAGGAATATGGGAAAATCTTTTTTTAAGAACGTCCAACTATACTTTTATCCAAAAAACGGAAAAACCAGGTTACGACAATTACAAGGCGATTGCTAAAATATTGAAATCGTTCTATTTCCAATATTTAGTAGATATGTATGGTGACATTCCTTACACTCAAGCGCATTTAAGAGGTGAAAACTTAACTCCTACTTATGATGACGATTTGACTATTTACCGCGATTTAATTGTTCAACTTGATCAAGCAATAGCATTAATCGACAATGCTCCTGCTGGCACATTAAATCCTGGCAGCAACGACGTGATGCTACAAGGTGATATGGACATGTGGAAAAAGTTTGCCAACACTTTAAAATTGAGAATTCTAATCAGAGAATCTGGAAGAACAGCTTCGGCAAGCTACATCACAAGTCAAATGAATGCTTTACAAAGTAGCGGTGCACAATTTTTAGGACCAAATGACAACGTCAAAATAAATCCTGGTTATACTGCTGCTGCTAACCAACAAAACGGTTTTGCCGCCATGTTTTTAACAACCAATAACTTATTCAAAAACAACTGGTCATCTACAGCAGCAACAAAGTATACAGTAAACTATCTGTTAGGAACTAATGACACGCGTATTGGAAGAATATATTCAGCTACTTCTGCTGGCCCAAACACTTTTAATGGTCACCAACAAGGAGATGTTTTGAATACTTCAACCAACTATCCTGTATCACACGTAGGTCCTGGTTTGTTATCAAATTCATCTCAAGATGGTATTGTATTTACCGCTGCTGAAAGTTTGTTCTTACAAGCAGAAGCTGTTAAAAGAGGCTATTTAAGCGGTTCAGCTAAAGACTTATATGAAAGTGGCATCACAGAATCCTACAAATTATTAGGATTAAGTTCAGCTGATGCAATAACTTATTATAGTCAAGCCATTAATCTAGTAGGTTGGAATGCCTCAGCTGGAAACGAAATTGAAGCCATCATTAATCAAAAATGGATAGCACTAAACGGTATCAACGGAGCTGAAGCTTGGATTGAAAACACTCGTACAGGATTCCCGAGTCACATTCCACTTTCAACAGTGGCTACTACAGCTACTCGTCCTATTCGATTACTTTACCCAAGCTCTGAGATTGCAGGAAATACAGCTAATGTACCTGCTCAAAATGAATCGGATGCATTTACTAGTAAAATATTTTGGAAACAATAATAACAAAAACAATTATGAAAAATTTTAAAATAATAGTCCTAACACTTCTTTCGTTAGTAGCAATCACGGCTTGTGTTGATGACGAACAAGAAGACTTTGGCTCTGGACCTCACATTGTAGGTTTTAGAAATGCACAAGGCTCATATATTTACACAGATAGCGATCTACTTCCTGTTCAAATTTTTGAACCAATAAACCTCTTAGGCGGATCAAATGGAACAGCTTCTACTGAAAACATAGCAATTTCTTTCAGCATTGACCCGTCAAGCAGTGCCATTTCTGGAACTAACTATGCTATCAATGCAACTGGAAATACAATCACACTTCCTGCAGGATCAGACTTTGTTAAACTACCAATCACTGTTTATCCAACCACTTTGCCTGATAACATCCCTAAAACAATTGTGATTAATCTAACTCAAGTGGGGACAGGAAATGCAGTAATTTCTGAAACCAAAAAATCAATAACGATTACAATTGCAAAATGTGCTTCTGATTTGGCTGGAACGTATTCACTTAGTGTGACTCGTTTAGATACTGGGGCAGTATATAACTTCCCTAATGAAGTAATAACTGAACTAGCTTTGGGTGTATACGAAACTTCTACAACGGGTCCATACGATGACTTAACTGATGATGGAGCTCCAAGAAATGGCTTTATATTCAAAGATGTTTGTCAATCTATTGTAATCGACGAACAATTTTTAGGCGATTTTTACTCTAATTTAGTGTACGGAAATCCTGATGACCCTAACGAGGTAACTTTAAGTACTGACACTGGGCTTGTGGAATCCATCACAATGCATTACACCATTACCTTCGCCGCTGGACCAAGAAAATATAGAGCTGTTTATACTAAACTATAAAAAATAAATCATGAAAAAAATATTAAAATATAACTATTTTCTTCTTGCTATTGTTGCATTAACAAGTGCTTTTGTTGCTTGTAATGATGACGAAGAAGATTTAGGCAAAAAAGACAAACCAGTTTTAACCGCCAACGGTCCTACTGACATTACAGTGAGTGAAGGCAATGATGCTGTTTTAAAATTCAAGTTAAACAAAGCCATTAACGAACCTATTCAATACCGTTTGGTCATTTTAAATGACGAAAGCACTGCTACAGATCAAGACGATTACGTAATTCCTGGTTGTAGAAGTAACGATCCAGACTGTGTGGCTATTGAAGAAAATGGTGGTCCTGTAGGCTACATTTTTGAAATTCCTGAATATACAACGGAGTATGAAGTTAATGTAGCTACTATCTTCGACGATTTTAGCGAAACTCCAGAAAAGTTAAGACTTAAAGTAATTTCGAATCGAACATTGCTTGGAACTGTTAATGAACTTTATTACACTATCAACATCAATAACTCAGCGTCTGAAGACTTGAATGTTCGCTTCAATTGGAGCGGTAGTTTCACTTCTGCTGGAAGTACAGTTGACTTTTGTGCACTAGATTTAGACCTAGAATTGTACGATTCTAACTTTGATTTGATCGATTTTAGTTATAGTAACTGTCCTGAAAGTTTGCTTTTAGACACATCTGTACTAGCAGACGGAACTTATACTTTAGTAGCTAGTTTGTGGACAACATCAGGATATTCTGAAAATATTAATATTCCAGCATTTCTAACATTCATCAAACCAGGTACTGTTTTCAACGAAACGTACGACTTATCTGCCAGCTTCCCGATGCAAGACGGAGGTTTGGATGATGGTAACTCTAGTGCTTATGTAGAATATACTATTGTCAAAGCAGGTACAACCTACACCATTACCGACGTTGATGGCAATACCGTTTTCCAAGGAAGACACGGCAAAAAATACAAAAGCCAAAGACCCAAAATGCTTAAAAAATAGTTTGAGTTATTTATAGTTAAAACCGCTACCCAAAAAGTAGCGGTTTTTTCATACCTTTGCAGTATGGAAAAAGAAAATCAAATCTTCGGTATTAGAGCTATAATAGAAGCTATCAACGCCAAAAAAGAAATCGACAAAGTATTCCTTCAAAGTGATGGCCAAGGCGAATTAATGCACGAACTCATTAAAGTTTTGAAAAAAAACAGCGTGAATTTCTCCTATGTTCCCGTTGAAAAACTCAATCGTTTAACACCCAACAATCACCAAGGTGCAGTGGCCACAATAGCACCTATTTCATTCGTAAAACTAGAAACCTTAGTCGACACAGTAGTTGAAAGTGGCAAAACTCCTCTTTTTCTAATTCTAGATCAATTGAGTGATGCCCGTAACTTTGGTGCAATTATCAGAACAGCCGAATGCACTGGTGTTGACGGAATTATTGTGCAAAAAACAGGCTCGGCTCCAGTCAATGGCGACACGGTTAAAACTTCAGCTGGTGCGGTTTTCAATGTGCCAATTTGCAAAGTAGACCACATCAAAGACGCTATTTTTTACCTACAAGGAAGCGGTGTAAAAACGGTAGCAGCCACCGAAAAAACGAATAACAACATTTACGATATCAACCTCAATCAACCCATCGCTATTATCATGGGTAGCGAAGATCGCGGTATCAATCCATCCGTATTAAAAATCGTGGATGAAATGGCCAAATTACCAATGTTTGGTAGCATTGGCTCATTAAATGTTTCGGTAGCGTGTGGCGCATTTTTATACGAAACCGTCCGACAAAGGCAATAAGTAGTTTATTTTTAGAAGCGAATGGCTTGGGCTTTTTCAGCAATCCATGTTCCCGCTTTACGTTACAATAAAACAGGCTGCCAAACACTGGCAGCCTGTTTTATTTCCTCTACAATCGGGGCTAGAAAGTCAACTTTTGGCTTACTTGCTTTCATCTTGCTTATACGTGTAAATGTAACGAATTGGTTCTGCCAAAACTTCTTCGTATTCGACCATAATCTCTTCTGGTTTTGGAGGATTGACAAAGTTACCATCAGCATCAAAACGTTTCATGAATGGATCGGTCGATGGATCAAAATCGGGCTTTTCCCATTCGTAACGAATTTCTTTGACATAATCAGGCGTTTTATAACGAACTGCAAAAACAAATCCGGTAATTAAACCCGCCAAATGTCCTTCCCAAGAAATAGTTTTATCAACATCAGGAAAAACATACCAAATCATTCCGCCATACATCACTACAACTGCAAATGACAAGGCCATCAAACGGTAATATTTGGTCATCATTCCCTTAAAAAAAATAAAGGAAACCAACACATAAATTAATCCACTAGCGCCAATATGAAACGATTCGCGACCAATAATCCAAGTAATCAATCCCGAAAGCAAAATACCGTAAACCAAAACCTTGAGCGAAACTTCTCTATAGAAATAAATCAAAGCCGTTGTTAATATAAAAAGAGGTAAGGAATTGTTAACAATATGGCTCAAATTTCCATGAATAAACGGACTCATAACAACTCCCTTTAAGCCTGAAAAGGTTCTCGGTAAAATTCCCAAAACACTTAAATCAACATTGAACACATCTTCAGCCAAAAATACGCCCCAAACGAGCATCAACAAAAAAGTTGGCACTATCCAAACCGAAGGCGTAAATTTAAAGTAATGGTAATCGTTCAAAGTGATTAGGTTAAAAATGATTAACTGCTATAATCAAAAATACAACCAAATATTTAGTAATGCTAATTTGTCAGTCTAATTTGAGAATGTGTCAATTTGAGAATTTGCCAATTTGGAAATGTGTCAATTTGAGAATTTGCCAATTTGGAAATGTGTCAATGTGAGAATTTGTCGATGAGTCGATTTGAAAATAAATTGTTTAAAAATCGGCCTAATATCCCTAAATTTGTAGAATTATAAAATTGCCTAATTGCCTAATTGTCTAATTGACATATTAAAAATGGAAGCACCTTTAGCCGAACGCATTCGTCCGCAAACATTGGAAGATTACATCAGCCAACTGCATTTGGTTGGTCCAAGTGGATCACTCACACAACAAATTGCAAAAGGTATTATTCCTTCGATGATTTTTTGGGGTTCACCAGGCACAGGAAAAACGACTTTAGCCCAAATTATTGCTAAGCAAAGTAATCGTCCATTTTACGAACTGAGCGCAATCAATTCAGGTGTTAAAGACATTCGCGACGTGATTGAAAAAGCCAAACAAAGTGGCGGTTTGTTCACGGCCAAAAACCCAATTTTGTTTATTGACGAGATCCATCGTTTTAGCAAGTCACAACAAGATTCACTTTTAGCTGCTGTCGAAAAAGGTTGGGTAACCTTAATTGGTGCAACAACTGAAAATCCGAGTTTTGAAGTCATTCCTGCTCTTTTGTCACGTTGTCAGGTATATATATTAAATTCGTTTACCAAAGATGATTTGCTATCGCTGTTGGACAGAGCTATGAAAATTGACCCAATTATTGCAAGCAAAAAAATCAAATTAAAGGAATCAGAGGCTTTACTGCGACTTTCAGGCGGCGATGGACGCAAACTATTGAATATTTTTGAACTTGTGGTAAACGCAAGCGCTGGAGACCAAATTATTATTACTAACGAAAAAGTAATGGAATTGGTGCAACAAAACACCGTCTTATATGATAAAACTGGCGAACAACATTATGATATTGTTTCGGCATTCATCAAATCCATTCGGGGAAGCGATCCAAACGGAGCCGTTTATTGGTTAGCCCGAATGATTGAAGGTGGTGAAGATGTAAAATTTATTGCCCGAAGAATGCTTATTTTATCCAGTGAAGATATTGGAAACGCTAATCCAACAGCGTTCATCATGGCCAACAATACATTTCAAGCTGTAGCAACTATTGGTTATCCTGAAAGCAGAATCATACTGAGCCAATGTGCAATCTACTTGGCAACTTCACCGAAGAGTAATGCCTCGTATATGGCAATAGGTGAAGCTCAAGCTTTGGTCAAACAAACAGGTGATTTACCAGTTCCCATTCATTTGCGCAATGCACCAACAAAATTAATGAAAGAATTAGGTTATGGCGAAGAATACCAATATTCACACAACTACGCCAACAATTTCAGTGAACAAGAATATTTACCAGATGCTATATCTTCAACTGTTTTGTATAATCCTGGAAATAATTCTAGGGAAAATTCGACGCGTGAGTTTTTAAAAAACCGCTGGAAAGATAAATATGGTTATTAGAAATTAACGATAGTATATTTTTCAGTTACCAACTTACCGTCAATATAATACTCAAAATACCAACCATCTTCCTTTTTCAATAAAACTCCTTTTTTTTCATTTTGCTCAGCAATAAAATACTCAGGACTAGACGTTTTAGTAATTATTAAAACTAAATTTGGAATAGCGGTTGTGTTTGTAAGCAACTGATATCCATTTTGATAAGGCTTTGCAAAAAGTTCAGTCACACCTAAATTATTGTTTGAAGTTTGGATTGCAGTGGGCTGAACAACAGTTTGTGTTTCTGTTGTGACTACTTTAACTTCTTCCGTCTTTGAACCTTGTGCTATATTCTCATCGTATTTGTGACTACTTAGCTCAGGAAAAGAGTCTAAAGCATTACGCAATGCTTCGTAATATGCCGCAACATATGTTTTTTCTCTACTCTTTCCTTCGTTAGAAATAGCTATCACTTTTCCGTAACAATCTTTCAATACTACTTTTACTTTTGTCAAAAACATTCCACTGTCTTCTGTCAAATCAACAAATACTTTTTTGCAGTTGTTTTCGGCAAACTCCTTAGGTTGCTCTTCATTATCCATGTACGTAATAAAGCCACTTTTTTCCATATACATTTTAGTCAAAACACTCAATCGATAGTAGTCATCATTTTTGAACAAACTAAACCTAGAAGGAACTAGCGCGTACTTATAACTGTTTATTGATTGGGCAGTAATCAAAAAAGAACTCAGAAAAACAAAAAGGAAAAATATTTTTTTCATTATAAAAATGATTTTAATTCAATTAGTTTGGTTATGGTTGGAACGTCTAAAGGTACTTCTTTTTTTTCGGGATTAAAAAAAATAGCCTCAATCCCAAAGTCAAGCGCACCTTTTATATCAGCTTCAATACAATCACCAATCATAATTGCACTATTTTTAGAAGTATTAGCTGATGCTAAAGCATATTCATAAATCAAAGGATGTGGTTTTTTAACGCCCGCCATCTCTGAATTGGTTACAGAAGAAAAAAAGTCCGACAAACCAGAATTATTTATTTTCTTGTATTGAACTTCTGAAAAACCGTTGGTAATAATATGTAACTTGTATTTGTTGGAAAGGTAATTCAAAATTTCTATTGTACCTTCAAAAAGCTGATTGTTTTCAGGTAAATAAGTAATATAATCAATTGCTATTTGATTGATTTCTTCATCCGAAATAGTGTAATTCAAAACATCAAAAGAGTCGCGTAATCGTTTGTAACGTAGTTCTTCGTGAGTTAATTGATCCACTTGATACAATTTCCAACAAGCTTGGTTAATAGGCGAATAAACCGCAATAAATTCAGCGGTGTTAATTTGAGGATATTGACTTCTAAAAATTTTATCAAATGCCAATTCAGAGTTTTTATCAAAATCCCAAAGCGTGTGATCTAAGTCGAAAAAAACGTCTGTAATTTTGTCTTGGAACATAGTTAATTCCCTTTTACAATTACCACGTCGTCAAAATTGTAAACCCAATCATCTGCATCCGTTTCATTGTAGCGAAAAACACCTTCTACAGTAACGTATTGATCGGTTTTAAGTTTTGGAGTTGCTCCGCGAAATTTCAATCCAACGATACTCTCCGGTCCTGCTTTGCCACAAAAGAAACAAGCGGCAAAAACATTTTTACTAATGGCATAACTCTTACTATCAATTGGCACAATAAAACCCGATATCAATACTCTTTTCTTTCCTTTTGCCTTCACTTTGTCATTCACAACAGGAAACTGAACTTCTCCGTATTTGGGATGTTTTCTTTTTTCGTATTTGATTTCACCCAAAAGCTTCCAAGTTAAAGTATCTCCTTTTACAACAGGAGTTTCAAATTTGGCTTTGGAAGAAGTTGTTTTTACAGAGAAACTCAATAAAAATGCTCCTAAAAAAAGTAGAACTGCAATTTGAATTCGATTACGCATTGGCTAATGTTTTTGATATATTTAATTGATAGGCTTTGATTGCTGGAATGAGCGCTGCCATTATTCCGACTATCATTGTGGCTAAAAATAAAATGGATTCTTTCTCCCAAATTACTTCCATCGGATTGAAGGCCATTTTGAAATCATCTTCGGCTGAATTGGAAATAAATCCTATCGCAAACCTACCAAAAATTGTTCCAAAAGCAAACCCAACCACACATAAAATTAGGCTTTCCATCAGAATCAACAAGAGAAGTTGTATTCTGCTAGCGCCATTAATACGCATCAAAGCAAATTCATATTTACGTTCTTTTAGTCGATTGTACAATGCAATGAAAATTGAGATTCCCGAAATCAACATGATTGCATAAGCCAAATACTGCAAAGCTGTTAATCCAACGCCAAACAAACTAAATATTCGATTGACTTCAATAGCAGGTGAAGCCGCTTGCATTTTGGTGTTTTGAGCGATAATTCGTGGCCACATTACGATGCCCATTTTATTTCTAAATTTTAATAAAACAGCTGTAATTTCCATATTGGTTTCATCCAAAGTCATATCAGTTTCTTGGTGCTCGTGATTGCATTCGGCTGTATGAACGTGCTCATTCTCATCATGCACATGACCTTCCTCGCCATGCGCTGGATTTTCTTCTTCATGACTTCCGTGCATTTGCCAAACACTGGGAATGTTGCACAAAATCAAATTATCAATTACTTTTCCTGTTGGCGAAGCTATTCCAGTTATTTTATAAGCATAATGATCGTGAACTTCTCCTTCAGCTGCATCACCATGCGAACCATTGAATGAATCTCCGATTTTCAACTTTAGTTTTTCAGCTATTTCACTACCAATTACTACTTCAAAATTTTTGTTAAACAACTTTCCTTTGGCCAATTTGGCTTGGTATTTTTCGAGATAATCCGCATTGGTACCCACAATTTTAAATCCGCGGTAATTATCACCGAAAGCCAGCGGAATTGCTTTTTCTATAAAAGGATGATTCATCCACACTTTGGCCGAATCATAACTAATATTTCCTGTCGGATTGTCAATATGGTACACTGACGAAAGTATCAACTGCATCGGACTTCCTTGTGCACCCAATACCAAATCAACGCCATCAATATTGCTCGAAAACTTCTCTTCAAATTGTTTTTGCAACAAAATCAAAACCGTGATTATAGCTACACTAGAAGCCAACAAGATAACACTCAAAGCCGTATTTAATGGCTTAAACCAAAGATTTCTCCATGCTAATTTTGCTATCATACTAATTGAGATGGATTTGGTTAGTGAATAAATCTTTCAATCGCTGATCGTGCGTGACAATCACCAAAGATGCTTTGTATTGTTGGGCTAATTTCTGAAGTAAATGAGCTACTTTCAAAGCATTATCATCATCCAAACTCGAGGTAGGTTCGTCGGCCAACAAAAGTTTAGGTTCGTTGATTAATGCTCTTGCAATCGACACACGTTGTTGTTGACCAATACTCAATTGCGAAGGTAATTTGTGTATTTGCGTTTCCAAATCCAATTCTTGCAACAACTGTTTGGCCTTTTCGGTGTCTTTTTTACCAGATGCCAACCATGATGCCAAAACCACATTTTCCAATACAGTAAGTGAAGCAATAAAATGAGATTGTTGCAGAATAAGACCAATAGTTGCACCTCTAAATTGATCTAATTTTTTCTCAGAGAGCGAACAGATATTTGTACCATCAATACTAATATCGCCTTCACTTGGTCGAAGTAATCCTGCCAAAAGATGCAACAACGTTGTTTTTCCTTTGCCCGAATTTCCTGTAATCAAAACAACTTCCGAAGCATTGCATTGAAGGTCAGGAAAATTGAATTTTACCTCATTATTGTAACTAAAAGCAAGTGATTTTGACCGAAACATAGTACCAAATTAAATCAGCGCAATTTAACTAAAGTTCACAGAAATTAGGTTAAAGATTACTTAAAGATTCGCTTATCAAAGGGAAAATCTTCTTGATAGATAATTTTGATTCTTTCAAAGTCTTTGTGATGCGGATTCAGCATATAATTATAGTCTCCTTTGACCACAGCCGACGGCACTTTGATAACTGCAAACTCATTTTGCCTGATGAGTTCATCACCTATTTTTTGGGTCGGAGCATTTTCGGGAAAAACATTCCAATCAGCAGGCAATTTTCTAACATCAAAATTAAAAATTAAAACATCATCTGGAATAAAAATAGTAATCATACAAAAGCCTTTTGGTAAAGTAGAAAGCGTCAAATGAACAGCTACTTCTGCCATTGCCAAGGCTCTATTCTGGGCTGTATAAACCACTTCTGTTCCTTTTGAATTCCAACGCGCACCTGTTATAGAAGCGCCTTTCCCTGACAATTCAATTGGGAATTTTTTATTTTGAAGACGAAAAACTTCCATTACACAAAAATTCCATAATCAATTTTGTGCAATTCATTCATCACCATTTCTTTTCCATAGGAATCTTTCAAAAGCTCGAAAGGTTTTAAGTTTCCAAGAGCAAAATTGGGTGTGTTGAGCCACATGTAAAATTGTTCTTCCGTATCAAAAACATCTTTTCCAAGCGAAGTAACTTCGGCCAATTCAAGAATTTTTTCTGATGGAATCGATTCAAAAACATAATTACTTTTGGTTTTATTGCGCAACAATGTTCGTGCTGAAAGACCTAAAAAATCAGCCCAATCTTCTTGTTTAAAAGGCGTTCTCTCTTTGATAAGTTCATACAAATCATAAGGAATTCCTCTTCGAATAGAATGTACTATCAACATTTTGTTAGAAAGGAAATTTTTATAGGTTATTTCTTTGTCTACTATAGTTAAATTGGATTCTCTTCCTACTTTAGAAACAAAAGTACGAACAGCTTTATCCAACCGAACATCTGAATTGGCTACTAACTTTGACATAATTACGACATTTGTCATCAAAATTACGACATTTGTCAATATCAACCAAATTTATTTACATAATTCCTTGATCGTTAAAACTATAAAAACCATTTTCAGTAATGATTATATGGTCTAACAAAGTAATATCAAGTTGTTGAGAAGCCAATTTAATTTTTTTAGTCACTTGAATATCTTGCTCGCTGGCCATGAGTTTTCCGGAGGGATGATTGTGCGTCAAAATAATACTCGTAGCATTTTGTTCGAAAGCAGTTTTAAAAATTAAGCGAATATCCACAATTGTACTGGTTAATCCTCCTTTAGATAATTGAGATTTGTAAAGTACTTTATTGGAATTATTCAGATATAAAACCCAAAATTCTTCATGAGGCAACTCACCAATTATCGGATGCATTAATTCGAAAACGGCTTTGCTAGAAGATATTTTGTCTAAAACTAAAGCTTCCTCAGAACTTCTTCTCCTTCCTAACTCAAGCGCCGAGGCAATTGTGATGGCTTTGGCTTCTCCTATCCCCTTGAATTCTGTTAATTGTGAAATGGATAACTTTCCGAGTAGATTCAAATTGTGATTGGTAGATGCTAAAATGCGTTGGCAAAGTTGCACAGCACTCTCATTTCGTGAGCCAGACCCAATAAGTATTGCTAATAATTCGGAATCAGATAAGGCCGATTTGCCTTTGAGCAAAAATTTTTCTCTTGGGCGATCATCTTCTGCCCATTGGTGGATTGGTATATACATAATCTATTGGCGTTGAATACAACAAAGTAATTTCTTTTTTTAATGACTTCAAAATAAATAGTTTATAAAATTCGTTTTATATGACAAAAACTTATTACATGAAAAATTTAGTCTTTCCACTTACTTTACTTGCGCTGTATTTGAGCTGTAAAAACCCAAAAACAGAAAACGCTACTGCAATAACTCAACAATTCACTTTAATCAAAAATCCTGACACTTTCGAAGCAAAACTGTCCAACGCAGCACTATCGATTATTGACCCTACAATAGACTATGATCCAACTTATTTTTCAATAAAATACCCCAATGGCGATGTCCCTAAAAATAAAGGCGTTTGCACCGATGTAGTAATCCGTTCTTACCGAAAGTTGGGTATTGATTTGCAAAAAGAAGTCCATGATGATATGAAAAAAAACTTTTCAAAATACCCGAGCAAATGGGGCTTGAAAAAAACCGATACCAATATTGATCATCGAAGGGTTCCCAACTTAGAAGTATTTTTTACAAGAAAGGGTCAAAAGCTAACAATAACTGACAACCCTAATGACTATAAAGCTGGCGAAATAGTAAGTTGGATGATAAATAAGAAATTACCACACATTGGAATAATTACGCATCAAAAATCGACTGATGGCAAACGCCCGATGATTGTACACAACATCGGAAATGGACAAATAATGGAAGATTGCTTGTTTGAATACAAAATAGTTGGTCATTTTAAATTCAACAAATAATCACTATTCTTACAAAAAAAAGAAGTATATTGTAACACTTTAAACGTTTTACATACTTATTCACTTATATATTTTAAACCAAAAAATTATGAAAAAATTATCCTTATTAGTAAGCACTTTAGTTTTCATTTTAAGTTTCGCAGATGTTCAGGCTCAAACTGCCGACGAAGTCATCAACAAATACATTGAAACCATTGGTGGCAAAGAAAAACTAGTTGCTTTAAATGGCGTAAAAATGGAAATGGTAGCTAATTACCAAGGTATGGAAATTCCTGTTGAAGTTACTTCTACAAAAGACGGAAAGATGCTGGTAAAAATCAACTTAATGGGCAAACAAATGACGCAAGTTGCCTTTGACGGTACTTCGGGTTGGTCAACCAATATGATGACTATGAAAGCAGAAAAAATGGATTCAGAAACACTTGAAAACATGAAAAAAACTGCAGGTAAAGATTTCCCAGATCCATTTTTAAACTACAAAGAAAAAGGATACACAACTGAATATGTAGGAAAAGAAACCAAAGAAGGAACCGAATGCCACAAAGTAAAACTAACCAAATTACCTCAAACCATCAATGGTGAGAAAGTAGATGACGTTAGTTTCTATTATTTTGATACTGAAAACAACGTAATCGTTGCCTCAGAATCCGAAATCAAAGAAGGACCAATGAAAGGCCAAATGGCAAGTTCATCTTCTAGCAATTACCAAGAAGTTGAGGGAATTTATTTCCCATTCACGATGAATCAATTTGGACAAGAGATGACCATGAAAAAAGTTACTCTAAACCCAACTATTGATCCCAAAGAGTTCGAATTCAAAACCGAATAACAGTACATTATGAAAAATTTCAACTATTTAGTATTTGCCTGTTTAGCAACTTTCATGGCAAATGCTCAGGAAGATATTGTCCTAAAGGGAAAAGAACTTTTTGGAGATATTAAAGCCCGACAAATTGGACCCGCTATTATGAGTGGTCGTATTGCCGATATAGCCCAACATCCAACCAACAACCAAATCATTTACATTGGTGCTGCTGGTGGTGGTGTTTGGAAAAGTGGTGACGGCGGCGCAAGTTTTTCTTCCATGTTTGACAAGCACAACCAATCGATTGGCTGCGTTACTGTTGACCCTAACAATCCTGATAATGTAATTTGGGTGGGAACAGGCGAAACTTGGACACGTAATAGTGTTTCTGTTGGCGACGGAATTTACAAATCAACTGATGGCGGATTGAACTGGACCAATATGGGGTTACCAAAATCCGATCGTATTGCTTCTATTGTTGTTGATCCAAGAAATTCAGACAATGTTTGGGTTGGTGTTTTGGGTGCACTCTGGGGCGATAGTGATGAACGTGGCATTTACAATACCAAAGACGGCGGAAAAACTTGGACTAAAGTTTACGGAATTAACAACACAACTGGTTGTTCCGACCTAGTAATTGACCCAAAAAATCCCGACGTGATGTACGCTAGTTTCTGGGAATTCAGACGAACTGCTTGGTCTTTTAGCTCAGGTGGAATGAATTCTTGTTTACTTAAAACTACTGATGGCGGAAAAACTTGGAATAAAATCCACAACGGATTTCCATCGGGCAAATTAGGGCGAATTGCCATTGCAGTAGCTCCATCAAATCCTGAAATTGTATACAGTGTTTTAGAGTGTGAAAAAGACAGCCAAAAAGGAATGTACAAGTCAACTGATGGAGGAAAAAACTGGAAGCACTTGAATAGTGATTTTGCATTAGTAGTGCGCCCATTTTATTTTTCTAGAATTGTTGTAGATCCTCGCAATCCTGACATTGTGTACAAAGGTGGTTTGAATGGTTCTATTAGTCGTGACGGTGGAGCTACTTTTAAAAACCTGGGAAGTATGCACTCCGACATTCACGATATTGTAATTGATTTACACGATTCCAATCGAATTTATTGTGCTACCGATGGCGGGTTGTACCGTAGCTACAATAGTGGAAGTACGTTGGACATAGTTCGTAACCTTCCATTGGCGCAGTATTATCATATTAGTGTTGATGATGCAGAACCCTATAATATTTATGGTGGTTTGCAAGACAATGGCTCGTGGTATGGACCAAGTAAAAGTGATGGCGGAATTGAAGCTCGTGATTGGGAAAGCGTAGGTTATGGTGACGGATTTAGAGTACTCAAACATCCAACCAAAAAAATTATATACAGTGAAATGCAAGGTGCTGAAAATATTTGGCGTTATAATTTGGATAATAAAGAATTAAAAACAATCCAACCTCTACAAGAAAAAGGCGTTGCCAAATTGCGTTTTAACTGGAATACTCCTATTGTTACGGGCATTCACAATCCGGATCGAATTTATGCTGGAAGTCAGTTTGTGCATGTTTCGGATGACATGGGAGCAACTTGGAAAATCATTTCTCCTGATTTGACCACCAATAACCCTGCAAAACAAAACCAAGAAGAATCAGGTGGTTTATCGAAAGATAATTCGGGTGCAGAAAACCATTGTACTTTATTTACTATTGCAGAATCTCCCAAAGATAAAAATGTAATTTGGGCTGGAACCGACGACGGAAACGTGCAAGTTACCCAAGACGGTGGAAAAACGTGGACTAATGTGACCGCCAATATCAAAGGATTACCCTTGAACACTTGGTGTTATCACATCGAAGCGAGTAATTTCAATGCGGGTAGTGCGTATGCCGTTTTTGATGGTCATACTAAAAACGATTATCAAGCTTACGCCTTTAAAACAATTGATTTTGGTAAAACTTGGTCCTCTATTATCACCAAAGATATTGACGGATTTACCCGTAGTTTACAAGAAGATTATGTAAATGAAAACTTATTATTTTTAGGCACCGAAAAAGGATTGTACATCACCATCGATGGTGGAAAAAACTGGTCGAAATTTGAAAGTGAGATGCCTGCTGCTTCAGTATTCTATTTGGAATTACACAAAAAAACCAACGACCTAGTGATGGCTACTCACGGTCGCGGAATTATTATCTTAGACGACGTTAGTATTTTAAGACAAGTAACCCAAGATGTAGTCAAAAAAGACGTTCATTTTTTCGAAACAAAAGCATTCCCAAAAGAAGAAGAATCAAGTTTTGGAGGAACCGCCTCTGAATTAGAATTTGTAGGCGCTAACCCAAATAATGCCGCTCAAATTGTCTATTACTTGAAAAAACGCAACACGTTTGGTAAAATGGAAATGGAAATCCAAGATGCTAATGGCAAAAGAGTGGTTAAACTTCCTGCAGCGAATCAAAAAGGAATCAATATTGTGACCTGGAATTTTAATGAAAAAGGACCAAAAAGTGCACAAGGAAAAACCATCGATTTTAGTGGATTTACTACACCAAGAGCTCCAGCAGGAAAGTATAAAGCTATTTTAACTAAAGGAAAAGACACATATACGCACGAATTCGAAATTACCAACGATCCAAAAAGTGCCATTTCACAAGCTTCACGCGATGAACAATACAAAACGACACATATGTTGTTTGACAAAGTTCAAGAATTGGCTTACATGGTGTATCAAGTTGATGAAATGATTAAAGTGTCGGATGAATTGGCTACCAAAGTTCCTTTATTGAAAAAAGGAAACACCAAAATTTCGACTGAATTGAATGCGTTGAAAAACACTATGGTTGTGACTACTGGAGACAATTATGTTGCTTCTGCAGAAAAACAACTAAGAGAAAAATTAGGCTCTATTTATTCATCTATAGCTAGTCAATACGATGCTCCTTCGCCTTCGCAAAAAGCGAGTATTGAAAACATAATGGATTTATTCAACACCGCTAAAACCAAATTTGAGAGTTTAAAAGCGAGCTATTTGTCTAAATTGACTGATGCTGCCACCAAAAATGGAATTGCGTTTAAGTTAAAAACAATGGATGAATTCATAGAAAACTAATGTATTCATTATAAAAATTTAAAGCATCTATTACTACGATAGATGCTTTTTTTTATAGTTAAACAATAAATTTTACACTACTCGCCTTATTATTTATATTTGCAAAAATAATTAGCAATGAAAAAATATTTTATTGTTTTAGTATTGTTTATAATAACATCTGTTAAAGGACAACAGGCAAGTGAACTAGACCCAAATTTTGCGAACGCTGGATATTTTATTGAGGAAGACGAAAACCTAGACGCTGGTGGTCCAATTTTAGTGTTACCAAACAATCAAATAATAATGGCAGGTGGCGGTGATAATTTTACCGCTATTAAATTAACCGCAGATGGTGCTTATGATATCACATTTGGCAATAATGGAAAAGTTATAATTGGCTTTCCAGGTTATGATGCTACTGTAAATGAAATCATATTACAACCTGATGGTAAAATTGTACTTGCTGGAGAATTATACATCATTGGTGGTAATTATAATTTCATTATTGTTCGATTAAACGAAAATGGCACAATTGATGAAACCTTTAACGGAACAGGTAATCTAATTTTCGATTTTGGGGAAAATATAAATTATTGTGAATCTGCTAAACTTCAAAGTGATGGTAAAATTGTAGTTGCAGGTCAAACTGGAATAAATAGTAATGCAGACTTTGCGGTAGCAAGAATCAATTCTGACGGCTCTTTCGATTCAAGTTTTGGCATCAATGGAAAACAAAGAATAAATGTTCAAAGTGATGATCGAGGTAAGTCAGTTGTAATTCAAACTGATGGTAAGATTATAATTGGAGGTTCGTCATATCCTGCAACTGGGATTGTTGCAAGTTGGTTTGCCGCGGTTCGCTTAACAACTTCAGGACAACTAGATACGACTTATAGTGGTGATGGAATAGCATTAGCAAAAATTAGTGGCGGAGGAAACGATTCTGTAGCTAGAATGATGATACAATCAGATGGAAAAACAGTTTTACTAGCCAACTCTTACATTTCTGGTTCACAAGACTTTGGTGTGGTTCGTTTTACAACATCTGGCGTATTGGACACAAGTTTTAGTGGAGACGGAAAGTTATCCATTCCAATTTTTGCTTCTTCTAGTGATTACCCTAAAGCGTTAGCTGTTCAACCTGATGGAAAAATTATACTTCTTGGGAATTCTACAATCACTTCTACTCAAAAAACGATTTCAGTTGTTCGACTCACATCTAGTGGACAATTAGATACAACTTTCAATAATGATGGTATTGCTACCTATACGCCTCCGCTTTATGGTGACGCTAATATGTTTGATGTGAAACTTCAGTCAAATGGAAAAATTTTATTGAGTGGCTCAATGCAAAATAATTATACTTTAGCACGCATTTTTAGCGGCAACGAATTAAGTTTAAATGAGTGGAATAAAAAGGAAATTTCGTTTTATCCTAATCCAGCAGAAGAAGTTATTTATTTTAGTGAGAATCTAATTTCTGTTGCAATTTTCACGATAGAAGGCAAAAAAATTATCCAAGAAACTAGTCAAATTAGACAATTGGATGTTTCAACTTTGACAAAAGGAATTTATTTATTGATGCTTCAAACTTCTGATGGAAGAAAAACGAAAGAGAAAATTGTCATAGAATAAAAAAACTTCTAGTCTAGCCCCGATTAAGGCGGCATCCTGTCATTGCGAGTAATTTAACTGTTTCTTGATGATGGCTTTGTTTCTATCGCAATGATAGATACAGCCGAAAGCGGGACAAAATTGCTATTGAAAACAACTGCTGTGCTCCTTAAAAAACTACATCATTTTTTGAACATCATCAAAATTCAATCCGCCGTAATTGCCTGAACTCATTAACAACAAGGCTGAATTATCAAGGTTTTGGCTGAACAAAGAGTTTTTAAAATCAGCTGGGTTAGTATAAATAATCAAGTCATCACGTTGAAAAGACTGTGCAATTTGATCGTAAGTTACTTCTTCTAACTGCTTAATTTTTACTGCGTCGGGCGAATAAAAAACTACAGCAATGTCAGCAGCATCAAGCGCGCCTTGGTATTCTTTTAGGAATTCGGCATTCAAACTGCTGTAGGTATGTAACTCCAAACAAGCAATTAGCTTTCGATCTGGATACTGATTTTTAACTGCTTTGGTTGTGGCCGACACTTTACTAGGAGAATGTGCGAAATCTTTGTAAGCTACTTTCCCTTTTCCTTCAGCGATTTTCTCCAAACGTTTACTTGCGCCTTTAAAACTGGCAATAGCTTCGTAAAAATCAGCTTCATCAACGCCCATATTTTGGCAAATCCATTTGGCTCCAGCTAAATTATTCAAATTGTGTGCACCAAAAACCTCAATTGGCATTGAACCTTCTGGAGTTTCAAGCAATGTGGTTCCATTTTCAACTGTATAATTTGGTGTTTGATAAGGAATTTTACGAATTGCATTGATTGATTCTTCGGCTACTTTTTTTACAGTTACATCTTCTTCATTGTAGACTAAAATTCCACCTTTAGTAATTTGATTGACAAAGATTTCGAATTGTTCTACGTAATCTTCAAAAGTTGGAAACACATTGATATGATCCCAAGCAATTCCTGAAAGTAGCGCAATATTGGGTTGATACAAATGAAACTTCGGTCTTCTGTCGATAGGTGACGATAAATATTCGTCGCCTTCCAATACGATAAAATCATTTTCGTGAGTGAGATGCACCATGGTGTCAAATCCTTCTAGTTGTGCGCCAACCATGTAATCGACTTTGATATTGTGGTAATGCATCACATGCAGAATCATCGATGTTATGGTTGTTTTTCCGTGTGAACCACCAATTACGACCCGAGTTTTATTTTTGGATTGTTCGTACAAAAATTCGGGATAGGAATAAATTTTCAAACCTAATTCTTGGGCTTTTAGCAATTCTGGATTATCTGCTTTAGCGTGCATTCCGAGTATAATAGCCTCGATATCAGAAGTTATTTTTTCGGGAAACCAACCCATTTCGGCTGGCAATAATCCTTTCTTTTCCAAACGTGATTTGGAAGGTTCAAAAATAGCATCATCGCTACCTGTAACTTGATATCCTTTTTGATGCAATGCTAATGCTAAGTTGTGCATGGCTGCTCCGCCTATGGCTATGAAATGTGTACGCATTTGAAATTCCAATTTAAAAATTCCAAATCCCAATATTTGGAATTTGTTTTTTGTTATTTATTTTCGAATTGTTCTTTTAATTGATTTGCTTTTGTTTTGTTTTTGATTTTATTCAGGTACAAATTGTATAATTTTTGGAAAGTGGTTTTTGAATTCCCAATTTCGTGTGCTTTTTTGTAATTAACTTCAGCTTGTGTGTTTCTTGAGAAATATTCATCAATATAGCCTTTTGCCAAATAGCCATCAACTTTAGACAAAGCCATTAATTCATCGGCGTATTTTTCTGCTTTTTTTTCGCTTCCACCAACAATTCCAGGCAATTCGATGTAAAGCATTACCAAAGCCCAACGCGTATCGATATGTTTTGCATCGAGTTTGGCTGCGGTTAAAAATGCTGTTTCGATATCGTCAATCATACCAACAGCTTTGAATTTGTTGACTGATTTTGCTTTCATGCCGAGCGCCCCACCGTATTTATAAAAATAGTTGGCTGTTTTGGGAAATTGCATTTTAAGAAACTTGTATTGTCTAATAGCTTCGTCCCATTTTTGTTGATGACCTGCAATATCGCCAAGGTATTCGATGGTTTTATAACTTGTTGGGTTTTGTTTAAGGTAAATTTCAAAAAAAGATTTGGCTTGTTCGAATTTTTCTTGTTTGTAGAGTTTTTCACCTTTATCAAAATCAGTTTCTGCCTTTAATTGAAAGGTAATTAATAGCAATAAAAAAGGCAGTAATCGCATAGTGGTATTTTCTATTTTCCAAAAATAAGAAATGGTTTTGGAAATTGCGATTTGTTTTAAAAGAACTTAACAAAAGTGCCATACGATTGCTCTCTAGCCCTGATTGCAGCAAGTATCCTTTTTTGAAAAAAAAGATACTGCGTAAAGCAGGAATATGGATTGCCGATAAAGCCCAAGCCATTCGCTCATAAAAAAATCCGACTTAACTAAATAAGTCGGATTTCTATTTTAAACCTAACGGGTTATGAAAACCTTTTGGGTATTATTTTACTAAAGTCATTTCGTCTACGATATGCTTAGCACCTGAGAAATTTTCGATTACCCAAAGAACGTAACGAATATCCACGTTGATGGTTCTTTGTAAGTTCTTGTCGAAAATAACGTCACCAGCCATAGCTTCGATGTTACCGTCGAAAGCCAAACCAATTAATTC
Source organism: uncultured Flavobacterium sp. (assembly GCA_964414655.1). Classification (GTDB taxonomy): domain Bacteria; phylum Bacteroidota; class Bacteroidia; order Flavobacteriales; family Flavobacteriaceae; genus Flavobacterium. Next base: position 61,490 of record CAYPXI010000015.1, on the reverse strand, counting down.
TCCTTTTCCGTTCAATACTGGCGAACCTGAGTTTCCACCTGTGATGTCATTATCGGTTAGGAAGTTTACGTGAAGCGAACCGTCTTTGTCGGCATAACGACCAAACTCTTTGTTTTTTTGCATATCTAAAACACGCGTTGGTAAGTCAAATTCTTGATCGCCTTTTTTGTATTTTTTTACTTGACCTGCTAGAGTTGTGTAGTTATTAATAGCTGCATCGTTGCGTTTGTCTGCTGGCAAAGAACGAACTTTTCCGTAAGTTAAACGCAAAGTTGAGTTGGCATCTGGGTATTTGATAGCGCCTATTTTTGATTCTCTTAAACCTTCTACCAACAAACGGAAGGAAGCTGCGTAATCGTTTTGAGCTTTGATTAATTCCTCAGAACGATTAGAGAAATGCGTTGTTAAATCATTTGAAAGTGCGTACAATGGATCGTTAGTTAATAAACCTTCACTTGGCAATTGCAAGAACGCTTTGATTTTGTCTACAGAAGTGAAAACACTTAAATCGAAAGCTGCGTTAACGTATTTGGTGAAATTATTATTGTTTTCATCGCCAATTTTTTTCACCATTGGAGCAATTGGATAACCTACTGATTTAGTTGCATACACATTCAATTGAGCGGCTAAAATGTCTTTTTCAGCTGGAATGTGAAGTTCTTTGAACATTTCTTCAGCCATTTCAGTAATAGCTGGAGCCAGCTGAGCACGTTTAGCAGCATCTGCTTTTACGTAATTATCTAACTGTTTTCCTAGCGTTCTTCCAATAGCTCCAAAAGCAGAAGTTCTGAATAATTGCTGTAAGTAGTTGTCATGACGCGATTTTTCATTTGTCATGGCATAAAATTTATTGATATTCGGAATTACATTTCCGTATTTAGCTTTATTAGCAGATTTATTTGCCCATTTGTCAAATTTAGCTTCTTGCGCACCTTTTGATTTGGCTGTTCCGAATTTAGTTAGTGCATCAATCATACCTTGGCGATTTTTCCAATAATTGGCAGTTGAAGCGTATTTTGAAGCATAAACCAAACGAAGCGCATCGCTTTGGTCCATGTATTTTTTCATTTGGTCCATTCCTGTTTTGGCACCTTCAACCCAAGCAGGATATGCAAATTTTACATTTTGCTCAATTCCACCAGCTGGCATCCAACGATTAGTACGCCCTGGATAACCCAAAATCATAGCAAAATCGTTTTCTTTTACACCATTGATATTAACAGGCAAGTAATGTTTTGGTTTCAAAGGAACATTGTTTTCAGAATAATCGGCTGGGTTTCCGTTAGCATCAGCGTAAACACGGAACATTGAAAAATCGGCAGTATGACGAGGCCATTCCCAGTTGTCAGTATCGCCACCAAATTTCCCTAAGCTTTCTGGTGGAGTTCCTACCAAACGAACGTCTTTATAATCTTGGTAAACAAAATAGTAATATTCATTTCCTTGGAAAAACGGACGAACAGAAACCGTATATTTTCCGCCTTCGTTATTCTCTTTTTCGATAGCTGCAATTTCAGCATTGATTGCTTTTTCTCTATCAGCTTCCGACATCGATGGGTTTACTTTTGCTAAAATTCGTTTGGTACAATCGTCCATACGAACAAAGAAACGCACAAACAAACTAGCTGGCTTTAATTCGGCTTTTCTGTTATTGGCCCAATAACCGTCTTTGAGGTAATTTTTTTCAGCAGTTGATAATTCGGCAATGGCATCATACCCGCAGTGGTGATTGGTAAGTACTAATCCATCTTTTGAAATCAGTTCGGCTGTACAACCTCCGTTGAACTGCACAATAGCATCTTTCAAACTGTGGTTGTTGATGCTGTAAATTTCTTCGGCTGTTAATTGCAAGCCCATTTTTTGCATATCGCGGTGATTCAAACGTTCGATGAACATCAAAAACCACATTCCTTCGTCTGCTTTAACGCTTACAGGAATAAGCATAATTCCAGCAATTAAGGATAAAATAATTTTCTTCATTGTTAGTAAAATAAAAAGTTATTGAATGTTAGTTAATAGTCTATCAAAATCATAGAATGTTACAGATTTCATGAACTATTTTTGTTTGTGATGCGAAGGTATTATTTTTTTGTAGAGAAGAATTACGAATTAGTTGAAAACTCAATTTGAATGGTAAAATTTAACTTATTTTTTAGAATAAAAAAAAACAGCTGAAAGAAAAACCTTCAACTGTTCTATAATATTGTTGTATAACTATTATTCTACTAAAATCTTTTTAGTTACAGTAGCTCCGTTGCTTTGAATTGTTACGAAATACAAACCACTCAATGCGTTGTCAATTTGAATATTTTGAACTAAATCAGTAGTTTGATTGAAATCAGTATTGTAAATTTCTCTTCCTAATGCATCAATGATGATTACTGTGTAGTTGTTGGTAACTTCTTTCAATTGAATAGAAAACATCCCTTTGCTTGGATTAGGTGCAATTGAAAAATTATTCACAATAAAATCAGTATTTGCTAAAACGTCATTTCGCAATTGTGAAGAAATTGTATTGTACCATGCATTCATTCTAGTTGCTTGACCAGCAGTAAACATATACATACAAGAATCTTCAACATAATCCATATAATTCATAGTTAATTGGGTAGTCCCACAATTGGTTGTTACTGATCCTGGCGCAACACAAGTAAACCATGGTGTATCTGCAGGTGGCGTATCACAAACCCTGTCACCAGATGTAGCACAATTAGCTCCATCACAACCTGCAAAAGTGTGGTCTAAGTTGAAGAAATGACCTAATTCGTGAGTTAAAGTTCTACCCAAGTTATAAGGAGCACCTGGAACATAACCTGAACAGCTTGAAGGTGTACCAGTCATTGTTGCGCCAAAAGAATTGTTATCAATAACAACCGTCATACCATTAGAAGGTGAACCACCAAGTGGAGAATACCCTAAAATTCCACCATTAATATTTCTTACAACTAGATTACAGTATCCTGCCCAAGTAGTATCTGAATCAGCTCCAGATAAAAAGTCAGTACCAAAAGTAACCGCAAGAACTCCATTAGCCAAACCAGTTCCTGATGGGTGATTTTGGGTTGCAATTTCCCAAGAAACATCCATGTCACCTACGTTTACTCCTGGATAAAAAGAGCTTGCAGCTGACCATAAAGAAATATCGGTATTGGTTGCGTTATAATCTGCATTTAAGATATTAACTTGTCGTTGTGCTAATGAACGTAGACAACTTTTTACTGCTTCTGTACTTCCATTTGAAACTGAAGGATAGTGAACAGCTACTGGTATTCTTTTAAGAACATTAGTACTATTCGTGCTTTGTCCGTCTCTATGATATTGAGCATTTTGAAGTCGAGCTAATTCATTTTCAAATTGTTGTTGTAAATCCAAGTATTGTTGTCTCATCTCTGGGTTAGCCATAAGGCTTTCCATGTAAGCATTTGTTCCACATGTTCTTTGTTGTGCGACAGCAAATTGCGCGACCAAAAGAGCTAAAAGTAATCTTAATTTCATAATCAGTTTTTTTTAAAAAATTTGTCAATAATACGATTATTTTTTTACTTAATAAACAAATTGTCAGCAAATTATTTATTTAACATTTGCCATAATTTGTCTTTTAATTCTTGTAAGCCTTGTTGCGCAACAGACGAAATAAACAGATAGGGCACTTTTTTCAACTCTTTGTCTAACAACTGTTTAAGTTCTATTTGCAATTCTTGATCCAACATATCACATTTGGAAATAACCAACAACTTGTCTTTGTCAAGCATTTCAGGATTGTAACGACGTAGTTCATCCAACAAAATTTCGTACTCTTTTTTAATATCATCAGCATCAGCAGGAATTAAAAACAATAAGGTAGAATTACGTTCAATATGACGTAAAAAGTAATGTCCTAAACCTTTACCTTCAGCAGCACCTTCGATAATTCCGGGTATGTCTGCCATTACAAACGACTGAAAATCGCGATAAGAAACGATTCCTAAATTGGGTTTTAAAGTTGTAAACGGATAGTCGGCTATTTTTGGTTTAGCAGAAGTTAAAACAGATAATAAAGTCGATTTTCCTGCATTTGGAAAACCTACCAAACCAACGTCAGCTAAGACTTTCAACTCTAAAATCACATCAATTTCTTGCACTGGCATTCCGGGTTGAGCATAACGAGGCGTTTGATTGGTCGCACTTCTAAAATGCCAATTCCCTAAACCTCCTTTACCACCTTTGGCTAGAATTTTCTCTTCGTCATGTTCGGTGATTTCAAATAAAATTTCACCCGTTTCCATGTCTTTCACAACGGTTCCAAGAGGCACTTCAACTATTTTGTCTTCACCATCGTGGCCTGTACTTCGACTACTTCCGCCATCGCCGCCGTGACCTGCTTTAACGTGTTTGGTAAATTTGAGATGAAAAAGCGTCCATAAATTTTTGTTTCCTTTCAAAATAACGTGACCACCACGACCGCCATCACCACCATCAGGCCCGCCTTTTTCAATGAATTTTTCACGGTGTAAATGCGACGATCCTTTCCCTCCTTTTCCGGATGAAACATATATTTTTACATAGTCTACGAAATTTCCTTCTGTCATTTTTTTGTAGTGTTCAGTATTCAGTGTTCAGTGCTCAGTGTTCAGCAACTGAAAAAATTAATTATTTATCTTTTAGAGTAGTGATTAAAACCTTGTCAATTTTAACACCATCCATATCCAATACTTCAAATTCGAGTTTATTCCAAATCAGTTTTTGTCCTTGTTTTGGAATAACTCCTAATTCAGTAACAATTAAACCACTTACGGTAGTAACTTCATAATCTCCGGTCAAATCGTCCATGTCGAAATAGGTAAGGAAATCGTGTAACGAATAATGTCCGTCTACCAACCACGTTCCATCTTCGCGAGCGATGATTTTGAATTCATCTTCATAAAAATCAGCAGCATCACCAACCAATGCTTCTAAAATATCATTCAAGGTAATAATTCCTTGAAAAACACCGTGTTCATCAGTAACTAAAGCATAATGCACTTTTGATTTTTTGAAATTTTCTAAGGCTTTATAAGCGGAAGTATGTTCGATGAAATAAACCGGTTCTTTGGTGATTTTTTTCAAATCAAAGTTTCCTTTTTCAAAACTAGAAAACAAGTCTTTTAAAAGAACAATTCCTTCCACATCATCCAAATTATCGGCACAAACTGGATAGACTGAATGCAATTCATCCAATACTTTATTTTTAATTTCTTGCACCGAATCTTCGTACGAAAGATATACAATTGAGTTTCGATGTGTCATGAGCGAATTGACTTTACGATCACCAATATGGAAAACGCGCTCCACTATATCTTGTTCAATTTCCTGAACCTCACCTACTTCGGTTCCTTCTTTGATGATGGCTTTGATTTCTTCTTCAGTTACTTTTCCGTCTGCTGTGGGTTTGATTTGTAATAGTTTTAGTAAAAACTCCGTTGAAGTTGTCAACAACCAAATAAATGGCATCGTAACTTTTGAAACTACTTTCATCGGAACAGCTACTGCTTTCGCTATTCCTTCAGGATAATTTAATCCAATGCGTTTGGGTAATAATTCGCCTAAAACTAAAGAGAAAAAAGTAAGTACAACCACCACAACACCAACACCAATACTATCCGCGTAAGGTTTTAACACTTCAAAACTACCTACAAAAGCCTGAACATCCGAAGTGATTTTGTCGCCCGAATAAATACCTGTTAAAATTCCGATGAGCGTAATTCCGATTTGAACAGTTGATAAGAATTCGTTGGGTGAATTGGCCAAATCGAGTGCAACTTTGGCATTGTTGTTTCCTTTTTTGGCGGCGGTTTCCAAACGGTTTTTTCGAGCTGAAATCAAAGCGATTTCCGACATGGAGAAAACGCCATTCAAAAGGATTAAAAAAAGAATTATTAGAATTTCCATGATTAAAATTACAAAAAAAGAGCTCAAATCCTATTTCGGAAATAGCTCCTTTATCAGTGTGCAAATATCTAAAAAAAAATTGAATGCTCGAAATTTAATATTAGTAGTCTTTTTTAAAGTTTTTAGGATTAAACTACTTATGCCATAGCCCAGATTGTAATGAAAAGCCCGTAAAGTAGAAACAACCTAATTTTGTTATTTAAAAAAGGCGACCAAAGAAGCCTGTTTTAAACTTACAAAATGGTTGTTTGTACTGCGGACTTGCAATGGAAAGCTGGATTAGCTTCTAATTAAAACTGATCAAAAACGCGGTTCAATCGCTCGGTTACTTCTTCGATGGTTCCGATACCGTCTACAGCGTAAAACTTGCTTTGATTTTTGTAATAATCCATCAATGGCGCTGTTTTTTGGTTGTATTCGTCGTAGCGGTTTCTAATTTTTTCTTCGTCTTGATCGTCTGGTCGGCCCGAAGTTTTTCCTCTTTCTAGCAGACGAGCAACCAAAATATTATCATCGGCTTCTAAAGCGACAGTTGCTGTAATTGCTTGATTTTTAGACTCTAAAAAAGCATCCAAAGCAGCTGCTTGCGCCAAAGTTCTAGGGAAACCATCGAATAAAAATCCGGCTGAATGTGGATTTTTGTCAACTTCACTTTGCAACATTTGAATAGTTACTTCATCAGGGACTAAATCGCCTTTATCCATGTAAGTTTTGGCTAATTTGCCTAAATCAGTATCATTTTTGATGTTGAATCTAAAAATATCACCCGTTGATAAGTGCGTTAGATTGTATTTTTCTTTTAAAAATTCGGCTTGTGTGCCTTTTCCTGCTCCAGGTTTTCCGAAAAGAACGATGTTGATCATTTTATTATTTTAAATTATAAATTTTGAATTTTGAATTATTGCGCTAGTTGATAAACGTCGGGAAGATTGCGACCTAAACCATCGTAATCCAAACCGTAACCCACGATAAATTTATTCGGAATTCGGATGCCAACATAGTCAATTTTGATGTCTTTTTTGTAAGCTTCGGGTTTGAAGAATAAAGTGGCAATTTTAAGATGCTTTACTTTTTTTTCTTTGAAAATGGCTTTTAATTCCTCGATGGTATTTCCTGTATCAACAATATCTTCAACGATAACTACAGTTTTACCTTCCAAATTTTCGTTGATTCCGATGAGTTGTTTAACCTCATTGGTAGTTTGGGTTCCTTCGTACGAAGCCATTTTCATGAAACTCACTTCACACATGCCACGGTAATGTTTCATCAAATCGGCCATTACCATAAACGAACCGTTCAAAATTCCAACAAAAACTGGAACTTCATCAAAAAAATCGTCATCCATTTGTTTGGCCATATTGGCAATTGCAAAATCAATTTCTTCAGAAGAAATAAACGGTTCAAACGTTTTATCGTGCAGGTGTATCATGTGTGTTGTTTTGAAAAATAAAGGAGCAAATTTACGAAGTAATAACTATTTAATAACAAGTATTTTGACTTTTTTGCTAATTTGATATATTTACCAAATGAATGCTGAATATTACAATCAAATAGCACAAAGCACGGCTCATCGAAAAAGCAGAGACGACCAAAAAGATTTCGTTTTTGCTCATCCCGAATATTTGCGAGATTTAACTCAAATTGCGTTCAATACCAAAGATAAAAACCACCACAAAGCGTGTTGGATTTTAGAGTTAATCTGTGAGGAACAAATGGAACTTTTTGCTCCTTATTTAGATGATTATTGCGGTTCGCTCAAACACCAACATTCGGATTCAGCCTTACGTTCTATTTCAAAAATTGCTTTATTTCTCACTAAAAGCAAAAAAATCAAACTCAATGAATCACAAGAGGAACAACTCATTGAATCGGGTTTGGATTGGCTGATTCAAACCGATAAAGCAGCCAATGCAGCCTATACCATGCGATTTTTATATAATTTAGGCAAAAAACATTCGTGGGTAAATGAGGAATTGAAAGCGTTATTATCACGCGATTTCAGCAATCAAACGCCAGGTTATCGTTTTGCAGTGAAAGACATTTTGAAACGATTGAAATAAGTTGCTAAATGTTTATCTTTGCGCAAACAACAACTAATGAACTATTTTTCATCTGATTTTAAACTTGGAATTCTAGGTGGCGGACAACTCGGTAAAATGCTCTTGACCGAAACTCGAAAATTTGACATACAAACTTTAGTGCTCGACCCCAGTGAAGAAGCACCATCACGTTTTGGATGCAATGCTTTTTACCGCGGAACATTGTTGGATTATGATACCGTATATCAATTTGGAAAAATGGTCGATTTGTTGACCATCGAAATTGAAAATGTCAATCTTGACGCTTTGGACGCACTTGAAAAAGAAGGGTTACCTATTTTTCCTTCACCCAAAACTTTACGATTAATTCAAAATAAAGGAAGACAAAAAGATTTTTATGTAGAAAATGACATTCCGACATCGCCACACCAACGATTTGTTGATATCAATGATTTGAAAAAATCGCTCGAAAAAAGCGAACTTGAATTCCCTTTTGTATGGAAAAGTGCGCAATTTGGTTACGATGGCAATGGTGTGAAAATTGTTCGTTCTGCGATAGATTTAATTGGTTTGCCCGAAGTAGAATGTATCGCCGAAGAAATGGTTCCTTTTAAAAATGAACTGGCCGTAATTGTAGCACGGTCCGTTTCTGGCGAAGTCAAAACGTATCCAGTAGTGGAAATGGAATTCCATCCCGAAGCAAATCAAGTGGAATATGTGATTTGTCCAGCACGAATTGATCAGAAAACAGCACAAAAAGCCACTGAAGTTGCCTTAAAAGTTTCGGAAGCATTCAACCATGTTGGTTTATTGGCTGTAGAAATGTTCCAAACCGAAGACGATGAAATTTTGGTCAATGAAGTTGCTCCTCGCCCACACAATTCAGGTCATTACAGCATTGAAGCGAGTTATACATCGCAATTTGAAAACCATTTGCGTGCCATTTTAAACTTACCTTTGGGAAAAACAGATAGTAAAGTTGCCGGAATTATGGTAAATTTGGTTGGTGAAGAAGGTTATTCAGGCCAAGTAATTTATGAAAATATTGAAAAAATTATGGCAATTGAAGGCGTAACTCCACATATTTACGGCAAACGCGAAACACGTCCGTTCCGAAAAATGGGTCACGTTACGATTGTGAATGAAAACATGACCGAAGCGAGAAAAGTAGCGGAAGAAGTGAAAAATAGTATAAGAGTGATCAGTGGTCAGTAATCAGTGGTCAGTTTTGTTCAATAGAAACAATTTTAAACTTTTAAACAACATTAAACTAAAATAATGAGCAAAGTAGCCATCATAATGGGTTCGATTTCCGACCTACCTGTCATGCAAGAAGCCATCGACATCTTAAAAGGATTTGACATCGAAACCGAAGTCGATATTGTTTCAGCACATCGAACACCCGAAAAATTAGTTGATTTTAGTACCAATGCACATACTCGTGGTATTTCAGTAATTATTGCTGGCGCTGGTGGTGCGGCGCATTTACCAGGAATGGTTGCTTCCATGTCGCCACTTCCCGTAATTGGTGTTCCAGTAAAATCGAGTAATTCCATCGACGGTTGGGATTCGATTTTGTCGATTTTACAAATGCCTGGCGGTGTTCCTGTTGCGACGGTTGCGTTGAACGGAGCCAAAAACGCCGGAATATTAGCCGCTCAAATCATCGGAAGTCACGATAAATGTGTACTCGACAAAATCGTTTTGTATAAAGAAAGTCTGAAACAAGCCGTATTGAAAGCTTCGAACGAATTGAAAAAATAATTTTAAACCCTCTAAGAGTTTAAGACTCTTAGAGGGTTAATTACAAAAAAAATGAAAATTTTAACATCAACTTTCCAAACCACACACAACACAGCGCCTTTTTCACAAATAAAAATTGAGGATTACCAACCGGCTTTTGAGGCTAATTTAGTCAAAGCCAGAGGCGAAATTGATGCAATCACTTCCAATTCAGAAACCCCAACTTTTGAAAACACAATCGTTGCCTTAGATTTTGCCGGACAAGAACTCGATCGATTATCTTCGATTTTTTTCAACTTGAACTCGGCCGAAACATGTGACGAAATGCAAAAAATAGCACAAGAAGTTTCGCCTTTATTGACTGCGTTCAGTAATGACATTGCGTTGAATGAAGATTTATTCAAAAGAGTAAAAGCCATTTACAATCAAAAAGCAAATCTGAATTTAACTCCCGAACAAGCGACTTTACTCGATAAAAAATACAAAAGTTTTTCGCGCAACGGCGCCTTATTACCTGAAGATAAAAAAACACGCTTGCGCGAAATCGATACCGAATTGGCGAAGTTAAAACTCACATTTGGTGAAAATGTGTTGGCCGAAACCAACAACTACCAATTGCACGTTACCAACGAAGCTGATTTGAAAGGTTTGCCTGATGGAGCCAAAGAAATGGCGCGTTCGTTAGCCCAATCTAAAAACGTAGAAGGCTGGATTTTTACCCTAGATTTTCCGAGTTATTTGCCGTTTGTAACGTATGTTGACAACCGTGAATTGCGAAAAGAAATGGCCATTGCTGCTGGAAAAAAAGCGTTTCAAAACAATCAATACGATAATAAAGAAATTACACTAAAAATAGTACAACTGCGTCACGAACGCGCACAATTATTGGGTTACGAAACGCATTCGCATTTTGTGTTGGAAGAACGCATGGCACAACATCCGGACAAAGTAAAAAACTTTTTGAATGATTTGTTGGAAAAAGCGAAACCAGCCGCCCAAAAAGAATTTGCTGAATTAACCACTTTTGCCAAAGAATTGGACGGAATTGACCAATTGGAAAAATGGGATGGTGCTTACTATTCAGAGAAATTAAAACAAAAATTATTCAGTTTAGACGACGAAGTTTTAAAGCCGTATTTCAAACTCGAAAATGTATTGAACGGTGCTTTTACCGTGGCGGAAAAACTATTCGGAATCACATTTAAAGAAGTCTTCAATATTGACAAATACCACAACGACGTGCAAACCTTTGAAGTTTTGGATTTTGAAGGAAAGTTAGTGGCTGTTTTTTACTCCGATTTTTTCCCGAGAAAAGGAAAACGCAATGGTGCTTGGATGACGTCGTTCAAACCGCAATACATTAAAGATGGCGTAAACGAACGACCACACGTTTCAATTGTGTGTAATTTTACTCCGCCAACTGGAACCAAACCGTCATTGTTAACCTTTAACGAAGTGACTACGTTGTTCCATGAATTTGGTCATGCGTTGCATGGTATGTTGGCCAATACAACCTATCCGAGTTTGTCAGGCACTTCTGTTTTTTGGGATTTTGTGGAATTACCAAGCCAAGTCATGGAAAATTGGTGTTACCAACCCGAAGCATTGGCGTTGTTTGCGCATCACTATGAAACAGGTGAAATTATTCCGCAACACTATGTTGAAAAAATCAAGGAAAGTGCGAGTTTCTTGGAAGGAATGGCCACTTTGCGTCAGTTGAGTTTCGGAATTTTAGACATGGCGTATCATGCGCAAGTAACTGAGATTACCGACATCAAAGCCTTTGAAAAACAAGCGATGGAAATTGCCACTTTGTATCCCGATGTGGAAGATAATTGCATGAGTGTGTCGTTTTCGCACATTTTTCAAGGCGGTTATTCGTCGGGTTACTATAGCTACAAATGGGCCGAAGTATTGGATGCCGATGCCTTTGCCTATTTTGAAGAGCAAGGTATTTTTAACAAAGAAGTCGCTACCAAATTCAAAGACAATGTGCTTTCGAAAGGCGGAACGGAATTGCCAATGGAATTGTACAAACGGTTTAGAGGTCATGAGCCAACGGCGGATGCGTTGTTGAAAAGAGCGGGATTGATTTAGACGACTTAGATTGTTAGACATTGAGACGATAAGATTGTAGGACTGTTTAGAATTTTAGACAGAAAACCGGAGTTTTGACTTCGGTTTTCTTTTTATATTTGATTCTTATCACACTAAATATTTTTTCAATGAAAAAAATAAGCTTTTTGATTTTGATAATTGTTTGGAGTTGTAGTCCAAAAATGAAAAATGACTTTGATGTAATTATTCATTACACGATTAAAGATAGTGTTGCAGAAAAACTAAAAAATGACCAACGCTTTTCAGAAATTTATAGTGATGTAAATGCTCATAAAATCAATTATGAAGTTTTCGAAAATGAATTGCTAATGTATGGTTACAAAGGAAAAACTATAACTAAGGCTGATAAAAATCAAGTTGACGACATCATAACTAATACCTTATACTACGGAGGTCATTTGGTAGCTTGTGAACCAATTTACAGAGATATTTTAATTTTAAAAAAGAACAAAAAAACCGAAGCCGTTGTCAAACTTTGCTTTGAATGTGGAATGACTGATGCGTATGGAAAAATTAAAAGTAATGTGGACGATGTTGAAGATTTTGATTTGTATCAAAAGAATTTCAGTAAGCTTTATACTATTTTACATGGTAAAGAGTACCGTGATAATAAGTGATTAATACACTAACCGACTAAGTCATTCGCGTTAGGGATTGCAGTGGAAAGCCCACAGTGAGGAGGAACGACGAACGAGGACTTGGAGCGGAAAGCCCGACCCGTTGCCATTCCATTTTGGATTGAATTACAGATTTTCTGCAACGGGTAACGCCCAAAAAAATTAACGAAAAAGAAAAACCAAACCCAACCATAGAATTGGAATACTTTCGACCCAAAAAGAAGTATAATATCGATTTCTTTTGAGCTCAGTAAAATGGATGGCTAAAACCGTGAGTAAACCAATTGGAACAACAGTTAATGATGCATTTTCTTTTAAAAACTCCATTACTATAAAAGGAACAAGTAATGCTATTCCAAATAATTTCGAATTCCGAATTCCGAATCGCTGCGGAAAAGTATTGAGCTGCTCACCATCAAATTGACTGTCGTAAATTTCAAATGGAATCATCAAACTGACGACAAACAAAAACCGTTGGATTAATGTAATATAATAATCCATGACTATCGGTTTTTTCAAATAAAAAGGAATATAAACGGTAACCATCGTTATGACTAAACTCACTAAAAACAGCTTTAACCAGCCATGTTTTCGCAAGAAAGGATACACTAAGACCAAAAGAGCAGCAACAACAATTTGAATTTGAATACACCTTTTCAACCAAAAAAAGAAAAAAAGAAAAGCCAAAAAGGAAACTAAAGTAAACCCAATAACAGCCATTGTTTTTTGAGTAAGAATCTTTTTTATCGCAATCAATTCAACATATTTTAAAAAATTGTAAGCAACAATAGTTCCGAAAAAAACACAAGTTGGATACACAATGTGTTTGCAAATTCCGTTGGTAAAATCGGTCACATAAACCAAACACATAATAGCCAAAGCCACATGAACAGAAGCATCAATATAAAAGTTAAATAAAGTTCTCCAAATACGCATACTACAAAACTAATCAATCTGTTAATAAACCTTCCTTTTGGTTGAAAAATTATCAAAATATTACGACTTGATTACTATAAATTTAGAAGTATAATAATTACTTTTGTTGGCACAAAAAAACCCTGATTAACTTCAGAAACAACTCAACTAAACACATTTAGACTTACTTTTTAATGAGAACAGACGCATTTGCATTACGCCACATAGGTCCACGTGAGAGCGACCTACAACATATGTTTAAAACCATCGGTGTAGAGTCGATGGAACAATTGATTTACGAAACCATTCCCGATGATATTCGACTAAAAAAAGACTTGGATTTGGACGCTCCAATGACCGAATACGAATACCTAACACACATTCAGGAATTAGGAAAAAAGAACAAAGTTTTCAAGTCGTACATTGGTTTAGGCTATCACCCAACTATTGTTCCCGCTGTTATTCAACGCAATATTTTTGAAAATCCGGGTTGGTACACGGCTTACACACCTTATCAAGCTGAAATTGCACAAGGTCGTTTGGAAGCCATTTTGAATTTTCAAACTACAGTAATCGAATTGACTGGAATGGAAATTGCCAATGCTTCTTTATTAGACGAAGGAACTGCTGCTGCTGAAGCTATGGCATTATTATTTGACGTTCGTTCTCGTGACCAAAAGAAAAATAATGCCAATAAATTCTTCGTTTCTGAAGAAATCTTACCACAAACACTTTCAGTTTTACAAACGCGTTCCACTCCAAAAGGGATCGAATTGGTAGTTGGAAATCACGAAACTTTTGATTTTTCAAGCGAATTCTTTGGTGCAATTTTACAATATCCTGGCAAATTTGGTCAAGTAAATGATTATACTGAATTTATAGCTAAGGCCAATGCAAAGGAGATAAAAGTAGCGGTTGCAGCCGATATTTTGTCTCTAGTAAAATTGACGCCTCCAGGTGAAATGGGCGCAGCTGTTGCAGTTGGAACTACACAACGTTTCGGAATTCCGATGGGATACGGTGGTCCACACGCGGCTTATTTTGCTACCAAAGAAGAATACAAACGTTCGATGCCAGGAAGAATCATCGGTGTAACCATTGATGCAAATGGCAATCGCGCTTTACGCATGGCTTTAGGAACTCGCGAACAACATATCAAACGTGAAAAAGCAACATCTAACATTTGTACTGCTCAAGTTTTATTGGCTGTTATGGCCGGAATGTATGCTGTATACCACGGCCCGAAAGGATTGAAATACATTGCCAACAAAGTACACGCTTCGGCGGTAACTTTGGCTGATGCCTTAAATAAATTAGGTGTTTACAATACTAACACCGCTTTCTTCGATACAGTTTCAGTTAAAGCTGATGCTTCAAAAGTAAAACCAGTTGCCGAAAAAAATGAAGTGAACTTCTTCTATATTGATGGCGAAACGATTTCAATTTCGGTAAATGAAACAACTTCTATTGCCGACATTAATCAAATACTATCAATTTTTGCTGAAGCTTTAGGGAAAGATAATGTGGCAATTAATCAATTGGACAATGCGACAATGGTTGCTGAGAATTTGATTCGAAAATCAGAGTTTTTACAGCATGATGTTTTCAATAGTCATCATTCGGAAAGTCAATTGATGCGTTACATCAAAAAATTAGAACGCAAAGATTTGTCGTTGAATCATTCAATGATTTCGTTAGGTTCGTGCACAATGAAACTCAACGCTGCAGCTGAAATGCTACCGTTATCAATGGCCAATTGGAATAGCATTCACCCATTTGCTCCTATCGAACAAGCCGAAGGTTATCAAATTATGCTTAAAAAATTAGAGCATCAACTCAATGTAGTGACAGGTTTTGCAGGAACAACTTTACAGCCCAATTCGGGCGCTCAAGGCGAATACGCTGGTTTGATGGCCATTCGTGCGTACCACTTATCTCGGGGCGACAACCATAGAAATGTGTGTTTGATTCCTTCATCAGCTCACGGTACCAATCCAGCTTCTGCTGCTATGGCTGGTATGGAAATTATCGTTACTAAAACCATGGAAAATGGTAATATAGACGTGGAAGATTTACGTGCAAGAGCAATTGAAAACAAAGATCGCCTTTCGTGTTTGATGGTAACGTATCCATCTACTCACGGCGTTTTTGAAAGTGCTATTATCGAAATTACCAATATCATTCACGAAAATGGTGGTTTGGTTTATATGGATGGCGCCAACATGAATGCACAAGTTGGATTGACCAATCCGGCAACTATTGGCGCTGATGTTTGTCACTTGAACTTACACAAAACATTTGCTATACCTCACGGCGGTGGCGGACCAGGTGTTGGACCGATATGTGTCAACGAAAAATTAGTTCCTTTTTTACCAACCAATCCTGTGTTGAATGTAGGAGGAAATCAAGCCATTACTGCTATTTCATCTGCTCCTTATGGTTCGGCTTTGGTATGTTTGATTTCTTACGGTTACATCACGATGTTGGGTGCTGAAGGTTTGAAAAACGCTACGCAATTCGCCATTTTAAATGCCAACTATATGAAAGCACGTTTGGAGTCACATTATCCCGTTTTGTATTCTGGAGAAATGGGACGTGCCGCTCACGAAATGATTTTAGATTGTAGAGCGTTCAAAGAAAAAGGAATTGAAGTTGGAGATATTGCCAAACGTTTGATGGATTATGGCTTCCACGCTCCTACCGTTTCGTTTCCAGTTGCTGGAACTTTAATGATTGAACCAACAGAGTCAGAAGATGTAGCGGAATTAGATCGTTTTTGTGACGCTTTAATTTCCATTCGTAAAGAAATAGAATCGGCAACATCTGACAATCCGAACAATGTATTGCACAATGCACCACATACATTAGCCATGTTAACTGCTGATAGTTGGGATTTTCCATACACCCGTGAACAAGCAGCATATCCGTTAGACTATATTTCAGAAAACAAATTCTGGCCAAGTGTACGTCGAGTTGACGATGCGTATGGTGATCGAAATTTGGTTTGCTCTTGTGCGCCGATAGAAGCATATATGTAAAAGTGTAAATTCCAATACTGAAATCCCAAATTCCAATAGAGTTTGGGATTTTAATTTAAAAACAATGAACGACATTCAAAATCAAGACGATTTATATCTGTTAGTTGACGAGTTTTATAAAAAGCTACTTTCAGACGAATCGATAAGCTATATTTTCACCGATGTTGTAAAGATAAAACTGGATGAACATTTGCCTATTTTAGTCACATTTTGGTCGCAAGCTATTTTAGGCACTGGCGGTTACACTAATAATTTGACTCAAATTCATTTGGATGTAAATACCAAAGAGTATCTTTCGCCTGAACTATTCAAAATTTGGCTGCATCATTTTTACACTTCAGTAGATGAAAATTTTAAAGGTGAAAAAGCAGAACAAATTAAAACGCAAGCTTTGAGTATTGCTACCATTATGCAAATCAAAATCGCCCAACAAAAGAGTCAATAATTAGTACATCAATAATTTTAGGTTTCTTTTTTTGCAGGATTCACAATAGTTTTCAATTAATTGAGATTTTAAACTTTTAATCATTTTTTATCGATAATTTAGTCTATTATTTATATAAAAATGAACATCAAAATCACTGGTTCTGGAAGTTATATTCCAACCGAAATCGTCTCCAATATCGACTTTGCGCAACACGTTTTTTTAAACGATGACGGAACACCTTTTCCGCATCCAAACGACGTTGTGGCTCAAAAATTCTTAGAAATTACTGGCATTCACGAGCGTCGCTATGTTACCGATGACTTATTAACTTCGGATATAGCTGTAATCGCAGCTCAAAAGGCAATTGACGATGCTAAAATAGATCCTGAAACATTAGATTACATCATCTTTGCACACAACTTCGGCAATGTCAAAAAAGGCGCTATTCAAACCGACATCTTACCTAGTTTGGCGTCGCGTGTTAAATATGATTTACGCATTAAGAACCCTAAATGCGTGGCTTACGACATGCTTTTTGGTTGTCCTGGTTGGGTTGAAGGCGTGATTCAAGCACAGGCGTTTATCAAAGCTGGAATGGCCAAAAAATGTTTGGTAATTGGTGCCGAAACTTTATCGCGTGTGGTCGATTTACACGATCGCGATTCAATGATTTATTCGGATGGCGCTGGTGCAACCATCATTGAAGCTACCGAAGAAGAAGGCGGATTACTTTCTCACGAAACCGCAACTTTTACCTACGACGAAGCCTATTATTTGCATTTTGGAAATTCATTCAACAAAGATCATGATCCTGATGTACGCTACATCAAAATGAATGGTCGTAAAATTTACGAGTTTGCCCTAAACAACGTTCCTTTAGCAATGAAAGAATGCATGGATAAGAGCGGAATCGACATCAGTCAAGTCAAAAAAATACTGATTCACCAAGCCAACGAAAAAATGGACGAAGCGATTATACAACGTTTTTATCGTTTATACAAACAAACTCCGCCCGAAAAAATCATGCCTATGAGCATTCACAAACTAGGTAATTCGAGTGTTGCAACTGTTCCAACATTATATGATTCATTAGTGAAAGGCCAAATTGAAGACCATGAAATTCACAAAGGCGATGTAATTCTCTTTGCTTCTGTAGGCTCAGGAATGAACATCAATGCGATTGTGTATCAGATGTAACTTTTTCAAGTTTATAGTTTGTTGTTTATGGTTTATCGCTAATTTTGCACAACCATAAACAATAAACTATTCGATGTACGAAAAATCATTTCCCAACAAACGCTTCAAAATCACTTTAGATTTTTTACAAAAACATGTTGCAACCAATGAAACTATATTTGATTTGGGTGTTCCTAATCCGTTTTCAAAAATCATGGAAGAAAATGGTTATACTGTAAAAAACACAAAAGGTGAAGATTTAGACAACGATCAAAGTTCCTTGCAAAAAGAAACTTACGAAGTGTTTACAGCTTTTGAAATTTTCGAACATTTACTCAATCCGTATACAGTTTTACAAAATGTAAAATGTGATAAATTATTGATTTCGATTCCGCTTCGTTTGTGGTTTTCACCGGCTTATCGAAGCAAAACAGACATGTGGGACAGACATTACCACGAATTTGAAGATTGGCAATTGGATTGGCTTTTGGAAAAAACAGGCTGGAAAATCGTGGATAGACAACAATTTACTCATCCAGTAAAAAAAATTGGCCTTCGACCCTTACTGCGCTATTTCACCAATCGCTATTATATTGTTTATGCTGAAAAAGTAAAGTAACTAAGCAAAACAGCAATCGCCGTCGCCAAAATTCATTTCAACATCAGTAAAATCAGATTTCCCAAATGCTTTTGAGATAATTGAATTCTTGACTTTTTTAGTCGTATAAATGAATACAGACGATTTTTTCAACTCAGCACAAATAGCTTCGTCATAGCAAATCAATTCGCGCGTATTTTGTTCCATCAATTGCAACTTAATTACGTTGGCAACCAGTTTAGCATTTTGTGTGTCATCATAGTAAGCAAACAACAATTTACTCACATGGTTTCTTTTTTGCAAAACAACAAAACCAACACAAACGCCATGCTCCAGAATTTTAATCAAATAAACATTGAACGAGCGATCGTAAATTGAAAACTCATATTTCTCTTTATTGGTCATCGATAGCAAAGGACTTTCTTGTACCCAATGATACGCTTTTAACCATTCAAAAAATGCATTTTCTTTTTTTGAAATATGATTTTTATTGTACTTTTTAATTAAATCGGTAACCTCTTGATCAATCACGTTTAAATACTCAACCGAAATTCCTTTCAAGCTTTTCTTGACACTATTTTTGTGTAAAGATAGTTTTGCGTTTAGAAAACCATTTATAATAGAGTCTGTAAAACGCAATAATGGAAGCGCTTTTTTAGTCCATGGTTTCAAAGTTGGTATCACAAAAACCAAATTACTTCGAAGTACTGCTTTGATACCCAAATTTTGTTTCAAATCTGTAAAATAACCCGATTTATCATACACTCTTTTAGCACTAGGTGTGAATTGTGAAATACCAATTTTTCCTTCATTTATTTGGTACATTTCATCTAGAATTTGCCTTCCAATTCCGGTTCCTTTGGTTTTGGGATGCACCCACCAAGTAGAAAGCCAACCTATTTTTTGGGCAACGCCATCTAAAATAATTTGATCAATAAAAACGCCCATATAACCTACTAATTCTTGGTTCAAATACGCCAAAATCAACACTACATCATCGTCACTACTTGTAGGATTTTTATAATGAGCATACAAACGGTGTTTGCTTACAGCAAGAAATTCATGCTTCCAAAACGCCACATCCGACAACAAATTGGGAATGTCTTTTTTGAATATTTTTCTTAATTCGGTCATTTTCTTTTAATCTGATAGTTACCTGTCATTTTGTTAAACCACTTATACAAATGCTCAGTTACAATTACTTTGGCGGTTTTTTTGTTCGGATTTTCTAAAGAAAAACGTTGAATAATTCGGCTATCAATGTCTTTTTTCAACCCAGAATTCCCGAAAATTAAGATATTTTTGTCGTATTCAAACAATTCTTCGAATAACTTTTTTGAATTATTTTTATCCGTAAAAGGAAAAGCAAAAGCCGAATAATCAATATTGAAATTGGTTTTCACCCATTCAATTGAATCAATTATTTCCGCTTTTCTTTCTTCATGACTCAGTTGTCCTAATGGTGGATGCGATAAGGTGTGGCCACCAAAAAACATTCCGTAATCCAACATTTCTTGAATTTGCGCTTTGGAAAGATATACTTTTTGATTGGTCAAATAGTGTTTTATATCGATTTTTAAAAAAGCTACAACTTCTTTTATTTTATGACGATCGGCAAACTTAGTGTTTTTGAATTTGGAAATAAACTCATCACTAGATCTAAAATCAAACTGCATGATAGCTGCAATCGCTTTAGTTGTTTTTGCATCAAATTGATTGTCGTTTAAATGTTTCAGAATAACGCTAATGTCATGTTTGTACAAGCTATCAACATTGTCAATAAAATTAGGATTCAAGAAAAAGAATGCTTTTATATTTTTCTCTTTTAATATAGGAAAAACAACTGAATATACCTCTTCCAAACCATCGTCAAAGGAAATTAGAAATGAGTTTTTGAGTTGATTATTTCGCAATTGATTAATGGATTGAATTGGATTGTAGTGTTGCAATAAAAAATCAATATCCTTTTTAAATTGTTGTTCATTTTTATAGCTGTACAAATATTCGATATGATTAACCCGATTATTTCTTACGATATGATAATACGGAAAAATAGTCTGTTGCGTAAATAAAGGAATTAATTTACTGGAAGAAATTCGATATAATATATTTTTTACAAATCCCATAGTATAAAATAAAAACCCTGAGTTTTGCTATCAAAATCAGTCTTACTTTTTAATTGAGGCGAATTTACTTAATAATTACTTTAGTTGTAATAAAATCTGAACCTGTGTTTGCTATCACAAAATAGATACCTGGAGATAAACTACTTACATCAATCGCAGTCTTAAAATCGCTTTTATAAACCTCATCTCCTATTGTATTGTAGAATGAAATAGACTGAATAGATTCCAGAGAGGTTTCAATATTCAAGACACCAGAAGCTGGATTTGGATAGACAACAAACTTTGTTTTTGCTACTTCATTTTCTGCAGTTGACAAAGCAGAACAAAGCTCATTCACTTCTGTTAAAGTTAAAGTTCTATTCCAATACCTAAAATCATCAATATAACCTTTAAAATAATCAGTTGGTAATGACAAATTTCTATCATGACGACCAATACAACCTGGATTATCCGAATAAACTAAACTACCACCAGCTCCCGAATAGGTTCCTGTAACATCTTGACAATCTACATATATTTTCATGTTGAATTGCCCGTTTACAATCACAACAACATGATGCCAAACGTTGGTTACTATACTTGAATTAGTCACAAATGTTCTTCGAGTATCACTGGTAAAATCGTAGGTACCATCACCAAAATTAACTGCATACGAATTAGTACTACTCGACGAATTAAACCAAACACCTGCACTTCTATTTTCTTCAAATGACGTATTAAAAACTACTTGGTTTTGGTAAGACGAACTTGTATATTTTATCCAAAACGAAAAAGAAACAGGTAAATTTGGTTTCAATTGATTGCTATTGGGAAACTCAACATAATCATTAATTCCATCAAAATAAGCAGCAGAATTAGGGTTTCCAAATCGATCTGCGCCATAAGTTACACCACCAAAAGCAGTTCCGTTATTGGCATTTACACTATTGTCGTTGGTAGTTCCATCAAAAGCATAGTGCAATAATAAATTATTGGAAATTTGACCATAACCCAACGATGCAAGCATCAAAAACAAAAAAATACTAGTTCGCATTACGTGTAATTTACTTACAAATGTATTCAAATTTATCCATAAATCTATTGGTTGATATTTTTTTCTTTACCCTTAAAATTAATAGCTTTGTGCATTATCATTTATCATGAAATACTACATTGTAATTCCCTCTCACAACGAACAAAACTTTGTTTCTCAAACATTGGATTCATTGGCAAATCAAACTGTTTTGCCAGAAAAAGTTGTGGTGGTTAATGACAATTCAACCGATCGTACTGAAGAAGTCATTGCTGCTTTTGTAAAAGAATATCCTTGGATTCATTTGGTAAATAAAACCTCCGACGCTATTCATTTACCAGGTAGCAAAGTCATTCAAGCATTTCAAAAAGGATATGAAACTTTGGATGAAAACTATGACTTTATAGTAAAAGCCGATGCAGACTTGATTTTTCCTCAGCATTATTTTGAAACAATTATTCAGCATTTTCAATCGGACGAGCAGATTGGAATGGTCGGCGGATTTGCCTGTATCGAAAAAAACGGCGAGTGGATTTTGGAAAACCTTACCGACAAAGACCATATTCGTGGTGCATTCAAGGCCTATAGAAAAGAATGTTTTAAACAAATTGGAGGATTAAAACCAGCAATGGGTTGGGACACAGTAGACGAATTATTGAGTAAATTTTATGGTTGGAAAGTTATAACAGATGCAACCCTAAAAGTAAAACATTTGAAACCAACAGGCGCCAATTACAACAAAACAGCTCGTTATAAACAAGGCGAAGCATTTTACACTTTAGGCTACGGGTTTTTCATCACAGCAATTGCCTCGGTAAAATTGGCTATGATGAAAAAAAAGCCACTTCTTTTTATTGATTATATGAAAGGATTTTGGAAAGCTAAACTGGCTAAAAAACCATTATTAGTGACTGTAGAACAAGCAAAATTCATTAGGAAATACCGCTGGGAAAAGATGAAATCAAAACTAATGTAATGTGTCAATTAGGCAATTCGACAATTGGGCAATTCTACTTTTCAAATTGACTAATTAGCTAATTGACACATTGACTAATTACCAAATTGGCACATTTTCAAATTTATTATTACTATTTTTGACCATATTTTAAAACCATGATGCTCGTACGCTATTTATCGCAAATAGGAAAATACTTCTTAATGTTGAAAGAAGTGTTAAATAAACCCACCAAATGGAGTGTGATGCGCGGCCTAATTTTCAAGGAAATCGACGACTTAGTGATTGATTCATTGGGAATTGTGGCGTTCATTTCGTTCTTCGTTGGAGGTGTAGTTTCGATTCAAACGGCATTGAACTTGACCAATCCTTTAATTCCAAAATACTTAATTGGTTTTGCTACCCGACAATCGGTGATTTTGGAGTTTGCTCCGACATTCATTTCGATAATTATGGCGGGGAAAATGGGTTCTTTCATTACCTCAAGCATAGGAACCATGCGTGTTACCGAGCAAATTGATGCTTTGGAAGTAATGGGAGTGAATTCGCTGAACTACTTGGTTTTTCCAAAAATAATTGCACTACTGCTCTACCCTTTTGTGATTGGAATTAGTATGTTTTTGGGTGTATTAGGCGGCTGGATGGCGGGTGTTTATGGCGGATTTACCTCAAGTTCCGAATTCATCATGGGATTACAAACCGAATTTATTCCTTTTCATATCGCTTATGCTTTTATCAAAACCATTGTATTTGCGATGATTTTGGCTACTATTCCTTCGTTTCACGGCTATTATATGAAAGGTGGCGCTTTGGAAGTTGGTAAAGCGAGTACAGTGGCGTTTGTTTGGACATCGGTAGTTATCATTTTATCGAATTATATATTAACTCAATTACTTTTGGCGAAATGATAGAAATAAAAAACGTAGAGAAATCGTTTGGCGATTCAAAAGTATTGAAAGGCATTTCAACTGTTTTTGAAACAGGAAAAACCAATTTGATAATTGGGCAAAGTGGTTCTGGGAAAACGGTTTTACTCAAATCATTGTTGGGTATTTTCACGCCCGAAGTTGGCACTATTTCATTTGACGGACGCATTTATTCGGAACTGTCTTCGGATGAAAAAAGAGCTTTACGGACAGAAATAGGTATGGTTTTTCAGGGAAGTGCTTTGTTTGATAGTATGACTGTGGAAGAAAATGTTGGTTTTCCATTGAAAATGTTTACCACCAAAACGCCAGCAGAAATTAAAGAGCGTGTAGATTTTGTTATCAACCGTGTGAATCTGATTGATGCTAACCATAAAAAACCATCTGAAATTTCAGGAGGAATGCAAAAACGTGTGGCCATTGCTCGTGCTATTGTAAACAATCCAAAGTATTTGTTTTGTGACGAACCCAACTCGGGATTGGATCCTAAAACAGCTATTGTGATTGATAATTTAATTAAAGAAATTACTGAAGAATACAATATTACCACTGTAATCAACACTCACGACATGAACTCAGTGATGGAAATTGGAGAGAAAATTATCTTTTTGAAAAATGGCATTTTGGCTTGGGAAGGCACTAAAAAAGACATCTTCAAAACCGATAATGAGGCGATTGTTGACTTTGTATACTCTTCTAATCTTTTTAAGAAAATTAGAAAAGCGCAAAACAAAGAGGACTAATCTAGAATTACCTCACAATAAATACCCAGCCGTGTTTTTCTTCTCCTGATTGTAAGGTTAAAATATAATAATACGTGGAATCTGGCAAAGGCTCGTTGTTCATATTTTGTCCGTGCCAACTATCGATATAATTGTTTTCTTCGTAAACCAATCGTCCCCAACGGCTGTAAATTTCAAAGCGCTCTACACCAAGCCCTGAAAGATCAAATGAATCATTGTTCTCATCATTGTTCGGAGTTATTATATTCGGTATTTCACATAAAGTTGAAAGTACTTGTATAGCATCAGTTGAAGAACAACTATTTTGATTAGTAACTGTAACAGTATACAACCCGACAACTGAATTTGTTATTGTGATAGGGTTGTTTGTACTACTGAAATTATTTGGACCTGTCCAAGAATACGTAACTAAATTAGGATCAAATGAATTATCTGTAGGTATAACTGTAATAGTATACAATCCGTTAACACACTGATTATTAATTGTAAAAATCGGAATAGGATTAACGGTAACTTCTACAGAAGAAGTAGTTTGGCATCCATTTAAACTAGCTGTTACTGTATACATACCTGCATTAAGAAGGCTACTATTTGGAATAACAACGGATTGTCCTGTGGATGAAAAATTGTTAGGTCCGACCCAATCAAAAGTAGCATTAGGAATACTGTTTACAGTTAGATTTATTTCTTCGCCTTCACACAAGGAAGCACTATAATTTATAACTGGAATTGAAGGCCCTTGATTAAAATTAATCGTAATTATGGATTCATCAATTTGGTCACAAAAACCTGTTACAGTATACTTAAATGTATAAACTCCATATGGAATACCTAATGGTTGCCAAATATTTCCATTAAGAACACCACTATTAGATAGTTCTTCCCAAGTTCCGCCGTTATCAAAAGGAAGTGTTAGTAAAGTAGTTAAATTAATTGGTGCTATTGAGTCGCAAATCGTTATTTCAGCATCTTGACCTGCATTTGGATTGCTAAAAGCGGGAACTACATAAGAAATAATTTTATCAACGCAAGACAAAGCAGAAGTTGAATAAATTCTAACATAATAAGTACCTGGCGAAGTAACACTAGAAAAAGGGTTAAACTGGAGCACATTGGTGGTACTTAAAATGGTTGTTGTATCATTTCCTTTCCACCATTGATAATTAAGGAAGGATATGGCCTGTACAGATAACTGTCCGACTTGACCATCACATAAATCATCTGCGGTAATTACAGGATCTGGCAAGGCAGTTATATCAAAAAGTCTATTTACTATATTACCACACTGATCTTGCACTTGAAAATTATAAATAGCAGGTTGTAAGCCGGTAAATAGGTTAGAAGATCCATTATCAATAAAAAAAGGTTGCCCATTTTTGGAGGTAATTTTATAAGATAAAGGAGGAATTCCTTCAGCGACTAAGAGAACTTCGTTGCTGCCATTACTACACGGAAATGTGTATGCTGATATGATTCTTAAATTTCCGTTATATTCAAATTCTTTAATTACTTTGAGGCAATTGGTTATTGGTACTACTCCATTTGAAAATACTGCATATGATTTGATTACTCTAAAAGTTCCTGCTGCAGCAATATTGTAATTGGTAGATAAATTTATAAGCGGATAGGAATTCAATGCTGTGGGAACAGTTCCGTCGACATATGCGACGCCAGTTAGAGGGTGACCCCATTGATTTGTAATTGGATCCAAACGTTGTAACCAGTAAAAATGTTCATTACTTTCGTTTACAACATGCTGCATCACTAAATTAAAGGAACCACAATTGCCTTGAACGGTAATATTATTAATTGTTTCTGCATATCCAGGCATATTTATAAAAGTATTGCGCTCCACATTGCACTGGTCTTTGGAATAAAAATTATAACCTCCTTGGGGAAATGAATTCATATAAAACCTTCCGTTTGTAGCTATATTGAAAGAAACATCATACGGTAAAGGAAAAGGAAAACTTGCTGGAGCAGCTGTTATAATAACTGTTTGTAATGATGTGTTGGGCGAAATTAAACGGATTGAAGAGAATCCTATTTCACAACCTCGAATAAAAAAAACACTTAAAGGATTTTCAGATACAATAAGCGGAACAGAGGCTGTCACTGGAGTGAATACATTCCCACAGCTATCGGTAATGGTAAACACATAGTCTCCAACAGGCAGATTAGTCATCAAAAAACTTAAACCAGATGGACTCGAAATAAATTGTGACACATCTAAAGGCAACGACTGCGAAAACGAAGTTGGTGCTTGAATAAGCATCACTGAAACCATTTTCGGACCACCATTGATAATAATTGAAATCGTTCCGTTCAAGCCCGAACATCCTACAGTGGCATTTGCTGTGGCTGTAATTGTAGGTGGTTCTAGTGGTGGAATTTCAACATTAAAAGTAAAGGTGTTTCCACAAATATTTGTCCCTGTGAAAGTATATACTCCTGCGGCAGTTAAAACAGTCGAATATATTCCTCCTGATGGGTTATTGTAAACTTCTTGGGGTAACGTCAAATTTAATATCGGCGGTGCTCCAACCAAAGTTACAAGTGTTACCAAAGGTCCTTCATTAGGGATAGATAGCACATAAATTGGATCACATGGATCGCCGGCAGGTTCCAATACAAAATCAGGTGGGCTATTACTGATTGTAATAGAATTTTGAGCTACTCTTCCGCAAGCATCTGTAACTTGTATCAAGTAATTTCCATCGGGAACTTGTTGTGTTATTGACGTATAAGCGATACTACCATCGTTAAATGGACCAGGATGATTGGAGTTGTATAATAGTGGGTCAAAACCAATAGGTGTAGATAAAAAACTAACCGTATAAGGTGGCACAAAATTACACAATTTCAGGTTAATTATCCTTTGACATGAATCAGGAGCCTGTTTAGACAAATCTAATGTCAACTCCTCTTCAATCTGACCGTTTAAAGTCACCAGATTTCCACAAGCGTCAACAATTCTAATGTTATATGTATAAGCCTGCGCGTGAAAAAAAGGAATATTCATTTGAACAGTTTCCAAGTTAGCTTGCCCAGAATTTAAGATTTGATTAAAAACAATAGGAGTTCCTCCATTTGGTGGATTGACTGTAAATTGAATAGTCAAAGGATACAGAATTGTCGTATTAGGAGTGCATCCAATTGTGTAGCTTCCAGAAATCGTGTTGCAATCCACTAGCTCACATGTTGTAATTAATGGACTTATTATGATATTTGGAATTGGTGGAATGTTTACAATAGTATACGTTTGTACAACTCCGTCTCCACAATTATCATTCACTCTAACATTATACGCTCCTGCGGGCAAATTAGCAAAAACATTTGATGCTTGTGGAGGCACAATTATAGGACCAGAAATGATCTCGTAACTTACAGGTGTTCCTTGAGTAACATTTGCTGTAATGCTTCCGACTGTTTGACAACTCACATTTTGTCCTGTCAGTTGGTAAGACAATGATTGAATCAAATTATTAATCTGAATATCTTGAGATTGAGTATTGCTCAAATTTCCTAACGATTGAAGCGCAACTATCCTATAATTTCCAGCGCTTAAACCTGTATAAGTATTGCCTGGCAAAGTAGCAATTGGCGTTGTTACATCTGGAAGTAAATAAATTGAATACAGAATTGTGGCATTGGGCGCTGTATTTGTAACATTGAAACTTAATGATCCATTGCCTGTACAAGTTTCATTGGTGCTCGTTACATTAAGCTGAAAATTGGGTAATTGACCATAAGAAATTAGGGTCAGAAAAGAGAATATTATAAAAAAGAAGCTTTTCTTCATGGGATTACTTTAACCAAATTTAATGATTATAAACAGATTATCAAATAATAATTTAGAATTTGATGGGTTTGACCGAGAATTTGTATGTTGTGTTATAAATTAGTTCTTGAGCACACTTTAAGAAAAAATATACTTAGCAATAAACGCTCCTTGTGCTGCTACATTGCTGTATTCATTCATAAAAGAATAGTTTGTTAATTACACATTACAAAAACCCAACCTGTTTTAGTTGTTGAATCACTAAGGTGAATAATATAATAGTAGGTGGAATCGGGTAGTCGTTTTCCTTCCGTATTTTGACCGTACCACTCGTTGAGATAATCATTAGCTTCGTATACTTTTCTACCAAAACGATTGTAAATCTCTAACTGCTTCACCTCCATTCCAGACAAATCAAAACTGTCGTTAAACCCGTCATTATTGGTTGTTATAATATTAGGGACTTCACAAAAAGTTCCTAAAACTGCTATTGATTTACTCAACGAACAACCAGTACTATCAGCTACTTGTACTGTATAATCACCCATTTCTTCTCCTGTAATATCAATTGGATTTCCTGTACCTTCAAATCCGTTTGGACCTGACCAAGTGTAGGTTGCTGTTGTTGCATCAAAGGAGTCATTAACTACAACTACTTTCAATACATACCGAACACCATCACAACCCTTTTCAATAGTAAACTCAGGCAATGGATGAACCGCAACGGCAACTGTTGCTGTACTTGACTCACAACCATTTACAATAACTTTTACCGAGTAAACTCCATCGATTGCTGACGTTATTCCAGTGATTGTTGGGTTTTGCTGTGTTGAGGAAAAGTTATTTGGCCCTGACCAAACATAATTGGCATTGGGTTGACTCGAAGCATACAAATGCAACGCTTGTCCATCGCACAAAACAGGATCAACTGATGCAATGGGTGCTACAGGAATTGCTTTGATTTCTATAGTTATTTGCGCTTCATCAAATACATTGCAATTTCCATTCACTCGATAGGTAAATAAATAAATCCCGGGTATAACGGACGATGAATCCCAATTAGAACCTTGCAACATACCACTTGAACTTACTTCTTGCCAAGTACCTGTAGACATAAAATTTCCTTGTAAAAGTGAAAAAAGATTAATAACACCCTGATTACCACAATAGGAAAGCACAACATCGTCGCCTGCCTGAGGATTAAATCCTTCGCCTGAAACTGTGTAGTTAAGAACCGAATTTAAGCATGAATTGGGATTACCATTGTAAGTTGTGCTCACAAAATAAACGCCTGAATCTGTAGCTGGACTAAAGGAACTAAAAGTTAACGAATGGGTTGTACTCAAAATTACTGAAGGATTGGAGGCTTCCCACCATTGGTAAGTTAAAAAACTAAAATCAGGAACTGAAAGCGTTGCCAATTGTCCTAAACAAAAAGTAGATGGTGTTATAGTTAGCGGATTAGGGATATTAACTTCAAACAAACTATTCAATATATTGCCACAAACATCCTCCACTTGAAAGTTATACAAACCTGGGGCAAGGGCACTAAACAAATTTGAATTCCCATTTTGAACTAAAAAAGGAATACCATCCTTAGTGGTAATTCTATACAATAGAGGGCCCAATCCAGTAGCTTGAACTACCACTTCAAAGGTTGTATTGCATGAAATACTGTAGACATCTATAATTTCGGGTTGCTCATCATATTGAAATTCATACAAAACTTTTATGCAATTTTGGGGTAAGCTAATTCCGTCTTCGAATTGCAAATGTCTTTTTATGACCCTAAACTGCCCTGAAAAAGCTAAATTATAAGCAATCGTATTAGCGGTTAATCCAAAAGAATTTTGTGGGTTCGGATTACTTCCATTTGGATACAACACACCAGTTCCGGGATGTCCCCAAGAGTTGGATAACGGATAGTATTTTTGTAACCAAAAAGTATCCGATGAATTGACATTACTACTGTAGTCGAGCTGCAAATCGAAAGAACCACAATTGGGCGTTTCGACCACATTATAGTTTTCTTGGTAATTGGGAATCGCAATAGTAATGGTATTATTTGAATTAATACAGGCACCAGTTGTATTGAAAACGTAATTCCCAGGAGGCAAATTATTCAATGTAAACTCTGAATTGGTGATTATGGATGAAGTAAAATCTTGAGGTAAAGTTCCAACATAAGTAGTTGGAGCAGTTGTGAGTTGCAAGGCAAATAATTCTCCCGTAATTTTTATACTCCCTTTGTCCTCACTACAACTCTTTAGTACTGTGAATTGTGGGACGGGATTGTCGGGAACAATTTCAGCATTCAAAACCGATGGATTTAAGCAAATATCAACTACATTAAAAACATAATTCCCAAAAGGAAGATTGGTCAATACTGCCACATTAGCTGCATTAATAGTCGCTGAAAAATCATAAGGCAATGGACCCGTATAAGCTGGTGGAGCTGAAACTAAAACAATTTGAGATATGTTGTAAAAACCCAACGAACCATTAGTACACGTCAATCCGTAAACAAAGTAGTAGGGAGGAAATTCTTGCGGAATTATTTCAATAGTAAGGGTTTGTTGATTTCCACATAAATCTGTAGCCACAAAAACATAGGTTCCTATTTGCAAAGGTAAAGTGGTAAATGTTCCTTGGTTTATTTGAGAAGTAAAATTTTGAGGCAATGCATTAGGATAACCAATCGGGGCGGAAATCAGTTGTAAAGCGACGATATTTGAAAAAAGAATTCTCGAAGTATCACATGTTTCACTCAGAATAGTATGTCCTGCTGAGGTGGAGAGGTTATTTACCGTTCCGTTGATTGTGTATTGAGCGCCACAACCATCAACAATAGTG
Organism: uncultured Flavobacterium sp.; assembly: GCA_964414655.1. GTDB lineage: Bacteria > Bacteroidota > Bacteroidia > Flavobacteriales > Flavobacteriaceae > Flavobacterium. Next base: position 30,516 of record CAYPXI010000015.1, on the reverse strand, counting down.
AAAGAATAATTGTAAGGTTGTTGGGTGTAAAGCGGAATTGGGACTGTGAAATCAAATCCGGAAGTAACTGTGCTGTTAATCACTATAGGCGAACCTGAAGGAGGAAAAACGGTGGTTTGAATTTGCAAAGGATATTTAATTACACCTTGAGGAGGCAAAAGCACTGGACTAAAACCCAAACCGATGGAAGCCGTTGTACAAGTCATCGTTTGTGGTGCGGCTAAAGAAAAATACAATGCAGGATCAGCACTTCCAACCGTATGCGTTTGTACTACGCCTTCTCCGCAATCATCAAAAACTCTGACGAGATAGGTGCCAGCCACTAAACCTGTAAAAACATTGGATGCTTGTAAAGGTTTGATAATAGGCCCAGAAAACAATTCGTATTCATTCGGATAACCTGTTAGAACATTAACCTGAATTACACCATCTGCTCCACAAATTTCTTTTTGACTGGTTACTTGGTAAGTCAGAGCTTCAATATCATCCTCAATAATAGCATCTTGGAATTGTGTTCCGCTTTGGTTTCCTAGACTTTGAGTAGCAATTACTCGGTATGTTCCTGCAGCCAAGCCCGACAGTGATGTGGAACTCAAAACCGAAATAGGAGTTGTGAGATTAGGCAAAAGGTATACAGAATAAACAATAGCTGACCCAGCAATTGTATTAGAAACGGAAAAACTAAGCGTTCCGTTATCGGTACAGGTTTCATTTGTTGGTGTTACTGTCAGGTTAAAATTGGAGAGCTGAGCTTGACTCCATTGACCAAACAACAACAAAACCAAAATCAATTTCAGTTTTATTTTCATAGCAGCAATTTTTCTATTTCAAAAGAAATGAAATAGTGATGTGAAGGTAATTATTTTTTTTGAATTATTGGTTATTCGTCGAAGACGTAATTTGCTTACAATCTTGTTTATTGTTTTTGGGGTTAGGTAAGAATGCTCCTTTTTGATATAAGTATGATATAAGTTATCTATGGCTTTGGTATGGCTTTGATATGGCTTTGATATGGAGTAGTAGGATTCGTTGAATCGTTATAAAATAGCTTTATGACTCATCTTAAAATAACTAAGCATGTACTTGGACAAAATGCTCTATTGGTCACGATTGCAAATCGGTGCGATCGTTTTTTTTTTAAACACATAGAAACATAGATTTTTTATTTTTGTAAGGAGAAGCTGCGCTTTGGATAGTGTTACATAGCGAGACAATCAGCCAATTTATGTTCTCAAAGTCATTAGATTTAAGCAGCTGGAGGTCAAAGCACGGATTACTTCGTCGGTTCGGTTCGCTCGGGTATAAATACGTGCGATCGGTTTTTTTTAAACACATAGAAACATAGATTTTTTATTTTTGTAAGGAGAAGCTGCG
>CAYPXI010000015.1:0-29042 GCA_964414655.1 uncultured Flavobacterium sp. | reverse complement strand
CTTTGGATAGTGTTACATAGCGAGACAATCAATCTATTTATGAGTTGAAAGCTTGGGGGCTCTTGAGCGACTGGGATTCTGAATTGTTGACTGAGCTCAAAGTCAGGAGACTTTACGTAGCTGACTTATAAATCCGCGTAATCGTGTGTTATAAGTTATCTATAACATATCTATGACGTATCTATGACGCATCTATGACGCATCTATGACGCGTTACCTTTTTTGAGTCGTTCTAAATTAACGATACTGTTTATTAACATGCGGGTAAATTTGCATCATAATTTTAATAATTATATTTGTTTTTTATCGTAGAATGCGCTATCAGTTGCAATGTTGAATATTCAACTTGGAATTTTGAATGTTGAAATGGTAGCACTACTGCTCTTACAAAAACTATAGCCCTAGCCCAGATAGTAATGGAAAGCCCGGAAGGCTAAAAAGTAGTTTTTGTTGGTTGGTGAAAGCGACCAACGGAAGCTGTCAGCAGCCTTACAAAAACACTTTGTAGACTGAGGACTTGAAATGGATAGCTGGAATAGCTACAGAATAAACTACAAATCATTCGCCAAAGCCGTAATTCGCTTAATGTCTTGTTCTTTGCTCTTTGGGTAAATGAGAAGTACGCCTTCTTTGTCTACAATAATATAATCGTGTAGTCCATCGATTACAATAATTTTGTCGGCATCGGAGCGAACGATATTGTTAGAAGCGTTTTCTAAAATTACTTTGGCATTGATGACCCCGTTATTGTTTTCGTCTTTATCAATTTTGTCGTGCAATTGGCCCCAAGTTCCCAAATCATTCCAGTCAAAAGTGGCGGGTAAAACATACACATTAGTGGCTTTTTCCATTACGGCGTAATCAATGGAGATATTTTCTGCTTTTTCGTAATTATTGGCTATAAATTCTTTTTCCTCATTGGAATTGAACGTTGAATAACCTTGCATAAACAAAGCATTCATTTGCGGTTGGAATTTTTCAAAAGCTTGAACAATTGATGCAACACTCCATATAAATATACCACCATTCCAAAGGAAATTGCCTGCATCTAGAAACGATTTAGCCGTTTCGTAATTGGGTTTTTCACGAAATTGATTCACTCTTTTGATGGCATTTGCATCGGTTTTATCAAATTCAATATAACCAAAACCCGTATTGGGGAAAGTAGGTTGAATACCCAATGTCATCAAGGCGTTTTCCTGCTGACAGTAATCGAAACACATTTTTAGATTATCGGCAAAAGCAGTTTCATCTTCAATCCAGTGATCGCTGGGTGCGACTACCATTAGCGCATTTGGGTTTTGTTTTTTAATTTTTAAAGAAGCATATAAAATACAAGGCGCTGTATTGCGCATGGCTGGTTCCAATACCACTTGCTCCGGTTTTAGCAAAGGCAATTGTTGTAGCACTATGTCATTGTAACGTTCGTTGGTTAATACCAAGATGTTTTCGGCTGGGATTAATTTTGACAAACGGCTGAACGTTTTTTGAATCAAGGTACTTCCCGCACCTAACATATCGTGAAATTGTTTAGGAAATTCGGTAGTAGAAACGGGCCAAAAGCGCGAACCAACTCCACCAGCCATTATAATTGCGTAATAGTTCTTGTTCATTTTTAGTTGCTGAGTTACTGAGTCCCGATAGCTATCGGGAGAGTTACTTCGTTTTTTTATTAGTGATGCAAATATATTTATTATTTAGAAGTACTCACGTTACAACATTATTAATTTATTTGGCTTTATCCCGGAATGATTTCGACCTCGGCATTTGCATTAAATAGATATGTTTTTCCAGTTTTTACCTCTAAACATTCGTATCGTTTAACACGAAGGCCTTTTTTTTGAAAAACTCTACCGTTTTTGATGCGAAAAAAACTACCACTTGGCACTTCATGAACAAAATGAATGTCTACTTTTCGTTCGTCAAATTGTTTTAACGCAAAAGCCAGTTTAGCATCGGTATCGCTACTGGCGCTAGGGTTTCGGAAATGGTTGGCAACCAAAGGTAAAACTGAATGCGGAAAAATTTCGGGTCGAATTAACGGCACCATCAAGCGTTGAAACGTCATCTTCCACTCTACTCCATGCGGCTTGATGTGTTTGCCGAACTTTTCAAAAGCCACCAAATGTGCAATTTCATGTACCAACGTAATCAAAAATCGGTATTTGTTCAAATTGGCATTGACAGTAATTTCATGCTTACCCGAGATTGCTTTTCGGTAATCCCCGTGACGGGTTTGTCGTTCGTTGACGATTTTGAGGTGGACCGAATTTGTTTTAATTAATTCGAAACACATTTCGACAGCATGCTCTGGAAGATATTTAGATAAGACTTCGCTCATTTATTTATCACTATTCTTTTTTGAATCCAACAATGATTTAGCATTCAGCGAAGAAACAACTTTTTTTCCTGTTTTGGCTTCTAATTCTTTTCTAGCAACTTTAGCTACATTTCCTCCTTGTTGAGCAACTTTTTTGCTTTCTTCAAAAGTTTCAGGATTTACTGCTTGGGAAATATCTTTAGTTGATGCTTCAGCTAACATATTCAATATCAATTCAGTATTTGTCATGTTATCACGAAGGTTCTCTTTTTTTAAACCTTTTAAAATTTTATATTCTTTGGTCGTTTTTCCCGACCAAGATTTTGAAATAATATCCGTTAAAGTCGCAAATTGTTGTCCTTCTTTCAAACCTCTTCTTTTCCACTCATCGGTGAGTTCTTTACGTATTTCAATACTTTTTAATCGTTGATTAATCCAATTTTCAGAATATCCTAATTGCAAATATTGTTCTAAAGCTCGGTCTATTGTGATTTCTGGATCTTGCATTTCATCCAAACGTTCTGAAGCAATTTGTGCCAACCAAAGTTTAAAAGGTTCTGCTTTAGGCGAAGGAATTGATTGAATTAATCTAAAAAGTTGTTCTGTGTCAGCTACATCGGTCAAACGCATCTTGCCGTCTGACGCCATTATTTTCAACTGTCCGATTTTTTCGGACAGTTGACTTCCTTCTTTTGTTAACTTATTTTTTAAATCACTCCAATATTTTCGTGGTCTATCACTTTCTGTTAAAATTTCAATAACATCAATAATAGAAACGAACCATTTTTCTTGTTCGTCATCCCAAATGGTTCTTACTTTTTTGTTTTCAAATAATTGAATGGCGTTTACTTTTGTCATGGTTGTATAATTTAAATGAAAGAACAATTTACAAAAATAATTTAATAATTAGGGTGTTGTAGAAGAAACCTGCAACACTTTTCCGTTATAAAATTTATTTCCTGTCAAGGCAAAATTGAAAATATAGTCTGCCATTTCCTTAGCTGAAATTGGCGCTTCATAGCCAGGAAAAGCTTCTTGCAACATTTCGGTTTGAACGGCTCCAAGTGCTAAAACATTGAATGCAATGCCTTGTTCTTTGTATTCTTCGGCTAATAATTCGGACAACGTAATTAATGCACCTTTGCTTGAACTATAGGCAGAAAGTCCGGCAAACTTCATGCTTCCTTGTATGCCGCCCATCGAACTGATGGAAACCACATGGCTTCCTTTGGACATAAAAGGAATACAAATTTTAGTCAATTCGGCCACAGCAAAAACATTGACTTTATAAACGTTTTGGAATTCGGCAGCCGTAATTTGAGTAAATGGTTTGTGTAGTAAACTTCCAGCATTGTGAATCAGAATGTCTACTTTTTTCCAAGTTTGTGCAATGAAACGTTCAACTTGAAGCAAATCATCACTATTTGAGATATCAACACTAAGACAAGTGATATTGGGATTTTCGATTAACTCTTGTGGTGTTTTTCGGGAAACGGCCAGAACCTGATGTCCTGATTTTGCGAATTGAAGTGCTAATTCGTAGCCTATTCCGCGAGAAGTTCCTGTGATGATGATGTTTTTCATAAACCAATTTTACTGGGCTAATTTACAAAAAACAAGTCACATTCAATTCAGAACAAAAAATGAGGACTTTTGACATCCCCATTTTTTAACATAAAAAAAAGAAAACTACTACTAAAATTAAAAACAAGCTTCCAGACAAAAGCAGTAAAACGTGTCGAAAACGATAAACCGATACCCACAAACTATTCATCTTTTAAGCAATTTACAACTATAAGAAATGCTTCTATGAAGCTAAATTACAACCCATTCAACCATTTGTTTGGTAATACTATTTAAGTGAGAGCAACAATTGATTAATTGACCCGAACAAAAAGACAAGTGCATTTCAAACAATGATAAGTGATGCTTATGGTTGATTTTAGTACAAATTATATTAGTACATTTACTCAAATAAAACCAACTTGAAGTCGTATTTTATTCCATTTTTTTCTTTATTTACCGCCTTTCTTTGGGCGCAAGATCCTTATTCTATCACCTATTCATTCAATGAAGGATTTCCTACGTCGACGGTTTATTCGGCCAGTCAAGATAAAAATGGATTCTTGTGGTTTTCAACAGACGTTGGTGTTGTAAAATACGACAGTCACAAATTTGAGCTCATCAATACCGATAACGGATTGAGTGATAATGAAGTTTTTCAAATGAAAACCGATTTCAAAGGCCGAACTTGGTTGCTCACTTTAACAGGAAAACTGTCGTTTATATATCAAAATAAAATTTACAACGAGTCCAATTCTACTTTAGTAAAAAAAGCTTCTGGCTCGAGTATTACAGTGGATTTTTATCAAGACAGCGCCAAAAATATTTACATTTCTTATCGCAACGGAGAAATATCCATCATTAAACCCAACGATGAAGTGGTGAAAAAATACAGCACAGAACTGTCATTAGCTGGTTTATGGAAAAGGAATAATGCCATCACTATTTTGAACAAAAATATTAGCGATTTGGCCACTCAAAAGATTATTTTATCGTTCCCGAAAACCTCGTTTCTAAGAGTACATCATCATCCCTTTTTTGGTGATTATGTTAGCGACAGGAATATTTTTTACAAAATTAGCAATACCAATAAACTAGAGAAAATCATTGAAATTCCGAAACCTGTTGAAATTTTAAATTCCTTTATAGAAACCGAAAACAAGCTCTGGATTTGTGCTCGAAATGGACTTTTTTTGGTGAACAACAACAAAATAGAGAAGTCATTTTTTAAAGATTTTGCCATCACTTCCATCACCAAAGATTTTGAAGGTGGTTATTGGGTTTCAACGTTAAGCAACGGAATTATTTACATTCCTTCATTTAACTTTTATGTAGATTTATTGAATCAAAACAAATCAACCAAACTCAACTGCATCAGCATCAACAGTAAAAATGAAATTTGGGTGGGAGGAATGAACAATGATTATTACGTAAAAAAAAGCAATGCTTCCTTTGTGAAAAAAGAGCTGATGCATAGCGAACGGACCGACAAAATCAACAACATTCGGTTCGAAAAAAACGATACGTATGTGATTGGTAAACTAGGAATAAAAAAGATTGATTCTGATGGAAAAGAGCTTTTATTGGGTTTTAGCGCGAACGATCTTTTGATGGATAACGAGTTGGCTTACATCGGTTATACTTACACCTTGGTTTTGCCAAGAGCCATGATGAATCCTTATGATCCTAAAAAAATAGCCCCTAAAACAATTGTTAACAAACGCTCTAATATTTTCACCAAAGACCAAAACAGCATTTGGATTGGAACCAACAACGGACTTTACCATCTTTCAAAAGACAAAAAGCTAACCAACTGGGGCGATAGCAACAAAAACCTTCAATCCTCTATTAAAGATTTGTATTACGATTTTGAATCTAAAACACTCTTTATTGCTACGGCTTCGAAAGGTATTTTAACGCTCAAAGACAATCAAATAAAACAGTTTACCAACAAAGAAGGATTGAACAGCAACACCTGTAACAGCATCAAAAAAATTGGTTCTACTGAATATTTGGTTGGAACCAACAATGGATTGAACTTGTTGACGCTACGAAACAATCAATACAAATTACAAAATCTAAATGCTATTTTGAGTTTAAAAAATAATCGAATTAATGATATTGATTATCTGAATAACATTATTTATTTGGCGACACAAAATGGTCTTTTGTATTTTAACATTGCGAATGTTTCGACCAAAAAAAACAAACCCATTTGTCATATTTTAAAAATTGTTAGCAATGGTAAACCGATCCAAAACGAAGCAGTGTTGCCGTATGATAAAAAAAACATCAGTATTGAGTTTAATGGCATTTCGTTTTTAAACCAAGGTAACTTAAGCTATTTCTACAAACTCAACAACAAAAACGAAACTTGGACCAAAAGTTCCGAATCCAAAATCAATTACCAATCGTTACCTGCCGGGAAATATTTGTTCAGCGTATATTGCATGGATGGTTTTAATGTAAAAAGCGATGTTCAAAGCATTTCATTTGAAATATTACCACCTTTTTGGCAAAAAACTTGGTTTATTGTTTGCTTAACTTTACTGGCAATAGTAGGCGTTTATTTATTTATCAAATACCGATTGAACCAACAAAAGAAAAAATTTGAAGCTGAAAAAACAAAGATGCAAACCGAGCGCGACAAAATTCAACTCGAAAAACAAATGGTTGAGTTGGAACAAAAAGCCTTGCGTATGCAAATGAATCCGCATTTTATTTTCAATGCACTCAATACCATTAAAGGCTACTATACCGAAGGAAATTACATTAATGCGAGCACTTACATTTCTAAATTTTCAAAATTATTACGCAAATTACTTGAAAGTGAGGAACAAGTAACGACGCTTGACAACGAAATTGAAATGCTCAAACTGTATATTGAATTGACGCAAATTCGCTACGAAGGAAAATTTGACTTTACCATCAATGTTGACCCTAATTTGTCAAAAGAAGACATTTTGATTCCCAATTTATTGTTGCAACCGTTAGTAGAAAACGCCATTATTCATGGCTTAGGACCAAAACCGTTGAAAGGCATGTTGCACATCCATTTTATAAAAAAAGAAGAACTTTTAATTTGCGAAGTAGATGACGACGGAATTGGCAGAGAAGCTTCTTCCAAAAACCAAAAAAACAAAGAATACAGTTCAAAAGCGATGGAAATAACCACAGAACGATTAAAATTGTTTGACACTACATCTTCTATGGAAATTATTGATAAAAAAGACACAAATAACGAAAGTACGGGAACCAAAGTAATTATTAAAATTCCATTACAATACAATTGGTAATTATGAGAACAGTTATTATTGAAGACGAAGCACAAGCTATTTCAGCACTAAAATCAGAACTACAATACCATTGCCCAGAAGTTGAACTCGTGGGTGAAGCTAAGTCAGTGAAAGAAGGAATTGAGGTCATCAAAAAACTGCAACCCGAATTGATTTTCTTAGACATTCAACTTTCTGACGGTTTGGGTTTTGAAATTCTCACCGCTTATAAAGAACATGATTTTAAAATCATTTTCACTACTGCTTACAGTCAGTATGCTATTAAGGCCATCAAATTTAGTGCTTTGGACTATTTACTAAAACCTATTGATTCGGAAGAATTAAAAATGGCTGTGGCCAAGGCCAAAGTGCATTCTAAAGAAAACGATTTGGCCAAGATTGAGACTTTAATTAGCAACTTCAAGCTCAAATCGGACCGTAAAAAAATTGCATTGCAAACTACAGAAGGCATTTCCATTTATGAAGTAGACACCATTTTGCGATGTAGTGCCGAAAGCAATTATACCTGTGTTTATTTTACCAATGGTAAGAAAGTGTTGTTTTCAAAAACACTCAAAGAGTTTGAAGAACTACTGGAAAACTCAGGTTTTGAAAGGATTCATCATTCGCATATCATCAACTTGAATCATTTGGTCAATTTTATCAATAAAGATGGCGGTTATGTGGTGATGAGTGATAAAAGTACACTGCCAGTTTCGCAACGCAAGAAAACCAATTTGATTAATGCACTTAATAATTTGACCTGATTTTTAATCTTTCAAACATCGCAAACAGAATGCTTGTGCTTTTGCTATATTCGGATTTCTACTTGAACCAATATTACTTGAATCTAGACCTCGATGAACTGAATTTAAAGAACTAGACTCGGTTGATGACCACCAATAAGCGCTAATTGTTCGGTTAAAATAAGTTCCTGCTGCATCTCTATTTCCTGCAAATAATCCGGTAAATCCAGCTGCGTTGGTTCCACCACTGGAAAGAAAACTCAAGTCTTGACCCACATTTCCTGAATTTCTAAAAAATGTTTGTTGCATAGCGGCCACTGACATTCCTAAAACACCTTCTAAATACATCCACTCACAATCACTTGGAATATGAAATCCAGCTGGACAAACACCTTGTGCTCTCTCATAAATTGAACCTTGCATTGCAGCTGTCCATTGGTACAATCGACCTTCGTCGGTGGCAGGTTCATTGACAGCATTATTGTAATATCCACTCCATGCTGAAGTTGACACATTGGTAAAAGCTGTTAAATTAGTGTTTGTAATATCACTATTAAAACGACACCAACATTGACCACCAATTTCTACCAAAGCTCTAGTGTTTGTTGATGCTCCTAAACCAATACCAATAGTTGTATTTGTAGCGTTAGACCAATCGTATTCTACACCAAGTGGCGTTGTTGAATCGTCATTTAATGTCGCACCAGCTACCATCGAACAAGGTGTTTTAGAAATCGTTTTTCCAATGCATAACGAATTTGTTGGAATTGTTGCTTGAAAAGTGGTTCCGCAGGCATTGTACCATAAACTTCCGTTCCACCATTCGATGCAATTGATGGTGGTGTTGTAAATTAGCAATCCAACTGCAGGAGCAGCTATTGCATCGCGCTGCAGAGTTGTCATACGTGGCGGCAAAAAACCAGCCGAAGTTGAAGTTAAGTCCAAAATAGAAGAACTATTGGGTGTTGTGGTTCCGATTCCGACTTGTGCGTTCATTACTCCCGTCAATAAATATACAAACAGCAATCTAAATTTCTTAATCATCATTAGAGATAAAATTAAAATAGTAGCCAAACCCGTATCAATATAAATGTAGAATAAACAAGTGTAATTATGAGCTCCAATCGGTATTTCTCTAGGACTTTAAATAAATATTTCATCATTATTCTATTAATAATGTTTTATCTAAAACTTCTCCATTGGTTGTGGTGATTTTTACGATATAACTTCCCTTATGAATACCAACTATTGAATACTGATCTTGCTTTTCGAACGTCTTTACCAATTGCCCTAACATTGAATAAACCTCTACTTTTTCAATAGTTACTTCTGTTGTTAATTCAAAATAGTTTTTGGTCGGATTCGGTTGTAAAACAATTTCTGTATTTTCGGGATCAGAACTTGTATCACTTGATAGTCTTCCATAACATCTTAAACAGACATCTTGACTTGAAATTATTCCATTGTCAACCAACTCAGTATAGGGTTCTGGAACCATTGAAATACCTGAATACGGAAAAGAATAGCCCGTTAATTTGAAATACGTAAACGGCTTGGCAACAGCATTCTGAATAAAAACAGGACTTGATTTACAGGTAAGCTTAAAATAATTGATGTCTTCTTTGATTAAAAAATTAGAAACATTTGCTGGAAATCCATTACCATCATTATAATTAAGATACAAACTATTCGTATTTCTTTTATTAAAATTAACCACTCCATAAGCATTAAAATTACCTGGGTCTTGTTGCCTTAAATTTACTTCTAAAGTTGTTGGATTAAAGATACCAAAATAGCGTTCGACACTGAACAGTATAGTATTTTGATGATTTTTTAAATCTCCTACTTCTGATAGAAAACCACCTGTAGTAACCGAAAACGGGAACTTATATTTATTATTGGGTGTAGAATAATTATGATCATTAAACTTGTAAATATGAGGCACTTGACTTTCTACTGTGAGTAACATCATTTGAGCATTATTAAAACCCTGAGCGTCTTTTGACTGAACTAATGTTGCGTCTCTACAAGCAGGATGATCTATTAATATCGTAGCATCTCCGCCGCTTGATCCAGGATAGGGATTGGCTATCAATATTACATTATAATGTACTAAAGGAAAGGCGCCATTCATTTGATTACTTGTGATTTGTTGATTACTATCTACTTCATAAGAACCTCTTGCCGTTAAATTTAAGGATATCCAAATTCTGTCACTAGCTGGCCCAAATGAACCTTTCACATATTTTAAACTACTAATATCAGTTCCGTATACCCAAGTGTGACATACATCAGAACCATTAAAAGAATAAATTGCATCATACGGAATTTTGAATTGAAAAGAGTTGACCACAGAGCCTGTCGAAGAAATTTCAGCAATATTTATTAGAGGTGAACCATAAAAGTTTTGGATACTATCATTAACTTCATTAGAATATTCTCTGTAGGCGAAATACAAATTATTAGTATCAGGGTTAGCTACCATTCTTGGGTATTGTGGAGATCCCATGGCACTATATGTATTAGAATCAATTAATTTTTTGGAAAATATTAAATTTCCTTGACTATCGTAGTTCCTAATAACATAAGGTTTTGTGTAGCTATAGGTTGCGAATCCACCATCATTTTTTGATATACCTGTGTACAGTAAATTGGATTGATTTTCAAGGACTTTTTTAGAGCCCAAATAACACAAATTACTATTAAATCGACTCAACACACTGTAATAACTGCCACCTCTTTGTATTGATGGAGTATAAACAATTACATTTTCATTGGCTATTTCAAAAGTTGTTGACTCATTAGACTCCCAATTTGGTGGGAATACGGAATCAACCAAATTATACTTATAAATTATCCCTCTACTCTGCCCATAAGAGTAATTAAACCATACAGCCACTACTACTAATACTACTAATCTTTTCATGATTATTGTTTTTATTGTTATTCAACAATCAATGCTTTACTGAAAGTTCTATCTGAAGTATTTATTTTTACTATATAAGTTGATTTGGATAAGTCTGAAATTGAGTATTGATCTTGTTTTTCAAACTTTTTTACCAATTGACCTAAAATAGTATACACCTCTACTTTTTCAATGGTCAATTCTGTGGTTATATTGAAATAACTTTTAGAAGGATTTGGGTAAATACTAATACCATTTTGTGTTGCTTCAAAAGTAGAATTAGCAAGTGCTGGATCCATGAAAGCGTATAATTCTTGGCCAATTGAAGAGGATGCGGTAGCAGCAAAATACAATTCGTTATTGAAAAGCGTTAAGCCTGAAATATCACTTGTTCCCGATGAATTAATGGTAATCATGGTAGTTCCAGCATCCGTTCCGTCAGAAACCCACAATTGTCTTCCATTTGTACCATCATCAGCTGTAAAATACAACTTTCCGTTATAAGCTACTAAGTTATCTGGACTACTTCCTTGTGCAGTGTTTGGATTAATATTTTTTATAACTGAAGTTCCAGCACCTCCTGCTACACCATCCGTTTTGAAAAGTTCAGTTCCATATACGCCGTGATCAGCAACATAAAAAACAGTACTGCCAATTTTGGTAAATTTTCTCGGATTAGCTCCTGAGTTGGTGATTACATAAGTGGAAAGTGAGGTTCCAGCCGAAATCCATAATGCTTGACCATTGGCACCATTATCGGCACTAAAATACAATAAACCATCAATTACTGCACAATTGGCTGGATTACTGTTACCCGAAGTATTAATATCTTTTAAAACAGTCAAACTTCCCGCACCATTCGTTCTAAACAATTCTCTTCCTAAAGTTGGATGAGTAGCCGCAAAAATGAGTTGCGACCCCAATACAATCAATTGGTCTACATTAGCCGTTCCGCTTCCTGAAAAAACATCCATATAGAGCGAAGTTCCTGCTGTGGTTCCGTCTGTTTTCCACAACTCTCTTCCGCTATCTGCATTGCTAGCAACAAAAAAACAATTGGTTCCAAACAAGGTAAATTGCAAAGGCGATGATGTATTAGAACCACCCGGATTGACATCATATAAGGTTCCACTATTGGTCGGATTGAGCAAATCAATTACAGTGGGTTCGACCTGTGATCCAACCAAAGGATTAAAAACAATTTTATTATTAATACCAGCTGGACTAACAAATCGGGATTGATTGAATCCTGTATGATTGGTCAAATCAAAAACAGAAGTCACTGCATTAGAGGAGCCTGTCAATTTTACAATTTGAGTATTGGGATTTGAATTATTCTTTGCATCAAAGTACAAATTAGAATTATATTCAAAAAAAAGAGTGGTTCCAAATGTATTTATCGCCGGCAAACCTGTTACAGCATTATCAAACCTTACATAATCAGTACCAGCATCAGTACCGTCAGTCGAAAAAACAAATCTTCCATTGTCTGTTGTGGCCGAAAAAAAGAGCCTTCCGTCATAAACAAAAAAAGAAGTAGGAGTTGAATCTTCATTTCCAGGACCAGGTCGTAAATCCTTAACCAGTCGGAGTTGTGCATTTGAGCCAAAAGCAATAAAAATTGCAATAAAAAGTAATAATTTTTTCATAATGATAGATTTAAAGTTTATCCAAAATTGGAACATTCTATCGGTATGAAATAAGCAAATAAATAAGTGTCTGCTATTAATTGACAAGTGTAAACCATTCCTGTAAAAATGGATTTACATCGCATCTAAAATCTTGAGAATTTGTGTTTTCTTTCGATGGGAAACCGGAATTTCGTCGTTGTTTTGCATGATTAAACTGCCGCCATCTATTTTATCAAAACGCAAAATCTTATTTGTATTGATGATGTGTGAATGGTGCGGACGAATAAATCCGTAAGGTTCAAGTAATTCTTCGTATTCTTTGAGCGGTTTTGAGATGACTATTTTCTTTAAATTATCGATAAAAAACTCGGTGTATTGTCCGTCCGATTCACAACGAATGATGTCATTCACATTGACAAAATAAATCGAATTGCTATCTTTCAAAACAATTTTTTTGGTATTCGAAGTAATCTTGTTCAAACTGTCTTGCATGATACTGATTTGGGCTTGTAAGTGCTTGTTTTTGGCTTGTTTAGTTATTTTATCAAATGCTTCTATCAATTCGTCTGGCTGAATAGGTTTGAGCAAAAAATCAATAGCGCTATAGCGAAAAGCATCGATTGCATATTTGTTGTGTGCCGTAATAAATACCACGTGAAAATCAATATCAGAGAGTTTTGACAGCAAATCCATTCCGGTTCCATCATCCAATTCAACATCCAAAAAAACCACATCGGGTTGAACTTCGGCTACAGCCTTTAAACCATCCAAAACTCCCGAAGCTTGGTAAATTTCGGCATCAAAAGGACAAAAATTCTCTATCATTTGAACGATGCTTTCTCTGATATTCGTTTCGTTATCAACTACTAGTATATTCATGTGGTATAAAGCTTAGGTAAGGAAATAACTATGGTAAAACCACTTTGGCTATTTTTTCCAACGATGTTGTAACTTGCATTGGAAGCATATTTTTTATTAAACAAATAGAGTCGGTCTTTGATGATTTCCATGGCCCGAGATTTGTGATTTTTTTCATGCTTTTCGTGCTGTTGACCTTTTCCATTGTCTTTTACAGTAATCAAAATTTGGTCGTTGATTTCTTCAAATACAATATCAATTTTACCTTTGTAATCGATGTTCTTGAAACCATGTTCGATAGCGTTTTCAATAAACGGCTGCAGAATCATACCCGGAATTTGTAGTTCATTAATTTCCATATTTTTATCTACAGAAAAGGCATAGTCAAATTTATCGGTAAACCGCAATTTTTGCAGCTCCAAGTAATGTGTAATGAAGTCAATTTCGTTTTCAACTGTCACCAATTCTTCATACGTACTTTCAAGAGATTTTCGCATTATTTTAGCAAAACGTGAGATGAATAAAGTGGTTTGGTTGCTTTTTTCTTGCAAGGCCAAATTCTGCAACGAAGCCATAGCGTTGAAGAAAAAATGCGGATTGATTCGGGCGCGGTTCAAGCGCTGTTCCGTTTCCATAATTTTTTGTTTGTTGGCCACCGAGCGTTGACGGAAAAAGAATACCAAAGTCAACAGAAGTAAAATTGTAGCAATGATGAAAAAAAAGTAAAATTGTTTGGTTTTTTCCAATTCAAAAATCTTCTTTTCATTTTCGACCTTTAGGTATTTTTGTTCGAGTTCATTTACTTTTTCAATTTTCTCCAAATTCCAAATACTGTCTTTCATTTTGGAATACATCTTATACGATTCAAACGCTTTGTCTATATTTCCAGTTCCAGTGTACAAATCGGAAGCATCGTAATACATCATCATTCGCCCAGCAGAATCTTTAGTGTTTTGAACTATTACCAGAGCCGTATCCATACTTTTATTAGCTTCTGACAGTTGTTTATTATCCAAATGATCCCAAGCTTTTGCATTGTATAAAGCCGCTAAATTTTTGTTGCCTTTTATTTTCTTAGCAAAAAAAATAGCCGAGTCAATACTTATTAAAGCAGTCTTTACATCGCCTTTGCGGTAGGCACAAGCTTCTTTTATGCGATAATAAGTAGTTATTTCACTGTATTTTTGGTATTTAAAAGCTCCCGTTTTGGCTTTATTGGCAAATAACAATGCCGAGTCAATTAAAGTCATTCGCTCAGTACGTGCAAATTCAGACTCATACTGCATAGCCAACCAATTGTAGTTGCGAATATTTTGTTTGCTGATGCCTTGTTTTTCAATTAATTGTTGTGTTTTCAAAAGATAAGGCCAAATTTTCTTTGCTTCATTCACTTTTGTCAGTAAATAAACAACATCTTGAAGCGCATAAATTTTGTTATAAACATCAGTATTACTATCGGATTCCTTGAGTGCTTTAAAAGTGTAGACTGACAATTTTTCAATATCATTTAAGGCTCGATAATAGTATACTTTATTGGAATAAATATCGTAGTTAAATTGCGTTGGACAGTTCATTTTTTTCAGCAAATTCAATTGCTGCGACAAAATAGCATTGGCTTTTTTAGTGTCTAAATTATTGATAAAATAATCGAACTCCAATTGCAAACCTTCAAAAACACAGCTTTTGAATTTGGATTTTTTTAGCGATGAAGTAATTTTAAAAACCTGCAAAGAATCGTGGTTATCATTCAAATCCTGCTTCAATTTTTCTAACAAGATATCGCAATTGCAGTTTTCTTGCGCTAACAGAACAGAAGTAAAAGTCAATAGCAAAAAGAGGAAAAAAGATCTAAAAAAAGATTGTGACGACACCATATGATTGTTTTCAATTAATTTCATATGGTTTCAAAATTAAAGAATTAATGGCGCTAACTAACTCTTAATCAAGGAAAGATACACTGAGTTAACCAACAAATGATTAACTGAAGTTGTTTGATGGATAAGTGTTGCGATTAAGCAGATAAGTGTTTTATTTATGAAAATATTTTTTATAGAATGAAAATGCTTGAAACAATCCCAAACCTACAAAAACTATGGGAATAATGAATTCCATTAAATACTTTGCCAAAAAATCAGTTTGAAGCGTGAGGTAATTTAACGACAAAATAAGTGCTAACATTCCGGCAAAAGTGCCGATTACAGTTCCAATTACGTAAAAATATTTTCTTGAATTTGAAATTTCGATGTAATTTCCATTCAACAAATACAAATTCCAACCGGTCCAAAATGGAATTTGAATGAAATTAAAGCAACTCAAAATAACACCAACTACATAAGGCGAATAATCAATGTACTTTTCTAAAACGGAGGTTTGTGCTGTTTCTTTGGTCGCACTTGAGTAAAAGATAAATGCTAACAAAAACATAAAGACAACTGAAAATCCTTCGATGAATCGGATGAGTTTTTTGTTGTTCATCAATTGATTTGCAAAAATTAATGTTAGATAAATTACGATACATTCGATGGAAATGACGCCGAGTAAATACAAAATAGTGGTATATAAACCTGATTGTTGAAACACTTCATATCCGACAATATTCAAATAGCCTAAAGGCAAAGAGCCAATAAAACTGACCAGAAATCCGACGAATATGTTTTGGAGGTTTTGCATCAAAAATTCACAATTTTAGTACTTTGTTCCAAATGCAATCGGTATTGTTGCATTCCTTCTTTATGAGAAAGATACGGAAAACCGCGTTGGTGATTGGCTACACTGATTTGGTACATATACGTGATGTGTCGTGCTAGTTCTTTCCACGCAAAAAAGATCGAATGCTTCGGATCATAAATATGAGTTGGTTCGCTCGCAGCGCCGTTGACCTCAACAATCGAGAAGTTTTTTCCTTGTTCCAAATCGTTCCAATTATCGTACATGACGTCTAATCTACCAAAATAAAATTCTGGAATTTGCGTGCAAACTTCATTCATAACCTTGGTCAATTGCATCGAAATTTTATCACTTGCATCAATAAATTTGGCTCCACGCGCGTGATTGCCATACGGAACTAAATTGCGTTTTTCGCCCACTTTCAATACTTCATTCAATTGGTTTCCGTACTCACGTTGCAAGGCATTCAATTGCAATTCAAATCGTGGATTAGCTTTTATCAAATCAACTATTTTGGAGTTTCCGTCGCCTTCTACAATCAAATATTCTTTAGCAACAATACCTGTTATTTTACCTTTCTTTTCATTGGGAAAACGAACGTAAAAAATGCCGACTTCGTTTTCGTACGGAATCAAATCTTGAATCAAATAGTCAAAATTAGCTTTGTTGTGATAGTCTTTTAATTCGTCTATTGATTGTATTTTTTTCACAGCCGAACCACGCAATCCAATATCAGGTTTTGCAATAAAAGGAAAATTAATTTGTGTTTTTTCAATTTGAGAAATTACCTTTTGAAAATCATTTTTTTCTAAAACTAGTTCGGTTTTTGGATAAAATTGACTTGGAATTATGTTGTAAATTTCCTTTTTACTTTCCGACATGAATCCGCCATTTTTCATAGAAGGATTACACGAATTAAAGAAAAAAATCGTTCGTGCTTTTATCGCATAATACGCCCACAAAAAATAAATTGGAATATACACAATTTGAAATGGCCAATATTCCCAATGCGTGAGTTTGTGAAAAAAAAGCTTCAAATTAAATGATGATAAATGAATTGGTAAATTCTTTTTGTTTTTGCAAATCGTAATGCGAAAGTACAACTTTATTTGCTTCAATCACAGTTTGGGTTATACTCAATGTTTTCAATGCATCACCACGATTGATGACCAAACCATGTTGTTGATTTTCGGTTTTGGTGTAGCGATGAAAGTGGAGCATATCTTGGGGAGCAATTTCGCTATTTTGATTTAAAAAAGAGGTAAACCAATTCGCTCTTTCGTGTCTAACTTCGGCCGAATACAAAGTTGAAGACGACCAAATATGAGATTGATTAGCGTTTAACAAAGTGGTTTCTTTTTCCACTTCATTCCATCGCAATTGATGTAATTTTTGATTGGAAAATAATACTAAAGTAAACGGTTCGATTTCTACCAAATCAATTGATTGCCACGCATCCAAAACGGAAGACGAACTGATTAAATCCAACACAATCAAACCGCGACTTTTTCGGTAAGAAGATTTCATTTGATGTTTTTCAGCGGCTCCATTGAGCAAAACCAAAACAGTTCCGTCTTCACTAACTGCATACCAAGTTCCGCCAGCTTTGGCATCTTTGGGGAAAATTACATTTTTGTTATTGATTACGTAATTTTTGGGTTCAATAGCGCTTGGACGCAATACTTGTTCGTCGCGATTGGAGGTAATAATCGTTTTACCGTTGTAGGAAACAACACTTACTGTGCACATTGCTTTCGGTATTCGATTGTGGAACGCGCAACACCAAAATTTTCATCTACTGTAATTTTATCATTTTGCAGAATGGCCACTTTTATCAAGGCTTGATGATGAATACAATGCTCTAAATTGTACAATAGTTCTCGATGATAATTGCTTTCAAATAGAAAATTTTCACCGTCAACTGTTTGTTGCAAATGAAGAGTTTTATTCGGTTTTTCTAATTGATTTTTTATGGTCAAAATACATTCATTCGCAAACGATGTGTCGGTTTGGATTTGATAATTACGTTGGCGCAAATCATAGTTTACTACGCCACTTTCGTAATGATTCTCAAGACATTGAAACATTTCTATGATGTGACGTGTATGTTCTCCAATTGTAGCATTACTCAATCCTTGACACGGACAAGTATATTCATCATCGGACAATTGTCTTACTAAATTAGACAACTCGTTTAATGTATTTTGAATCGATACGATAAGCATAAAATTGGCTTGTTTTTTTATTATTTACGATTTTAATACAACTATGGTTTTACAATTTCATTCGCAACAAATCGGGCAGTTTGTGTTTTTGATTGTAAATAAGCACTGCACAACAAAGGAACGTAATTATTGCTAAAATAAAAAGTGTGCCGCCGTCGTTTTTCACTTCAATTCCTAAAATTAACAAATGACTAACAATTGCTCCCAACATTGTACCAAATCCGAGCAAAGCACCAAGTAAAGTTGTTCTGGGAATTAGTATCAAGATAGAAGCCATCAACTCTATAATTCCCGAGCCAATCCGACCATAAGGCTCAACTCCTAAAGTTGAAAAAATATACACGCTTTCTTCGGCTCCAGTAAATTTAAAATACAAGGTTTGTAGTAAAATGATGACTGCTACGAGCTTAATGATCCAGATGAATAAAGGGTTTTTCATGATTTAATGTTTATGGTTTGTTGTTTGTTGTTTATTGTTTATTGTTTGTTGTTTATTGTTTTTTAATGATCTTAGTCCAATTGGCATCAGCTTTTTTCTTCAAATTGGGTTCATCTTTGTTCCAGCTTTTTAAGGTGTTGTTGAAATAGGCATTGTAAAACAAAAACAATTTTCCTTCTACAATTTTGAACGTTTCCGGATCGATTTCTACTTTTTCGCCGCTGCTTCCCATCGCGTAAGCACACCAACCGCCATATTGTGGCTCGTACTTGGAAGGATTGCTTGTAAACATCTCTTTATTGGCTGCCGAAGTAAAATAATAAATTACACCTTCATAATTGGCAGCAAAAGTTGATTTTCCCTTTACGGCTTTTTTCTGCGTAAAATAGGCAACTGGATCAAAGCCTTGAATTGCGATTTTGTTTTCTAAATTGAACTCTGAAACACGCTTGGTTACATTTTGAGCCACTGTAGTTATTGCCATAAAGGCAAAAACTAGTACAATTAAATTTTTCATGATGCTATTTTGTTATTGTTATTGAATACAAAGATAATTAGTGCTGAAATAGTGTTTTGTCGGATACTTTACAATCCGATTAAAATAATCCAATTAAAATTGAATTTTATAATGAACACTAGCAACAAAACCACGTGTTAATCCATCGGGACGGACTTCACGAACTAGAAACGGTGAAGCAACAGACAATTCAATACTATTTTTGGAATTGAGTTGGTAACTCGAAACCAAATTACCATTAATGGTTAAACCGTCGGAACCTTTTATATTTTGGCGTTGTCCATAAATGTTTTCAAAACTATCTTCTCCCAAGTGATAAATGAACAACACGTTGGGTTTGAAGGTAAACTTTTGGTTCATGGTTTGTAAAGTATAAGTAGTTCGAAACAAAGCATCTGACTTTCGTTCAAATAAATTGGTTGAAACAAAATCAGTAGTTCCTGAATATTCTTGAAAGTACGAGTTTCTATTCAAATTGAACACTGGAATTTGAATTGCTGCATTGAAATCAAACTTTTTGTAACGGAAATTGGTTCCTAAAAATAAATCGAAAGTTCCTAAACTAGCTTGGTAATCTAATGGTAATGAATAGCCATTTATTTTTAAATTTGATCTAGTGAATGGAAATTTCCAACCTATCAAAGTGTTCCATTGCTTGTTGTTCTTTTCTTTGAACGAATAATTCCCAATCAAATACGCATCACCAAACGTGGCGCGAGTTCCAAAACTTCCACTAGCTGATGAAAAAGTAACTTTTGAACTTACAGCGAATTTTTCGTTCAACTTTCTAGTGTAAGCAATATAAGGAGAAAAATAAGTTACATCGGCTTGACCAGTTCCAAAGATAGGAGCCAATTCAACTTGATTCTTAGCTAATTTTGTATGCTGTTGAAAAGCACTTCCAACCGAGCAAATTCCGGCATCACTGCAACCTTGAGCTGTAGCAAAAGAGTAAATAAAAAACGACAGTATTACGATTATTTTTCTCATGATTAATTTTGATTTAAAGGTGCAATTGCAAATAAATGATTGTATTGCTGACAATGAATAAGTACATATTTATAAACCGTAAAATCAACTTGTGAAGGAATGGTATAAGCGGTTGCAGAAGTTAAGTTGCCCAAATTAATAAAATCGTCTGGAGTTGGCGATTTAGAAAGATATACTTTTAAGTCTGGACCATCAGAAATAGAAAAGTTATCCAGTTGCAATTTCCATTGCTCATTGTCAGAATAAATTTTGACGCCACCCATTACAGAAATTCCAGAAGTAGGCACAAAAACACCATTGTATCGGAGTATTGAATTTGGGGCGATGGAAGTAGAATTGAATCCATCTCGGGTGAGCTCACCTTGTTCTTCGCAAGACCAAAACACAAATGAAACCAGTACTAACGCAATTATTTTTTTCATACTATATGATTTTTTATCAAAAGTAGAATGATTGCATTTTGGTAAATGTCGGCTAGTTTACAAAAGAAGAAAAATTACATTAAATTTTAGAAATATCATCAATAATGATTTCTTTTCTTGTGTAGTAAATTAAGTTGTTATCCTCTAATTCATTGAGCAGCAAAGTAGCGGTTTGGCGTGAGGTACAAATAATTTGAGCAATATCGGTTTGCGTGAGGTAATTATCGAGCGTGACTTTGTTCCCTTCGTATTTTCCTTCTCGCTCTGCCCAGTCTCTTAAAAAAGTTTGCAAACGAGTTTTAGCATCTTTGGAAACCAAATTGGCATAATTGTTTTTGACACGTTTCATCTTCAAGCCAACAAATTTGGTATACGACAAAGCTAAAGTTGGGTTTTGTACCAATAAATTTTCAAAATCAGAGAGCAAAAAACTACAAATAGAAACTTCGTCTGTTAGTGCTTTGGCGTATTCGTTGACTTCATTGTCTTGTTCTAGTGAAAGCTCACCAAATAAATCGCCTTTTTGCAGAATTTCTTTGATGGTTTCGTTGCCATCATCATCTACAGAAACAATTTTGATATTGCCTTTCTTGAGCAAAAAAATACGGGGTAAATCAGAGGAAGAAAAATAAATAATATCGCCTTTTTTGGCTTTTTTAAAACCTGTAATAATGCACAATTGCTTGATTTGCGACATGCTTAACGTCCAAAACAACTTGTGATCGCGCAAATACCAATATTTGAGTTCTTCGTACATGAAAGGTTCTTTGTGTAAATGTAGCAATTTTTGTAAAACAAAAAACCCTTCCAAAAGAAAGGGTTCATTTATATTGAATTCGATTTTTATACTAATCCTCTTGAAATAACAATGCGTTGAATTTCAGAAGTTCCTTCATAAATTTGAGTAATTTTAGAGTCGCGCATCATTCGTTCTACGTGGTATTCGGCTACATAACCGTTTCCACCGTGAATTTGAACGGCTTCGTTGGCAACTTCTAAAGCAATTTCAGAAGCATATAATTTGGCCATTGCGCCTGAGTGAGCAATATCTTTTCCTTCGTCTTTTTCACAAGCGGCTTTCATTACTAATAATTTGGCAGCCGTTACTTTTACATACATGTCGGCCAATTTGAAAGCAATGGCTTGATGATTAAAAATTTCTTTACCAAATGCTTTTCTTTCTTTCGAATATTTCAAGGCAATTTCGTAAGCTCCAGTTGCAATTCCGAGTGCTTGTGAGGCAATTCCGATACGTCCGCCATTCAATACATTCATTGCAAAACTGAAACCAAAACCGTCGTCACCAATTCTATTTTCTTTAGGAACTTTAACATCGGTAAACATTAATGAATGCGTGTCGCTTCCGCGGATTCCCATTTTCTTTTCTTTCGGACCAATTTCAAAACCAGCCCAACCTTTTTCTATAATAAAAGCGTTGATTCCTTTGTGACCTTTTTCAACATCAGTTTGAGCAATTACCAAATAAGTTGACGCTGTTGAACCATTGGTAATCCAGTTTTTGGTTCCGTTTAGCAAATAATGATCGCCTTTGTCGATTGCGGTTGTTTTTTGTGAAGTAGCGTCACTTCCAGCTTCTGGCTCAGACAAGCAAAAAGCACCAATAACTTCGCCTTTTGCAAGAGGAACCAAATATTTCATCTTTTGTTCTTCGTTACAATATTTTTCCATTCCGGCGCAAACCAATGAGTTATTTACTGACATTATTACGGCAGCAGAAGCATCTACTTTGGCAATTTCGGTCATTGCTAAAACATAAGAAACACTATCAAGACCAGCACCACCGTATTTTGGATCTACCATCATTCCGAGGAAACCCAATTCGCCCATCATTTTTACTTGTTCTGTTGGGAATTTAGAATGTTCGTCTCTTTCAATTACGCCAGGCAATAATTCGTTTTGAGCAAAATCGCGGGCAGCTTGCTGAATCATCAAATGCTCTTCGGTAAGATTAAAATCCATATTTTTGATAAAAAATAATTAGTAATAGTTTTCAGTTTGAGACACCAAAAGTAACCTATTTTTGTTACAATTTCAAACGATTTCGTAAATTTAGCCAATGTTTAAAAATTCGTATAATGTAGTTGGAGTAATGAGTGGAACCTCACTCGATGGTATTGATTTGGCGCACATTCATTTTACTATCGAAAATGGAAAATGGTCGTTTGAAATTCGTGAATGTGAGACCATCACTTACCCTGTTGATTGGTTAAACAAATTAAAAATTGCTGTTGGTTTTTCAAAAGAAGAACTGATTGAATTGAATCAAAATTATACTGCTTTTTTAGGAGCTACTATTCGTTCTTTTCTTGATAAAAATTCGATTACCAATTTGGATGCTGTTTGTTCGCATGGTCATACTATTTTACATCAACCGCAAAACGGATTTACTTTGCAAATTGGGAATCTTCCTGAAATTGCTCGTTATGTAAACACAACAGTAGTTTGCGATTTTCGCGTTCAAGATGTTCAACTTGGCGGTCAAGGCGCGCCATTGGTTCCAATTGGAGATCGTAAATTATTTTCTGACTATGATTATTGCTTGAATTTGGGTGGGTTTTCGAATGTTTCATTTGAAAATGATGGAAAACGAATTGCCTTTGATATTTCGCCAGTCAATACGGTTTTGAATTTTTATGCCAATCAACTTGGTTTTGATTATGATGATAAAGGCAAAACTTCCCGTTCTGGAGCAATCAATTCTGAATTACTCTCGATTTTAAATGCCTTAGATTACTATCAAAAACCATTTCCAAAATCGCTAGGATTTGAATTTGTCAAAGGAATAATTTTACCCTTAGTGGATCAGTTTTCAATTACTACCGAAGATAAAATGCGAACGTTTACCGAACACATTGCGCAACAAATTGGTTTTGCTTTACCAACTAAAGAAGGAAAAATATTGGTGACTGGTGGCGGTGCTTACAATGATTTTTTAATTGAACGTATGCAGCATTTTTTACCTAAAATTGATGTTATAATTCCCAATTCAACTCTTTTAGAATACAAAGAAGCGCTTATTTTTGCTTTACTTGGCGTTTTAAAATTACGAAACGAAGTGAATGCTTTAGCTAGCGTTACAGGAGCAAAACAAGATCATAGTAGTGGTGTAATTTATAATTAAAAAACCTTCCCAAAATTGAGAAGGTTCTTATAGTTATTTAGGAAAAATGATTAACGTTTAATCACTCGAATGGTTTTAGATTCGTTTCCTTGAGAAACCATCACGTTGTATATTCCTGAAGGATAATTTGTACCTATTAAAGTCTCTGCTATAACAGCGGAATCAATCGTTTTATTTTCAATTAGTTTTCCGAGCATATCGTATACTTTTAACTGAATAACTTCTTCAGATGAACTAGTTACATTCAACTGGAAGTTTTCTGAATACGGGTTTGGCGCAGCAGTTACATCGAATGAAGCAACTTCTTTTTCAATTGCTCTTGATGCAGCTGGAATTGTTACATTACAAATGGTTCCATAAGGACCAAAAACAGTACCTACTTCAATACGAACGGATACCATATAAGTTTGTCCTGGCACCAAAACCAACCCAGGCACTAAACTTGGAACAAAGCTTCGAATTGGTCTATTGAATTCAAAAGAGTAACCTAAAGTAGTATTCTCAAATTTGAATCGATAGGTTGTAGCACCAACAAAATTATCAGCAAAAACAGTTGTGTTTGCAGGAATTGTGACACCACATTGCGCTGCTATTAATTTTGAAGTTGGAACAGGTGGAGTCATTACTGTACAAAGCGGTCCATAAGGCATATAATTGCCATCTGTATTTCGAACAGCAACTTCTACATTGTACAACGTATTGTATTGTGGCGAAGCTATTTGCGCCATTTGAAAATCTCTAATGGGTCTATCAATAATATCAACTGAAGATGTTACTGTATTGGTAATTTTGAAACGATAACCAATACTGTAAGGAACATTAGTTGCATAGATATTATCGTTCATCAATGACAATGTAGCGCCACAGTTAACCAATGATGTAATTCCGACTGGAGTTGTCACATTACATGCATTTCCGTAAGGTTGCCAAACACCATTTACTTTGGCAGCTACTTCAATTTTATACGTTCTATCGAAAGCATAATTACCTAATTGAGTGAGTTGAAATACTCTTAGTGATCGATCAACAATTTGGACTTGATTCGTTAGTAAATCAGTTACTTTAAAGCGATAGCCTTGTGCTACAGCAATAAAATTAGCATAGATATATTGATTAATAGTAGCTAAAGTTGCACCACATTGCGTTGGAATTACACTCGTATCAAAAGGATAAATTAAATCCATTACAATTGCATTTGACGTTGCTTGAGAAGCTGTAAGACATGAATAATTTGAAGTCATCACAACAGTAACTACATCATTTTCAACTAAAGTAGATGTGGTATAAGTAGCATTCGTTTCACCTAGAACATCAATTCCGTTGATTTGCCATTGATAAGTTGGTGTTGTTCCTCCATTAGTTGGTGTTGCTGTGAATGAAACGCTTGTTCCAACATTCACTTGACCCGAAGGAGAAGCTACAATAACCACGCTTGGTGTTAAATAAGGATTAACAGTCATAACAATGCTAGGTGAAGTTGCCGGAGATCCAATAGCACAAGCTTCACTAGAAGTCATTATAACAGTAACAGCATCATTGTTGGCTAATGTTGTCGTTGTAAAACTTACTCCTGTTTCACCTGAAACATTATTACCATTAATTTGCCATTGATAGGTTGGGGTCGTGCCTCCATTTGTAGGAGTTGCTGTGAAAGTAACACTCGTTCCCTCACAAATATCACCAGTAGGAGAAGCAGCGATACTAACACTTGCAGTAATTGTACTAACAACTATTGCTGTTCCATTAAATTGAAGAGCACCTATATCATTGGTTGGAGTTCTAGTAATTCCGTCAAAATCGGTAGTTATACTTGGTGTTGAAATGGTTTGTGCTCCGTTTTCAGCATAAGAAGTTCCGCTTGGCACAAAAGTAGCAATGCCGCTTCCTGCTACTAAATTATCTTCAGAATACGTTGCGGCATCTAAAGTTCCACCCATAAACGTTTTATACAAACTACACGGTGTATTGAAAGAAGTATCATTTACAATATTGTTTGTCACATTCGCAGTTAAACCACTTAAAGCATATCCATTTACAATTGCAGCGGCATTTGAACCTTGAGCAAATAAATAGTTGTTGGCGTTAGAGTTAATGTGGTAAATGTTATTATTACTTGTTGTTGCAAATCCGATTGGTGCAGTTCCAGCAGTTCCAGATGCAAAAGCTACACATGCGTTATATCCTGCTCCTGATGGTGTTGCATTGATATTGATAATATTATTTCTCAAATCTAAAATAGTAGAAGCTGTGTTTTCAAAAACCGCAATACCTTTCACACCAAAATTAGAACCACCGGTCAAAGGAGTTGTAGAACCTAACTTAATTGTGTTATAGTAAATAGAATAGGTTGAGGAAGAAGCAGCACAAGAAATTCCGTTTACCGCTGTAGGGGAATTGGCCAAAGGAGCGCTTAATCCTGAAATAAAGTTATTGTAAAAACTGAAATTCGTAGTTCCTGTTAACAACACATTAATTCCGCTAACACTTGTATTTACTCCAGAAGCATTGGTTTGCAAATTATAAATTTTGTTAGCAAAAACCTTTGGTGTTACTGATAAACCAGAAACATCAACACCAAAAACAAATCCATCACCACTGGTAGCAGCTGTTGTTAAATCTTTGATGATATTGTTTGAAATAATATTATTTGTTCCAACGCTTGCACGGATACCAAATAAAGTTGGATTACCTGTTGTAGCTGTTGAAGTTATTGAATTAATCGTATTATTTGTAATAGTAAATCCATTTGTAACTGTGGTTAATGAAGTCCCAATACCTCTTGCAATAGTACTATCTCCAGAAGATGCTAATGTTATTGAGTTACTATCAACCAATGCTTGACTAACCGAACCATTTACAGTAAAATCAATTCCAGTTATTGAAAGTGAGCCAGTATTAACATTTATACTATTATTGGAAGCCGTGATATTTCCATTACTCAAATACAAACCATTCGAAACTCCTGAATTGGTTCCTGAGATTGAAATAGTATTATTGTTGAAAGTTTTAGGAGTTGTAGCATTTCCTTCATAGTTATAAATTCCCATTCCTAATGAATTTCCACTCAAATTTGAAAGTGTAATGTTGTTATAACTGATATCATAAGAGGTTGGATTACTTGTATTATCTGTTGAATAAGTTCCGAATACGAAATTGGAACTTGGAGCACTTCGTTGTACATTAATTGTGTTTGATGTAGAAGGCGAACCACCAATTACCAATCCAGATGAAACACCTCCATTATGAGAAATAGCATAAACAATGTTGGTAGTTTTGATATGACTATTTATAGATTGTAAAAAGTTATTTTGTACTGTTAAATTTACTTTTCTTCCATTAGCATTAATAAAGTAAACACCCGCAGAATAAGCACCTGTTCCTGATTGACTAATTGAGATGTTGTTCCCTATCAATTCATTTAAAGCAGAATTATACTGACTTTTAATCCCTTGATGAATACTGCTATTTGCGACAGAAGATCCTGTTTCAATTGATATTGTATTGTTGTTAGCTATTTGATTTGCAGTAGTTAAACCATATCCAAAATCAATTCCACTAGTTGCTGCAGCACCATTATTTACAATTGAAATTGTATTGTTACTCACCGTTGCAGAATAAGGCACAACTGGTGCAACTCCACCTGTTCCTGCACTTGACATAAAAATTCCACCGCAGTTAACTTGACCATAGGCTAATGAGTACGAAGTGATTGTATTGTTTTGAATCACAACATCGCCACCATTTCTGTAATGAATACCTGCGATCGAAACTCCAGAAAATCTACTCCAAACTCCTGTTCCTAATGCTATATTTGGATTACCAAAAGTAATATTGTTTCCTAATGATTGTGTTGTACCACCAATTACATTTCCTGTTTCATTAACTGTTGCCGTAACTGGCTGAGCAATTAAGTAAATTCCATAAGCAACATTTGAAATTGTATTGGAAACAAAAGTGTTAAATGAGTTCGTTCCAGCTGAAGATGTTGCCGCTAAAGTTGTTCCAGCTGCTACACTAGCACTAGTAGAAAAAATACCCACAGAATTAGGATAATTTTCATTTAATGTAACTGTACAATTCTTAATTGTATTATTTTGAGCACCATTGGTAGCCGCACCTATGAAAAGTCCGAAACCTACCTCAGTCATTGTATTCGTTGCTCCCGTTGCGACAACAGTATTACCTGGATTTTCTTCTAATGTAATTCCATCAAAAGTGATATAATCCCCTCCCGC
Source organism: uncultured Flavobacterium sp. (assembly GCA_964414655.1). GTDB lineage: Bacteria > Bacteroidota > Bacteroidia > Flavobacteriales > Flavobacteriaceae > Flavobacterium. The sequence goes on along the minus strand of CAYPXI010000015.1, from coordinate 1,107 downwards.
AATTTTAATAATTCCATCAAAATTACTTCCTGCAGTCCATAAAGCAGCTCTGACCGTTGGATTGGTTCCAGCTCCATCTTTTTTGAAAACAATTGGACGATCAACAGTTCCTGTAGCTAAATTTCCTGCGGTACCAATCCCTCTTAACACTATTCCAGTAGCTGGAACTGTTTCTGTATGACCAGCTGCAACATCAAACTGAATTGTACCTGTACCAGTTGTTCCATTTGTATTCAGGTAATTTGCTGCAGCTGAAATGGTTGGGAAACAACCCGGAATAGAATAATTTCCTGGGGCAAGTGGCCCCGTTGGTGTACCACAATAGGTAAAGGTAGCTTTATAATTTAAACCAAAATTTCCTGCATAAACTGTTCCACCTTCACAGGTAACTGAGGCATCGCTATATACTTCAAAAGTATAATTACCAGCAGACAAACCAGTTAAAACATTTGTTGAATAACCTGTATTGGACCACTGTTGATCTTCACCTCCACAACCATTAGCACCACCGCTAGAGAAACCAATTGAAAGATTTGAAAATGCTCCTGGAGTAGATCCTGTCATATAAACACGATAATACAATCTGGTTGATGTTAAATCACAACCACCACACTTGTATACGTTATGTTCGGCTCCTTTCAATGTTAACGAATTGGTTGAATTAAAACTTCCTAAATTAGTTCCGTTAAAATCAGGATTTCCTGTCGTTGCTTGCAAATCATAATATGTATTTGCACCACCATTGACACTTAAAACAGCATAAGTAGTATTGAAACCAGCTGTTTGCGAATATAGCATTCCGCCAATAAATGTCATTATTAAAGCGAAAAAATTGGGTAATAAACGTTTCATAGGCAACCTATTTAGTTTTGATTTAGTTATTTTAAAGGTTAAATATACTATATTTTGTTGATATTCAACATCAAATAAATACTACTTTCTCTAAAATAAGCTCGATTTATAAAAAAAAGCCTTTCTCAAATGAGAAAGGCTTTAATTATTTAGAAAGAATCAATTATCTTTTAATCACTCGTTGTGTTTTTTGTTCATTCCCTTGAGACACAATTACATTGTATACTCCTGATGGAGATGACGCTCCAATTTGTA
>CAYPXI010000014.1:0-95480 GCA_964414655.1 uncultured Flavobacterium sp. | reverse complement strand
TATTGGGTATTAACTACAACCGATTTATGTTGGCTTACACCTACTCCCATTTAGGAGGCAATGTGAAGTTTGACAACGCAGGATTCCACAACATCACACTAGGAATTAACTTATTCTGCAAACCAGAGAAATACCACTGTAACTGTCCAGCGGTGAATTAATAATACAATCCCAGTCTAGTTTAATGAGATTGGGATTTTTTTTAAAGTAAAAAGTCATGATTATAAAATCAGTTAACGGAAAATCACCTGTCATTCCAGAAGATTGTTATTTGGCCGAAAATGCTACAATTGTGGGTGATGTACAAATGGGTTCGCAGTGTAGTATTTGGTTTAATGCAGTGGTTAGAGGCGATGTACATTACATTAAAATTGGCAATAAAGTGAATATTCAAGATGGCGCTATTATTCATGCAACCTATCAAAAACACCCGACTAATATTGGGAATAATGTTTCAATAGGACATAACGCCATTGTACATGGTTGCACACTTCACGATAATGTGTTGATTGGAATGGGAGCCATAGTAATGGATAATTGTGTAGTTGAAAGCAACTCGATTGTGGCTGCAGGAGCCGTTTTGACCCAAAATACAGTGGTTGAATCAGGAACAATTTATGCTGGAGTTCCAGCTAAGAAAGTCAAAGATATTAATGCATCTGATTTTGCTGGTGAAATTGAACGCATTTCGAATAATTACGTCATGTATTCAGGTTGGTTTAAAGAAGACGAGTAACTAGCTACAAAAAGTGAATTTTAGCCCCGATTGAGGCTTTGTTGGAGCTCTTAACTTGTGGACGAACAAGTTAAAGCGACTGCCGAAAGCGGGAACAGAGTTGAAAGAAAACCGAGTCTTCTGCTTCAAAATTTTAACATAGCTTTGCCGTGAATCAGTACTTCGGGATTGATGAGTACGATACAAAATACACCCGAAACAATTAAGAATTTCAAGATGTTGTGCAATTGGATGTACTGTAGTTTGGTGTTGGCTTTCCAGAGTAAGAACAAAAAGAGGATTAGCACGATTAAACTTACGTAAAAGTAAATATCCATGTAGCCAACGTTGTAGACTTCGATTAAAAAATACACTGGAATTATACTCGAAATTGTTAAAAAAGTAATTGCTTTTTTGGCAAATTCTTCCCCAAATTTTACAGGAATGGTTTGGTAATTATTGGCAATGTCGCCTTTGATATTTTCTAAGTCTTTGATGATTTCTCTGATTAATATAAGGAGAAACAAAAACGTTGCATGCGCTACAATTTGTGGGTACAAGTTTTTGTAATACAAGAGTATGGCGAAGAAAGGCAAAACAGCTAAGAAAGATGCGGTCAAGTTGCCAATTAGAAACATTTTTTTGAGTTTGTGCGAATAGAACCAAATCAGGAAAATATACACTGAGAAAAACAAAACGGCTCTAAATGAAACGAAAAACGCGATTAATGCGACGAAAAAATTTACGGTAAAGTAGAACTGCAATTTGGTTTTTTGACTGACTAAACGGTCGATTTTGGACTTATTCGGTCGATTGATTAAGTCTTTTTTGCTGTCGTAAAAATTATTGATGATGTAGCCAGATGCTATAGTTAAAGACGATGCTAAGACAATAATAAACAAGTTGAAATCTAAGATGACTGATAGCGCTCTTTTTTCGGGAGCTAAGATGAAAATAGCTGATAAGTATTGTGCTAAGGCGATAACGGGAATATTATAACCTCGTACCACAGAAAACATACTAAGTACTTTTAGAATGGTATGTTTGCTTTTTCTGCTTAGCATGGGAAAGCATTTAATCTTTCACTAAAGATGATTTTGAAAGGCATGATTAGAACTGATAAACCACTTCTAACTTGTAATCTTTAAGCGAATTCTTGGCTTTTTCTAAATCTTCTGTAAATCCTAAAATATAACCGCCACCACCAGAACCGCATAATTTTAAGTAGTAATCGTTGGTGTCGATTCCTTTTTGCCAAATGCCGTGAAATTCTTCTGGAATCATGGGCTTGAAGTTGTTCAAAACCACTTTGGAAAGTTTTTTGGTGTTAGAAAACAACGATTTGATGTCGCCACCCAAAAAGTTTTCGACACAAGCGTCGGTGTATTTTACGAATTGATTTTTAAGCATCGTACGGAAACCTTGATCTTTTAGGTTTTCCATAAAAATGTTCACCATTGGAGCAGTTTCACCAACAATTCCTGAATCTAGTAAAAATACAGCGCCTTTGCCTGTTGTACTTTGTGTAGGAATTCCAGTAGCTTCGATATTGTCTTTTGAATTGATAAGAATTGGAATGCTTAAATAGCTGTTTAAAGGATCTAACCCAGAACTTTTACCGTGGAAGAACGATTCCATTTGGGCGAAAATGTTTTTTAATTGTAATAATTTTTCGCGGGTTAAATTTTCAAGAACGGTAATTTTATCGTTGGCGTATTTGTCATAAATCGCAGCAACCAAAGCGCCACTGCTTCCTACACCATAACCTTGTGGAATGCTTGAGTCGAAATACATGCCACGCTCTACATCCGTTTTTAAAGTAGCTAGATTGAAAGTTACTAACTCAGGTTGCTCGTTTTGCAATTGTTCCAAATACAATACAAATTTTCGCAAGCTTTCGTTCGATTTCAAAGCTTCAGCAGATGAATTTTCATCCACTTTCAAAGCGCCATTGTAAAAGTTGTAAGGAATTGACAAGCCTTTTGAATCTTTGATGATTCCGTATTCTCCGAAGAGTAATATTTTTGAGTAAAATAGCGGTCCTTTCATTCTAATTAACAGTTAATAATTAACAATTAATAATTATTTTTCTTTGATGAATTTATTATACTTATTAATAATTTTAGTATTTCAATGACTTTAGGTTTGATATTTTCAAATTCTTGAGCATTGATATATTTTGTTTCAAATAATAAATCCAGCCAATATTCGGTTTCGTTAGTTTCTTTTAATGCAATCGATAACTTATGTATAAAATCTGCCTTGCTTTCTGCGTATTCCGCTTCTCTTATATTTGCTCCAATTGATGTTCCTGAGCGCAATAATTGTTTTGATAAAACGTACTCTTTTCTTTCCTGGCTTAGAATCTTGTAAAAATGAATCACATCAATTGCAAAAGAAAACGATTTTTCTTTTACTACATTTTGTTGCATATATTTAATCTATTTGGCTTATATTTAAATATTGAATTAAGACCGCAATTATTAACTATTAATTATTCATTATTAATTATAAATTGACTCCCCAATCCAATTTCATCACAAATATACTGACCATTTTGACAATAGCCAACTAATTCGCGCTGAATAAATTGCAAGATATCAACTCTAACGTTTTCGGGATACAAAATGTGAACATTGGCACCCGCGTCGAGTGTAAAACAAATCGGAATTTGTGTTTCATTTCTGAATTTCCAAATTTTGTTGATGATTTCTAGCGTGTTAGGTTTCATTAATATAAAATACGGCATCGAGGTCATCATCATCGCATGTAAAGTGAGTGCTTCACTTTCTACGATTTGGATGAATTGTTCTAAATCTCCATCTTCTAAAACGGATTTTAATGCCGATAAATTGTGGTGTGCTTGCAAAAATCGTTGCTCGGCAAAGGGATGATTGTGCATCAAATCATGTCCAACAGTACTCGAGACTTGTTTTTCGCCTTTATCAACTAGCAAAATAGTGTCTTGATAACGGTGGAAATTGGGATGAATTGAACCCGTAAATTCAACTCCAAATAAGTCGGAACTTCCATCGATTTCGGCATGATTTCCCCAAACCACAATTTTCCCTTTGATGCTGCGACAAGCGCTTCCAGAACCTAATCTAGCTAAGAATGATGCTTTTTGATAAAAATAATCATCGGTTATAGTTGGATTTAGCGTTTTTTCCAAGCTCATAATATTCATCGCCAAGGCTGCCATTCCTGAGGCTGATGATGCAATTCCAGAACTGTGCGGAAATGTATTTTGTGTATTGATTGTCAAATGATATTTTTTCAAATATGGACAATACATTGCAATTCGCTCCAAAAACTTCTCGATTTTAGGTTTGAATTCTTCTTTGGGTTTTCCTTCAAACAATAAATCAAATGAAAATGTGGTAGTATTTTGTTTTTTTTCAAAAGCTAACTTTGTAATGGTCTTGCAATGATTTAAAGTAAAACTTATCGAGGGATTGGCTGGAATTTGATGCTCTTTTTTCCCCCAATATTTGACTAAAGCAATATTGCTAGGCGCACTCCATTCGAAGCTACCATTTTCTATACTTTCAGTATATTGGCTTGTAATAAAATCCTTTTCGGATACCATATAATGACAAATTTTAAGCAAAGATACTTATTTTAGAAAAACCAAAACATTTTGTTTAGTATATTTGTGAAAAATTTAAACAAAATGAATAAAGGATTGCGAATCGCGCTAGTAGTTACAACATGCTTGGTTATAGGCTATTTGTCGGGAATGGAAACACGTGAAAGTATAACTACATGGTATCCAACATTGAAAAAACCATCATTTAATCCGCCCAATTGGATATTTGCTCCGGTTTGGACAACGCTTTACATTATGATGGGTGTAGCTGGCGGTTTGATTTGGAATCATATTGATGAACAACCAGAACTAGTAAAAAAAGGATTTAAGTTTTTTATTATTCAATTAGGATTGAATGCTTTGTGGTCGTATTTGTTTTTTAATTTGCACAATCCGTTTTTGGCTTTGATTGAAGTGATTTTACTTTTATTGATGATTTTTGAAACTTATACCATCTTCAAAAAAGTAGATAGAATTGCTGGAATATTATTAATTCCATATCTGGCTTGGGTAAGTTTTGCCATGATTTTGAATGCCAGTATTTGGTGGTTAAACAAATAAAAAATCCCGAAAATTACTTCTCGGGATTTAAAAGTTATTTTAAATATTGGTTATTTCACCACTAATTTTTTCGTAGTTTTTAAACCATTTTCTGTAGCAATCTCTACCATATAAACACCTTTTGCAAAAGCAGAAACATCAATAGTTTGAGTGTTTACATCAGTGTTTAATGCTTGAATAAGTTTGCCCATTACATCATAAATACTAATTTTCTCTAACTTGTCATTGGTGTTTTGTAAGCTAACTTGAATTGTTGTGCTAGCTGGGTTCGGATACATTCCAAAGTTTCCTTCAGCGAATGTTGTAGTGCTTAATGGAGCAACAAACTCAGTATTAAACGTATTAGTAATGATTGCAGGGTTAAAATCAAAGAAAATATTGGCTGAATTTGGTACAATATCACCTACTTCAATACCTGGTTTTAGTTTTACTTTGAAAAGAACATAACCCATACTTCCTGGTTCATTGACTAATTTTGGAGCTAAATTTATGTTTCTAAACTCCCAACTGATTTGGTTGTTCATTCGATTCATAGTGTAATTATGACTAGCATTTACCATTTGAATGGAAGATTCATCAATTTGAGCATCTAAAACGTCTGTAATGATAACAAACTCAGCACTAGCGGTTCCCTCATTTTGGAATCGAATGGTGTAAAACAAATAATCATTGGCATCATAGTCATCAATAAATATCCTTCCACCATGTGACTCCATTTTGTCATTCGGATCATAAGAACCAACAATGGTTTGAGTTATGCTAAATGTATTGTTTTCTAAATCAATATCATCAGCAGGAGCCGAAATTGCAGCAGAATTAGTGAGTAAGTCACCAAGAGCAACGGTAGGAATTGTAGGAACCAACATTGTAACATAAATGTTACGCGTTTCATTTGGAGCCAAATTGGTAAACGCATAAGTAAATCCGTTTGTTGTTGCAGTTGTGCCAGCTTGTGAAATATTGGCTATTGTAACCGCAGCATCTTTAGTGAAAGTTAATGTGCCTGATGTTGGGGTTAATCCTAAGTTTCTATATACAATTTTGTTGGTATAAGTAAATCCTGGTCTTGGAGGAGGATTTTGTGAAACGATAGAAACTGTTACATCATTATATCCTTGTGTTACAGTAATAGGGAAATATAAAATTTGATACAAACTTCCTACAGGAATAGTTATGTCAGAATAACTTGTAGTTCCCGCACTATAATAAGGAGCATAAGAAGATTGAAGTTGGTAGTTAATGTCATAACTATTTGCTGGATTAGCATCGTAAATAGCATATTGGCCTGTTGGAGAATAACCCGCCATTGGTGTTCCAGCGTTATTCATATCGTACATAAATGAACCGTTTGAAAAAGTTGGTTCATCAACTTCTTTAGTGCCGTTGTTGTTTGTGTCAACAAAAGCTATTAAGATGATTTTATCGGCATCTTGAGTACAAGTTACATTAGCTGTCCATCCTGCTTGAACTACCGAAGAATCACTAATGAATCGGAAAGTCAAACAACCATCAGGGCTTGAAGATGTAAAAGGGCCAGGAATAGTTGTTCCCCAGAATCCACCAGGCATATTTGATAAAAGTGAATTGCCTGTTCCATTTGAACTAGCTATTTGAGGAGCATTAGTTGAATTTCCATTGTAAACAAATAAAGCATCCCAATTAGCTTCTGTATTGAAAGAAGTAAAAGTTACTGTAACTAACTCACCCGGATTACTTGGGCAAATAACAACAGTCGAATCAGTATTGTTAGCATAATTAGCTGAAGCTCCTGCAGGATCAACAAAGTTACCACCACAAACAGGTGGTAAAGCAGTTGTAGAAGCTGTTATAGGTCCAGTCCAAATACTTGAATCGCTTGCTGAACAAATAGAACGTACATAAAAACTATAACAAGTCATCGCATTCAAACTTGAAAAAGTATACGAGTTTGAACTTGTCGCGGTACCACTTTGAGAAGCTAAAGGAGCTGGTGCACCACAAGGAACCATATATACTTCCCAAGCTGTAGCATTTCCTTGCTCGAACCAGTTAAGTGTTATAGAATCTGATGTTAGGTTACTTGCATAAGCCTGAACAGGATTAGGACAAGTAACTAGAGTAGTGAAAGTTGCCGCATTAGACCAACTGCTAATGTCGGTTGCAGAACAAATTGCTCTCACATAAACATTGTAGCATGTTGCTGGAGTAAGATTGACTAATGAATAAGGGCTAGAAGTAACAACTGTTCCTGCTGAAGATGCTGAAGGAGTTGTTCCACATGGTAATACTAAAACTTCCCATGATGTTGCATTGCTATTAGACATCCAACCAACAACCGCAGAATTGGCTGTAATAGCTGTTGCGGTTACAAAAGTTGGTTTTGGGCAAGTAGGAGCTGGCTCACAAGTAACAGATGCCGACCATCCTGGTTTATTAACTACCATATCACTTCTAAATCGGAATGTTAAACAACCGTCTGAACTAGTAGAGGTAAATGGTCCAGGAATTGTCGTTCCCCAATACGCTCCTGGAATGCCACCAGGTATACTGGTTCCAGCATTTCCACTAGATATTTGAGGAGCAGAAATTGAATTTCCATCATATACATACAAACCATCCCATAGTGATTCTATATCAAAAGTGTTGAAAGTAACTGTTACAACATCACCTGAGTTAGTTGGACAAATTACATATGTGTTGTCCGAATTATTTGCATAGTTACCATTAGCACCTCCATTATCTGTAAATAATTCTCCACAAGTTGGAGGAATAATGGGGTTTTGCGCTGTTAAAAAGTAAGTTCCGTTAGACCATGATCCTGGAACTCCATTACAGATAGACCGTATGAAAAAGTTGTAAGCTGTATTGCCATTCAAACCTGTTGCGGTAAATGAGTTGGTGGTAACAATAGTTCCACTGGAGTTGGGTGTTGGTGTGCCTCCAGTTGAAGTTAAAACAAGTACTTCCCATTGCATAGCATTATTTATTGCCCAATTCAGTGTTGCACTATTGTTGGTTGTATTAGTAACGGTCAAATTAGTTGGCGGAGCACATGTAGTTTGACCGATAACAAAAGTAATGGTGTCAGACCACTCACTGGTTTCAGGATTACAAACGGCTCTAACTTTAACCGTATGAACACCAGCTGTTAGGCCACCAAATGTAAAAGGGTTTGAACTAGTTATTATACTATCACTTCCGTCAAGTAGAAGTTCGAACAAATTAGACCCATTACTTGCAATCCATGATATAGCAGCGTTGTTTCCATTTACACTTGCAGTTAGAGCACTTGGAGTGATACAACTTCCAATTACACCACAAGTAACTTCAGCAACCCAACCGGCTTTTACAACTGAACCATCACTTCTAAATCGGAAAGTCAAACAGCCACTTGGATCAGTTGAAGAAAATGAACCTGGACTCACCGTTCCCCAAAATGCGCCAGGAAGAGCTCCAGGAATGCTTCCTGCGCCATTGTTGCTTGTTATTTGAGGCGAACTAGTTGATGGGCCATTGTAAATGTAAAGGCCGTCGTAATTGGTCTCGATATCAAAAGATGTAAAAGTAACAGTCACCGCTTCACCAGGGTTATTAGGGCAAATGGTAACAGTGTAATCGGCATTGTTGGAGTAATTAGCGTTGGGTCCTTCAGGATCGGTGAAGAGTTGACCACAACCAATTGCTTGTCCCTTTACGGAGAAAACAGACAAGAACATAACGGCAAAAACCGCCAAAAGTAATTTCTTTTTCATAATTTGTTTGTTTTGGTTTATTCAAAAATACATTGATTTATAATAACTTACAATAGTTTTGAGAGCAAATTTTAACTATTGTTGATTGCTGATCAATTAAACCCCCGAAAATTCAAGGCTTGGTAAGATTGTAAAAATTAATAAGTTATTCTTTGATTATTTTTTTTGTTTGTTTCAATCCATTTTGTGTGATAATTTCTACAAAATATATCCCTTTTGCCAACTCACTAACATCAATGGTCAACTGATTTGATTGGATTGACTTTAAATTACGAATGTTTTTTCCAGATATATCGGTGATTGAAATTGAATCCATAGTTTCAGCAGTGTTTTGTAAGCTAATTTGAATGGAATTATTAGCAGGATTAGGAAAAAGCAGCACATTGTTAGAAGCAAAACTAGTGGTTCCCAAAGCTTGAACAAATTCGGTGTTGAAGGTATTGGTTACAATGGCTGGATTTGAGTCGAAATAAATTGAGGCTGTATTTGGAATGATGTCGCCTACAGCATAACCCGATTTTGGTTTTACTTTAAATAGAACAAAACCTTTGCTTAAATCATCATTGACAAAAGCAGGTAATAGTTGAATGTTATCAAAATGCCAAGTCAAATTATTTGCCGTTCTATCCATATAATAATTATGACTCGATTCAATCATTTGAACTGTGGTCTCGTCCAATTTGCTGTCCAGCACATCTTCTATTCGTACATCTATAGCTGATGCATTTCCCAAATTTTGAAAGTTGATGGTATAGTACAAATAATCATCATTTGTAAATTGATCAAACAGTATTTTTCCGCCGTGCGATTCCGTCTTGTTATTGGGGTCGTAGGAACCTACAATAGGGGTTGATAAAGTAAAATTATTGTTGCTGGGAATAAAGTCAGTAGCTGAAAAAGAAGAAAGAGAAACGCTATGATTGAGTATGTCTCCAATGGAAACAGTTGGTATGGATGGTACGTCTAAATTAACATAAAAAATTCTACCTTGACCTGGCTGTAATGTTTCAGTTTGATAAGTGAACCCATTTGAGTTTAGTACAACATTTAAAAAACTTGGATGAACGGATTGAATTGTAGTTAGAGGGGCTTTAATAAAAGTGAGCATAGCCGACATTGGATTTGAGCCCCTATTATAATAGTAGATACTCATTGTATAGGACATACCTGGTCTAGGCCTTTTGATAAGGTTCATGGTGATGTCTAAGTCGTTTAAAGGTTGCGAAATGACAACGGGAAATTCTAACACCTGATTTATAAAAGGAATGTCATTGTAAGAACTTGTCGAAAGTGAGTAATATGGTGCATACTCTGGTAAAATTTGACAGCCATAATCGGCAATGTTGGGTGGGTTTTCACAATATCTTTTACTATAATAATTTGATTGACTGTAGCTAACAATACCACTATTGTTTAACTCTTGACTGTATATTACTTTTAAAAAAAACGGTTCGTTATTTGGGCTACCGTTGTTATTGTAATCGACAAATGATCGAACGTAGGTACAGGTTGCATTGACTGGTGGAATAGGAAAATATACCGTAGTGATTGACCAACCGCTTACAGCGCCGTTCGAGCAAATACGTCGTACACAAAAGTTTAAAAAATTATTGTTGAGACTAGGATAGGTAAATGAATTGGTTGTAGTGACTGCTACGGTTTCATTGGCAGCAGGTATTCCTTGAAAGGCAGGGATTACGGCTACTTCCCAAGCAGTGGCTGTATCGGCATTCCATGTCATGGAATACAACTGATTTGTAGCAGAATAACTAACACGTACATCAGATGGATTGTCACAATCTGTTCCCGCTATTACACTAACATCATCCAATAAAAATCGATCTCCTGATATAGAGGCATTTGGTTGAGTGTGTTTTCGAACAAAAGCAATGTAAATGTTTTGTCCAGCAAAAGCTGACAAATCATAAGTTTTTTTTCCATACATTTCGTAGTTTGGGCAGAGTTGGTCTTCGCCAAGTTCTTCTAATAAAATGGTATAAGAAGAGGGAACATTTTGAGGGCTTGTTGCCATAGCCACTTTCACTTGGTAAAAAGTTCCCTGATTTCCCGCAGTAAAACTTCTGCTATAAAATTGGAGTTTGCCATTAGTAGGAACAGTAATTAAAGGAGTTGCCAAATACTCTTCTGAAGTGATTCCCATTCCTATATTTTGACGGGTCATGTAGGCACAATATGTACCCGAATAGCTATTCGCATTTGTCGACCAATTCACCGTTCCGCCCACATTGTTGTCAAAAACCGCCCAATTCCCACTTCCTAATGTCCAATTAGTTGACGGTGATGGATCAGGTCCTGTGGTGTTTTCAAAACCTTCAAATAAAACTTGAGAAAAGCCTATTGCAGTACAGAACACTAGCAGTAGCGTAAGAAGAATTTTTTTCATAAAGCAGCAATTTTAATCAAAGTTAGTTTAATTTTCAATTACTTACAATAAAAAAAGCCCTGAATTTTCGGAGCTTTATTTTGGTTTTTTATTTTTTTTACTCTTTGATCAGTTTTTTCACTTGTTTCAAATTGTTGGCTGTAGTGATTTCTACAAAATAAACGCCTTGAGATAAATCGGCAATATCAATGCTGGTTTGATAGCCAGAAGCTACTTTTAAAGTACGAATATTTTTCCCTAAAATATCAGTAATTGAAACTGAACTTAAAGTTTCTGAAGTGTTTTGCAAGCTAATTTGAATGGTACTATTGGCAGGATTAGGATAAAGCAGCACATTGTTAGAAGCAAAACTAGTGGTTCCCAAAGCTTGAACAAATTCGGTGTTGAAGGTATTGGTTACAATGGCTGGATTTGAGTCGAAATAAATTGAGGCTGTATTTGGAATGATGTCGCCTACAGCATAACCCGATTTTGGTTTTATTTTGAAAGTGACAAAACCTTGGCCTATATTAGAATTGGGATAATCGGTCACTGGAAGCTGAATGTTGTTGAAGTTCCAAATTAAATGATTGGCTTGTCTGCTCATCGCATTATAATGACTTGAGCTAACAATTCTCACCGATGTTTCATCTAGTTGATCGTCCAAGTCATCTTCGATTCGTACATTTGAAGCAGGTGCTGTTCCTGTATTTTCAAAACGAATAGTATAATACAAATAATCATCATTTGTAAAATCATCAATTTCAATGGTGCCACCATGCGATTCAGTTTTGTCGTTAGGGTCATAAGATGCGCTTATAATTGTACTTATTTCAAAATTATTATTGACTAAATTCACTTCATTGGATGGGCCAGTTACGCTCACCGATGATACTAGAAAATCACCAATAGCAACTGTGGGGATTGGAGGTACAATTAAAAAAACATTAATATTTAAACTTTCATTTGGAAGTAAATTAGTGAAAGAATAAGTAAAGCCAGTAGCATCCAAAGTAGCGCCTGAAGGATACATGTAATCTATAGTTGTTTGAGGTGGTTTTACAAAAGATATAGTTCCAGATGCACTCGTCCAACCATTATTTTTGCATAGTATAAATACATTTGAATGATTACCCGCTACAGCTCCATTTGTTGCTCCAGTTATAGATAAGTCGGTGTAACTTTGGATAAGGGTTATGGGGAAATAAAAAGTCTGAGGGCCACTACCATTTGCAATAGTTATGTCATTGTAATTAGAAATTGAACCTAAACTATAGTAAGGAAGGTATTCTGATTGGATTTCATAACTAAAATCATAACTTGTACCTCCAACAGTATCATAAATTATGTAATAACCATAAGGTGTGTAAACAGAAGTTGGATTTCCAGTATTATTTTCATCATAAGTGAACGATCCATAAGTAAAATTATTTTCATCCACATCTTTTATGCCATTACCATTTGAATCTACAAAAGCAATTAAATTTATAGAATCGCTATCTCCACAACTGACATTGGCCTTCCAACCAGAGTTTGTAACACTTCCATCACTTATAAAACGAAAAGTCAAACATCCATCTGGCGCTGTAGATGTAATCGGACCTGGTAAATTACTGTTCAAATTTCCCCAAAAAGCACCAGGGCTAGTTAAATCTCCAAATCCAGGGCCATTTCCACTCAGAATTGGCTGCGAAGTGTTATTGCCATTGTAAATATATAAACCATCGAAATTGACTTCGGTGCTGAATTGTGTAAATGTAATTGTAACTACATCATTGGGGATATCAGGGCATATTGTATAAGTATAATTTGAGTTGTTAGTATAATTAAAGGATGCACCTCCATTGTCTGTAAAGTAGCCTCCACAAGTTACAGGGGGAGTCAGAGTTGTAAGTGAAAAATTATCTTCAACCCAAAAACTAATCTCATTAGGCGAGCATATAGCCCTAACGTAAAAATTGTATGAGGTATCTGGAACTAAATTGGTAAAGATGTATGGATTGGATGAAGTTATCACTCCAGTCGTAGCAGATGTAAGGATAGTTCCAAAAGGCAAGGCAACTATTTCCCAGCTTGTAGCAGAGCCATTTTCTGTCCACGCAATGGTAGCTGTCGTTTCGCCTACATTGGAGTAAGACATATTGCTTGGTTGTTGACACACCTGTGATGTTATTATTGATTTAGCCAAAGACCAATTGCTTTTTTCTGTTGGTGAGCAAATCGCCCGTACAAAGAAAGAATAAGCAGTATATGGGTCTAAATTGGTAAAAGTAAATGGATGTGCATTCGTCACAATTCCAACAGAACTTGGCGTTACTGCTGTGGTTCCTGCTACAGAAGCAATCACTTCCCAGCTACTCGCACCTGTTGTATCCGTCCAGTCAAGGGTTGCTGATGTAGGTGTTATATTTGAAGCTACTAGATCAATTGGTTTGGAACAAGTTGGATGCGACTGAATCATTACATTGTCTAGCAACCATCGATCACCTGAAATTCCTGCGGTGGTTTGGGTGTATTTCTTGACAAAAGCTATATGAACTTGATTGCCAGCAAACGCAGACAAGTCTACTATTTTTTCTTCGTAATTTGAAAAATAGGATGACAGTTGATCCTCATTAAATTCTGCCAACAAAGTAGTGTAAGCGGAAGGATTGGTTTGATTTCCAGCAGATGTAATTTTTATTTGATATATTGTTCCTTGATTACCTGATATAAAAGTTCTAGAGTAGAAACTGATTTCACCATTTGCTGGAACTGTAAAAGAGGGTGTAGCTAAATACTCCTCGGAAGTAATTCCCATCCCTATATTTTGACGATTCATGTAGGCACAGTTTGCACCTGAATAGCTGTTGTCATTGATTGACCAATTCACCGTTCCGCCCACATTAGTGTCAAAAACTGCCCAATTGCCACTTCCTAATGTCCAATTAGTTGACGGTGATGGATCAGGTCCTGTGGTGTTTTCAAAACTTTCAAATAAAACTTGAGAAAAGCCTATTGCAGTATAGAACACTAGTAGTAGCGTAAGAATAATTTTTTTCATAAAGCAGCAATTTTAACCAAAGTTAGTTTAATTTTCAATTACTTACAATAAAAAAAGCCCCGAATTTTCGGAGCTTTTTTGGTTTTTTATTTTTTTTTTTACTCTTTGATCAGTTTTTTAACTTGTTTCAAATTGTTAGAAGTGGTGATTTCCACAAAATAAACACCTTGTGATAAATCGGCAATATCAATGTTGGTTTGATAGCCTGAAGTTACTTTCTGTGTACGAATATTTTTCCCTAAAATATCAGTGATTGAAACTGAACTTAAAGTTTCTGAAGTGTTTTGTAAGCTAATTTGAATGGTACTATTAGCAGGATTTGGGAAAACCAACATATTGTTTGAGCCAAAATCTGTTGTGCCTAACGTTGTTACAAATTCTGTATTGAATGTATTAGTAATCACAACTGGATTGGTGTCAAAATAGATTCCTGCTGTATTTGGAATAATGTCACCAACTGCAAAACCTGGTTTTACTTTAATTTTGTATGTGATATAACCTTTGCTTAAAGCATCGTTTTGAAGATGACTCACAAGATTAATGTAGTCAAATTTCCAAGTTAATTGATTTCCTACTCGTTCCATGATGTAGTTGTGACTAGCGCTCACCATTCGGATGCTATTTTCATCCAATTGACTATCCAATAGGTTTTCAATTCTTACATTAATTGCGCTTGCAGTTCCCATATTTTGGAATCGAATAGTATAGTACAAATAATCATTAGCAGAAAATTGATCAATTTGAATTCGACCACCATGTGATTCGGTAATATCATTCGGATCATAAGCCGCTACAACTATTTCTGAATTTGCGAACTGATTGTTGTTCAAATTAATGTCATTAGCTGGAGCAGAAACAGAAGCAGTGCTAGTTAAAATATCATCAATATTAACTGTTGGAATGGCGGGAACATTCATAGTTACAGTAAACGATCGCGATTCATAAGGTTGTAAATTAACAAAATCATAAGTCAAACCTGTTGCTGTAGTAGTCGTGCCAGCTTGGCTAACATTTACAATTGTTGTTGCGGGATCGTTGTTGTAAGTTACAGTTCCAGAAGTAGCAGTAACGCCTAAATTTTTGTAAATAACCTTATTGGTATAAGAAAACCCTGGTCGTGGAGGAATAAGTGTGGTAATACTAACTGTTACATCATTGTAACCTTGAGTTAAAGTGATTGGGAAATACAAAATCGGGTCGGTGTTCAAAGCAATGTTGATGTCGTTATAGTTAACACCAGATGATGTGTAGTATGGACTATATTCAGAATCAATTGTATAACTAAAGTCGTAAGTAGTTGCAGTAGAATCATAAATCGTATAGGCTCCAAACGGTGAAGTAATACTGGTTACAGTGCCGCTATTGTTTTCTTCAATTCCAAAAGAACCATAAGTAAAGTTGTTTTCACCCAAATCTTTGATGCCATTGTTGTTCTCGTCAACAAAAGCTACTAATTGCACTCTTTCATTACACTCTGGTGGACCCGAAGTAAAACTTCCAGCTTGGATAAATACAGCAGAATCATAAGCAGAATCTCCACGGTCGGCAATTACTAATTTGATGTGGTAAGGATGATTAGGAATAATTGCTGATGAAGCCGTCATCAATACGGTTTGACCATTAAAATTGCTAGCAGAGTTGTATTCATTACCATTGCCGTTGTAGTTATCGAAAAAATCAGGGTTTTGTGAACTACATCCTGAATTGTAAAGAACATCTCTGATGGTTACAACCGAAACAGGTGTTGTTGTGCCAGGAACCAAAGCCAAATTGGTGGTTGTTCCCGTAACCATGTCAGTCAATAAAAAGGCAAATGCATCTGAAAAAGTACATTGAAACGTTCCATATTCATCTGAAGCAAACAAAAAGTTGAAACTCATAAACTCATTTAAACTGGTAAAATCAAATTCTAATTTTGTAGCGTTAAATGAATTCATTACGTTTCCAGTTGCTGTTGTAATGATGTTTTCTAATTCAGTGTCTCCCGTCCAAGAACTATTGCCATCACTCAAATTAGATGTGTTTGGACCTGTTGCATTCATTGCATTTCCTGTAGACAATATAATACCAGAACTCAATGGAAATGAACTATTAGTATTGGTGAAAAAACCTATTCCATTAGCAGAACCATAATTAGTTCCCGTGCTTGAAGTTACGTTGGTTATTTCGATACAAGGATTATTGATTAAAACATTGGTAACCAATTCTTCAGCATTGTAAAGTGTGTTGTTGGGAATTAAGTATGAACTTGTAGGTAATGTGGTGAATGAAACTACAGTTGACCAATCTGAATTCAATCCAAATAAACAAGTTGAACGAATATATACATCGTAGGAGGTTTGAGCTGTTAACCCATTTGCATTATACGATAAAGCATTTATTGCAATTCCATTGTCTGAAGAAGTTGGTGTTGGTGTGCCAGACGGAACAATTAAAATTTCATACAAATTTGAACTAGAAACAGAACTCCATACAACAGTAGCCGAAAATGAAGAGGTAACTTGTGCTGTAATGTTGTTTGGAACACTACAGTTTGGCATAGTAAAATTAATTGTGCGCCACAAACTGATATCGGAAGTTGAGCAGAGGGACCGAACGTTAATGCTGTAACTTTCACCAGCAATCATTGCTACACTTGCAGTATTTTGCGAAGTAATAAAACTCGATGAACTACTCGGATTTGAATTAGGGATTATTTCTACTTCCCACTGTGTAGCTGAACCAATTTCATTCCAACTAATGATGGCACTTGTGTAAGAATCTGCATTAGCAACTAACATATTTGGTTTTGGACATGTTGCTTGAAGCTCACAAACAACATCAGCTACCCAGCCTGTTTTATTTACAGAAGAATCACTTTTGAATACAAATGTTAAACATCCTGAAGGGTCAGATGAAGAAAATGGTCCAGGAATAGTATTTCCCCAAAAAGAACCTGGCAAACCACCCGGAACATTGCCTCCGCCGTTAGCGCTTGAAATTTGATTAGAACTCGACGTTGGACCATCATAAACATACATTCCATCCCAACCTGTCTCTGTGTCAAAATGAGTAAATGTCACCGTTACAATTTCACCTGGAACAGAAGGGCAAATGGTGTAGGTTTGATTAGAATTGTTAAAGTAATTACCAGTAAGACCTCCTTGGTCAATAAATTGTCCGCCACAAACTGGTGGTGGAACAACTTCACCTATGGTTGTAACACTCAATCCTGCCGACCATTGACTGTAATCATTAGTAGAACAAACGGAACGAATGTATACATTGTAACAAGTGTTAGGTAATAAATTTGTAACACTATAGTATTGTATTGTAACCGGAGTACCAACAGTGTTTTGAGTTGGAGCAGGTGCATTACACGGCGCAACATACACTTCCCAGGTGTTGTTAGTTGTTGCATCAAACCAACTCATGTCAAATGAAGTGGGAGCAATGTTTGAAGCTGCAATTTGACTGGGTATAGGGCAAACAGTAGAATTTTGAATTTGCAAGGTATAACCCACAGTTTGCGGTGTTGGAAAAGTAGAAATAGTAATGATGTAATTGTGTCCTGCTTGAACTGCTAGACCTTGAATTTGACGGACTGTACTTGAACCATTGGCCACACCAGCCACACAAGCCACACCTAAGTTGGCGCAACCATCATATACAAAAATGCCAGACCAACCCGCTTGAGGTGTCATGGTAATGGTAATGATTTCGTTGGAGGTAGGTGTGTACGAATAAAATACGTCGTTTCCACCCATGTAATTACCAGAACTACCGGCACAACCAGACGGTTGTTGTACGTCGTATGTGTCGCCGTAATTGGACGTGTTGTCGGTTGTCGCAAAAGGTAATGAAGTAACCTGAATCGGTTCGGAACAGGTTAGTCCAGTCTGTGAATAAGCAGCAAAATGAATACTGCCTATAAGCGCTAGAAGCGTTAATAGTAATTTCTTTTTCATAATTGTTTGATTTTTAGCAAACCAAATATACATTGATTTTTAATATCTTACGAAAAAAAATTACTTTTTTTTAACAAATGACTTCTTCACTACTGAATTAGGAGTTTTTATACTGTTTTTGAAAAATAAGCTATGTATTAGAAACTTCTTTGCTGTTAATGGATTATTCGACGACAAGTTTTTTTAATAGCTTACGATTGTTTTTAGTAGTAATTTCGACCAAATAGATACCTTGTGATAAATCGGAAACATCAATACTAATTTGAGTTTCTGATTCTGATTGAATTGTTTTGATGGTCTTTCCAACTAAATCATTTATGGTTATCAAAGCGAGTGCTTCAACTGTGTTTTTTAATTGTATTTCGAAAGAAGTTGTAGCCGGGTTTGGTGAAAGATAAACAGTGTTATGCCCAAAATCAGAAAGTTCTAATGCTGCTACAAATTCAGTACGAAATGTATTAGTAATGATTGCTGGATTGAAATCAAAATAAATGTATGCTGTGTTCTCAATGATATCACCAATGGCATAGCCTGGTTTTGGTTTCACTCTAAAAGTAATATATCCCTTTCCAATATTTGTGTCAGGTACTGATGGGGGAAGTAGGATGTTGTCAAAAGTCCATTTTAAATTAGTTCCACTTCTACTTAAATTGTAGTCGTGACTTGCGCTAATCATAGAAACTGTATTTTCGTTTAACTTTTCGTCTAAAGTATCTTCAATATTAATATTGAAAGCACTCGCGGTTCCCGTATTTTCGAAGCGAATAGTGTAATACAGATAATCATCCGAAGTAAAAGTAGAATGAAGAATTTGTTCTCCATGTGATTCCATCTTATCATTCGGATCATAAGCGCCTACTACGACTTGGCTGCTTGAGAAGTTATTATTTGTCCAGAAAATATCATTGGTATTTGTGGTAATTGAAGTATAATTGGTTAAAATGTCACCTATGTTTACCGTCGGTATTGTTGGTACGCTCATAGTAACCGTAATATATCGGGTTTCATTCGGAGCTAAATTGGTGTAACTATAACTAAATCCGTTTGCAGTTGCTGTAATGCCAGCTTCTGAAACGCTAGTTATAGAAACTGCAGGGTTTTTAGTAAATGTCACTATTCCTGATGCGGTATCAACACCAATATTTTTATAAGCAATTATATTTGTATAGTTAAATCCTGGTCTTGGTGGAGCCGATGGAATTAGCGCAATGGAAACATCATTAAACGGAGTAGTTACTGAAATTGGAAAATATAATATTTGATTTCCACTAGTAGGAGTAATTATGATGTTGTTGTAAAGGGTTGAGTTGGAAAGATACGATGCAAATTCTGGATTGATCAAATAACTGAAATCATAACTATTGCTATAGGTAGTGTCAACAATTCGATGAGAACCAGTATTTGAAGCAGCATAGATGTTGGTTCCGCTGTCATTTACCTGATAAACAAACGAACCTTCTGTAAATGTGGCTTCATTGCTGTCGAATATTCCGTTGTTATTGGCATCGATAAAAGCAGTTAAAGTGATGTCACTAATAGGGCCACAACTGACATTGGCTATCCAACCTGAACTAGTAATTGTGTTATTACTTCTAAATTTGAAAGTTAAACATCCCGAAGAATTGGTTGCTGTAAATGATCCTGGATTTGTAGTTCCCCAAAAACCACCTGCCAAACCACCAGGAACGTTTCCGCTTCCATTTGAGCTTGGTATCATTGAATCAGCTTCTGAAGTACCATCAAATACATACAAAGCATCGTTATTGCTTTCCACATCAAAAGAGGTAAAAGTAATTGTAACTACTTCTCCAGCTGCGTTTGGACAAATAGTTACGGTTTGGTTTGCATTGTCAGTGTAGTTAGAAGATAATCCACCATTATCAGTAAAAATACCACCACAAGCAAATGGAACGCAGTCTGCAATGGGAAGCACAATTATAGTTACAATGCTAGAATCGTTTGTACAAGGTTGTACGCCCGTTACTGTATATACAAAAGTACTGGTAGTTGTTCCTGCAGAAGGCGTGAAAGTTCCGTTAGCTGAATTGAATGTTCCACCCACTCCAGTATCTCTTATCCAAACTCCACCAAGATCTTCGTTAATTAATAAACTAAATAAATTAATTATTGAAGTACTTGCCTCACAAATGACAATGGAGCCATCGCTACCTGCATTTGGCTGAGTAGAAACTATCAAATAGAATTCATAATTAGTTATTGCACTAGTCTGAGTATTCTCAATCCTTACATAAATCGTTTGTTGGTTTACTCCCATGTAATTCGAGGCATTAACAATAGGATTTGTGCCTGTCTGTGAATCAGTAAAAGTTTCATAAAATGTTACATTGTGTATCGATGGATTTAAATTATTCAACACCTGCAAGATTTCGGGTGTTCTTGAGTTTAAATCAAATTGAGCGAATCCATCATAGTTGTCATCGCACGCTACAGAAGGAAGAATCTGTGCGTTAGCCTGTAAAGAAATAAAAAATTGTATTGTCAGTAAGAGGAATAATTTTTTCATAGCAGTGAAAATTTTAACCCAAATATAGAGTTTATTTTCAAAATCTACTCATTTTATTTGATTAACTGCCTCAGCAACAATATATCCGCCCGTCCACGCATTTTGAAAATTGAATCCGCCCGTAATAGCATCAATGTTTACAATTTCTCCTGCAAAAAATAAATTGGGGTGAATTTTACTTTCCATGGTTTTGAAATTGATTTCTTTCAAGTCAATACCACCAGCAGTGACAAACTCTTCTTTAAAGGTGCTTTTTCCATTCACTTGAAATTCGCCTTTAGTGAGTTGCAACGCTAAGTTTTGAAGTTGTTTTTTGGTCAAATCAGCCCATTTAGCTTCTGTTGTAATTTCGGAAGCTATAACCAAGCTTTCCCACAAACGATTGGATAAATCAAAAGGCGATTTTTTACAAACTACTTTTTTTGAATGCTCTAGCTTTAGGTCTTTGAGTTGTTCTTCTACTTCTTCAAAAGTGACTTCGTTGAGCCAATTGACTTGAATAGTAAACTGATAGTTTTTCTGAAATAATTCGATCGCGCCCCAAGCCGACAGTCGTAAAATTCCGGGTCCGCTCATTCCCCAATGCGTTATTAATAGTGGTCCAGAAGCCGAAAGTTTAGAATTTTTGACTTTTACAGTAGCCAAAGCCGAAATTCCCATTAAATCTTTGATGCGGCGGTCTTTGATGTTAAACGTAAATAAAGAAGGTACTGGCGGAACAATCGCATGACCAATTGCTGATAAAACATCCCACATTTTTGGATTGCTACCAGTAGTCATAACGAGTTTCTGGCAGGAATAGGTTTCGTGGTTGGTTTCTACTTTCCAGTAATCGATTCCTTTATAAATAGATTGAACACTTTGACTCGTTAATACATCTATTTTGAGTTTTTGAACGGCTGACAGAAAACAATCAATAATAGTTTGCGATGAATCGGATACGGGAAACATTCTTCCATCGTCTTCGATTTTCAGTTCAACGCCATGGTTTGAAAACCACTCAATCGTATCGCCCGAGCAAAATTGATGAAAAGGACCACGCAACTCTTTTTCTCCTCTTGGATAAAATTTCACAAAATCATTCGGAACAAAACAGGCGTGCGTTACATTACATCGTCCGCCACCCGAAATACGTACCTTTTCAAGCACTGATTTCCCGCGCTCTAAAATGGCTACTTTTAATTTAGGGTTTTTCTCTACGATGTTTATCGCTGTAAAAAAACCAGCAGCGCCGCCACCAACTATGAGTATGTCGTAGTTTGAATTCATATTCGATCGGGAAAATCAGAGATTATTCCGTTTACTTGTAATGATTTGACAAAGTTAATGTCTTCTGTCGAATTGACTGTCCACGGAAAAACCTTGAATCCATTTTGTTGCCACAAAGCTACCATTTCTTGATCAATCAATTCAAAAAAAGGATTAATGGAATAGGCATCAATTTTTTTGGCAAATTCAAAAGCTTCTGAAGTAGATTTTTCAGTCAAAACACCAAGTCGAATGCTAGTATTCAATTGCGCAATTGTTTCCAAAACAGTCCAATCAAAACTCGAAACTTGAAACAAGTTGTTATTCAAACCTAGCTTTTCAATTGAATTTTCTATAATGGAAAGCACAAAAGGAGTAGCTTTTTTATCTTTGATTTCGATATTGATAAAGCATCGCTGACGAACCAACGCAATGACTTCAATCAAAGGTGGAATGCCTAATTGTTGCATTTTTGCTGAACTCAAGTCACTAACAAATCCACTTTCTGTTGTTGTTCTATCAATTGTATCATCGTGAATCACCATAACTTGGTTGTCGGCACTTAGATGCACGTCGAGTTCAATGCCATCAACGTTTAAATCAATGGCTTTTTGAAATGAAGAAAGTGTGTTTTCCAACACATGTCCTTTGGCTCCGCGGTGTCCAATTTTTAGCATAGTCAAAAATAAAAAACGTCCCGATTATCGAGACGTTTTTGTAGGTAAATAATCAATTTTATTTTTTTTCTTCCAAAAGTAAAATTGGGTAATCCGAATTTATACTCACTTTTCCGTCGCTGACAACGGTTTCTGTATTCGAATAAACATCGTAAACTTTTGTTCCGTTTTCAAAAACAGTTCCTATTGAAATTTCTTTTTTCCCAATGGGTAAATCCAATCCAACCACTACTTTATCGTCTTTGTAAACCCGACTGAAAACATAAGGCGCATCTGAAATTTTAGTATGAATTCCAGCGCCTATTGCTGGATGATCTTTCCTGAAATTACCTAAACGCTGGTAATGATACAACAATTTGTAGGCATTTTTGTTGTAGGTAAGTTCGTCCCAATTCATCATTGAACGCAAAGTAGCGTCGCCCACAGCTCCTTCAATTTCGAGCGAACGCGCTAATTCATCGCCATAATATACTTGTGAAATTCCAGGAGCTAGTAATAATTTAATTCCAGCTTCAAATGTCTTTTCGCGTTTTTTGTCAAAAGGCCAGCCATCGTCGTGCGAAGTCAAATAGTTCATCACAGTTAGTCCTTTTAAATCCGTTTGCAACACAGTAGAATAATATGAAAATAGATCCTCGTAGGATTTATTAGCATCGCCTTTAAAATCAAAATTGATTAAACCTTGAAAGCCATTTTGAAAGTAATTGACTTTTTTATCACCATAATCGTAAAATTGTTTTCCGTGTAAACCGTAGCCATATACTTCGCCAACCATGAAAAATTTGTTGTTGTCAAGCACTTTACTCGGGTTATTTTTTTTGTATTCTTCAAAGGTCATTTGGCATACTTTTGCAAAATCAAACCAAACATCTTCTGTGGTGTGTTTCACTGTGTCAACACGGTAAGCATCTATTCCGAAATCGGTAATGTAATCGGCCAACCATTTCATAATGTAATATTTTGGCGCTCTTGGATAACCTGTTTTTTCAAAAAAAGTATCCAATTCGGCTACTTCTTGCTCGTAACGACCTTCTTTTTTCCACTTTTCAACAAGCATTTCTGGTAAAGCTACGTTTTGATTACTTTCTGTTTTTACATCAAAAAGGCCTGTGACTAAGGTACAATTGATGTTACTGTCGTAGCTATTGTATGCACAGTTTGGAGTTGATCGCACCCAATCTTCAGGGTGTTTTTTGTCTAATTCGGTGGCGTGTCCAGTATGATTAATCACGGCGTCGAGCATAATTCGAATCCCTTTGGCGTGGGCTTTTTCAACCAATTCGGCTAAATCTTCTCTTGTTCCATAACTTGGGTCAAGATTCGTCCAATCTTTTGCCCAATAACCGTGAAATCCATAGGTATTTCCTGTCCCTTCATCAACAGAGCCATGAATTTGTTCTACAATTGGTGTCATCCAAATGGCTGTAATTCCCAAATCGGTAAAGTAACCTTCGTCTAATTTTTGAATGACACCTCGAATATCGCCACCTTCAAAACCGCGTAATTTTCCTGTTGGTTTGTCTCTTTTAATGATGGCGTCATTGTTAGGATTTCCATTCAAAAAACGATCAGTCAATAAAAAATAAACATTGGCATTCTCCCAAACAAAAGGCGATTTTGCTTCTGTTTGAGCAATTGTTTTCTTAGTTGAATTACAACTCAATAGCAAAAATGAGGCTGCAAGGAGTAAATAAATTTTATTCATTTAGTATTCAATTTTAATTTCTGGTAATGTTGATACTGTCCAAGTAAATGGAATAGTAACAAATTCAGAGTCGTTATTTAGCGCGATTTCTTTACCGTTCAAAAGTATTTTTTTGGGTTGTAGATTATGAAGTGTTAGATTAATATTTTTAGTTTCAGATGAGAAATTTTTGCCCACTG
This sequence comes from uncultured Flavobacterium sp., assembly GCA_964414655.1. Classification (GTDB taxonomy): domain Bacteria; phylum Bacteroidota; class Bacteroidia; order Flavobacteriales; family Flavobacteriaceae; genus Flavobacterium. The sequence goes on along the minus strand of CAYPXI010000014.1, from coordinate 71,178 downwards.
TTGAGTTGAACTTTAAAGTTATTGTTTTACCCGAAACCAAACTATTGAATTGTAGTAATTCGTAAGCTCCTTTTTCAAAAGCATTGGTTGTTTCGCCATTGTCATGGTATAATTGTCCAGATGAATTGGCTACACTTTCATCAAAATAATAATGTAAATCAATGTTTTTTAATGAGTAAGAAGCGGTGTTTTGTATGGTTTTAATCATCGGAATAAAACTACCGCCACGCACAAAAACTGGAATATTGTTTTCATTTACTGCAACCTGATGTGTTGAACCTGCGTTGAATTTTTTGTCCGAATAAAAATCAAACCAATTGTTGCTTTTTGGGAAATAAATTTCAGTTGAGGTAATTCCGGCTTTCGTAATAGGTTTTACTAAAAAAGCATTTCCCCAAAGGTAACTTTCGTTTTCGTTTTGCAATTTTGAATTGGAAGGTTCTTCAAAAAACAATGGACGCATCAAAGGTTTTCCTTTAGTACTATTTTCAAAAGCAATACTATAATTATAAGGCATTAATTGGTAACGCAATTCGACTGATTTTTTGGCTTTGGCTTTCGTAATAATATCTTTTCGAGCAACTTCAGAGGCTACATCTTCTTGCGCATGTGGACGAAAAATAGGTTGAAAAACACCGTATTGCAACCAACGCAAGTACAATTCGTTATCAAAATAATCACCTGCAAATCCGCCTAAATCGCTATGCATATATGCCATTCCTTGCATTCCCATTTGCATCGAAATTTCCATTTGACTTTGCAATCCGCCCCAACTGCGAGAGACATCGCCGCTCCAGGGAATCATACCAAAGCGTTGCGAACCTGAATAACCCGCACGCATCAAAATAAAAGGGCGTTGGTTTGCGAAGTCTTTTTGATAACCTTCGGCCACTAATTTGGCCCAATTGTGCCCGTAAATATTGTGTACTTCATCGGCTTTGCCACTGTAAGTTCGCGCTTTGGAAGGAAAAACTTCGGGTTCACCCAAATCGCCCCACCAGCCACCAACACCTTGATTGACTAGATTTTTATAAATGTTCCAAAACCAATCTTTGCCTTCGGGTTTAAAAATATCAACGATTCCAGTATTGCCAAAATAGAAATCCCAAGTTGCTGGTTTTCCATTATCGAGAGTTGCTAGTACTTTTTTGTCGACTGTTTCTTGCCATTTGGAAGAAGTAGTTAAGATAAAAGGTTCAGTTATTAGAATTGTTTTTACTCCTTTGACTTTCAGGTCGGCCATCATTTTTTCCGGATTGGGGAAATTGTCTTTGTCCCATTCTAAATTGCCCATAGTTCCTTTTATGGATTTTCCAAACCAATATAAATCAAGAATTATGGCGTCGACAGGAATTTTATCTTCTTCAAATTTTCGGATGGTGTTATACACTTCGTCTTGTGAATGATAACCAAATCGAGAAGAAAAATTTCCGAAAGCCCAACGTGGAGGTAAAGGTTGTCTGCCAGTCAAATCGGTATAGTTTTGGATGAGATTTTCCCATGAATCACCTACAATTACTTGATAGGTTTTGCGACCTGAAATGGTTTCGTAGGCCAATGTATTGTCTTTTTTTGAATCCAAATCCAAATAACCAATGGCTGCGTTGTCAAAATGAACCGCAAATAATTTGGATGATAAAACTATTGGAATACAAAAGTTCATCAATTCGGCACGTGTTTCATAACCGTAATGAGCGCGGTTGTATAATTGCAGGCGATTACCACGACGATTCATTCCTAACGCTCGAGCGCCACCGCCATACAACACATCATCCGAACCGATATTGAAATCCAAAACCTCAGTTGAATCTTTTTTGATGTAACCGTTTTTTTCAGAAAGTAATAAATTGCCTTTGCTATCTGAATATTGAATTTGAAATGGCGCTAAACTAATATTGACTTTAAGAGTGTTTGTGTTTAAAGTTAAATTGGTTTTTGATTTGGAAAATTTAACTTTTAGTTTTTCAGGTTGTTTGATTACTGCGTGTGAATTTGGATTGAATTGTTGCTCTTTTGGAATAAAAGATGTTTCGATTATCTCGTTGGAATACGGCTTGATACTATAATTTCCGTCGGAAGTTATAATTTCCAGCACATTGTTTTTCCATTGATGGGAAATGTACTTTCGATTCGCATTTTGTGCCCAAGTTAGGGTAGAAATGAATAGTAACCAGATTATTTTCTTCATGGCGGGATTTTTTGGCCCTCTCGTCAGCATGACGAGACGGGAAATAGCTTCAAAAAATTATTTTAATTCGAGTATGTAAGCCGATTTAGGTTCGATGGTAATGTCTTTTTGAACATCGATGGATTTGTTGGTCAAAATGTCCAATCCAAAGTGGTAATTTTGCGTGTTTTCTTGGAATCGAGTAGGAGTAATAGTTTGCGTTTCATTACTGTTGTTAATGATTACCATTACGCTTTCGGCTTCATTGTGACGGAAATACACATATACGTTGTTCTCGGGAACATAATGTGTCATTTTTCCAGTATGAATGACCGATTTATTTTTTCTCCAGTTGAATAATTGGCTGGTGAAATCGAAGAATTTTTTTTGTTCGTCTGTTCTTCCTGAAGCGGTAAAAGCATTGTTCGCATCACCCGCCCAACCACCAGGAAAATCCCTACGAATGTCGCCATCGCCTACGCTTTTGCTTCCTGCCATTCCGATTTCGGTTCCGTAATATAATTGTGGAATTCCACGAATGGTGGCAATCAAAGCCATGGCCATTTGGTATTTTTTGAAATCGTTTTTGTAGTATTCATTGAATCGATTGATGTCATGATTATCTACAAAAACCATAATGTTGTTAATGTTTGGATAAAGGAAATCGTTGTTGAAATTTTCAAATATTTTCACCATTCCGTTGCGCCATTCTTGTTTGTCTTCGTTGAAAACACCGTTCATAATCGTTTCTTCCAAAGTAAAATCCATTACACTTGGCAAGTTTGAATTATAGCTTTGAATAGCGGCAATTTGGCTGTCTTTTTGCCAATAGGCAATTTGTGCTTGATCATAATACCAGGCTTCACCAACAATATTAAAATACGGATATTCGTCGGTGATGGATTTGGTCCATTTTGCAATAGCGATTTTATCATTGTAAGGATACGTATCAACTCTAAAACCATCCAAATCAGCGTATTCAATCCACCAAATGGCATTTTGAGTGAGGTAATTCAACACCAATGGATTCGACTGATTTAAGTCGGGCATCGATTTAACAAACCATCCATCCATGCATAAATTGGTGTCGTATTTAGAGGCATTGTAGTCAAATTGAGTTGCCATACGATAATTGGTTTGTTTGTAACCCGGAAACTGATGAATCCAGTCATAGGTTGGCAAATCTTTCATCATCCAATGCATATAACCCCAGTGATTGGTAACATAATCCATGATGTTTTTCATGCCGCGTTGGTGTAATTCTTTACTCAAGCGTACATAATCTTCGTTGGTTCCGAAGCGCGAATCGATTTTATACAAATCCGACTGTCCGTAAGTGTGGTATGAACCTTTTTCGTCGTTATCTTCACACAAAGGTGTGGGCCAAATAGCTGTGGCACCAAGCGATTTGATGTAATCCAAGTTTTTAATGATGCCTTCAATATCACCGCCGTGTCGACCGTCTTTGTTTGAACGATCTGCTTTTTCGATGGTTTCGTTGGTGCTGTCGTTGTTGGGATTTCCGTTGGCAAAACGATCCGACATGATGAGGTAAATCATATCCGAGCTGTCGTAGCTTTTGCGGAAGCGTGAATTGGCTCTTCTTGTTTTTAGTGAATAGTTTTGGGTGAACGATTTGTTTTTATTTTTAAAAGTGAAAACAAAATCGCGTGCTTTTATATTTTTCGTATCAATAGTTACAAAAAGGTAGTTTGGATTTTCTGTTTTTTGGATGCCTTTGATGACAATTCCATCAGAAACATTAACCTCATTTTGAGCAATGTTTTTACCATAGAACATGATTTGCACATCTGACAAATGCATATCGCTCCACCAAAAAGGAGGTTCTATACGGTCTATTTGAGCGATGGAATAAGTTGAAAACAATAATAAAAAAATCAGTTTTTTCATGTGCTATTATTTTAAAAACCCTTTCAGAATTTAAAACGCTGAAAGGGTTAATTTAATTAGATATACTTTAAACCGTAACCAAACTATTCGGTTCTACTAAAATTTCTTTTCCGTTTACAAAAACGGTAATTTCTTTATCGCCTTCGAGCGAGAAATTGGTCTCATTTTGATGAACCGAAACTTTTAGAATTTGGTTTCTAAAATTGATTTTGAACGAGTAACCTTCCCATTGAGCTGGAATTTTGGGTTCAAAGTGCAAATGGTTGTTTTTCACACGCATGCCGCCAAAACCTTCTACAATACTCATCCAAGTTCCAGCCATAGAGGTAATGTGTAAGCCTTCTTCCACTTCTTTGTTGTAATCATCCAAATCCAAGCGAGAAGTTCTTAAATAAAATGTATAGGCTTGTTCCATTCGACCCAAAACCGCAGCTTGAATGGAGTGAACGCAAGGCGACAATGAACTTTCGTGAACGGTAAAAGGTTCGTAAAAGTCAAAATGTTTTTCTAATTGTTCTTTGGTAAAATGGTCTTCAAAAAAGTAAAAACCTTGCAAAGTATCCGCTTGTTTGATGTAAGGCGAACGCAAAATTCTGTCCCATGACCATTTTTGGTTAATTGGTCGTTGACTTTTATCTAAGTCGTGCACTTTTACTAGTTCTTTATCTAAGAAACCATCTTGTTGCAAGTATACATCGTGTTGTTCAGAATAAGGGAAATACATGTTGTCAGCAACGCCTTTCCAATGTTGGATTTCTGCTGCAGATAATTTCACTTTGTTCATGATTCGAACATAATCAGCGTTAAATTCAGTTTCCACTTTTTGAATTTGTTCGATAGTATAATCGATACACCATTTGGCTAAATAATTGGTGTAGAAATTGTTGTTGACATTATTTTCATACTCGTTTGGTCCTGTTACACCTAAAATTACATATTGATTTCTGTAAGTAGAGTATGTAGCTCTTTGGTGCCAAAAACGAGCAATTCCGATTAAAACTTCCAATCCTTTTTCGGGAATGTAGCTATAATCATTGGTAAAACGATAGTAGTTGAAAATAGCAAAAGCAATAGCGCCGTTACGGTGGATTTCTTCAAATGTGATTTCCCATTCGTTGTGGCATTCTTCACCATTCATGGTCACCATTGGATACAGAGCTGCGCCGTTTTTGAATCCGAGTTTTTCGGCATTTTCAATGGCTTTATCCAATTGATTGTAACGATAAGTCAATAGGTTTCTAGCTACTTGTTGGTCTTTGGTTGCCATGTAAAAAGGAATACAGTAAGCCTCAGTATCCCAATAAGTTGAACCGCCGTATTTTTCGCCAGTAAATCCTTTCGGACCAATATTTAATCGAGAGTCTTTTCCGAGATAGGTTTGATTGAGTTGGAAAATGTTGAAACGAATTCCTTGTTGTGCTTTCACATCGCCTTCGATAGTGATATCGCTCATTTCCCAAATTTTGGCCCACGCTGTTTTTTGACTTTCAAGCAATTGGTAGTAACCAGCTTCTAGTCCTTTTTTGATGGTGTTTTCAGCTGCGATTTGAGTATTTTCATGATTCATTGAAACGGTATATCCACCTAATTTTTGAATCGAAGAAGTTTGTCCTTTTGTAACATTTACTTCATAATGAAATTGAATTTTATCCGAAGTTTTCTCTACAGTCATCGGATTCATCGATAGATTTTCACCATTTAAAAAGAGTGAATTCTGCATGAATGTAGTGGCAACAAAATGCGTTTTGAATGTGCGAGCTGTTACAAAAGCTTGGTTTTGAGAGTGTGTTACTTCTAATGGTTCCCAAAATTTTTCTTCCCAATTGGCGTCTTCATTATGAACTCCAGCATCGATGTAAGGTTTGTAATTGATTTTGGCATCACCATTTAATGGAGTGATCTCAAAATGAATTACACCTAATTCGTCGATATCTAACGAGAGAAAGCGACATACTTTTACTCCAATCTCAATTCCGTTGGGTAATACTGCTTCAAAAGAACGGTAGTAAATACCTTCTTTCATATTCAACTCGCGGCGGAAGTTTTTGACTTCTTTGCAAGTTGCTAAATCGAAAGTCGTACCGTTGATTTCGATGTCAATACCAATCCAGTTGGGAGCGTTGAGTACTTTGGCGAAATATTCGGGATAACCGTTTTTCCACCAACCCACTTTAGTTTTATCTGGGTAATAAATTCCGGCAATGTAGCTTCCTTGGAAGGTTTCGCCTGAATATTGTTCTTCAAAATTGGCGCGTTGTCCCATGGCACCGTTCCCGATGCTGAACAAACTTTCAGACGACTTTACTCTTTCGGCATCAAATCCTTCTTCAATGATGGACCAATGGTTAGGTTGTATATAATCTTGGTTCATGTTTTTATAAATTTGATAATTAGACAATTTGATAATTAGACAATTTGTCAATTTTTAAATTGGTTAATTATTTATGTTTACGCTGCGTATTTAAAATTCATTTTTTTCAGGATACAATCAAATTGACACATTTCCAAATTGACACATTTACTAATTGATTAAAGCTTCAATAAAAGAAACATCTATAAATGTAAAATCCTCAAATTGATATTTAGCTTCGTGTAAAATTGTAGCATCACCAATTCCCACGCTCGTCATATTTGCAATATTAGCGGCTTGAATGCCGGCAACTGAATCTTCAAAAACAATTGCATCTTCATTTGAAGTGTTCAATAATTGAGCGGCTCTTAGGAAAACTTCAGGATCAGGCTTTGCGTTTGATACGTCATTTCCATCAACGATAGCGTCAAAAAGAGGCAAAATACCTGTTTTTTCTAAAATAGGTCTTGCGTTTTTACTAGCAGATCCTAATGCTATCAATTGTTTTTTATCTTTAAGATAATGTAAAACAGGAAGTACTCCTGGTAAAATTTCACTTTCGTCAATATCTACCAAATAGGATAGATAGTCTTCGTTTTTTTTGATAAGCCATTTGTTTTTGTCTTCTTGAGAGGCTTTTATTCCGCCTAATTCCAAGATGATGTCTAACGAACGAATACGGCTTACACCTTTTAATTCTTCGTTGTGTTCGGGTGTAAATTCGATACCTAATTCTTGCGCTAATTTTTGCCACGCCAAAAAGTGGTATTTTGCGGTGTCAACAATTACACCGTCGAGGTCGAATATGAATGCTTTTTTTGACATTTATTTTGTGTCTGCGTTATCTTTTACTTTAATCGCTAAAAATGCTGCAATAAGGAAGCTTATGCCGCTCATCACAATGGCATAAATAGCATGATTACCATAAACGTATTTTACAAGTGGACCACCAATTAAGGCGTTAACAATTTGTGGAATCACTATAAAGAAGTTGAAGATTCCCATATAAACTCCCATTTTCTTTGGATGAATAGAGCCTGCTAGAATTGCATAAGGCATTGCCAAAATACTAGCCCAAGCAAATCCAACTAGAACCATTGATATGATTAATGCCTCTTTGTTTGGCATAAAATACATTGAAATTAGTCCAATACCACCCAAAGCGAGAGAAAGAGCATGCGTTTTTTTTCTTCCGATTTGTTTAGCAATATACGGTAGAGCAAAAGCAACTATCGCGGAAACAAAATTGTAAACTCCAAATATTATTCCAACCCAATCACCAGCCGATTGAAATTCGGGGCTTGTTGTGTCATCGATACCAAGTCCGTAAATGTGTTGAGCAATTGCTGGAGTTGAAAAAACCCACATTCCAAAAAGGCCAAACCACGAAAAAAACTGCACCCAGCTTAATTGTCGCATTGTTTCGGGCATTTTGGCAAAATCAGTGAAAATGTCAGATAGTTTTTTTTCTGTCTTAACGGCTTCAACATCATTGTGGTTTTTGGCATTGTTAGCATCAAATTGTTCTAACTCTTCTGGAGAATACTCTTTTGTTGTAAAAATTGTAATCAAAATTGAACCAACCAAGATAAGTGCTCCAATAATGAATGAATAAATTAAGTTTTGGGGTACTGCTGAGGTTTCTGTAGCAAGGTTACTAACGCCGAACCAATTGGTTAATACGTAAGGCAACCAAGAGCCAACAACTGCACCAATTCCAATTAATGCTGTTTGTACGCTGAATCCTAAAGTATGCTGATCAGCTCTTAAGTTATCTCCAACCAAAGCTCTGAAAGGCTCCATTGCAATGTTGAAAGAGGCGTCCATTATCATTAGCATTCCAGCACCAACCCATAGAGCAGGCATAAACGCAATAAAAATTTCAGCTTGAGGCATTAAGATCAATCCAATTGAAGCCAATAAAGCACCAGTAAGAAAATAAGGTTTTCTTCTGCCAAATTTTCCCCAAGTGTTATCGCTGTAATGACCAATTATGGGTTGAACAATTAAACCCATTAAAGGAGCAATTATCCAAAACCAAGATAATTCATGTACATCAGCGCCAAAAATTTGGAGAATTCTGCTAGCATTAGCATTTTGTAGGGCAAAACCCATTTGAATTCCTAAGAAACCAAAACTCATGTTCCAAATTTCCCAGAAACTTAACTTACGCTTTTCCATTATCGTAATTTATTGATTAATAATACGATAAGCGTTTTAAGGCTTATCAAAACTTGTTTTATTTTCGAAGTAAAACACAAGCCTTGATAATCGGTTGTAAATATATAAAAGATTTTAAACGGATTTTATTTTTTTGAAAAAAGTTGTTAAATGGTTGACTCTCTGATGACCAATTCGGTTTCAATCACTTCGGTTTTGTAATGTTCATCGTATTCTTCTTCTTCGTTTTCTAGGCGTTCAATCAACATTTTGGCTGCTTTTTCCCCCATTTTAATACCGTTTTGGCCTACAGTTGAAATGGATGGAGATGAATATTTTGAAATAATACCGTCTGTAAACCCAATTACTGAAATGTCTTCAGGCACTCTTTTACCATATTTTTTAGCTATTTTTATGGCGGTTACTGCAAAAAGTTCGTTAACTGCAAAAATGGCGTCGATGTCATTGTTTTTTATCAAGGAATCGATTTTTGATTCAAAATTTTCAATGTCTTCTATTTTTAAGATTAAATTTTCGTCAACTTTTAGGTCGTTGGTTTTTAATGCTTTGATATAGCCATCTGTACGGAGTTTCCCTACACTTACGTAGTCAATTGTGGTGATTAAAGCAATTTTTTTATACCCTTTTTCAACCAAAAATTGAGTAGCGTTGTAAGCAGCTAAGTTGTCATCAATAATTACTTTATCACACAAAATGTCATTAGTCACGCGGTCAAACATCACAACAGGCATTCCTTGATTGATGACCTCAAGAATATGGTGAAAGTCTCTTTTGAGTTGCGTTTCCTTGGATAATGACATAATGAAACCATCAATGCTGCCATTGGCCAACATTTCCATATTGATCACTTCTTTATCAAATGATTCGTCTGATAGACAAACAATTACATTGTAACCATTTTCGTTAGCAACATGTTCTACACCACTAATTACAGTGGCGAAAAAGTGGTGGATGATTTCGGGTATTATGATGCATATGGTTTTTGTTTTTTTGTTTTTCAAACTCAATGCAATATTGTTCGGTTTGTAATTGTAAAGTTTCGCAAAAGCTTGTACTTTTTGACGCGTGTCTTCACTAATTTCCAAGCTATTTCGTAGTGATTTTGAAACCGTTGAAATGGATACGTCGAGTTCTTTGGCAATTTGTTTTAAAGTAACTTTTCTTTTCATTTGAAAAAAGTGTAAAATAATGAATTTTGAATAAAGATAGGATATATTTTTTGGTATGGCAATTTTTAAGGTAATTTAGTGTCAAAATGAAAAACTTTTCAACACGAAAACGTTTGCGAAACTTCTTTAACGAGTGTTTATTTTTTTAAACAAAAATTTTACTTAAATTTAACTTTCGAAGTAGAATACAAGCATAAAAACTTAATTATTAACCTAAACAAAATGTATGAAAACAATTTACAAAAAGTTGTTATTTTTATTACTTTTACTACCCTTTAGCTTACTAGCTCAAACTGTTGAAGGTGTGGTTGTAGACTCGAAAACAAATCAGCCTATGCCTGGAGTAAATGTAGTAGTTAAGGGCACTGCTAATGGAGTGTCGACCGATTTTGACGGTAAGTTCAAAATTGGTAAAATCAAAAATGGGGATGTTCTTGAGTTCTCATTTATTGGTTATAAAAATGAAACTGTTCAGTATTCTGGACAAAAAACATTAACAGTTTCTATGGAAGAATCTGCTAACCAACTTCAAGAAGTTGTGGTTCAGGTGGGATATGGAGCAGTTAAGAAAAAAGATGCAACTGGTTCAACAACAGTAATCACTGCTAAAGATTTTAACAAAGGAGCGAATGTAACTACTGAAAATTTGTTGCAAGGAAGAGTGGCAGGGGTAACTATCAACTCTGGAGGAGGGGCGCCTGGTACTGGTTCTACAATTAGAATTAGAGGAGGTTCATCTTTAACAGCGAGTAATGATCCATTGATAGTAATCGATGGATTGCCAATCGAAAACTCTACTGTTACGGGTTCAACTTCCTTTTTAGCTTCTTTAAATCCTAGTACAATTGAATCTGTTACTGTTTTAAAGGATGCTTCTGCGACTGCTATTTACGGTTCGCGAGCATCTAATGGTGTGATTATTATCACAACCAAAAAAGGATCAAAAAAATTGGCTGTTGATTATAATTTCCAATACGGTTCTGGGAAATTAATAAAAACAGTTGATGTATTTAGTGCTAATGAATTTAGAAACTACATTCTTGAAAACAAGCCTACTGAAGCTGGTCTGCTTGGAAACGCTGATACTGATTGGCAAAGAGAAATTTATAGAAGAACGGATTATGTAGATAATAATATTAGCTTACGAGGTAATTTATTTAATGCAATTCCTTCTCGTTTAACCATTGGAAATACATACCAAGAAGGATTGAGATTAACCAATAAGTTCAACAGAAGTACAGTAGGTTTAGCATTAAACCCGAGTTTTTTCAATGATCACTTAAAATTGAAATTGAATGCTAATTACGCCAATGAGAAAAATCGTTTTGCAGACGGTGTAGAAGGTACGGCAATATCGTTTGACCCTACTCAACCAGTATATGATTCAAGTTCAATTTATGGTGGTTTTTTTGAGTATTATAATACTGCAAATGGAGAGTTAACTACACAAACACCAAGAAATCCAGTATCTCAGTTATTACAAACGTACGACACTGGTTTGTCTAATCGTTTCTTTGGTAACTTTGAATTGGATTATAAACTTCACTTCTTTCCTAAATTAAGAGGAGTTGTTAATGTTGGTTTCGATCAAGCCAACGGTGAAAGAACAAGACTTGTTGGACTTAGTGCTGGTTCTGCACCATCTAACAACAACCTTCCATACGGAACCAATGAATATACAGAACAGATGCGTAAAAACAAATTGTTAGATGCGTATTTTGTGTACAATAACACTTTCGGAAAATTAAAATTTGATTTGACAGGAGGTTATTCATACCAAAAATGGGATTCTGAGAAATTTGAAACCCGTAATGTTAACGATCCTGTTTATCCAGGCCCATTAACTAAGGTTGATTTTGATACTGTGTTGATAAGTTATTTTGCAAGAACTAACATGTCTTTTACTGACAAATATTTATTGACTCTTACTATGAGAAGAGACTCATCATCAAAGTTTGATAAAGATAATAGAGACGCCTATTTCCCTGGAGCAGCTTTTGCTTGGAAAGTGAAAGAAGATTTCTTTAAAAACAGCAAAACGATTTCTGATTTAAAATTAAGAGTGGGTTGGGGAGAAACAGGACAACAAGACGTCGGAAATAATAACGATTATCTTCAGTTCTACAGCTTAGGTCAAGCTAACTCTCAGTATTATTTTGGTACAGTTGCAACTCCAATAGCAGTCTCAAGTAAAATGAGTAGCGGTCTAAAATGGGAAACGACTGTGACCTATAATGCGGGTATTGATTTTGGATTGTTCAATAATAGAGTTACAGGTAGTTTTGATGCATTTTTAAAAGAGTCAAAAGATTTATTGGCTTTAGTGAATACTTCTGATGGTGGAAATTTTTCAAATGTTTCATATCAAAACATTGGAGCTTTAAGATCCAAAGGTCTTGAGTTAACTTTAGGAACTGATTTAGTGAAAAATGATAACGTTACATGGAATGTTTCGGTAAATGCTTCCACTTTCCAAAGAAAAATTACGGAATTAAATAGAGCAGAGTTTATAAGAAGAGGTGAGAACGTTGCAGGAACGGGTACACAGGCTCAAGTATTCATAGAAGGATTTGCACCTAATTCTTTTTATCTGTACAAACAATTATATGATGCAGCTGGACAACCAATTGAAGGAGCTTATGCTGACTTAAACGGTGATGGTATTATCAACGCATCAGATAAATACGTTTACAAAAACCCTGATCCTAAAGCAACATTTGGTTTTGCTTCTAACTTTAACTACAAAAACCTTGACTTTTATTTTAACTTAAGAGCAAATGTAGGAAATCGCGTATTTAATCAAGTAGCGGCTAGCAAAGCACAATACGATATTATTGATTCAGGAAACGCATTATACAATGTTCCCTCATCAGTTCAGGATTCTGATTTCAACACTACTTCAAATGTTTCTTTATCAGATTACTATGTTGAAAATGGTTCTTTCCTTAGAATGGATAACATTACTTTGGGATATACTTTCCCAAAATGGTTAGACGGTAAAGCTAGTGTAAGATTGTACGCTGGTTGTCAAAATGTATTCATCGTTACAAAATATTCTGGTTTAGACCCAGAAGTAGGTGACAATGGTTTCGATAAAACAATTTATCCAAGACAAAGACAATATTTGTTTGGAGCTAACTTTAAATTTTAAGATATGAAAAAATTAGGTTTAATTACTTTATTTGGTTTGTCTGTATCTCTTTTCATGTCGTGTGAAAAAGATTTAGATGTAGTGTCTGAAAATGCTAACGACATTTCAGCCGACCAACAGTATAGCACTCCACAAGGTTACAAGCAAGCTTTGGCAGGAGTATATGCGAATTTGAGTTTAACAGGTACACAAGGGCCAGGTAGCTCATTTCTAGAAGGAATTGATGCGGGAACAAGTCAGTTTGCCCGTTGTTTATGGTATTTGCAAGATTTAACCACTGATGAAGCAATATGGAGTTATGAAAATGACGAAGGTGTTCGTGAATTACAACGTAACATTTGGACTTCTAGTAATCCAATTCTTCTAGGAATGTTCAGTAGAACTATGGCTGAAGTTGCATTTGCAAATGATTTCTTGAGACAATCAACACCAGACAAGTTGTCGTCAAGAGGAATTACCAATCCAACAGATGTTGCTAACATCAATGATTATAGAAATGAGGTAAAAGTGTTAAGAGCTTATGCCTATTATAATATGATGGATTTGTTTGGAAAAGCTCCTATGGTTACTGAAAATGATCCTTTAGACTTTAGTGGGCCTGAGTTTAACAGACAACAGTTGTTTACTTACGTAGAAACTGAGTTAAATGCAGTTATGTCTAATTTAAAACCAGCTCGTACTAATGAATACGGAAGATTGGATCGTGCAATGGCTCAAATGATTTTAGCAAAAATGTATTTGAATGCAGAAGCATACGGACTAACACCAAAATATGCTGAGTGTATGAACATGTGTACCGCAATTATTGGTGGCGGATACAGCTTAAATGTGAATTATTTAGATAATTTCAAAGCGGATAACCATTTGTCAAGTGAAATGATTTTCACGCTACAAGCTGATGGTGTTACAACTCAAAATTACGGTGCAACAACAGTTATTATAAACGGTCAAGTTGGATCATTAGAAAACAATGGTTCTGAATTTGGTGTTGGTGGCTGGGGAGGCGCTCTTCGCTTGAGAAAACAATTTGTTCAAAAATTTGATGGCTCAGATTTTGATTTTGATGCTAGAAAAACACTATTTGGTGGCGGAGATAGAACTTTAGAGATTACCAATATTGCACTTCAAAAAGAAGGTTATATTTTAAAAAAATACTCTAATAAAACTAGTGCAGGCATGCCAGGACCAAGCTCAACTTTCGTAGATACTGATTTTCCATTGTTCCGTTTGGCTGATGTTTATTTAATGTATGCTGAAGCTCAAATGAGAAATGATGGTGCTTCCAATGGAGGTTCAGTTACTAATGCTTCATCAACTTCTCTAGGTTATTTGAATGCGTTGAGAGACAGAGCTAACGGATATGATTTCCCTGATTTTACTCAATCTCAAGTTACTTTAGACTTCATCTTAGATGAAAGAGCAAGAGAACTACACTGGGAAGCACACAGAAGACAAGATTTGATCCGATTTGGTAAATACACAGGAGGATCATACAACTGGGCTTGGAAAGGGAATGGTGCGAATGGAGTTTCGATTCCAGCACATATGAAAGTATTCCCAATTCCAGCTAATAATTTACTAGCAAATCAAAATTTAACCCAAAACCAAGGATATTAATATTAAAAAATTAACCATGAAAAAAATATCATTAAAGTTATTTATTCTTTCATCAATCGCATTAAACTTAGTTTCATGTGAAGATGACAGTAGTTTAATTATCACTCAAAGTGAAGCACAGTTTAAAATCATAACTCCAAATGATGGTCAAACTATTTTTCTAGATAAAGATCATCCAAACAACCCTGCAATGTCAATAAGTTGGGAAGATGCTCAGTACGTAGGATCGCCAACTCAAGTAACTTACTCTGTTGAGGTGGATAAAGATGGCGATCAATTTGATACTCCAGTTGTTTTAGGTTCAACCACAGGCAATAGTTTGTCTTTCAGTGTAGCCGAAGTAAATACTGCAGCTGGTACACTTGAGTTGACTCCTGGTGATGTGGGTACTTTAAATGTAAGAGTAAAATCAACTGTTGGAACAACTGGTTCTGAAGTAATGTATAGTAATGTAATCAACTACTCTGTTATACCTTACTTGTCTTATCAGTTTAAAGACTATTTCTTAGTAGGTTCAGCAACAGCTCCAGGATGGAATAATAATAATAATAATCCACCTCTTTGGAGAAACCCAAATAGCACAAACCTATATGAGTTTACAGGCTATTTTAATGGTGGCGGAGGAGATCCAGCTAAGTTTAAATTCCTTGAAACGCTTGGATTGTGGCAACCACAATGGGGAACTAATGGTGGAAATGCGCAAAGCGGTTCATTAGCAGGAAATCCAGGGACACAATCAGGAGATCCAGGTGAATTCCAAATTACAGGTCCTTCTGGATACTATAAATTCTCTATAGATATGACAGCTAGTGTAAGAACTTACTCAATCACTCCATACACAGGTAGTACTGCAACTACATATTCAGTAGTTGGAATAATTGGAGATGCTGTTGGAGGATGGGGAGATGGTAACCAAATCAATTTGACTCAAGTAGCGACTGATCCTCACTTATGGTTTAAAGCCGGAGTTGAAATGTCAAATGGCCCGTTGAAATTTAGAGCTAATAATGCATGGACAGTAAACTGGGGTGGAAGTACTGAATATTCTGGTACTGGAACTCAAGATGGTCCTAACATTCCAGTTACTGGAACTACTTACAACGTTTGGTTTAATGATTTAACAGGGCAATACATGTTAATTCCAGTTACAAACTAATATTACTTTAAATAATTCTATACGGGATTGATATACTGTTTCAATCCCGTATCCTTTATAAAACAACTATGAAAAAGATAATTTTCAGTCTCGGATTAATGTTGAGTACCATATTAGGATTCTCTCAAGTGCAAACCATTACCCCAACAGTTACCCCAAATCCATTTGAAAGAAATCAATCCATCACCATAACAGTTCAAGGATCGCAAATCAATGAATCTACTTGGGGTGTTGCCAACAATGCATTATACTTTTGGGGATGGATGCTTGATGCTAATAATAACCCTATTGGAGATTGTCCCTCCAATGGTACTTGGACTTCCTCAAGCGAGATGAATAGGTTTACCTATAACTCTGGAAGTGATACTTATACAATGACTTTTGTGCCTGAAACATTTTATGCAAATAGTGTTTTTGGGAAAATGGGGTTTTTAGTAAAAGCAAAAGATGGCTCAGGAGATAAAAAAACAAACGATAATGTTTTCGGGATTGGTGCATTTCAATATACTTTGAATACACCAATGCCTAATAGCACTACTCTCTTAAATAGCGGCTCTAATTTTTCTATTTCAGCTATAAATACTAATGGTAGCGCTAGCTATAATTTATATGTTAATGGTGGAACTACACCTATTAACACTCAAACGACAACATCTTATTCTTACACGGATAACAACTTAACCTCTAATAAAAATTATGAGTTAAGAATTACACAAGGAACTACAACATATATCGCTAAATTTTCTGTAGTTATCACTGTAACTCCAACTTCGCTAGCAATTCCTTCAGGACTTGTTGATGGCGTGAATTATAATGTATCCGATCCAACAAAAGTGACCCTTGTTTTGAATGCACCATGGAAAAGTTTTGTTTACGTTGCTGGAAATTTTAACAACTGGAATCCCAATGCAACCTATGCCATGAAGAAAGATGCTACTGCTGGTTCTACCAAATTTTGGTTGGAAATAACGGGTTTAACACCAGGTCAACCTTACGCTTACCAATATTGGGTGTGTGATAATGTTAATCTTCCAGCAAATTCACCTAATGTAGTAAAAACTGCTGACCCTTTTTCAACATTGGTGCTTTCTCCTTATGATGACCCTGAGATAATCACCAAAGGAGTTTTTCCTAACTTACCCGTTTACACAACAATAGCGCCTAATCAAGAGCGTGAAGTTTCTTTGTTTCAAACAGGTTCAACTACTTTTTTTTCTTACAATTGGAGCCCTGCTTCAACTAATTTTGTAAAGCCCAATATCAAAGATTTAACTATCTATGAAGTCTTGGTAAGAGATTTTGATTCGGATCGTTCATTTCAAGATTTAATTGATAAGATAGATTATTTTAAGAATTTAAAAATCAATGCGATTCAGTTAATGCCTGTTATGGAATTCGAAGGTAACGAAAGTTGGGGTTACAATACCGCTTTTCACTTAGCCTTAGACAAAAGATATGGGCCTCCTTCTAAATTGAAAGAGTTTGTCGATTTATGTCATCAAAACGGAATAGCAGTAATATTAGACGTTGCATTAAATCATGTTTTTGGTCGATCTCCTTTGGTAAGAATGTGGATGCTCGATGCTAACGGAGATGGTTGGGGCGATGCTACATCAACAACTACTGAAAATCCATATATTAACCAAGTTGCTAAACATGCTTACAGTGTTGGGAGCGATTTGAATCACTTTAGAGAAAGTGGGCCAGGGGGTAATCTTACCAATACTTATGTTATTAGAACTATTCAACAATGGATAAATGAATATAAAATTGATGGTTTCCGTTGGGACTTGACAAAAGGGTTTACCAACAGCTGTAATAATGGAGACGAAACTTGCACCAATAGTTATTTGACCGATCGAGTAACTAAATTAAAATGGTATGCAGACAAACAATGGGAAGCCGACGCAACTTCGTATTGTATTTTCGAACATTTAGGAACTGGTGGTTCTGCAAATGAAGAAAATGAATGGTCAGGTTACCGAATCAATGAAGGTAAAGGAATCATGCAGTGGAGAAAAATGACCGATTCTTATGCAAACCTTCTTAAAGGTAATTATGCTGATCTAAGTGGTGTAGTAGGAGCTAATAATCGATTTGTTGGGTATGCTGAAAGTCATGACGAGGAAAGAGTGGTTTATAAAGCGCTAAACGAAGCCGGACAAACTCAAGGAAATCTATTCAAAGTTCATCAACGATTACCTGCTATGGGTGCATTGCATATTCTAGTTCCTGGACCAAAAATGATTTGGCATTTTGGAGAATTAGGTTGGGAAAATTCACTATGGACATGTAATAATGGGGTTGTGTCATACACAGCGCCTGATTGCAAATTAGATACTAAACCGCAACCTCAGTGGGTGCAAAATTGGATATCAGACACTAATAGAAGTAACATTTACAACAATTGGGCAAAACTAATTGATTTGAAGAAAACCGAAGCTGTATTTGAAAATGGATCACACGCATGGAACTTTGCTCAAACAGGAAGCCCAAGATTGGATGTATGGACAAGTACATCTCCTTCAACTAGCCTTAGTTATGTTTTTGTTAGAACAAATTTCTCTGACAATACGTTAAATACACCCGCAGGGTTTCCTTACACTGGAACTTGGTACAACTTAATAGATAATTCTGTTATAAACGTAACAGATACTAATATGAATTTATCTATTGAAACAGGAGGTTTGAGAGTATACGGTAACTTGCCATCTACCTTAAATTCATCTGAATTTATATCGGAAAAAGGAATAATACTTTCGCCAAATCCTTCTAATGGCTATTTTACACTTAATGTTGATGCACAACAAGTTGAGTTGTATTCAATAACAGGTCAATTGATTAAAATGTATTCAAATGTTAGTGTTAATAACGCGTATGATATTGCAACCTTAAATCAAGGTGTTTATGTCGTAAAAATAAAAGATGTTAATGGATATGAAAGATCATTGAAATTAATTAAGCAATAATGTTTTCAGTTTCATTATAAATTTTGTTTGAATTAAAAGCCTTTCGAAAGAAGGGCTTTTTATTTTCAACTATATTTGTTGTCAAATTAACTTTTTTCAAATGTACAGTAATATAAAAAAGGTTGCAATTCATCCAATTTTTATCTTTGTTATCATTTCTTTCTTAGAATGTATACCAACGGAAAGACCTTTAGTATACAGTGTTATGCCAAAAGTAGGAGACAATTTCAAAACAAGTCAATCTAACGAAGTGTTTTGTTTTCTAAAGAATGGGAAATATTGCTACACATCAGAAGAATGCTATTTTAATTATGGAAATCCTCCTTATTCAGCAAGTTATAAGGAAGGAGGTATAATGATTGTTACAGATGAAATAGCAAACAAAATACCGTTAAAAGGAGTAATGTGTGATGACAATAGAATGATAGACAGGAAAAAAGAAAAATTAAGTTTTGCGCAAAAATATCTAAATATTAGTTTTTTTCTTGGATATTTTTCGGACATAGCTCATGTCTTTTTTTATATTCTACTATCTTTTTCAATAGCTTTTCATTTTTCTTCAAATAAGAAAAAATTTTATTTTGCTTTTTTTGGAGGAGTTATTGGAGGAGGTGTGTTAGAAGTAATTCAACACTTTTTTATTGAAGGAAGATCGGCAAGCGCAGAAGATATGATATTGAATACTCTAGGAACACTTTTTGGATTGTTGGCTTTTTGGCTAATCAAAAAGTACAGTACCTTACTTATAGATTAATACAAGTAAATACAAATAAAAAAACCCGAGTCATTACATTCGGGTTTTTTGTGGTACCTCCAGGAATCGAACCAGGGACACACGGATTTTCAGTCCGTTGCTCTACCAACTGAGCTAAGGTACCTCTCTTATGAGGGTGCAAATATAGAATGATTTTTAATTTATCCAAAACAAATATTAAAAAAAATCTATTTGTAACTTTGCCTTTCAAAATAGAAAGAATGAATTTAATTATCGATTTAGGAAACTCTAAAATCAAAGCAGCTGTTTTTGAGGGTAATACATTGCTGAATAAAATAATTATTGGATATGAGGATTGGAAAAATCAACTAGAAAATATAGTAAAAAAAAACGAAAACATTAACAATGTTGTTGTAGCCAACGTATCAAAAGTGCAAAAAGAAAGTTTTTTATTTTTAGAAAAATATGCCAAACTATTTATCGTTTCGATAGATTGCAATTTTCCTTTTACAAATAACTATGAAACTACATCCACATTAGGAATTGATCGAATGGTTCTTGCTACTGGAGCCGTTTTATCTTTTCCCAATAAAAACAGATTGGTTATTGATGCTGGAACATGCGTTACATATGATTTTATTGACGAAAATGATAACTACCACGGCGGAGCTATTTCGCCAGGAATTCGTTTGCGTTACGAATCACTTCATAATTATACCGCCAAATTGCCATTGTTGACTAAAGTTGATGAAGAATACCTAACTGGCACATCAACCACCAAATCAATTCATTCTGGAGTATTAAATGGGTTAGCCCTTGAAATTGATGGATTTATTAACAGATATTCAGAAAAGCACCAAAACTTTATCATAATTTTAACGGGTGGAGATACAGAATTTTTGGCTAAACGATTAAAAAATACCATCTTTGCCAATCAAAATTTCTTATTAGAGAGTTTGAATCAAACATTTCAATTCAATCAACATGATTAAAAATTTTTTTATTAGCCTTTTCTTAATTGCATCAGTCTTTTCATTCGCGCAGGAGGGAACATCGTCTCCATATTCTTTTTTTGGTATTGGAGATGTTCGATATAGAGGTAGTATAGACAGTCGGTCAATGGGTGAAGTAAGTGTTATACCTGATAGTATTCACATCAATCTTCATAACCCAGCCATGCTATCTAATCTTAAATTGACCACTTTCTCTGCTGCCGGAACATTTTCCCCAGTTGTTTTAAAATCAAATTTACAAAGTGAAAAAGCGCAAAGAACTTCGATAGATTACATATCGGTTGCAATACCAACGAAATCTTTTGCAATTGGTTTTGGATTGATGCCCTATTCATCAGTAGGTTATAATATTCAAAATAATTCAAATCCTAGTGTTACTAACAAGTTTAACGGAAAAGGAGGTGTTAATAAAGTTTACTTTGGCGCAAGCTATAAACTCACTAAACAATTCAATTTGGGTGCTGAAATTCAATATAACTTTGGTGAAATTGAAACACAAAATACTTCAGAAGCAACCATAGAAACCTTAACAAGAGAAAAGAATACATCTTCCATTTCAGGAATTAATTTTAACTTTGGGATAACGCATCAAGCTAAATTAAATGAAAAGTTATCCATTTATAGCGCATTTACCATTAGCCCGGAAGCAAAATTAAATCTTTCTAACGCCCGTAATATTGCTGTTGTACAAGTAAATGATGAAGGTCAAGAATTAGTTTATGACGATGTGGATATTGAAGTGCCAAATTCTAAATTAAAATATCCAACCAAAATTTCATTTGGAACAAGTATTGGACAACAAAAAAAATGGATGGTTGGTGCTCAAGTTACTCACCAAAACTCTAGCGACTTTGGAAATCGTTTTGAAGGGATTTCAAATGTATCTTTTGAAAACGCATTGAAATTTAGTTTCGGAGGTTACTACATTCCAAAATATTCATCGTATAAAAGCTATTTAAGCAAAGTGGTTTACAGAGCTGGTTTTAGATACGAGAATACAGGCTTAGTCGTAAACAATTTATCAATTCTTGACCGAGCAGTCACTCTTGGTTTCGGATTTCCATTAGGAGGAACTTTTTCAAATATTAATGTCGGACTTGAATTTGGTAAAAAAGGAACCACAAATGCTGGTTTAATTGAAGAAAATTACAGCAATATTAGCTTTGCTTTTTCGTTTAATGATAGATGGTTTCAAAGAAGAAAATACGACTAATACTCAATACTATGAAAACAAAATTGATTTTATTTGTTACGATTTTATCTTGCGGATTGCTTCAGTCTCAAGAAATCAATTGTGCATCAACACTTGACGAGTTTTCGAAATTAGTTGAAAATAAAAAATTTGATGACGCCGAAACTAAGATGAAACAACTCTTAGCGAAGTGTCCAACTTTTAATGAAAATTTGTATTTGCTTGGTGCAAAAGTCATTCAAAATAAAATCGATTTGTCCTCTAACGATGACAAAGAAAAAGCGGCCAAAGAAATGATTGCGCTTTATGATAAACACGATCAAAACTTCCCTAATAATAAAAGTAATAATGCCATAAACAAAGCCATGTTGTACTACGATTACAATATAGCTTCTGAAGAAGAAACATTCAAAGTTTTTGACAAAGCTTTTACTAAAGATAAATTTCAGTTTGTTAATCCACTTGCTTTAAATACTTATTTCAGGTTGTTTAATGAAAATTATAAAAGCACAACAGATGGAAGTATTGACCCAATGCTGAACAAATTCAGCCAAATTTTAGCGGTTATCGATAAAAATAAATTGATTTCTCCTGAAAGCGAAATTGAATTTGAAAACGTAAAGATTAGTGCAAGTTCGGTGGTGAAAAATTATCTTACTCCAGAAAACCTTACAGATTATGCCGAACGAAACCTAAAAGCAAACGAATCAAACGTTGAATGGTTAAGCGGAACGCTTGATTTAATGCTAGATAGATGCTCTGAAAAAGGGGTTTTTGGCTCAGTAGCGTTGCGTTTGCATGCCATTCAACCAAGTTCTAAATCAGCCTATGCTTTGGGTGTATTTAATCTAAAAAACAACAACCGAGAAAAAGCAGTAGTTTATCTGAAAGAAGCAGCCGATTTAGCAACAAATAAACTTCAAAAAGCCAAGATTTATGCAACAAATGCCTCAATTTTATTTGGGTTTGATAAAAAACTAGCCAAAGAAAACGCTATTCTTGCTACTCAAAATGATCCTTCAAACGGCGAATATTACATTTTTCTGTCAAATTTGTATGCCAGTGCTGTCCAAGAATGTGGAACTACTCCAATTGAGAAAAAAACGGTATACTATTTGGCTACCAAGATGGCACTAAAAGCAGCAGAAGTTCAACCAAAACTAAAAGCTACAGCCGATGTTCTTGTTGCGGAATACAAAAAAAATGATTTCAATTCCAAAGAGCTAGAACAAATTAAAAAAATGGACAACAAAGTAATCCTCGAATGTTGGATTAATGAAACGGTTCAATTTTAAGATGAAGCACATCAAGCGAAATACTGTCGTTTTTCCCTTACTTTTCTTAATTACCTTGTATTCGTGCGAAAGTAATTTTAGAGAAGTTCAGCGATCTACTTTTTCCGAATTTACACCAAGCGGAGAAGCCGATTCTATTAACCTTAAATATACTGATTCAGGTAAAATCCAAGCGGTTCTGGTGAGTCCAAAAATGCTGGATTTTGCTACAGTAGATTTTCCTTTTACCGAATTTCCAAAAGGAATTTTATTGACAATTTATGATAACAATGGTAAAAAGACCTACGTTACGTCTAACTATGCCGTGAGCTACAAACTTACCAATATCATCGATTTGCAAGGTAATGTAAAAATTAAAAATGATGATGGTCAGCTTTTGGAAACCGACCAAATGTTTTATGACCAAAAAAACGAATGGTTTTACACCGAAAAAAAGTATAAATTTACGGATCCTAAAGGAGTTTCTTTTGGCGAAGGTGTTGATTTTAGTAAAGATTTTAAAATTATAAACTCTCAAAGAATTTCCGGAGAAGTGTATCAAAACCCATAAATTATGAATTATCTTAACATTACAAAATACATTTATTTATTGGTTGGTTGCATCATGACTTATGATGGTATTACCAAATGGAATGATGAAAGCGGTCCTTGGCTGAGTTTCATTTTTGCATTTGCGGCTTTTTTTATGTTTTTCTTCCGAAATAATTTTGCCAAAAAATTTGAAGCCAGAAAAAGAGAACAAAACCAAAACAATCCTCAAAAATAAATGGAAGTAACAATAGTAATACTGTGTTTATTACTAATTGCCTTTTTTTCAGGAATGGAAATTGCCTACATTTCCTCCAACAAAATTTACCTAGAAATCGAAAAAAAACAAAATAGTTTCTTTTCCAATTTAGTTTCCAAACTCACTTTACATCCTTCCAAATTTCTTGCAACAATGCTCTTAGGAAATACAATTGCATTGGTGGTTTATGGTGTTTATATGTGCAAAATAATTGCTAATTCTTCATGGATTCAACAATTAAATCTAAACGAAATTCAGTTTTTTTTGGTTCAAATAAGTATTACGGCGCTGCTTATTATTGCCACAACTGAATTTGTAGTGAAAGTTTTTTTTCAAATTTATTCCAACACACTAATCAAATACTTATCATTTCCGGCCTATGTTTTATATAAAATTTTAAACTATTTTTCGTCGTTTGTGATTTGGATGTCCGACACTATTTTGACCAGATTTTTCCATTCATCAGCCAATTCGCAACATTCGCTTTTTAGTAAAATTGAACTCGAAAATTATATCAATGAGCAAATTAGCGCTTATGATAATCATGAAGATGTTGATTCAGAAATTCAAATATTTCAAAATGCACTCGAATTTTCAGGTGTAAAAGCCCGCGATATTATGACGCCACGAACCGAACTCGTAGCAGTAGAAATTCACTGTTCGGTGTCGCAACTAAGAGAAAAATTCATTCAAACAGGTTATTCCAAAATCCTAATTTATCAGAATACACTCGATAATATCTTAGGGTATGTGCATTCGTTTGAATTGTTCAAAAAGCCAAGAAGCATAAAAAACATAATGATTCCTGTTGAGTTCATTCCCGAGACCATTTTGATTAAAGACGTACTGAATTTGCTTACCAAAAAAAGGAAAAGTGTTGCAATTGTTCTAGATGAATATGGTGGAACGTCAGGAATTATTACAGTTGAAGATATTGTTGAGGAACTTTTTGGTGAAATTGAAGACGAACACGATGAAGATGAACAATTGATAGAAACCAAAATAGACGAAAATAACTACATTTTTTCAACTCGACTCGATGTTGCCTATTTAAACGAAGAATATAATTTCCAAATTCCAGAAAGTGATTCGTATGGAACTTTAGGCGGTTTTATCGTTAATTTTTCAAAAGAAATTCCACAAAAAGGGGAGAATATCACTATAAACAATTTTCATTTTTTTATCGAAGAAGCCTCAAATCATAAAATTGAATTGGTGAAAATGACAATAATCAATTAAAAATCGATAAAAATCATATTTTATAGATAAAAAATTCTTTTGTTTTATTATTATTTCACAGATAATTGTATTTTCGCAAACTGAAATAAAAATTAACAAATATAAAAATGGCAGTTTTACAAAAAATTAGAAATCGTTCGGGTTTACTTTTACTAGCTATAGGTTTTGCTTTACTTGCATTTGTTGTGCAAGATTTACTCTCAAATAAATACACAACTTCGTCAAATGATGTTGGAAGCATCAATGGTAAGGATATTGCATTTGAAGAGTTTAGAATGAAAGTAGCAAATGTTGAAAAAAATGGTCAACAAGGGCAACCAATGACCACAATTCAAGCTGCCAATCAAGTTTGGGAACAAGAAGTTTCGATTGCTTTATTAACCGAAGAATTCGAAAAATTAGGCATCAGAGCGGGTGAAAAACACATCCTAGAAAATTTCAAAAACGATCCTAATATTGGTCAAAATCCAACTTTTCAAAATGAAGCAGGACAATTCGATATTAAGAAATTCCAAGAGTTCTTTAAATCCAATCCAGAACAAGCAAAAGTTTTAAAAGACAGAGAAAAAGATGCGGTTTTAAACTCTAAATACCAAATTTACACTTCTTTAGTAAGAGGTGGTTTGTATACTACAGATGCTGAAGGAAAATTCAAATACGAATTAGAAACAAACAAAGTAAGCTTTGATTTTGTAGCTGTTCCTTTTTCTTCTATCAAAGAAAGTGATATCAAAGTAACGGATGAAGATTACATCAATTACATGAAAAAACACGAAAAAAGATTCAAATCAGATGGTACTCGTGAAATTGAATACGTTGTTGTTGAAGACAAACCATCTGCTGATGACGAAAAAGTGGTGAAAGATAGAGTGAATGGTTTATTAGCTGGTAGTGTAGTTTACAACAAAGAAACAGGTAAAAATGATACACTTTCAGGTTTTGCTTCTGCTACGAATATTCCTGAATATGTTGCTCAAAATTCGGATATCCCTTACGATTCAATTTACAAAACAAAACAAGAATTACCAGCAGAAGTTGCCGAACAATTATTTAATTTGCCTACAGGACAAATTTACGGACCTTACATGAATGGTAAATTTTACTGTATCTCTAAAGCAATGGGAAGAAAACCAAATGCTAAAGCCAAAGCAAGTCATATTTTGATTAGCTGGGAAGGCGTTGATAGAGTACAGAAAAAAGAAAAAAGAACCAAAGAGCAAGCTCAAGCTAAGGCGCAAAGTTTGTTAGCTCAAGCGCAAGCTAATCCTGGAAGTTTTATGATGTTGGCGTTAACTAATTCTGATGATTCTTCTGCTCAACAAGGTGGAGATTTGGGTTATTTTGCTCCAAACCAAATGGTAAAACCTTTTAATGATTTTGTATTCAACAATCCAGTTGGGAAAATTGGTTTGGTTGAATCTGAATTTGGTTTCCACGTAATCAATATTACTGATAAACAAGATGCTGTGCTACTAGCTACAGTGGGTCAACGTATTGAACCATCTGAAAAAACTACTAACGAAGTATATACTAAGGCAACTAAGTTTGAAATGGATGCAAGTTCTAAAGATTTTGCGGCACTTGCTAAAGCGGCGAATTTAACAGTTAATCCTGCTATCAAAGCCAAACCAATGGATGAAGCTTTTGGATCTGTTGGAAATCAAAGACAAATTGTAAAATGGGCTTACAGCGATGATACTAACGTTGGTGATGTAAAACGTTTTGAAATTGTAAATATTGGTCACGTTATTGCTAAATTAACTAAGATAAACGAAAAAGGGTTAATGTCTGTTGAAGAAGCAAAACCAATGATTGAATACATTGTTAAAAACGAGAAAAAAGCAGAAAAAATCAAGGCTAAGATGAATGGTAGTTCATTGGATGCTATCGCAAAAGCTAACGGTGTTACAGTTCAATTAGCTACTGATTTGACTGTTGAAAATGCAATGATTCCTAATGTAGGTATGGAACAAAAAGTGGTAGGAACTGCTATGGGATTACCAGCCAACAAAATGTCTGCACCAATTGAAGGAAATAATGGTGTTTACGTGATTAAAACGAAAAGCGTTACTAAAGCACCAAAATTACCAAAACATGATGCCTACGTGAATAAATTAAAACCAATGGCACAACAAGGTGCAGGAAGAATAATTCCAGCACTGAAAGCAAACGCCAAAATTGACGATAATAGATTAGAATTTTATTAATAGATTAAAGGTTATTTAATAAAAAGAATCCCGGTTGCGAATGTAATCGGGATTTTCATTTTTATAAAATCATGTCGTTGTACGGAATCACAATTTCAAATCCTTTTTCTTTAAAGTAAGAGGTTGGGTTTTCTTTTGAAATCGCCAAGACAAAATCGCCACCCCAAGCTCCAAGGCTTTTTACAACTCCTTTAAAATCTTCGAACAATCTTTCTTGAACGGTTTGTAGTTCTAAAACAGCACTCATTTCAATTTCGTGCTGTTGCAACGCTAAAGCAAACTCTTTTGGTGCTGTTGATTGAATCACCAAACTCGTTATTTTATCTATTTTTTGAATAGTTTGATCAATATTACCACGCTGATTCAAATACGAAGTAATAGCGTTTTTACTACTTTGCTTTTTGTTTAGATATACGAAATAAATTTTATCCAAAAAATCGGGTTCAAAGGCGATAGTTTCTACGACTGGTTTTTCATCAACCAATTGATATAAAATAGGTGAGTTGTTTTGTGCACAAGCCAAATCATAACCACTTCCGCCAAAGCTTTTTCGGAGCAATTCAAAAGCATCAATTTGCAACCATTGCGCAATGTTGTTGATTAAGGTAGATGAAGTTCCCAAACCCCAAAATTTTGGAAAAGTCAATTCGGTTGTAATTTTGTAACCTTTTGCTTGCGTAATGAAATTGGAGTTCATTAAATAGGCTTCGTGCAAAATTTCAATCAAAGTGTTTTTGATATTGTGCGACGCATCAAAACGTTCTTTTCGAATGACTGATCCAAACGGAATCATAGCTTCAAACCAAATCGAGCCATCGTGATCGTGACTTTTCCAGTGAATGATTTGGTTGTTGCCTTCTTCAATAACTAAATTTTGACCAAATTTGGTAGGCAACGCAAACGCTTTGGCACCGTCGAGAACCACGTATTCTCCTGTAATGAGGAGTTTTCCGTTACTGTAAAATGTCTGTTTCAAAGTAGTCGTTTTTAGCCCTGATAGCAGCGGTTATCCTTTGGCTTTTTTCTTTAAAAAGACAAAGATAAAAGCGAATAGCAGGAATAGCTTCTAATAATAATGATATACTTAATTCCGCATTTTCTGAATAAAATCAACTACTGCCGAATGCGAAATCGTGTTGCTTTCAAAGTGTTTGCTTATCTGTTTTCGTTCTTCGGTCGTGGCTTGGTATTGATTCAAAATGTTGTTGATGTGCATTTTCATGTGGCCTTCCTGAATTCCGGTAGTAGTGAGTGAGCGCAGAGCAGCAAAATTTTGTGCTAAACCTGTAACCGCCACAATCTGCATGAGTTCAGGCGCAGAAGGTTTTTGCAGAATTTGCAAAGCCATTTTCACTAGTGGATGTAAAGAAGTCAATCCGCCGACAGTTCCCAATGCTAGTGGAATTTCCATCCAAAAGGTAAAAATGCCGTTTTCGATTTTGGCGTGCGATAAACTCGAGTATTTTCCATTGCGGGAAGCATACGCGTGAACGCCAGCTTCTACGGCTCTGAAGTCGTTTCCAGTAGCCAAAATCACCGCATCAATGCCGTTCATAATGCCTTTGTTGTGCGTTACAGCGCGAAAAGGTTCAATTTCTGCAATCGTAACAGCTTGCACTAATTTCTCAGCAAATTCTTGTGGATTTTCAATTTTTTTGTCGGCCAATTCTTCTACTTTGCAGGAAACTTCGGCACGAACAATACAATTCGGGACGTAATTTGACAAAATACTCATTACCACTTGAATGTTTTTTTCTTCATCAGAAAAATCAGTGTATTGAATTGCTTCTTCTTTTAAAGTTTTGGCAAATTGTTCCAAACACGAATTGATAAAATTGGCGCCCATGCTGTCTTTGGTTTCGAAAGTTGCGTGTAACTGATAGTAATTACTGAGTTCTTCAGTTTTGTTACGAAGTTCAATATCCAGAATTCCACCACCGCGTTTTTGCATGTTTTTGGTGATGTCTTCGGTGGCGGAAAAAAATTTTTCTTTACTTTTTTGAAAAAACGCTAGTAACTTTTTTTCATCACCCGAATACAAAAAATGCACTTGGCCAATTTTCTCCGAACTCAAAACAGTCGCTTTGAATCCGCCGCGTGTACTCCAAAATTTGGCCGATTTGGCTGCCGCAGCTACTACCGAACTTTCTTCAATGACCATCGGAACCGAATAATAGTTACCGTTGATGAGAAAATTAGGCGCAATTCCCATCGGTAAATAGAAATTGGTGATGGTGTTTTCGATGAATTCGTCGTGTAATTGTTGGAGTTTTTGGTCGCTATTCCAATATTGTTTTATAGTAGAAATAGCTTCTTGAGGGTTCGAAAAATAAGTGTTGGCAATCCAATTGATCTTTTCTTCTTTCGATAGTTTCGAAAATCCAGCAACAGCGTTATTCATTTTCAAATGATTAGTGAGATAATTTTTTACAAAGATAAACTTTAGATTGTATTGAAGGAGTAAGATTTTGATAATTCTAAAGATGTAAAAAGGTGCATTTAACAAAATAATAGGAAGTTGTTTGCTTTTTTTTCACTAAAATTGAAGTCATTTTATAATCAAACATCAGATGAGACAATTTACTATAGTTACTTTATTCCTTTTAAGCAGTTTTGCCATTGTTGCGCAACAAAAAATAACCGTTGAAGAAATCTACACAGGTGCTTTTAGAGCCAAAGGAATGGACGAATTGCAATCGATGAAAAACACCAATCAATACACGGTGTTGAATTCGGACAGAGTCGCCAAAAGCCAACAAATTGATTTGTATGATTTTGCTACTTTGCAAAAGGTTTCGACTTTACTAGATACCAAAAACCATAAAGAATTAGTAGACGGAATTGACAGTTACACTTTTAGTAATGACGAAAAGCAAATTTTAATTGCCAGCAATTCGACACCGATTTTTCGTCATTCGTTTACGGCTGATTTTTATTTGTATGATTTGACTTCTAAAACACTTTCTAAAATTTTAGAACAAGTTCAAGAGCCAACTTTTTCGCCAGATGGAACTAAAATTGGTTTCGCTAAGGCAAACAATTTGTACATCTACGATATTGCATCAAAGTCTACAACACAAGTAACTACTGACGGAGCGAAAAATGCGATTATCAACGGAATAACCGATTGGGTTTACGAGGAAGAATTTGCCTTTGTTCGTGCTTTTGATTGGAGTGCTGATAGTAAAAAGTTGGCTTACATTCGTTTTGATGAGTCACAAGTGCCACAGTTTTCAATGGATTTGTACAAAAAAGATTTGTATCCAACGGCTGATACGTTCAAATATCCAAAAGCAGGCGAGAAGAACGCTTTGGTTTCGTTGCATGTGTATGATGTAAACGGAAAGTCTTCAAAAACAATCAAACTAGGGAATTACAATGATTTTTACATTGCTCGAATGAAATGGACCAACGATGCCAATGTATTGTGCGCACAAGTGTTGAATCGTCACCAAGATAATTTGGATTTGATTTTTGTGGATGGAGCAACAGGAGTAGCCAAAATCGTTTTGAATGAAAAAGACAAAGCTTATGTTGAAGTGACCGATAATTTGACATTTTTAAAAGACAATAGCTTTATTTGGACTTCTGAAAAAGACGGATTTAATCATATTTATTTGTATGACAAAACAGGAAAGTTGAAGAATCAAGTAACTAAAGGCAATTGGGAAGTAACAGCTTATTATGGTTTGGATGAAAAGACCAAAACAGTATTTTATCAATCAGTAGAAAACGGTTCGACAATCAGAGACGTTTATAAAATCTCGCTTGACGGAAAAAAGAAAACAAAACTATCACAACAAGTAGGAACCAATGCGGCGACTTTTAGTCCGGATTTTACCTATTTTATCAATTCGTTTTCTTCGGCTACAGTGCCAACTACGTACACTTTGAACAATTCAAAAGATGGAAAACAAGTCAAAGAAATTGTCAATAATGTGGCTTTGGCAGATAAATTGAAAAAATACGATTTACCGACCAAAGAGTTTTTTGAATTGACCACTGAAAAAGGCCACAAACTAAACGCTTGGATGATTAAACCCAAAAATTTTGATGCGACCAAAAAATATCCAGTTTTTATGTACCAATATTCGGGTCCAGGTTCGCAACAAGTGGCTAATCAATGGATGAATACTAATGATTATTGGTTTATGATGCTTTCGCAAGAAGGTTATATTACAGTTTGTGTGGATGGAAGAGGAACTGGTTTTAAAGGTGCTGAGTTTAAAAAATGTACACAAAAAGAACTAGGAAAATACGAAGTAGAAGACCAAATTGACGCGGCAAAAGTAATTGGAAATTATCCTTACGTAGATAAAAGTAGAATTGGAATTTTCGGTTGGTCGTATGGCGGATTCATGTCGAGCAACTGTTTGTTTAAAGGCGCTGATGTATTCAAAATGGCCATTGCGGTTGCTCCAGTTACCAATTGGCGTTTTTATGACAGTATTTACACCGAAAGATACATGCAAACGCCACAAGAAAACCCAAGCGGTTATGATGAAAATTCGCCGATTAATCATGTGAGTAAATTGAAAGGAAACTTTCTTTTAATTCACGGTACTGCTGATGATAATGTGCATGTTCAAAACAGTATGCAAATGATTGAAGCATTAGTACAAGCTAACAAGCAATTTGATTGGGCGATTTATCCGGATAAAAACCACGGAATTTTTGGAGGAAAAACACGCATTCAATTGTACAATAAAATGACTAATTTTATTAAAGAGAAGTTGTAAATAATGAACCAACACCAATTTTACTTACTAACAGAATTGTTAATTTCTTTAATTGGTGGGTTTTTATTGCTTTCCATTTGGTTGGTGGTTCAGAGTAAGTTCAAGCAAAAATTAACCTCTGAAATTTCGGTTAAACGATTTGACAAGGGCTTATTATTTATCAGTTTTTCGGTTTTTGTTTGGTCGTTTTCATCATTGTTGATATTGGTTTTTACTCAATTCAATACCAACGAATGGATTATTCTAATTAGCCAAAACATGTTTTCTATTCTGAATTCGTTGTTTCTGATATTGGCACTATATTATTTTGACAATTCGCCTGAATACCTTTACAATAACAAAAAAAGCACCAAAAGAATTTTGTTTTTCTTCGTTGGACTTTCGTTACTTTCCTTAATCATTGCGCTTACTTTTGGCGAAACCATTACTACTTACGGTATTCGATTCAATACGATTCCTGATTTGCTGTTGTCGGCCATATTAACGTGGTTTTTAATGCTGTCGCTTTATCGAACATTTTACAATCGAAAAATGAAAAGCGTAGCAATTATAGCTGTTTTGAGCATTGTTATTTTGTTCATTACGCAAGTACCTTATGTGTTTAATTTTGAAAATTATTTGTTCAGCATTGATTTAGCGAAACTCATTGCCAAAACAACACTTATCTTTATCTTTTTAGTTTTAGGAACGAGTTGGGTTTTAGAATTATCCCAATTGCCCGAAGCAACGACTATGAAAATTAATTTTGTAAATTGGAATGTAGTTGAACTTTCGATTCCTTCCAAAAACATAGTAAATCAAACCATCAACTTCGGAAATAAAACCACACAATTCAATAATTTATTAAAATTTGCCATCAGACGAAAATTTGCTTCTGAGGAAAATATGTGCATCGAGGTTTTTAATGGTGGTGAAATTCTCAGTCAAACCTATTTGAGCCGAATTATTGACAACATAAATGCCATTTTAGCGCTTGAAGATGACATGAAAATCACCCGAAATGACTTTTTTACCTTTATCGGTCAAGCCAAATACCGACTTCGTTTTTTACCTGAATACATTGAGATAAACGACGCTCTGTTGCTTGAATTTACTAGTAATATTGACAATGGACAATACAAAGAGTTTGTCTAAATCTTCATTTTTTCTTCAGTCACAATTACTCACAAAAGCTTATTTTTAGTGATTTCTTAATTTTCGATTATTGTTTTTTTATAATTGTTTGTACTTTGCACTAGCAAATAAAACTTGTTTAAGGATAAATAAGGAATTTTAATTAACTAAATATAAACTAAAACCAGAAAAAATGAGTGAAACAGTAAAAACAGGACATCCAAAAGGACTCTACTTCCTTTTCTTCACCGAAATGTGGGAACGATTCAGTTATTACGGAATGAGGGCCATCTTCATTCTATTTATGACCAAAATTTTATTGATGAAAGATGCTGATGCGTCTGAAATCTACGGAAGTTACACAGGATTAGTGTATCTAACACCACTTTTAGGAGGTTATTTGTGTGATAAATTTTTAGGGAACAGAAGAAGTATCGTAATTGGCGGTTTATTGATGGCTTTGGGACAGTTTTTTATGTTCTTAAGCGCTTCAGCTGGAGCCGATGGAGGCGTTTCTTTAATGTGGATTGGGCTTACTGCAATTATTATTGGAAATGGATTCTTTAAACCAAATATTTCAACCATGGTTGGACAATTGTATCCAGCCAACGACCGTAGAATTGATAGTGCATTCACCATTTTCTATATGGGAATCAACCTGGGAGCTTTCTTTTCTCCATTAGTTTGTGGTTCAATGGATTTCAAATGGGGATTCTTGGCAGCTTGTATCGGTATGTTAATCGGATTAGTTGCTTTTGTTTTCGGTCAGAAGCAATATTTAATATCTGAAGAAGGAAAACACATTGGTTTACCAGTGAAAAAATTAGATGTCAAAAGTATTGCTATGATTATTGGTTCAATCGGAATTATATTTTTCATGTTGAACTTCAAACAAATGTTCAAAAGTGACGTTGATATTATTAGTTATTTCATCTACGGCGCAATGATTGCTATGCCAATTTTGATTTTTAGTGATAAAAGTTTATCAAAAATTGAAACCCAACGAATTACAGTAATTTTTATTTTGGCGTTTTTCGTAATCTTCTTTTGGGGCGCATTTGAACAAGCGGGCGCTTCATTAACTTTATTTGCCGACAGACAAACCGAAAGAACACTTTTTGGATGGGAAATGCCTGCTTCGTACTTTCAATCGGTAAATCCACTTGCAGTTATTGCATTGGCGCCAATTATGACGATAGTTTGGGGCTTCTTGTATGCCAGAAAATTAGAGCCATCTTCACCTAAAAAAATGGCTATTGGTTTAGGATTAGTAGCCTTAGGATATGTAGTAATTGCTATTGCAGTTAAAGGTTTAGGTTTAGGTGAAAAAGTTTCAATGTGGTGGTTAATTGGTTTGTACATCATTCACACCATTGGAGAATTATGTTTATCACCAATCGGATTGTCAATGGTGTCAAAATTGGCTCCTTTGCGTTTATCGTCATTAATGATGGGAACTTGGTTCTTAGCTAATGCAGCGGCCAATAAATTCGCAGGAACATTAAGTGCTTTGATTCCAGGTGGCGAAGACGGAACAGGAGGAGCGACTTCGTTTTTAGGATTCCAAATCACCAACTTATACGAGTTTTTCGTTTTATTCATTATCATGTCGGGAGTAGCAGCAGCCATCTTATTCTTATTGAGTTCATGGTTAGAAAAAAGAATGCACAACGATCATGTTGAAGGTGTAACTGAAGAACGCTAGATTTTTTTAAAAATAATTTATTATATTTGAAAGCCTTCAGATTTTCTGGAGGTTTTTTTTAATCTTTTTTATTATGCTGAAAAAACATCCTAAAGGACTTCCTTATTTGTTTTTTACCGAAATGTGGGAACGTTTTGGTTACTATTTAATTTTAGGAATTTTTGTGTTGTACATGATTGATCCAAAAGCAACAGGAGGATTAGCATTTACCGATAAAAATGCCGATGATATTTTTGGAACTTACATTGCATTAACTTATTTGACTCCATTTTTGGGAGGCTTTTTGGCTGATAGGGTTTTGGGTTATTTTAAAGCCATTTATTTGGGCGGGTTTTTAATGGGAATGGGTTACATTGGTTTGAGTATTCCCAATCTAACAGCATTCTATATTTCGATGGCACTCATTATTATTGGAAATGGTTTTTTTAAGCCAAGTATCTCAACCTTAGTCGGTAATTTATATTCCAAAGATGAGTACAAAGCCAATAAAGATGCAGGCTACAATATTTTCTACATGGGAATCAATATTGGTGCTTTTATCTGTAATATTATCGCCGCTTTTATGCGCAACCAATACGGTTGGGGAGCTGCTTTTATCACTGCTGGAATTGGAATGTTTTTAGGATTGGTAATCTTTTATTTTGGAAGAAAACATTTAACAGAAGCCAATGTCATGAAACCAAAACAAGAAGGTGATGTGGGAATAACCAAAGTCATTACTATGGTTTTTGTTCCAGCAATTATTGCAGGTGCAATTGGTTGGTTGATTCCAGGTAATATTTTCAAAAGCGATACAACCGATGCTTTTATATTTGCTTGTATTCCAGTAATAATATTTTATGTTTCATTATATATTAGAGCCAATGCTGAAGATAAAAGGCCATTGGGCGCTTTGTTAGCGATTTTCGCTGTTGGAATGATGTTTTGGGCGGTCTTCAAACAAAACGGAACAGCATTAACTCGTTGGGCAAATTACTACACTGATCGTCAAGTTACTGGAACAACAGAAAATGCTTTAAATGCGATTTATTTACTAGATCAAAAGGAATATGTTGATAAAGAAGTACAAGCTTATGACAATCAATTTCAAGCTGTAAAAGACGACAATGGCGAACCTGTTAAAGAAATGGGGAAAGAAGTTTACTTCAAAAATATTACTCCTGAACAAAAAGCAACACTAGAATCCAATTCTGACAAGAAAGTCAGTTTAATTAATACCGAACTTTTTCAATCGGTCAATCCAGGTTGGGTAATTATTTTAACACCTTTAATTGTCTTCTTCTTTGCATTTATGCGCAGAAAAGGAAAAGAACCCACAACGCCTTCAAAAATTGTATTGGGATTATTCATATCGGCTTTGTCTTGTTTAGTAATGGTTGCCGCCGTTTACGCGAGTCAAAATGGAGCTGTAAAAGTTTCGCCTTGGTGGTTGGTCGGAACTTATGGTGTTGTTACTATTGGTGAATTGTGCCTTTCGCCTATGGGACTTTCAATTGTATCAAAATTAAGTCCACCACGTTTAACTGCTTTAATGATGGGTGGATTTTTCCTTTCCATTTCAATAGGAAATAAACTATCTGGAGTTTTAGCTAGTATGTGGTACGATTACGAAAATAAAGCCAATTTTTTTATCGTAAATATTGTTCTTTTATTACTAGCAACTTTATTGGGATTGTCAATATTGAAAAAATTAAATGCAGTAATGAAAGAAAAAGGAATTAATTAATTGCTATGGAAAAAAATCTAACCATCGAACAAATTCAAAATTTTGAAGGAAAATACCCAAAACAATTGTGGTATTTGTTTTTCAGCGAAATGTGGGAACGTTTTTGTTTCTACGGAATGCGCGGAATGCTTACTTTTTTTATGGTTGATCAATTGTTGATGAACGAAAAAGTAGCCAATTTGCAATACGGCGCGACTCAGGCATTTGTGTATGCTTTTACCTTTATTGGAGGTTTGTTTGCCGACAAAATTTTGGGTTACCGAAAATCACTCTTTTGGGGTGGAATCATGATGATTGTTGGAAGTATCATCTTAGCGATTAATCCGCAACAGTTCTTCTTCCTCGGAATTTCATTCACAGTTATTGGAACGGGTTTTTTTAAACCCAATATTTCTACTATGGTAGGAACTTTATACAAAGCCAACGACTCGCGAAGAGATGCTGGTTTCTCGTTGTTTTATTCCGGAATTAATATTGGTGCACTTTTAGGTGGTTATGCTTGTATTTATTTGGGTAAAAATTACTCTTGGAATTTAGCTTTTGGTTTAGCCGGAATAGTGATGACT
The DNA here is from genome assembly GCA_964414655.1 of uncultured Flavobacterium sp. Taxonomy (GTDB): domain Bacteria; phylum Bacteroidota; class Bacteroidia; order Flavobacteriales; family Flavobacteriaceae; genus Flavobacterium. Next base: position 34,210 of record CAYPXI010000014.1, on the reverse strand, counting down.
ATTAGTTTATTGACATTTGTTTTTACTCAAAAAAGCATGGCTGATATTGGGGTTTCCCCTTTACTAAACCTCGATGCTTCCAAACGAAAATTATACGAATATGCCACTTATGTCGGAACAATTGTAGCTATTCCATTAATTATGGCGATGGTTTCCAACCCTGAATATACGGATTATTTCATGTATACAATCGGACCCATAACGTTGCTGTATTTGGCTTATGAAATGCGGAATTTTTCCATTAATGAAAATAAGAAGTTAATCGCAGCTATGGTATTCATAGTGTTTTCCATTTTGTTTTGGGCATTTTTTGAGCAAAGTGGTGGTTCGTTGAGTTTGTTCGCCGCCAACAATTTAAACAATGATATTTTAGGATTGAAATTAGATCCCAATGGGGTTAATAATGCAGCTAATTCATTATTTGTAATCATTTTTGCTCCCATTTTGGGTATACTTTGGATTTGGATGAGCAACCGAAAATCAGAACCCAACACGGTAGTTAAATTTGGTCTCGGATTTTTATTCTTAGCTTTGGCTTTTTATACATTTTACACCACTCGTTTTTTTGCCAATGCTGAAGGATTAACGTCGCTTGAAGTGTTTACATTAGCCTATTTTATCATTACTTTTGGGGAATTATGTTTGTCGCCAATCGGACTTTCGATAATGACTAAATTAGCGCCAGCCAAATTGCAAGCGGTAATGATGGGAATGTGGTTTTTGGCCAGTGCTTACGGTCAATATGCCGCAGGAATTTTAGGAGCTGGAATGGCAAGCGCTGATGAAAATGCTACCAAAACCGAAAAATTAATTGCTTACACAGATGGTTACAATCAGTTGGCGATTTATGCATTAATTGCAGGTTTAGTGTTGATTGCTATTTCGCCTTTAATCAAAAAATTGATGCAAGAAGTAAAGTAATTGACCAATCTTGGTATCGTTTTTGTTTATATTTGTAAAATAAATTTTAAAAATCATGAAAAAAATATTCGTTACACTTTTATTCGTTTTGGGTTCAATGACAATCCAAGCACAAGATTTGGTTTGGCACAAAGACATGGCTAAAGCGATTGAAGTTTCTAAAGCTGAAAATAAACCACTTTTTTTATTCTTCACAGGTAGTGATTGGTGTGGATGGTGCATTCGTTTGCAAAAAGAAGTATTCAAAACTCCAGAATTTATAGAATGGGCTAGCAAAAGTGTCGTTTTAGTTGAATTGGATTTTCCAAGAAAATCGGCTCAACCAGAGGAAGAAAAACGTCAAAATGCAGAGTTACAACAAGTTTTTGCCGTAAGAGGATATCCAACAGTTTGGTTTGTAAAAGCAGGTGAATTAAATGGTAAAATCAACTTTGAACAATTGGGTTCTACAGGTTATGTTGCTGGCGGTCCAAGTGCTTGGTTAGCGGTTGCAAAACCAATGGTTGAAAAATTTACTCCTTATCCAGCGCAAGCTTCAAAAAAAACCGACAAGAAAGAAACCAAAAAGAAGAAGTCTAAAAAATCATAACTTATAAAATCCCTTTTCTGAAGTATCGTGAAAAGGGATTTTTTCTTTTTCACAAGTAGCTTTCCAACGTTTTTTATAACTACTATAGTTTGAAGCATCAACTACGATTAGTTTCGGTTGGCATTGATCAATTACTCTTTTCAAATTCACTTTTGGTGATTGTGTCAAAATCAAAACATCGGGTTTGATTTGTTTTAAATAGACTCCAGAACTGTCTATTAGAGTAATTTTTTTGTTCTTAAAATGATACACATTTAACAACGAATGAATTTTTTCTACGTTACAAAAATTGCCAACTAAATACGATTGTAATGACCAATTATTTGTTGAGTTTACATTTTTTCCACTTGTAAAAACGATCACGTTCGAAGCACTTCTTTGTGTAATTAAACTTTCTTTTTTTTGGTTGAAAACAATAAATTCTTCTTTGGTTTGAACTTCGTATTTGGAATAAAGACTTCCCATCTGAAAAATTAGGACACTAATTAAAGCAACTACTAAATTGCGATAATTGGCTTTCTTCATCCAAATGAAAATGGCAATAATCATCAAATAACTGGTTAGCATCAAGGGTAAATTCATCGGAATATCTTTAAAAATAAACGTTTCAAACGAAGCAACCCAACTAATTATCGAGTTCAATAGTTGTATGCTTTTTTCCAAAAGTTGTATCAAAATTAATGGAACGTAATCCAATCCAGCCAAAATCACAACTACCAAAGCGATAGCCAAAATGATACTTAACAATGGAAGAATAATGAGGTTAGTCACAAAAAACAAACCTGGAAATTGATGAAAATAGTAAATACTTAGCGGTAAAGTCCCAATTTGAGCCGCAAAAGAAACGGTGATAATTTCCCAAAAATAATGGCTGATTTTGTGTTTTGGAGTCCAAACGGAAGCAAATAAAGGTTGCAACCAAATAATAAAAAACAACGCCAAATAACTCAATTGAAATCCGACATCAAATAGAAATGAAGGTTGTGCGAGCAAAATCAAAAGCATCGAAACCAACAACGTATGGTAAATATTGACACTTCGTTTTAAAAATAGTCCAATTGCTACAAAACTAAACATCGTTACCGAACGCACAACTGATGGCGCCAAACCTGCCACAATTCCAAATGACCATAATCCGAGTAAAGTAATTATGAGTTTGAATAGAAGTCCTTTGCTGTTGTTGGGAATTGGTTTGAGTAAAGTGACAATAAACAAAAGGATAAAACCCACATGCAATCCTGAAACTGATAAAATGTGAATCGCTCCAGCGTATTGATAATCAAGCAAAACTTCTTTGGAAACATCTTGCTGTTGACCTAAAATCAAAGCAATAACAATACTTAATTCGTCTTTTTTAAAATGCCGTTTTTCGAGGTTATGAATAATGGTGTTTCTAATTTTACTACCATAATATTGAATTCCTTTTGAAGATTTTGGACGGTTATAAATCGATTTGAAATCAGTATAAATCTGCGCATAAATTTGTTGATTTTCTAAGTATTTACCATAATCAAATTGATTCGGATTGGATGGATTTCTATTCAAATAGAATTCACTTTTCAAACTAATTACAGTTCCGTTTTCGAGTGTTTTGCAGTTTTTGTCTTTTGTGAAATTGACGATGACTTTACCGCAACTTTCTTTTCCATTAATAGACAGAATTTGTCCAATATAGCGCGTGTTTTTTACTGAACTTTTCAGTCGTTCGCCAAGTTGAATTTCGCTAACAAACAAACTGTCTTCCTTTATCAGATGTGAAAAATGATTGGATTGATTGGGTTCATAATGAATTGAAGTAATCCAAAAGCCTAGAGAAATTGAAGTTGAAATGACTGTAAAACTAAACCATTTCGAATTTTTGAAAGTTATTTGAAAAACTATTAAAAAAGCAAAGGAAATGGAAAGAAATAAAGTCGATAAAAACAGCGAAATGGGCAGAAAATGAGTGTAAGTTAAACCCAAACAAAACGCGATAGAAATTTTCGCTAACGGAAATTGCATTACTTTCATAACGTGGCGTATACTAAAATTAAATGGCTTATAATAATATAGTCAATGTTGAAATTGACTTTGATAAATGTAAAAAATATTTTGAATAGGATTACTTATTTTTTACTATAAGTTGCGCCGTTTTTTTACTGGCTCCAATTCCGCCTAATTTTTGCTCTAAAATATGGTATTTCTGTATTAAATTAGAACGATATTTTTCATCCAAAAGCTTGGTTAATTCCTCTTTGACTCTTTTTTGAGAACAATCATCCTGAATAAGTTCGGTAACAATTTCCTCATCCATAATCAAATTGACCAACGAAATGTATTTTAGCGTAATAATGCGTTTGGCAATTTGATACGAAACCCAACTTCCTTTGTAGCAAACCACTTCTGGAACTTTGAACAAAGCAGTTTCCAAGGTTGCAGTTCCCGAGGTGACAAGTGCGGCGTTAGCCACATCGAGTAGTTTGTAGGTTTGGTTTTGAATAAGCGTTACTTTTTTATTGCCAATTATTGAATGATAAAAGGAAGCCTCTTGACTAGGCGCGCCAGCAACAACAAATTGATAATCGGGAAAATCATCCACTACGCTCAACATTACTGAGAGCATTTTAGTTATTTCTTGCTTTCGACTACCTGGTAAAACGGCAATAATTGGTTTTTGATTGTCTAATTTGAATTCGGTGCAAAATTCCTGAAGCGTTGTCTTTTTTCGGTTGGAAATAGCGTCAATCAACGGATGACCAACAAACTCTACTGGAAAATGATGTTTTTTCTCGTAAAAATCTTTTTCAAAAGGAAGAATGACGTACAATTTATCAAAATCGCGTTTGACCGCTTTGATACGGTTTTCTTTCCAAGCCCAAATTTGCGGTGAAATGTAATAATGCGTTCGGATTCCTTTTTCTTTCGCCCATTTCGCAATCCGCATATTGAACCCAGGATAATCTATGAAAACCAATACATCAGGCTGAAATTGTTCGATATCTAGCTTGCAAAAAGAGATGTTATTCAAAATAGTTTTCAAATTCAATACTACTTCAGCAAAACCCATAAAAGCCAATTCGCGGTAATGTTTTACCAAAGTTCCGCCAACACTATGCATCAAATCTCCGCCCCAAAACCGAATATCAGCTTGTGGATCTTCTTCGTACAAGGCTTTCATCAAGTTCGAACCGTGTAAATCGCCCGAGGCTTCACCTGCTATGATGTAGTATTTCATTTTTAATAATTTAATAAACTGCAATCGATTAATTCGTTGCCTTTGAATGTCAAAATCCAAATTTTACTAAAAACCGATTCGTCTAATTTTTGATACATTTCTTTCTTGATTAACCGATTGACCAGTGTTGGTGAAGAGTTGGAATGTCCAGCGATTACTATAGTTTTTCCTTTGTTTTTTTGTAAAAGTCGTTCGGCAAATGTAGCGTCAGAAGCTTCGTAACTTTCAATAGCAATTCCGAAATTTTTAGATAAAGGTGTTAATGTTTGGTTGGTTCGTAAAAAAGGAGTCGCATACAATAAATCGATTTTTAAATCGGATAGTATACTGCTCAATCGTTCGGCTCTTTGTAATCCTTCGTCAGAAAGCGGTGGGTTTTTAGTTCCATCGTCGGCTTTTTCGGCATGGCGAACTATAATGATTTTGGTGATTGCATTTTCATCAGTTGTTTGAGAAAATGCAGTTGTTGCAAAAAATAATACTATGACTAATTTGAGAAGTTTTTTCATGGTTTCAAAATATTAAACAAAAAACGTAAAAAGCATCAAAAGTACTACTGCAATTACAATTCCTTTGGCAATACTGTCCTTTTTTCTGTAAAAGAAAAACAAAAATGTCAACACAGTCAATAAGGTTCCAAGTGTGATTACTTTTCCCAACAAACCATTTTGATTGAGCAAAACAAAATCTCGAATCAAGTTGAAATTAGTAAACAACAATACATACAAAAATGTACCTATAAACGAAGTTACAAACCCCAAAAATATACCTAAAATAAGTCCTTTGTTCATGATTAAATATCCCAATTGGTTATAGTTTGAATGGCGTGATGCGCCGTCATATCGTATTGAACAGGTACGATAGAAATGTATCCGTTGGCCAACGCCCATTCGTCAGTGTCTTCACCTTTATCTAAATTAATAAATTCGCCCGTTAACCAATAATAATCTTTTCCTGTTGGTGTTTGTCGTTTGTCAAATCGTTCTTGCCAAATGGCTCTGGCTTGTCGGCATACACGTATGCCTTTGAATTCATGTTCTTTAAGCTTCGGGAAATTGACATTTAAAATTACACCATCTGGCAATTTGTTAATTAAAACTTCAGCAGCAATTTTTCGAATGGCATTTTTGACGGGCTCAAAATCGGCATTCCAATTGTAATCCAAAAGTGAAAAACCTATGGATGGAATTCCTTCGATTCCGCCTTCAACTGCCGCACTCATAGTTCCCGAATAAATCACATTTATAGAAGAATTTGAACCGTGATTGATGCCCGAAACACACAAATCTGGTTTTTGTTTCAAAATTTCGTTTACAGCAATTTTCACACAATCTACGGGTGTTCCAGAGCAACTGTACTCTTCAATAGTAGCATTTTCTTTCGAGATTTTATTAATGTAAAGCGTATTGTTGATGGTAATAGCGTGTCCCATCGCGCTTTGCGGACTATCTGGAGCCACTACTACAACTGTTCCCAATTCGCTCATTACTTCGATTAATGTTCGAATTCCCGGTGCATTAATTCCGTCGTCATTGGTCACTAAAATTAAAGGCTTGTTTGGCATTTAGCTGGACTGTTTTACATTTTAATTGTAACAAAAATACTTAAATTAGTACTTATTGCTACACATTTTTAATAACTTTGACTAATGATTAACAAACGCTTGATTTTGTTGTGATAGTTTAACAAAAAATTATACGTTGCAATTTATTTTGGCATAGTTTTTTATATAATTTAGTGAAAAATTAATGAATACAATACTTCAATTTATGAAAAGGAATTATAAAGTGCTTTTGGCCGTATTAGCCATATCTGTAGGCTTGTGGAGTTTTATTCCCAAAGCGAATGCAGAAGATCCTGAAAAAGATAAATTGTTAATTGAGCTTTTGACGTATGTACTCGAAAAAGGACATTACCATCCCAAAGCCTTTGATGATAATTTGTCAAAAGGTGTCTACAAAGATTATATTGAAGCATTGGATCCTTCCAAACGCTATTTTTTGCAATCGGACATTGATGAATTTTCGAAATACGAATTGAAAATTGACGATCAAATTTTGAATAAAGATTTGACCTTTTTCGATTTGACCTACAATCGTTTGTTGCAACGTATGAAAGAAACAAAGTCTATTTACGAAGATATTTTAGACACTCCTTTTGATTTTAATGTTGCAGAAGAAATTAATACAGATTACGAGAAATTGCCTTACGCTAAGAATGAAAAAGAACTAAAAGAACGTTGGAGAAAACAACTCAAATTAACTACACTTTCTACTTTGACCGATAAATTGAAAATGCAAGAAGATTTGAAAAACGGTGTAGCACAAGATGATAAAAAGAAAAAGTCTGACAAATCGCTCGATAATTTAGCTGGAAAATCATTCGAAGAACTTGAAAAAGAATCGCGTGAAAGCAATTTGAAATCGTTAAACGAATATTTTGGGTTTATCAAAGATTTAGAGCGCAAAGACTGGTTTTCAGTCTATATTAATGCATTAACTTCACGTTTTGATCCGCACACTTCCTATTTTGCTCCTGATGAAAAAGAGCGCTTTGATGTCAGTATGAGTGGAAAATTAGAAGGAATAGGCGCTCGTTTACAAAAGAAAAATGATTATACAGAAATTACTGAGTTAATTTTGGGTGGTCCAGCATGGAGAGGAAAAGAACTAGAAGCGGGAGATATTGTGTTGAAAGTAGCACAAGCTGATGGCGAGCCTATTGAAGTAGTTGGCATGCGATTGGATGACGTGGTGAAAAAAATCAAAGGGCCAAAAGGAACAGAAGTGCGTTTGACCGTGAAAAAAACAGATGGAACCATCAAAGTAATTTCGATTATTAGAGATGAGGTTGAAATTGAGGAAACTTACGCTAAGTCGTGTGTAATTGACCGTAATGGTGTAAAATATGGAATTATCTATTTACCAAAATTTTACATTGATTTTGAAAATAAAGACAGTCGAGATGCCGCCAAAGATGTTGCTATAGAGGTTGAACGTTTGAAAAAAGAAGGTGTTCAAGGCATCATTATGGATGTAAGAGATAATGGAGGAGGTTCATTAAAAACTGTGGTTGATATTGCTGGATTGTTTATCGAACAAGGTCCAATTGTGCAAGTACAATCGGCTGCTGGTAAAAAAGAAGTGCTTTCTGATCGCGATCCAAAAATTCAGTGGGATGGACCATTGGTGATTATGCAAAATAGCTTTTCGGCTTCAGCTTCCGAAATTTTGGCTGCGGCGATGCAAGATTACAAAAGAGCTGTAATTATTGGTAGCAAGCAATCCTATGGAAAAGGAACCGTGCAAAATGTAATCGATTTGAATCAGTTTGTTCGTGGAAGTGAGTATGGTGATTTGGGCGCATTGAAAACGACGACTCAAAAATTTTACAGAATTAACGGTGGCTCAACACAGTTGGAAGGTGTAAGTAGCGATGTAGTTATGCCAGATCAGTACAGTTATTTAAAAATGGGTGAGCGTGATATTGAAAATGCTATGCCTTGGGACAAAATTGATGCAGCAAATTACCAAAAATGGAACAAATCAGAGAATTTTGATAATGCGATTGCCAACAGTAAAATGCGTATTGAAAGCAATCCACAGTTTAAGTTGATTGATGAATATGCCAAATGGAGCGACAGTAGAAGAAACGTGAATGTATATAGTTTACAACTTCAAAAGTTCAGAGAAGAACAAAAGAAATTGGATGAAGCCAACAAAAAATACAAATCGTTAAAAGAGTACACCAATCAATTGCCTTTTGCTACTTTAGATTATGAAAAAGAATTGTTGAAAAACAATATTACTTTGAAAGAGAAAAAAGAAGATTGGTTTAAAACCCTTTCTGGTGATATTTATATCGAAGAAGCCATTCGTGTTTTGGATGATTTACAACCTAATGGAGGCTTGAAAAAAGGCTTGACTACTAAAGATAAGAAAGAAAAGTTAATCAAATCGTAATTGTTATAAAAACAAATAAAAAAGGCGGATTCATTATTGAATCCGCCTTTTTTGTTATTGTAATTTTCTTAATTTTTTTTCAGCTTTTTCGATGTCTTCCTCGATTTCTTTGATCTTCAATTGTTGTTTTGTGATGTCGACATTTGCTTTTTCAATATCAACCGGAGAAAGCTTTCCTTTGGCGTTGTCTTTGGCAAACTTGGTTTGTTTTTTATCTAAATCTTTTCGAGCTTTTTCAAGTTTGTCGTTGTATTTTTTGAGGTCTTTCTGAGCTGATTCTAATTTCTTCTGTTCTTTTTCAGCTTTTTTCAGCTCTTTCTCGGCTTTCTTTTGCTCTTTTTCAACCTTGTCTTGGCGTTTTTCAATGTCTTTTTGTCTTTCTTCAGCGTCTTCTTTTTCCTTTTCGATGCGCTTTTGCTCTTTTAACGCCTCTTTTTCAGCTTTTAATTTTCTCTCAAGCATTTCCTTTTCCATTTCTTTTTGCTTTATTGAGTCGGTTGCCGTTTGAGTTGGCGATTCTTGAGCAAACGAATTTTGGATTCCAAACAACACCAAGCCCGCAATAAATAGTCTTATTTTCATTGTAAATTAATTTAATTAATAGTTGAACTTTTGTTTTTAAAAAATTGTTTCTTTGAACAAATTTAGCAAGTATAAAATTATGAATAAAAAATTAATCTGTGCAATATTCTATTGTCTAATATTTTCTACAGTATTGGTTAGTTGTAGACATGAAAAAAACGAGGAGAATTCAGTGATTGTTCGTGATGAGTTGCCTGCTGAAAACGAAAGTCAAATGCTGAAAACGACTCCTGATTTTGACTTTTTACCCACTTCAACAACCAAGCAAATAATTCGACATAAAGGCTATATTTTATCGTATTCTGAAGCCAATGAGCAGGCTGAATGGGTTGCTTATGAATTGAAAAAAAGCGAACTAAATTACAACAACAATGATTTCAAACGACCTTATTTTATTGAAGATCCTTTGGTGAAAACAGGTTCGGCTGATTGGAAGAATTACCGCCGTTCGGGTTATGATAAAGGACATCTTTGTCCAGCAGGCGATCGAAAGTACAGCAAATCGATGTTTGAAGAAACTTTTTATACTTCTAATATTTCCCCGCAGAGACACGATTTTAACGAAGGTGTTTGGAATAGGTTAGAGCAAAAAGTACGTTATTGGGCTTCCAAGTACGATGGGATTTATGTTATTACTGGTGGTGTTTTAGAAAAAAACCTCGATGCGATTGGGGATGAAGAGGTGACTGTTCCGAAGTATTTTTATAAAGTTTTGCTGGATAACAACAAAGGGAATTTCAAGATGATTGCTTTCTTGGTTCCGCATCAAGACAGCGAAAAACCGTTGTATGAATTTGTGGTTTCAGTAGATGAAATTGAAAGGAGGACTGAAATAGATTTTTTTCCGAAATTAAACGATAAAGATGAAGTTATGTTGGAGAAAAATAGTGATTATAAGAACTGGAGTTTCCAATAGCCCAGAATGCAATGGAAAGCCCGTAAAGTAAAAACAAATTGATTTTCTTACTACAAAAATAGCGACCAACGGAAGCTGGTTTTGTAGTGTAGAAAATTTTTGTTTTTGCTGCGGACTTGGAATGGAATGCTGGATTAGCTTCTAAAAAAACTACCATTCATTTACCTTATTGGCATCCATTTTTAGGAAAATAAATAGTAGAACGGTGAAGCCCCAAAGTCCGGATCCACCATACGAGAAAAACGGTAGCGGAACTCCAATAGTAGGGAAAACGCCCACTACCATGGCAATATTGACAAAAAAATGGATGAATAAAATACTCGCAACACAGTAACCATAAACTCTACTGAATTTGGTTTTTTGGCGTTCGGCAAGGTAAATCACACGAATAATTAATCCGACAAATAAGCCAATTACAAATACCGAACCTAAAAATCCCCATTCTTCACCAACGGTTGTGAAAATATAATCGGTGTGTTGTTCGGGAACGAAGCCGCCTTTGGTTTGTGTGCCTTCTAAAAAGCCTTTTCCTATCCAACGGCCCGATCCAATGGCAATTTCCGACTGGTCAGTATTGTAGCCAATGCCACTTTTGTCGACATCTTTACCTAGCAAAATGTTGAAACGGTCGCGGTGGTGTTGTTTGAACACATTGTTGAATACAAAACTCACCGAAAATGAGAAGATAGCAATTAGCAATAAAATAATTCCGCTTGCAAGAATATTTCTTTCAATTAAACGACTTCTGAAATAATTGATAATTAATACAACTGTAGCAATAGCAATCACAATCCACGTACTTTCAAAGGCTAGAGTTAATATAAATACAAGAATAGCCACAAGACCTGTTCCTAAGTACCAACCTGGTAAACCTTCTCTGAAGAGTACAAAAAAGAAAGAAAAGTAGATCAAAGCACTTCCAGGATCTGGTTGTGGTAAGATTAATAAAACGGGTAAAAAAACAATAATCAACGCTTGTATTTGCCGATTGGTGTGCTTTAGGTTGATTTGAACATCACTTAAATATTTAGCTAAGGCTAATGAAGTGGCGGCTTTTGCAAATTCGGATGGTTGTAAGGTGAAGCTTCCAATGGCGTACCAACAGCGCTGTCCGGCAACGGTTTTACCAAAAGGGAAAAGACCAATTAAGGCTAAAATGGCTACAGCAAAGATGATGATGGAGAACTTTTCGTAGAATTTGGGCTCTACAAAAAGCACAATAAATATGATTGGAATTGAGATAAGAATGAACAAAAATTGCTTGCCGTAAATTTGAGTAAAGTCGAAAATAGATGTGTCAACCGCAGATGTTGATAGTGATGATGAATAAATATTCAACCAGCCCATAATGACTAGTAGGATATAAATCATAATGCTCATCCAATCGATGTTACTTGAAACACTTTGATTCTTCATTAGTTTCTTCCTTTAACGGTGTCTTTTTTCTTGTTTTTGTTTGCTAAAGCATCTTTGTTTTCGGTTTTCGATTTTTTTAGCGAATCTTCTATTTTTTTAACTCGGGCAATGCTGTCTTTTACGCGAGCTATACTGTCTTGTACTTTTCGAGGATAGAGTTTTTGGTATTGTGCTTTCAAGCTTCCGTTGAGCATACGTTTTTCAAAATCGACTTTGGTAATTTTTCGATTTAAGTATTTTTCAATCATCAACGTTGTGATTGGTCCAGCCCAACGTGCGCCCCAGTAACCATTTTCAACAAAAACAGCAATTGCAATTTTCGGATTATCTTTTGGCGCAAAAGCCACGAAAATGGAGTGGTCTTGGAGCTTGATTCTTTTTCCGTTTACGCGCAAATAGTTCTCTGCTGTTCCTGTTTTTCCGCAAATGTCAATTCCTTTAACACCCAAACCTTTGGCTGTACCATAGTTATATACATCAAACATTCCGTCGATAATTGGCTTAAAGTATTTTCTGTCAATTGTGGTAACGTGTTTGGTTCTGAATTTTTTGTCAATAACAGCACCATCAATCTTTTTGATTACGTGAGGCGTGTAATAATAGCCTTTGTTGGCTACAGTAGCCATAAAGTTGGCTAGTTGTATTGGAGTAAGAAGTACTTCTCCTTGACCGATAGCATTGGAAACAATATTAGTGCTTTTCCAACCACCGTTGGGATACAATTTGTTATAGGTTTTAGATGTTGGAATATTACCACGTCTACCTGTTGGTAAATCGTAACCCATAAAATCGCCCAATCCAAAACTTTTTAAGTGTTTGCTCCAAATGTCAACACCTTGTGCAGGCGTTTTGGCTTTGTTAATCAAACGCATGTACGATTGCGAAAAGTAACTGTTACACGATTGGTAAATGGCTCTGTGCAAGCGAACGCCACCACCCGAACAGTGACAACGCATGAATTTTCTTCCGTATCTAAAACCACGGCGACAGAAAAATGTAGTACTATCATTGATTGCGCCTTCTTGCAAAGCAATTAAACCTGTTAGAATCTTGAATGGTGAACCAGGAGTGTATTCAGCCAATAAACCTCTGTCATACAACGGTTTTGCGATAGAATCATGGTAGAGTTTAGTGTAGTTGCGAGAGCGTTGTCTTCCCACCAAAATAGAAGGGTCGTAGGAAGGAGCGCTTACTAAAGCAAGAATTTCACCTGTTTTGGGTTCGATAGCTACAATTCCACCCCATTTATTAACCATAATTTCTTCTCCGTATTTTTGTAATTCGGCATCAATGGTCAAGGTAATGTCTTTTCCTTGTTTGGCAATCGTGTCGTATTTTCCTTCTTTATAAGAACCAATTTCACGGTTGAATTTGTCTTTCTGAATGTATTTAACGCCTTTTTGACCACGTAAAATTTCCTCGTAGTATTCTTCAACACCTTGCTTTCCTATCAAATCACCACTTTTATAGTACGGATTGCTTTCAATAATTTTTTCATTAACTTGATTGATAAATCCAAAAATATTGGCACCATTATGCAGCTGGTAATCACGTAAGGATCTTTTTTGGATATAAAAACCCGAAAACCGTCTTTCTTTTTCCTGAAAAGCAGCGTATTCTAACTTGTTCAATTGAGATAGAAAAACAGAAGGTAACATCGGACTGTACACCCTGGCTTTTTCTATTTTTTTGATAAAATCCTCTTTGGTAATATTGAGTAATTTACAAAACTCTACAGTGTCTATTTTTTTGATGTCTCTTGGAACAACCATAATATCATAGGATGGTTGGTTGGCCACCATTAATTGACCGTTTCGATCATAAATATAACCACGTTCGGGATAAGTATAGTTGATTTTAATAGAGATATTCTCCGACTTTAATTTGAGCGTGTCATCTATAATTTGTAGGTAAAAAAGCCGTATCAACAGCAACGATCCTGCTATGATAACCAGTGTTGGAAGCAATGCTTTTCTCATCGTTTGTTGGGCTTAATTAAGTAAATTATTATAATACTAATTAACAATGTAAACAAAGTACTAAGTAACGTTCTACTGATGATGCTTAGTATATAATCAAAGGCGAAAATTTCTAAAATAAATAAAGAAAAATGGTGGATTACAACTGAAAGTAATATAAACGAAAAACGTTCAGGTGATAAGGAGTCGTTGATTTTAACGGTTTGGTATTCGTAACTCAATCCAAATGAAAATTTAAAAATAGAAGGTCTAAAATAAGCTAATATCAAACAGGAAGCAGCGTGAACGCCACCTGAATTTAGAAATAAATCCATAATAATTCCCAAAAAGAAACTGGAAACTAATAAGCCGTATTTATTGCCATTCACGGGATACAACATGATAAACAATATGTACGGAAAAGGGGTAACAAACCCAAACAAGTTCATGTTATTGAAAATAGTGATTTGAGCCGCTAAAAGCAGTATAAATCGAAGCGAATTATAGATCACCGCACTATTCATCTTGTTCAGTGGTTTCTTTTTCTAGTTTTTTAATTTCTGGAGTATCTCTGTTTCGAATAATATACACGTAACCCAAACTAGTCATGTCATTGAATAGTCTGATGTCTAATGTATAAAAGTTAGTTTCATCAGAAATATAAACCTTTTCAATAGCACCAATATTAATGTTCTCAGGGAATATTTCCGATTGTCCGCCAGTAACCACTGTGTCACCTTTACGCACTTGCGCTAATCTTGGAACGTCAATCAATTGCACATAACCAGTGTTTTTTCCATCCCACGAAAGTGAACCAAAATGACCGGATTTTTTTATTTTAGCATTGAATTTCAGTTTGTTAGTATTTAAAATGCTTAAAACAGTGGAGTAGTTTTTGGAAGTGTTTTCAATTACACCCACAATTCCAAGGCTATTAATTACACCCATATCGCGTTTAACACCATCTTTTGCTCCTGAATTTAAGGTCAAGTAATTTTCGTAAACGCTATACGAATTTTTGATCACCTTAGATTCTATGATGTCAAACTTTTTGATGCCAAAAATGCTGTCAATTTCCTGAATTTTGGTACTGTCTTTTTGGTTAAACAGCAAACTTTTCAAGCGGGCATTTTCTTTGGCTAATTCTTCGTTTTGGATTTTAAGATTGAAATATTCCTCAACGTTATTCATTTTTTCGTACACGCCACCAGAGAGAAAATTAGCCGAGCTAATTATTTTGCTTTTGTGATACGAATGCGACTGAATCGTCAAGGAAATAGCAATTCCTATAAGCAGCAAAAACAGCATTCGATAGCTGTTTTTAAATATAAAATTAAATATTTGCTGCATTTTCTTTAGTGTTCAGTGTCAGTAATCAAGATACATTTTTTCCGAAAGGAAATCTTTTCTAGTTCTTATTTGATAAGAATACTTCTAAACTTGGAAATATTTTTCAACGCAATTCCAGTTCCTCTTACAACTGCTTTCAAAGGATCTTCAGCAATGTATACAGGTAAATCAGTTTTTTGTGAAATACGTTTGTCCAAACCTCTTAACATTGATCCTCCACCAGCAAGGTAAATACCTGTGTTGTAAATATCAGCAGCTAATTCAGGTGGAGTTTGCGATAAAGTTTCCATAATAGCATCTTCAATACGTTGTATAGATTTATCCAAAGCTTTGGCAATTTCTCTGAAAGAAACTTCCACTTGTTTTGGTTTACCTGTAAGTAAATCTCTACCTTGAACCGACATGTCGTCTGGTGGAGTGTCTAAACCATCAGTTGCGGCTCCAACTTGAATTTTAATTTTTTCTGCTGTAGTTTCACCCACAAATAAATTGTGTTGCGTTCTCATGTAGTAAATGATATCATTGGTGAAAACGTCACCCGCAATTTTCACGGATTTATCACACACAATTCCACCCAAAGCGATTACGGCAATTTCAGTTGTTCCACCACCAATATCCACAATCATGTTTCCTTTCGGCTGCATGATGTCAATTCCAATACCAATTGCAGCTGCCATTGGTTCGTGAATCAAATACACTTCTTTACCATTAACACGTTCACAAGATTCTTTTACCGCGCGCATTTCCACCTCGGTAATTCCAGAAGGAATACAAACCACCATGCGCAAAGCAGGCGTAAACATTCTTTTCTTTAAAGCAGGAATGCTTTTGATAAACATGCTAATCATTTTTTCCGAAGCATCGAAATCGGCAATTACACCGTCTTTTAATGGTCGTATGGTTTTGATGTTTTCATGGGTTTTACCTTGCATCATGTTGGCTTCTTTTCCAACAGCAATAATTTTTCCAGTAATTCTATCTCTTGCGACGATAGATGGACTGTCAATCACAACTTTGTCATTGTGAATGATTAGCGTATTCGCGGTTCCAAGGTCGATGGCGATGTCCTCGGTCATGAAATCAAAAAATCCCATAGTTAATAAAAGGGTGTTAACGTGTTATATAAATATTTTGCACACAAAAATAATAAAATTAATGTTTAAAATGACGTATTCCTGTAAATACCATTGCAACTTTATTTTCATTACAATAATTGATACTCAATTCGTCTTTTATCGAGCCTCCAGGTTGAATTACAGCTGTTATTCCCGCTTCATGAGCAATGGCTACGCAATCCGGAAAAGGGAAGAAAGCATCACTGGCCATAACGGCTCCATTTAAATCAAATCCGAACGAATTGGCCTTTTCGATGGCCTGTTTTAAAGCATCAACACGCGATGTTTGTCCGGTTCCAGACGCAATCAAAGTGTTGTTTTTGGCTAAGACAATGGTGTTGGATTTGGTGTTTTTACAGATTTTAGAAGCAAAAATCAAATCGTCAATTTCTTGTTCGTTTGGCGTTGTGTTAGTAACGGTTTTTAGGCCTTCTTTATTGTCGGTAATGTTGTTTCTGTCTTGTACTAAAACTCCATTTAAACAAGTTCTTACTTGGCGTTCAGGTAAAGGTACGTCATTTATAGTCAATATAATGCGATTCTTTTTTTCTTGTAAAATGTTAACTGCCTCGTCATCAAAACTTGGCGCTATTACAACTTCACAAAATAACGAATTGATTTCTGAAGCTGTTGCCGTGTCAATTTTGCCATTAGCAATTAAAACACCACCAAATGCCGAAGTTGGATCGCCTGCTAATGCTGCTAGATAAGCTTCTTTCATGGTGTTGCGAGTAGCCAAACCACAGGCATTGTTGTGCTTTAAGATGGCAAAAGTAGGTGCGTCGTTTTTGAATTCTAAAATTAAATTTACGGCTGCGTCTACATCCAACAAATTGTTGTATGATAATTCTTTGCCGTGTAATTTGGTAAACATCGCATCAAAATCACCAAAGAAAAACCCTTTTTGGTGTGGGTTTTCGCCATAGCGCAATACTTGACCGTTGGCAATACTTGCTTTAAAATACGTGTCTTCTGTATTAAAATAATTAAAGATAGCTGAGTCATAATGCGAAGAAACGTGAAAAGCTCTTGTCGCTAAATATTTTCGCTGTTCAAGTGTAGTTGCTCCGTTGCCAGATGTTATCATTTCTAAAAACAATTCGTATTCATCTACAGATGGAACAATTACAGTGTCTTTAAAGTTTTTGGCTGCAGCACGAATTAATGAAATACCACCAATATCAATTTTTTCGATAATATCGGCTTCGCTTGCGCCTGATGCGACGGTTTTTTCAAAAGGATATAAATCTACAATCACCAAGTCGATTTGTGGAATGTCAAACTCGGTCATTTGTGCCACATCGGTTGGGTGGTCTTGACGGTTCAAAATACCACCAAAAATTTTTGGATGTAAGGTTTTTACTCTTCCTCCTAAAATAGAAGGATACGAAGTTATGTCTTCAACAGCAACGACAGGAATTCCCAGATTTTTGATGAATTCTTCGGTTCCGCCTGTAGAGTAAATCGTTGCGTTTTGTTGGTGAAGTTGTCTCACAATAGGTTCTAATCCGGTTTTATCAAATACCGAAATAAGTGCCGATTGAATGGTTTTTGTTGTGCTCATTTTTGTTGTTGTGTTGTTGCTTTTTGTGTAGTTATTTAAAGCACGCAAAAGTAGTTTTTTTATTCCGAATTTAGTTTAGAATCGTGTAGAATTTATTTTCACTTTTATTTATTTTTTTCATTTTGAAAGGCATGACTGTTAATGCAGAAAAAACATTAATTTTTGTAACAATTTGACGGTATTCTACACTAATGTTTTAACTTTGGGTTTATGGTAGTTTATCTTCGATTAATAAAAGAAAGTTTTAGTTTTGCAATGAATGCCTTGCGCAACAATAAATTGCGAACGTTGCTTTCGTTGCTCGGAGTTACCATTGGGATTTTTTCGATTATTGCTGTTCTTACTGCCGTTGACTCTTTGGATAGAAAAATCAAAAGTGAGTTAAGTGTACTTGACAAAAACACCATTTATTTAACTAAGTTTTCCTTTGGTCCATCTGAGATTCCACGTTGGAAGCGAGACCAATTTCCCGATGTTACTTATGAAGAATACGAACATTTAAAATCTTCTTTACCCGATGCAAAAGAGTTGGCTTTTCAATTATTTGTAGCTAGAGAAAATATCAAATACAATGAAAAAACAGTTAGCGATGTCAATGTAGTTCCTGTTTCGTATGAATTTATTGACATCCAAGGTTTGGAATTTTCGTCTGGCCGTTTTTATAACGAAGCTGAAGCTTATTCAGGTGCTGCAGTAGTTGTGATTGGTGATGAAATCGCAAAAGGTTTGTTTGAAGATGCCGATCCAATTGGTAAAGAAGTTCGCTTGTATGGTCAGCGTTTTCAAGTAATCGGGTTACTGAAAAAACAAGGGCAAGGCATGTTTGGCGATAGTAATGATACATCCATTTTTATTCCAGTAAACTATTTACGAAAACGTTTTGGAGACAACAATCAAACAATGACTCCTGTAATAGTTATAAAGCCGCAAAAAGAAATTGATATGGATGCGTTTCAAATGGATATTTCTCAAAAATTGAGAAGTTTACGAGGCGTGAAAACAGGTGAAATAGACAATTTTTTCATCAATGTTTTGTCGGGTTTCACCGATTTGTTGGATGGTATTATTTCCCAAATGAATATAATGGGATGGATCATTGCTGGTTTTTCACTTTTGGTAGGCGGATTTGGAATAGCCAACATTATGTTTGTTTCCGTAAAAGAACGAACCAATTTAATAGGGATTCAAAAATCACTCGGAGCCAAAAACAAGTTTATTCTTTTTCAGTTTTTGTTTGAATCGGTTATTCTTTGTGTTATTGGCGGAGTTATTGGCTTGTTCTTAGTGTGGCTCATCACCATAGTTTTAACCAAAGCACTCGAGTTTGAGTTTGTTCTTGGTTTAGGTAATATTTTGCTCGGAACCTCATTAGCTGCTATTATTGGACTTATCTCAGGGATTCTTCCTGCCATTTCAGCTTCCAAATTAGATCCTGTTGAAGCCATTCGAAGTGGGATGTAGTTTTTTAACTTTTCAAAATAAAACAAAATAGCTCCTTCAAAAGGAGCTATTTTGTTTTATAACTTATTTAAAGTTAAACCTCTATTTGGGGATTCGATAATTGTAATGTAAGAAAAATACGTGTTTTACGGTAGTATTTCTTTGGTTATGAATATTTAATATTGTTTGAGTAATACTTAGCTGATTTGTACCTCTATAAATTAAAGTTTATTGATTAAAAAAATCAGTGCTATTGTAATACATGTAAGACTAATTATTTTTTAAATCTTTTAAAACTTTATTATCATGAAAAAACTTATTCTATTATTGACATTCCTAACAATGTCTTTATTTTCCTATTCACAACAATGTGGAACAGATGATTCTGTCGTGCAAAATTTCGGTGGTACTAACCGAGTAAATAACTCAACGTATTGTATTAATGTTTTTTTTAGAATCGTAAGAAACGATGACGGCTCTAATGGGTATGATCCTAATCTAATACCACAAGCATTAGCCAATGCCAATCAGTATTTTGCACCGCATGGTATTACTCTAATTAATGCAGGCTACAACTATGTAAATAGTACCGCATTGAATAATTATCTTAACCCGCCTAGTATACCTTTGGTTCCAAATGCAATTAATGTATTTTTGATTACAAATTCAAATGATGGTTGGGCAGGTATGGCATATATGGCAGATGTAAGAACTTACGTAACAAAGTTTGCTTTACCATCAGGAAGGACTTTAGCTCACGAAATTGGTCATAATTTGAATCTTCATCATACTTTTAGATGTGCGCGTAATCCTAGTTGTGCAGAACATCCTAATGGAAGTAATTGTTCAACTGCTGGTGATATTGTTTGTGATACACCATCTGAATACGATGGTTCGGATTATGATTACATCGTGGCAGGACTTCCTGTTCCACCATTGGTTTATCCAGAATCTCAGCACAATCCAGATTTGACAAATCTTATGAGTTACAGAGCTGTGAGAGATCATTTTACTGCAGGTCAAGGAAACAGAATGCGAAATGCTATTCAAAGTGCACCGTTGCTTCAACAAATAAGAAGTAATACTTGTGCTATAATTACTGGACCAGATAGAATATGCACAACAACAACAACGTATTCGTTATTTAACTTTGCTCCTGGTGTCGTAGTATCATGGTCTGTTACACCTAACTTACAGATTGTTTCGTCAACTGCGACTTCGGTAACTGTACAAATTATTAATCCAATTGATGATCCTGAAGCGACTATAACTGCTACAATTGGTTCAATCGTAAAAACTAAGACAATTCACCTTGGAGTTCCTGTTTTAAACTCGTTTACTTGTGGTAATTTAGGGAGAGATTTTTGTTCAGGAAACCCAATTGAAATCGAGTCAAACACCTTGCCAATACTTGACTTGAATGATAAAGTTACAGCCAATTTTGCTGGTATGACTGCTTCTGAATTGAATGTAACAACCAACTGGGAATGGCAAACATTAAATAACTTAATTAATTTAAATGGATACAATAACCAACGCAGAATCGGGCTTCTTCAATATGGTGTCACAGGTTTAAAAGTAAGGGCTAAAAACTCATGCGGTTGGTCGGATTGGTATCAACTGGATTTTGAATTGGTAGAAGTACCTCCAGTATGGGAGAGAAATGCTAGCAGTTCAATCTTTTCAGTTGCTCCAAATCCTTCCAATGATTTAATTAAAATTAAAGTTTCAAAAGATGTTCAGTCCATTGATTGTAATCGAATTCAAGCTAATTTGTACAATATGTTGAACGTTGTGAAATCGACAGTAAAATTAGTAAATGGCGAGGCAGTTATCGATGTTAAAGGCCTAGAAAAAGGAACTTATGTATTAAAAATTAAGTATCAAGATAAAGAAGAAAGCCATCAGATAATAGTTAACTAATAAAAAAAAATCCCGAGTCAATCTCGGGATTTTTTTATCTAATATCTTCATTCAAAATCAAATCCAAATACAAATTGATTTTGTCTTTCAACTCTTTTCGATGTGCAATAAAATCCAAGAAACCATGTTCCAATACAAACTCTGCTGTTTGGAATCCTTCTGGCAAATCTTTTCCAGTAGTGTCACGCACTACTCTAGGTCCAGCAAATCCAATCAAAGCACCAGGCTCTGAAATATTGATGTCGCCCAACATCGCATAAGAAGCGGTAGTTCCACCTGTGGTTGGGTCAGTACACAATGAAATATAAGGAATTTTAGCTTCAGCCAATTGCGCTAATTTAGCAGATGTTTTGGCTAATTGCATCAACGAATACGCGGCTTCCATCATACGTGCACCACCTGATTTTGAAATCATCACAAATGGCACATTATTTTTGATGGAATAATCAATTCCACGAGCAATTTTTTCGCCTACAACGGCTCCCATTGAGCCACCAATGAAGGCAAAATCCATACAACAAACTACCAAATCTTTCCCTTTTGATTTACCAACGCCAGTTCGAACGGCATCTTTTAGTTTGGTTTTGTCCATGACGTCTTTTAAACGCTCTGAGTATTTTTTGGTATCTACAAATCCAAGTGGATCTTTAGACGTCATTTTGGCGTCCAATTCTTTGAATTCGTTGTTGTCAAACAAAATTTCAAAATATTCGGCACTTCCAATACGAACATGAAAATCATCTTCTGGACTTACCCATAAATTGCGCGCTAATTCGTCGGTGTCAATAATTTTACCTGTTGGCGATTTATACCATAGTCCTTTTGGAACGTCTTTTTTATCTTCAGTAGGGGTTTGAATTCCTTTTTCTTTTCTTTTAAACCAAGCCATAGTTTTGTTTATTGTTTAGTGTTAATGGTTTATAGTTTGCTGCTAACAATAAACAACAAACTATAAACAACAAACTTATAAGGTGTTTACATTATTTAAATCGGCAAATGCTTGCTCCAAACGTTTGTTGAATGTCATTTCACCTTCGCGAATCCATTTTCTTGGATCATAGTGTTTTTTGTTGGGTGAATCTGCGCCATCTGGACTACCAATTTGCGTACGTAAATAGTCAATTTTGGATGTCATATAATCGCGAATTCCTTCTGTAAAAGCAAACTGTAAATCGGTGTCAATATTCATTTTGATTACACCATACGAGATGGCTTCTCTAATTTCTTCTAAAGTAGAACCTGAACCGCCGTGGAACACAAAATCAACAGGATTATGGCCCGTGTTAAATTTGTTTTGAACGTATTCCTGGGAGTTTTTCAAGATTTTTGGTGTCAATTTTACATTACCTGGTTTGTATACGCCATGCACATTTCCGAAAGATGCTGCAATGGTAAAACGCGGACTCACTTTCATCAACTCTTCGTAAGCATACGAAACTTCTTCAGGTTGTGTGTATAATTTTGAACTGTCAACATCTGAGTTGTCTACACCATCTTCCTCGCCACCGGTAATTCCCAACTCAATTTCTAAAGTCATTCCCATTTTACTCATTCGAGCCAAATAGGTTTTACAAATTTCAATATTTTCATGAATTGGTTCTTCCGATAAGTCAATCATGTGTGAGGAATACAATGGCTTTCCTGTTGCTGCAAAATGTTGTTCAGAAGCGTCCAACAAGCCATCAATCCATGGCAATAAGTTTTTAGCACAGTGATCCGTATGTAAAATTACAGTTGCGCCATACGCCTCAGCTAAAGTATGAATGTGTTTGGCTCCTGCAATTCCACCTAAAATAGCCGCTTTTTGACCGTCATTTGATAAGCCTTTCCCCGCATTATAAGCCGCACCGCCATTTGAAAATTGAATAATTACAGGCGCTTTTAACTTGGCAGCCGTTTCTAAAACGCCATTGATTGTACTTGAACCAATTACATTTACTGCCGGTAAAGCGAATCCTTTTTCTTTTGCATAACTGAAAATGGCTTGTACTTCGTCTCCAGTTGCAACTCCAGGTTTTATATTGTGCGACATAGTGTTTTGTAGTTTATAGTTAAGTTCACAAAAATAATAATTAATAAAATTAGAATGGATAATTTATACCAATATTTATAACAGATTTTGATAAATTGAGTTCTCTAAACCATTTTTCTTCTAAATCTTTGGAAGGATTGTAGGTTTTAAATCCTAAGTCACATCGCACTACAAAAAGTTCAAAATCGTAGCGCAATCCAAACCCTGTTCCCAAAGCAGTAGCTGTAAGCGATTTGAATCCTCTAAATTGGTAATCTTCATTTTCAACTTGGTCAAAAATATTCCAAATGTTTCCTGCATCGGCAAATAGCGCTCCATTGAAACTTTTAAAAATATTAAAACGAAACTCAGCATTCAAACTCATTTTCATATTGGCTTCATTAAAATCTAATATTCCACCGCTACTTCCTGGTCCAAGAGAATAGGGTTGCCAAGCTCTAATGTCGTTGGTTCCACCAGCAAAATAACTGCGTGAAAACGGAATCGAATTGGAGTTGCCATACGGAACGGCTATTCCAAAAAAGGTTCGAACGGCAAATACTTTTTTCTTGGCCAAATCCCAATGCTTTACATATTCAAATTCGGATTTAATATATTGAGAATATTCAACATCTAAGAACGTGTTGGCACCATCTTGATTGTCTAATTGTTTAGATAATTTAGCAATTAATGACAACAAATTTCCAGCCGATTCCAACTTCGCTTTAAAAGAATAAAAACTGTTGTCTTGTAAATCTTTTTTTGTCGTTTTTGAAAAATGAAAACTACTGGCAAATATCAAGTTATTCTCAGTCAAACGATCACGCCGTTCAACAATACTCAAAATGGATTTTAAATCTTCGTTGGTGGGAACAACTCCATTAGTCAAATTATCGGTATCGAAAAAAGCATCGTTTATAAAGTTATTTACACCTTCTTCAATAGTTAAATTGCCCTCGTCATCAAAATAGTCTTGATCAGCACCATATTTGATAGCCAACGAATTCAAAGTCTCAAAAGAAGAACGGTAAATGTTAAAATAATTTTCAGGATTTACATTTTTTACAAACTGAATGTTCAATAAATCATAGCGAACAGTAGTGTTTTTTTTGGGTGTCCAATTGTAACTTAGCGCACTAGTGAAATTTTGTTTGTCTAATCCAATATTCGTTTGTTTGGCATAACCAACACTCAAACTTGTAGACGGAATCATGCTTTTGGGTATGATTTTACTAGTGTTGAAAGGCATCAGTATTCGTGGGAAATTGAGCTTAGAATCGATTCCAATTTCTGAAATATTGAAGAAATTATTATTGGGATTGGCTTGGTCTTTAGAGGATCCAATGTTGCCTCGGAACCCAATTTCAAATGATTCAGCTCCGTTAAATACATTCCGAATGGCCAGCGATGCACTTCCTGAAATCCCGAATTCCTGAATGTCAGAATGCGTAAAGTCAATTACTGGGTTAAATGTGTATTTTTTTCGAGGCGATAATAAAATGTTAGCAATTAAACCACTTGGGTCGTTCGGGTCGGGTTTGTATTGAATTAATGGATAATTAAAAACCTTTAAATTACTAATGTATTTCGATGTTAGTATCGTGTTTTTATCCGAATAAATACTTCCTGGAGCAAAGAAAATAGCGTCGGTGATGGCTTTGGGTTTGTATTTTAATTTTTTCTCACTGTACAAATTATAACCTTTATAATGCACACTATCGTTCACCACAATTTCTTTTTTGTTGGCTAATTGATCGGTAAAAATATTGACTTTATTGATTTTATAAATGCGAAAATCTTGGGTTTTATTGGTGTCGTTTTCCCGAATATTTTGGTCTTCAATAATCATGTTAACATTAACCCTTTTATTGGTTTTAATTGTATCCAAATCAAAACGAATGTAGTTGGGCTGAAAATAAAATACACCTTTGTTTCTGAATTCCTCTGTAATTCGTGCTCTTTCACCATCAACATCTTTGGTATTGTATTGTTTAGTTGATTTGATCAATGAAGCATTTTCGATGGTTTTGTACAATGAATCTAAAATAGGTGTTTTGACAGTAGTTTTGATGCTGTCAATAAAAAAAGGCGCTTTTTTATCAATACTATAAAACACATTGGCTTTTTTGGTTGCTGTTGAATCCGTATTGGCTTTGGCAGTAACTTCAAAATAGCCTTGATTGTAATAATAAGACTTCAATCGGCGAAGTGATTTTTTAGTACTTAATGTGTCGAGCAAAACAGGTGCTTCTCCTGTTTTCTTTAAAAAGTTATGAATGCCTTCGTACCAAAATGAATGCCCCAAACGATTGACTTGTTTTTTAGAAAGTGATTTAACCAAACGCTCGTAACGTTTTGGGTTTTTGATAAACTTTTGTCGGTAAACAGAATCACTAGTGTTGGGTTTGGCCCAATTGTAAATATTCAGTCGCAATCGGTAACCCAGCAATGAACTATTGGGCTTTTGGTACAGCTGATTCACTACATCTTCATCCATAATCTTTTTCCCATCTACGGCAATTTCGTTTTTAAACAACAAACGCTTGTGGTTGGGAACACGCTTTGTAGTATCACAACTCGCAATAATAACAGCGATTAAAATAAATAATGATATTTTTGCAGTGGTGGTTTTCAAAAGATTCTATTTAATTCCAAAAATACATTTTTTATGGTTAGTAAAAACCAAATAAAATTAATAACGAGCTTAGAGCAAAAAAAGTTCAGACAAAAATACAAACTCTTTATTGCAGAAGGCGTAAAAGTAATTCAAGAATTGCTATTATCAAATTTTGAATTGGAACATTTGTACGTAACGGAACCTATTTTTGATGAATTGGATCAGAAACACATCACTGTAATTAGCGAAAGTGATTTAAAAAAGATAAGTTGCCTCACAACGCCCAACAATTGCTTGGCAGTTTTTAAAATGACGGATGAAAAACCCATCGCAAAAACTGGTTTAACTATCGCTTTGGATGATATTCGCGACCCTGGTAATTTCGGTACGATCATTCGCTTGTGTGATTGGTATGGTGTAAGTCAAATTATTTGCTCCGAACAATCGGTAGATCTTTACAATCCAAAAGTTGTTCAAGCTACAATGGGTTCACTAGCTCGTGTAAATGTGTCGTATGTGAACCTGGCAGAACATTTATCTACAACCAGTCAAACGGTTTTTGGAACATTTATGAATGGAAAAAATGTGTACAAAGAAAAACTGCCGTCCAACGGAATTTTAGTCTTAGGCAACGAAGCCAACGGCATCTCTAAAGAAGTCGAAAAAACAATTACCGAACGACTTTCTATTCCGCGTTTTGGAAAAATCAAGAAAACGGAAAGTCTCAATGTAGCCACAGCAGCTGCCGTTTTTTTAAGTGAATTTAAACGAACAGAATGCTGATTTTAGTGGAAAGTAAAGTTGACTAAAATAGCGCGTGTACTCATCGAGTTGATATTACCAGTCCACGGACTTTCAGGATTGTTGTCGCGAATTAACTCGTCAGTCAATCCAAAAACACCTCTAATAGAAGGTGAAAATTTAAAGTACTCTAGGTAAAAATCAATTCCAAATCCCAATTCGTAATTGGTTGTCCAAGGTTTAACTCTAAAACGTTGTTGGTAATTGTCGTCGTCCGACTTAGAGTTACTCGCCAAGTTCAACGTACTCGAAACACCACCAACTAAATACGGTCTAACGTTGCCAATTCGTTTGGAAGAAAATTTTACCAACAAAGGAAAATGAATATAAGTCGATTTTACTTCTCTTACTTTGTCAATTTCGCGCGTCAATGTTGGGTCGCTATAGTTCAAGTTGCGCTGACAATAGTACAAACCAGGCTCAAAACGCAAATCAATGTATTCTTGTAATCTTAAATTTCCAATCAAACCTACATTAAAACCAGTGATTGTATTTACCGAAATGTCTTTATCAGGCGTATCGTTGTAGTCGATTTTAAAATCAAACATATTGAAACCTAAAAAATAACCCCAATGTACACGTTGTTTGTCAAAGTTTTCAAGGTTGATGATAGGATCACGGCTAAACATTCCTTTGGATTGTGAAAATCCGTGAAGGGTTAGTAAGAGGAATATACTTAAAAATATTTTTTTCATTGTTTTTGAATACAGATTTACTTTTTGGATGCCTTATATATTGTTGCCACTCCAAATGTTTGAGGTAATGCAACCACATCTATAAACCCAATTTTTCTCAAAATATTGTTTAACTTTTCTCCATAAGGAAAAACCGAAGCCGATTCCGATAAATAACCATAGGCAACATTGTCTTTTGAAAACAGTTTTCCAATCAAAGGTAAAATGCGTTTGGTGTAAAAAGCATACCCTTGTTTGAAAGGTGTTTTCTCAGGAACCGAAGTTTCTAAAATAACAAAAATACCGTTGGGTTTCAATACACGCAATATCTCAGCCAAACCTTTGTCCAACGTTTCAAAATTACGAATACCAAACGAAACGGTTATGGCATCAAAATGATTATCCGGAAAAGGCATGTTTTCTGAATCACCAATTACCATGTCGATGATATGATCGAGTTTTCGTTCGGCTATTTTCTTTTTACCTACTTCCAACATTCCGGCTGAAATATCCAAACCAATTATTTTTTTGGCCTTGGTTTGGGTCATCAAAATCGCCAAATCGCCCGTTCCAGTGGCAATATCCAAAATGGTTTCTGGATTTTTCTCGGCTACCATTTGCAACACTTTCTTACGCCATTTGACATCAATTCCAAACGAAATCACGCGGTTCAATCCGTCGTAATTGCCCGAAATCGTGTCAAACATTTGGGTAACTTGTTCTTTTTTACCCAAATTGGAATCTTTATAAGGAGTAACTTGCTCTGACATGGTTATTTTTTAGACAGCAAAAGTAGTAATTATTTTAATTAACTTGAGTCGGACGTATTTTTTGATTAAAAAAACAAATTAATCATTAAATATCAGTGGTTTGCTATTTTTTTACCACTAATGCACAAATTAAAATAAAATAATAGAATAAAAATTAGTTCATCTTGGATGAACATTCGAATAAAATCAATTATTTTGAACTGTAAATTCGATAATTCGTGGCCGAAAAGTAAATTTTTATATCTAACTCAGGTTAATTACGACTTTTGATTTAATCGAACAAAAGTCTGAAAAGTAAACGAATACTGGTGTTTTTCGTCTTGCGGATGAAACGCTTCAAAAGTCAGTTGCCATTCGCTCAAATCAATTTCTGGGAAAAAAGTGTCGGCTTCAAGTTGGGTGTGAACACGTGTCAACTCAATACAATCGGCTATTTCAATTGCTTGTTGGTAAATTTCGCCACCGCCAATTACATAAACAGTTTGGTCTTTTGGAGCTGTAGCAATTGCTTCTTTTAAACTACTTACTACAATACATCCTTCGAAATGGTAATTTTTTTGACGGGTAATAATCACATGCGTTCGGTGGGGAAGTGGCTTCGGGAAACTTTCAAACGTTTTTCTTCCCATAATAATATAATGGTGCGATGTGAGTTGTTTGAACCGTTTAAAATCATCAGGCAAATGCCAAAGTAAGTCGTTGTTTTTTCCTAAAGCATTGTTTTCAGCAGCAGCAGCAATCAGTGTAATCATTATTTTCGGTTCTCAATTTCGTTTTTCAATTGTTCTATTTTTTTCTCTTGCATCGTTACCAAACGATTGATCTGCTCGGCTTCCCACTTTTTATTCATAAAACTATCGGTAATGAATACTTTGATAAAATGAAGCACAAATAGAAAAAACCACAACGTTACCAACCAAATGTACCAATTGGCTTCTTTGTTCACGCCAATCCATTTGTTGATGATAAACAGAAAAATACTTCCTACAAAAAAGAATACAAAATGAAAGTACAGTCTCTTTTTTTGACGTAGGCGTTTGCGCGCGTATTCATAAATTTCTTGTTGCTCTTTGTCCATACCTGACGAAATTTTGTTTTAAAGGTACTAATTCTTTACCAAAAATAAAAAACTCGAATTGCTATAAATTTTTAAGAAAACGATTTCTTAATTGGGAATTCTTGAAATATTAACCTCAAAATTAACGATTTATCGCATTTGCAATTGCTTTTTTTATATATCAATAAAAGTGTATTTCATAGGTAAAACGTTGATTATTATTGTGTTACTTTGCTAAGTGAATTTAAAACAATTGTAATCATGTCAGTAAAAAAACAGTTTATAAAAACAAAACCCGTTTGTAAAGTAACGTTTGCAGTAGAAGCAAAAGAATCAAACTCGGTAGCAGTAGTAGGCGATTTCAACAATTGGAATCCAAGCGAAGGCGAATTATCCAAATTGAAAAACGGAACTTTCAAAGGTGTTTTCGAATTGCCAAAAGACCATTCTTTTGAGTTCAAATACATCATTGACGGTGCTTACGCCAACGAACCAGAAGCCGATAGTTACCGATACAACGAATTTGCAGGTTCTGAAAACAGCGTTTTAGAAGTTTAAAAGTTGGTTTTTGATAGAAAAATCCTTTCTCTCGATGGTGAGCAGAAAGGATTTTTTGTATAGTTAAGTTGTTACACAGAGTTGCACAAAGTTTATTTTTTTCTGTGAAACTCTGTGTGATAAATTAAAACAACTTCGCCACTTCTGAGTTCACAAATTCCAAAAAACGCTCATCATCTTCGGTAAATGGATCAATTACATGACTGTCAATGTCAATTTGACCAATGTTAATGCCATCCACAAACAACGGAACCACAATCTCTGATTTTACCGTAAAACTACACGCAATGTAATTGTCTTGTGCACTCACATCAGGCACAACAAAATTCGCATTCGATTCGGCCACTTGCCCACAAATCCCTTTCCCAAACGGAATCACAGTATGATCGGTCGGCGCACCTACATACGGACCCAAATGCAGTGTTTTCGCCTCGTGATTGGCAAAATAAAACCCAACCCAATTGTAATGCGACACATTATCCGACAAAAACTGACACAAATTCGTCAACTTCTCATCTCTGTTTAGGTTATCTTGGTTTAAAATGGTAATTACCTCAGGTTTTAAATTCTCGTATTTCATTGTTTATGTTGTAAGTTGTAAGTTGTAAGTTCTAAGTTCTGCCTTCTGCTGTCTGCTGTCTGCTTTCTGCTTTCTGCTTTCTGCTTTCTGCTTTCTGCTGTCTGCTTTCTGCTGTCTGCTGTCTGCTGTCTGCTGTCTGCTGTCTGCTGTCTGCTGTCTGCTGTCTGCCTTCTAAATTTTACAAAAGTAACCATTGAATCCCCGAACTTTTATATAAATTTGTTAAAAAAATAAATTGAAAGAATACTTACTGCAATACCAGTCGTTTCTGCTTTTTTTAGTCAAGTTTTTTGTCACTTATTTGGTATTGAGTATTGTCTACGCGCAGTATTTGAATCAATTTGATGCCCAACGCAATCAAGTTGATGGTTTTACTACCTCAGTGGCCAACCAAACACAAAAAATACTATCACTTTTCGATGCCCATGCACACACCGCAACCAATGACAAAGAGCCCAGCGTGAAGTTGTTTTACAATCAAGAATGGGTGTCGCGAGTAATCGAAGGGTGCAATGCCATTAGCGTGATGATTTTGTTCGTCAGTTTCATCATCGCCTTTTCCGGAAAGTGGAAATCAACATTGCTGTTTATTCTTTCAGGATTATTCATTATTCACCTCTTCAATGTGCTGCGTATTGCTTTGTTGAGCATGGCGGTGTACCATTTTCCGCAGCACCAAGATTTTCTGCACAGTGTAGTTTTTCCACTCTTTATCTACGGCGTTGTATTTGCCTTGTGGATCATTTGGGTCAATAAATTTTCTTCTTATGCCAAAAAATAAAATCATTTATTCCATCATCATTCTACTTTTGTTAGTAGCCATACGAACATTCGAAGACACCATTTTCTACGATCCATTTCTGCAGTATTTTCAGCAAGAATACGCGCATTTGCCATTTCCTCAAATCAATATCGTCAAACTATTTCTCAGTTTAGGCTTCCGTTTTTACCTCAATAGTGTACTTTCCATTGCCTTGCTTTACGTGCTGTTCAACGACCGCAAATTCACCAAATTCACGCTATTACTCTATATGATTTTAGGGTCAATTTTAATGATAAGCTTCTTTTTTGTCCTCAATTTCTTCGGCGAAGAAAGCAAAATGACCTTGTTCTACATCCGCCGTTTCATCATTCAGCCTATATTTCTTATCCTTTTCATTCCCGCATTTTATTACCAAAAACGAATCAAAAAAGAGTAGTTTTTTGTAGCTAATCCAGCTATCCGTTGCAAGTCCTCAGCCTGAACCGTGTTTTTGTAAGTTGCACGCTAGTCCCGATAGCTATCGGGATTGGTCGCTCTTGCAAGTCAACAAAAACTACTTTTCAGCCTTGCGGGCTTTCCACTGCACACGAGCGAAGCGAACTGGCGAAGCAATCTGGGCTAGGGCAGTAGTGCAAACCAATATTTTACTAATCCTAACAGTTTTTCTCCTGTTAGGTTTCTTTATAGAAGATAACACAAATTTATATTCCGTTCTAAAACAACAACATTGACTATTATTTCGTACCTTTAAAGTAAGTTTTAAAGCTTTTAATCGTTTAATCCAAAGCATATGAAAGTAGTAAAACATTCGGGTGTTATAGTCGATTTTGACGAAACTAAACTTCGTAAATCACTTTCCAAATCTGGTGCCAATACTGAGGTTGTTGATGCAATTATGCGCCAAATCAAAAAAGTCATTTACGACGGAATTCCTACCAAACAGATTTATAAAATCGCTTTTGCCTTACTCAAAAAAGAATCCAATTCGTTAGCAGCACAATATAATTTACGGGATGCATTACTACTGCTTGGGCCAGCTGGTTTTTACTTCGAAAAATACATTGCTCGCGTTTTCGAAGCAGAAGGTTACACCACACAAACGAATTTGGTGCTGAACGGAAAATGTGTTTCCCACGAAATCGACGTCATGCTCAAAAAAGACAATCAAATTGCGATGGTCGAATGCAAATTCCACAGTAGTAAAGAAGTGCTTTCTGATGTCAAAGTGCCAATGTACATTTTGTCGCGTTTCAACGATTTGAAAAACAAAACACATATCATTTATACCCAAAAAGATATAATTTCCAGCTGCTGGATTGTCACCAACAACCGGTTTACAAACGACGCATTGGCTTTCGGAATATGCTCTGATTTGCAGTTACTCAGCTGGGATTATCCCAAAAATGATAATTTAAGCACCAAAATCGATCGCTTGCATTTGTATCCAATAACTTGTTTAACCACGATTTCTAGGTTAGAAAAAGACAAGCTATTAGCAATTAATATATTATTAGTGTCTGATTTGTTCTACGATTCCGAGTGTTTAGAACGTATCGGACTCAGTACCAACAGAATCAAAAACATCATCAAAGAAGCCACAACTTTGTGTAATTATTTTAAATCATGAAAATCAAATTTTTAGGCGGCGCCGGAACTGTAACAGGTTCCAAAACACTCATTGAAAGCAACGGCACCCGAATACTAATCGATTGCGGACAGTTTCAAGGCATCAAACCTCTACGCGAACTCAATTGGGAACCTTTGTCAATTTTATCTTCTACCATCGATTTTGTATTGCTTACGCACGGTCATCTCGATCATTGCGGTTGGTTGCCACGATTGGTCAATCAAGGTTTTGAAGGAAAAATATATTGTACAAGTCCAACCAAAGACATCGCCAAACTCATTCTTTTTGACAGCGCCAAAATTCAAGAAGAAGAAGCCAATCAAGCCAATGAAGGCAAATATTCCAAACATGAAATCGCAGAACCTTTATACACGGTTGAACAAGTTGAACAAGTCATTCCGCTGTTCAGAGTCGTCAAACCCAACGAAGAAATAGTGCTTGATGCCGAAATTTCAGCTGTTTTCACCAGCGCTGGACACATTTTAGGTGCATGCTCAATTCACCTTAATTTGGAAGGGAAAACCCTTGTCTTTTCAGGCGATATCGGAAGAGACGATGATGCTTTAATGTTTCCACCAACGCAACCTAAAAAGGCAGACTATATTTTTTTAGAAAGCACTTATGGCAATCGAATCCATCCCGATGAAGACGCCAAATTGCTATTGGAAACCTACATCAACACTAGTTTTAGTCGTGGAGGAACTGTCATTATTCCAAGTTTTGCGGTCGAAAGAGCACAAACGATTATGTATTTGTTGTGGCAACTGAAAGAAGAAGACAGAATTCCTGATATTCCCTACATCATCGATACACCGATGGGAATTAGCATGCTTCAAATTTTTGAAAACAACAAGCAATGGCACAAACTTTCGAGTGAAGACTGCGAAGCCATGTGCAAACAATTTTCCATGATTTCCGATTACCAAGAAACCATCAATGCTATTTACGACAAAAGACCCAAAGTAGTCATCGCGGCAAGCGGAATGATCACAGGCGGACGTGTTTTGAGTTATTTAGAACGTTACATTGGTTTGCCCGAAACTACCATTATCATTGTGGGTTATCAAGCCGAAGGAACACGCGGTAGAAAACTATTAGAAGGCGCCAAAGACATTAAAATTCGTGGTAAATATTACGAAGTCAAAGCAAATATTGTCGATATCGAAGGCTTGTCGGCACACGGCGATCAAAACGATTTGATCAATTGGTTTTCATCGTTAGAAAATAAACCCAAAAAGGTCTTTTTGGTCCATGGAGAAAACCAGCCAGCCGACGAATTGCGTATCAAAATTCAAGATAAATATGGTTTTGAATGCTCAATTCCTATGATGAATCAGGAAGTGGAATTATAATTTTCAGCAGCAATTCCAGCTCTACACTTCAAGTCCTCAGTCTGAACCGTGTTTTTGTAAGTCGCCCGCCAGTCACGATAGCTATCGGGATTGGTCGCTTTCGTTCGCCAACAAAAGCTACGGCGCAGTCTTCCGGTATTTTCGCTACAATTTGGGCTAAGAAATGCTAGTTCTTAGAACACTTTTGTCATTCTGACGAAGGAAGAATCTCACTAGCGCAAAGTCTCCCAACTTTGAACCTTGATAGCGCGGATTTGTAATCCGTGCTGAACCCCGCTGCGTATAGTCTAGCGACTTTGAATCAATACAATTGTTTATAAAATCCACTACCACAAATTGCTATCCCAACGAGCGGTAAAACACTAATTTGCTTTATCATTACTTTATATTTATACCGTATATATGTCGTATATATGTCGTATATATGTCGTATATATGTCGTATATATGT
>CAYPXI010000013.1:0-99351 GCA_964414655.1 uncultured Flavobacterium sp. | reverse complement strand
TATAAATTATAGTGCAATAATGTAAATTTAAAAAAACGACAAAATTCAAGTATTTAAAGCTCTTCCATGACTTTAATACGGTAAATTCTCCCAATTGTAATAGTTAGTTTTTGAATGTAATCTTCGGTCAACCAGCTTCTGTAGTTTTTGGTAACGTTGCCTAAACAAATACAATATTGTTTGATTCGGTATTCGATATCGTCGTTTAATTCTTTGGCTAATTTACGAGCTTGTAGTAAATCATACGTATTTTCGACACACATTGTGGCATGTTGTTCTAACGATTTTTCAATAATGGTTTTGGCTTTCAGATTATTTTTGACTGTAAATTTGAATTCTTCGTGAATATCCATTTCCACAATTTCAGTTTTACTGAATTTTTGTCGCAATGATTCTGGCATTACATATTTAAAATTACTTTCAATTTCGGCGTCATCACGCAAACTCGCCAAATAATATTCGGGCGATTTGAAAATATGCTGCCAATCGACTGGATTATTCCATAAACCAAAACGTAATGCGTTGTTTCCGAGATCGATAACCGTAAAATTGTCTTTGTGAGACAATCGTCGCGAACCACGACCAATCATTTGAAAATAAAGCGTTAACGATTTTGTAGCACGGTTCAAAATGATACTTTCTACAGTCGGTTCGTCAAATCCAGTAGTTAAAATTCCCACTGAAGTCAAAATAGCATCTGGCGTATGTTTGAACCAACGCAAAATTTCCTTGCGATCTTCATTGGATGTTGTGTTGTCTAAATGTCGAATATTGAATCCTGCGTGGCGAAAACTCTCATAAACATGCAATGAAGTGTTAATTCCATTATTGAAAATCAGCGTTTTTTTACCTAATGATTTTTCAGTATATGCATGCAATAATTTCTCTTGCATTACCATATTACTGTACAAATCGTCGGATGATTTCACAGTATAATCGCCGTTAATTCCGACTTTCAATGACGTCAAACCAACATCATAACTGTAGGTTGTTGCTTTGGCTAAAAACCCTTTATCGATAAGGTTTTGAATGGTGTCGCCTACAATCAATTCATTGTAATTTTCATACATCGGCAACTTGATGTTTGAACTTAAAGGTGTTGCCGTTACACCAAGTATAAATGCGTTTTTAAAAGCACTAAACAACTTCCTAAACGAATTGAAGTGAGCTTCGTCAATTATCACTAAACCAATGTTTTCTATTTCTAACTTTTCGTCATTCAAACGATTTTTTAGCGTTTCAATCATCGCTACAAAACACGAATAATCATCTTGATCCGGAAGCTCTTTGATTGCGCTGTTGATAATTTTGTTTTTAACATCAAAACCTTTCAACATTTTGGAAGTTTGCTTACACAATTCGATACGATGCGTCAAAACCACCACTTTTTTATGGTGTTGTTCCAGATAACGTCGAGTAATTTCTGAGAAAATAACTGTTTTTCCGCCGCCAGTTGGCAATTGATACAATAAATGGTAATTGTGAGGAGCGTTGTCTAATCGATCAAAAATTTTGTCAATATCGCCTTTTTGGTAGCCATAGAGCTCCTTTTTTTCTTCCAATTCGATAAGAATATCCTTTTTAGACATAGCGATTTTTACAATTTTGCAAAAATACTCTAAAAAAGACTTGACAGCTAATTTATTTCGACTTTCTTAACAATTTAATAATTGAAACGCTCTACAATAGCATTGAATTCGTAGTGATTGGGCCATTTTTGAATACTAGTTTCTTCATTGACAGCCACTACTCTACTTTTAAAATCATACAAAATGCCTTTTTCAATCATAAAACTCAATGCTTGTTCATACGAATTGAGCATACTTTTGTAAAACGCTTCCGATTTGATTTCCTTTTCAGCCGTTAATGCTTGGGCTATTTCTAAATTATACAACATTACATCAGCAATAATAAAATTGTCAACTCCAAGTGTGATAAAATGTTTGATGTATTTCTGCGCTATCGAACGACGCATTTTTGGCTTTTTGCTTTTGATTGGAAAATATTCATTCGAAATTTTGAGTTTGGCTTCTTTAACCAAATCATTTTCCTTAGGATTAAAAACAAAATCATAATATACTTTTACGTTTTTGAATTTATCATACAATTCCAAAAGTTGCTCTTCGAGTTGCTCTTTGGAAAGTTCGTTTAGGTATTTTTTTAAATCGCGTTTGCTCATTACAATGGTTAAATTAGTGCAAAAGTAAACTAGAATGTCATTTTTAATGAATGTTATTACTTAATTTTGCAGTCAAATTTTTAGGTATGTCAAAAATATTCAAGTTCACTGCGATTTCAGAAGGTGTTTCGTATTTAGTTTTATTGATTAATATGTTGTTTATAAAGCCTTTTCATATTGATTTATACAAAAGCTTACTTTTTCCAATCGGAATGGCGCATGGCGTTTTGTTTATTGCTTATGTAATTTTGGCTGTTCTAATAAAGAAAGAACAAAATTGGTCATTAAAAGATTTTTTTGCGGTTCAATTGGCCTCATTTATTCCGTTTGGCACATTTTACATTGAGAAAAAGTATTTGAAAAATGCATAAACTATTAGAAAAAATATTCGATTGGTTGTATCCTTTGCTCCGAAAAATTGGGCTTGGCGATACATTAGCGTCGTATATTAGTCTACTATTTGATATTGTTTTATTGTGTTTTATCGCTTACTTCATTTATGTAGTTTTCAGATTGGTTTTAGTCACTATTATGGCCGTTGTGGCTAAGAAAACCAAAACCAATTTTGATGATTTATTGGTTTCCAACCAAACAGCCAAATACATAGCGCATTTGATTCCGTTTTTATTTATTTACAAATCGGTTCCAATTATTTTGGAAGATTATGTGTATTGGGAATCGATTTTTGGGAAAATGGTTGGAATTTACATCATTATTCTTTCCCTTTGGATTATTCGAAGCGTACTGAAGGCCTTTCGTGATTATCTGAAAGATCAGCCTCGATATAGCGACAAACCAATTGATAGTTACGTTCAGGTAATTATGATTGTTTTGTGGATTTTCGGAATTGGAGTCATCATTTCGAAAATATTTGATATTACGACCAATACCCTTTTGGCGTCGCTCGGAGCTTTGTCAGCCATTATTATTTTGGTTTTTAGAGATACCATTTTGGGTTTTGTTGCTAGTGTTCAAGTTTCGTTAAACGATATGGTTCGCATTGGCGATTGGATTACATTTGATAAATACGGCGCTGATGGTGATGTAATTGAAATTAATTTGGCTACTGTAAAAGTGCGAAATTTTGATAACACAACCACCACAATTCCGACTTACAGTTTGATTTCAGATTCGTTTAGAAATTGGCGTGGAATGCTAGATTCCGATGGTCGTCGCATTAAAAGGCATTTATTAATCAAAGCCAAAAGTATTCGTTTCTTGACTGAAGATGAATTGCAAAACTTGAAGAAAATTCAATTGATTTCACAGTATATTGATACTCGTCAAGAAGAAATTAACAAATACAACAGAACCTATAATGTAGATAAGTCGCTTTCCATTAATGGTCGAAATATGACCAATTTTGGGTTGTTCAGAAAGTACATCACTCAATATTTAGAGCATTATCCAGGTTTGAATAAAAATATGATTTTATTGTGTCGTCAATTGCAACCTACGGCGCACGGAATTCCATTAGAAATTTATACTTTTTCAAAAGACCAACGTTTTGAGCAATATGAATATATTATGGCCGATATTTTTGACCACATTATTGCATCAATTGTTTATTTTGATTTAGAAATTTTTGAATTACCAACTGAAAGCAATTCAGTTGTCAATTAGTTTTTTTCAAACGATCTTCTACATATTCAATTTTGGTTTTTCCATGTGGCTGTGGTTTTCCGTCCAATCCTACGCTAACCATTGTTATTGTGTCTATTGTGATGATGGTTTCTTTGGTCATCATGTTGCGAACTTCGCACATTAATGTTAATGATGTCGTTCCAAATTTTAGTACATCAATTCCAATTTCAACAATATCGCCTTGTTTGGCCGAACTTCTAAAATTGATTTCTGACATGTGTTTGGTTACTATTCTCGGGCTTTCCAATTGAATTATAGCATAAAGCGCAATTTCTTCATCGATCCAAGCCAATAATCGACCACCAAATAACGTGCTATTCGGATTTAAATCTTCAGGTTTTACCCATTTTCGAGTGTGAAATCTCATAGTGTTAATTTTTGTAGCTAAATTACATAATAATTTGACTTATTGCTACCTACAAACACCTTAGTTATTGTGCTGTCAGTTAGATTTTTTAACAAATAAATTGTTTCAAAAAATTATTATAGTATATTTGCGCGTTGAAATTGTGATTAAACCCGAACTTAATATAATGAAAAAAATTACATTATTGTTGTTATTATTGGCTTCATCTAGTTATGTCTTTGCTCAAGAAGGAGACAAAAAAGAAGAAGCTGTTGACAGTCAGACTTATAATAAATGGACTCTTGAAGCAACTGCTGGTCAAGGAAAAGGAATTAGACCTTATGAAAAAGGTTATTTTTCTAGTAAAGCCAATGGTTTTTTTGGAGGGATTCAAGCCAATAGTTATTCAATCGCCGCTAGATATATGTTTAGTCCTGTATTTGGTATAAGAGCTCGCTTTGGTTATGATGATTTACAAAATCAAAACGGAACCGATAGTAAAGAATTTCGTTTACAAATGTTGTCAGTTCGTCCAGAAGGAGTTGTTAACTTAAATCGTTTGTTTAAAGTTGAAGAAAATTTAGGAAGATTAGGATTATTATTTCACTTGGGTCTAGATGTTTCTCAGGTAACTTCAAAAACTCCAAATGTGATTGAAAACGACCATAATAATGGTATTAGTGAATATAATGGTGGTATTTGTATTGGTTTAACACCACAATTTAGAATTGCAAAAAAATTAGCTGTAACTTTAGATGTTACTTATTTAAATAACTTTAGACAACATTTCAATTGGGATGGTTCCTATTCAGAAGGACAAAATAACTTAAACGGTCAATATATTTCTACTAGTTTAGGACTTTCTTATTCATTTGGTAAAGATAAAATGCACGGTGACTGGGCTGTTATCATGGATGAAAAAATTGAAGAAATCAATGCGTTAAACGATCGTGTAAACGAGATGGAAGCTTTGATGAATGATTCAGACAAAGATGGTGTTCCTGATTACCTAGATCAAGAAAACAACTCATTAGCTGGCGTTGCTGTTGATACTAGAGGAAGAATGGTTGATTTAAATAAAAATGGAGTTCCTGACGAGCTTGAAACGTACTTCAAAAACAACGGAATGATGCCGTCGAATTCAACTATAACAAACAATAACAATTCTAAAACAACTTCAGATGAGGCTAGAAATCTAATCAACGGTGGTTATGTTTCCGCTTATTTTGATTTGAATAAAACAAAACCAACCAATGTTTCTTCACAAGGAATTGATTTTGTACTTAACTATTTAAGAAAAAATCCTGATTCTAAATTAGAGATATTTGGACATGCTGATGAGTTAGGAAGTAACGCTTATAATGACAAACTTTCTATTTCGCGTGCCGAAAGTATAAAAGAAGTATTAATCAAAGCTGGTGTTGATGCATCACGTATTATTGTTAATTCTCAAGGAGAAGACAATTCTGTAGATCCAAAATCGGCTGAAGCTAGACGAATTGTTAGACGTGTAACTTTCAAAGTAGACTAATTAACAATCGATTCTTAATAAGTTATAAATACCTCTGAAATTCTCGGAGGTATTTTTTTTAACTTTATGAGAAACAAAACCCAGCTACCATGAGAACGCAAGATGAAGCTATTTTGGCATTACGTGGAGAATCAATAGGAATTATAACCGACAATTCTAGTTCAGAAGAAAAATTCCAAAACCAAACCCTACGACCGATTTTAAAATTTCAAAATGATTTGTTTGTAGAAGTTTTTAAAAATTATGCAATCAAACAAAAAGGTGTATTTTTTACACTATCTCCTGAGAAAAAAATGCAGTATATTGAGAATGTAATTCAGCGAGATATTAAGTTCAGGAATTCGTTAAAAGGAATTGTTATTGGGTTATTTACCTTAGAAGAGTATCAAGAGTATATTCTCAATTCATCCAATCTTAACAAACGAATGATGAATTTATTGATTGAACGACTTAAAAGCCAAGTGATTTTATTTGAAGAAGTAGCCTAGTTTTGACGTTTTAAGAATTGGTAAATTGTTTTCCAACTCGTTGTTTGCAAAACGATGCTTTGGTTGAGTTCTTCGCGCTTTGAGTTAATTTCGCCAGCGCCTAATGCTTCGTCATTATTGATAAAAATCCCTTTAGCGCCCAAATTTTTAGCAAATTCCATATCTGTTAATCGATCACCAATCATGAATGAATGTTGCAAATCGTAATTGGGATTGTCAACATATTCTAAAACCATTCCGATTCCTGGTTTTCTTGTTGGTTTTTTGTCTTCTGGATAACTGTCATCTATAAATACTTTAGTAAAAATGACTCCTTCGTTTTCAAATGCCTTAAGGATTTTATTATGAATATTCCAAAAGACATTTTCAGGTAACACTTTGGTTCCTAAACCATCTTGGTTAGTTACCATAACCAATTCATAATCGAACTTACGTGCTATCTTACCCAAATAACGAAATACTTCGGGATAATATTCCAATTCTTCAAAAGTATCCAAAACATAATCGGGTGCTTTGGCTTCTTTGACTATAGTACCATCACGGTCAATAAAAAGTATTTTTTTCATACATTAAATTTATCCAAAATTAAATAAAAAAACCGCTTCATTACTAGTGAATAAAGCGGTTTATCAAATTGAATTATTTTTCTTTAATCATCATCTCCTTCTTCTTCTCCTCCAGCCTGTTCAACTGCTCCTGTCGTTGCCGTTCCATTTGCTCTAATTTCAGTATGACGAATTTCGCCTCCAGTTGTTCCAGTTTGTTGTGCTAAGAAAACTCCAACTACCGCAATTGTCAATGCTAAAAAAGAAACAAGGTTTGCTTTTGCATTCTTTTTTATATTCAAATACAAGCCAACAATTGAAATTGCTCCTAAAAAATAAAGTACAACTGCTAATTTTTCGGCAGCTTCTTCGTGCTCGTGGATAATTTGATCTGTTACACTCGGTAACTTTTCAGCAATTTCCTCAGCCCCTTCTCCTGTTGACATGCTTGCCAACGCAAATAGAGCCGCCACAATAAATAAGCAATACGCTGTATTTTTAATCGAATTGTTTTTAAAAACCAATCCGCCAATCAAAATTCCTAATCCAAGTATCGTCCCAATAATTGGAAAATGGTTGACCACCATGTGCAAATGTGCATCGTTCATAATTTATAGTTTATAGTTTATGTTTATAGTTTATGTTTATAGTTTGTTGTTTATGGTTTGTTGTTTATGGTTTTATACTCTAACTCCGAATATGTAACCTACTAATGCGGATAAACCCATTGCGATTGTTCCCCAAATTGTGATTCGTAAAATGGCTTTTTTAGTATTCGAACCTCCGGTTTTAGCTGCCATACTTCCTAATACAATGAGAAAAATCAAAGTAGAGCCATACAACCAGTATTCCATATTTTTTATGGGTGCAAAAAGAACAACAAGTAAAGGCAATAGACCACCAACACTAAAAGCCGCTCCAGAGGATAACGCAGCTTGAATTGGATTGGCTTGACTGATTTCGTTTATTCCTAATTCGTCTCTAATGTGAG
Source organism: uncultured Flavobacterium sp. (assembly GCA_964414655.1). Lineage (GTDB taxonomy): Bacteria > Bacteroidota > Bacteroidia > Flavobacteriales > Flavobacteriaceae > Flavobacterium. The sequence goes on along the minus strand of CAYPXI010000013.1, from coordinate 91,627 downwards.
CCGCAAGCGCGTCATTTTCAGTTAATTCAATGGCAACTTGCATGGCTGTTTCTTTTTTTAAGCCTCTTTTTTCATAGATTTGAGCTAATATTTTGAGCTCTTCTTCTGGCATTTCTGCCAATTCTTTCTTTTCTCTTTCAATATCGGCATGTTCGGTATCGGTTTGTGAACTCACCGAAACGTATTCACCTGCAGCCATTGACAAAGCACCAGCAACAAGACCGGCAACAGTCGCCAAAACAATAGGTTCTCTGGTTGAACTTGCTGTGGCAACACCAATTGCAAGACTCGAAATTGATATGATTCCGTCATTAGCACCCAAAACGGCTGCTCTTAACCAATTACTTCTGTGTATGTAATGACTGTCTAAATAATTGTCAATTGTAATGGCGTTGTCTTCTTTTTTTGATTTATTCATCTTTTGAAAAATTATGCAGTTGAATTATTATTTAATCAATTAAATCAAAAACACCTTTAGTTAGAAGTCTCGAATTGGCTGTAATTTCCTTATTCGGAATGATTTCAACTAGTTCTTCTGTACTTTCACCTTTTACGACATTCACTTTTTGAAAATGAAACCCTTTAGCATCTTCTGATTTCAATAAAAGTACAAAATTTTTATCATTTTCGAAACCTAAAGCGTCTTTTGGAATAGCAAAACCTTTTTTGGTATTGACAACAATTTGTGCTTCGATGAACATTCCAGTGAGTAATTTTTGCTTTACGTTTTCATCCAAATGCCCATGAACATTGCTTGTTCTATCATTACCTTCAATTGACTTCCCAATGAGATGAACTTTGCCTAAAAATTGTTCTTTTGAAGCTTCTGGAACGGTAAATTTGATGGTTTGATTTTCTTTAACGGAAAGAATATCTTTTTCAAACACTTTCATTTCAAGGTGTAAGGTTGACGTGTTGACAATTTCCAATATCACATCCGAAGGCATTACTGACATTCCAACATTAGCATTCATTACAGTAACATCGCCTGAAATAGGAGAAAACAACGTTATTGATGTTACAACTTTTCCTCGTTCTACTTGGCTTGGATTAATGTTTAACATTAGTAATTTTTGTCTCAACGATTGGTATCTTCCTTTAGCACTTCGGTATTCGCTTTCGGCTTTTAAGTAGTTTTTTTGGGATGTTATTTTTTCATCAAATAAGGTTTTCTGACGCTCGAATTCCGATTTCAAATAATTGATTTGTTCGGCTACTTCGATGTAGTCTTTCTGAATATCAACAATTTCGGTGCTTTCAATCGAAACTAATGCTTGGCCTTTAGCTACTTTATCGCCCACCAATAATCGTGATGATTTAATGAATCCGCCAATAAAAGTGGTGATTTTAGCTTTGTTTTGTGGTGGAGCATCTATTTTCCCTGAAGCTTTAACTGTAACATCAAAGTCGCTCTCTTTTGGTGTTCCAATTTCCATTTCCATGTTTTTGAACTGCGAAGGAGTTACAGTAATTAAACCATTGTTGGTGTCTTCTACTATTTCTTTTTTATCGCTTTTGCAGGAAATAAGTACGGTAGTTAGAGCAACTAAATAAACAAGTTTTTTCATATTATTTGAGTGATATATAAAGTAAATCGTATTGAATTTTGTTGTAATTATAAACGCTTTCAAGGTAATCCACCTGAATAGTTGTAGCATTTTCTAAAGATGTGATGTACTGAAAGAAATCAATTTCGCCGTGTTTGTAACTCATATTGGCCACTTTGATGATTTCTTTGGCTAATTTTTTGCCATAATCATTGTAGTATTTTATAGCTTCCTCGTATTTCAAAGCTTCTTCTTTTTTCTGTAAAAGATGCTGATTGATTCGAGTCAATTCGTTTTGTTTGTGCTCTTCCCAACTTTGCGATTCCAATTGTGCGACTTTAATTTTAGATTTGGTTCCGCTGTATAAAATCGGAACAGACAAACCCAATTGAAATCCGTTCAATCCTTTCGATAAACCGCTGTTATTTCCTTGAAAATATTCTAAATTTAGATCAGGCAAATACTGTTGTTTTTGCAATTTTTGGTTGGCCTGATTGATTTTACTCACACTTTCAAAATACGAACTGTAAATACTTTCAGATGCGTTTTTTTCTAATTTAAATGGTGTCAATTCGTTAGTTAGAACTTGAACATCTTCTTTTGATTGCACTAACGATCGTAAAACCTCATAAGTAGCTTTTTTATCCTTTTCAATTTGCAACAATTTGGTTCTGATTTGACGAAACTTGCTTTGAGCCGTAATTTTCTCCAGATAATTGGTTTCACCCAATTCAAATCGCCTGTCACTGGCTTTGGAAAAATTTTGGTACAAACTATCCAAATAGCTGTATAATTTTTCTTGATGTTGATAATATACAATTCGATTAAAAGTTTGCGCAACACTATTTGAAACATCATTTTTTACAATTTCAAAAGCGGCTTTTTCTTTTTCGTATTCGGCTGTATACAATTTCTTTTGCGCTCCATAAACCGTAGGAAACAAAAAGCGTTGTTGAATTCCGAATACGTTTAACGGTTGATTATTGATGGCCAAATTATTCTGATCATAACTATAATACAAATTCGTTTTATCAAAAGAATAAGCCGATTTGATGTTGGCATTATACTTATCAACTTGCAATTGTGTAGCCTTAATTCCTTTGTTATTTTGATGAGCAATAGCAATCAAACTGTCCAATTGAGAGTTGTTTTTCTCTTGGGAAAAAGCTAAAGTTGATGATAAAAACAATACTACAATTGTGGCATTAGTGTGAATTTTGAATTTTGCTTTTTTGCCTTCTTTTTTATCTAAAATTTTATAAAGAACAGGCAAAACTATCATGGTTAAAATGGTTGCTGTAAACAAACCTCCAATAACTACAGTAGCTAATGGTCGTTGCACCTCTGCTCCAGCTGAAGACGAAATTGCCATAGGTAAAAATCCTAAAGCAGCAGCAGCGGCTGTCAGTAAAACTGGACGCAAACGATCGGTAGTTCCTTTTAAAATAAGTTCATTAATATCTTTCATTCCGTTGTGTTTAAGTTCTTTAAAATGTTCTATTAATACAATTCCGTTGAGTACTGCAATTCCGAATAGCGCAATGAATCCTACGCCTGCCGAAATACTAAAAGGCAAGTCGCGTATCCATAAGAATAATATTCCGCCTACAGCCGACAATGGAATGGCAGAATACACCATCAAAGCTTCTTTGACCGAACCAAAGGCAAAATACAATAGAATAAAAATTAAGAATAAAGCAATTGGAACAGCAACCATCAATCGGGCTTTGGCGCTTTGTAAGTTTTCAAATTGTCCGCCGTAGGTAACATAATAACCTGGAGGAAGTTTAATTTTGGTTTCGATGATTTTTTTGGCATCATCAACAACACTTTGCAAATCGCGGTTTCTTACGTTGATTCCGACCACAATTCGGCGTCGTGTATTATCTCTAGAAATCTTCGCTGGACCTTCGGTATATTCAATTTGCGCCAATTCTTGTAGCGGAATTTGCTCACCATTTGGCGTCGGAACGTATAAATTTCTCAGATTATCAATATCTTGTCGATTGGTTTTATCCAGTCGAATGACCATATCAAAGCGTTTTTCACCTTCAAATACATTTCCAACTGTTTTTCCTGCAAACCCCAAAGCTATCATTTCATTTAAATCGGCAATATTCAAACCGTAACGTGCTATTTTAGAACGATTGTACACCACACTCATCTGTGGTAAACCTTCCGTTTTTTCGATAATTACATCCGAAGCGCCTTCTACATTTTCTATCGCATATTTGATTTGTTCAGCGCGTTTAGCCAATACATTCAAATCTTCGCCAAAAATCTTGATGGCAACATCTGAGCGCGTTCCCGAAATTAATTCGTTGAAACGCATTTCGATGGGCTGTGTAAATTCGATTTCGATATTCGGAATTTGATTCGCAATTGCTGATTTGATTTTATCGGCCAGTTCGTCTTTACTATCGGCAGAAACCCATTCTGATTTGGGTTTTAGTTTGACGATGATGTCGCTTTCTTCCATACTCATTGGATCAGTTGGTACTTCTGCTGCGCCAATTCTGCTTACTACTTGTTCTACTTCGGGGAAATTTTTTAAAATTGTTTTTTCAATTTTTGTAGTTGTAGCGATGGTTTTTGACAATGATGTTCCTGTTTTTAAAACGGGTTGAATCACAAAATCGCCTTCGTCTAATGTTGGAATGAATTCGCCTCCCATTGTACTGAAAAGCACTAATGCAAAAACCAATAATCCTAATGCGCCATACATTACTTTTTTGGTGTTTCCAATTGCCCAATTGATGAACGGAAAATACCAGGAATTCAGTTTGGCAATTAATTTAGACGAAAATGAATTCGGATTCTCTTCTTTTGGCTTTAGGAATAATGATGAAACTACAGGAACATAAGTAAAACAAAACAGCATCGCTCCTACCAATGCAAAACTAAAAGTCATTGCCATTGGTTTGAACATTTTTCCTTCAACACCTGAAAGCGATAAAATAGGGATGAATACAATTAAAATAATCAGTTGACCAAAAACGGCCGAATTCATCATTTTGGAAGCACTTTTATAGGTGATTTCGTCAATTTGAATTTGCTGATCTTCTTTGGATAATGTAGTTAGGTGTTTGGATTTGTGGGCGATTTGAAACGCAATGAATTCTACGATAATCACAGCACCATCAATGATGATTCCGAAGTCGATGGCTCCTAAACTCATCAAGTTAGCATCAATTCCGAAGATATTCATGAACGATATAGCAAACAACAAGCAAAGCGGAATTACAGAAGCTACAACCAATCCGGAACGCCAATTTCCTAACAAAAGAACTACTACAAAAATTACAATTAGGCAACCTAGAATTAAATTTTCGGCAACGGTAAAAGTGGTTTTTCCAACTAATTCGCTTCGCTCTAAAAATGGATTAATGTATACGCCTTTGGGCAATGTTTTCTGAATTTCTGCAACACGCTCTTTGACATCGTTGATGACTTGTTTGGAGTTGGCTCCTTTGAGCATCATTACTTGTCCCAACACCTTCTCGCCTTCTCCATTTCCGGTTATAGCCCCAAATCGATTGGCGCTTCCAAATTGAACTTGCGCTACATCTTTAATATAAATTGGATAACCATTAGAGTTAGCTACGACTATATTTTCAATGTCTTGAATGGATTTTACTTTGCCTTCGCCCCGAATGAAATAACTTTGATTTACTTTTTCAATGTAAGCACCTCCAGCAATACTATTGTTTTTTTCCAAAGCTGAAAACACATCCGCCATCGCAATATTCATTGCTTTCAATTTAGACGAATTAATGGCTACTTCGTATTGTTTTAAATAACCGCCCCAAGTATTAATTTCAACTACACCTTTTATTCCTGATAATTGACGTTTCACCACCCAATCTTGGATCGTACGTAAATCAGTTACTGAATATTGCTCTTTATATGCAGGTTTAACATCCAAGACATACTGATAAATTTCGCCTAAACCAGTAGTAATCGGACCCATTTCAGGTGTTCCGAAGCCTTGTGGAATCTTTTCAGAAGCCGACTTAATTTTTTCAGCGATGAGTTGTCTTGGTAAATACGTTCCGATTTCATCTTCAAAAACGATAGTAACTACCGAAAGTCCGAATTTTGAAATGGACCGAATTTCTTTTACACTTGGTAAATTGGCCATTTCAATTTCAACAGGATACGTGATGTATTGCTCGATATCTTGAGTTGAAAGATTGCGAGAAGTAGTAATTACTTGAACTTGATTGTTGGTTACATCAGGAACTGCTCCAATCGAAATTTGGAACACGGAGAATAATCCAAAACCAAAAATAGTTAAGGTGAACAGTAAAACAATGAGTTTGTTTTTTAAGCTAAAGGCAATTATTTTTTCAAGCATTTTGACATCATTTTCTACTTGCAAAGGTAGATTTGAAGTCGTGATTGTTGCTTAAGAAAGCCTTAAAACAAAATTAGGGAATCCTTAATTTTAGTGTAGTTCCGACGTTTTCTTCGCTAGAAATTTCGATGGTAATTTGGAGAATATCACACAATCGTTTTACAATGGAAAGACCTAAACCTGTGCCTTTTATATTCGGATTTTTAGAGTTGCTAGCTCTGTAAAAAGAGTTGAAAATTTTGCTCAAATCGTCAGAAGGTATTCCGAGACCATTATCATTAATAGTTAGAATTGTTATCGAATTTTCTTTGCTTAATTCAATTTGAATTCTTCCGTTTTGTTTGGAATATTTTATGGCATTAGAAAGTAAATTTCCGATAATAATTGAAATCAAATAATAATCGGTTTGCACGTAATATTCGTTTTCAAAAGGAGTGGAAACATCCAGATTTTGTTTGGTAATTTTATCCGAATAACGTGATAAACTATCCAAAATCAAAGCATTTAAATAGACGTTTTCAATCTTATTGTTTTGCTTCTGATTTTCAAAACGAGCTAATAAAAGTAGTTCGTCAACTAAATTATTCAGTCGATTTACTTCACTAACACAGAAAGCAATCTTTTCTTCATACTCCTGTTTTTCACGTGGTTTACGAATTAAAACTTCGAGTGTACCTTTAATAACAGCCAATGGAGTTCTGAGTTCATGAGAAGCATCGGAAGTGAATTGTTTTTCGCGCTCTACGGCTTCTTCCATGCGATCTAATAAATCGTTTATGGTTTTGGAGAGTACATACAATTCGTCTTTGTTTACAGGCAAATCAATACGAGTATTCAAATTGTCCTTGGTAATTTTACTCGATGTTTCAGTGATGTTTACAACAGGCTGAATGCTTCTACCAGCAAAAAATCTAGCAATTAGAAACAAAAGAATTAGAATGATTGGAAACGTAATGAGTAATATGTTTTTGAGAATGTAAATGATTTCGAAATCATCTACAGACATGGCAACTATTAAATAACCTATGACTTTATTTTCGTTAATAATCGGAGTTTGAACTTGTCGAATCGGAATTCCATTTAAAAAAGCATCAACGTATTGATTGTTTTTTGATGACTCTAAAAGTTGCAAGTTGGATTGTTTTAGATTGGGCGATTTATCGATAAGCTTTTTATTGTTATCGTAAAATTGTACAAAAACTGGATTGACACTGATGGAATTGTGTTCGCGAGCGCGCCATTGATCAACTTGAATCAAATAGGTGTCATTGGAATCAACAGCAACATCGTCAAGGTGCTTTTGGAGTTCTTCATCAATACCTTCATTAATGTGTTCATCAACACTAAAATGTATCACTCTGTAAATCACTATAAAAGCAAACGCGATGAGCAATGCTGTGCTCAAAATATAGTTGAACGCAATTCTGTTTTTATAGGAAAGTGAAAACATAATTAGCTGATATCGTTGGCAATGTAGCCTACACCTCGAATGGTTTTAATACTTTCGTCTTCTTTACTAAGGTTGAGTTTTTTACGAATAGCATTCATAAAAACATCAATTACTCCGGTATCGTATTCAAAATGGATGTTCCAAACGTCTTCAATAATTTGTGTACGCGTGCAGACTTTGCCTTTGTTTTTTATCAAATATAGCAATAATTCGTATTCGCGTTGGGTTAGATTTACTTCAACATCATCCACTAGAACTTGGTACTTTGATTGAATGATTTTAATGGAATTCAGCTGCAAAATATCTTCTTCCGATTGGTATCGAAAATGGATTTTAATTCGCTCTAACAATTCGTCAAAACTAAACGGTTTTTTTATGTAATCATTGGCTCCAGCACGCAAACCTTCAATCGTTTCCTGAATAGTATCTTTGGCTGTTAAAAACAAAATTGGAGTTGTAGTATTGGATTTCCTAAAAGCCTTACATACTTCTAAACCTGACATTTTGGGCATCATCCAATCCAATAAAATCAAATCAAAATTGGAGTTTAATGCCACCTCCAATCCATCAGCTCCATTGTAAGCAAAGGAAACAGCATAACCTTCTTCCTCTAAACCTTGTTTGAGAAAATCGGTTATTCCTTTTTCGTCTTCTATGATTAAAATGTTCATAATTATTGCATTACAAACTTGAATCCGAGTGAACCAATGTTAGCACTTAAACCATCACTTCTTTCGTAATGATTGAAACGGAAATCAATGTTTTTGAGTCCAAATTTCCAGATATGAGCACTGGTAAAAAGATCGGTATACGTGGCACCAAATCCGTATTGATTGGCTGAAAAACTTGACAAATCGTAGTCTGATGTATAATATTCTTCTGACGAAACATGCGTTTCATAAGGAGCAAAATACTTTGATTGCGTTTGTACATAATAACGATATGTAGGGAAAATAGTAAATTTATCAGTTAACTTAATAGGCACTTCAATTGAAGCTGTGTGCGCTGTAACATCCCAATTATCAGTGTAATAACGGTAATACGTTCGCAATACAAAAGTTTCATTCAAATAATAATTCCATCGCAAACCAATAGGCAATTTGAATCTCGAATTAGGCAAACGTTCAATAGCATCGGCTAATTGGTAAACCGACAAATTCGCTTCATTTTGATAATACGGAATGGCATCGGGATTTCCTACGAAATAGTTGGCTTTATCTGCAAAATAGATTCTGTGATAAGGTGTTGACAACTTTCCTTCTTGTAAAACCACATCAAAAAAGATAGAAAATTGTGATTTTTTGGTAAGTACTTGCGAAAAGCTTATCGAAGCCGAATACGAGTTTCTATTGGTAGATTCCCATTCGATGAAATTCGGATTGTAACTTAGCGAATTGTTACCGTTTTGGTCATATACATTTCCAGGTCGGATTTGTAGTTCTTTTGGATAAATGGGTCGCCATTGATCAAGATAAGCATTAGCTTTAACAGAAATTTCCGAATTTTTATTGTTGAATAATTTGGTAACTCCACCGCCTACTCCTATTGAAGTGTAATCGTATTCGTTAGAAAATGCCACGTCTGCATTCCAAATGAAGTTCCGATTATCACTACTGTGACTGTAATTTACCGTCAAAGCCACCAAAGCATCTTGTTCTGAAGCACCAGATGAACTTTGCCAAGGTGTTGGATTGTTTGAGTCATACGGATTAATATTACTAGAAGAAGCAGACGTATAAGCAGAAATTCCTGCATCTACTGTCAAGATATCGTCGTCGTTCATTGGCATTGCAACCACTATATTAGAAGCAATATCGGTTAGTTTTTCAGAACCCATTCCACCTGAAACCGACGAATGAATTCCGTCTTGCTTATAGTAGCTCGCCATAAAATCTACTTCGGTGCTTTCTAAGACACGTTTTTTGAAAGCAACAATAGTGTCATTTTCTTGCGTAAATGCCAATTGAGTAAAAAGTATAAGTACAAATAAAAATTTATTTTGCATGGATTTCATCATTAAAAATTAATTACAACCACAACCTCCACCCGATTTTCCACCGTTGGCGCCTGCTGCAGCTTCACGATAAACTTGAAAAGCAGTTTCGTAGCGTTCGGGAGCTTTAGCTGTCAATTTCATTTGTACATCGTTGATTTTCTCTTTTTCGTATTCCTTTACAGAAGTACACGATGACAATATAGCAACCGTTACCACTATAAGACTAATTTTCTTTATCATGAGATTCTGATTTATATTTTTTAATATCAATACCTTTGGAAGCGTGAATTCCGCCTTTGTCATCTACAATAATGCATTCAATACCTTTGATTTGGTTCACTAAATCTAGACCAACTTCAATTCCTAATACAAAAATACCTGTGGCAAGCGCATCTGCAATTTCGGTTTGTTTAGCAAAAACAGAAACACTTACAATTCCTTGTGCAGGATAACCTGTTCGCGGATCAATAATGTGTGAATAACGAATTCCGTTGAATTTGACAAACTTTTCATAGCTTCCTGAAGTTTCTACAGCACTGTCTATTAAAGGAAAAGTAGCAAATACTTTGTTTTTGTTCATTGGATTTACAATACCAACTGTCCAAGGTTTTCCGTCCAGTTGTTTTCCCCACGTGTTGATATCGCCAGATACATTTACGATTCCAGATGTACAACCTTTACTTTGCAACAACGCTTTTACTTTATCAGCGATATATCCTTGCCCTATGCCACCTAAGCCCAATTTCATTCCTTCTAATTTCAAAAAAATGGTTTTTTCGTTCTTATCAAGAATAATGTTTTGATACCCAATTTTGGCTACCGATTTTTTGATGGCTTCTTCTGATGGCATTGCTGTCATGCTGCCGTCAAACTTCCAAATTTTATCCATAGACGCATACGAAATATCAAAAGCTCCATTAGTTAATTTGGAAATTTTAATGGCTCTTTGCACTAAATCAAACACTTCTTCATCAACTTTAACAGGTAATTTTCCGGCATTAGTGTTGACTTGTGAAATTTGTGTAGTGGGAATCCAATCCGAAATTAAGTTTTCAATTCGCTTCACTTCTCCTACAGCCAAATCAATGAATGTATTAGCTTGAATAGTATCGTTAGCAATTACAGTTATTTCAAAAGGACTACCCAACATGGACAATTTCTTCTTGTGAACGATTTGTCCAAAAGAAGCAACACACCAAATTGATAGAATAACTGAAAGCAGTAGTCGCATTATTTTTGTAATGAGTTAAGTAATTTCACATATTCTTCGGCTGTAACGTTTTTAAAACCTGTCATTCCCAACGTCTTCCCTTTTTCGTCCAATAGCACAACTAAAGGAAAATTACCCTCTTTGTTGTATTTTTCAGCTAACTTTTTATTAATTTCAGTTTGTTCGGCAGGCAATTGATTGGCTTTCTTTTTTGGAAAATCGGCTTTAATCAGAACCCATTTGCTTTCTGCTTCTTGTTTGAAAACATCCGATCTCCAAACTGTTTTTTCTAATTTCATACAAGGTGCACACCAATCTGAACCCGAAAACACCAAAAGTATTTTCTTGTTTTCTTTGGCTGCTATAGCTTTGGCATCTTCCAAAGTGTTGTTCCAATTTTGAGCCGAACCAATTGTTGCGACCAATAATACTAAAGATACAATTATTTTTTTCATAGTGTAAAAAATGGTTTATGCGATTAAAACAATATATGTGCCACAAACCTTAATCATGATGTAAAGTTAAACAATATAGACATAACACACAATTTGCCGAAGTATTTTAAGTCAATATTAATCTTAAGACGAAATTAAGGAAACTATAAGTTAATATTAAATGCACTTGATTTAAAGTTAATTATTTTTGATTGAAAAAAAGTACAGTATGAATCGTTTAATAAGCAAAAATAGCACTTATCTTTCATTAGGTCTTTTGTACCTGATTTGTAATTTTGTTTTGCGGATTATATTGCTGTTTCATCCAATAACTAAAGCACAATTCTCAGTGCTAGAATTCATCAAAATTATTATTATAGGCTCAATTTCTGATACCTTTGTCTTTATTTTAGCCAGCGGAATACTCTTCTTGTATTTATTATTTCTTTCCAATTCAAAATACCAAAAGCCATGGGGTTATATTATCTTTGGACTGTTACTATTGCTATTTTTATATATTCTTCTTTTTGATACTATTTTAAATCAATATGGTGGTTCGCTACCTGGAATTGTACTTGCATTTGTTGGAATTAAAACCTTACTATTTGGATTATTCCTTTTTATTCCCAAATGGAGAACAACATTGCGATTGATTTTATTTTCAATTACGGTATTTATTGTTTGTTTGATAATTATACAAAATACTGTTAGCGAGTTCTTTTTTTGGAACGAATTTGGTGTACGATATAACTTTATAGCTGTAGACTATTTAGTTTATACGAATACCGTTATTGGTAATATTATGGAGTCGTATCCAGTGATTCCGCTGTTTTCAGTAGTTGGTTTGGTAACATTCACTATAACCTATTTTATTGTTAAGAAAAGTAAACCATTTTTGCAAAGGTTACCTTGTTTTTCAGATAAAATTAAAACATTGGTTATATATGTCTTACTTTTCGTTGTAGCATTATTTGCTATTCCAAAATTTGCACAATTTGAAAACAGCTCGAATTTGTATACTAACGAATTACAATCTAACGGAATATATCGATTTTATTTGGCGTTTCAGAACAATGAACTCGATTACGATTCATTTTATAAAACACTACCTCAAAAAGAAGCGTTTACTATTCTTAAAAAGCAAATACCATCAATTGTTGGAAATTCAACATTAAGAACTATAAAAAGTGATTCAACTGAAATTCATAAAAATGTAGTTTTAATTACTATTGAAAGTTTGAGTGCTGAATTTTTAAAAGAATATGGAAACCAACAAAAAATAACACCATTTCTCGATTCATTAGCCCAGCAAAGTTTGCAATTCTCCAACTTATATGCTGCAGGAAATAGAACCGTTCGTGGGTTAGAAGCTGTGACTTTGTGCTTACCTCCTACTGCTGGAGAAAGTGTTTTGAAACGCAAAGACAATAAAAATAAGTTTTCTACAGCAACTATTTTTAAGCAAAAAGGCTATACTGTTAACTTTTTTTACGGTGGCGATGCTTATTTTGACAATATGGAAGACTTTTTTACAGGAAATGGATACAAAGTCATTGATAAAAAAGCATTTGCTCCAAACGAAATAACATTTTCAAACATTTGGGGAGTTTGTGATGAAGATATGGCTAAAAAAGCAATAGCTGTTATGAACAAAGAAGCCCAAACAGGAAAACCATTTTTTAATCATTGGATGACAGTGAGTAATCATCGCCCGTATACTTATCCAAAAGGAAAAATTATTATTGATCCAAGTAAAAAATGGCGTGAAGGTGGTGTGATGTATACCGATTATGCCTTAAAACAATTCTTCAAAATGGCACAAAAGCAGTCGTGGTTTTCCAATACTGTTTTTGTAATTGTGGCTGATCATTGTGCGTCGAGTTCGGGTAAAACAGAGTTGCCCATTGAAGGTTACCGAATTCCGGCCATGATTTATGCGCCAGGATTTATTCAACCCAAAATTGATACTACCTTGACATCACAAATTGATTTAATGCCTACAGTATTTGGTTTATTGCATTTTAGTTACCAAAGCAAATTTTATGGACAAGATGTATTAAAATCGGGTTATCAGCCACGTGCTTTTATTGCAACTTATCAAGATTTAGGTATGATTAAAGATCATGTACTTACCGTTATTTCTCCGACTAGAAAAGTCAAACAATTTGCATTACAACTAAAACCAATCAAAGGTTTGAGTAACGATTTTGACATTTACTACAACCAACTTCCATTAGCTCAACCAAGATTAGATTTAATAAAAGAAACCGTATCCTATTATCAAACCGCTAGTCATTTGCTGAAAGAAAAAAAATACGAAAAGTTATAATTGAGTTTACTTTTCTCCAAAACCATTTTTCATAGCATAAACCGCCAAACCAACCCTGGTTTTGAGTTCAAGTTTTTCAAAAAGGCTGTCGCGATAGCTTTCCACCGTTCGTGGACTACAAAACATTTTTTCGGCTATTTCTTTGTAGTTCATTTCGGTTATGGTGTAGGACAGAAATTCTTTTTCTCTATCGGTGAGCTTAACTAACGAATTGTTTTTTTCAGCATCATTATTCAAACTCGAAAAAACCATTCGTGAAGCCCAATCTGGGTAGTAATAGCCATCATTGATAAGTTTGAGCAATGACTTTTCTAATTCTGCAGGATGTGTGTTTTTTAACAGATAACCATGCGAACCGTTTTTGATCATTTTAATGACACTTTGTTCGTCGTCTTGCATGCTCAACGTCATGATCAATACAGAAGGATGATTTTCTTTCAACCATTTGGCAGTTTCAAATCCGTCCATAATGGGCATGCTGATGTCCAACAAAACGATGGTAGGTATAGTTGCTCCTGATTTGAATTTGTCTTGCAATACTTTACCATTTTCGCATTCGTAGAGTACTTCAAACTGCTCAAAATTGGAAATAATTCCTTTTAATGCTTGCGCGATTAACACATGGTCATCAACGATAACAATACTTTTTTTCATTCGATAATGGGTAAAATAACGGTTAATTGTGTGCCTTTATTGAGGTTGCTTTCCAAAGTAAATGTTCCGCCAATCATTTCCGTTCTTTTTTGCATGTTGGCCAATCCTATTCCGGTTGTATTGATTTTTGAAACATCAAAACCTTTTCCATCATCCGAAATAAGTAGCTGAATATTATCAAGGTTAAAATTCAATTGAATGGTAATCGATTGGCATTGAGCATGTTTCATACTGTTTTGCAAAAATTCTTGAACAATTCGAAATAAAATGGCCTTTTGTGTGTAGGCAAGATCATTACTTTTTTGGTTGCATTCAAAACTAATGGAGCACAAATTCAAATCCTTAATTTTTTTTACTTCTTGGTCAACCAACTTATAAATAGTGTTTTTTTCGATTGAATTATCTGTTAGCGATCGAGACAATTCCCGCAATTCAGAAAGCGATTCATTAATGATTTTACTAATATTTTCTATGCTTTCTGTTACTTGCGGTGCTTTGTTTTCAAAAGCCAATTGTTGCGTATATAAACTAGCTAAAGTGAGTTTTTGCCCTACATTATCGTGAATTTCGCGACCAATGTGTTGCATGGTTTGGAGTTGAATTTCGATTTGTGTAGAAAGTAATTCTTTTTGGTGTATTTCGATTTGATTTTGAAGCATGGCTTGATGTTCTTTTTTTTTGATTCTATACTGTTGAATAAAAATGATTATACCAACAATAAATAGCACAAAAAAAAGGTTAAATAAAATAATGGTAATAATTATTTGGTCTTTCCCCATATAAATGATGATGCAAATAATAAATACATTGTACTATTGGATAACATAAAGTAATAATAATATTTATTCCAAATGTTTGGATAATCTAAGATACTTTGATACAACCCAAAAAAAGGCATATTTCCTATGTAAAAAAGTATTACACCAATATTGATATAAAACATTTTATCCTCTTTAAAGTTAATAATTCTATCACTTTTTATTTGCCTAGAAAATTCTAAAACAACCAAAACCAACAACAATAAGGTTCCAAAAGTGTTATTGAGTGATTTAAAAGTGAAATTAGTATTGATGAAAAACTTCTCTACTACTAATGAAACTAAGAACAATATTGAAAATATCCAAAAGAGTATTTTATTTTTTAGTGAATTATATGCATAAAGCCAATACAAAAAAATAAACTCAATAGGTATTATCAATAGTGACATGTATTCTGCTATGTCAATATTGAAATTATTTTTTAAGACATAAGATAAAATTTCATAAAAAAAAATACAACTTAAATAATAAACAAACCATTTCCAATAGGAATTCTTTAGTGAACTTAATTTAAAAACTCCAATTATTAAAGCTGTAAACTCACAAATATGAAGTAAATCTATTAGAAATGATGGTGTTTTGTACATTATATAAATGGATTAAAAACCGAAACCAGTGGTAGATTTTGGTGGCGATAATGTGCCATGATTTCTTGCTCCCATATCACGAGAAGGAGTAGCTGATAACGCCGCAGTATCATCTGGCAATGGAGATGTTGAACCAAAGGCGTATTTACTATTCTTAGAAAATCCTTCTTTAAAAGTTGTATCATCAAGAGGATTAAAATCGACATTGTTGCCATCTCCATCAGTAAAAGTAGGAATCAGCACCAAAGTATGCAAACCACTATACTCAGGAAAGGCTACTTTTCCAGTTGTGTCTTTTAAGTCTTTGAATGTTCCCATTTCATCTTCGTTAGCTGGATATGCAGCATAATAAAATCGTACGCCTAATTCAGTATCGCTCATTTTAGATTTTTTCTCAATATGGTACAAATATTTTTTTAGTGTTGGTAAATCAAACCAAATTGAATAAGCATCTTTGGGAGCAATAGTTCCGGTCTCGGTTTCTATGTATTTCAGATGATTACTTCTATAACCTCTTGTCATCGTATGAATTAAATCGGCGTCGAGTGTACTCATTCTTTCAGCATCATAATCCATACAAATTTCTTTACTTTCAGTAGAAGTTAAATTAAAATAAACAGAAACAGCCAATGCGACTAATAATAATGCTGTTAATAATTTCAAGTTTCTAATTGTTCTTGAGTTTGTCATTGTATCCATAATATTAATTTTTTTTAGTTAAAAATAAAAATAGTAATTTTTTCCTTGACAAAGTAACTGTCTTCCTACATTTTTTTAAGTAGTCAAAAAAACAATTCTGTATCCGTTAAACGACGGTATTTTTTTCCGTTGCTTCTACTGGGTAATTTTAGTGAAATGCTCATCGATTGATTTTGTAATAGGTTGCAGTTTTGTAGTGTATTTTTTAAGTCAATACGAAACAAAAGGTGTAACCTGAAAAACCTAAAAAGAGTAAGGAAAACAAAACTATTACAGTATGAAAAAATTATTATTTTATTTAATTCTTTTAGTAGGATTAAATGCGCTGGCTCAAATCAATGTGAGCACAGGTATTGATGCTTTGGGAAATGCTTTACCAATTGGAAGTGCTGATCCTTTTTGGCAAATTGCAAGCAGTCCAAATCCACCAGGAACACCTGCAAAAGTTACTACCAGCTTTTCACCTACGGTTTGGCTTCCTACACCAGTTTCTGGAACGAATGCAGAAATGATTAATTCATCGGCTTCTTGTTGTGGCAATTTAGCAGGTATTTATACTTTTGAACGTGATTTTGCAATTCCAACAGGAACAACCAACTTGACTTGCAATTTTAGTATTGCCTATGATGATGATATAGTATCATTAGAATTAGTTCGTCCTGATTTGAGTACTATCTCCTTAACAGTTGTACCTACAACAGCCTATCATTTGTCGGTACCGATTACCAATTCTATTGCGAGTCCAATGCCTGGAACATGGAAAATTAGGGCTACAATCAATTTTATTGATAGTATTGCTTTTTACTTATTATCTGGTTATGTTAACTTGAACTGCCAAACGCTTTATGTAGACGCAGATAATGATGGTTATGACAACGGTTCAATTGTAGATTGTTCGGGTACGGTTCCTACTGGATATTCATTAACTTCTTTAGGAACTGATTGTGATGATACCAATGCTTCCATTCAAACTTCATTTACATTGCCAGCAAGTTTGGCGACGGGATTACTAGCACAATACACTTTCAACAGCGGAAGTACAAATGATTTTTCTGGAAATGGTTATCATTTAACTAACACTTCGGCACATTCTGCCACTGACCGAAATGGCAACCCAAATTGTGCTTTTGAATTTGATAATTTACCAAGTTCAAACAATCAATTTTTGTCAACTTCTTCAACAGCATTTTTAAACGGACTAACTGAATATTCTATTTCATGTTGGTATAAAGCAAAAGATCCTAGTAGAGGTATTGTTGATTACGAAGTTTTAGTAGGAAGAGATACAGGTTCATTGACTTGTCCTGATAGAGTTGGACAGTGGTCTTTAGGTTTATACGATTGTCGATATGCTGTTTTTGGAAGAGAAAATAGTGCATGGCAAGCTCCAGGTGCTCCTTGTAACGAAGTTGAAGTTTGGCATCATTTAACCGCTACTTATAATCAAGTGGGCAGTACCATAAAATTATATAAAGATGGTGTATTGCAAGATACTGCAAGCGGTGCAGCTGGTTGTGGAGGATCGGTAACTATTGCTGATATTGGTGATTTATTTTTAGGAAAAGGTTTTACGGGTATACTTGATGATGTTTTTATTCACAACCG
This sequence comes from uncultured Flavobacterium sp., assembly GCA_964414655.1. GTDB lineage: Bacteria > Bacteroidota > Bacteroidia > Flavobacteriales > Flavobacteriaceae > Flavobacterium. Next base: position 73,941 of record CAYPXI010000013.1, on the reverse strand, counting down.
TGAAATTACAACTGCCGAAGTAACACAATTGTACGGATTGGGTAGTTCTTGCTGTTCAATCACTCCATGTACTACTTTAGTTTCTCCACTATTTAATCCAATAGCTCCTATTTGTTTAGGCGATACGCTAACGGCTTTGCCTTCCACATCAACCAATGGAATAACAGGAACATGGTCGCCAGCATTAGACAATACAACTACAACTACTTATACTTTCACTCCTGATGCAAATCAATGTGCTTCGCCAACTACATTGACCATTGTGGTAAATCCATTAACACAACCCAACTTTTATGTTTATCCCCCATTATGTCAAAATGGTGTTGCTCCTTTACTGCCAATAGTGTCATTAGAAGGTATCACAGGAACTTGGTTTCCACCAATTATTGATACTAGTTTAGTTGGAAGTTATTTGTATTTTTTTACTCCAAATACTGGACAATGTGCGACATCTTCAACAATGTCAATTACGATTAATCCAAATATTATTCCCAATTTCACTCCAATTTCTCCAATTTGTGTGGGTGATGCATTAGCCGCTTTACCAACTATTTCATTGGAAGGTATAACTGGTACATGGTCGCCAGCCCTAGATAATACAACTACTACAACCTATACTTTCACTCCTGATGCTTGGCAATGCGCTACCACAACAACGCTGACTATTACTGTTAATCCGCAAACCACTAACATCACAACCATTACCAATTGCAGTTCATACACTTGGCCAGTAAATGGTGTTACTTACACAACATCTGGGATATATACTGATATTACTGGATGTACAATCGGTTTGTTGTATTTAACAATAGAAACTCCAACAACATGGTACCTTGATGCTGATGGTGATGGCGCAGGCAATCCAGCAATTTCAATTGTAGATTGTATTCAACCGACTGGTTATGTAAACAATGACAATGATTGTGATGATACCAACGCAGCAATCAACCCATGTGCTATCGAAAATCGTACCGATGGAATTGACAATAACTGCAACGGTTTTGTTGATGAAATAGTAACTAAACTAGTTAATTCGCAATGTAATTCTAATTTAAGTAGCCTTAATCAATTACTTGTAGCTCAATCTGTTTCTATTCCCGGTTCAACTATTTGCGGGTATCGTTTTCAAGTTACTAAATGGGTTGGCGGCGCTCCAAGCACTAATCCTGCTGACACACAAATAATAACACGTTCAGCGAATACTTTTGCCTTAACCATGTTAGCTCAGTATGCATATAATACAACTTATAGTGTTCAAGTATCGGTTTGTGTGAATGGCGTTTGGCAACCTTATGGAGCTGATTGTTGTACAGTACGATGTAATAAACTATCAAAAGTGCAAGCTGTTCAATGTGGAACAACGCTTTCATTAATGAACGATTGGGTAAATGCTGATTTTTTCAACTTTGTAAAACCAGCTTCATTTGTTCCAACGTATATAAAACCTTGGCGTTTTGAAATTACACAAGTAACTCCTGGACCTGGTTTTGGCGTTGTTCAAATCTACGATAATCAACTCAACCGTTTTAGAATGACCGACTTGACCTCTGCCGCTTATGATACTACCTATTCGGTTCGGGTTGCATTTTTGAATGTAGACGGAACTTGGTCTTCGTATGGCGTTCCTTGTATCATCACCACTCCTCCATTTCCAACTACACAAATTCAATCGTCACAATGCGGATTTACAGCTAGTAATGGTTCTCAACTCATTTGGGCAACTGGAATTCCGACTACAGTTGATGTACCAACACATTACCGTTTCAGATTGAGTAATGCAAGTATTTCCTATTCTCAAACTCAAGACAATACAACCAAAAACTTCTACTTAAACCAATTTATAGGTTTACTACCAAGTACAACTTATAACGTAGAAGTAAGTATGGAAATACGTGGTGTTTTTGGTCCTTATGGTTCAATGTGTACTGTTACAACTCCACCTGTGTTTAGAGAAGTAGCAAAAACAATCGAAACAAAAACTTTTGATGTTGGAGCCTACCCTAATCCCGCTGTGAATAATTTCCAAATTGAAGTTGAAACCGAATCAAAAGAACCACTATTCATTCAAGTATACGATCTATTAGGTCGATTGGTTGAAGACAAACAAACCACTATCGAAGAACTTTACAACTTACAATTAGGAACTTACTATCCATCTGGAGTGTATCAAGTAATAGTAAAACAAGAAACAAATACTAAAGCGCTGAAAGTAATTAAACGCTAATAATTGTTTGTTGGTTAGTTGAAATCCCGAGCTTTTACTCGGGATTTTTTTATAGAAAAGTTAAAAAGGAAAAACACTATGCTTTTTCAGGAAAAACACCCTAAATTTTTCAACTATAGTTCAATACCTTTGAAAACAGTTAACTTTCAATCAAATAAAAACTAAAATCATGAGCAAACGAAAAATGATTGACCTTCACGTACACTCTAGTATAAAATCATTTGGTATGAGTTTCGAAAAGAATGCAAACCCCAATTCAATTGATGATAAATCGTGTATTTGGTTTGAGGATAACCATGATTCCTATAGTGATGGAGTAGAAACCTATTTGGGCTTGGCACGATACCGACAATCTGATTTTACCAACCTAACCGATGGAAATTGTCGTATTGCTTGTATTTCTTTATATCCATTGGAAAAAGAATTTACTAACCTTCCAAATCCACTAAAACCAAGAAGAAGAGATCTCTTAAATTACGTTACAGGCATCGGAAAAAAGCGGATCAAACAAATTAAAAGCGATGATTATAATTACTTTGAGGAATACAAAAAAGAATATGCCTTTTTAGAACAATTCAATAATCAAATCCCACAAGGTGGAAATCGAAAATATAAATTTTTGGAGAAAACGGATAATATTGAAGCCTCCTCAGATTTATTTATCATTCCAACTGTAGAAGGTTGTCATTTTTTGTGCGATGGAAATGATACCAGTGATATGTACAATTGGAGATTCATCGAAGAAAATATTGAATTTATTAAAACCCAAAAATATCCTTTATTTTTTGTATCGCTGGCGCATCATTTTTACAATAATTTATGTACTCATGCTAAAAGTTTCTACAAGCTTGTAGGCAGCGTATTGGATCAAAAAAATGGTATGGATGATTTTGAACATTCTTCTCCTTACAAACCAATTTCGGACTTTGGAGAAGGTTTGATTGATTTGCTTCTTTCAACTAAAAACGGAACTCGAAGACGCGTGTTAATCGATTTAAAACATATGTCCAAAAAGGCTCGTGAACGTTATTACGAAATTTTAAAATCCAACAAATACAAAAATCAAAATATCCCAGTAATATTCAGTCATTGCGCATTTGACTTTACAGGTGAAGAGCAAATCAATTTGAATTTCAATGACATATACCAAGTATACCTAACGCGTGGCATTATCGGAATTGAATTGGATCAGCGTATTTTGGGTTATAATAAAAGAGAAATTAATGGTGAAAAAAGCGACTATGCCAATGCCTTTTTTGTATGGAAACAAATTAAGGCTATTGCCGAGCATGCTTTTGTAAGTTTTAATGAGAAGCCAGAATACCAAGATATTGCAGATAATCCTTGGCAATGTATTGCGATAGGTTCAGATTATGATGGTATCATTAATCCTCTCGATTCTTACAAAGATGCAAGTTATATGGCAGTACTACATGATAATTTAATACTGCATTTAGAAAATTATTGGAACGATTCCCCTTTTATTCCCAAAAATCATAACGGAATGAATGCGGCAGATGTCATTCACGCCATAATGTATCAAAACGCTTATAATTTTATTCTAAAACATTATATCAATTACACTAACGAAGAAGCTATTGTATAATTAATCAACTAAACAATCAATATTATGAAAGTAGTTAACCATTGGCTCGTTGCTGAAAATGCCACCGAGAAGGTTGTAAAAGACCCCACTCAAAATCAGCTGAACAATATAACACCATCGTATTTAACTATTCACTACACGGCTGGTGATAAGGCGAGTAATGCGATTAATTGGTTCAAAGATGTTCCGCCTACCAATCCTGATCGAATTGCTGCTCACATTGTTGTAGATGTTGATGGCACTATTACACAATTGGTTCCTTTTAATCGACGTGCAAACCATGCTGGTTACAGTACTTGGGATGGTCTAACGGGTTTTAACCTTCATTCCATTGGTATTGAAATTGTCAATCCAGGTTTTGTCGAAAAAATGGCCGATGGTAGTTTTAAACGTTGGTTGAACAAAAAGCAAAATAAGTTTGTTTCCTATCCTGCTTCAACGGCTTCTAAACTTGTTCAAACGAATCATAAGCATAAATTTTGGACTGATCCTGAAAACCATTATTGGTTTAAATTTCCTGATGCTCAATTAAAAGCGGTCTATGCGTTAAGTAAACTACTGATGACGCAATACAGCCTAATAAATGCTGTAGGACATGATGATCTTTCGCCAGGTAGAAAACCCGATCCTGGACCTGCTTTTCCATGGGATGAATTCAAATTGAATGTTTTAGGACGTGTAGATCACATTGGACGTATCTTCAAAGTTAACTCAACAGACGGTTATGCTAATTTTCGAACCAATCACGACACGAGTTCAACTGTGATTAAAAAACTGACCAATGGAACCGAAATTGGATTGATTGAAACCTATGGCCAATGGAACAAAGTGTACTTGGTGGACAAAAAAAGTGACGTTATTGACCGTGAAGGCAAAAGTGTAAAGTCGATTGGTTGGGTACACAATAGTTTAGTTGAATTAAAATAATAAATTTTCTAAAAGCCTCATTTGAAAAAGATAGGAATAACACTACGCACACAAGTTTTGTTTCTATTGCAAATGAGGCTCATTTTTTAAATAAATGGTGGGGTAAGTTTATGCTTGAATGAAAACAACACCAATCCTACTTTCGACTTAATTTCATAACGTTCAAATAGCGCTGTACGGTAGGATTCAATTGATTTTACCGACAAACACATAATATCTGCCATTTGATCGTAAGTATATTCTTTTTCATCACAAACCAACTGCAAAAAGTGCAATTCACGTTGTGATAAAATAATTTGTTCGTTTTTTTTGACACCATTCAACTCATAATTTCGGATGCGTTTTAATATTTCAGTGACATTATTGTAACCAATGTTGATGATATTATCAATGGCAAATTTTAAATCGTTGGCCGAACAGTTCTTGTGCAAAAAACCTCTAGCACCATGATGATAGGCATCATTGATAATCGATTCATCAAAATGTTGAGTAAGCAATAACACTTTGTATTCCTCGTCTTTTTCTTCTAGCGCTTGTAGCACTTCAATCCCGTTCATATTGGGCATAGAATAATCCAAAATGTACATGTCGGGTGACGGATGCAAAGGCAAAGCTTGCAAAAATTCTTCTCCATTATCAAACTCATGAATCACTTCATAGTTGCTTATTTTTTGCAATAATTCTCTCAATCCGTGGCGCACTATGGCGTGATCGTCAATAATACAAAGGGTTGTTTTAGCCATACTATTTTTTTTTTTCCGAAAGACAAACACTGGTGCCCTCGCCTATTTTGGATTGGATGTTCAAATCATACTCAATTATCGAAGCCCTGTTTTTCATGCTGTGCAATCCAAGTGATTGTTTTGAAGTAGTACTTACATCAAAACCTTTCCCATTATCGTTAATTGTCATCGAAAAATAAGGCGCTGTAGCAATACTAATGTTTATTTCGGTGGATTTGGCGTGCTTTAATGCATTGTTAATTACTTCTTGAAATATGCGGTAAATTACAATTTTTTCGTTGACTGCTACAACTTTTTTAGCGGTATCTTTTACTTCCAAACGAAAAGCTACTTTAGGGTTTTTCTGTAATCGTTCTACTTCAGTAGCAATGGCTTTGAATAAATCTTGTTGCAACAGCAATTGATTGTTGAGCGAATGACTAATACTGCGAATGGATTGCGACAAATGACCCACTGATTGCGACAGTGGCTCTAATTGACTTTTCAATTCGGGCGAATCAAGTTTAAGGTTTTCGAGCTGAAAGTTGATGTACGTAAGTTGTTGCCCCGCATCATCATGCAAGTCTTGTGAGATATTGTTGAGCACTTGCTCTTGGGTTTCGAGGATAGCCGTATTGATGTTCTTTTGAAACTCGAGTTCTTTTTGGTTGTGTTCTTTTATTTTTTTGATGTAGAGTTTGATGATTAAAGTTGCAAATAAAACTACTATACTAATCAGTGTAAGCCCAATAATGATTCCAAATGCTATTTGTAAATTACTCATTTTATATTTTAGATTCTTTAAAGATATAAATATTGATTAACGCATAGTAAAATAAATTCACAAAGTAAATGATACATTTGTATAATGTCACTTTACCAAAAACAATTGTTGACGTAATTTCTGCGCTATCAAATGCAAACATTAAACTTATTCCTAAAAAGAAAATTACGGGAGCAAATAAAAGTAAAAAGTTATTAGATGAAAAAAAAACGAAATTTTCATTTTTTAATTGAAAAAAAGACTCATAAAAGAATATTATCAAATAAAATAGAGCCCCAAGAATAAAGGTGTAGTAGTTATATTGTTCAAATTTTTCAATAAACAATGCATTAACAATGCAAAATAATATAAAACATAAAATTAACATGAGGACAAACTTTCTGCAAGTTACTAACCTACTTAGTATTAATAACCAAAATGAATCATGAAAAATGATACTGATACTAGAAAAAGTAGCGTTCGAAACTCCTTTATACCTCAAAATTGCATTAATCAATTCAGTCAAAAAACAGATGAAAAGAACAAGTAAAAGATTCTTATGTAATTCGTTCTTTTTATTTAACTTATATAAAGCAAAAAGTAGTGTTAATAAAACGACTACTTTTATGGGATTCAAATATTGTAACATTCCTTCATAGAATAAATAATTTAGGCTCATCAGAGTAATCAAAAAAGTAAACTTGACTATCTGATTTTTTGGTAACTTTTATTACTAATTTTTTTGAGACACTTTTATCACTTGCAGTAATATTTGCAAAGGTAAATTCAAAAATACATGACTCGTCTAATTCAAAATAGCTCTCCGCTATACTTAGGAATAATGGAATTGAATAGCAAGGTTCATCTTTAGTATGCTCAGGTATAAATTTTATTTTTTTTACCCAATTCTTAGACTCATCTACTTCAAAACCGATATAAAGGTTATAAAATGAAGAACCAATATTTTTTTTAAGTTTTCCCCAATCACAGTTGTAATTTATTTTATTTTCACTCGGCGTAATTACTTGATCAAGGTTTACATTTCGCAACAAATGTTCTTCTAAAACTGATTCATATAAAATCTTTTTACAAACTGTATGTCCATAATTTCGTAGCCATTCCGCTTTTCGCACATCATCATCTCCTAGCTTTTCGTATTCAGAAAGATCAATAGTGTTGGAAGGACAATCAACTCTAACAATTCTACCTTGATTTGTTTGAGTTGCAACTGTTCCATCAGGAGTAACCACAACAGTACAAGGATTGCACTTATTACAATCATTGCAAGCTATTAACGAAGTTAATAATATAAAAAGGAGTACTTTTTTTTTCATAATTTTAAGTATTATATTGGTATAAATTGTCTTTTTGGTTCATCCGAATAGTCATAATAATCATAACCTTCAATTGATAAAGGAGAATTGGTCTTTACTCTAAAAATAATAGTTGTATTTCCATCAATTATTGCTTCAGCAAATTCAAATAAAGTATCATCAGAAAAATTATTTTTCAAAACAATACTTCTTAAACATGGTATTGAATAACAATTTCTATTACTATCATAATCATTTAATAAATCAAAAACTATTTGATTTTCATTTCGTGTTAATGTCAAATAACAAAAATACCTGTCAAAATCAAAATTAGCACCTTTAGCTAATATTTTGTCTTTAATTGCTTTCAGACTATAGGATGTATAAATTAAATTCGATTGCTCTATTTGATTTATAGTTGTTTGTTGTTTGATCTTGTGAGCTTCTTCAATAAATCCATGGGTATCATCAAAACAAATAAATCTACCATTTTTTTTTAACCAATCAGCAATATCAGACTCAATCATCTTGTCCAAATCTATTACTACTTTAAATTGACTACAAGTTTCCATAATTTTTTTATTAGTTAGTAAATAATTTTCAACAAAGATTACAACTAACCAACTGACTAGCAATAGTTAAATCCATAAAATAGAATAGGTTTTTCCCTAGTTTGGATACTTAATGCTAAAATAACACTTTTTTTTAATAATCGCACTATTTACAACATTTTCAATTAATTAGGCAAAAACCTATTGTTTTTATAGAGATTCAACTACGGTTTAAAACTTAGTGACACAATATTTTTGAAGTGTACAATTTTAAATTAATTATTATGTCAAGAGAAATTAAACCCCTTAGCAATGCATTAAATTCCGAAAACTCAGAATCAAACGATTATAAAGATCGTTTAGTAAAGCTAATTCCTTCTGAAATAATTGCTGCCTATGTTACATTTTCTGGAATAATTGACGGGTTTGCTAAAAGTAGCCCTCAATCGAAAAGTACCACTTTGTTGTGGATTATTATTGTCCTTTTATTAATTCTTACTCCAATTTATTTACGTGTTATATCTGGTGTTAATTCAATAAAGCAATTGGTTTTTTCATCTTTTGCTTTTTTTATTTGGGCTCATGCAACCAACTCGCCCTACGATAATAAAATCATATTAGGATTTCCTTTTGAAATTATTATAGCAATGATACTAATATTTTACACGCTATTAATTCCTTTTATATATAAGGGCAAATAATTAAAAACAACAATTAAATATAACATTATGATGAAAAAATATTGTAAACAAAAAGAAGCTTTTGATCCACAACTTTCTTCAAATATATCCGAAGTGAGAAGAAGATTTATTGTGCAAAATCATAAAAAGTGGGCAAATGGAACTAATATCAAGTTTTACTTTGTAGGTGGTCCTGAATCACAAAGAGCAATTGTTCGCTTAGCTTTCAATGAATGGAAAAAAATTGGAATTGGAATTTCTTTTACAGAAACACCCAACATTGAAGAATCTATTGCCAGAATTGGTTTTGATTTGAGTGATGGGTCTTGGTCTTTCGTAGGAAGAGATAATCTTAAAATTCCAAAATCAGAATTAACAATGAACTTTGGATGGGATTTAACTGCATCAAGTTATGGCATGACAACCGCTTTGCACGAAATAGGTCATTTGATTGGATTTGAACATGAACATCAGAGCCCTTTTTCAGGTATAGAATGGAATATTGATGCCGTTTACAAAGAATTTGAAGGTAGTCCAAACTATTGGTCAAAAAAAGATATAAATAATAATATTCTTAAAAAAATGCCTCCCAATCAAGTCAAAGGTTCTGTTTGGGATCCTAAATCAATTATGGAGTATGAATTTAACCCCGGATTGGTTGTAAATCCTAAACCTTATGATCAAGGCATATTTCCACCAGGGATAATTTCGGCTAATGATATAAAAGGGGTTCAAACGTTTTACCCATTAACAAATAAGACCGCTTTAATGGCTAAAACCAATAAATTACAGTTAATAAAAGCAAAAACTGGGCAACAAGCAGATTTTGAATTTATACCAAAATTTACAAAAAAATATACTTTTCAAACAGTTGGTGAACTTGATACTGTAATGGTTATATCGGAAAAAGGAATAAATGAAAACTACTATTTGGCTGGAGATGATGATACGGGTACTGACCAAAATGCAAAAATTACACTACCACTTATACAAAATCGTAAATATCTCATCAATGTTAGAGTCGTTTTTTCGCCAAATCCTAAGAACGGCAGTTTATTAATAATTTAACTTAAAATCAAAATTATGAAAACAAATACATTATACCTACTTTTTCTTTTATTGAGCCTCACTTTAAATGCTCAAGGCAATGACAGTATTAAGAAAACTGAAAAAAATGAAGTGAATAAAAATTCACCTAAAAAAGACAAATCTAATGATTGCAAATCTAAAATAATCAATATCAACAAAAATGATTGTAATTGTGATTGCTACGATTTGGTATATGATTTCAAATGCAAACAGTTTAGTGACGGAAATGGAAAAATAATCACTAATTTGAATGAGTTAAAGGTGCGTTATAAAAATGGGTTTCGTTTCAAAATTATCAATATAAACAAGTATCTTTATACAGCTTCAACGTCTTATGAAGATATAGTGTACACCAGTGATATACCCTCTATTTTTAATATTTTATTTTTGGGAGAAAACTTAGATCCTGCTTTTGAAAATTTTTCAAGTCCAAAACGAAATATTGCATCATTAATCAACACATCTACAGAGGATAAAAATTTAATTGCTGCAAATGATACTGGTGAATTATTGCGATTAGAAAAGGAATTAAAAAAATCATTATTTGATTATAAATCAGAGATTGATAAGCTGTCAGAAAATTACTTAAAAGCATTCTCAATATGCTTGCCTGATGTAAAATGTTGCGAAGATTTGGTTGATAAAAACACCTTTAATGAATTAAATCGTAGAAGAATAGAACTAAGCCTTACCAGTGATTCTTATTTATTAAAAATTAATACAACTATAACTCATTTGGAAAAAGAAGTAAAACTGTTGGAAGAAAGTTTAAAGACCAGTAAAAATAAAACTGAAATTGAAAAACAAATTAAGGCTATTAATACTACAATAGGTTCATTAACAGAAATTAAAACTGAAATTGAATCACTAAATACAATTTTTGAAACAATCACTGAAGAGCAATTAATGGGATTAGTTCATTTTAAAAATAATTTAGTGAGTCAAAATTTTGAACACATAACTCCAACTATTTATCCAAATGGTGATAAATTATCTCTCACGGTTAGTATTACACCAAATGCCAATGAAAACATGAAGAAATGGTTGACTATGCCACTTAGTGACGAACAATTCTCTTTGGATCTTAGGGTCAGAAAAAGATGGCAATACAGCTTTAGCACTGGTCCATTTTTAGCATTAAGTGAAAAATTGCGCCCTGAAACTTATGATTGGGAACCACAGCCAAATGGAAATGTAATTCAAAGTGATCCACAATACAAATTACAATCAACTGGAAGAGAAGGTTTACCTGTCGGCATAGCTGCTTTTGCAAATTTAGGCACTAAGTTATCTGATTTTTATGGTTTAGGATTTTCAGTTGGTGCTGGGGCATCAATTGCTGACAAAACTAACATTGCTTATTTTGCTGGCTTTACCCAGTTCTTTGGTCATGACAATCAGTTTAATGTAACAACTGGTATAAGTATCTTACAAATAAAAGAGCTTAAAACAGAATTGTATCCTGATGTTGAAAATCGATTATATGATAACATTATTAATTTGGAGTACAACAAAAAATTTGCTACAGGATTCTTTGTTTCATTAAGTTATGCTGTTTTTAATCCTAGTTCAAAAGCCAAAAAAGTTGAAACAAATCAAAAAGAAAGTAATACAACAGTTGACAAATCAACAGATAATAATCAAGAGATTACGGTTGAAGGAGCAAAGGTCATTAAAATAAAATAATTAGTCATTTTAGTATTATTTAAAGGAATTCATGATAGTGAGTTCCTTTTTTTATACGATGAAATAACAATTAACTCTTATCAATATCATGTAAGGCCTACATTCTTTATTACTTTTTTAAACCAAAGATTTAACATCACATTGAAGCAATATAGCCCTAAAACCTTAATTAAAATCACTACTTAACTCCCCTCTACTCCCTCCTCACCGGTACCACAAAGTTACTATTCGTGTACCAGTTTACTTCGAGTGGTTGGGCAGCATCTAGTATTGACTCGTCACTTACGTTTTTGCCGGTTCCGTAGTTGATTTGCCAATTGGGATTTTTTAATACACCCAGCACAATAACTATTCGACTGCCTTCTTGCAATTGCTTACAAGTCATAAAATTATTGTGCAAGGTAAAACTTTCAACAGTATTCGGGCGCAACAATTGCCGTTGTGTATGGTCTTTGGCAAGACTCAGTCGGTGGTAATCATTGGTCAAAGCAAAGTACTTTCCCTCAGGTGTTTTTTCATAGAGCATGAAGGTAACATCCATATCTTTTTTATTGCAACTCAACTTCAAATTGGCAACTAAACTACCGCTTATGGTCATTGGTTCTGTTAAAGGTTCACTTTCAAAAGTCAAATAGTGACTGGGAAGCGCTAGTGCATCTGATTGTAGGGTTGCAAAACCTACCAAGTCGTTGTCACCAGTCATTTTTACTTCGCTCCTATCTTTGAAATCTATGACTTGTTGAATGGCTTTGCTTTGTTTTGGCTTTTCCTGTACCAATTGCTTGTCGGACAAGTAAAATGTGAGTTGCGCATTGTGCATTTCTTCTACACTCGAAACATGTTCCCACTTGTTTTTACCCATCACTTCAAAGTTGACTTTGTTAGACAAAAGAGCTGGCTTTTTACCGTCATTCAACACATAATTGAACCAGTCAAATACCAACGTCTCAATTTCGAGCATAGCTTTTTCATCGAGTTGATAACCGCCTAACACCGCACTAGGAAAGCCTTGTGCTCCATAATGATCAAAAGGACCAATAACCAAATAATGATTGTTGTTTGGATTCCATTTTTGGTGTTCTTTAAAATAATGCATCGCCCCTACTTGATCGTCATCATAATACCCTGTGATACTCAATATCGGGATGTTGATTTGAGCAAACTCTTCTTTTTGTGGTGTCATTTGCTGCCAAAAAGAATCGTACGTTGGGTGTTGCAACCATTTCTGAAAAACGGCACTCGGACGGCCTTCTTTGGTATCATATTCGCTAAAACGATACCCTTTTTTAAAGTAATCGGTTTGTAGACCCGACCACTTGTTTTGATCCCCAAAATCAGCGTAATCTGTTGTTTTGTTATTGGTTACATAGTGAATCCAACGCAAAGCATAGGTACTAAAAATACCATTGTGCATGGGAAAATCAATCCCGGCTCCCACTGCTACTTGAGGGACTATTGTTTTTAAGGCAGGATGGGGCTTTTTAACGGCACTCCATTGACTAAAACCCAAGTAACTGCCACCATACATTCCGATTTTGCCATTGCACCAGGGTTGTTTACTAATCCAATCTATGATCTCGTAGGCATCTTTGGCGTCGTGTTCAAAAGGTGCTATAGCATCGTTACTCGTTCGTTTACCACGCGTATTGGCTATCACACCAACAAAGCCATTGTAATTGATGTTTTTGCCCTGCGAGGCATCATTACCCGCGTAAATGTTATACATCAACACCACTGGTTTTGGGCTTTTGTCTTGTTGATTTCGAACTATAGTTACCGCTATAGTACCACCATCACTCATGGGAATAATGGTATCGTCTACTTGGTACAATTCGGCTTCGACTTTATCAAATACATTTTCGGCAATAGTACCCGTTGTTGAAAACAAATAATACGAACCATACGTTCTACACAAAAGTACCGCTTCGTTGACTTCTAAACTATCTTTAAGGGACAACTCGTTTGCCAATTTATCATAAGCCATTTTCTTTTCATTCACATCTGCTACCAAATAATCCCTCAGAAACGAGCGCGTACTTGGATATAACGAAAAATAATACTGTCTAACGGCATTGAAATAGGTAGTCTCAAATTCTTCTTTATTCTTAGGATTGGATTGTAATGTGGATGCCACTATTTTATAGGCCGATCCCGGAAGCGCAACAGTCATACTATCTCCCATAGTTTCATAACAGAATTTATTGAGTGTGCTGACCATTTGAGGGTATTGTTTGGTCACAAACTGCAGTCGGAACAAATTATCGTAGTACGTTACTTTGTTTTCCTCTTTGTATAAAGGAATTAACCGTTCAGCCAATTGCGGTATTGTTGCTTGGCGTGTAATACTGTCTTTTAAATGTTCTTTGGGAAAGTAGATTTTTTGTGCGCTGGCAACAAACGAAAATAAAAGGAAGAGTACTAGGTGTTGTTTCATGGCTTAGACTATTGTTTTATATCTAACGCTAATATATTAAAAAAAAAATTTAACCCTTCGAGGGTTTAGAACCCTCGAAGGGTTAAATTAAAAATCGATTAAATAATCCTTAATTTCGTTGTTGTTCTGTTGTTTGTTATGATAACTAGTAAAGTTATCTTCACCACCATATACCTTTATTACTTCTTTTCGTTTGAGTTGGGTGGGTTGTTCTGAAAGAACAGTACTATAAGAAGACCAAGGATATAAACTCATCTGCGTAACAAAACCGTGTTGCACAGGATTATTGTGGATGTAGTATATAAGTTGCTTGAAATACTTTTCGTTAGTAACTAGTTTGCGTTCGTATTTACTTTCAAAAAGACTTCCTGTTCTGTTGTATCTTTTGTTCATTGCCTGAGTGTACGCGTTGAACAAATGCGAAAACTGACGATACGGTTCAATTACTTTAGGCTTTTCAGTAGTATTGTACGTTAAATTGCTAACCACTATTTCATTTTTATCTTTAATTCGTACTAAAACATGAAAATGATTTTTCATTAAACACCAGGCGTAGGTTTCGGCAATGGGCTCGATGTATTTGGCATACAAACGTAGAAAATGATAGTAGTTTTCGTTTTCAAAAAATAGGTCAGCTCCGTTATTCCCTCTATTGTAAATATGGTAATAGTGTCCGAATTGTAAGGGGGTTTTAATTTCCATTGTTAGGCTTGTAAGTTAGTTTTGTTGGCGTTTAATTTAACCTTCGAAGGTTTTTTTAACTTCGAAGTGGTTTTTAACCCTCGAAGGGTTTTAAACCCTTCGAGGGTTAAAAACCCTTCGAGAGATGTAAATATATAAATTTTTTAGTTGGCTTTCGATGGGGATTGAAATCTATATTCTTTTTAGTCAACTCCTTAACGGTTTCTTACTCAAATCATAAATCCATTCGCTGATGTCAAAACTAAACCATTCACAAAACAGTTCAAAGGTTCTATTTTGAGGCCAATCCTCATCGTCGGTCCACATACTTTCTAGTTCGGATTCAAAAATTTCAGAATAGTATTTTTTAATATGCTCTTCCTGACTTTCAAAATCAGGATCGGTAAGATAGTTAGCCGAGTTGCAAACGGTTTCAAAGTCAATTGGATTCTCCGGGTCTAACTGGTTAATCCAATCCTTAAAAGGTTGTTTGTAGGTAACGGTAATAGCACTGCGGTTGTAGACTTTCATTTTTAGTTTGTTTTTTGGTTTACCAAACCACGAGGGGTTCCAAACCTTGCGAGGGATAAAGATATACGATTTATTTTATTTTCGTTGTGGTTGTAGTTTGTTTTAGTACTCAATACAATACCAATACCCAATTCAACTAAATCTCATCTACTTAAAATCATTCTCAATTCATTTATTAAACCACACTTAACACCCTCAAATACAACATCTAATTTATTATTATCTAAATCTTCAATTGATAACTGATGATTCAAAATACTTACTTGGTGGGCATTGATGGTTATCGCTTTTTCATTGGCTAATTCATCGTTAATGGTAATCGCTTTTAAAGCAGTAGTAGTGCCCTGTACCGAATTCGGATAAAGCAATTTTATGTCGGTCACATTAAAACGAATGGCATACGAAACCATCTGGTACAAATCGTTTTGCAATATTCCTTTTTTAGGGTCTGAATGATCAGCATACACCATTTTGTATTTAGTGTCTGCAATAATTCGTTTGCCGTTAACATGCAACAACAAATCAGGTTTCATGGTATAATGACCTTGTGTATCCAATGGTTTTTGTTTCTGACTTTTGGCTTTAACTTCTGCCAACTCCTTGTCGATAAAACCATAGATAAAGTCCTCAAAAACATACTCCATGGGCAACAGAAAAGCAAAAAGCCGCAGGTCATTTTTATAGTTAAAGGATACACTATTCTCTAAAAACAACACACAATAATCGCGCACAGTTTCAAAGTCGGTAAACATTGGATTAAATTGTATCCGTTTGCATTCTTCAGCCGCAATAGAAACCTCAGAAACCTCATCCAACAAAAACAAAATGTCATTCAAATTACGTTTGTTTTGAGCATCTTTAGTAGCCGTAAGCAACAATCGTACAACCGATTTTACACATTGATTAAACGGATTATCCATTTCAAAGGAGTCGTAACGGCAATTGACCTTGTGATTATTACCACGAGCTAAATTTTGATGAATGTAGGCACTAAAATGAATGCTTCCTTTTACAAACGATAACTCATTTTCAACCTCAATGTATTTTTGATAAACCGACGAATTCAACAACTCTTTGGTGTACTTACTAAACAAATAAATTAATACTTCAAAAAAGTCGGCTTGCTGCGAATTTAACCCAGATAAGTAATTGGGAAACTTTAATTTTCTACAATAACTCAACCACCATAATACATGAGAGTTGATTATTTTAATGTCGTCTTGACTGGGTTCGGTTCCGTCATAAAAAATCTTTGGTAATAAATTGATGGTTTGATTTTCAAAATGAATCACACCTACAAACTTATTCGACTTCAATTGATTGCTTTTGTGCAAAAACTGTAAAAAATGCTGTACTTCCTCACGGTTTTCGTCTTCGTTGTAATACGAAGATTTCTCTCTTTTACTCCAAATCGCATCCAAGAACACTTCGAGATTATCGAAATGCTTTTCCGGAAAGGCTACTTTATTTTGGTATTCAAAAAGATTAATCATTTATTCCTTTCATTTGCAATGGCCACCCGCCTACTACAACTCCCGCTTGTGCCATGATTTCAATTACTTGTTCTTCTGAATTCATAAAATACTCCAACAACAACGGAATTACTTTATGATTGATAATTTGGTTTAAAGTCATCCTATCTTCCATAAAATAAGCATGACCTACAGTAAAATCATGGTTTTTCTTTTCCTTGATAGCCGCATTCATTTTTTCAAAAAGCAACTTATACTCCTCTTTCACTAAGGCAACATTTGGGTATTTAGGCACAAACTCAAAGCGTCTGCGCAAAGCAATATCCAATAAGGCAATCGACTTATCGGCCGTGTTCATCGTACCAATAATATACAAGTTAGAAGGCACTATAAATGGATCACCCGAAGGTAAAGTCACGCGCATTGGTATCGCTCCATGCGAACGCTTGTCTTCCTCAATAAGCGTTATCAACTCACCAAATACTCTCGAAATATTAGCGCGGTTGATTTCATCAATTATAATAACGTAGTTTTGTCTAGCCACAGCGGTTACTGTACTCTTCCCTTTTTCTAAAAGCAATTCCAGTATCGGATTATAATACGGCTGCAAACCGCCCAAAATAATATCGTTAACTCCTTTATCGTACATCTTACGCAAGGTATTGATACTCAAAGTATGCTCCGAATCACCAATGCTCTTTCTAAAATCAATCGATTTCTCACCTACTGCGGTAATAAAAAACGACGACTTTTTCATCTTAATTTCAATTTCAGTCACATCGCCTTCATTGAGTGGTTGTATCAATTCGCTAAATACGAGATCAAAGTCTTTCTTAGCACTTGCAGGGTTTTGAGATGCTTCCAAATTCTTCATTGCTCTATCCGCAATACGCTTAAAAACGCCATCCTTTTTCTCAAACGTCAAAGCACTCCCGTTTTCGGTATCAGGACGCAAACCTTGTATAAAGTCTTCGTAACTGTAGTTTTGATGAAAAGTAATAAACTCTATTTGCTGCCCAAGATTATCATTAAATACTTTTAAAGCCTCAGCATAACCAATGGCTTCATTACCCGTAATGATTTTAGCCGCTTCCAATACGGTGTTATACGTTTTCCCTGTGCCTGGTGGGCCGTATAATATTTGGTTGAGTGGTGAACTAATAGTTTTAGCTCCTTTATCATTTAAAGTTACTACTTCTTTAAAAGTTTGATAATCTTCGAGCAACTCCTTAATATTCTCAACTGTTACATTGATCAACTCATCCCAATTGCTTATAGTTTTATAATCTTCCAATTTAACCAACGAAGAATTAAAATAATCACCTCTTCTCTTCAAATAATTTTGTCTTTTGGGGTGACTATCTATTAATCCAACGGTATCAATTTTTATACTGTAATGAAAGGTACTGTCTAACCCTAAGGTTATTGCAATCCAACTATTATGCAAAAAGTCATCATAACTTGGATAAAGCTTTGACCATAAGTAACCATCAAAATGATTTCCTTGGTTTGTTGGCCTTTTATTAATCTTAAAAACACCATCAGGAAATAATTGCTTTTTTATTTCATTTCCCCAATATTCCAATTTCACGTAAGCTCTAAACAACCTATCATAGGCTTCTCTGTCTACTGGATTATTTTTATTATATTTTTTTCCTTGAGTTTCACTTATTAATTGAAACTCACTTTCATTGAAAAAGTCCATATTGTAAACTTTTGTATTGTTTTTATTAACCCATTCTGATACGTTCTCATTTTTAAAAAGCAAATACTTCAACACACTATTAGTTGTGTTCGCCTCTGTATTCCATGACACTCTTTTGGTATCTTTTATCGATAAATATTGCTCTCTAAAAGAAATAAGATTATTATCTAATATTTTCTTCTGTAAATCATCCCATTGCTTGACATAAAATGTAACAAATGATTTTGAAGAACCAACACCTTTAAAGGGATAAACACCATCGTACTCGTTTTTATTAATTGTACTAACAAAATCATTATTTAGTATTAAACCAATAACAACGTTACCCTCATTTTCTGTGTATTGCAATACCGCTCTCATTCCCAAAATAATAGTTGCTTTTTTTCCATCACCAGTTAAAGCCATCCTTATTTTATATGGACTTATATTACAACTATTAATTAGATGATTGGTATAAGTTGCAAAAGATTGAAATAGGTTTTTATTTACAACTCTTTTTGTGTAAAACTCATTAAAAGTCTTTATTTCAGTAGTATCATAAACCAAATCTTCTATAATATCAAAATCAAAAGCATCACAAAAGGCATCTCTATTCGTTACATTAGAACTAAAATCTTTACTTTTAAAATCAAGATTATAGCTTATTGCTAATTGACTTACGGTATATTTAAATGGCAAAGTTTTGCCATTTTTTGATAATTTGTATTTCCAGTTTTCTTCCTCAACCTTGTCAGGTGCTTCTGTTGGAGCAATAGTATTCCACCAAGTATTTACTTGTTCATGCGTTAAGGCTTTTATAAATTCATTAAATGTCATTCGCTTTATTCTTTAGCATATCCTTCATTCCAAAAAAACATATCTACCGATTTAAAAATAGGATAATAGATTCTTTCTTCGTGAAACAATTTATTTTGAAATTGTACTATTTCCGTTCTATTTCTTTCTATAAATTTAAATAACTCTTCAAAATCATTTTGACTAAATCTAGTTGCTTTAATTTTGTGCGCTTTTACACCATCATTGAAATATCTGTCAAATGCAGGAGTACATCCCAGTGTTCCTAAAATAATTTTCGATAATAAAGTATCTGTTGGAGGTTTCTTCTCAAATGTATTTCTTTTTGTTTGGTAGTTGAATCCATTATAATAATCATACAACTCTTTTTTAAGTTCTAAAATTTTATTAATACTATCTTTTGAAACTTCAAAGTTTTTACTACATCTTAAGTCTTTATAATACTTTTTTATAA
The DNA here is from genome assembly GCA_964414655.1 of uncultured Flavobacterium sp. GTDB lineage: Bacteria > Bacteroidota > Bacteroidia > Flavobacteriales > Flavobacteriaceae > Flavobacterium. The sequence continues at coordinate 54,308 of CAYPXI010000013.1, read as the reverse complement.
TAGCTACAGCACCAATATGTATTTTGTAGTCTTTTTGCAACAAACCTGTTGAACCTCTATACATTCCCCAACTAGCCAAATAAAAGCCAAGATGCAATGCTAAATAGTCATTGTCTTTGTTTGTATCTCCAAATGACTCATAACAATGCTTCCAAGACTCATATCTATTGAATGTGTCTTTTTTTAAGAAGTTGTGGAATGAGATAATTTTTTCAGGATAAAAAGTCATTTTAATCAATTATTTGAAAGGATATTGTATTGGCTTTTACTTTTATTTACAATTGTAAAAGAGTGAATTTACATTCTTCTGAATCTATTATTTTATAAATGAAATGAAATGAAATGAATTAATTTACTTCAATAAAATCATACATTTCACTATTATAATCTACAATAGCATTATGTTCAGTAGTAGCACAAATTACTGATAAAGGCATTACCATTGAATCTTCAAAATAGCCATTTATTCCATCGTTCCAAATGGTTCTGAAATCCATCGCTATAAAATCTTTGACAGCTTCGGGATACTTTTCTTTGAATTTTTTGGCATCAAATAGCACCCAAAATCTATTTTTATTGCTATCAAATGCTAATGGTATTATTGAAATAGTTTCCGTTTGCATTTCTTTTTCAAGCGAATTGTAAAAATCTACTTTACATTCATAAAGTTGTCCGTGTTTGAGTTTGAAGAATGGTTCATCAAGTTTGCATAATTCTTCAAAAGCTTTGCTAATTTCTGAATCATCTTCATCATATTCGCCATTCAGTAAATTTCCATTGTTATCCCATTCTGCATCACAGTCAGGACATTCATAATTTATGCCGTTGTGATAAGCATTTTCATTGTCACAATACAGACATGTACAATTTAAATTCATATATTTTTGTTTATTAGTTCAACATTCCAACCATTTTTCTTCGCTTGATTAATATTATCTAAACTTCCATCAAAAGAAAAAATATCTTTTAAATCATTTCCTTTTTCTATTTTTCTATACAATAAAAATGGTATCCCTTTTTTATTTCTTTTCTCTTCAAGAGAAAGTATAATTATTTCGATAAATTTTATGCCGTTATCACTCCAACAATCTTTTTGCAAGTGTGTGTCAAATGACTTAGAAAATTTTTCAAAAACACTTTTTAACGTTCCTGCATTTGTATTCTTCAACAACAAAATAAAAGCTCCATTTTCCTCCTCATACATCAACTTTAAAATATCTTTTGAGATATTATCTTTAGTAGCATTCTTGTGTTTGAATTCGATGTTAAAGACTCTTTTATAGGATTCTTTTATTTTATCAAAAACACACATATCAACCAATGCTGATTGTCCTATATGATCACTGTCAGCAACTTTTTTTTCATTCTTTTCATTGCTGAAACTATATTTATTTTTTGTTGGAGTTTCAATGGAATAATATAGGTTTGTAAATGTTTTTTTAAATTCTTCAATAAATAGTTGTCGTAGTTCTTGCTCCGATATCCTTCTTTCTCCACTTTTAGATGGAAAAATAAGTTGACCAATACAAACTCTTTCATCTTTTTCAAACCCCATTGTGGTTAATCGCCTCAAGACTTGTTTGCAAATCCCAACAACACTTTCCATTTATATCTTTTTAAAATTCCCTACAGCAATAATAACATCCTCATTAATATCACTATTGCGTTTTAAGATAATATCCAAATAATCATTTCCTAATTTTCTTTTTAACTCAATGATGTTTGTAATTAAATCATCGTATGGATTGGTTTTCTTCTTTTCAGATAAGGTTAGTTTTCTTAAAGTGTACTTTGGTAATGTTTTATATCGTTTTACATCTTTAAGTAACGTATCAATAAACGAAATCAGATCTTGGTCAATCTCTTTTCTTTTTTCTTTAAGCAATGATTTTAAGGCATTTGTTGCTAAATTTTCTAATGCCAATTCAGAAGAACCCGATTTGTATTTAGGTTTATATTCTTTTATTTCTTCATATGATTTCCAAAATTCTTTGGTTAATGGTAAACGTTTTTCTTCAAAATCACATTTTACATTTTTTAGTAAATCAGCAAAGGTTTCTTCTTTTGGCTTGTCTGTATCATAATTGTGAATGATAGAAAACAAAGCCATTCCTTTTTTTCGTAAAACGACTGTATTGTTTTCGTTAAATAATTTAGCAGTTTTAGTTCGGTTAGGTAATTGACTAATTTTATCAATAATCTCAGGATGATTATTTAAAATAGCACTAAATTCATTTCTGACTACGGTTGCAATGCTTAATTCATCATCACTCTCGGGATTTGTATTTATTTTTACAAACAGTCCGCTTGCACTTGGCTCTTCGTCTGCATCAAATATTTTGGCATCTTCACCTAATGCATTGTGAATTAAGAACATTTTTTGTTCTGCAATTTGTCTACTCTTTACAATATCAGCACCTTGTTCTGTCGGGAAGAAGTTATAAATGTATAAGGCATCAAATACTTTTGCACTCATTCTATTAATCCTTCCAACTCGCTGTATTACACGTGTGGGATTCCAAGGAATATCATAGTTGATAATTAATCCAGCACGATTTAAATTAAATCCTTCCGATAGTTTATCACTAGTTACTAAAATATCATAATCATCAACTTGTTCTTTGTATTTGGCGTTAAAATTAGCATCCAATTCTAAAGCGAATTTTTTAGTAATACCACCATCACAAAAAGCAACTCTTCCTAATAGTTCTTTTTCAAAGTAGTTTTGTAAATGTCTAACCGTATCGGTGTACTCTGTAAATAAAATTATTTTACGTTTTGGAACCGTTTTTTGGGCTAAAACTTCTTTTATTTTTTCAACTACTTCTTTTCGTTTAGGGTCTTCTTCAACTAAATTTAATTGAATGATTTGTCTCTTTATATTCTCAAACAAATCAATATCGCTTTGAATGTGTTTTAAAAAGTCTTCTTTAAAAATGAACTTATCAATTTCATAAATCGTAGTATGTTTTGGTGTTGTTTTGTTGGATGCGTTTGTTTCAAAGTCTTCTAATGCTTTGATAATGGCTTCCATTGTAAAATCGTCAGCATTTTCATCCTCATTGTAAATGACTTCAATTACTTTTCTATCTAAAACATATTTCCCTGATTTTTCAATAAAAGATTTAACCATTTTGTGCGTGCGCAAAAAACGGTCAATACTTTTGTCAAAAGCTCCAAACGAACTTTCAAAACGTTTTACAAGTAAACGCCTCATAAAGTCGTACAAGTTGCGTTGTTGTTGGAATACTCTGTTATCGTCTGAGTTTAGTTTGTCTTCGTCTTTTTGTGGATGCTCATATTCAAACGGTTTATAGATAGCACCTTTAAACAAACCGTCTTCACAAAAATATTCTTCAATAATTCGGTTGTAAAACTTTGATTGCGATTCTGTTAAGCCATAAAACAATTCAACAGGATCTTTAACTTCTGAAAGGTTTTGAATTTCTTTTTTATATTCAAAATCGGTTTTTAAATCCAATCGATTTCTTCTAATTACTACTGGCGTAATCACATTTTTGATGTCATTAGCCATTTGGCTTACATTCGTTTTTACAATTTGAATATCAATAGGCAAAGGCAAGCCAAACATTCTAATATACTCCTTTTCAGCCTTTCTCCTTTTGTCTTCTTTTTTAGAATTATAATTTTTTAAAATATTAGAAAGTCCTTTAAAACGATAACTGTACGAATTAAAACGTCCTTCTAAATCAGGTTCTATGGTAATTCCTGATAATCCGGGAATAATAAACAATTTCAACAACGAAAATATATCCGCAGGCGAATTATTGAAAGGTGTTGCCGTCAATAAAATTACTTTTTTACCTCTACAAATATCAGCTAATGCTTCATAGGCCGAAGTGTCTTGATTTCTAAATCGGTGTGCCTCATCAACAATAATAACTTCATATTCTAAATTATGCTTCTGGATACTTTCGGCAACCGCTTCAACGTTTCCTGAACTTTCAATATCCCAATTGTGAAGTTTGAATTTGTTTTTATACTCAAACCATCCTGTATTGTCTTTTTTGCTTCCAATCAATCCTGGTGGACTCAATATTAGTCCACGTTTACCTAATTGATTGGCAATTAAAGAAGCAATGACCGATTTACCCAAACCAACCACATCGGCAACAATAACGCCGTTGTAGGTTTCAATTACATTTAAGGCTTGGTTTACTGCATCCAACTGATAGGCAAACTTTTCAAAACCATTTTCATCTAATAGTCGGTCGATGGCATTGTTTATTTTTTTGCTTTCTTGTAAATCAATATAGGTTTTAAGAATTAAAGCATACGCTTCATAAGGCGTAATTAATGAGGCTTGCGTTTTATTCTTTAAAAAATCAATAATTATGGGTTTTCCGTTGGGTGCTTCTGTAATAGGAATGGCATTATTCCAAAGTTCATCAAAATAGATTTCGGCACTTTCAAAACCATAGTCTTTAATTTCTACATTAAATTCTTCTTGACCGTGTAAACCTGCTTTGGTTAGGTTACTACTTCCTGTAATGAATTCGCCTTTTACATTAAATAAATCCTGATAATGCTCACCCAACTTAAACAAATACACTTTAGAGTGGTTGGGGTTTAGCGTTTTTTTAATAACAAGTTTACCATTTTCAAGTAATTGAATAAAAAACTCAATTTGATTAAAAAATTCTTCATTATCCATTTCGGCATTGTTGATAGCAAAACCTAACGATTTTATGAATTGTGTAAAATGCTCTTCTTGGCTCAAACTTTCGTCATGCAAACCTACTTCAACTATGGTTGATAAGTATTTATCTACTTGTAAACCAACCAATATTTTAAGGGTAATATCTTCTTTGCTTTGCAGGTTTTTATAGATTTCTTGCCAACCCGAAAAATAGAAAAAGCCAACCAAAAATTTTAATTCCTGACTAGCGCTGATTAGTTTTTCTAATCGTTTTTTTAAGCTGATGCCTTCTTGGCTGTTTGTGATAAAATTGTGGCTCATATTTAATTTAACGATTTTGCTTTACTGATTCTATTCCATACCAATTGACAAACAGCTCTATAAACTTCTTTTCTTTCGTCATTTGTTAAATCCAATGTGTCAAAAACTATATCATCTATAGCTTTTCTATCGGATAATGGATTTGGTTCTTGTTTAGATATTGGAATTTCCAAAGTAGGATCTATTCCACATTCTTCAAATATTGTTTTTACTTCTCTATCTATGTTAATCTTTGGAATTACTTTAATGAGTTCGGGATTAATTGTTAAACTAGGTTTTAAATCAGGTCCATAAGTTGTTAACAAACCATCTCCAAGATTACTCCTACCTAATAATTCAATATTTAAAATAAAGTATGTATTGTTTAAAACAATATTTTGTGTTGAAATATTTAACTCATTTTTAAAATTGCCAATAAATAGTGTATCACCAAAAAGCATATTTTCAAATTCATTTATTGGTTGCCAACTTCTTTTGTCTCTAAATCTTAACAATACAAAATCAGATTTTTTTTGTTTTGGAAATTCGTACCAATATTTTCTAGATTGAACTGATTGAATTTCGTGATAATTTTTAGTTTCACCACATAAAATATAATCAAGTGCTTTTGTGTTTTTTAACTCTGCTTTTGATTTACTACATGAAAAAATAAGACGTTCTGCGTCTTCTTCTTCAACTAAATATTTTTTTACCGTTTTTGAAGAAGTAATAATTGGCTTTAAAAATTCTTTTTCAATTTTTAGACTTTCTGCTTGATCGTTTGTTAGATAGAAAAATTCATTACATCCTGTTTTAATTCCAAATTTAACATCAGCGATATCTTTTAGTTTTACTAATTTATCTTTTCCTTTTTCAATAATGGTAAAGAAAATATCAGGAGCTTTTAGATATTTTCCACCCCATTTGTCTCCAATGTACTTGCCTTGTTTTAATTTTTTTTGAGTTTCATTCTCATATTCATTTCCTTCTTCTAGTAAATCGCTGTTATTTAGTTGATAGCATCTAAAATCGTTATTTACTTCTACAGTTTTGTTTTGATTGTCAATTAATAATATGTTTTCAGCAACAAGTGCTTCATCAAATGATTTTTTAAACATTACAAATTTTGCAGTTACTTCATTTAATTTATTTAGAGGTTTTGGAGCATCTAAAACAGATATTATAGTATTAATGTCAGCATTTGAAAAACTTCGCTGAGATTGGTTGTCAATGATATAATGAACTTTACAATTTTTAATTAAAAATTCTTGCATCCAAGCTCCATAATCAACATCCAACCAAGAATTAGAACATATAAAAGTTTGAATTCCTTCTTTATTTAGCAACTTCAAACTTTTTAAATAAAAGAAAGTAAATAAATCAGATTTACCATTAATCTTATGAACTAGTTTTGTGCCTTTATAGAAATATTTAGTGTAGTTCTCGTAAATCGATTGAACCAATAACTCCTTATAATCTTTAGCGTTAGGAACATATTTTAATGGGTCTGCAATATCTTCTTGTCTCAAATAGGGTGGATTACCAATAATAATGTCAAAGCCTCCTTTGTCATAGAAAACTTCTGAAAATTCAATATTCCAAATTAAAGGATGTTCTTCTTTAAGTGATTTTTTTTCTTCTCTTAAATTTTCTATTTCTGCTTCAAGTTGAGCAATTTCATTTTCATATAAACCTAACTTTCCTTGTTTTGGTTTTGTCTCTCCAAACAATGATTGCTGATTGTCTAAATCTAAAGAAGTTTGGTTGTACTTTTTAATTTGGATTAATTTTTCATCAATTTGATCATTTAATATTTCAACAAATATTTGATTCTCTTTTGCTCTTACTGTACCATAATCAATTGCTTGGTTATAAAAGAAATCGTTTTTCAGTTTTTTAAGTTCAGTTATTTTTTTCTTGACATTAAGAGAAACATCGGCTTGCGAATCAATAGGAAAAGATTTTGTTCCAATTCGTTGTACTAACGCATCACCTCGTCTAATTTTAAAACTTAAATTAGGTAATAAAGGTTTTGTTGATGTAATAAATTCATTTTCTCTTTCTTTCGGAATATCTACAAAAAGTGAAAGCCACAATCTTAATTGGTTTATCCAAACTGCCCATTGTTTAACTTCAACTCCATATAGTGAACTAGCAATAATTGCTTTTTTACGTTCAAATGATCTTTCATTTTTAAATTCTTCGGGACAATTATTTCTACTTTGTAAATTACCTAAAATTTCATTTAAAACTTGTAACATTCCTACAGGAAAAGCTCCTGAACCAGATGCAGGGTCACAAATACTAACAGATTTTAATTTTTCAATTAATATTTTTATTTCAGCTGCTGAAAAATCACCTTGTTTTTGGTTTTCTTTGTCATCTTTAGAAGTTCCTTTATTTCTGAACAACAAATTGGTTAAATCATTTTTATTAATTTCAGTGACTTTTTCTAACCATTTCTGTAAAGAAATACGGCACATAAAATCAACTTCTGTTCTAGGAGTATATACTGCACCGTCTTCTTTGTTTACAAGTTTTTCAAATATGATTCCCAAAAACTCAGGATTTAATTCTAAGTCTTCATCTAATGGACTGCTTTCTTCAACAGTAAAATTATAAGCGAATAAAAATTCAAAAAATGAATTTATTGTTTTATCATTCAATGTAATTCCTAGAGTATCAATGTTGGTTTTCTCTTTGAACAATTCACCGTTTAGGTATGGACACAGTTGAAGTATTTGTTCAGTTTCTTTTGAAAATTCATTGTTTTGATAAGATACCTTGTGGCCATATGCGGTATTTAAAGCTTCAAACAAAAAAGGTTTATACCATCTAGTATAAAACTCATTTTTACTGTACGATTTAGTTTTGTACTCATTCCAAAAATCTAAAACAAAACTCTCTTTTTTACCTATCCAACCTTTCTTTTGAACAAATCCGATAAATATTGTTCTAATTATAAAAAGTAAAGCAAAATCTTGTCTAGTATTTAAATCAATTGAATTATCAATACTTTCAACTATTTCAGTAAATTTAGGTGTGAATTCATTGTAGAAAGTATTTGAAACTTCCTCAAGTGAGAATATTTTTTCAAGTTGAACAATTTTTACAATTGGATTCTCAGATGAATAAGGTTTAAATTGATTTATGAAAGTTTTATTGCTTTTATCCCTCGTTACATAAAATGATTTTCTTTTGTAATTGCTATAATCAACTCGGTTAAGTTTTTCTGTTTTATATATGCGTGTAATTAAACTAAATCTAAAATTTCCTACTTCATCATAAAAAACAAAAATAGCAGCATCAACTTTTTCATGTTTTAAAATAGTTTTAGCAATTTCATATTGATTTTTCTTTCCGGTTCTTTCCGTAAGAGGGTCAGTAGTTTTGGCAGCAATAATTACAAGTTCGTCTTGTTCAATTAGCGCATCACCAATTTTGTTTATGGAAGTGTATTTTTCAAAAACCTCGTCTTTAAAAAGATGGTCAAAATCATCAGTATCAGCTTTAAACGAGCGAATTTTGTTGCTCAAAAATGATTTTAAATTTTGTATTGAAAAACTATTAATTAATGTTTCTAGTTGAGTCATGAAAGTAGTTACTTATTAATATTCAAACCTACCAAAAATAAACCAATTCCCCAATTAATGGGCAGGGGTTTTTAAGCAATTTGTGTAATTTTTTACAAATATAAATGGAGCACAACTACGTGCGTTACGGGAAACCGTAAGTGGTTGTATTTTGATTGAGAAGGTATTGGCTTTATACACTTTGTGTTATGGCATTGCATTAAAAGTTATAGTCCTCAAAAGTAAAGGTGTTTTCTCTAAAGCACAACAAGAAAAACACCTTTTTTTTGGAAATTCGAAAACCAAATAACAAATTTACAGAATGAACTTTTGTGTCTTTTGTGGTTTATTTAGCCACACAAATAATGATGAGATGCTTCCTGCGTCAGCATGACAAACGGGTGGTACTACTTTTTGATTAAAATTCACAATTCCACTAATTACTCCAATTTTCACAATCTGTGTTCATCAGTTTTATCCGTTTCATCCGTGGCAGAATTGTTGCGCCTTAGAGTCTTTGCCAGAAAAAAACCATAAACCACAAACCATAAACCATAAACCATAAACCACAAACCATAAACCACAAACCATAAACCATAAACCATAAACCATAAACCATAAAATAAAAACTATAAACTAAAAAAACTCCCCACCCAAAGGCAAGGAGCTCTTTCAAAAAATAGTTTGCATGCAACCATCAGCAGTCTTGCTTCTTGCAGCGCAGCGGTCTTGCTTCTGACTTCTAACTTCTGACTTCTAACTTCTAACTTCTAACTTCTACAAACTAAGCCACCTCCACAACGTTCAACACATTGTAGTCTTCATTTTTCAACGAATACTGCACACCATTCACTTCCTGATAAAACGAAAGCATCAATAACAACAGTTGCACACCACCCGTAGGAACACTTGTAGTAGAAAGCGTTATAGAACTAGGATTCAAGTTAATAGGCAAGTTCTCAATGTTGCTGTAAGCAATTTCAGATACTTCTGTATCAAAATCAATCGCCAACACGGCACATTGAAAACTAACATGCGTTGCCCCCTGCGGAAACTGCAATTGCTCTGCCGGTAACAAGTTGGCAATTTCAATAGTACCGTGCACCATATCCGTGGTAAACGGAGCAAAAAGCACCCCATTCAAAGGCGCATTAATATTAAAATCAAATCCCTGCAACAGTTGTTTACCCTCGGCAGTAGCCAACCCAACACTTACCTTACGCTGCCCTCTGGTCGAAGCAGTGTCCAAATTCTTAATCTGCGACATCGTTTGCAACATTCTACTGGCCAATTTGCTGTCTTTGGCCTTAAAAACCAAACTACCCATTGCCATGCGCAATACTTTTCCAGCCGAACCACTATGACCAAACTCCGAGTTATTCTCGCGAGTTCGCACATAATTAGGGTCGTTCTCAATACGTTCTCTGCTTACGCCTCCTTTTCGGCGCACAAAGTTTTTCCCGTCTTTTTTGTAGAAGGTCAAGTCCTCAACCGTACCTTCAATTTTGATAATTCCTGATGATTTTGCCATCGTTTTAAATGTGTTAAATTAAACATCCTTTCTGACTTCGTGTCTAAGGCTGTCACAAAGGTCATGACGAATCAACAGCCCAAAGGTCAAAATTGCCGAAAGAGTACTAAATTGCCATTTTTGCCGATTTTAGCCTTTTTTGCCGATTTTGCCTTTTTCAAATAAATATTTTATCCTATTTTTGAGTAGTGAAAAAAATCAATCCACATTCCAAAAAAAAGTTAACGCGTCATAGATGCGTCATAGATACGTCATAGATACGTCATATAAACCTTATACATAACAACACATTTAAATCGCTAATTGTTAATTATAAATTGTTAATTGTTAATTATTAATTCAATGACCCCACTCAAAGCCGCCCTACTCGACGACAACAAAGAACAACTCCTAAAAAACCAACAGTTTCTCGAAAAAGAAGGCTTGGTCACTGTAGTAACTGCTTGTGTTTCGGCAGCCACCTTCTTGCAAGAAGTAAAACTATCTCGGCCCGATGTGTTGTTTTTAGACTTGAACCTTGGAGATTCGTACATGACCGGTATGGAAGTGGCTTACGAACTCCAATTGCCCGTGTTGTTTGTAAGCAGCAATACGGCCGAGTACGTGAAAGAAATGGAAAAACTCAAACGCGATTATAGTGTGTGTGTCGATCATATTACCAAACCGTTTACAGCGGATGAGTTTGTAAAAACTACAGAGCGTTTTTTGAAAGAAGTTGGCTTTTTTGCCAAAGAAGAACACGTGTATTTGGATTTTGGAGCTAGTAAGCGCAATAAAATTGCCTTGAATTCGATAGTCTATTTAGAGGCCGACAAAGCCCATGGTGCGCAATCCAACAATAAGATCATTTACTTTAACCACCGGAAAGTAGAAAAACTAATTGATTTCTCCTTCACTAAAATGGAAGAAAAAGGCCTTTTCAAATCGCAGTTTGTCACCATTCACAAATCCATTAGAGTCAACAAACACCACATCAAGTTGTTTGACAGAAAAAACGAAGAGATTGAGGTGGATATATACCATCCTTCTGGAAAATTAGAAACCAAACGACTGCCTGTTTCTGAGAATTATATTGCCGAGGTGAAGCAGTATAGGATGTAGTATGAAGTACGAAGTATGAAGTACAAAGGCGAAAGTCAAAAGCAATTAGCGATTAGCTGAACGCTCTGTGCGCTCTGTGTTTCCTTAGTGTAACTCTGTGCAATAGCAAAAGCCGAAAGCCGAAAGTCTAAACGTATACTCCTTTCTGCCATCTTTCCTCTCACAGCGCAGCGGTCTTGCTTCTCACAGCGAAGCGGTCTTACCTCTCACAGCGCAGCGGTCTTGCCTCTCACAGCGAATCGGTCTTACTTCTTACAGCGAAGCGGTCTTGCCTCTTGCAGCGAAGCGGTCTTACCTCTCACAGCACAGCGGTCTTATCTCTCACAGCGAAGCGGTCTTGCTTCTTACAGCGAAGCGGTCTTGCCTCTCACAGCGAAGCGGTCTTGTCTCTCACAGCGCAACGGTCTTACCTCTCACAGCGAAGCGGTCTTACCTCTTACAGCGCAGCGGTCTTGTCTCTCACAGCGAAGCGGTCTTGCTTCTTACAGCGAAGCGGTCTTATCTCTCACAGCGCAGCGGTCTTGCCTCTCACAGCGAATCGGTCTTACTTCTCACAGCGAATCGGTCTTACCTCTAACCTCCGCTCTCATTACTCCTATTTTACCGTTTTGTTACTGTAGTTAAGGTAATATTATCCAAGATTATGTGGTGTGGTAGTTTCTGCTGAGATTTGGTCTATCAAACAAAAACAGCGGTATCCGAAAAGCGTATAGAGTAGGAACAATCAACCTAAAACAAACCAAATTATGAATCCATCAAAACCAGCTTCCCGACCCGTAAGTAGTCCGAAGCCCACCAGCAATCCAAAACCCAATCCGAACTATCCGAGTACCACCGGAAATCCATCGGGTCCTGGAAGAGGCAACACGCCTAAAAAGTGATTGGGAGTAGTTACATGCCATGCGCCGCATTTGCATTTATCCGCAAGACATCCAACTCATAACTGGAAAAAGTGAAAGACAAAGCCGCAACATATTCAACGACATCAAAGTATTCTACAAAAAAGAAAAACACCAAATGGTTACCATTGAAGAATTTTGTAATTACATGGGACTTGAGAGCGACAGCGTCTTAACCTACTTAAAATAAATCATGACTTTCTCCCTACACTGTTAGGGAGAATTTTAAAAAACAATAACTAAACACATTACCTAAACCTAGTAGTCCTTTTTAAAACTAATTCATCATGAAAAAAATACATGCTATCGTAATCTTCTTTTTCGCCCTCAGTTTTTGCTCTCATGCATGGGCACAAACACAAGCCGAAATGTACCAAACAGCACTAGCTGATTACAAAAAAGTAGATACCGAATTGAATAAGGTATATAATGAACTACGCAACACATTGAGCGCTAAAGAGAAAAAGCTACTGACCACCGCTCAAAAAAACTGGATTACCTACCGAGATGCCCATTGCGCTTTTGAAATTGCACAATATGATGGCGGAAGTATGCAACCATTATTATTAACTAGCTGTAAAACAGCATGCACCGAAACGCGTATAGATGAGTTAAAATCAAGTAGCAATAGAAAGCAAAAGAAACGCCGTTCTTAATCTACATCGGCCATTATAGCACAGCACCTGGTACCTAACACAATTGAATCACATTAAAAACTTTAACCATGACTTTGAATAACGTACTAAAACAGACCCTTAGCCTATTCGTCTTTTTTATTATCACGAGTTGCTTACAATCCAAAACGGAGCAAACTGCAACAAACCAAAAGAGTACTGCAGTTGAAACAAAACAAAACCCAACCGACTTTTTACCCAAAGGCTATACCCTTTTTGAACAAACAAAAGGAGATTTAAATAACGACCAACAGGAAGATTACGTTTACATCATAAAAGCAACAGATAAAAGTCGAATCATTAAAGACAATAAGGGCAACCCCTTAGACCAAAACCGAAGAGGAATTATCGTAGTGTTTAACAAAAACGGTCGTTACGAATTGGCAGCTAAGAATTACGATTGTTTTTCATCTGAAAACGAAGATGGGGGTGTTTATTTTGCACCCGAGCTCTCTGCTAAAATTGAAAACAATACTTTATTGATCCAGTACGGACATGGCCGATACGGGTATTGGCAATACAGTTTTAGATACCACAATTCCGATTTTGAGTTAATTAGCTACCTATCATCTGAAGGCGGCCCAGTAATTAAAAGTGAAACTAGTATTGACTTTGTCAACAAAATAAAGCAAGAAAAAGTCAACACCAATCCAAATGCCGAAGGAGGAGATGAAGTATTTACAACCACATCTAAAACGATAGCCATTAACAAACTCATTCAATTATCTGAAATTAAAGACTTTGATGAGCTTGATATGAGCGTATTTTAAAAGTAAAAAAGCTACCCTACTGCTTAGCGGTTTAGCAGTGGTCTGTGGTCAAAAGTAAGCAGAACTTTCCACTTTGTACTTTGTACTTTGCACTTTGTACTTTGTACTTTGCACTTTGTACTTTGCACTTTCCACTTTGCACTTTCCACTTTGCACTTTGCACTTTGTACTTTGTACATTCGCCTTATGCTATTACACAGAGTTAGACTAAGGAAACACAGAGCACACAAAGAATTCAGCTAATCCCTGACAGCTGATAGCTAATTGCTTTTAATTTCGTACCTCGTTCAGACTCAAACTACTCCCCCAACCCAAATTGAATAGCGCTTTTAAGTACTAATAGATTGATGTCTTTTAGTGATTTGAACTTGATACAATAACCAGTTATACTCGCCTTGCCTAGCTCTTTACCATAGTTTTGAGCTAAGAATGTTTTATCAGTGATGCCCATTATATATACTGAAATTCCCGTTTTGTTGCCACTTAAACCTACTCTGTAAAAATCTTTGGTGCTACCATCGGCGTAGTGCATCAGTTGGGTTCCGTAGCCAATATTGGGGTTTGCTATTACTTTACCTTCAGCGTTTTTACCATCCAAGAACCATAACTTACACGTTGGCACTAGTTCGATTATAGAGGTATGCAATTCTAATATTTCGCTTTTCTTGGGTTCGGGTTGGCTGTTGATGTAGTCGTTGATTTGTTGTTGGGTGTTCATTTTTAAATGTGAAATAGTAGCGCTAAAGTAAGGATTTGGAGTTTAGATTTAATAGCGTCATATAATCAAAAAAACAATACATTAAATCAAGCCTTCCTCAAAATCTTTTCCATTGCTTTGCCTTTGGCTAATTCATCAATGAGCTTGTCTAAATACCTTGTTTGTTTAGTGAGTGGATTTTCAATTTCTTCTATTCGATAACCACAAATTACTCCTGTTATTAAATGCGCATTGGGGTTGAGTGTTGCTCTTTCGAAAAACGTTTTAAAAGTCACCTTCTCCTCTATCAATTCTTGTAGTTTTTTTTCATCAAAACCCGTGAGCCACTCGATTACTTGGTGTAAATCGGCTTTGGTTCTACCTTTACTTTCCACCTTAGTCACATAATGTGGATATACAGACGCAAAAATTAATTTGGCTATTTTTTCGTTGTGTTCGGGCGTGGTTTTCATAGTGGTATCGTAATTACAGTTAATAAAAATCGCTATTTCGTTTACTAAACAGTCACAAATAACGATAAAGTTGTTCAATTATTAAATAATCTGTTTAAATTTTAAATACTATTCAAACAAAAAAAGCTCCCCACTTAAGTGAAGAACTTTTTAATTATACTATTTTCAGATTATCGCTTAATTACGCGTTGAGTTTTTACTGCATTGCCTTGTAAAATAATAAAATTGTAAATTCCCGAAGGATACTGTTCTCCAAATTCAATTGCATCGATATCTGAAAATGGGACAGTTTTGCTTTCTATTAATTTACCTAACATATCATATATTTTTACTTGAATATCTGTCGTAGATGTTGACGTTACATCCAACTTGAAGTCATCTGAAAAAGGATTAGGATAAGCTACCACCTCAAACTCACTTACTAGTGGTGTTGCTACTCTTGGTGAATTGGGAGTAGTTATTGTACATACTTTTCCGTAAGGACCAAACACCCCATTGATTTCTAATGCTACTTGAACGGAATACGTTGTTCCTGTACTTAATCCGGGAACTGAACTCAATACAAATGAACGCGTGGGACGGTCAAATGTGTACACAAATGAGCCACTAGTAAACTTAAATCGGTAAGTGGATGCTCCAGTATATGAATCAGCATAAATGGTCGTATTGGTAGTTGTTAGCACCACATCGCATTGTGTCACTTGCAATTGCGAGGTTGGGAAACTTGGTGTTGTGATGTTACAAGCCGCTCCATAAGGCAAATAACTTCCGTTGGTGTTTTTAACAGCCACTTCTATCGAATAGGTGGAGTTAAATTGTGCAATAGTCGTCAATGACATACGAATATCACGTACTGGACGATCAATAACTTGCTGAGCCGAAGTAGTCAAATTGGTTATTCTAAAACGATAGCCTGTTGCAAAAGGAACGTTATTCGCATAGATAATATCGGTCATATTGGTTAATGTAGTTCCGCACTGAGCCAATTGAATTTGTGTGGTGGTTGCTGGTGTTGTTACAGTACAAGGTAAACCATAAAACGGTTGCCATACATTGTTGTAACGAACCGAAACTTCTATTTGGTAAGTTCGATTGAACGCATAGTTTCCTAATTGAGTCAACTGAAACACACGAAGTGCTTTGTCAATAGTTTGTACTTGATTGGTCGTCATATCGGTCACTTTAAATCGATAACCTTGTGCTCCTGCTACTAAATTGGCATAAATATATTGATCGATTGTTGTTAAAGTAGTGCCACATTGTGTGCTTTGAACTACTGTAACAATTGGTGTGCAACCTTCGTCGATGGTTCCGTTGCAATTGTTGTCTAATCCATCGTAACAAACTTCGGCAGCATTGGGATTAACCGCAGGATTATTGTCGTTGCAATCCAAACTATTAGCTACATAACCTTGAGGAATTAAACAAGCTGAGGTAGATACAGTTGCGTTTCCATAACCATCTCCATCGGAATCTTGATAGAACGTTGTATTTCCTGTCATAGTAATTTCAGCCATTCCCGTATACCCTGTTCCTACACAAGAATTTGCACCTGTAACACTAACAATATTATAATCAGTATTTACAAATGGTGCAACTGGTATTGGTGAACCACTAGTGTAATGGTTAATGGTAAGATTGTTTGTTCCATCGTTTAAAATAACGGTATAGGGCGATTCTCCTCCTGTAATAGCAACTGTTAGATTAGTGGTTTGTCCGGGACAAATAGTAGCAGAACCCGAAAGAATGGCAGCGCTAGGTGCATCAATGGTGTAATAGTAATTTAAACCTGAGTTATCATCATAACGAATAGCTGACATAGAACGGTAACTTGGGTCCGAAAAAACCAAAAGATTAGTCAACGTTCGTGTACTAGTGAAAACGTAATAATAAATTGTATCTCCACAATTTTGTTGCGGAATGGTGGCCATCCAATTGGTGCCTGAACCAACAGCTTGAACTATATTCGAACCCGTAGAAGAAAAATCATTGACTTTTCGATAGCGAACGTAAACATTTTCTCCTGGCGATGGAGTAGCACTAGTAGCAATAGTAATTTGACCTTGTCCTGCTACAATGTTTTGAGCAACTCGACTAACACTAACTGGTGGGTTTTGTGTACGAGTTACCCAGTATTTTGCATTAGCTGAGGTATAACCTGCATCATTGAATATAAAAGTGTAGTAGCCACTAGTAGCCATATTTAATCCCATATCCTCACCACTATTGAAAGCTGTAAGAATATTTATATTGGAACCAATCACACCCGTTCCTACATTAGTAAACGCCCATTTATTTTGAAATCGATTTTGTGATGGCCCCGATATAAATAAAAATCCATTATTAGCTCCACCAGTCATTGTTATTGGGCTAATATCACCACTAACATTGTCGACATTAATGGTTGTAACCCACTGGCCTCTTCCATCAGTTGGATTGGGAGTTTGTGTTGAAAGTTTTCTATACAACATCGTTCTGTAATCGGAAGCATAAGGAGTTGTAGCATAACCATTGAAAGCCCCAACAATTTGAACAGGTTCGCCATTAAATACATTTTGTGAATTTACTTTATAAGAAAATAAAATAAATAGCACCAACGTGCTGAGATAAGTAGTTTTAAACATAATAAGATGGAATTAACTAATTGATATTTTTGGAGGAAAATTAGTTAAGTTTATTAGGTTAAAACCTACCCGATTGGGTAGAAAAAGTATTAAAAATTGAACGTTAGAAAATTTGAATTAAAGCAATCCATTGTACTTACGCACAAACCACTCTGTAGCTAAAAGTGCAGCTACTAAAACCAACAACCAAATCCAGTCGATAATTGGGGTTTTGTTTACAATTTCTTTTTGAATGGCCTTATAGTCTTGGTTTTCCAATAATGTTTTAATTAAATTATCCACTTGATTGGGAACAAAAACAGCGCCTTTGGTTTGGGAAGCCAACTGTCGTAACCGCACTAAATCAGGGTTTACAAATTGTTTTTCGATATCAAAGTCTAGTATTTCAAATCCGGCTGAATAACTCGAATTGGAGTTGAGTTCTTTTACCGTAAACGAATAATTTTCGGCAGGCAATCCATCTAAATTAACCTTAAAAGCATTCGAAGCACGCAACATGTCGTATGTTTTAACTTGCTTGGTTTTAGCATTCGTAACCGTAATTGTCAATCGAGCTTTTTCGTCGAGTTCGTAGTTTTTGTTGAAATATTGCGCTGTGATTTCCAATGCATCACCTGAATTGTAAAAACGTTCATGGTTCACAATCAGTGATTTTTTAGTATCATTAGAAGCCAAATACTGGACGATTTTATCCATAAAAATATCGAAGTCATCGAATGATTTCTTTTCGACATAACTGTGTGCACGCCATTTCCAGATATTTTCACCCAACAAATAGGCAGAGCGCAATCCTTGATTATCAGAAAAAGCTAGTAAAGGTGTGTTAGTATCTACGGTTCGAATACGTGAAGTTAACAAAACAGATGCATTAGCATTGGGCGTAATGTTTCCGTAGGCATTTTCTAAAGGTGGAAAACCTTCAAAACCAATATTATCAGTGGCGAACAAATTAAAATCAGAATTGAACGATGCAGTGTAATCTTCTTTTTGGGAAGAAACCCGAAATGCCATGGCATTTTGTTGCTGGTTTAAAAAGCCATAATCAGTGTTGTTTCCAGTAATTATCCAAGTGTTGATACGTAGGTTTTTGTTGGCATCAAATATACTTTTGAACTCAGCTGTCGGTTGGTATAAAATTAAAACATTAAATTTATTTAACTCGCTGATTTCTTTTGGCTTAATTATGGTTACTTTGCGCGATGCATTAGTTTCAACACTGCGTTTTATCGCACCTAAATCAGGATGATTAATGGCCGAAACAATAGCAATTTCCGAACGCTGATCAATAATTTCAACAGCAAACTTTTTGGTGTTGTTGTAGGTGTTTTTCTCCGTTTCGTTAGAAGTAATTTTGGCTGTATACAACTGCATTCCTACTTTATCGGCTGGCAACAATACATTTACAATTTGTGCTTTTTGCGAAGGCGAAAACGAAACCGTTTGTTGCGTTAAAACACTATTACCTTGTGAAATCGAAAAGGTTGCATTCACACTTTTATTTCCAGCGTATTGTAGAAAAACTTCGGCAGGAAATTTGTTTTTGTGAAACGCGTATTTATTAACGTTGATTTGATTTATTTTTAAATCCAAATACGTAGTTGTATCTCCAACAACCAAAGGATAAACTTTGTTGTTTGCATCAAACGAAAACACATAATCTTCACCCGAAGTTTGGTTTCCATCTGAAATTAAAACCGTTGGAAATGTTAAGTTCTTATTGATGCTTTTCAAACTTTTGGCTACTTTATCAAAATGCGATTGTTTGCCTTTAAAATTGAGTTCACTCGCTTCTTCTATCGATTGAAAATCAGCATCAAAACTGTACAATTGCAAATCATACTTGTCTTTTAACTCACTGTTATTGGCTAATTTTTCAAACATTTCCTTGCTAACCGCATCCGATTTGAGTTCGGTAATCGACTTTGAATTATCCACTACCAAAGCCAATGGTGTTTTGATGGTTTCGTAGGTTTTGCGAGAAATAATTGGGTTGATTAGTAGTAATAATATCCCAAAAACAGCCAAAAACCGTAGCAAAGCCAACAACTTAGTCAGCTTAGAACGGTTTTTGTTTTTATAAAAATACTGAAAATACGACAATCCAGCTGCAGCTAGTACAGAAAGAAGTAAAAGAACTATCGTGGATGTTGTCATAATTAGTGTTTATTATTAAAAATTTTGAATTATAAATTTTAAATGGAAGAAATTAAATAAAATACGCATCATTCAAAATTTATAATTTATAATTTATAATAAAACGACATTAAGTCAGCATTCCTCCATCTACATTCAACACTTGTCCTGTAACATACGCACTCATGTCAGAAGCTAGAAACAAACAAGCATTAGCAACATCTTCTGGTGTTCCACCGCGTTTTAACGGAATAGAATCTCTCCAACCTTGCACCACATCTTCATTCAATTTGGCTGTCATTTCGGTTTCTATAAATCCAGGTGCGATGGCATTGCAACGAATATTTCTTGAACCTAATTCTAAAGCAACCGATTTGGTAAATCCAATCATTCCCGCTTTAGAAGCTGCGTAATTGGCTTGACCCGCATTTCCTTTCACTCCTACTACACTACTCATATTCACGATAGAGCCAGCGCGGTTTTTGAGCATTACTTTTTGCACCGCTTTGGTCATGTTGAATACCGACTTTAAATTGATTTCAATTACTTTGTCAAAATCTTCTTCACTCATACGCATCAATAAATTGTCTTTGGTAATTCCGGCATTATTGATTAAGATGTCGATGGTTCCGAATTCGGCTATTACATCATCCGAAAGCTTTTGCGCTTCCTCAAAATTAGCTGCATTCGACTGGTATCCTTTGGCTTTTACACCCAATGCATTCAATTCGTTTTCTAAAGCCATAGCAGATTCGGCTGAGGAACTATAGGTAAAGGCTACATTAGCGCCATGTTGTGCAAATACTTTTGCAATTCCACTACCAATTCCGCGACTTGCTCCAGTTATAATAGCTACTTTTCCTTCAAGTAATTTCATATCGTTTGTAATTAGTTTGTTTGATATTTTAAGCATTCAAATATAGTATTATTTTAATTTTAAAAAAATTTGTTTGTAGTTAAACCTTTGCTAATACTTGCAGTCTGATTACATTTACAACCTAATTTTTTCTTAATGAACGCAGTAAACGATTTTCAATCACTTTATAATCAGTACAAAGTATTGGTGTATAACGTGGCGTTGCACTATGTTCAAAGTATTGAAGATGCTGAAGAAATTACCCAAGACGTATTTGTTCAAGTGTATCAATCCATTGAAAAATTTCAAAATAATGCTACGTTCAAAACTTGGATTTACCGCATTACTATCAACAAATCATTGGATTTTATCAAACATAAGAAAAGTAAAAAACGATTTTTTATTTTCGGCCAACGATCAGATTCAGAAAAAGACTTGCAAAATATTTCTTCCTTTGAGCATCCTGGAATAGCGATGGAAAAGAAGGAAGAAGCTGCCATTTTATTTAAAGTAATTAATGAATTAACCGAAAATCAGCGCACGGCTTTTATTTTGTCTAAACTGGATGGTTTGAGCAATCCTGAAATTGCTACTATTATGGACGTCAGCATTTCATCAGTAGAATCGTTGGTTTTTAGAGCCAAAAAGACTTTGAAGGAAAAATTAAGTCAACAATTTGAAAATTACCGCAAGAAAAAATAAATAGTATCGTCTAAACAATTATAAAGTCAATATTGAGATTTTTAAAAATGGAAAAAGAAAACTTTATCGAGCAAATTTTAAACAGCGCTAACGGAATTAAACGCGTTGAACCGAGTGATGATTTATTTATAAAAATCAATAATCGTATTCAAGAAAAACAAGTGATTCCAATGCGTATGGTGAGTTTAGTTGCTGCTTCAATAGCGTTGCTAATTACATTAAATATCATTTTGTTATCCGTTAAGACATCGAAAACAGAAAACGCTACAGCTGCTCTCGAACAGTCGATTAACAAGAGTAACCAGTTATACTAATCATTATGGAAAAGCAAAAATTAATCACAATTAGCGTTATTGCTTTATTACTTTTAAATATTGGCACTTTGGGTTTTTTATTTGTTTCTGGACCAAAACAAGGCCACAGACCACCGCCACACGGAAGACCTGAACCCAGAGAAATCATCATAGAAAAGTTGCATTTTGATGAACAACAAATTGAGGCTTACGAGTTACTCATTCGCGAACACCGCAAACAAATTGACGCTGTAGATGAAAAAATTAGAGATACCAAAAATAGTTTGTATGCCCTTTTGAATAGCAACGACTCTTCTTCAAAAGATAGTTTGATTATTGCTTTAGGTAATTATCAAAAAGAAATTGAAACGACTCATTTTAATCATTTTGCCGATATTAAAAAATTGTGTAAACCCGATCAAATGGACGATTTTGAAGAGTTGACGAAAGAACTATCACGATTGTTTTCAAAACCACCGCGACCTGAACATGAATAAAAAGTGTGGATTGTGTTTGCTGTTGAGTGTTTTATTTACATCGGTTGTTTTTTCACAAAATACTAACGACACGATTCAACTTAAAATCAAGGCAGCATTTGGATACAAACCACTGATTTTAGGTCAAAAATACATATCCCGAAATGATACTTTAGAATTGTCGGTTTTAAAATTTTACTTGACTGATATTGAATTTGATTTTGCTGACGGAACTCAATTTAAAGAAAAGGAAAGTTATCATTTGGTTGATGTTGCCAATGCTAATTCAATGCTATTAAAGTTTCCGATAACAAATAAAAAAATCAATACAATCCGTTTTTCCATTGGTGTGGATAGCTTGACTTCTACATCGGGTGCCATGTCGGGTGATTTAGATCCGAGCAAAGGCATGTATTGGGCTTGGCAAAGTGGTTACATTAATATGAAAATTGAAGGAAAAAGCAAAAGTTGTAACACTCGTAAAAACCAATTTCACTTTCACCTTGGTGGCTATTTGTATCCTTATTATGCCTTGAGAACAGTTGAAATTCCCGTAAATAATAGCGATAATACACTTCAGCTTGTAATGGATTTAGCTCCATTTTTTGAAACACTTGATTTAAAAGAAGTCAATACCATTATGAGTCCAAGTACAAAGGCAATGGAGTTGGCTGATAAAACTACTTTGTTATTTCGAATAGAATGAAATTGTACCGACTACATATTGCATTCATAGCGCTTTTGTGCCTAATTTCGTTTTCATTCACACAAAACGATACGACGCCAATTTATATTGAAATCCCTAAAGGCTGGCCACAACTGCAGTACGACACCCAAAAAAATCCATTGACGGAAGAAGGTTTTCAACTAGGAAGAGCATTGTTTTATGATCCAATTTTGTCGCGTGACAACACTATTTCTTGTGCGAGTTGTCATTTGCAAGCTACTGGTTTTACACATGTAGATCACGATTTAAGCCACGGAATTGACGGCAAAATAGGAACTAGAAATTCATTGACATTGCAAAACTTAGCTTGGAGCAAAAACTTTATGTGGGATGGTGGTGTGAATCACATCGAGGTGCAACCGTTAGCTCCGATTACCAATCCAGTTGAAATGGACGAAACACTAGAAAATGTGGTGCATAAACTGCAACAAAGCGAAAAATACAATCAACTATTTCAAAAAGCATTTGGTACACAAAAAATCACTGGACAACTAACCTTGAAAGCGTTATCACAATTTTTAGTGATGCTTGTATCAAGTAATTCAAAGTACGACAAAATGATTCGTAAAGAAGTTACTTTTACAGAACAAGAGCAAAGTGGTTATAAATTATTTAAAATCCATTGTGCTAGTTGCCACCAAGAGCCTTTATTTAGTAGCGAAAAATTTGAAAATAACGGCTTAACTATAGATGCAACTTTAAACGATTTTGGTAGAATGAAAATCACACAAAACCCAAATGATTCATTAAAATTTAAAGTTCCAACTTTAAGAAACATTCAATTTACTTATCCATACATGCACGATGGTCGTTTTGCTACTTTAACTGAAGTCATAAAACATTATAATTCTGGAATACACGTAAGCAAAACTTTATCAAAGCAATTGCAATACCCAATGAATTTGTCTGATAATGATCGTGTTGATTTAGTTACCTTTTTGCTTACATTAAGCGATAACTCCTTCTTATTCAACCCAAAATACAGCTATTCAAAAAATAATTATCTTAGAGCGCAAGAATAAATAAATAAAATCGTCTAAAAGAATAATAGCAATTCAAAAACTTATGAAAAAAATACTATGTAGCTTATGTTTCCTTTTGTCATCCGTTCCGTTTATGGCACAAACATTTTATGATTTAAATACAGTTCAAACCATTCAAATTACTTTTGCAGAGAGCAATTGGGATGCGCTTTTAGATGCTGCAGAAGCTAGTGATGCTTATATTTCAGCACAATCCGTTACTATTAATGGAACTGTTTTCAGCAATGTGGGTGTAAAATACAAAGGCAATAGCTCGTACAATGCTAATCAAGTTAAAAACCCATTTCATATTGAATTGGATACATATGTAGATCAAAACTACCAAGGTTATACCGATATTAAACTAAGTAATGTTTTTGCTGACCCAACGTTTGTAAGAGAAGTTTTGGCTTATAAAATGTTACGTAATTACATGCATGCACCACTATGTAATTACACTAAACTGTATATCAACGGAAGTTATATAGGTTTGTATACCAATGTTGAATCAATATCTAAGAAGTTTGTTGACAACCATTTTGGATCTAACAATAATGCTTTTTTTGATTGTAGCCCTCCAGGTGGTGCTGGTCCACAATCGACTAACCTTCCTAATTTGGCCTATTTGGGTACCAACATCACTAGTTACCAAACAGCATATGATATGAAATCAACTTTAGGTTGGGAAGATTTGGTAACTCTTACCAATACATTATCTAACAACACAGCAAGTATTGAAACCGTTTTAGATGTAGATAGAGCTTTGTGGATGCTGGCTTTTGATAATGTAATTGTCAATTTAGATAGTTATATTGGTCGTTTCAAGCAGAATTATTATTTATATAAAGACGATAATGGTCGATTCAATCCTGTGATCTGGGATTTGAATATGAGTTTTGGAGTTTTTAGTGACACTGGAACTGTTAATCTAACCAATACAGCGGCCAAAAGAACAATGTCACATACCTTACACGCTGCCGATGCTGCTTGGCCTTTGGTTCAAAAATTATTGGCGGTTCCGAGTTACAAGAAAAAATACTTAGCGCATTATAAAACTATTTTAACCGAAATGATTGCGAGTGGCAATTATTTGACTGATGCGCAAGCTATTCAAGCTATTATCAGTGCCGATGTTGCTGCAGACACTAATAAATTCAGTTACCAGTCTAACATTACTACCAATTTAACTACTGATGTTTCTGCCGGAATGATGAATGCACCAGGATTGAGTAGTTTGATGAGTGGACGTAACACCTATTTGGCTGCTCTAGCTGATTTTACGGCAACTCAACCCTCAATCGCTAGCGTTACTCCTTCTGCAACAAATCCTGTTGTAGGTAGTACAATTTCAATTACAGCTACTGTCACCAACGCTACTACAAATACTGTAACGTTGGGTTACCGTTCAAATTCGAATGCTATTTTTACTAAAGTAACAATGTCTGATGATGGTGCGCACAACGATGGTGCTGCTGGTGATAATGTGTATGGAGCAAGTATAGTGGTTTCCAACGTTGCTGTTCAATATTATATTTATGCTGAAAATACAACTATAGGCCGATTTTCGCCTGAAAGAGCAGAACATGAATTTTATACAATTAACGCTTCATACCCAACGCTTTCTGCGGGACAACTGGTTGTTAATGAAATTATGGCGCAAAACACTACAACAGTAACTGATGCTAATGGCGAATACGAAGACTGGATTGAATTGTACAATAACTCGTCTACTACTATTAGTTTAGATAATTTATTTGCTACTGATACCGCAACTGATTTACTAAAATGGCAATTTCCTTCGGGTTTAACAATTGCTCCCAATAGCTATTTAATTGTTTGGGCTGATGAAGATTTAACCCAAAGTGGTGTTCATGCCGGTTTTAAATTCTCTGCTGGTGGTGAAAACTGTATTCTTTCCTATGCCAACGGAACCATCATCGAATCGGTTTCATTTGGAGTTCAAACAGCCAACATGGGTTATGCTCGCATTCCGAATGGAACAGGAAATTTTGTGATTCAAGCACCTACTTTTAATGCCAACAATGAAAACCCTTTGGCTGTTAATTCACAAGAATTTTCGAGTTCATTAGTGGCTTTTCCTAATCCTACATCTACAAATGTTACAATTGAGAATGGTCATTTTCCTATTGAAAATATTGAAATCTACAATCTACAAGGGCAAAAATTATTTGAAAACAACTATAATCAAACTGCTGTTAACTTGGATTTTGCATCCTACTCCAACGGAATATATTTAGTAGTTGTGAATAAGCAAGCGAACCTTAAAATTGCAAAAAACTAATCTATGAGAAAATTAACTTTTATCACATTATTGGGTTGTATATTGTCTAATGCACAAAGCAACCCTGCAATAACTGGATGGCTAAGAAATACAACTGGAATCACAGGTCGTCATTATGTTGCTGGCAATTCCACTCCTATTAATGATGCTGTTTTAGCCAATGTACAAACCGTTCAATACGATGCCAATTGGGTGTATGTTTCGGCTACAGGAATTCCTGCCTACATCACAGGACCATTTCAAGATGGAAATCCGTCTTTGGCTACTGCACAAAACAAGATTTTTAAATTTCCTTTAAACCCAACTCAAAATACGGGAACGCCAACGGCAACCACTGGCGGAAATATTGGTGTATTTAAAAACGGTGTGGCTTTGTTCGATTACCGAGATGGTGTGGCTTGGAATAATTCGACCAGCGCTTTGTGTGGCGGACCAGGAAATCCACCATGCCCAGGCGGACCTAATGCTACTCAAGCATGGAATAGAGATGCTGTTCCTGCAGAAAAACTAGGTTTTGACTGTGCCAAAGCGCATCCAGCTATGGGAAATTACCATCATCACCAAAACCCGAGTGCGTTTAATTTGGATCTAACTGTACTTTCTACGGTATGTGACACTTATCCATCGGATGGCTTGTATGCAATTAATTCCTCTCAACATTCCCCTTTATTGGGATTTGCTTACGATGGATTTCCAATATACGGTGCTTATGCTTACACTAATACCGACGGAAGTGGCGGAATTTCTCGAATGAAATCAAGTTACCAATTAAAAAATCAAACCACACGAAC
This sequence comes from uncultured Flavobacterium sp., assembly GCA_964414655.1. GTDB lineage: Bacteria > Bacteroidota > Bacteroidia > Flavobacteriales > Flavobacteriaceae > Flavobacterium. The sequence goes on along the minus strand of CAYPXI010000013.1, from coordinate 27,705 downwards.
CAATGGTCCAGCAGTTAATCAAGTAATTGGAACGCAAACTTTTTTTAATGGTTATTTTAGAGAAGATTATGAATATATAGCCCATCCAAATGATCCTACTTATTTAGACGAGCATAATGGCCGTTTTTGTCAAACTCCAGAATATCCAAATGGCATCTATTGTTATTTTACCACTGTAGATGCCAACCATAACTCGGCTTATCCTTATGTAGTTGGCCCCACATTTTATGGTAATAAAACGGCTACAACAGTAACAACGGTTCCTTCTAATGCTGTAACTTATAATCCTGCTTTGGTAACCAATTTGTTTGATAATTTAGACTTTAAAGTTGTAATTGCTCCGAATCCATCTCAAGAGTTCATTGCCATTCAAACCCAAATGGTTGAACAAGATTTGAAAGTTGAATTGATTGATGAATTGGGTAAAGTTGTTAAAACCAGTACTATTTTGCAAGGTAGCACACTTTCTATTATTGATACAAATACAGTGTACAACGGCATTTATTTTGTAAAAATTTCGGATAGTACGAACTCAAAAACCGTTAAAGTAGTTATTAAAAAATAATTTATTAATCAACAATAATAGTATGAAACAAACGATTCTTGCCCTATTGGCATTAACCACTTTAATTTCATGTGGAAGTAATGATGATGAATACCAAACCCTTGTTTCATACCCTGCGGTTGAAGCTACTTTTGGTTCTAAAATTGACCTTAATAACTTAGCAAATTATGCTAATCAACTGGTTCCACCTTATATTACTAAAGACAATACTGGGGGCAATCCTATTACAGACAGAGGTGCGACATTAGGAAGAGTATTATTTTATGATAAAAACTTATCTTCCAACAACACCATTTCGTGTTCGAGTTGCCATCAACAAGCCAATGCTTTTAGCGATGGAGCGGTAGCAAGTGCTGGTGTAAACGGAACTACAGGAAGGCATTCAATGCGACTAATCAATACTCGTTTTGCTATCGAGAGCAAGTTCTTTTGGGATGAAAGGGCTCCGAGTTTAGAATTTCAAACCACGCAACCTATTCGCAATCACGAGGAAATGGGTTATAGCGGAACAAATGGCGACCAATCGATTACAGATTTAATCACCAAATTGAGTAACATCCAATACTACAAAGAGCTATTTCTCTTTGTTTATGGAAGCGAAGAAATAACTGAGTTTAAGATGCAATTAGCTTTGGCACAATTCATTAGAAGCATCCAGTCGTTTGATTCAAAATATGATTTTGGACGCATACAAGCTCCGAATGGAAATGCGCCTTTTATCAATTTTACAGCGGAAGAAAATAACGGAAAAAATTTGTTTATGGCTCCACCAATTTTTGACGCAACTGGCAATAGAACTGGTGGCGGATTGGGTTGTGCTGGATGCCATGCCGCGCCTGAATTTGACATTGACCCGAATACTTTGAGCAATGGTATTGGAGGTTCAATAAACGGTGGACCTGACTTTACAAACACTAGAGCTCCATCTTTACGTGATTTAGTAAAACCTGATGGTACTCCAAATGGGCCAATGATGCATACTGGTGTAATCACTAGTTTACAAGCTGCTATTGGTCACTACGGAAATCTAACTGGAGCGTTGGCTAACCCTAATTTGGATCCACGTTTAAAGCCTAATGGGTTTGGACAGCAACTCCATTTAAATGCAACCGAAGTAAATGCTGTAATTGCTTTCTTAAAAACACTTTCAGGAAGCAATGTATATACTGATCCAAAATGGTCAAACCCTTTTTAATATTCACTTTAGAACGAACAATAAAAAAGACGCCCAGTTGTGCGTCTTTTTTTTATAATAATATCTAATTACTTAATCTCTATAGGTTTCTTTGAGTTAATTTTGATTACCGCATACGGGTTGGTGATTGCCATCGTAACATTGGAACCTTTTTTGGGTTCAACTTCTTTAATATTGACTACAACCTTATCAGCTTCTTCCACAATACTTTCCACTTCAACACCGTAGCCTCCATTGCTTTTTTCACCTAAATTCACCAAAATAAAATTGGCTGTTTTAATATCGTTTGGTTTTACAAACTTTTTTATCTCTTCGTCGCCCAAAAGCATATTGAACTCTTTTTGTTCGGTAATGATTTCATAAAATCGAAAACTTCCTCCACCATATTCGCTGGTAATCAATACTTTATACAATTGACTTTCAGTCGTTTTTTTGCTTGATGAACACGAATTCAATACCATGATCAAAATGACTATTGGAATTATTTTTTTCATACCTACGATGATTAATGTTTAATCGTTTCACTTAGCGCTTTTTCATACAATTCTTCATACAATGGAAGAATGTTCAAAATATCAAACTGTTTGGCTACGGCAAGCGCATTACTTTTAAACGCAGATAAAGTTTCATTATTGCTTAAAATATGAATAGCGTTTTTCGACATGCTTTCAACATCACCAACAGCACTCAAAAAACCAGATTGACCATCGAAATTCACTTCGGGTAAACCGCCTGAATTACTTGAAATAACTGGAACACTCCACGCCATAGCTTCTAATGCCGCCAAACCAAAACTTTCGGTTTCTGATGGTAATAAAAACAAGTCAGAATAGGATAAAATTTGATCAATTTCGTTACTATTTCCAAAGAAAATTACTTTGTCTTGAATCCCTAAATCAACACACATTCGTTCGGCAACCTCTTTTTCAGGTCCATCACCTACCATCATTAATTTAGATGGAATTTGCTGTTGAATTTTAAAAAATATTTTCACCACATCTGGAATACGTTTTACTCGTCTGAAATTACTAATGTGAGTTATAATTCGCTCTTCAGGTTTAGCCATTACTGAACGTTGACAAGAAATAAGCGATTCATTTCTGTGTTTGTCTAACTCGATGAAATTGGGAATTACGTGAATGTCGTTTTTAATATCAAAATGTTTGTAGGTATCGTCTTTTAAACTCTGTGAAACCGAAGTTACAATGTCCGATTTATTGATACTAAAACTCACCGCTGTTTTGTAAAAAGGATGCTTCCCAACCAACGTAATATCGGTTCCGTGAAGTGTGGTCACCATAGGAATATTGATTCCTTCATCTTTGAGCATTTGCTTAGCCATATAACCCGCATAAGCATGTGGAATTGCGTAATGCACATGAAGCAATTCAATTTTGTACAACTTTACCATATCAACCAACTTGCTTGAAAGCGCTAATTCATAGGGTTGATAATGAAATAATGGATATTCAGGAACGTTCACTTCGTGGTAATGTACATTTTGATTCAACAAAGCCAAACGCACAGGTTGACGATAGGTTATAAAGTGAATTTCGTGTCCACGATGTGCGAGTTCGAGTCCTAATTCGGTTGCTACAACGCCACTTCCACCAAAAGTTGGATAACATACAATTGCTATTTTCATGCTCTAAAATTAAAAGGCTAATTTACTGAAATAAGCAATGAGTGTGCGTGAAATGTTCGTTAAATTATTTGATAATCGCTTCTTGAATGATTTTTTGAATGTCTTCGCGAATGTTTTCTTTTGACAAACGATTGGGCGCGTTAGAATCAGGAAACGTTCTATTGGACAAGAAAACGTACACAATTTCAGTTTCAGGATCAGCCCAAGCCATGGTTCCTGTAAAACCTGTATGACCAAAACTCGATTTAGACACACAACCACAAGTTGGACCTTCTTTACCCAATTGTGGTTTGTCAAATCCTAAGCCACGTCGATTGCCTTCCATACAAAAATGACAGTTATTGAACGTTAAGAAAGTTTCGTCAGAAAAGAACTGCTGTCCACCATAATTCCCTTTTTGAAGAAACAATTGCATCATCTTGGCAATGTCGAGCGAGTTGGAGAAGATTCCAGCATGACCACCTACTCCACCTTGCATGGCTGCTGTCATATCGTGAACATAGCCTTGAATTGTGGTATGACGGAAATAGTTGTCATTTTCGGTTGGTGGAATCACACTCATGTCGAATTTACGCAACGGATTGTACATCGTGCTTGACATTCCGAGTGGTTTGAAAAATTGCTCCGAACTCAATACATCCAAGGATTTGCCTGTCATTTTTTCGACATAATCTTTCAAAATGATAAAAGTAAAATCGCTGTATTTGTATTCTTTCTTCTCGATCAATTTGCTTGAGACAATTTTGCTGATAATCGTATCTTGGTAATCATCACGAATGTATAAATTTTCGGCTACTTGTTTGGTAAAACCTTCCTTGTAAGTTAAACTGTAGTATTTGTCAGCTGGACATTTTTCAACATCTAAAGTTGATTTGTAGAAAGGTTCCCATGCTTGTAAACGTCCATAATGCGATAACAATTCTTTGAATGTGATGTCTTTTTTGTCCGAATTAGCAAAAACGGGAAGCATTTCACCTAACTTAGTTTCCAAACTTACTTTCGAATGTTCGTACAAATGCATCACATTGGGCAACGTTGATACCATTTTTGTCACCGAAGCCACGTCATAAATATCGGAGTTTTGCACTTTTGTTTTTTTATCGTATGTATGATAACCAAAGGCTTTTTGGTAAATGACTTTACCTTTTCGTGCGACTAAAATCTGCATTCCAGGTGCCATTTTCTCGTTGATGGCTTTGTTGGCTATGGCTTCAATTTGATTTAGCTTTTGCGAACTCATACCCACACTTTCAGGCGTTGAAAAGCCTAATATATTTATGGGTTGCGTAGTTAAACCGTGATTCACTTTATAGTCATCGTTAATCGAAACCGACAATCTACCTTTGGCTCCTAAAGCTCCAAAAATGATTTGTGCCGAAACATCTTGCGAAATTTCACTGTTTTGGTAGGAAACAAGGACTGCTTTAATTTTATCCATCGAAGGCAACGCTGACAACACATAGGGTTTGGCAAATACATCAATAATCACATTTTTAGAAGCAGCAACTGTAGTAATCAACTCTATTTCTTTGGCAGATAATTCTTGTGGTTTCCACCAACTTACATCCGACTTGTGATAGCCAAAGATGATCGTATTGAAATCTTTGAGCATTTCAAGTGCTTTTTCGTTATCAGCAATTGTAACTTCAGTTACTTCCGTATATTTATTTAAAGAAGTTAAAAAAGGCGTTCCTGAAAAATCACCCAATTTGATGTATGCAATTTTAGCGTCTGCCAAGTTTCGAATGGGAAGCATCGACTCATCATTTTTAACTAAAGTCACCGCATTTTCATACAATTGATATTGCAAGGTGTTATTTTCAATTGGATTGATATCAGAAAATAACTTTTGGGTATCGATTGGCTTGTATTTATTCAAACCTACTTTGTATTTGTAATGCAAAATTTTCTTAACCGATTGCGCAATTCTATCTTCAGAAATGAGAGTATCGTTGTAAGCTGCTGCAATTTTTTCGAGTGCAACAGGAACATTTTCGGCAAACAACAGAATATCATTTCCGGCCATAAAAGCAGCCAAATCAATATCACCAGGTTTTTTGAAATTACTTGCGCCTTTCATGTTCAAGGCATCTGTAAAAATCAGACCATCAAAAGCCAAATCTTTTTGCAATAATTCAGTAACTACAGGATAGGATAGCGATGTTGGGAAATTTTCACGTGGTTCTAAATTCGGAACATTCAAATGCGCAACCATTACTGATTCTAAGCCTTCATCAAACATTCGCTTGTACGGATATAGTTCTACATTTTCAATTCGTTCTTTTGAAAAATTGACAACGGGTAAGGTATGATGTGAATCGGTTGAAGTATCGCCGTGTCCGGGAAAATGTTTTCCAGTAGAAAAAACACCATTCGATTGTACTCCAATCATCAAAGCTATAGCACTTTCGGTTACGTTTTTTTTATCTTCACCAAAGGAACGATAGCCAATAATTGGATTTTTGGGATTGGTATTAATATCGAGTACAGGAGCAAAATTAAAGTGAACACCCATTCGTTTAGACTCTTTCCCCATTTGAGCACCAACTTTTTCAAGCAATTTTAAATCGCGAATCGCGCCCAAAGTCATGTTCCATGGAAAGCGATACGTCGAATCCAAACGCATGCTCAATCCCCATTCAGCATCGATACCTACAAACAAAGGCACTTTTGATTTTTTTTGAAAACGATTGGTCAAATTGGCTTGACGAACTGGTCCGCCTTGAAAAAAAATAACGCCACCAATTTTGTAATCAGTGACTAATTTTTCGATGGTTTTAAAATGCTCTTCATCTTTGTTAGAATAAGCTGCCACCATAAACAGCTGACCAATTTTTTCGTTTAACGATAGCTGATTATAAACACTGTCAACCCATTTGTCTTCAACTGGACTGCCTTTGAAGAATGTTTTTCGATCGGATTTTCGATGTGGGACGTAAATTTCTTCGTCAATATCGTTGGCAAAATTGTCTTTTGGTAATGTAACTGTAGTCGCGCTTCCTTTTGATTTTGAGGAAGAACAGTTGACTACTATAGCAAGAGTCGTAATTAATAGTAATAGATAAACTATTTTTTTCATTCAATTGATTTAAAAGAAACGACTATGCCAACTTTCGCCAGCAGGTACTTCCCAGTTTTCGTTCCACTCTTCAATGGTATTAACGAGATTATTGAACACAATCGTATTAGCTGTGACCGCTTTTTCTTTGGCCATTCGTTTAAAATCAATTAATGTTTTGTGGGCAACGTGTTCGCCATTTTTGAAAGTAACATTCATTTTGTCTAACAAATCAACGTTGTATTTTTGCTCTAACGACTGAATAAAAGCTACAGAAGCGTCAATCGAACAGCCAGTTGCCGCTTGCACTTCTTGATTGACAGCAATGATTATGAATCGATTGTATTTGATTTGGTACGATGCCTCTAGACCAGCGCCATGTGCACTCCAATTGTTCAGAAAATCGAGCAAACCCGTTTCTATTTCAGCTACTTCTTCATCGGAAAACTTTCGGTTGGATTGGTAAATCCAGATGCGTGATTCTTCGGGTAAATTTTCAAATGGAACGTACATGTGAAGTTAGAAGTTAGAAGTTAGAATTTAGAAAATGGATTATAAATCTTGAGCGTTGGCGATGAGTTCTGCGATGTCTAATACTTTGACCTCGGCTTCTTTTTCTTTGTTTTTTACACCATCTGTTAGCATCGTATTGCAAAATGGACAACCCGCAGCAATAATGTTTGGTTGTGTTTCTAAAGCATCTTCTGTGCGTTCTATATTGATTTCTTTGTTGCCTGGTTCAGCATCTTTGAACATTTGAGCGCCACCAGCGCCGCAACACAAACCGTTGGCACGAGAGCGTTTCATTTCAACCAACTCAGCATCTAATTTTTGAATTAAATCTCTTGGTGCTTCATAAATGTTATTGGCTCTTCCCAAATAACAAGGATCGTGAAAAGTGATTTTCTTTCCTTTGAATTGGCCGCCTTCTATAGTTAATCTTCCCGAATCTAATAATGATTTTAGAAATTCTGTGTGATGAACCACTTCGTATTTTCCTCCTAATTCAGGATATTCGTTTTTAATTGTGTTGAAGCAATGCGGACAAGCAGTGACGATTTTTTTTACTTCATACGCATTCATGACTTCAATGTTCATCATGGCTTGCATTTGAAACAAAAACTCATTTCCAGCTCTTTTGGCTGGATCGCCTGTGCAGCTTTCTTCGGTTCCGAGTACTGCAAAATCAACATTAGCACGGTTTAAAATACGTACAAAAGCCTTCGTAATTCGTTTTGCTCTATCGTCGAAACTACCTGAACATCCCACCCAAAAAAGCACTTCAGGTTGTTTGCCTTGAGCCATCATTTCGGCCATAGTTGGCACAATTAAATTTTCTGACATATTTTTATATTTTGAGGGACAACTTGTGTGTTGTCATTACATTTATTCGTGATGTTCGTCGTCAAACACTTGAATGGTTACTTCTTTATCTACCAAATCGGTGAATTTTCCTCTGTAACGAGTAGCTTTCACCAAGTGATTATCAATCCAATGGTAGTTGCCTCCTCGCGGTTTTCCCATCACCATTCCGTGGTATTTGAATCCGTGTTTTTTCAACCAAGTTTCAGTATATTCTCTATGAGCTTCAGTTCTCGAAGTAAAAAAGAATATAATATGACCTTCATCGTACCATTTGTTTAATGTGACCAACGCATCTGGATAAACCTCTGCTGTTAACATGCGTTCTGGTTCTTCATTGGGAATATCATCGCAAATGGTTCCGTCAATATCGATTAAATAGTTTTTAATTCCTTCAGGCAATATTGGACTTACTTTTTGACCATTCTCGGTGTGTTCCTGGAGGCTTTTTTCAATTTCTTCCGCTTTCATTTTTGTTACATTTAATTGTTCTTCATTTGATTTACCTACCTTTCCAAGCCTCACAATTATGGATCAATAGTGTTTTTTATATTTAATTATTCATTCTTCCAATTTAAACGATCCATTTGGTTGTATTGCCATGGAGCGCCATTGTTTTCGATATTGGTCATCATTGCATTCAATGACATTGGAGCTGCACTTTGTTCCATTACTAAATACCTTCTCATATCTAAAATGATGGACAATGGACTAATATTTACAGGACATTCTTCCACACAAGCATTACAAGACGTACAAGCCCACAACTCTTCTGCGGTAATGAAATCGTTTAATAGCGAAATATTATCTGGAACGAAAACACCTTTGTTTTTATCAATGTTTCTACCAACTTCTTCTAGTCGATCTCGGGTGTCCATCATGATCTTACGAGGCGATAATTTTTTTCCCGTTTGATTCGCAGGACAAGCCGAAGTACAACGACCACATTCGGTACAAGTGTAGGCATTGAGCAATTGCACCCAATTCAAATCGTGTACATCGCTAGCACCAAATTTACTCGGAACAGCATCTGCAGGTGGCGCTGCGTAGGGATCGGCATTGGGATCCATCATTAATTTTACTTCATTGGTTACACTCTCTAAATTATCGAATTTGCCTTTGGCGTTCAAATCGGCAAAATACGTATTTGGAAAAGCCAATAAAATGTGTAGATGCTTAGAAAAATATAAATAGTTTAGGAAAATTAGAATTCCGATGATGTGCAACCACCAAAAAGTACGTTCGAGCATTTGAACCGCTTCATTACTCATTCCGTCAAATAATGGCGCTAAAAATTGCGACACAGGAAAAGAACCTGCTTTATCGTAGTGCCCAAAAACTTCAGGTAGACTTTGTAAATGCAAATCGGCCGCATTCATTAACAGAAACAACGACATCAACACCATTTCAAAATATAAAATATAATTAGCATCGCTTCTAGGTTTTCCGTTAAGATCCTTGCTGGTAAAACGGTTGAGTTTGACTACATTTCTTCTAATCCAAAAAACAACCACAGCCGCCAATACTAATAGCGCTAAAATCTCAAACGATCCAATCAACACATCATACAATCCGCCCATAAACGAAAAGACTCTGTGTGTTCCGAAAAGTCCGTCGATAATTATTTCTAAAAGCTCTATGTTGATGATTACAAAACCAATATACACAATTATGTGAAGTATTCCAGCAATTGGTCGCTTGACCATTTTGGATTGGCCTAAAGCAATCATAGTCATGTTTTTCCATCGTTCAGACGAATTATCAGAACGATCGACATCTTTTCCCAATTTGATATTACGGATTAGTTTTTTGACATTCAAAGCAAAATAACCAAAACCAATAATTAGTATTAATGCAAAAAATAAAGTAGATAATATAGCCATAAGTTCTATTTTATAGTATCATTTGTTGGTGCCACGTAAGGTTTGTTTTTCTTTCCGAAAAGCGAAACATTGACATATCGCGTTGGATTCAATCGTAAATCTTGCAATAAAAGCTCTAATTCTTTGGATGTTTTGGCCAAATTAGTGTACAAAGCTTCGTCTTTAACTAATTTGCCCATCGTTCCTTTGCCTGAATCAATACTTCCCATGATTCCGTTAACATTGTCGAGTGTTTTTTGCAAGTTTTGAACCAAACCACCAATATTAGCTTTGTCTAAATCAGTTGAAATTTTATTGAAATTGGTTACCGTTTTATCCAAATTAGTAACCGCATTACCAATTTTAGATTTATTGTCGGAAAGAATTGAATTTAATTGCTGAGAAGCCACGTGGAACTCCGACATAGTTTGATCTAAAGTAGCAAGCGTGTTGCGTAAATTTTCTTTGGATTTAGAATCTAAAATCTGATTGACACCTTCGAGCATCGTGTTGGCGTTGTCCAATAATTTTTCAATCTTATCTTTTAGCGGTTCTAACTGTTTTCCCAATTCGTCAGTTAAGCCCAGTTTATTTGAAGGTTTTAAAAAATCACCATCTGCAACAATACTTTTATCTTCAAGATTTGGTATGATAGATAATTGTTGTGAACCTATCAAACTAGAAGCATAAATTTCGGCTATACTTGATTTTGAGATGGGAAAATCAGTATTGATTTGCATTTCAACAATAATATTCCCTGATTGGTTGTTAATTTTCAAACCATTGATTTTTCCAACGACCAATCCGTTGATGGTAACGGGAGCTGAAACTGCCAAACCTTCTACATTTTTGTATTCAACGTATAATGTTTTATAATTGGTAAATAAATCTCTGCCTTTTAGAAAACTATAACCCCAAATAAACAGTAAAATAGCAGCTATAACCAATATGGCCGTTTTTATTTCTCTTGATAGTTTCAAAATAATGTTGTTTTATAAAATTATTTATTTAATAGCTTCTTTAATATTAATACTTTTTCCATCTTTAAAAGCGATTAAAAAAGCAGACGAATAGCCTTTTTCTTTGGCTTCTTGTAATAGTTTTTTGGCGTTTTCGTAATCTGAAGTTTCACCATACATATATTTGTACAACTTGTTTTCGTAAGTACTCGATACATTTTTTAACCCTTTAAAATTGGAAGGTCTAACATCTATTTTTTTACTACTTGCTGATAATTGAACTTTGAAAACAGTCCCTTTTGCGTCAACAACTTCTTTCGGTTTTTCAGGTATTACTGTATCTTCTTTTTTAACAATTGGTGTTTCAACCTTTTTAGGAGTTGGCTTTTCTATTGTAGGTTCATTATTCCCTTCTCCAAAAAACTCTTTTTTATAATTGATGATCGCATCTGCAATACTTTGAGCCGTTTCTTGCTGACCTTCTTCTGAATCCAAACGCGCACCTTCAGTTGGATTGGAAATGAAACCCATTTCAATTAAAACTCTTGGCATGTACGCTTTGTGCAATACCATAAAAGGAGCTTGTTTTACACCACGATCCTTCTGCCCTAATAAACTTTTAAAGTTCTCTTGCACCTTTCCAGCTAAAGCAATACTGTTTTCAAGGTATTCTTCTTGCATTAAGGTCATACCTATTAATGTTTCAGGAGAATTTGGATCGTAACCTTCGTATTTTTGTTTGTAATCTTTTTCTAATGTAATAACAGCATTTTCCTTTTTGGCCGCTTCTAAGTTGGATGCGTTTTTTGTCAAACCCATTACATAAGTTTCAGAACCATCGGCTGCTGTGTTTTTGTTAGCGTTACAGTGAATTGACACAAAAATATTGGCATCTGCACGATTGGCAATGTTGGCACGTTCGACTAAATCAATAAAAACATCTGTTTTTCGAGTGTAAATGACATCGATATTTGGATTCTTTTCCAAAATCTTTCCGACCTTTAAAACTACAGCAAGCGCAATGTTTTTTTCAATATGACCATGGTAAACAGCTCCAAAATCATGATCGCCATGACCTGCGTCTAAAGCAACTTTAAACTTTTGCCCTGATTGTGAAAAAGCTGAATAACAAGTAGCTATAATCAGAATTAGTACAAATAGAGTGTTTTTATAATAAAATTTCATTTATAAAAGTTAATTTTAATTAAAACGAATAACTTATAAAAGTATTATTTACTTATTTTTGGCCAAAATTTAGATTACGTTTGATAAGTCAAAAATCAAGCCATATTTTTACAAAAATAGTATTTAAACCTTTGCGTACAAACTTATTTTATATCGTTTTATCAGCAATTTTCCTAACAATTGGTTGTGGAGAAATGAGCGCACAAGATTTGCCCATAAAATCGACTCCAATACCTGCTAAGAATCAACCAGATACTATAAAAAAACCTGAAAATGGTCAAGTTTCATCTGTTCAAACTATTGATACTATAAAAGTTGATTCTATAAAAAAAGGCAAAACCTATTTGGAAGGCAAAGTGAAATATAAAGCCAAAGAATACGCTCGTTTTGATCAAAAGAAAAAGATAATCACTTTGAATGATGGCGCCGAATTATACTATCTTGATTACGAATTAAAATCAGGACAGATTGTTTTTGACTACCAAAAAAACGAAGTATACGCAGGTAGATTGAAGGATTCTACAGGAAAATATTATCAATATCCAGTTTTTAAACAAGGAACAAATGTAATTGAACCTGATTCAATTCGATTTAATTATAAAACAAAAAAAGCATTAGTATGGAATTCGAAAACCGATCAAGGAGAATTTAAAGTTAAAGCTGCCATTACCAAAAAAGAAAATGATTCCGTTTACTTTATGAAAGGCGCTCGTTTTACCACTTCTAAAAACATAGAAGATCCTGAATACTATTTTCTAACAAATAAAGTAAAGTTTGTTCCTGGAAAAAAGATTGTAGTTGGTTTTACCAATATGTGGATTGCCAACGTTCCTACTCCACTTGCCTTGCCTTTTGCCTTTTTCCCAATGACAGAAAAAGCGCGTTCTGGTATTATCATTCCGAATTATAATTATACACAACAACGCGGTTACACGCTTCAAAATGGTGGTTATTACTTTGCCTTGAGCGATTATTATGATTTGGCTATTTTGGGTGATTATTACACGAATGGAAGTTACGCTCTTCGATTTGAAACCAAATATGCTAATCGCTACAAATACCTTGGCAATTTTAATTTTCGCTTTGAGAATTTAATTGATGGTGAGAGAGGTTTTCCTGGTTATGCCAAAAGTAAAATATACAACATACAATGGACGCATACTAAAGACGGAAAATCCAATCCCAATTCACGTTTTTCTTCATCGGTCAATTTGGGTAGTAGTAAGTACTTCCGTCAATCGCTCAATCAAGTCAACGTGGGTTCAAATTTGAACAATACTTTGAGTTCGTCGATATCATACAATCGAAATTTTACTACGATTCCGCAAGTGAATATGGCTTTAACAGCTACACATTCTCAAAATACAAATACGGAAACCATCAATATGACGCTGCCTACTTTAACTGTTAATGTGGATAGAGTATTTCCATTTGCAAGTGAAACAAAACCTAAAAAAGGCGTTCTCCAAAACATTAATATTCGTTACGATTTAACAGGAAGTAATTCGTATACAACCTCAGACGAATTGTTTTTCAAATCCGAAATGTTTAAAGAGGGAACTACTGGCTTTCAACACAATATTCCGTTGAGTACCAATTTTAAAGTATTCAAGCATTTTAATGTCAATTCTTCTGTTAACTATAGAGAAGTTTGGTATTTGCAAACCGTAAACAAATACACTGATTTTGTTACTAATAAAGTAGTCAACGATCGTGTAAATGGGTTTGATTCGTTCCGAACCTATTCGTTTGCCAATAGCCTTTCAACGACTATTTACGGAACTTACGATTATGGTGAAACCAAAAAAATAAAAGCCATCAGACATACAATAACTCCAAGTATTTCGCATGGTTACACACCTAAATTTGATCGCTATTTAGAACAGTATGAAGTGTCAAGAGCCTACAATCGATTTTCTGGAGTTCATACTATTAGTGAATACCAAAGTTACACACGATTCGATGGTGGAATTTATGGAGCACCTAATCTTATTGAATCTAGCAGTATCAATGTTGCCTTAGGAAATTTATTTGAGGCAAAGGTTACCGACCGCGATTCTACAAAAACGGAGGCAAAAAAAATACAATTATTGAGAGTGAATTTAGGTTCTAGTTATGATTTTAAATTAAAAAAATGGAGTTCCATTGGTTTTAATGGAGGAACTGCCTTTTTTGAAGAAAAAATGACTGTAAATTTTGGAGGTACTATTGAACCCTATGAATATGTAAATGCAACTAGCAATTATACTAGAAAACCGTTTCGTGTTTCCAATGCCAATTTGTCGATGAATTATTCGTTAGCTAGCAGCAGCTTTGGAGCTAATAAAGAAAAAAAGAATGTGCAAGGTCAACGCAATGGTGGTCGTGAAGATAATTTATTTGGCGCTAATGTAGACTTCAGTGATCGAAGAGACAGTCAATTCAAAGAGTCTGATGAAGAAGTGAAGCAAACTGAATTTTACAAATCTGACATTCCATGGGATGTAACAATGGCATTTACAATAAACTACACAGACAGTGATTTTGGGCGAAAAATATCAAGCAGTAGTTTGATGCTTTCGGCCAATTCGCAACTAACTCCCAAATGGAAAGTCGGTGTTTCCTCTGGATATGATTTTGTTGATAAAGGTGTAACGTTTACCCAAATTAGATTGGAACGCGATTTATTGAGTTGGCGAATGGATTTTAACTGGGCACCTTTCGGACAATATTCATATTGGGGATTTTTTATTGGAATTAAGTCAGGTGTGTTAAGCGATATTAAATGGGATAAACGTTCAGTTCCTGATAGAGTGTTGAGATAAAGTTAGAAATTAGAAATTAGAAATTAGAAGTTAGAAGTTAGAAGTTAGAAGTTAGAAATTTATATCATGAAGAAAATAATTTTTACAGACAAAGCACCAGCGCCTATTGGTCCTTACAACCAGGCGGTTTTAATTGGAAATACTCTTTATACATCGGGTCAGATTGCATTAAATCCGAGCACAATGGAATTGGTTTTAAACGATATTGAAACTGAAACCAAGCAAGTGATGGAAAACATGAAAGCCGTTTTGGAAGCCGCTGAAATGACTTTTGAAAATGTGGTAAAAACAACCATATTTATCATGGATATGGGCGATTTTGCTCGAATTAATACAGTGTACGGTAGTTATTTCGACGAAAGTAACGCTCCAGCTCGCGAAACAGTTCAAGTTGCTGGATTGCCTAAAGGTGTGAATGTCGAGATTTCGATGATTGCGGTGAAGTAACTATTTTAGTCGCAGTCGAGTTACTTCATTTCATCCAAACCTAATAATAACAATTGTGCGGTTGCTTCATTAGTAGCCAACGGAACATTGTGCACGTCGCAAATACGAATCAACATATTGATGTCGGGTTCGTGGGGATGACTCGAGTTTGGATCTTTAAAGAACAATACCATTTTGGTTTTTCCTTCGGCCACACGAGCTGCTATTTGTGCGTCACCTCCTTGCGGACCAGAGAGCATTTTTTTGACTTTAAATCCGGCGGCTTCGGCCTTCCCTCCTGTTGTTCCTGTGGCGATAATTTTAATATTTTCTTTCAGCAAAATGGTTTTGTTTTTGTTTAAAAACTGAACCATATCGGCTTTTTTTCCGTCGTGAGCTATGATGGCGATTTCCATTGAGAGATATTGTTTTAACCGCAAAGTTCGCAAAGATTCAGCGAAGTTTGCAAAGAAAAGCCTGAAAGTAATTTCTTTCAGGCTTATTTTTATTTATTTAAAATGTGGTAAGCAATTAATCCGTCGATTGGTCGGCGTAGAACGTTGCCAATTTTGATACCGTGTTTAGTAAGTATTTCGGTCAATTCATCTTTCAAATAAAAAGCAATTGAACCTACAAAATGCACTGGAATTTGCGTGCAATTATCAAATTGTTTGATGTAGTTTTCAACAAATTCTTCCATTTCGAATTGTATGAAGTTTTTACAAAATTCGGTGTCTTTGTGCTTGATTAAAAACTTTGCAAACGTTGCTAAATAAGCATTCGGATTGGGTTCTTTGTACAAATTGTTCTTGATATAATCAGGATCAACGTTGTATTCTTCTTCAAATTCTAAAGCTAAATCTTTTGGCATTTTGTTGAAATAATATCCACGTAACAAATGACGTCCAAATCGGTTTCCAGAACAATCATCCATGGCAATGTAGCCTAATGATTGTACTTTTTGATGCAATATTTTTCCGTCAAAATAACTACAATTTGAACCTGTTCCTAGTATACAAACAATTGCTTCTTCATCTTTAGGAGTCGTGGCATAAACAGCTGCATAAGTATCTTCATGTACTGAAACGGCAGCATTGGTAAAATATTCTTGGAAAACGATGGTCAAAAAATCCTTCATACGATCAGTTCCGCAACCTGCGCCGTAGAAGAATAAATGAGTAGCTTTCTCTTTGTTGTGTTCGATGTCAAATTTGTCATCCAAGCGGTGTATGATTTCTTCTTTATCGAGCACTTCGGGATTTAATCCTAAAGTTTGTGTGGTAAAAAGTACTTTACCGTTTTCGTCTATTGCAATCCAATCGGCTTTGGTTGAACCGCTGTCTACGAGTAATTTCATTAGCGTTTGGTTTGTTGGTTATTGTTTTGGTTGTCGGTTGTCCGTTGTCGGTTTCCACAATTTTGAAATTTGAAGAACGAATGTTGAATAATGAACTAAAGCCCTAGCCCTGATAGAGCCGATATCCTCGCGTAATTTATGGAGCGAGATAAAGGCGAAAGCAGGAAATAGCTTCTAAAAATAACAAATCCTATCAACATCAAGGTCAATAGGATTTGTAATATATCAATTATTTTAAACCCGCAATGTGCACTGATAAGTCAATTAGTTTGCTTGAATAGCCATATTCGTTGTCGTACCAAGAAACTAGTTTAAAGAAGGTTGAATTCAATCCGATTCCGGCTTTGGCATCCACAACGGATGTTCTTGAATCGCCAACAAAATCTTGCGAAACCACATCGTCTTCGGTAAAACCTAAAATACCTTTCATTTCGTTTTCAGAAGCATTTTTGAGTACTTTCATGATGTCGTCGTACGAAGTTTCTTTGGCTAATTTTACGGTTAAATCAACAACAGAAACATCAACCGTTGGAACTCGGAATGACATTCCAGTTAGTTTTCCGTTTAACGAAGGAATTACTTTTCCAACTGCTTTGGCTGCACCTGTTGACGATGGAATAATGTTTACACTCGCTGCGCGTCCGCCTCTCCAATCTTTGCGTGATGGTCCGTCAGCTGTTAATTGTGTTGCTGTTGTTGCGTGAACCGTTGTCATTAAACCTTCCACAATTCCGAAGTTATCATGGATCACTTTGGCTAATGGCGCTAAACAGTTGGTGGTACAAGAAGCGTTTGAAACAATAGTATCGGTAGCTTTTACCTCGGTATGATTTACGCCCATTACAAACATCGGAGCATCGGCTGAAGGCGCAGAAATAACTACTTTTTTGGCACCACCGTCGATGTGAGCTTGCGCAGTTTCTAAAGTAGTGAAAATTCCTGTACATTCTGCCACAACGTCAACATCTACACTGGCGTCGTCCCATTGAATTAGTTTTGGATCTTTTTCGGCAGTTACTCTGATGAAACGATCGTTAACGTATAATTTTCCGTCTCTTACTTCTACTTTTCCATTGAAACGACCGTGAACCGAATCGTATTTTAATAAATAAGCCAAATGTTCCACATCTAATAAATCGTTAATGGCTACCACTTCTACATTGTCACGATTGTACGTTTCTCTAAAAACGATTCTTCCTATTCTTCCAAATCCGTTAATTCCTAATTTTACTTTTGACATTTTTTTAAGCTTTATGCTTTAAGCCTTATGCTTTAAGCGAATATTAATTTTTTTGTTACTAATTTTTTGATTACGTGGTCATAATATCAGACACTCTCAATAAGTCTCTATCGATTTCAGAATGTCCTTTGATGGCTTGTTCTAAAGGAGTTAAAGCTACTTTATCATTGAGCATTCCGACCATAAAGTTGGATTTTCCTTCAAGGATTGACTCAACGGCCTTTACACCCAAACGACTCGCTAATACACGATCAAAGCACGACGGCGAACCACCGCGTTGCATGTGACCTAAAACCGAAACTCGAATATCGTATTCGGGTAAGTTTTCTTCGATGTAATCTTTGAGTTCGAATACATTTTTACCAATTTTATCACCTTCAGCAATAACCACTATACTCGATGATTTTCCTGATGCTTTGCTTTTGGTTAATGATTCTAGCAAACGTTCTAAACCTAAATCCTCTTCAGGAATTAGAATTTCTTCGGCTCCTGCTCCTATTCCGGCATTGAGTGCAATGTGACCCGCGTCGCGTCCCATTACTTCCACTAAAAATAAACGATTGTGTGAACTCGCTGTGTCACGAATTTTATCGATGCATTCTACTACAGTATTTAGAGCAGTATCAAAACCCAATGTATGGCTGGTTCCGTAGATGTCATTATCAATAGTTCCTGGAATTCCCATTACTGGAAAACCATATTCATTATTAAAAACTTCAGCTCCTGTAAACGAACCATCACCACCAATAACGACCAAGGCATCAACTTCGGCTTTTACTAGGTTTTTGTATGCTTTTTCGCGACCTTCTTTGGTCATAAATTCTTTTGAACGCGCAGACTTTAAAATTGTTCCACCTTTATTAATGATATTATTTACAGAACGTGCGCCCATTTCTTTGAAGTCACCTTCAATCATTCCTTGGTAACCTCTGTAAATTCCAACGCATTCAATATTGTGATAAGCACAAGTACGTACTACCGAACGAATGGCAGCATTCATTCCGGGTGAATCGCCACCTGAAGTTAGAACACCTATTTTTTTTATTGTTTTTGACATTATTTTTACAATTTTATGTAAAATTAGCAAACAATACCGATATAAAATAGGTGATATTTAGTAAATTAATAAAGAAACTGAAATTCAAACGTTTTCGTTGATAAGTTTTCAATTTGGAAAGTAAAATGTGGAAAAAGGATGAAAAAATTAATCTTCGTGAGGAACCGCCTCTTTGTTGTGTTTGGAATCTTCTTTTTTCTCTTTTTCAGATTCATTGGTATTCATGTGAATATAGTCTGGAAGGTAATCAGAGTCTTCGGTTTCGTTCGCTTTTTTTTCGACTTCAATTTTATGTTTGGTAAAGATTTTATTGACTAATTCTTTGAAGGTATCAAAATCGACTTCGTAATTCAAACCAACACCCTGCGTATAGCCAATTCCTTGCCCAATATAATTAATGTCGTTTTCACGATTAAATACACGCAAATTAAGTGTTCCGTCTTCATTTACGCGGTATAATAATTCAAAATTTCCAACCACTGCCGATTCATTAACACCACCAACAGGAACCCCTACAACGCCATTAATGGTAATTCGTTCGTTGATTTTAGTAGAAATAGTCGCCACTACTCTACTATCGGTTTGTAAGGTTTGTGTTCGGTCGGATTGAATATAACCAAATCCTAAGTTGAATTTATCATCTTTATTACCAAACAATCCACTGAAGAGATTTCCTGCCGTTTCAAACAATGAACCATAAGCCGCATTACTAGCATTTTCAGCCGTGATAAACGAGCCTGTTGACAACAATGCTAAAGCTTGTGTTTGACGTGTTGATGGATCGTCTAAAACCGCTTGCACCTCAGATTTCATTGTGCTAGTTACAGTAGGCAGATTGATAATAAAATCGGGTTCTGGATTATTAATAGTTCCTTTCAAATCGATAGTAACCTCTACAGGAACTTTTTTATTTACTGTAGAATTATTGATTAATACCGCTGGATTGGCAGTAGTTTCATAAACCGCCTGTAAATCGAGAACTGCACGATACGGATCGCCTTCCCAAGCGATGTAACCGTTCTTTTTTACTTCAAACTTTTTGTCAAATAAACCACCATATTTGAAATTATAAGAACCTTTATCGACCACAAAGTCACCAAACATTTCAAACTTGCCTAATGTATTGATACGGAATAAAAGACCTCCTTTTCCGCTACCTCGCATACCGTGACCCGAAGCACGATCGAGAATGACTTCGATATTGGCATCAGGAGTAATATCAAATTCAAAATTCAACTCTAAACCATTGTATTTTCTACCTTTTTCTTCTTCATTGGTGATGCGATTGTATTTTTCATTTTCAGTAATAAAATGAATGTATTCTTTTTCATCTACCGCATCGGCATCGTTAATTGGAATTTTGATATCGGTTCCTTTTTCAGATTTGGCCACCACATCAATAGTTAAACCATCGGTTGGACCATAGATTTGTGCACTTCCGTTGATAAAAGCTGTTCCGTAATAAGCTGCGTCTTCACTATCCTTGGTATTCAAGGCTAATAATCGTTTGGATTCGATATTCAAATCGAGTTCCCAATCGCCAAACTTTTTGTGTTTTACAAATCCGTTAATAAAACCTGTAGATTGGTATTTGGTATCAAAAATGACTGATTTTTGAATGATGAATTTACTTTGTGTAACATCTACTATCGAATTTTCTTCCAATTGTAAATCGACGTTCAAATACGGAATGGTCATTCCTGCATCTTCTAAAAATAAACGACCGTTGTAATCTATATCATTTATGTTTCCATCTAAACGCGCACTACCTGATACTGCGCCACGAATTTTGGTAATCACATCGCCACCCAAATTACTCAAAACTCCAAGGTTGAATTTTCTAAAATTCAAAACCAAATCCAACATAGCATCTTCATTTACAATTTGAATGTTTCCGAGTGCATTAAATGATTCTACGTTTTCATTTTCGATATTAGAATTGATTAGAAATTTTCTAAAATTTTCATCTCCAACAATATCCAACGTCATGTTTCCGAGCAAGTTCTCATTCACTTCCAGCTGATTTATGTACAAGTTAGAAGTAGGTTTATAAACCGAATTGACTTGTTTAACATTTACCTGACCATCAATAAATCCTTGAAAATTGAATTTGTCAACATCGGGTGTGATTTTATTTAAATCGACGTCATTGAATATCAAAGTTAAATCTTTGTTGTCTTTTCCATTAAGCATTCCGTTAAGTTGCATCGACTGATTTTCATGAGAAATAACAATATCATCAAAGTTGAAATTAGTGACCGTTTTATCAAAAATGATTCGATTTTTATCGTCATTGTTAGCGTTTACAGTCCATAAAAAATCTTTGAACATCATTTCGGAATTTTTAAATCCTACAATATTGTTTTTGTTTTTATCAATTGTATGGTAAAGATTCAGATTGTAAAAATCATTGCCTTGTCGACCACCTTTGAACTCTGTTCTGAAATTCAACGTATCATTTGAAGTCACATTAATCAATGAAAAATCTCTAATTTTGTAATTCTTCGTTTTAATGCTATCCATTTGAATATAAGCATTATAAAGCGGATTCTTGTTGTCAACTTCCACTAATACCTTATCAAATTTTGTATTGAATGCTTCAATTGCGTTCGATGTAAAATTGAATTTAAAATCGTTATTATCCGCAATAATACTTCCGCTCAATAACGCATCATCAGAGAGCATAATATCAGGCCTAAAAATTTCGATTATTTTGTTGAATTCTGAGAACTTAAATTTTACGTATTGCCCTTTTCCAACCGCATTAGGTTTGTAATTGGTATACAAACTACCGAGCGAATTTTGTACAATTTTATAGATCTGATTGAAGTCGAATTTACCCACAACTTCACCCCGAATTTCGTTGGGAGAATATAAGCTAATTGTTCGTTCATTGAATTGATCAAATTGTGAATTAATCGTCACATTATCAAAGAAATAAATGTCTTTTTGATTTTGATAGGAAGCATTGGAAACAATTACATCTCCTTTAAGATTATTAATGTTACTTCCTGAAACTTTCATCAAAACATCGCCTTTAAAAACGGCAATTTTATCGTCAATAAAGTTTAGATTTTTTAAGTTTGCATAATCTACTTTAGCATGAAAATCATAGATGTTTTCCTTTCTACTCAGATCAACTTTTCCATTAAAATCTAAAAATAAATTGGGATCATTTATGTTAACTTTTCCCTCAAAAATGGGTTTTTTAAACTTGCCATCTGCAATGATATTTTTGTACGTATAACCGTTGTAAGTAAAGTTTGAAACCGAACCTGACATTTTGGTGTCGAGGTATTTTTCTGTAAACCCTTTTCCGTCTACATCGATGTCTAAACTGACGATTCCAAAATCTTTTTGGCTTAAAAATGTGCCCAAATCAAATCTATCGAGTTTTACATTACCTACATACTTTGCGTTATCAATGTTGTCGATATTGGTCATTACCATATTCGACTTCACGTTGCCCAAACGCGTTGTCAATTCAAAATCAGTGTCAATCGATTTGGTCGTAATTTCGGCATCACCACGTAAATTGAATTGACCGAGTTTGCTCAATGATGTTGGTAGTTTTTTTCCTAAAACATTTGGTAATAAAGCGGTCAAATCACTATAGCTTGAAGAAACTCTGTCAAACGAACCTTTCATATAAAATTCGCCTTTGCCTTCTTTTTGAAATAAATTTCTGAAGTTAACATCTCCAATGATTTGGGAGTTTTTGTTGTCTTTGAGAATTAAATTTTTAGCTACAAAATCGTTCAAGGTACCATCAATTTTTCCACTCAAGTCAAACTGCTGATTTTTGCCCATTTCATCATAAAAGTAGCGAATGTCGTTACTAGAAATTGATGCTTTCTCTGTATTGATGTCAAAAATTACTTTATTGTTGAAATCAGCAAAATCCTTGCGATCGTATTTTAAAATTACATCGCCTTTGAATTGTGATTCAGCCGTTTTTAAATTCAATTCCTCTAAACGGATGTTCTTTTTGGTGTAGGTAAATTTCGATTTTAAATCTTCGACAAACAATCCGCGATGGTCACGAAATGACATTTCATCAATAGTTGTAGTTACATTTGGTCCTTTAATTTTGAAATCAGTCACTACGGCGTTTAATTTTGTAAAATCAACATCCAAAGGCTTTTCTCTATTGTAATCGTAGAGTGTAAAACGGCTATTAGTCAAAGTAATTTTTTTGGAAGTCATCAAAAATTTACCAGATGAAGGTTTGCCGTCATCAAAAGCGGCCACAAATTTGTCTAAGTTAGTATCGCGATCGCCTTTGTAAGTAATAACCTTTAACTTTAAATTATCGGCTTTGATAGCACCAAAAATTAATTTTCCATCCATCAATCGCTTGACATCAAGAATGCTTGTTTTTATTCTGCTTGAAGCAATTAAAGTGTCTTTTTTTTCATCGCGAACCAATACATTTTTAAGATGAACGCCACCAAAAATGGAAATTTCAACTTCTTCCACATTAATATCAGTTCCGAAATCTTTGTTGAGTTGTTCTGTAGCGTAGTGAGCAATTTTAGTTTGAACAACAGGAAGTGACAAGGCTACGCCAATGAGTAACAACAACAATATGAGCACAATAAGTGTTCGAAAAACTATTTTTCTGAATTTTTTAAAACGTGTATTTGCTTTTTTTTCTTCCAAAATTAGTTTTGATTTTTCCAGAAACCTTGAAAAATAGTTACTTTTGTCAACGTAGTAAAATTAACGTTTTATAGCGGTTTTCCAAATACTAAACAAAAATTGTGCCCAATGACCAAATCAGAAGTTTATCTACTTGCCATTGAAAGTTCATGCGACGATACAGCTGCGGCAGTTTTATATAACGATAAAGTGTTGTCTAATGTTGTGGCGCGTCAAAGCATACATGAGGAATATGGTGGTGTAGTTCCTGAGTTAGCATCGAGAGCTCACCAGCAAAATATTGTTCCAGTGATTGATGTAGCACTCAAAAAAGCGAATATTGATAAGTCACAACTTTCGGCTATAGCTTTTACGCAAGGACCTGGATTAATGGGGTCGTTGTTGGTAGGAACTTCGTTTGCCAAATCATTGTCGTTAGCGTTACATATTCCTTTAATAGCTGTCAATCATATGCATGCGCACATATTGGCTCATTTTATTGACGAAGAAGGATTTGACAAGCCTACTTTTCCGTTTTTAGCTTTGACGATTTCTGGTGGACATACTCAAATTGTAAAAGTGAATAGTTTTTTTGATATGGAAATTATAGGCGAAACGACCGACGATGCGGTAGGCGAAGCTTTTGATAAATCGGCCAAAATACTAGGTCTTCCCTATCCTGGCGGACCATTGATTGATCAATTTACCAAAGAGGGAAATCCGAAACGA
Source organism: uncultured Flavobacterium sp. (assembly GCA_964414655.1). Classification (GTDB taxonomy): domain Bacteria; phylum Bacteroidota; class Bacteroidia; order Flavobacteriales; family Flavobacteriaceae; genus Flavobacterium. Next base: position 3,620 of record CAYPXI010000013.1, on the reverse strand, counting down.
TTTGCATTTACCAAACCTAAAGTAGAAGGATTGAACTTTAGTTTTTCGGGTTTGAAAACACAAATTCTATACTTTATTCAGAAAAATGTGAAAGAAAACCCCAATTTCATTGAAGAAAATAAAGCCGATATTTGTGCTTCTATCCAACACATTATCATCGAAATTTTGATGGAAAAATTAAAACTAGCAGTTACTGAAACAGGAATTAATCAGGTTGCTATTGGTGGTGGCGTTTCGGCCAATTCAGGCATTCGAAACACATTAAAAGCAGCCGAATCAAAATACGGTTGGAAAACCTATATTCCGAAATTCGAATATACTACCGACAACGCTGCCATGATAGGAATTGTAGGGTATTACAAATTTTTAGAAAATAAGTTTAACGATGCTTCGATAGTATCCAAAGCTCGAATTGAATTTTAAGATGCAATTATTTTATAATCCAACAATTAATTCTAATGCAACTTCTTTTGTTTTTGATAAAGAAGAAAGTAAACATATTATTAAAGTTTTACGTAAGAAAGAGAACGATATACTACATGTAACTAATGGATTAGGATTTTTATTTGAAACAAAAATCAGTATCGCATCAGACAGTAAATGTACGGTTGAAATTATCTCATTTGAACAACAAGAAAAGTCAAAATTTCACTTGCATTTGGCTGTTGCTCCAACCAAAATGAACGAACGTTACGAATGGTTTTTAGAAAAAGCTACCGAAATTGGCATACGAGAAATTACGCCAATAATCTGTGACCATTCAGAAAGAAAAATAGTTAAAACAGAACGGTTTTTGAAAATTATCGAATCAGCGATGAAACAATCGTTGCATTATTATTTGCCCAAATTGAACGAACCTATTTCGTTTAAGGAGTTTCTAAAAAAAGAACAATTCGGACAAAAGTTCATTGCACATTGTGAAGAAATGGATAAAAAATCACTCAAAAATGAACTAAATTTAGGCACTGATTGCACTATTTTAATTGGACCAGAAGGCGATTTTTCTGTTAAAGAAATCCAATTGGCTTTGGACAATCAGTATATTCCTGTATCTTTGGGAAACACTAGGCTACGAACAGAAACTGCAGCTATAGTAGCTTGCCATAGTATCGTTTTTGCAAATGAATAATTCATGAAAAAAAGTGTTTTTCTTTTATTAGGATTGCTTTTCGCTAGTACAATCAGCGCACAACAGTCGTTATTTTTAGACAAAGACATTGCAACCGTTTTTAACGAATCCAAATCAGATGGAAAGCCTGTAGTTATAATGCTTTATGCTACTTGGTGTTCGCATTGCAACAAAATGAAAACCGACACTTTTTTGCAAAAAGAAGTTATTGATTTTTACACTTCTAATTTTCATTGTGTTGCGATTGACGGCGAATCGACCGCTGGAATTGAGTTCAAACAAAAACACCAAAGCAAATTTAGAGTCAAATCGTTCCCTACTTTTGTTTTTTTTGATAAAGATGAAACCTTGTTGGGCTGTGCGACTGGTGAGTTCAACAAAGAACAATTCGTCAATGAAGGCAAATTTATTTTAACTCCTGAAAATCAATTTAACGCTGTTAAAAAAGCATTTTACGAAGATATTACCAATGGAGAAAATTGTTTGAAATATGTAACTTTAATCAAAAAAGCGGGTTTTGATCCTACTTTAGTCACTCAAAAATACTTGAAAAATAAAACTGAAAGCGAGCTCATTTCAGAATACAATTGGAAAGTAATTGCAAACGGAATTAACGATATTGAAGCCAAAGAAATTGCTTTTGTGATTGCTCACAAAGAGGAATACAGTAAAGTTGCTTCTCCAGCTCGTGTGGAACGAAAATTAGTATTTACCGCTCAAGACAATTTACAACCTTTAGTTTTGCGATTAGACACTCTGAATTACAACAAAAAAAGAGTTATTGCCACTTCATTCAAAATTAGGAAAGTGGATTCATTAGTTTTCCGTTATGATTTAACATTGGCTGAAAAAACGAAAAACTGGAAAAAATACACTACTATTGCTAATGAATTGGTAGAACAATTTGGCTACAAAGATTCGAATTTATTAGTTGAAATTACCTCCAATTACTTGGCTTACGTTGAAGATAAGAAGAATTTAAAAGCAGCAACAAATTGGATCAAACAAGCATTACAGCTAGGAGAATCACTGGATAAGTATAAGTTGGCAGCTCAATTGTATTTGAAGGTAAATGATGCAAAAAATGCTTTAGAATTGGCTCAAAAAGGAAAAAATATTGCAATTACTAATGGCTGGAAAACAGATGAGATGGATGAACTTATTGAACAAATTAAAAAGAACTAACACAATGAAATTCAGGTTTATATTTGCTTTATTTCTAATTACATCAATGGGTTTTTCGCAAGAAATTGCGTTGCTCAAATACAACGGTGGTGGCGATTGGTATTCTAATCCAACTTCACTACCCAATTTGATTCGTTTTGCTAATCAGAACATCAATACCAAAATCAAAACCAAAGCAGTTACTGTGGAACCTAGTAGTCCTGAGATTTTTTCGTATCCTTTTGTGCACATGACAGGTCACGGAAATGTAGTTTTTAGTGATAGTGATATTTCAAACCTAAGAAATTATTTATTGTCTGGTGGTTTTTTGCACATTGACGACAATTATGGAATGGACCAATACATTCGTAAAGAAATTAAAAAAATATTTCCGAACAACGATTTAGTTGAATTGCCTACCAATCATGCCATTTTTCAAAAACCGTATACTTTTGCTGGCGGTTTACCCAAAATACACGAACACGATGCCAAACGACCACAAGCTTTCGGTATTTTTGAAAAAAACAGACTGATTTTATTATATACTTTCGAATGTGACTTAGGCGATGGTTGGGAAGATCCCGAAGTACACAACGATCCAAAAGAAGTTCGTGAAAAAGCGTTGAAAATGGGTGCCAATATTTTAAATTATATTTTCAATTATTAATCTTACTTTAAAAAAGTTGCCAACAATGTAATTCATCGATTTTTTAATAAAAAACTTGATAAAAATTTTATTTTTCAATCCAAATAGTATAAAATTGTCAAATATTAATCTTAACCAAATTTTTTATGAAAAAAATCATTTTGTCAGCATCATTACTGATGATGTTGTTTTCTTGTCAAAACGACAACAATTCTTTGACCGAAGAACAAACAACTCCAACTGCTTCTGCAAGAAGATGTGAATCAAACCATGTATTGGAAAGACAAATGCAAGAAAATCCTGAGCTTGCTAATCGGATGAATGAAATTGAAGAATTTACACAACACTTTATCGAACACAATGACGGACGTTTAGTAAATGGAAAAGTGGAAATTCCAGTAGTTGTCAATGTTTTATATAAAACAGCTGCTGAAAATATCTCTTTAGCTCAAATTCAATCGCAAATTGATGTTTTAAATAAAGATTTTAATGCCTTAAATTCAGATTACAATAATGTACCAGCATTATTTTCTGGAGTAAAAGCTAATGTTGGAATTTCATTTGTATTAGATCAAGTTATCAGAAAATCTACAACCAAAACAACTTGGGGAACAGCGGATGCAATGAAAAAAACCAATCGTGGTGGAATTGCTCCAACTTCACCAACAACAAAATTAAATC
>CAYPXI010000012.1:0-108580 GCA_964414655.1 uncultured Flavobacterium sp. | reverse complement strand
ATTATTTCAAAAAAGAAGCCATCAATTGGGCTTGGCAATTATTAACTGAAGTCTACAAAATACCAAAAGAGAATTTATACGTTTCCGTATTCGAGGGAAATCCAGAAGAAAATGTGCCTTTCGACCAAGAAGCGTGGGATATTTGGAAAGGTTTAATCGATGAAGATCGTATCATTCTCGGAAATAAAAAAGACAATTTCTGGGAAATGGGCGATCAAGGTCCGTGTGGTCCGTGTTCTGAAATTCATGTCGATTTGCGTTCCGAAGAAGAAAAAGCCCAAGTTTCAGGCAAAAGTTTAGTGAATAACGACCATCCTCAAGTAATTGAAATTTGGAACAATGTGTTCATGGAATTCAACCGAAAAGCAGATGGTTCTCTCAAAAAATTACCTGCGCAACACGTTGATACTGGAATGGGATTTGAGCGTTTGTGTATGGCCTTGCAAGGCAAAACATCCAATTACGACACCGATGTTTTTACACCTTTGATTGAAAAAGTAGAACAAATTACAGGTTTCAAATACACCCAAAATCCCGTAGGGACAAGTCGCGACTTGTCCGTATCTGAAGAGCAAAACAAAACTAATATTGCGATTCGCGTAATCGTCGATCATGTTCGCGCCGTTGCATTTGCTATTGCTGATGGACAATTGCCATCGAACACTGGCGCTGGCTACGTAATTCGACGAATTTTACGTCGCGCTATTCGTTACGGATTTACATTTTTAAATACCAAAGAACCTTTCATTAACAAATTAGTAGAAGTGTTGGCGAATCAAATGGGCGAATTTTTTCCCGAGATCAAATCGCAACAACTATTGGTTACTAATGTAATTCGCGAAGAAGAAGCCTCGTTTTTACGCACTTTAGACCAAGGTTTACAATTATTAGAAAAAGTAGTAGCGGAAACCTCGGGTAAAGAAGTTTCGGGTGAAAAAGTATTCGAATTGTATGATACGTTTGGCTTCCCAAAAGACTTGACGGCTTTGATTTTAAAAGAAAAAGGCTATACATACAACGAAGCCGAGTTTGAAACTGAACTACAAAAACAAAAAGCGCGTTCGCGAGCGGCTTCTGAGGTGTCTACCGAAGATTGGTCGGTGTTGATTCCAGGAAACGTAGAAACATTCGTGGGTTACGACCAAACGGAAAACGAAGTTAAAATCACACGCATCCGAAAAGTTGATTCCAAAAAAGACGGCATTTTATACCAAATCGTTCTCGATAACACACCTTTTTATCCGGAAGGCGGTGGACAAGTAGGCGATAAAGGAACTTTGACTTCTGCTAACGAAATCATCGAAATCATCGATACTAAAAAAGAGAACAATTTAATTTTGCATTTTGCCAAACAACTTCCTGAAAATGTGGAAGCCAATTTTGTAGCGAAAGTAAATACTGATTTAAGAACTTCAACTTCTAAAAATCACTCAGCAACGCACTTGATGCATTTGGCGTTGCGAAACATTCTCGGAACTCACGTAGAACAAAAAGGTTCGTTAGTTAATCCAAACTATTTGCGTTTCGATTTCTCTCATTTTTCTAAAGTTTCAGAGGAAGAATTACGACAAGTGGAAAACAGCGTTAATGCACAAATTGAAGCACAATTGCAATTGCAAGAACACCGAAATATTCCTATTCAAGAAGCTTTGGATAAAGGAGCAATGGCGTTGTTTGGAGAAAAATATGGTGATACCGTTCGTATGATTGAATTCGGCGACAGTAAAGAATTGTGTGGTGGAATTCACGTGAAAAACACCGCAGATATTTGGCATTTCAAAATCGTTTCAGAAGGTGCTGTTGCTGCTGGAATTCGTCGTATTGAAGCGATAACAGGCGATGCTGTGAAAGAATTTTTCAACCAACAAGAAAATACTTTAGCATCAATCAAAGAAGCATTGAAAAACCCGCAAGACACCATGAAAGCGGTTGTTTCATTGCAAGACGAAAATACCAAATTGAAGAAACAAATCGAGCAATTACTCAAGGAAAAAGCCAAAAACCTTAAAGGCGAATTGGCTTCGCAAATACAAGAAATTAATGGTGTGAAATTCTTGTCAACACAAGTCGATTTGAACGCTGAAGGCGCAAAAGATTTAGCTTATGAGTTAGGAACTTTAGGAACCAATTTGTTCTTGGTTTTGGCTACAGCCGAAGAAGACAAACCGATGTTAACCTGTTACATTTCAAAAGAATTGGTTGCTGAAAAAAACCTAAACGCTGGAACAGTAGTTCGTGAACTCGGAAAATACATTCAAGGCGGCGGCGGCGGACAACCGTTTTTTGCGACTGCTGGTGGAAAAAATGTGGGTGGAATCAAAGAAGCGCTAGAAAAAGCCATTGATTTTGTGAAATAACATTTCCTGTAAATTATTGAAACACAGATTGTAGAAATTGGAGAAATTTTTAGAATCTGTGTTTTTTTGTTTACTTTAGTTTTTTTTAAAATCATTTTATGAAAAAACTGTTTCTACTTTTAAGCCTTGTTTCGATTGTTTTTACTTCGTGTTCGAGTGAGGATAATAATGAACAAACACAACAAGATACAGAAGGGACATTATTAAAAAAAACAATCATATCGAGCGGGAGTAGTGTTTTAGAAACTGCAGAATATTTTTACAATGGTAACAAATTAGCCCAGATTAAAAGATCAGCAACCGATTTTACGAATTATAACTACACAAATAATTTGATTACTGGTGCCGAAAAATTTGTCAACAATAATCTTGTTTCAACCATTGCTTTAACTTACAATTCGGATGAAAAGCTAATTCAGACGGTAACTCTTTCTAATCAAACCAATTTAGGATATAAAGTTACTTATGTTTATAATAGTGACAACACTATTTCAATCACCGAGTTTGAAGGTGATTTTGCGAATCAAAACATAGTTGTTGGAGAATACAAAGTGTATTTGCAAGACGGATTAGTGATTAAAAGAGAACAATATAAACTCATTAATGGTATCTTGGAGACATTAACACGGCATTATTCTTATGATGATAAAAACAGCCCTTTTAATTCAATTGTAGGTTATAATAAATTAACATTTTTTGAGCTAGGTTCGTTTGGAAATACAAAAAACATTTTGAGTATAACCTATTCTGCAACGAATACAAGCAATACGAACCAACTTACATCTATTTACACGTATAATTCTTTTGGTTACCCAATTAGTAAAATAGATGATAATCTTAGTGGTACAACAACTTCGACGCAATTATTTTATCAATAAACATTTTTGATCACTATGAAAAACCTTTTTCTCTTCCTTAGTCTTGTTTCAATTGTTTTTAGTTCGTGTTCGAGTGAGGATGAAGTACCTGCTATCCAAGAAGAACAACTAACAACTAATGGTTATCTGATAAAAAAAAGTATTTGGACAAATTTTGCTTCGGGAGAAGTTAAAACCACTGATTATTTTTATAATGGAATAAAGATTACTAAACTTGAAATTTCAAATGGGCAACGTATAGAATATACTTATACAGGTGACCTAATTACGAAACAATTCCTTTATATAAACAATGTTTTAAAAGAGGAAGACCACTACCAATATGATGCTCAACAACGCATTACTCAAAAATTGACTTTTCTTCAAAATCCTGATAGTGTGACGAGAACCGAATATACTTATAACTCAGATCAAACAGTTTCAATAAAACGATTTCAAGGTGATACTGTAGCTCAAAATAACTTATTGAATGATCGAAAAGCATTCCTTTTACCAAATGGAGATATTAATAAATTGGAAACTTATCTTACACAAAATGGTAATGCTGTCACAAAAACATACCAATGTTATTACGATTCCAACAACACTCAAAACAATTCTGTTGTAGGGTTAAATAAAATAAAGTATTGGGAACTTGGATCTATTATTTTCTATAATCAACATAATGTTACCTCAATTGTAAATACGACTACTGAAAATTCAAGTGTAAGTACAGAAAATCAGGTGCTTACTTATAATTCATATGGATGTCCAGTTACAGCTAACTATAGTGTTGATAATACAGGAGTATTTTCTATTCAATATTTCTACCAACAACCATAAAATAAAGATTTTTAAAATTTCTCTAATTTCTAAAATCTGTGTTGTTTTTTTATTTACTTTAAATTTTAAATCTTTTTATGAAAAAACTGTTTTTGCTATTAAGCCTTGTTTCTATTGTTTTTAGTTCGTGTTCAAGTGATGATTCTGCTGATTCGGATGCAGAACTTACAACTGATGGATATTTATTTAAAAAAGGTGTTTTCGCGGATGACGATGGGAATATTTCAATTCAAGAATGTTTTTATAATGGAGATAAAATCACTAAAATAGAGTTATCAAGTGGTTCAAGATATGAATTCTTTTACACAGGTAATTTAATCACACAGACTGTTTGGTATACAAATAATGTTCTCAATACAACAGAGAATTATTATTACAACAGTGAAGGGAAAATGACTACAAGGAAAGTATTTATACACGCATCCAATATGTGTAGAAGAGGAGAATATACCTATAATTCAGATGGTACCGTAAATACTGTTCTTTATTCAGGAGATTTTACTACTCAAAATGATTTAATCTCGCAACGAAAGGTTTTTTTTCTTCCCAATGGCGATGTTGAAAAAATTGAAAATTATGTTGTTGTCAATGGTATAAACCATACTCGAACAGCATCATACACCTACGACACGATGAATACTGTTTCAAATGTTATCTTAGGACTCAATAAAGTAAAAAAGTGGGAAGAAGGTGTTAATTCGGGTAATAGCCATAATACAACTTCTGAAATTTCTACAACAACTGAAAATTCAAGTGCTATTGTTTCTAATTTCTCATTTACTTATAATTCGTATAATTTTCCGGTAACATCCAATTCTATGTTTGGTACTGTTTCATTTGGGTCATCACAATTTTTTTACCAACAACCCTAAAAATTAAGATTTTAAAAATTTCTCTAATTTCTCAAAATCTGTGTTCCTTTTTTAATAAGAGATTACTTTCTTTCCCCAATCTGCTGTCTCCACATCGCGTAGTACAAGCCTTTTTCTAGCAATAAATCGTCGTGCTTACCTTGCTCGATGATTTTTCCTTGTTCCAATACAAATATTTTATCAGCGTGCATAATCGTCGAAAGTCGATGCGCAATCAAAACCGTAATTCGATTCGTGTCGGAAATACTTCGAATGGTGGAATTGATTTCTTCTTCAGTAATCGAATCCAAAGCCGAAGTGGCTTCGTCAAATATCAATAAATTTGGATTTCGCAAAATGGCTCTAGCAATTGACAAGCGTTGTTTTTCACCACCTGAAACTTTAATTCCGCCTTCACCAATGGTAGAATTCAATCCGTCTTGCGCACGTTTTAATAAATTGTCGCAACTGGCTCGTTGCAATACGTCGAGTAATTCTTCGTCAGTCGCATCAGGTTTTACAAACAATAAATTTTCCCGAATGGTTCCCGAAAATAACTGAGCATCTTGGGTTACAAATCCGAGTTGTTGACGCAATTCCAATAAATCAACTTCTTTCGAACTGATGTTATTATACAAAACTTCGCCCACAGCTGGCGGATACAATCCAACCAACAATTTCACCAAACTTGTTTTTCCAGCACCAGAAGGTCCAACAAAAGCAACCGTTTCTCCTTTTTTAATATGAAAATTGATGTTTTCCACAGCTGGAAATTGAGCGCTTTTGTGTTTAAAACTTACATTGTTAAAATGTAGCGACTCAATCTTTCCAATTGGTTTTGGATTAGTTGGTCGGTATTCAGAAGTAGCATTCAACAGTTTTTCAAAGTTTTCCATCGAGACTTTCGTTTCATTTCTAACAATGATAAACGAACTCAATTCTTGCAACGGACCAAATATGAAAAAAGTAAAAAATACCATTGTCAGCAAATCGCCGACCAAAATTTTATCGCCAAACAAAAAGTAATACAACGCAAAAACCACACAAGTTCGCATAAAATGAACCGTCGTTCCTTGAATGAAACTTAAACTTCGGATGAAACGGATTTTTTGTAATTCCAAACCTAAAATTTTCAAGGTATTGCTGTTCAAACGCTGTTCTTCTTGTTGGGTCAATCCCAAACTTTTCACCAATTCAATGTTGCGCAAACTCTCGGTCGTAGAACCTGCAAGCGAATTGGTTTGCGTAACAATTCGGCGTGAAACTACTTTGATTTTTTTACCTAAAACCGAACTAACAAGCGCGATAATTGGTGCAGTAAATAAGAAGATAAACGAAATTCGATAGTCAATTCGAGAGATGTAAATGATGACAAAAATAAACCCAACAATCGTCTGAAAAATAAGCGAAATAGAAAGTGTAATCAACTTTTCCGAATCAGTACGCACTTTTTGTAACTGACTCAAGGTTTCGCCACTGCGTTGATCCTCAAAAACTTCGTAAGGCAAATCCAACGATTTTTTAATTCCGTCAGTATACATTTCGGCTCCTGTGCGCTGAATCACTATGTTCGTAAAATAATCCTGAAAATTTTTGGTCAATCGCGACACCATAGCTGCTCCCAACGATAGTAGTAACCAAAACCCAACGGCTTTAATAAAACCGATTTCGTTTCCTTTGTATTTGGCAATGCCAACACCACAATCTTGCATTAATTTTCCCGTGATAATCGAGTCACTTAAACTAAAACAAATGTTAATAGCAGCCATAATCAAGGCAACAAACAACAACAATTTATGTTTTTGAAGGTAAGAATATAATAGTTTCATAGTTTGTTTTGATGTGCAAAAGTAATCAATAAATTAGCAGTAATTGAAGTTTAATATTATATTAATTTGCTCTTTAAGGGTCAAAGTTTAATCTATTTTGTACTTTTGATTGCAAGAACGTTTACTATGAATTTTACAACTCCTATTCCTATTCAAAAATCGAATTTTCCTATTCATTACGACTCTAAAATAGTATTGTTAGGTTCGTGTTTTGCCCAAAATATGGCTGAAAAATTCGAGTATTTTAAGTTTCAAAATACGGTAAATCCGTTTGGAATAATTTTTAACACGGTTTCGATAGAAAAATTGGTATATCGTGCCGTTCATAAGATAGAATTTACTGAAAACGATGTTTTTTTTCACAATGAATTATGGCATTGTTTTGAAGTGCATTCGGAGTGTAGTGATTTCAGTAAAGACGAACTTTTATCAAAACTCAATTCTATTTTACATCAGTTTCGAATTCAATTGAAAGAAGCCACACACATCATAATTACCTATGGGACTTCGTGGGTTTACCGAAATAAAGCGACCAACGAAATAGTAGCCAATTGTCATAAAGTACCACAGAATCAGTTTACAAAAGAATTACTTTCTGTTGAAGTAACACAAACATCTATCCAAAATACAGTAAAGCTAATTCAAGATTTGAATACGAATTGCCATTTCATTTTTACTATTTCGCCTGTTCGTCATAGCAAAGACGGTTTTGTAGAAAATCAACGCAGTAAAGCGCATTTAATAACATCACTTCAATTACTGCTTTCTGAAAACTGCCTGCTGCATTCTGAATACTTTCCGAGCTACGAAATCATGATGGACGAATTGCGCGATTATCGTTTTTATGCCGAAGATATGTTGCATCCAAGTCAATCAGCTGTCGATTATATTTGGATTAAATTCTTTGAAAATTTTGTCGCTGAAACCGAGTTTGGTTTGATGAATCAAATTTGTGAAATTCAACGCGCTTTAAAACACAAACCGTTCAATCCGTATTCCGAAAATCACCAAAAGTTTTTGGCCAATTTGAATCAAAAAATAGATACTTTAGCACAACAATATCCACAAATACAATTTTGAAATGACGCGACAATCTTCGACCGAAACCGATGTTAAAAATGTGATGACGCCAATAGTACAAGCTTTGTTGCGCTCGAGCAAAATTACCTATCTTGTTTTGTTTGCCGTAATTGCTTTTTTGATTTACCAATTGATTACCGTCAAAAAAGATACATCAACTATTGAATACGACACCGCTTTGATTCAACAGCAAATCAAAAATGTGGGCAAATTGGTTGTTACCGAAGGTCATTTTAGTGAAATACTAACCTACAAAGACAAGAACAAATACGTTGGTAATTTGACTTCTTTTTTTGATAAAAAAGCCATCGTAGTGATCAATGCAGATGTAACCGTGAGTTTTGATTTGAGTCAAGTGAACTACGATATTGATGCCAAAAATAAAGTGGTTACCATCAAAAGTATTCCTGAAGAAGAAATCAAAATCAGTCCAGACATCAAATACTACGATGTGGAGCAAAGTACTTTTAACGAATTTACGGGTGAAGACTACAACAAAATCAATAAAATTGCAAGAGAAAATCTGGCGAAGAAAATTGAAAAATCGACTTTAAAATCGAATGCTAAAAACCGCTTGGTGAGCGAATTGTCTAAAATTCTTATCGTGACGAATTCAATGGGTTGGACCTTAAAATACAACGGCGAAGAAGTGAATTCAGAGAAATCCATTCAAAATTTTGCCGGATAAATACGCTTTTTTGCGTATTGTAAAATCAAAGTCATTATTTCAAATTTGTAGTTGATTTAATGATTTTTTTTTATGATTTATATTCTGATGTTACTCATACTTTTCTTGCTCACGGTTGTGTTTTATTTGTTTATTCAAAACAATAAAATTAGAGAAACACATTTAAAAAATATGACCAAGTTGCAAGAGATTATATCGTCTTTGCATACTAAACAGCAATTACTCAATGATAAAGTTGTTATTTCAACAGAATATAAGTCGAATTATAACCGAGATATGAAAGCTTTGGGCGACGAGGTAGTTGAGCTTCAAAAAGTTTTTGTGGAAATCATTTCCAATAAAAATTATAACTAACTTTATACTATAGAAATTCCAATTATATGTTGAAAAATCCTGTAGTTTTAATCATTGCTCTCCTTATTTTATTTTCTTGTAGTAGAAAAAATGAAACGCCAACCACAAATGGTAATCTAAATCAAAATCAAAAACAAATTATCGAATGGTTTCGAATAGCAAAATCACTTCGCAATAAAAATCATTTTTTGATTAAGAATTACGCCGATAGTATTCAGAGGTTGGCAATCAATGAAACAGACGAGTTCAAAGCCATTGGTCATATTACACAAGGAATTTATTACAACTCGATCAACAATGATAGTCTTTCATTTAAAAATTACAATTCGTCTCTCAATTTGCTAAAAGACTCAAAAACAGACAGTTTGTTTGTTAGTGCTTATGCAGGCTTGGGCAATTATTACAAGCATGTGGGCGATTATCCAAAGTCACTAAAAAATCTGTTGACTGCTTTGAAAATGGCTGAAAAAGTAAAAGATTCGGTTATGATTGGCGGAATGTATGCCAATTTGGGACAATTATATTTACAAAAAGACGAACTACCACAAGCCAAAACTTATTTAGAAAGTGCAGTAAATTATCTCAAAAACAATAAAAAAAGCCCGCATTATTTGATTGCCATTCACACGATGGCCAATTTGCAAGGTATGCGTGGCAATATTGAAGAAGCCTTGAAAATTGATGAAGAAGGATTGCAATTGTGTAAGCAAATCAAATCGGATAATTTGAAAGCCACTTTTTTGGACAACAAAGCCAATTGCTTTATGTTTTCCAATCAATTGGACAGTGCAAGGTATTATTTTGACAAGTGTTTGAAACTTGATTTAATTAGTAAAAACGAAAAACAAATTTCCGATTCATATGCCAATTTGGCTCAGTTATCTATTTTTTCAAACAACCCTGTTCAAGTAATTTCGTTTGCAGAAAAAAGTATTGCAATTGCAGAAAAAGTCAATTACAACCCTGGAGTTTTAAAAAACTATAAATTGCTGATTGATTTTTACCGGCAAAAATCGGATTTCAAAAACGCTTATGAGTATACTGAAAAATACAATTCTGTTTATAAAAACTTAATCAATGAGCGAAAAGAAATTGCAGCAGCCGAGTTTAAAACCATCTATGAAACGGAAAAGAAAGAAAAAGAACTCTTAATTTCAAAAAACAAAATTGCTGAAAGTGAATTGCAAATCAAGAAAAAAAATACACAGTTTCAAATTTTGTCTTTGATTTTAGTGGCGTTAATTGCTATTGGATATTTGATTTACCGTCAACAGAAACTCAAGCAAAAGCAACAAGAACAAGAGTTTCAACTTAAGTCGGCTATTAAAGAGATTGAAACGCAAAATCAATTGCACGAACAACGATTATCCATCTCACGTGATTTGCATGATAATATTGGCGCTCAACTTACATTTGTCATTTCATCTGTGGATAATTTGAAATTCGGAAACCAAATTAACGATAGCAAAATTGTCAATCAACTAACCAAAATTAGCGATTTCACCAAATCGACCATCATCGAATTGCGCGACACGATTTGGGCCATGAACAAAAACGAATTTTCCTTTGACGATTTGCGTTCGCGTATTTTTAATTTTATTGAAAAAGCCAAATCAGCCAAAGAAGAAGTGCAGTTCAAGTTCAATGTTGATAGTCAGTTGAATGACAAAAAATTTACTTCTTTGGTCGGAATCAACGTCTACAGAACCATTCAAGAAGCTATCAACAACGCAATGAAATACGCTGAAGCTAAAAACATTGCAGTTGACGTAGAAAAAATCAACAGTCAAATTAAAATTACTATTCAAGACGATGGAAAAGGTTTTGATTACAATACTATTGAACACGGAAACGGTTTGCAGAATATGAAAAAAAGAATTACAGATTTGGGAGGAACATTCAACTTGGTTTCTTTATTAAATAAAGGAACCACGATAACCATTTTAATTGGATAAGATGAAGAAATATTTACTACTGCTGTTGTTTTGTTCAGGTTTAATTAATGCTCAAAACCTTGAAGAAATAATCGATGGTTTGAAAAGCGAATTGAAAAATAATCCTGATCAAAAAAAGTTGGCTACAATTTATTCGGATTTGACATGGTATTATTCCAATGTTTCTATTGATTCTGCTCTAGCTTATGGTAAAAAAGCAATACGTGAATCAGAGTTATCAAATGATTCTACTTTAATTGCTCAAGTTTATAGTGATGTTGGCGCCGTTTACTTCAGAAAAGGTGATTACAACGACTCGAAAAAGAACTATTTAAAAGCGTATTCCATTCGCAAGAAAATCAAAGATTATAACGGAATTGCCAAACTAAACATCAATTTAGGTAGTTTGTATGTCAAAAATCAGGAATACCAACCCGCTTTAAAAAACTATTTAAATGCCATAAAATATTTTGAAGAAAAAGGAAATCTAGCGATTGTTAGTGAAACCAAATCGAATGTTGGGCTTTTGTTTTTTGAAATGAAGAACTATAAGAAATCAATACAATATTTAAAAGAGGCGATTCCATTTCAAGAAAGCAATAAAATTGACGAAAAGTTATGCAATTCGTATTTAACTCTAGGGAATAATTATTTGTTATTGAACGACACTATTAATGCGCTTTCGTATTATGATAAAAGCTTGAAGATAGCCAAACGAATAGGTAATAAACTCACAATTTCAAGTGCTTATAATAATATTGGTGCGATTCGAACGGCCCAAAACAAATCGAAAGAAGCTATAGAAATGTACGACAAATCAAAGTTGGTTCGCCAAGATTTGAACTCTGAACTTGAAAAATCGGGTTTAGATTTGAATTATGCTAAAGAACTTTTGAATAAAAAAAAATATGTTGAAGCCCAACAATTACTCTTAAAAGTGAAAAAAATATTCACAAGTAAAAATTCCAAAGATAATTTGCTTATTGCTTATAGTCAGTTGGTTACAGCGCATTCGGGTTTGAATAATTCGGATAGCACGGCATTTTATTTTGAAAAATATACGCAGCTCAATAATGAACTGTTTGAAGAGAATACAGCCAAACAAACTAACGAATTAGAAACCAAATACCAAACGGCCAAAAAAGAAAAACTACTTTTAGAAAAAGAGGCGGAAAGCAAACGAAAAACCAATTGGATTATCATTATTTCTTTGTTGACAATATTTAGCAGTTTGGTTGGATTTTTGATTTATCGCCAACAAAAACTCAAAAACAAGCAACAAGAACAAGAATTCCAACTCAAAACTGCCATTGCACAAATTGAAACACAAAATCAATTGCAAGAACAACGACTTTCCATTTCACGTGATTTGCACGATAACATTGGAGCGCAACTTACTTTTGTGATTTCTTCTGTCGATAATTTGAAATACGGGAACCAAATCACCGACAGTCGTGTGGTCAATCAGCTGACTAAAATTAGCGATTTCACCAAGTCAACGATTATTGAGCTTCGCGATACCATTTGGGCCATGAACAACAACGAATTTGCGTTTGACGATTTGCGTTCACGTATTTTTAATTTCATCGAAAAAGCCAAATCAGCCAAGGAAAATATTGTATTCAAATTCAATGTAGATGATTCTTTAAAAGAGATGAAATTTTCTTCCATTATCGGAATCAACTTGTACCGAACCATGCAAGAAGCAGTAAATAATGCCGTGAAATATTCAGAAGCTACTCAAATTGATGTTAATGTTTTGAATAAAGACAATCAAATCAATATCGAAATCAAAGACAACGGAAAAGGTTTTGATTTGGATGCTGTCGATTTTGGAAACGGGTTGAATAATATGAGAAAAAGGATAGAGGAAATTGGTGGTGATTTTTCGATTTTTTCTGAAATTAATAAAGGAACTAGTGTAAGTATTTTACTAAATAAAAAATAAAAGTCATGATAAAAGTAGCCATAGTCGACGATAATACATTTTTGCAAAAAGCAATTCAAGATAAATTAGCCTTTTTTGACGATATTGAAATCAAATTCAAAGCCAATCATGGATTAGAATTAATCGAAAAATTAGAGAAAAGTCACAATATCGATTTGATTTTAATGGATATAGAAATGCCTAAAATGAACGGTATTGAAGCTACTGAAGCTGTAAAAACAAAATATCCTCACCTCAAAATTATCATGTTGACGGTTTTTGATAACGATGAAAATATTTTCAAATCAATCAAAGCTGGTGCCGATGGTTATTTATTAAAAGAAGTCAATCCCGAAGAATTGCACAACGCCATCATCGAAACCTTGAACGGTGGAGCAATTATGACACCTTCTATTGCTTTAAAAACATTAAAATTGTTCAGGAATCCAGAAGCTTTTGAAGATATTCCCAACAAAGAAGAATACAATTTAACTTCGCGTGAAATTGAAGTATTGGAACAATTAAGCAAAGGTTTAAAATACAATGCTATTGCCGAAAATTTATTTCTTTCCGTGGGAACTATTCGGAAACATGTTGAAAATATTTATACCAAATTGCAAGTACACAATAAATTGGAAGCTATTCAAAAAGCCAAAACCAACAAATTGATATAAAGCCATGTAGATCAGTTGATTGTAAAATATTAAAATACGCATTTTTGCGTATTTTTTTGTGCTTATATCCAACCTAAGTTTGTCGTATAACATTTAACAATTAATACGATGAAATCAAAAAATTATTTTTCAAAAATTGCAATCGCAATACTTTTATTATTTGCACTTAATAGTAATGCAAATAATGTAGAAATTACAGGAACAACTGTTTCTGGTAACGACATTACGTTCAATATCTCATGGGAAAACAGTTGGAACGCCAACGTAGCTCCAGCCAATTGGGATGCGGTTTGGGTATTTGTAAAATACCAAGATTGTAACACGCGTTTGTGGGCTCACACTAATTTAAGTACTGTAGCTGGAGATCACTCAGCCGCTTCACCATTACAAGTTGATACAGTTGCCGATGGTAAAGGAGTTTTCATCAGAAGAAGTGCTCTTGGCGGTGGAAATATTTCAGCAACGTCAATCACATTAAGAATGACAGGTTTGGGCGCTGGACCTTACAATTTCAAAGTTTTCGGAATCGAAATGGTCAACGTGCCACAAGCTGCTTTTGAAATTGGCGACGGAACTAGTACTTCAACTTTTAATAGTATCACAATAAATGCTGCTTCACAATCAGGCGGAATTACTTCTGCAACTATCGGTGGTGGTGGACCAACTGTTCCAGCTACTTTTCCAATGGGTTACAATTCTTTTTATTGTATGAAATACGAGATTTCTCAATTGCAATACGTTGAATTTTTAAATTCATTGACTTTTGCTCAACAACAAACCCGAATTGCTACAGATCCAACATCTGCAGCTGGAACATATGTAACTTTTGGTGCTAACTATTACAGAAATGGTATTGTGATTGAAACACCAGGAAACAATGCTGCCATTCCTGCGGTTTTCGGTTGTGATGCAACCAATGGAGTAATTAATAATTCAAACGATGGACAAAGTATAGCGATGGCTAACTTAAGTTGGGCAGATTTAGCGGCTTATTTAGACTGGTCAGCTTTACGACCAATGACTGAATTAGAATATGAAAAAGTGTGCCGTGGAACAATGTCAAGAGTGGCGGGTGAATATCCTTGGGGAGATACCAATATCAATCCTTTTTACAGCTCAACTGTAGTTAACCCATTGCAACCAACAGAAGCAGCAAATGCAGTTGTAAACGGAAGATGTGCTTATGGTTTAGGAAGTGCAAACCCTGCTTATGGTCCTTTAAAAGTAGGTGTTTTCGCAACAGCAACTTCTGGTAGATCATCGGCTGGAGCATCGTATTATGGTGCTATGGAAATGGGCGGAAATGTTTGGGAAAGAGCTATTTCAGTAGGAAATGCTGCAGGAGTAACTTTTAATGGAACCTTAGGTGATGGAACTTTAACAGCAATAGGAAACGCAAATCAAGCCACTTGGCCATCAGTAACAACTGCCACAGGAGTTGGTTCTAGAGGTGGAGAATATGTTAGTGGTTCAACTTTTATCAGAACTTCAGACAGAACGTACGCAAGTTCAACTAATGCGAATAGAGACTATACTTTTGGTGGACGTGGTGTAAGATAATAATCTAATTTGATGTACAGGTTGTGTCAACTTGTAATAAAAGAAGTACAATAATTTTTAAATTCAAATTAGATGAAAACAACAAAACTTTATATAGTTGTTTGCCTAACATTTATTTTGACACAGTTTAATGCATTTGCGCAATACAATGGAGGAAACTCTCATGGGTCAACCGCAAATGAGTTAAATACTACAAGTTGTTCCATGCCAGCGCATTTTTATGCCTATTTTGGTGGAAACAATGATGGTTCAAGTGTCAATGAGTTAAGCACAACTTCCTGCGGGACAGCAGCATTCCAGTTCGCCTATATGGGTGGCAATGCTGATGGTGCAGCAACAGAAGAACTCAGTACTACTACGTGTAGTATTCCGCCGTCTTTCTTCGCTTATATGGGAGGAAATAATGACGGAGCAGGTGTAGAAACTTTTGAGCAAAATGCGTGTGCATTTCCACCTCAATTTTATGCCTATTTTGGTGGAAATGGCGATGGTTTTACAATCGATAAAACAGCGCCAATTTGTCCGACAGAACCGCCTGTAGCTAGTTTTACAGCATCAGACACTTTCATTTGTGCGGGGCAAACCATAACTTTTACAGATACGTCAACCAATATTCCTTCGGCTTGGACATGGACATTTGAAGGCGGAACACCAGCAACTTCTACGGATCAAAATCCAGTAGTTACTTATAACACACCTGGCGTTTATGATGTAACATTGGTGGCCGCAAATTATAATGGGACTAACCAAGTAATTCTAACGGATCATATCACAGTATTTGCTAATCCGATTATTACTTCTGCGACAGGAGGCAGTAACTGCGGACCAGGTACAGTTACGCTATCTGCAACGGCTAGTAGTGGTTTTCTAAATTGGTACGATGCGCCAACTGGCGGTAATTTATTGGGAACTGTTGCAACACCCGGAACATACCAACAATTTTTTGCAACCACAACAACCTATTATGTTTCAGCGGCTGCAACTATACTCGGGCATTGTGAATCACCAAGAGTACCTGTTACAGCAACCATAACTGATGTGCCAACAATTACATCTACAACTCCAGCTACACGCTGTGGGACAGGTTCAGTTACGCTTCAAGCAACAGCTAGTGCTGGAAGTACTATTTGGTATGCAAATGCAACTGGAGGAAGTCCGATAGCAACAACAAATAGCTTTACAACGCCAAGTATTAGCGTAACAACAACCTATTATGTTGAAGCTTCTACAGGAAGTTGTACTTCTGCAAGAACAGCAGTTGTAGCTACAGTAAACAATGTGCCAAACATTACATCAACAACACCAGCGAGTCGCTGTGATGCAGGAAGTGTAACTTTACAAGCGACTGCTTCTAACGGAACATTAAGTTGGTACAATTCACCAACTGGAGGAACAGCGTTGGGTACTGGAACAAGTTTCACAACACCATCGATTTCAGTTTCCACTAATTTCTATGTAGAAAGTACTGATGGAACGTGTACATCAACTCGTACTGCAGTTCTGGCAACCATTAATGTTACACCAAGTATCACGTCGACTTCACCTTCACAAGTTTGTGATTCAGGAACGGTGACTTTAGGAGCAACAGCTAATGCAGGAACTTTAAATTGGTACAATGTTGCCACTGGCGGAAGTGTGTTAGGAACAGGAAATAGCTTTACAACACCATCAATTAGTACTACAACAACTTTCTATGTAGAAGCGGTAAATGGAAGCTGTGTTTCGGTAAGAGTGCCAGTTATTGCTACTGTCAATACAACACCAACTATAACATCAACAACTGATGCTACAGTTTGTGGAAATGTTGGTGCTACGTTATCTGCTACTGCTAGTGCTGGAAACTTATATTGGTATACAGTAGCATCAGGTGGTTCTGCCTTTGCAACAGGAACAAGTATTCCAGTGAGTGGTGGTTCTTATACCTTCTATGTGGAAGCAATAAGTAATGGATGTGTGTCAACAAGAGTGCCTGTGGTTTATACCAATAATCCTATACCAACAATTACTTCAGTAACACCTGCTGGTCGATGTGATTCAGGTTCAGTGACGCTTGGCGCCACTACTGATATTGGTACAGTGAATTGGTATGATGCACCAACTGGAGGCAATTTGGTAGGAACAGGAACTAGTTTTACAACACCAGTTCTTACTGCAACAACTTCATACTATGTAGAATCATCAAGCGCAAGTTGTACCACTCCAACTAGAACTGCTGTGACAGCGACTATCAATGAACAGCCTGTGATTTCATCTACTACTCCTGCAAGTCGTTGTGGTGATGGAAATGTTACTTTACAAGCAACAGCAAGTATTGGAACAATTTACTGGTACAATGCACCAACAGGCGGAACATTAGTAGCCACAGGCGGAACTTTCGTAACTCCAATTTTAGGTGGAACAACAACCTACTATGTTGAGGTAGTAAACGGAATTTGTACATCAGCCAGAACGGCTGTAGTAGCAACAGTTTATGCCGTGTCAGTAATAACATCAACAATACCTGATTCTCGCTGTGATACTGGAGTATTAACACTACAAGCAACATCAAGTAACGGTGTGATTAGTTGGTACGATGCACCTACAGGTGGAAATTTACTTGCAACAGGAGCAAGTTATACAACACCAGTTATTACTTCTACAACTACGTATTATGTAGAAACACAAAACGGAGATTGTATATCGCCACGAACGTCAGTAACAGCAACTATAGCGCCAACAGTTGCGCCGAGCGGATTTGCTAATCAAACCTATTGCGATGGTGAAACGGTAGAATTAATAGCAGTAACAGGTTCTAATATTGTTTGGTACGACGCATCAACAGGTGGAAATATTGTGCCAACTGGAACTGCAATCGTTTCTGGAACCACATATTATGCGTCACAAACCGTAAATGGTTGTGAAAGTTCAGATCGATTAGCTGTAACTATGACTCTTGGAGGATGCTTAGGAATCCGCGATTTTGAAACCAATGTGATCCAATTGTATCCTAATCCAGTTCTCGACAGTTTAACGATTTCATCAACTGAAAATATGTCGAGTGTAGAGGTAGTCAATATGTTGGGTCAGGTAATATTTGCTAATAAAATCAACGAAATCGAAACCCAAGTCGATATGTCAAGATACGCAACCGGAACGTACATCATCCGTGTGATGGTAGATACTAAAGTTGAAATCTTCAAAGTAATCAAAAAGTAGTAAGTAGTTTTTAGTTTTTTTTGAAAACCATCTCGTGTCATGCGGGATGGTTTTTGCATAATAAAAAACGACTCCTGAATAGTAAGAGCCGTTTTCGTTCAACAATCAATCAAATCAATGCATCACAATTTGCTTTCTAAACTTTGCCATCCGCCGCCGTTCATTACCTCAATGCCACTATTTTTCAATATCGAAGCAGCTTGACCACTTCGCATACCACTACGGCAACAAACAATCACGGGTTTTTCCATTCGTTTGATTTCGTTCACTTTCGAAAAAATCATATCCAACGGAATATTCTTTGAACCTTTGATATGTCCTTCTCTATATTCACCAACTGTTCTTACATCAATAATTACAGCGCCTTTATCCATAAATTCTTTTACGCTTTCGGTTTTTCCACCCAAACCTAACATACTTAATAATCCCATAGTTTATATTTTAATAATTTTTCTAATTTTATAAATCTGTGTTTCAAAAAACTTAATTTCAAAACAAAAGTAACCAAACAACTACTACATTTCAGTAACAAAAGTTACCCAACTCAAAATATTCTATATATTTGACCTCGATGAAAATTACCGACCGCAAGACCGAAATCCGAAATGTCTCTGCAACCCTTTTTAAAGAACGAGGTTACAGCGCTGTTACCATGCGAGATATTGCACAAGCAATGGACATCAAAGCCGCGAGTTTATACAATCACATCAAATCCAAACAAGAGATTTTGGTGCTCATCATCATCGAAATTGCCGAAGAATTTACTACTGTAATGAACGAAATTGTAGCTTCAGAAACTACAGCTATCCAAAAAATCGAACGCGTCATTCAACTTCATATTGATATTACTTTGCGAGATTCTAATGCTCTAGCTTGCCTCAACAACGATTGGATGCATCTCACCGATTCCGATTTGAGTTATTTTGTCAAAATGCGCGAAGATTACGAAGAAAATTTCAGAACCATTGTCAAAAAAGGAGTCGACGATGGCGAAATCAAAAACCTCAATACCGAAGTCATTATTTTCTCGACGCTTTCTACTCTAAGAACACTTTATTTGTGGTACGGCAAGAAAAAATCACCTAATCCAACCATACTTAAATCCAATATGGTTCAAGTTCTACTCAACGGAATTGTACAATAATTTAACCCTCGAAGAGTTTCAAACAACCCTAGAAGAGTTTCAAACAACCCTAGAAGAGTTTCAAACAACCCTAGAAGAGTTTCAAACTCTTCTAGGGTTAAAAAAAATACAACGTTTTCGTAACCTATCAAAAAAATCATTAAATTTGCCTAACAAACTAACAGTTGTTAGTTTTATTTATTTTAGAAAGTATGGCAAAATTTCACAGTATCAAAATTGCTGATATATATAAGGAAACCAAAGATTGTTCGGTAATCTCATTTGATATTCCAGCCGAATTCCAGTCGGAATTCAACTATAAACAAGGGCAACATTTAACCTTGCGAACACATATTAATGGCAACGAAGTACGTCGTTCGTATTCGCTTTGTTCATCGCCATTAGAAAATAAATGGCAAGTAGCAGTGAAGAAAATCAATGAAGGACTTTTCTCTACTTTTGCCAATGATATTTTAAAAAAAGGCGATTCGATTGATGTAATGGCGCCCAACGGGACTTTCTATGTTGAATCCAATCCAGCTCAGACAAAAAACTACATCGCATTTGCTGCCGGAAGCGGAATTACACCCATTCTTTCCATCATTAAAACGCATTTAGCAACCGAACCCAAGAGCACATTTAAACTGTTTTATTTGAATCGTACGGTAAAATCAATTATCTTTAAAGAAGAAATTGAACAGTTAAAAAATGTCTATTTCAACCGTTTTGAAATCTTTCATTTTTTAACCAAAGAACATCGTCCATCTGAGTTATTCAACGGACGATTCACTAAAGAAAAAATAAACGTTCTTACCCAAAAATTAATCGATGTTCCGACTACGGATGAGTGTTTTATTTGCGGCCCCGAAGACATGATTTTTCTCCTTCGTGACGAACTCATGAATGCAGGTTTAGCTAAAGATAAAATTCACTACGAATTATTTAATACGGGCTTGTCCGAGGAAGACAAACAACGCATCAACAAAATTGTTGAGAAAAAAGTGGAAGGAACTGAAGTGACCATTATTGATGGCGGAAAAGAATTCCACTTCGTCATGGGCGACGATTTCGACAACATTCTCGATGGCGCGATTGCTGCTGGTGCCGATTTGCCTTACGCATGCAAAGGTGGCGTTTGCAGCACGTGCCGTTGTAAAGTAGTCGAAGGAACCACCGAAATGAAACTCAACTATTCACTCGAAGAAGACGAATTGGCCAAGAATTTTGTATTGAGTTGCCAAGCAGTCCCAACTTCGAAGAAAGTAGTCGTCGATTTTGGTTTGTAGCGAAAGGCTTGTGCATTCTTGTAATCCATGTTCCCGCTTTACGCTCTATCTCGTCCCAAAAGACGAGATGCCACTCCAATCGGGGCTAGAGAATAAACTAATGGAACTAAAATACAAGTTGCAAGAAAATAACTGAACACTGAAACTGAACACTGAATACTATATAATTATGTCAGAGAAAGAATTAAAAAATCTAGAAGATTTGTTCCAAGCTCGCATCGACCGCGACGAAAAAATCGAACCCAAAGAATGGATGCCTGAGAAATACAGACAAACACACATTCGTCAGATTTCGCAACACGCCCATTCCGAAATTGTAGGTATGCTTCCCGAAGCCAATTGGATTACACGTGCACCTTCTTTACGTAGAAAAGTGGCTTTACTGGCCAAAATTCAAGACGAAGGCGGACATGGTTTGTACTTGTACAGTGCAGCCGAAACGCTCGGAATTTCACGCGAAGAATTGTACGATCAATTGCATTCGGGCAAAGCAAAATACTCCAGTATTTTCAATTATCCAGCCGTAACTTGGGCCGATATGGGCGCTGTTGGTTGGTTGGTAGATGGCGCTGCTATTATGAATCAAGTGGCATTGATGGGAACGTCGTACGGACCGTATTCTCGAGCGATGGTTCGTATTTGTAAGGAAGAAAGTTTTCACCAACGCCAAGGTTACGAAATTCTATTGACGCTTTGCAACGGAACTTCCGAACAAAAAGCCATGGCGCAAGACGCGCTCAATCGTTGGTGGTGGCCATCGTTAATGATGTTCGGACCTAAAGATGCCGAGTCGCCTAATACGGAACAATCGGTTAAATGGAAACTCAAACGCAAAACCAACGATGAATTGCGTCAACAATTTGTCGATCAAACCGTTCCACAAGCCAATATTTTAGGTTTAACCATTCCAGATCCAGAACTCAAATGGAACGAAGAACGCAAACATTACGATTTTGGCGACTTGGATTGGGATGAATTCTGGCAAGTCGTAAAAGGCCACGGTCCATGCAATAAACAACGCCTTGAAGCTCGTAAAACAGCATGGGAGAAAGGAACTTGGGTACGTGATGCTGCTGTCGCTTATGCCGAAAAACAGGCAGATAAAGAAGTAAAAAAAGCAATATAAACGATTGTTCTAGTGTGAGTTTGCAAACTGATCACTGAACACTAAACACTGAACACTATGAAAAACTGGCCTCTTTGGGAAGTATTTATACGAAGTAAAAACGGATTAGAACACCGTCATTGTGGAAGTTTACACGCAAGCGATGCAACTATGGCATTAGAAAATGCTCGCGATGTGTACACACGTCGCATGGAAGGTGTAAGTATTTGGGTAGTTCCATCGGCTCAAATTACAGCGTCAAATCCTGAAAATAATGGAGAAACTTTTGAGCCTGCTATGGACAAAGCCTATCGTCATCCAACCTTCTACGAACTTCCAGACGAATTAAAACACATGTAAAATAATTATGAGTGATGAACTATGAGATATAAGTTACACATTTATTCTACATCTCATCACTCATCACTCATCACTCATCACTATAAAATGAACAACAATTTAATTCAATACATCTACGGAATCGCAGACAATACGCTGATTTTAGGTCAGCGCCTAGGTGAATTGTGCGGTCACGGTCCGAGTTTAGAAACCGATATCGCCATGACCAATATCTCACTTGACTTGTTAGGTCAAGTGCGCAGCTACTATCAATACGTAGCCAAATTGCAAGGTGGCGATGCTTCTGAAGATACGGTAGCTTTTCTTCGATTGGAAAACCAATACAAAAATGTGCTTTTGGTTGAACAGCCTAACACTGATTTTGCCTATTCAATTGCGAGACAATTTTTATGGGATGTTTTTCACTTGGCACTGTTAGAGGAATTGCAAAATAGCAAAGACGAAACGCTTTCGGCTATAGCCAAAAAAAGCATCAAAGAAGTGTTGTACCACAATCGTTTTTCTGCAGATTGGATTAGACGATTGGGCGACGGAACGGAAGAAAGTCACAACCGAATTCAAACGGCAATTGACGATTTATGGATTTTTACTGACGAACTTTTCCATCAAACAGAAGCTGATAAAGTAATGGTCGCAGAAAGAATTGGCGTGGATGTTACTCTTTTAAAATCAAATTATTATAAAAGGGTAGGTGAAATTTTAGAAGAAGCAACACTGCAAACGCCACAAATTGAATATTTTCAAAAAGGAGGAAAAAACGGAATCCACAGCGAACACATGGGCTATATTTTAACCGAGTTGCAGTACATGCAACGCACGTATCCGAATATGACGTGGTAGAAAAGTAAGCAGTCGGCAGTAGCAGTATTCAGTTTTAAGTAATAAAAAAAGCTTTTGTGCCTTTGCGAGAAATGAAAAACCTTTGCGAACTTAGCGTAAAAAACTTAGTGTCTTTGCGGTAAAAAAAATATGACAGAACAACTAACACATATCGACCACCAACTATTCGAAATTCTCGAAACGGTTTCCGATCCTGAAATTCCGGTTTTGTCGATTGTTGAAATGGGTGTCGTTCGTTCTGCTAAAATAGTAAATGGAATAGTTGAAGTTCAAATCACACCAACATACAGCGGTTGTCCCGCAATGGATGTAATTGGTGATGACATCAAAGCAGCATTCCAACAAAAAGGATATCAAACGCAAGTGGAATTAATTTTATCACCGGCATGGACTACCGATTGGATTACGCCAAAAGGCCGAATAGCATTAGAAAAATACGGAATAGCTGCTCCTTTAGAAGCGGAAGCGGATAAAGAAGCATTACTCGGAAATAAAAAAATAGTTGGATGTCCGCAATGTGGTTCATTCAATACCAAATTAGTCAGTCAGTTTGGTTCTACAGCATGCAAAGCATTATTTCAATGTGAGGATTGCCTAGAACCATTCGATTATTTTAAATGTTTAAAATGATTACTAAATGTGATTGTGAGAGCTTGTCCCGAATTTTAGGAAACGAACCAATCTCATGTTAAGTAACAAGAAATAAAATAAAGGTATGAGCAATTCAATTGAATTAAAAATTGAAAATAATATTGCGTGGATTTCACTCAATCGACCTGACGTGTTCAATAGTTTCAACCGTGAAATGGCATTGTTGTTGCAAAAAACACTCGATGATTGCAGTGCAAATACAAATGTTCGCTCCATCGTTTTAACTGGAAATGGCAAAGCGTTTTGCGCGGGTCAAGACTTAAAAGAAGTGACAGATCCAGAATTAAACCCTGGTTTCAGAAAAATCCTCGAAGAACATTACAATCCGATTATTCAAAAAATAAGAGCGATCGAAAAACCAATTATAGGTGCAGTAAATGGAGTTGCGGCTGGTGCAGGAGCAAACATTGCTTTAGCTTGCGACATTGTGGTTGCTTCAGAAAATGCGTCTTTTATTCAGGCTTTTAGCAAAATTGGTCTGATTCCAGATAGTGCAGGTACTTTCTTTTTGCCTCGTTTGATTGGTTTCCAAAAAGCATCAGCATTGATGATGTTGGGCGAAAAAGTTTCGGCCGTTGAAGCTGTCAACATCGGAATGATTTACAAAATTTTTCCAGCAGGAATTTTTGAGGAAGAGGTACTAGCTTTAGCCGAAAATTTAGCTCAAATGCCAACGAAAGCATTGGGCTTAACCAAACGATTACTCAACCAATCGATGACCAATAATTTAGAGCAACAGTTAGCTTTAGAAAGCGATTTGCAAATTGAAGCTAGCGCATCCAACGATTATAAAGAAGGAGTTACAGCATTTGTAGAAAAAAGAAAACCCGAGTTTAAAGGAAATTAAAAAGAGATTGCAAGACTGTAAGATTTTAAGATATTTTAGAATCCTACAATCTTACAATCCTACAATCTTACAATCATAAAATGAAAGTAGCAATAATCGGTTCCGGAACCATGGGAAGTGGCATCGCACAAGTAGCCGCTACTTCGGGTTGTGCCGTAAAATTATTCGATTTGAATCAAGAGGCTTTAACCAAAAGTAAAAATGCGCTTGAAGTTTCTTTATCCAAATTGGTAGAGAAGGAAAAAATTGACGCCACAGAAAAATCCCGAATCCAAAATAACATTTCCTACGTCAACACTCTAAGCGAGTTGGCCGACTCGGATTTGGTCATCGAAGCCATCGTAGAAAATCTCGAAGTCAAGCGAAAGGTATTTTCAGAGTTAGAAACACTAGTCTCGGAAAAAACCATACTCGCATCCAATACATCCTCGCTATCTATCGCTTCCATTGCTGCCTCTTGCCAAAAACCTGAACGCGTCATTGGAATTCACTTTTTTAATCCAGCACCATTAATGCAATTGGTTGAAGTGATTCCAGCGATACAAACCAACGAGGAAGTACTAAAAGTAGCTGTTCAAACCATATCCGATTGGAAAAAAGTAGTAGCCGTTGCCAAAGACACTCCCGGATTCATCGTCAACCGTGTCGCTCGCCCTTTTTACAGCGAAAGTTTACGTATTTATGATGAAGGTGTAGCCGATTTTGCTACCATCGATTGGGCCATAAAAACGGTTGGTGGATTCAAAATGGGTCCATTCGAACTCATGGATTTCATCGGACATGATGTGAATTATATAGTAACCGAAACCGTATTTACAGCCTTTTATTTCGATCCAAAATTCAAACCTTCATTTACTCAAAAACGATTGTTGGAAGCCGGATTTTTAGGTAGAAAATCAGGGCGCGGATTTTACGATTATAGCAAAGAAATGCCTTTGCCAAACGAAGATTTGACATTAGCAAAATCAATTTTTGAGAGAGTTATCACAATGCTCATCAACGAAGCGGCTGATACTTTATTTTTGAATATCGCATCAGCCAAAGACATAGACAACGCCATGACCCAAGGCGTCAATTACCCCAAAGGATTATTGGCTTGGGCAGACGAACTCGGAATCCAATGGTGTGTAGATAAAATAGACGAATTGTACAACGAATACCACGAAGATAGATATAGATGTAGCCCAATTCTTCGTCGTATGGCAAAAGAAAATAAAAAGTTTTTTTAATAATTATTCAGAATATCAAGGAAAATAAAACTTAGCGAACATTGCGTTACACATTGCGCTCTTCGCGGTTAAAAGAAAATCAGATGAAACCCAACGAAATAGTCAACAAAATGTTCCAAAACGATGCCTTCAGCCAATGGCTCGGCATTACAATTGATCATGTAGACGAAGGAACATGCACGCTTTCGATGGTTATTCGCAAAGAAATGACCAATGGTTTTAGTATCGCTCACGGCGGAATTACCTATTCGTTAGCCGACAGCGCGTTGGCTTTTGCGGCTAATTCCCATGGACGGCAATCTGTGAGTATCGATACGTCCATTAATCACATCGAAACACTCAAAGAAGGAGACAAAATAGTAGCAGTTGCGAAAGAAGATGCACTCAAAAATAAATTTGGTTTTTATACCATCGAAATAAAAAAAGAAAATAAAACGGTAGCCTTGTTCAAAGGAACCGTTTTTAGAAGTGAAAAGGAGTGGAGTTAGGAGCGAATGGCTTGGGCATTTTCAGTAATGGTAATTCCCGCTTTCCGCACCACATGGTGGATTGCTCCAATCGGGGCTAAAAAAGTAAACGTATTGAATCGATAATAGAATTTTAAAGAAATATAAAATACAAAAGATGTCATTTTCACGAATTTAAATCTGAAATCTGAAATCTAAAATCTTTAATCTGAAAATGGAAGCATACATCATAGACGGCGTTCGAACGCCAATTGGAAGTTACCAAGGCACTTTATCAGCGGTTCGTCCCGACGATTTAGGAGCATTGGTCATCAAATCCGTAGTAGAAAAAAACCCAAACATTCCAGCCGATGCCTATGATGATGTAATCATAGGTTGTGCCAATCAAGCTGGTGAAGACAATCGTAACGTAGCGCGTATGTCATTGCTTTTGGCAGGTTTGCCTTATACTGTTCCGGGTGAAACGGTAAATCGTTTGTGCAGTTCGGGTTTATCGGCCATTATTGGTGCCAATCGAGCCATCAAAGCAGGCGACGGACACGTTTTTATTGCGGGCGGAATCGAAAACATGACACGCGGACCTTTAGTCGTTTCCAAACCATCATCAGCCTTCGGAACGGATTCAAAAATGTACGATTCGAGTTTTGGTTGGCGTTTCATCAACCCCAAAATGCACGCGATGTACGGCACTGATGCGATGGGAGAAACCGCTGAGAATTTAGTAGAAAAATACAACATCACTCGCGAAGATCAAGATTCTTTTGCTTTAAATAGCCAACAAAAAGCAACGGCTGCTCAAAACTCAGGAAGATTAGACAAAGAAATAGTGACTGTTGAAATTCCACAACGAAAAGGCGATGCGATTCAGTTTTCCAAAGACGAATTCATCAAACCTACCACGTCAATGGAAGGGTTGTCAAAATTACGTCCCGCTTTCAAAAAAGACGGAAGCGTAACCGCTGGAAATGCATCAGGTTTAAACGATGGCGCTTGTGCCACGATTATCGCCTCCGAAGAAGCCGTAAAAAAATATGGTTTAAAACCTTTAGCTCGAATTGTAAGTTCGGCTGTGGTCGGAGTAGAACCTAGAATCATGGGAATTGGTCCAGTAGAAGCAACTAAAAAAGCATTAGAAAAAGCCAATTTAACATTAGATCAGATTGATATCATAGAATTAAACGAAGCCTTCGCAGCACAAAGTATCGCTTGTATTCGTGAATTAGGTTTAAAAGATAATGATCTAAGAATCAATCCAAACGGTGGCGCAATAGCTATTGGTCATCCACTAGGAGTTACAGGAGCCAGAATCGCTTATTCGGCGGCTTTAGAATTGCAATTAACAGGAAAACGATACGCACTCATAACCATGTGTATAGGAGTCGGACAAGGTTATGCCGTGATTATAGAACGAGCTTAACATCCTAACTGGTTTTCAAAACCTGTTAGGTATAAATAGTTTACAAACACACAAATAGATAATATACTAGCCCTGATTGGAGCAATCCACCGTGTGGTGCGCAAAGCAGGATTAGGGATTACAAATAAAGACCAAGCCATTCGCTCACAGAAAAAAAATCCATTTAATCTGTGAAATCGGTGGCAAAAATAAAAACTTAGCGAACCTAGCGTAAACCTTTGCGCTCTTCGCGGTTAAAAGAAAAAGTATGAACAAAACACAACATTACGTACTCGGCAATTGGACTTCTGTAACTGGAGAAGGAAAACCCACTTTTGATGCCGTTACAGGTGAATTTATAGCCGAAACCTCAGTCGATGGATTGGATATTCCTGCTATTTTGCATTACGGGAGAACCAAAGGCGGCGAACAACTCCGCAAAATGACCTTCCAAGAACGAGGAAATAGGCTAAAATCTCTAGCTTTATATCTTACTAAAAAGAAAGAAGCTTTCTACGAAATCAGTTATCGAACAGGTGCCACTCGCGTCGATTCGTGGATTGACATCGAAGGCGGATTCGGAAACTTATTTGCCAATGCGTCGCTGCGAAAGTTATTCCCCAACCAACCGTATCACGTTGAAGGCGATCCAATCGATTTGTCTAAAGGCGGCCGTTTCATGGCACATCATATTTTAGTACCCAAAAAAGGAGTCGCGATTCACATCAACGCCTTCAATTTTCCAATTTGGGGGATGTTGGAAAAATGTGCAGTCAATTGGATGGCCGGAATGCCAGCGGTAGTTTTGCCAGCGCCTGCAACAGCCTATTTAACCGAAGCAGTAGTTCGTGAAATCATTGCTTCTAATATTTTGCCTGAAGGCGCATTGCAATTAATTTCAGGAACAGCCAAAAATATTTTCGATACAGTCGAAAGTCAAGATGTGATCACGTTTACCGGTTCGGCTGCTACTGGAAGATTGCTCAAAGCACACCCAAGAATCATTCAAGAGGCGGTGCCGTTTACCATGGAGGCCGATAGTTTGAATGCGTCTATTTTAGGCGAAGATGCGGTTCCGGGAACACCCGAATTCGATTTGTTTATCAACCAAGCACGAAGCGAAATTACCGTTAAGTGCGGGCAAAAATGTACGGCTATCCGCCGAATGATTGTCCCGGAAAATTTAATAGACGATGTTCAAAACGCACTTTCTAAATCATTAGATAAAGTTGCTATTGGTGACCCAAGACTAAAAGAAGTCCGAATGGGTGCTTTGGTCAGCAAAGATCAAGTCAACGTTCTAAAAGGAAGAGTGCAAGAATTATCCCAATCGGCTCAAATTGTATACGGCGATTTAGAAAAAATCAACCTAGTTGGTGCCGATGAAAAAGGTGCTTTCGTAAGTCCGGTAGTACTTCGAGAAAACAATCCTTTTAAAAATCTAGGTGTTCACGAAATTGAAGCTTTTGGCCCAGTTTCAACGATAATGCCATACAAAAACTTAGACGAAGCCGTTGAGTTAGCCCTAATGGGTAAAGGTTCATTAGTGTCGTCTATTGTTACTAATTCGGATGCAATTGCCAAAGACTATGTAGTCAATGCGGCCTCACATCACGGTCGAATTTTAGTTTTAAATCGCGAAAACGCCAAACAAAGTACCGGTCACGGTTCGCCTTTGCCTTTATTGGTTCACGGTGGTCCGGGTCGCGCTGGAGGAGGAGAAGAAATGGGCGGTGTGCGCGGCATCAAACATTATATGCAACGTTGCGCTATTCAAGGTTCGCCAACCACATTGACTGAAATCACTGGAATTTATCAGCCGAATTCTGCCTACAAAGAAATTACCCAACATCCATTCCAATACCATTGGGAAGACATCCAACCCGGAATGTCTTTGCGAACGCACAACCGAACGGTAACCGACACTGATATCATCAATTTTGCCAACATCACATGGGATCATTTCTACGCACACACAGACATCACTTCATTGGATGGAAGTATTTTCAAAAAACGAACCGCTCACGGCTATTTTATTTTAGCTGCTGCCGCTGGTTTGTTTGTGTATCCAAATAAAGGCCCAGTTGCCGCCAATTATGGTCTCGAAGAATGCCGTTTCTTACGTCCAATCTACCACAACGATACGGTGTATGTACGTTTAACCTGTAAGCAAAAAGTAGATCGCGATGTGGCTTCGGCCGAACATCCAAGCGGCATTGTCAAATGGTTTGTAGAAGTTTTTGATACCAACGACGAATTAGTAGCCGTAGCCACTATTCTAACCATGGTACAGAAAAAACAAGAGGTTTTTGTCGAAATGACCGATGAAAAAGTAGCAGAATGCATCACTAAATTGACAGAAAATTCAAAACCAAACTGGGGAATTCTAACACCACAACATTTGTTAGAACATTTAGAACAAGGCTACAAAATCATGTCGGGCGAAATTCAAGATTTCGAGATTGCAACTCCTGAAAAGATTTTGGAAAAAGTGCATAATTCCTTGTACAATTACGATAAATTCCCAAAAGGAACCGCTTTTCCAACGATGAAAAAAGGTGAACTAGAAGACTTAATTCATCCCGATTTTGAAACCGCCAAATCCAAATTTTTCGAAGCCAGAGAAAATTATAGAACCTTTTTTAAAGAAAATCCAGAAGCTGTAATGAAAAACATGGTTTTTGGAGAATTAAATAGATATGAAAGTTATCTCCTTGAGAGAAAACACCTCAATCATCATTTTGAACAATTTGGATTAATCTAAAAATGAAAACTTAGCGAACCTTGCGATAACCTCGCGACTTTGCGGTTAAATAAAACATGGAAGCATACGTAAAACAAAATACAGCAAACAACATCGCTACCATCGAATTCTTTCACCCAGAACAGAACTCGTTGCCAAGCGATATTTTAGCACAATTAGCCAATACCATTACCGAAGTAGGGAATAATGACGATGTCAAAGTCATTATCCTCAAAAGTGGTGGAGATCGTACTTTTTGCGCTGGAGCCAGTTTTAAAGAACTCATTGCAATCAACGATGCAGCTTCGGGAAAAGTATTTTTCTCCGGATTTGCCAATGTTATCAACGCAATGAGAAAATGCCCAAAATTCATCATTGGTCGTATTCAAGGGAAAACAGTCGGCGGCGGAGTCGGAATTGCAGCATCAACCGATTATTGCATGGCTACAAAATTTGCTGCCATAAAATTATCAGAATTAAACGTAGGAATAGGACCATTTGTAGTTTCACCAGCTATCGAAAGAAAAATGGGTGTTTCAGCTATGTCGCAAATCGCCATTGATGCCAATTCATTTTATGAAGCAACTTGGGCAAAAGACAAAGGATTATTTGCTCAAGTTTATGAAACTATTGAAGAAATGGACGCAGCCGTTCAAAAATTTGCCGAACACCTGTGCACCTACAATCCCGAAGCCATGCTCGAAATGAAAAAGATTTTCTGGCGCGGCACCGACGATTGGGACAATTTATTAGCCGAAAGAGCTGCTATCAGTGGACGATTAGTTTTGTCTGATTTTACAAAAGAAACATTGAAGAAGTTTAAATAGAGTAAACACCGCTGCGCTGCAAGAAGCAAGATCGCTTCGTTGTAAGATTACGTGGATTAGTAGAAGGATTAGATTAATTTGTCTTTCTTCTTTCAGTGTAACGGTCTTTCATCTTTCATCTAGAAAAAATGATATACGAATTCAAAGGGTTCATCCCAGTCATACACGAAAGTAGTTTCATTCACCCGCAAGCTGCGGTGACGGGCAATGTGATTATTGGTAAAGACGTTTACGTTGGTCCAGGAGCAGCAATTCGAGGTGATTGGGGCGAAATTATTATTGAAGACGGTTGTAATGTACAAGAAAATTGTACCATTCACATGTTTCCAGGAAAATCGATGGTATTGAAAAAAGACGCACATATTGGTCATGGAGCCATTATTCACGGAGCCAACATTGGTAAAAATTGTTTGGTCGGAATGAATGCCGTAATCATGGACGATGTCAATGTAGGTGATGAATGCATTATCGGCGCATTGAGTTTTATTAAAGCCGGAATGCAAATTCCCAATCGAAAAATGGTAGTTGGAAATCCAGCAGCAATCGTCAAAGAAGTTTCTGACGAAATGATCGACTGGAAAACCAAAGGAACGGCTTTGTACCAACAATTACCAAAAGAGTGTTACGAAACCTTAAAAGCCGTTGAGCCTTTGCGAGAAATACCAGCCAATCGTCCGACACAAGAAGCGTTTTATAAGACATTAGAAGAATTTAAATTAAAAGAAAATAGAAAATAGAGAAAAGAATATAGACCGAATCAAAAGTCTATTTTCTATACTCTATTCTCTTTCATCTCAAAAAAATGATAACAGAATTCAAAATGCCCAAAATGGGTGAAAGCATCACCGAAGCCACCATTATCAATTGGTTAAAATCAGTTGGCGATTATGTGGAAGCGGAAGAAACCATCGTTGAAGTCGCAACTGATAAAGTCGACAACGACGTTCCTTCTCCAGTTTCGGGTGTAATTACTGAAATTCGCTTTCAAAAAGACGATGTTGTAGAAGTAGGAACTGTTTTGGCGTTAATCGATGAAAGTCAGAAGTTAGAAAACAGAATGCAGAAGGCAGAAAATAATTCTAATAAAAGCAATTCTGTCACACCTAGCGCAGTCGAGGTGCAACAACCTACAACCTACAACCTACAACAGAAATCTAATCCAAATGCATTCATTTCACCTCTAATCATCTCCATCGCCCAAAAAGAAAACCTATCCATAGAAGAATTACAAACTATTCCAGGTTCAGGAACTGATGGTCGTTTGCAAAAGAGTGATGTTTTTAATTACCTAAAAAATCGTAAATATCCTATTCAATCCAAACCGACAACCGATAACCGACAACCGACAACTTCATCTTATCCAAAACCCAAAATCAATTTCATAGAAGGCAAAGACCGAATCGTCGAAATGGATCGCATGCGCAAAATGATTGCCGATCACATGGTGTATTCCAAACAAACTTCGCCTCACGTGACTTCCTATATTGAAGTAGATGTGACGAATTTGGTGAATTGGCGCAATGCAAACAAAGATAAATTCCAAGAAAAATACAACGAAAAACTAACGTTTACGCCTGTTTTTGTGCAAGCAGTAGCCAAAGCTATAGCCGATTTTCCAATGATTAATGTTTCGGTAGACGAAAAAAATATCGTTGTTCATAACGACATTAACATCGGAATGGCAACGGCTTTACCATCCGGAAATTTAATAGTTCCTGTAGTAAAAAACGCTAACGAAAAAGATTTAGTTTCTTTGGCAAAAGACGTTAACTCATTAGCAGATGCTTCTCGAAATAACCAATTAAAACCCGAACAAATTCAAGGCAGTACGTTTACTATTTCAAATGTAGGAACGTTTGGAAGTTTGATGGGAACACCTATTATCAATCAACCCGAAGTAGCCATTTTAGCTCTCGGAATCATCAAAAAGCGTCCAGAAGTAATTGAAACTTCAAATGGAGACGAAATCGCCATCCGAAGCATGATGTATCTTTCTCTTTCTTTCGACCATAGGGTTGTAGACGGATTTTTAGGCGGTTCATTCCTCCGAAAAGTAGGCGATTATTTAGAACAATTTGACACCAACACCATTTATTAAACAAAAAAAAATACGAATCAGAAACAAGATTAATGACACGAAAGTATTCTATGTTTTCTATCCAAAGCAAAGCGACTTTTTTTAAATAATTTAAATCTATGTTTCTATGTGTTTAAAAAAATAAAATATGCATAACAACATAAAAATAACCAAAGTTTCAAAATCCAGAGTTTCCGAAGTCAATTTGGAAAACATCACTATGGGAACCCAATTTACCGATCACATGTTCATTTGTGATTATGAAAACGGCGAATGGAGCAATCCGCGAATTGAGCCTTTAGCATTGATTCCGACGCATCCTGCAGCGATGGCGTTACATTACGGGCAAGCCATTTTTGAAGGCATGAAGGCGACTTTAGGAAAAGACGGAACGCCATTATTATTCCGACCAGATGAGAATGCCAAGCGAATGAATTTTAGTGCCAATCGTATGGGAATGCCTTCGTTTCCGGAAGATTTGTTTGTAGAAGCGTTAAAACAATTCACCGCTTTGGAGAAAGAATGGATTCCAACGCAAGTGGGAAGTGCACTGTATTTGCGTCCGTTTATGTATGCTGATGAAGCCTTCATCGGAATGCGAGCAGCCACGAGTTTCAAATTCATCGTAATGGGTTCGCCAGCTGGACCTTTTTTCAGTAGAAAAATTAAATTATATGCGGAAAAAAAATACGTTCGCGCCGTAAATGGCGGAACTGGAGAAGCCAAAGCAGCAGGAAATTATGCTGCTGCCATTCGACCTACCGAATACGCCAAAGCCAAAGGCTACGATCAAGTGCTGTGGTTGGATGCGCAAGATTTCGAATACATTCAAGAAGTCGGAACTATGAACATCTTCTTCAAAATTGACGGTAAATTCATCACACCAAGTTTAACAGGTTCGATATTAAACGGAATAACTAGAATGAGCGTCATTGATTTGCTCAGAAGCAAAGGTTTTGAAGTAACCGAACGACCAATTACCATAACTGAAATTATAGAAGCTGCTCAAAACAGAACCTTAGAAGAAGCCTTCGGAACTGGAACCGCAGTTGGGATTGCCATGATTGAAGAAATAGGCAACAACGATTTGTCCATCAAATTCCCAGCCGAAAACCCAGTTTCTGTAATGGTAAACGATACACTTAACGCCATCAAAGTACAAGATATTGAAGACGAATTTGGTTGGATTGTAGAAGCGAAATAATAGTTAGTCAACCCTCTCAGAGTTTCAAACTCAGAGGGTTTATTCCAAATAAAAATGTTAGATAAAAAAATATTAGAAAAAGCCTTTTCCACCATGGCAACAGCCAAAGCTATGGCGACTTTATACGAAGACAATTTCAAAATCGTGTCCAAATACGTTCACGCTACTTCACGTGGACACGAAGCCATTCAGATTGCTGTCGGAATGCAATTATTACCTCAAGATTATGCATTTCCATACTATCGTGACGATGCCATGATGCTATCTATCGGAATGCAACCGTACGATTTGATGTTGCAATTGATGGCAAAAAAGGACGATCCGTTTTCAGGCGGTCGAACCTATTATTGTCATCCGAGTTTAAAAGACGCTGATAAACCCAAAATTCCACACCAATCTTCCGCTACTGGTATGCAAGCTATTCCGGCAACGGGAGCAGCCATGGGTTTTTGGTACAAAGAAAATACAGGTTTGCAAAATGACAACGAGCCAAAACCGCTTGTTGTTTGTTCACTTGGCGATGCTTCTGTAACCGAAGGTGAAATTGCTGAAGCGCTCCAAATGGCGGCACTCAAACAATTGCCAATTTTGTATTTGGTACAAGACAACGGCTGGGATATTTCGGCCAATGCCAAAGAAACGCGTGCGCAAAACGCCTTTGAATACGCCAAAGGGTTTCACGGAATTGAAGCCATTTCTATCGATGGAGCTAATTTCACCGAAAGCTATTTGGCCATTCAAAAAGTAATTCAAACCATTCGCGAAGAACGCAGACCGTTTTTAGTTCACGCCAAAGTACCGCTGTTAAATCACCATACTTCGGGCGTTCGAATGGAATGGTACCGCGATGATTTAGAAGAAGCACAATCGCGCGACCCTTTTCCGGTTTTGATAAAACAATTAGTGGAAGCAGGATTTACACAAGATGAGATTCAAACGATAGAAAATACAGCGATTGCCAAAGTCAAAGCCGATTTTGATAAAGCCCAACAAGCCGAAGATCCACAACCAGAAGATTTATTCACACACGATTTTGCTCCAACACCAATTACAGAAGAAGTAGGCGAACGAAATCCACAGCGTGAAGATAAAGTGGTTATGGTCGATTGTGCACTTTTTGCGGTTGAAGAATTAATGAAAAAGCACCAAGAATGCTTGCTGTACGGACAAGATGTAGGTGCTCGTTTGGGTGGCGTTTTCCGCGAAGCAGCTACTTTGGCTCAAAAATTCGGTGACGAACGCGTGTTCAATACACCCATTCAAGAAGCTTTTATTGTGGGTTCCACCGTCGGAATGTCGGCTGTTGGTTTAAAACCGATTGTTGAGGTGCAATTTGCTGATTACATTTGGCCTGGACTCAACCAATTGTTTACCGAAGTCAGTCGCTCGTGCTATTTATCCAACGGGAAATGGCCTGTAAGCATGATTCTTCGTGTGCCAATTGGAGCTTATGGCAGTGGCGGACCGTATCATTCGTCGTCTGTAGAAAGCGTTCTGACTAACATTCGCGGCATCAAAATCGCTTATCCAAGCAATGGAGCCGATTTAAAAGGACTCATGAAAGCCGCGTATTACGACCCAAATCCTGTCGTGATTTTAGAACACAAAGGTTTGTATTGGAGCAAAGTTAAAGGCACCGAAACGGCGAGAGTTAACGAACCTTCTGAAGATTACATTTTGCCTTTCGGAAAAGCCAATATCGTTCAAGAAATTTGGGAGCAAGAAACAGCCGAAACCATAACTGTAATAACCTACGGAATGGGCGTTCATTGGGCTTTGAATGCGTCTGAAAGCATCAAAAACCAAGTCGAAATCATTGATTTACGTACTTTGTATCCGCTTGACGAGGAAACCATTTTCAAATCGGTTAAAAAAGCCAAAAAGTGCTTGGTTGTCACCGAAGAACCTACCAATAATTCGTTTGCACGCAGTTTGGCCGGACTTATTCAAGAAAACTGTTTCAAGCATTTAGACGCGCCAGTTATGGTTATCGGTTCCGAAAATATGCCTGCGATTCCGCTCAACAGCACACTCGAATTCACCATGATTCCGAATGTAGATAAGGTAAAAGCCAAAATAGAAGAACTTCTCAATTATTAGTTACCAGTTACAGTCATAGTGAACAGTTACTGAAAACTGTGACTGAGACTGAAAACTTTCACAAGAAGCCAATCCAGCTTTCCGTTACAAGTTTTGGCAAACAATGCTTTTTTGTAAGGCATAAAACAGCTTCCGCTGGTCGCTTTTTTACACCAACAAAAAATAGCATTCTCAAGCCAAAAGCTTTCCTCTACAATCTGGGCTAGGGCAGTGGTGGTTTCAAGTTAATTTATTTCAAAATTCAACATTCCTTGTTCAACATTCCTAGTTTTTTTTTGAATTTTGAATATTCAACTTGGAATTTTGAATGATGAAGTTTTTGTTGAGAATTTAACATGCTCAATTTCAAAATTCAACATTCCTCGTTCAATATCCCTAGTTTTTTTTGAATTTTGAATATTCAACTTGGAATTTTGAACGTTGAAGTTTTTAGAAATCCTAACTTTATTCAATACGATTACTCTTTAGCCCTGATAGGAGCAGTTACCGTGTAACGCGGATAGCAGGAACAGGGAAACCAAGAATGCCCAAGCCTATCGCTCCAAGAACCTTCCATAATAGTCAATTACTCAATAAATCTGCACAATACAAGAAAGTCGTTTGTGGTTGGGCTTTTTTTCCTAATTTGCAACCACTTTATGCGCAAACAGTTTTACATAACGGTTTTTCTGGTGGTTTTGAGTTGGTTTTCAGTCGCTCAAAAGCCTAATTTATCTTTTGTCAATTTTAACGATAAAGATGGTTTAACCGAAAAATACATTTATGCTGTTGCCCAAGATTCGCGCCATTTTATTTGGATTGGAACCGGAAGTGGTTTGTACCGTTATGATGGTCGTCGGTTTACCAAGTTCAACAGCCCAATTGATCAACCAGGCAGGCAAATTAGCAATGTTTTGCAAAATATTTACCGCGATAGTTCAGGAAAACTTTGGTTGTCGAGTATCAATGCATTGCAAGTGTTTAATCCGTTGCAAAATACCTTTTCGGCAGCAAATTACAAAGACAAAGCGATAAGTCAAATGATTCAGTCGTTTATCATGGGATTTTGCGAAGACAGTCAAAATAACCTGTGGATTGCAACACAATCCAACTATTGGTATTTGTACGATAAAAAAACCAAGAAAGTAAGACATTTTGTTCCCAAAGACAGTCGAGTAACCCAAGCCAGTAAAAACGTGGTGAAAATTATTGAAACGCCCAATGGACGTTTATGGGCCATTACTACGCACGGTTTGTTTGAGTTTTTTCACGACGGAACAATTCAACCGCACTGGAATTCATCTAAAGGTACAGCGATAGCCAATAATTTTTATGATGGTTATTTTGATGCCAATCGCAATTGTATTTGGTTGGCTGCAGGTTATGATGGCATTGCTAGTTATAATTTGAAAACCAATACATTCGAAAATCAACCGCTAGTTGTTTCTAATTCTAAAAACTCCAATCCGGCTAATTTTGTGACTTTGGTGGCGCCCAAAGAG
Source organism: uncultured Flavobacterium sp. (assembly GCA_964414655.1). GTDB lineage: Bacteria > Bacteroidota > Bacteroidia > Flavobacteriales > Flavobacteriaceae > Flavobacterium. The sequence continues at coordinate 70,695 of CAYPXI010000012.1, read as the reverse complement.
GCTAATACCTTATGGTTTGCTGCTGGATTTTTGGGAGAATATAGTATTAACACTAAAGAATTTGCCACTTACGAACCGTTATTTAAAGACGAATATTCATTTAAGACATCACCTATTAGTCGGTTTTTTTACGATCGGGAGCGCAATTTGTGGATTGCATCGTATGCAGGTCTTTCTATGCTTCCGTGGCAAAACAATCAAATTAAATCCTATCCGTTAGTTAATTCGTTTGCGCAATATACCGTTGAGCCTTACAGTGTTTTGCCCTACAAAAAAGGCTATTTGATTGCCAATAATACCAGCAATGGTTTGCTTTGGCTGAAAACAGAAGAAAAAAAGCTTGATTTGATTCAAAATCCCTTTTACGTCAATCAGTTTCGAAATATAAAAGGAGTTGAAACGATGGTCAAAACACCGCGCAATCAAATTTATTGTGCCAGTGCGCAACAACTTTTTTTCCTTAATCAAGCCAATAATACACTAGTTCCAATTGGTGTAAAAGATCAAAACGGAAATGCACCAGTTGGCATCGTACGAATGATAGCTAATTCTTTGGGCACGATTTATATGTCATCGTATAACAATGGCTATTATGTTTTTTACCCAGAGACCAGAAAACTAATACATGTATCACTTTCTTCCCTAACTCAAAAAAACTCAGAGACCATTGCCAATGTATCTGCAAGAATGGTTGATCGCGATGGAACGATTTGGTTTACCAAAACAAAAGGTGTTTACTGTTTACAAAAAAACACCAAAAAAATGGTTCATGTAGCAACCGGAAAAGCCATCAATAACGGTGCATCTATTAGTCAATCGGTTGACATTGCTCAAGATCGCAACGGGCATTATTGGATTACCACTATTGACAATGGGTTGTTTGAACTTGTTTTTGATAAAGGAAAGCAAATACTCTTCAATTATTCGAAGGCAAACAGTGCTTTACCTTCTGATTATTGTGCTAATGTTTTTATGGATAATAAAGGGTTTATTTGGATTGGAACTTCTTACGGTTTAACCAAATTCAATCCCAATTCAAAGGAAGTAGTTGCCGTTTTTGGTCAACAACACGGACTAAAAGATAATTACACAGCTGTAACCACAAACTATTTTGAAAACAAAATTATTGTCAATCATTACGGACAGTTGAGTGTTTTAGATTTGAATACCTATAAAGCCAATTCCATTCAGCCCAAGGTTTTTATCACCGAGGTAAAAGTACTGGATCGATCGTTGAATAGTAGTGATTTGAAAAGGAAAAGAATTGACCTAAAACACAATGAAAATTTTATCACAATTCATTGGTTTTCAGATGTGTTTAACAACGCCAACCAAAACCGATTTGCTTATCAATTATCAGAAGTTACTAAAGAATGGGTTTACACCAGTGATAATACCGTTTCTTTTTCTAATTTAGAATATGGAGCATATGAATTTAAGGTAAAATCGGCCAACAATGATGGTGTTTGGAGTAAGGAGACTTCACTAAAGATTGAAATTGCCACACCGTTTTGGCGGGCTTGGTGGTTTTATGCGCTTACAATAGTGCTAATTGGTTCGTTGTTGTATGCTTTTTATTGGTTTAAGTTGGAGCAAGTGAAAAAAGAGGAAAGTCTCAAATCGGAGTTTGCACAACAAATTGCTGAAATCGAGATGAAAGCGCTGCGAGCCCAGATGAATCCGCATTTTATATTCAATTCGCTCAATAGTATTCAGAAATACATTTTGAAAAATGAGAGTTTTGCCGCTTCGCAATACTTGACCAAATTCTCCAAATTGATTCGTTTGATTTTGGATCATAGCAATCAAAATTACATTTTGTTGAGCAGTGAATTGGAGTTGCTAAAACTGTACATCGAAATTGAAGCGCTTCGTTTTGATAATCAATTTGAATACACAATAAATGTAGATGATACACTAAATTTGGATACCATTCAAATTCCGTCGATGATTATCCAGCCATATATTGAGAATGCGATTTGGCATGGGTTATTACACAAAGAAACCAAAGGGAAGTTGACTGTAAATATGGCTCATTTTGACCAAAACAACATCAAAGTTTTGGTAACTGATGACGGCATTGGACGTGAGAAAGCGCAAGAGTTGAAAAGCAAACAAGTGTTGAAAAAGAAAAGTTACGGCTTGCAGATTACTGAAGACCGCATATCTATTTTAAACAAAACCCAAAGCAATAAAACGACATTGAAAATTCTCGATTTGAAAGACCAAAACGGAATAGCATTGGGAACTCATGTCGAATTAATTATTCCAATTCAAACTATAAATTAGCCAACATGATTAAAGCTGTAATCATAGACGACGAGAAAAATGCTGTCGAAGTCCTCGAAATGCAACTCAACCAGTTTTGCCAAGATGTAACCGTTTTGGCCACTTGCAATGGTGGAAAAGAAGGTGTGAAAGCTATAAAAGAATTACAACCTGACTTGGTTTTTTTAGATATCGAAATGCCACATATCAATGGTTTTGACGTTTTGGAACAAACCAAAGAACTCAATTATAAAGTCATATTTACGACTGCCTACGATCAGTTTGCCATTAAAGCATTCAAATTTTCGGCGATTGATTATTTGCTCAAGCCTATTGATATTATCGATTTGCAAAATGCAGTGGAAAAAGCCAAAAAAGAAACCCATGCGCCGAGTTTAGAGGACAAAATAAAATCATTAGTGGAACAGTATTATCCAGCCAAAAACCGCCAAAAAGTAGCGCTTCCGGTTGGGAATATGTTGGAATTTTTTGATGTTGATGAAATCATTCGGGTGGAAAGTGATAGCAATTATTCGCACATTTTTTTGGCTAATCAAAAGAAAATTACACTCAGCAAAACGCTAAAAGACGTCGAAGAGAATATCAAAGGTGAACCCTTTTTCAGAGTGCATCAATCGCATTTAATCAATACCAATCACGTTGAAAAAGCAGTCAAAGGTGAAAATGCTTATGTGGTAATGAAAGACGGCACAACCATTACGGTGAGCCGCAACCGCAAAGAAGATTTTTTTGAACTTTTTCGTCGGATATAATCTTTATACCTAATTCTCAATAAATCTGCTAAATACTAAAAAGCACTAATTGTCAGCTGTTTTTATAAGTTATTTTGAAGTATAAATTTCAAGATAATCTTTTATTATGAAAACACAACTACTCTTATTTTTTAGCGTATGCTTTTTTACTGTATTTGCGCAAGATGGCACTTTGGATACTTCATTTAATCCACCTTTTTTTAACAATACAATAAGTTCGGTTGATTTACAATCGGATGGTAAAATTTTGGTTGGAGGTTATTTTACATTCGTTGGCGGTCAAAGCCGAAAAGGAATGGCCAGACTCGATTCTAACGGAGCGCTCGATACTTCATTTATACCTTATTTTAATACTTATTTTAACGTTTACATCAATAAAGTTTACTTTCAAAATGATGGTAAAATAATTGTACTCGGTGATTTTAGACCCGATTCGACTGATATAAGTTCGCTTGAAAAGATGGTTCGCCTCAATCCAGATGGATCGAAGGACGAAACATTTAGCCTAACTTTTGATCAGACAGGAGCACCTTCTTGTGTTTATTTTGAACCTGACGGGAAAATGCTAGTTGCAGGAACATTTAGGAACCTCAATGGTTCTGGATTGTTCGGTGGATTGGCTCGAATAAATTCTTCAGGTCAAGTTGATGCTAGTTTTTACTCAGGCAACGGATTTTGTGCTCTTCCTAATTTTGGCGGAATCGTAGGAGTAACCTATTCGATTGAAAGACAAAATGATGGGAAATATCTACTAGGAGGAAATTTATTAAAGTACAATAATAATGACATTGCTAACATTTGTAGAATAAATAATGATGGTAGTTATGACGCTACTTTTGGAGGTGCAGGAGCAAATAATACGGTACTGAGTATAAAGACAGCTCCCGATGGGAACTATTTGATTTCAGGTTTTTTTGACTTTTATGATACCGTAAGTCGGAATAAAATGGGCAAAATAAATAATCAAGGCAATTTAATAGCGGATTTCTTGAGTTATGCCAATAACAATATTATAAAAAGTATTCCGCTTGAAGATGGAAGTGTAATTGCTGTGGGTTATTTTACAACCTATTTAAATAATCAACGTCGTATAGTGCGCACATTGAGTAATGGCTCAGCCGACGATACTTTTGTTTCCGGAGCAGGATTTGATAATGTGGTTACTGACGCTGTTGTACAAACCAACGGAAAGATTATTTGTATTGGTAGTTTTACCGATTATGGTGGTTATCCAGCTGATCGTATTGCTCGTATCAATAATTCGGTAGCGCCTTTTCTTGCTACTGCTTCTTACCAAAATTCTGTGCCAGTTGTTCGATTAGCTCCCAATCCTACAAACGATGTTTTTGTAATTTCTTCAAATCAAACAATTGATTCCATAAAGGTCATCAATCTCTTGGGGCAAACGGTAGTTGAACAAAATCAATTGCAAGTTGATCTCTCTGCCCAACCAGTGGGTTTGTATTTGATTGAAATTACCTCTGGTTCGCAAAAAACAATTCAAAAAGTGTTTAAAAATTAGTGGTATGAAACTAGTGCAATTCCCCTTTTACTGTGCAATCGGATTGGTCTTTTTTATTTCTTGCGCTCAAGATAAGAAAAAAGCCAAAACAACAGAAACAGTCAACAATTCGAGTACAACAAGTACATTCGAAATTTCACTTGGCCCCTCTTTTTATATGACAGGTGATGATTTCAACGATTTGTTTATTAGTGCCACTATTACCAAAGGCGTTCTTAAAGAAAATACTGTAGTTGACTTGGTAAAAAAATCGAATCCAAACGAAAAAGTTTCAGCGACTATTTACCGCATCGATGACAAGTACAATCAGCCTTTAAAAATGGCTAAAACAGGGCAAGAAGTAACGCTGAATATTAAAGTTGTCAATGATAAAAAATTTCGTTTTAGCAACAATGGCGATGAATATGCGATGGTCAATAAAGGTCAATCAATTCACTCGTCCAACTCAAAAATAGCGGGTGGAAATGCAACAATTTTAATTGATGGTAAACCTTGGAAATATGACTATTATAAAATATATCATTACACCAAAGATTATGGTGTTACCAAAAATCCAGCTAATTTTTTAATCGTTTTTACCAAACCCAACAAGAAACTTAAAAATACACCAGAAGAAGTACTTCAAATTTCCCTTTTCAAAGCACCAAAAACACCAAAAAACTTTACCAAAAAAGAGATCGATGTGAGTTTTAACAGTGATATGTTTGGAAAAGAACAAGCGTATGCCAAAACGTTAAATGCTGAATTTGAAGCCAAAGCCTCCATCACCAAATACAATCTTAATGGAAACAAAGCGACTATATCGGGCAATGTAACAGCAGAAGGTAAAGCTTTTTTGTGCCCAGAATGTTCGAATATTCCAATCAAAGTTGAATTTGAAAATCTTGAAGTCGAATTGTATAACAACTAAAACCAAATTTATGAAAACAAAACAGCCACTCTTACGATTATTTTTAGCACTTACCTTAAGTGCATTAACTTTTGTTTCGTGTACAAAAGATGAAGTGAATACCATTCAAGTGCAAAACAACAAAGCAACATCTAGCTTTGAACGCTCATTGCCACCACCAACTCCAGGAGAATTGCGTGGTTTATATGATGCTAAGTTCAATGATGGAACCGAGTTTAATTTGCTTTTCGACTACGGTAATTATGTAAGTTACGGCCAGCCCACTATCAATGATATGACCACACAACCCGGAACTCGTGTGAGTTATGTGAATGTGAGTGGAAATACGTACCAATTTTCATGTACCATTAGTGGAACCATTTACAACTTCCGTTTCACCTATGACAGCTCAAGCGCCAAATTCAATGGAACCTATGGTTTGGGATCGAGTTATATCAATTTAGGAACATTCAATGGTAAAAAACATATTACTGGAGCTTCTGGACTTTCCTTTTTAAAAGGCTATTGGTTAGGAACGTATTCAGGAATGTATGACTATTTAATGGTTTTTGAAGAAGACGGAAAAATAACAGCAGGAGCTGGCGGCTCTTTCTACTATAATTGTGTGGCGGGCAAAGGACTTTATGAAATGTACGGTGATACGGTTATTGGCTACTATATATATCCAAATGGTTACAAATACAGTTTTAAAGGCACTTGTAATTTTGCTAATCAAACCATTAATGGTACTTGGGGTCATGGCGATTCTAACTCCGATGGCGGTTCGTTTGATTTATCGGCTATGAATTTTTATTAAATCAAAACAATCTAATTTTAAATAAAATAATTATGAAAAAAAGAGTTCAATCAATTATATTCCTTTTAGTAGTTAGCTTTTTTGTTGTATCCTGCAGCAAAAATGATGATCCTGCGCCAACACCAATTAGTAAAGACGTTTATGCTTGTGGTTATGAAAGGGTTGCTGGTACATATGTAGCAAAATATTGGAAAAACGGAACAGCAGTAGCGCTAACAGACGGAACCAGAAATGCCATTGCATTTGATATTTTTGTGAGTGGCAACGATGTTTATGTTTGTGGATACGAATTCAATGCAATAGGATTACCCGTGGCTAAATATTGGAAAAACGGTGTAGCAACCAACCTTACTGATGGTAGTTTTTCAGCTATGGCAAAATCAATTTATGTAGATGGAAATGAAGTTTTTATTGCTGGGTACGAACAAAATTCTTCAAGTATATCAACAGCAAAAGTTTGGTGTAATGTAAGACCAACTCAATCTTTAAGTAATGGTGTTCTAAGAGGATTTGCTGAAGATTTAGTCGCTTTTACAAATGGAACTAGTTATATAGCTGGTTTTTTGGAAAATGCCTCAGGTAAAAATCAAGCGTCTTCTTGGACAAACGGAATTTCAACTTCTCATTCTAATCCAACTAAAAATGGATACGCTTATGGTATAGCAAAGAATGGTTCTGATCTATATGTGGCGGGCTATGAAGCAAATTCTGCTGGGAAATTTGTGGCCAAATATTGGACAAATTCGAGTGCTGCAATTAACCTTACTGATGGCTCTTACGATGGGTATGCTAGAAAAATTGCGGTAAGCGGAACGGATGTTCATACTGTTGGAATGGAATATAACGCGGCTGGAAAGCAAGTAGCTAGATATTGGAAAAACACCTCTCCAATAACCATTACTGATGGCACTAAAGATAGTGAAGCCAATGATATTGCTATAAATAGTAATGATGTTTACATTGTTGGATTTGAAATTGTAGATGGATTAGAAAAAGCCATTATCTGGAAAAATGGAACAGCAACGATAATAGGCTCAGGAACAAACAGTGCCATATTGTATGGTGTTTTTGTGAAGTAGTCATTCTGAATACAACACTTTAGTGATAGACTTTTTTAAGCATTTTTTTTCTGCCAAAGTCAAATACTAAATAGTTCTGCTCATTACTCAATTCCTATTTCTTCAAAAAAGTAAATAGTCTTATTTAGATTAACAAAGTCAATAAGTTATGAAAAAATTTTTCAATTTGTTTATATTATGTTTTGGACTAGCAAACGCTGCTCCAAGCGTGCAAGTTATTCCCTATCCCGGAGTTCAAGAGGCAAACACTACAAATCCTGTAGTTTACTTTAAAGTGAGTTTTAGCGAAGTGGTAACCGACTTTTCAAATTCAGATTTGATTGTAGGTGGAACGTCCGGTGCTCAAACTGGATTTATCAACGAACAATTGTTGGATAGTTTTGATGGTCAAAATTTTATGATTCAAGTTGATGTTGGTGCACTCAGCAGTGGCACGGTAACTTTATTTATTCCAGCAGGAGTGGCTATTGGCGGAGGCGATTCTAATACTGCTTCTAATCTGTGTACTATTAACTATCAAATACCAGTTATTAACTGCAGTTCATACAATGGAACACAATTTAATCCTTTCCAAATGAATTATGAGTATGATAAAAACAAACCATTAGAAAGTTGCAATAATTTGCCCCGTGTAGCTGCTATTGATACACCTTTGGTTAACGGTAGATTTTTGAGAGTAAATAATTTTACGCCCAGTTCCGTTTGTGTAGGCGCAACTATAATCAGACAAAACGCTACTTCATATCCATTTTATGTAGTCAAATCATATCAAATGTCTACAATAGTTGAGGTATTAGAAAATTTTAAAGGAAACTCTTATACGGTTGAAGGATTAGAAACGTTAAATGGCACAGGTCAAGCCTATAAATGTGTTAATTTTAATTTAGCAGCGGGAGAATTTGCTTATGTAGTTGTAGCCACCCAGAATACCGATTTTTATATGTATTTGGATGGTTTAGATTGTGCCGCTCTCTCAGTTGATGATGCGATTTCTGAAGTATCATATGATGTAGTGCCCAATCCAAGTGATGGTTTTTTTGAAATAAAAGGTATTTCGTTTGATCAAGCTAAAGTATACAATTTAATGGGTCAACTAGTACACGAAACCAACCAATCTATATTGCATTTGGAACATCTGAGCAAAGGCACTTATCTTTTGGAAATCATTCAAGGAAATAGCAAAAAGACAAAGAAAATCGTTATCAATTAATTTAAATTAAGCACAAAACAATTTTTCTTTAGTGGTTAATTTTGAAAGTTGTCTTCTTCTGATGTCAAAATCTGCCAAATGCTAAAAAAAAATGCCAGATACTCAATATCATTGATGGTGTGAAAGTAAATAGTATTATTTAGTGTAACTAAAAGCTAAAAGTTATGAAAAATAGATACTATTTACTTTTCTTTTTTTTCTGCATCATTGGAAATGCACAAGTAGGTATCAACACCACAACGCCAGGCGCGCAATTAGATATTCGTTCATCCAATCAAGCAACGCCTAGCAACACCGACGGAATTCTTATTCCCAAAGTAGATGCTTTTCCTGTTACCAACCCAACAGCGGCTCAAAATGGTATGATGGTTTTCTTAACTACTGTTTCAGGAAGCAATCAACCTGGTTTTTACTATTGGGATAATGCCACAGTTACTTGGGTAGGAATCAATTCCACTAAAAATGCTGATGCCGATTTTTATGAAGTAGGCGGCACTAATGCGCCCGACAACATCAACGACGAAATGTATCATCTAGGAAAAGTTAAAATTGGAAACACAACCGATTTAGACAGTAAACTCGAAGTGGTTTCCGATGAAAGTGTACAGTTCGGAATTCGAAATCAACGCAATTTGAATCCGTCAGCTGCAATAAAACGAATTGGAATTTACAATGAATTGACAGGAACTTCCAATGCCGAATTGAATGGAAATGGTAACGATATTTTTACTAATGGTGATGGTATTCATTACGGAACTACTAATTTTTTAAATGGCGGAGGAATTGGAGCTCGAGTTGGATTCAATTCAATTCTAACAGGAACAGGTACTGGAAATCGCTACGGAACAAGAAGTATCTTTTTAGGTTCTGGAGATGGAATTAATTTTGGATCGCGAATTGAGAATGCCAATTCAGGTAACGGAATTCACTACGGTAGTTATGTGCTTTTAAGTGGAGCTGGAAACGGAAATCAAGCGGGTTCAGAAACCTATATTGATAATTCAGGTTCTGGAGCTCATTATGGTGCTATTTATAATTTTGCAGGAACTGGAAGTGGGGCTCGTTTTGGAATTTATAATACTATTAGTACTACTAGCAATTCAAATAAAGTGGGAATATTGAATGACATTAATGGTGCAGGAAATAGTACACACACAGGTGTCAGTAATTCTCTTACTGGGAATACAAATCTTACAAAAACGGGTGTATATACTTTTGCAAATGGTTTTGGGAATGGTGATGTTTATGGTCAAAATAATCTGTTGTCAACTTCAGGAACGGGTCAAATATTTGGTTTAAATAATTCTATTACTATTTCGGGTAATGGGGCTGTTTATGGAGTTCAGAATCAAATTATTGGAAATAACGCTACAAATAGTACTGGAGTTTATAACTTCATGTCAGGCGGAGGTGCAGGAAATCGGTATGGCACTTTTAACTCAGTTCTAGGTAATAATTCAGGAGCACAATATGGAACGTATTCCCTTTTTTCAACAACAGGAACAGGTTTGCATACAGGTAATTATGTTAGCATCAATAATTTAAATGCTTCTCAGGTGAACGGTTTAGTCTCTCAACTTACGTCAGGCGGAACTGCGCCAACAACAGGCGTAAATACGACTATTTTCGGAAATTCAACAGCCAATCTATCAGGCGTAGCGAATACTTTCAATAATTTAGGAACAGGAACTCAATATGGAGTCAACAATACTTTCAACAACAACAATAATGGTGATAAAATAGGTCTTTTCAACCAAATCACAGCAGCTGGCAACGGAACTCATATCGGTCTTAGAAATAATTTTACTACTACAGGTGCAGGCTCACAATACGGAACATTTACCTTACTTGCCGGAACGGGAAATGGATTTCAAGTAGGAAACCAAGTGGATATAACCAATACAAGTGATGGACCACAATACGGAACAGTGATAAATTTAGTTGCTGCAGGTACTGGATCAAAAATCGGTAACCTTTCAAACATTGTTGTTAATGGTGGCGGTGGAGCAATGACAAACTCTGAATCCATAACAAATACGGGAAATACTGATTCTTTTGGAACTTTTAGCACATTTTACAGAGGAGCTTCTTCATCTTCAGGTAAAGATATCGGCACAAGTAACTCATTTAATGGTGGTTTTGGATCTATAAGTTTAACAAGCCAGTTTTTGATAGGGAATTTTTTAAACAAAGGTGTTGAAAATAACTTTTCCGATTCATCAGGAACTACCAGCTATGCCGGAGTTCATACTATTGGAAACGTGCAATACGGTGCACATAACCTTATCGATGCTCAAAATACGGTCAATCGATCGGGTGTTTTTAATCAGATTTCGGGTGCAGGAAATGCAGAGTTTGCTGGTGTTCGAAGTGAAATTGGTGGTACTGGTTCTGGACAAAAATTCGGAACCAAAAATGTCATTTCCAATACCGGAAATTCAGAACATGCCGGAGTTGAAAATCAGTTTACTGATAGTGGATCGGCAGATAAATTCGGTGTTCGGAATTTTATGAACGGTTCTGGAACAGGTTATGAAACAGGTGTTAGAACCGTAATGACCAACAACAATTCGCAACAGCTAATGGGAATGAGAAACGTCATTAGCGCAAGTAATGCGGGCGCACAAATGGGTGTTTCTAATATTTTATCAGGAAACTCTGCGGGAGAAAAAATAGGAGTATGGAACAATATATCAGGTGTTACCTCGATAGGAAGTCAGATCAGGGGTGTTATAAATTCATTGTCAACGGCTACTAATATCAATAAAACTGGAGTTTATAATGATATTATTTCTAGCGGAACTGAGGATAATTGGGGCTTTTTAACTAACTTGAGTGGAATTGGTGACGGAATTCAAACGGGTTTGTACAACAATATTACTCAAACGGGAATCGGAATAAAATATGGTGTCAGAAATTATTTTTCAGCTTTCAGTGATGCCAATTGTTACGGAAACTACACGGAAATTATTTATAATGGTAACGGAAATCATGTTGGTACGTATCTGCACGATTCTAGTACTGGTTCAGGAATTCACTGGTCATTGTATAGTAGGTTATCAAGCTCAGGTTCAGGCAATCAAGCAGGCTCAGAAACCTACATTGACAATTCAGGAAATGGAACTCACTTTGGACAGATTAATTCTTTAATAGGCTCTGGAACTGGGACCAAATACGGCTCCTATAACTATGTCGACTTTTTTGCCGGTGGTTCTCACTATGGCGTTTACTCCAGCGCTACAAAACCATCTGGCTACGCGGGTTATTTCCTCGGCAACGTCTTCGTTTCGGGCGTTTTTACCAATCCTTCTGATGTGTCACTCAAAGAAAATATCGCGCTAACCACTACTGTTTTAGATAAAATCAATGCGCTTCAAGTCAAAGATTATACGTTCAAAGCCGATGTATCTCAAAAATACGGTTTCTCGCGCCAACAACAAACGGGTTTCATCGCCCAAGAAATGGAACAACTGTTTCCTAATCTGGTAAAAGAAGAAATCCTTTCCACACCCAAAGACCCAACCAAAATTGCCGAAACGACTCATGAAGAACGTGCTATTAAATCCATCAATTACGTTGGTTTGATTCCATATTTAACAAAAGCCATCCAAGAACAACAACAAATCATCCAAACCGAACAACAAAAATCAGCACAATTGCAAACCGAAATCGATCTTCTCAAACAACAACAACAACAATTAGAAGCCCGATTAAATGCGCTCGAAAATAAGTAGTAAGTAGTTTTTAGTTTTTGAAACCGCCTAGTCCAGCACGAAGCGGTTTTTTTACTGACCACTGTTTACTGACCACTGAATACTAATCAGAAGCCATTCCCGCTTTCCGCTCCAAGTCCTCACGCTTACACCTAGTCTTGTAAGGCAAGAGCCAGCTTCCGTTGGTCGCTTTCTCTTACCAACAAGGCTAAGGTCTAAGCGCTCCGGGCTTTCCACTACAATCGGGGCTAGGGCAGTAACTCTTACAAGCTATTTTACTTCAACATTCAACATTCCATGTTCAACATTCGTTGTTCAAGACTTTTTCCTCAAAAATTCCCGTATAAATACGCTATAATGTTGATTTTTAATTAGTTTACTTTGTGGTAAATCACCAACAATATGGCTTCAAAAAAGAACTTAATAGTAGGTATTCCTTTGTACCAAAATTGTACACTAATGGATTTTGCAGGAGCGACTCAAGTATTTGCAACACCATTTGGTTTTGAACCCATTTGGATTTCCAACGAAGACAAAATCACCACCAGCGAAGGTGTTACGGTAGTTCCCAATTACGATTTCTACAATTGTCCTCCAATTGATATTTTATTTGTTCCAGGTGGTAGCGCACAATCGTCAGTAAAAGCACCTTTAGACGGAGTTCCAGCCGCAATGCAAAACAAGGCGTTGTTGGATTTCATCGCGCAAACAGCCAAAACTGCTTCATGGAAAGGTTCGGTTTGTACTGGCGCTTTCGTGTTGGCAGCAGCTGGAGTTTTAAAAAACACCAAAGCCACCACCTATTGGTCGCAAATTCCGGTTTTAGGATTGTTGTCACCCAAGTTGAAACTCAAAATTCCGAAAGGATTTCCCCGTTTTGTATTTGATAAAAAGAATAAAATTTTCACTGGTGGCGGCATTTCTTCTTCGATTGATTTAGCTCTAGAAATCGTCCGAATCGTCAAAGGAAAAAGAATAGCCGAAATGACGCAATTGTTCATTCAATACCAACCACAACCTTCTACCAATGCTGGCGATCCAAGTCATGCGCCCAAAGCCATCACCAACCAACTTCGCAACTCAGAAAAGTCTTTTACCCAAGTAATGACCCAAGCGGTTGAGAAATTACTATAAAAAAACCGCAACAGTTACGTTGCGGTTTTACTATTTCTACATTCAAAATTCCAAGTTGAATGTTGAATATTCAATGTTGAACAACGAATGTTGAAGTTTTTATTTCTTCACCATTGGCGGATACTGCTCCAAAATCTTGGTTACAAATTCCTTGATGTTTTCGTCTTTTTTCTCTGCGCATTTGGTCAAAACGCCTTCGCCCATGCCTTGCCAAACGAGTTCTTTTTTCTTGTTGTCAATAAAGTCAATGGTCAGTGTTCCTTCGGTGTAGCGATACACACTGGTGTTTCCGCCCCACATCCAAGGATTCCAGCCCCAACCCCAGCCGTAGCCCCAACCTGCGTTGAATTGGTTCACGTCGACTTGTTCTCTTTCTTTGGTGAAAAAATTAATCATCAAATCGGGATTGTCACTTTTGGTCAAGCCTTTGGCTGCCATCACTTCGTCTATCGAACGTAAAATTCGTTTTTTGTCTAAGTCAGAAATTTCAACTTTATCAATACCACTTTTATGGTACGCATACGTTTTATAACCATCAAACGACACGTTTTTGTCGTAATCAGAATTCACTCTCACCGAACTGCATGAAGCGAGTACGAAGAGTAGGAGTAACGAGGTAAATTGGAGTGTTTTCATATCTTCAATGTTGTTTAATATGGTTTAATATGGTTTAATGTTGTTTAAAATTGTTCTATTGAGTTAACTTTAAACAGTTAAACTTTTAAAACAACCTTAAACTAAAATAAACTTTCATCTACTACATTAGGGATGGTCACTTTCAACAAAGGTTGCGTTTCCATCGCTCTTTTTATAGCAAAAATGGCGCCTTCGTTTCGAGCCCAACTGCGACGTGAAATTCCGTTGTTCACATCCCAGAAAAGCATTGATTCTAAGCGTCTTGATGCTTCTTTACTGCCATCAAGAACCATACCAAAACCACCATTAATTACTTCGCCCCAACCTACGCCACCGCCGTTGTGAATGGAAACCCAAGTTGCGCCTCGGAAACTGTCGCCAATCACATTGTGGATTGCCATATCGGCAGTAAAACGTGAGCCGTCATAAATGTTAGAAGTTTCTCTGTATGGTGAATCGGTTCCTGATACATCGTGGTGATCACGACCCAAAATTACATAGCCAATTTCACCTCGAGCAATCGCCTGATTGAAAGCTTCTGCAATTTTGATTCTACCTTCAGCATCGGCGTATAAGATTCGCGCTTGTGAACCAACCACTAATTTATTTTCTTGCGCACCTTTGATCCATTGAATGTTATCAGCCATTTGCTGTTGGATTTCTTCAGGCGAATGTTTCATCATTTCTTCCAAAACGTCGCAAGCAATTTGATCGGTTTTGGCTAAATCTTCGGGTTTTCCTGAGGCACAAACCCATCGGAAAGGTCCAAAACCGTAGTCAAAACACATCGGACCCATAATATCTTGTACATAACTCGGGTATTTGAATTCTCTGCCCAATGTTGGATGGTCGTTCATCACATCGGCGCCAGCTCGTGACGATTCCAATAAGAAGGCATTTCCATAATCAAAGAAATAGGTTCCTTTGGCAGTATGTTTGTTGATGGCTGCGGCATGACGGCGCAAGGTTTTTTGTACTTCTTCTTTGAATTTTTCAGGGTTATTGGCCATCAAATTGTTTGATTCTTCAAATGAATAACCAATAGGATAATAACCGCCAGCCCACGGATTGTGTAACGATGTTTGATCGGAACCTAAATCGATATGTAAATTTTCTTGATCAAAACGTTCCCAAACATCCACAACATTTCCGAGGTAGGCAATGGAAACTGTTTCTTTGTTTTCGAGTGCTTTTTTGACACGTGGAACGAGTTCTTCAATGTTTTCAATAATTTCGTTAATCCAGCCTTGTGAGTGACGAATATGCGTAATTTTCGGATTCACTTCGGCACAAACAGTTACACAACCTGCGATATTTCCGGCTTTGGGTTGCGCACCACTCATTCCGCCTAAACCTGAAGTCACGAATAAGCCACCTTTGGGCGATTTTTTTATTTTTCTAAACCCGTTCAACACTGTAATTGTGGTGCCATGAACGATACCTTGTGGACCAATATACATATAACTTCCGGCGGTCATTTGGCCGTATTGTGAAACACCTAAAGCATTCATTTTTTCCCAATCGTCGGGTTTGGAATAATTAGGTATGACCATTCCGTTGGTTACGACTACTCTTGGTGCTTCTTTATGCGAAGGGAATAATCCCATTGGATGACCTGAATACATGACTAAGGTTTGCTCGTCGGTCATTTGAGCCAAATATTGCATGGTGAGTAAGTACTGCGCCCAGTTTTGAAACACCGCACCATTTCCACCGTAGGTAATTAATTCGTGCGGATGTTGTGCCACGGCATAATCCAAATTATTTTGAATCATGAGCATGATGGCTTTGGCTTGTTCACTTTTGCCTGGATATTCTGAAATGGGTCGCGCGTACATTTTGTAATCAGGTCGCAAGCGATACATGTAAATGCGGCCGTAGTTTTCGAGTTCGGCTTTGAATTCGGGAATTAATTCGGCGTGGTGTTGCGGTTCAAAATAGCGCAACGCATTTTTGAGTGCGAGTATTTTTTCTTCTGAAGTGAGAATTTCTTTGCGTTTGGGCGCGTGATTGATTTCGGTTTGCTGCGCCGGTTCGGCTAATCTCCTCGTGTCATACGGTTTAGGTTGAGGTAAAACCGATGGAATGCCTTGTAGTATTTGTTCTTGGAAAGTCATTTTTAGACTGTTTAGATTGTTGGATTATTAGATAGTTAGACTCTTTCTTCTTTCTCTGCCTTCTGCCTTCTGCCTTCTGCCTTCTGCCTTCTGCCTTCTGAAATAGAGTGGTAAAGTTACAGAGATTTTTAATTTTATTCTAATTTTCTGTAGCACTACTGACTGCGTTAGGGATTGAGCGATTGTTTGAGCTCTCCCGATAGCTATCGGGAAGCGAGTGCGAAAGCCCGCCCGCCTTTTTCGGCGGGAACGCTATAAAAAAACTACTTTTTCTTAATCTCGCCTGTTTTTTTATCAAAGCCATACGGGCAATGTCGGCAGCCGCTTTTGCAACAATAGCCGCGTTTGAGATGATATTTCTCAGTGAAACAGCGGTAACCTTCGGGTGTGAGGTAGTAATCTTCGCCTTCGATTAAATTATTTGGATCGATTTTTTCATTCATAGCTACAAAATTAGCAACTTTGCGAGATATGATATTGATTGTTTTTAAATATTTAACACCGCGCGGATTCAGAGGATTGACTTTTTACCCGTTTGTGTTTTTGGCTAGCAAAAGTGATAAGGTAAACAAGGTGTTTATCAATCACGAGCGGATTCATTTGCGACAGCAACTGGAACTATTGGTTGTGCCATTTTATTTGTGGTACGGAATTGAGTTTGGGATTCGTTTGATTCAATATAAAAACCGAAAGAAAGCCTACTATAATATTAGTTTTGAACGGGAAGCATATGCGAATGAAAAAGACCTTCACTATTTGGAGCAAAGGTCTTTTTGGAGGTTTTTGAAGTATGTTTAATTATTGTTTTTTCAGAAGTTCTTCAACTGCTTTTTCAAGTTTTTCAATGCGTAGGTTTTGTTCTTCAATTATTTTTTGTTGTTCTTGCATTCCTTTAACTAAAAGCGGAACCATGCCCACGTAGTTGACTGCCAAATACTCTCTTTTTTTCTTTACAAAAATATCAGGATTACTTTCGTCTTTGGGTTTCCAATCGTCTTCTTTAACCAATTCGGGGAAAGTACTTTGTACTTCTTGAGCTAAAAAACCAATTTTTTGTTCTCTTTCCTCAATTGGAATGATTGTTTTACCCATGTTGTCTTTTTTCCATTTGTAGGCAACAGGATGCAATTTCATAATGTCTTTGAGTCCGTAATGGATGTCTTTGATTTCGGTTTTGAGTCGAGCATCCGAAACATTCCAAAAATCATCGGCATAAACATCATCCCAAGAATAAGTTCCGCCTAAGTCATAAGTAATATTAGCTGTAGGGCTGAAATCATTGTTTATTGCGGTTTCAGACAGAAGATCTACTAAAAATTCTACCGATCCAACTCCGATGGCTGTTCCGTCAGCAAAACTATTGTCAAAATCAACGACATAGTCTACCGTGGTACCAGCAACTACTGTTGCGTTTGCCCAATCACTAGCAGTAAAATTGGTTCCAAATCGGGTTAAATTTTCAGAGGCATCAACATGCAAAGCACTTGTTCTAGTGTCAGACTCTACTCTAAAATCGTAGTCATTGCTTAAATCGTTTACTACAGTTTCTGTTAAACCCATTCGAACTCTTTCGATAGCATTGGTGGAAAAATTTAATGTATTAGCCCCAGAACTGAACATTCCAGTATCGATGTCAGTTGAAAAAGTATAGAAAGGCAAAGCTGCTGTTCCTAAACTTAAAGCGTGTACTTGGTATGCATTTGGGATTCGAAATCGAGCTAATCCGCCGGTAGAAAAGTCTAAGGCATCTGCTCCTGAGCTGAAAATACCCGTGTTGGCATCAGCAGCAAATGAGTAAAATGGTAAGGCTTCAGTTCCCAAACTCAATGCATGTACTTGGTTATCGAAAGGAATTCTAAAACGAGCGATTCCTACTGTTGAAAAATCCAAGGCATCAGCAAAGGGACTGTAAATGCCAGTATTAGTATCCAATTGAAAAGAATATGTCGGGAGTGAAGCAGTACCTCGCGAATACGATTGCAATTGTCCGCTGTTGGCATCGGAAATGTTCCAACGATTTGTATTATTGGTGCGAAAACGGATGTCTTGAGCATCAGTAGTTCCTAAATAATTAGTTGCTGCTGTTGTTCCAGTATTTCCCGTTAATGACCAATCGGTAGTTGGGCCTGTGACCATTTTTTCCCATATTGTTCCGTTGAAAAAGTAAAATCCAACAGAAGTTACATTGATTGTTGTGCCTGTGGCTGTACCAGTTGCTACTTCATTCACGTAAATCATTGTTGAAGTGGGTACTAGTGTCATGTTTTGCGCTCTTTGACGAGTTACTCTCGGAATAAGAATTCCATCAACATTGGTTGTTGTTCCTGTTGGGTTAGTAGCCACAACATCTAAAGTGGAACTTGGTGCTGGTGTGTTGACGCCGACTTGCGAAAAAGCTGAATTCAAAATGAAGTAAGCGCCGATTAGAAAAAGTAATTTATTGCTCATGTTTGTTGATTTTAAGCATAATAAGTTGCTGTAAATGTAGAAACAGGTTTTTTTAAATTGTTTTTTTGTCGTTGAATTGCGAAACAAGTCGATAAAATGCTGATTATAATAAAAAAGCCTCTCATTAAATGAAAGGCTTTTGGTTTGATACTGTATTAGTTAAATCTAGTATAGGATTTTTTTAATGGTTTTTTCTCCGCTTTCAGTAGTAATTTCAACAATTAAAGTGGAGTTGTTTTTTTGTAAATTTTTGATGCTCAAACTGGTTGCGTTTACTTTTTTGAAATCTGCTAATTTTCTTCCTAAAACATCATAAACTACAACTTCGTTGAGATGTTCTCTTAGAGAAAGTATTTCAATATTGTTGTTTGTTACAACTGTAATAGAGTTAGTTAAAACTTCGTTGTTATTAGTGTTTAATGTTCCGTTAGTATATCTTAAGATAAATCGATTTGCGCAATTTCCAGATGCTGAGGTAAATGAATAAGGCGACTGACGTAAATCATGAATTGTTTCAAGATAATTATCTTTTAGATAAATCATTTGGTTGGTGTTTTCAAACAATCCATCAGCATCTAAAATACCTATAGAATAATTCCCAGCAACAGGAGTTGTAATTCCTATAGGAATCATATCGTTTTGATCAAAAGGCATTGGTCTACCATTGATAATCATTGGCTTGTCTTCTATGAAGGAGTAAATCTCCATGATGTTACTAGGTTTATAGAAAGCATCAAACATTCGGTCTTTTTCATAAGTTGCTCCATTGACGTAACCAACTAAAGTGGTAGATGTTTGGTTATTACTAGTGTTGACAATGTTTAACCAAATTCTGCTTTTTTCTATATCGTCATTTGTCGCAGTTGAATTTCTATAGAATTGACTGTTGCTATAAGTGCTACTTCTCATAGAGTTGTTGAAAACAACAGATGATGGCGTAGGTGAACTATGGTTCATTTGGACGAAGAACGACTGACCAGTTCCGATTTTGCCTAAGAATCCTGGTGGAGTTGAACCAAGTGAGTTATAACTTATGTAATCATTTACAGAATAATTGTAAACATAATCCCCATAAAAAGGATCTACATAAGATGAACTAATGGGTTGGCCATGCGTCCAAAGGCGAATACTTCCGTCAATGTTGGTGTTAGTTGTTACAAAGGAAATTGCATCTAGAGCAGATGGATACGGATTTCCTAGTAAGTTCCAGTTGTCATCTTCTGCAGTAGCTGTTCCCCCTGGAGAGGCATAGGAACTTGTTCTCGTTCCTCTTGTAATTTGTGTTGAAATGTTTCCATTGTTTGGAACACCAATAAATGTTGCGGTATAATTGGCAGGAGTAGAAGTATAGGTGTTTGGTCCACGAATTATATAACCTCGACCTAATGCCATGTTTTCATTTCCATTTACCCATATTCCATAGTCAGTACCATTGTAAGTTGGATTCCATTTCCAAATCAGGCTTGTTGGAGATAAAGGAGAAACGGAGCTTGCTGGAAAATTACTTACGGGTGACGACCAATAGACATAGTCAAGCATACGAATGTTGGTATTTCTTTCGTATTCTATGTTTCCAACATTTGCTACATTGTTTGTTTGCACAAGGCTTGCGTCGTCATTTATAAGGAATCTACCAGTTGCGTTAACATTGACAAAATCAGTTATTGTAAGGCTATTGTTTCCGTTGATGGTTAAGAAACCTCCACTTAAAATTGAGAGGTTTTTTCCTAAGCCATTAAATCCTGTTCCACTTACAACCGGGTCATTAGTAACATTTGGAATAATTACACAATCAGCGGCAGTTGGAACGCCAGCTGGAGTCCAGTTGCCAGCAACATTCCAATTTGAATTTACTGAGCCATTCCAGACTTTATTTCCTACAACAGTTACTGTAGTTTCATCAGTTCTAACAATGCTTCTTCCTGAGCATATTGAGTAAGTTACTCTTGCAGTGTAAGTTGTTGTTGCCATTGGACAAACTGTTACAGTGTTTCCTGTTCCAACCACTGGCCCACCAGTTCCAGAGCCTTCAAACCATGTTACATTGGTAACAGGTGCTCCTGATGGTACAAATCGCCATGCTTCACCTCCAGTAACTGTCCAGTCTGCATCTAAACCATTGCGATTGGGAGGAACAACAGCCTGTGTGCCAGTAGCATCTTGGATGCCAATAATAGCATTTCCACTATTCCAGCTTGAGCAAACATTTTTCTCTTGAACATACACTTCAATCACATTCGTATTTTCATATAATACGATCATACCAGTGTAAAGCATTGAATTACAGCTCGAAGAGAACATAGGGATATCATCCCAAGCAGCAACTAAAGCACGACAACCGTTATTTAAGGTTATTAATTCCCAACCAACTTCACCACCTACACTTGGGTCAATATCGTGATAAACACCGAAGATAGTGTTTCTGAACAATGAAGTGTTAGGTAAGTTACTGGCAAATGACCAAGCATTGTAACCACCTGGAGTGTTATTAGTCAAATCAAAAGAAATGACGCCGTTTGATCCTATAATGCATTGCGTGTGGTTAGTTCCATAAAAACAAAATTGGAAAGGTAAGTTTACTGTAGTAGACCATACGTCATCAACATTAATACTTACAGGGTTTCTTAAACAATTAAATTGATAAGGTGGACTATATGGGATGGATTGTACAGTATAACTTGTTGATTGATAGATTGGTGGGTAAATAGCTTCAAGATCAGCACAAGCAGAAGTTGCGCAGGGATTAATTGGGCTTAAATCGACACCAAGTAATCCTAATCCACCTGCATCAACGCCTGGGCATGATAAAGTTGTAGTTCCTGATCCACTGCCTAAAGCACAATTTGGCATGGTAAAGCTTATTGGACCAACCCAAACACCTTGTCCTAATCCGCCACCGCAATTGGCACGAACCCAGACAAAATAGGTTGTTCCAGAAATTAATCCCGATAAAGCAACCGAAGTTGATCCTGCACCAACCGAACCAGTTGGTGTGGCTGAAAACCCCGGTGTAGAGTTTGATGTTGATAAATAGTATTGATAACCATTTGCTGGAGCGGGTGAAGGTTCAATCCAATGAACAGTTGCGGTAGTTTGCGAATTGACAGTTACACTTATGGATGCTGGATTGTTAGCACATGGTAAAGGAGGAAGTACTGTGAATGTGTAGTCTTCGGTTTCTCCACTAGAAATAATTCCACATGCTGTAGGGTTGGTTGATAAGTAATTAGCTACAATTCTCATTCTGTGGTTACCTAAACTGGCGCTAGCTGGAACGTTTATGGTTCCTGTTGCTGAAGTTACATAGGTGCCACTGGCGTATACTAATTCTCCAGCATCATTAAAGTCAAGATCATTATTCCAATCAATCCATATATTGAATCCATAGGAATAAAAACCATCATAGAATACAGCTGAAAAAGTTACAGAACCAGAATTAATTTGACTTACTGTTTGACCGATAAAATTTCCATATCCAGTAGGAGAATATCCTGATCCATTATTGGCAATATTGTTAGATCCTCCTGCTGTCGAGAAATTATTGATATAATAGGTTGAACTAGTTGAATTTGAAGCGCAATAACCTGTTATGAAAGTGACTACACTAGTCCATGGGCTAAAGTCAACTCCGTTGCAATTGTTTCTAACATAAACATAGTAAACTGTATCTGGAGATAAACCAGTTAAATTTACAGATGTTACTCCTGCTCCTGTACTTCCTGTAGATGGAGTAGAAGCGTTTGGTGTTGCTGGATTTGTCGTTACAATATACTGGTAACCATTAACTGGTGCTGGACTTGAAGCCGTCCAACTTAAAGTAGCTGATGTTTGTGTTATGGATGTTACAACCACAGAAGTTGGGATACCTGGACAGGCTGGGACAGTAACATTCAGTGTATAATCTTCGGTTTCTCCGCTTGAAATTGAACCACATGCCGCAGGATTTGAACTGAAATAGTTAGCCACAATTCTCATTCTATGATTGCCAGCACTTGCGCTAGAGGGAACAACAAAGCTGCCAGTAGCACTGATTACATATGTGCCAGACGCATATACTAATTCTCCAGGATCGTTAAAGTCTAAATCATTATTCCAATCCACCCAAATATTAAATCCATAGGTGTTGCTAATATTGTCGTAAAAAATGGCGTTGAAATTTACAGTACCATTGTTTTGTTGGGTAACCACCATTCCAGTAAAATTGCCATATCCAGTTGGTGAATAACCAGAACCGTTATTAGTTATATTAGTAGAACCTCCAGTTGTAGAAAAGTTATTTATAAAGTAAGTTGATGACGTTGAAGTTGAAGGACAATAACCAGTTGTAAACGATATGTAAGCTGTCCATGCGCTAAAGTTACCGCTTCCACAATCGCTTCTTACAAAAACATAATATGTTGTATTTGGAACCAAACCAGTTAGGTTTGCTGTTGTTAATGCTGTTGCCACTCCAGGACCTACTGGTGTTGCGCTACTTGTTGACACAAAATACTGATAACCATTTGAAGGAGCCGAAGTAGGTGCATTCCAGCTTATTGTTGCTGTTATTGTAGTGATATTGGTGGCAGCATTAAGCGTTGGGGCTACACAACTAGGTGCATTTGCACATATGCCAAAAGTACCATTTCCATCGTTCCCATATTCCCAAACTCTGATGTAGATTGTTTCTCCAGGTATTAATGTAGTCATTGAAATATATGACATAGCGCCATTTGTGCTGTCGTCGTCGTCACATTCTAGTAAGGTTAGGCTGCCACAAGTTCCTCTGTAAAAAGCCATTCCGCTATCGGTAATAACACCAGTCTGCAAATCAACATTTAATATGCCAGTTGCTGGAACTACAGCACTAAACCAAACATCTCCTCCAGAATAACTCGCACATCCAGGCGCTGGTATTCCTGTACTTGCGGTTGCATTGGCATTAGTATAATTTGAATATGTGCAGGTTGAGTTAACGGCCAATGGAATGGCATTAATGCACTCATCATTAGCTGGTGTAACGGGTGGTGCTGTACAAGATCGCGATATAGTAAATGTTCCAGTTGTTGTATTACCACTGCCGTAATGCGCTATGTAAACATAATAGGATGTTCCGTTAACAGTGGTAAAAGTAATGCTTTCTGTTCCTCCACTCAATGCGATATCACTACAGCCAATAGAGGTAAAACCACCACAAACTCCACTTGAAACTGACATTTCATGGTCAAAAGCCGCAGTAGAGCTTATCGTAGTTTGTTGACCATTTCCTACAAAAGAATACCAAACTCCGTAGTCAGACATCGTGCAAGCAGTTCCGTGGGCTGTCGAACCTGAAGTATTAACGGTTGTTCCTGCTAAGTTAGTGGTTGCACAAGGTAACGAGGTAGCTGTTAAACAAGTTGAATTTGAAGGAGGTACTGGTGAAGTAATACATAAACTAGTCAATGTCAAGTTGCCGTTACTTCCAACATTGACAACTTTAACATAATAAATCCCATTATTTAAAGTTGCAGAAATAGTTTCTGTCTGTGTTCCGTTTGTAGTAGTTGCATTAGCACAATTAATTTGAGCTAATCCAGTACATGAGCTAGTTGAAGAAAGTAATTGCAAGTAGATGTTACGATTGTTGCCAATCCCAGTTATGGTTACATTTTGTGGGCCACTTGTAACAGTAAAAGTATACCATCCTTCTCGGTTAAAAGTTCCAGCACAGGTTCCTATCAATGGTGCGTCCTGTGTAGTGTCAGAAATTGTACCACTAGCACAAGTGCCATTAATAGTAATCGGAGTTGCTGTTGCACAAGAAGTTCCTTGTGAATAGGTTTTGAAATGAAGGGTGAAGAGCAATAAAAAGCAAGTTAGTATTAACAACATTCTTTTTTCTTCAAACAATCTATAAAGTAATTTTTTCTTCATTGGGGATGGTTTTGTTTATCAAAAATAGCTAAAATGTCTTGAATAACAAAGATTTTTTTAAAAAAAATGTTAAAAGTCAATGTAGATAAAATTTTACAGATATTTCTTATAATAAAAAAAATATTTTTTGTTTTTGGATGTCTTTACTAGTAAAATAAGGAAAATCCTTTTATACATTCAAAATAAGAAAATAATTATGATTTATTATTTTGGCTATTTGGGAAAATAAAAAAAAATGTATTTGGTCGGTATTTTTTGCTTTTCAACTAATTTTGTTGAATTCGATGAAAAAAACTACTTTTTTTATGAGTAAAAACATTAAATTTGATGCTTAACCATATGATTATGAAATATTTTACACTATTCATCAGTTTTGTTTTTAACTCTGCTTTTTCTCAGGTATATGTGAGTAATAATAGTTTTATTTACAACCGTAACAGTTTGGTTTTTGTTACAGGTAATGTAGAGTTAAATGGCGCAAATAGTAATTTCTATCTTAGAAATGAAGGTCAGCTATTACAAGGAACAACAGGAACTTCAACAAATAGGGGAGTAGGAAAGTTATCTGTTTTTCAAGAAGGAAGTTCAGATAATTTTGATTATAATTATTGGTGCTCACCTGTAGGAAATGCTTCAGTTGCTATTGGTAATGAGAATTTCGGAATTACAATGCTTAACAGACCAACCTCAGTTACTGCATCAACTCCAGCCAATATGATTTCTGGTTTAAATGGTGTTTCAACCAATTCAAGTTTGGATATTGCTAAGTTTTGGATATGGAAATATTTGTCATCCAATGTATACGATCCAGGAGGAGCTGGTTGGATTTCGGTTCAAGATGCTTCAACGTTAGCTGCTGGACAAGGCTTCACTATGAAAGGGACTAGTGGTTCGGATAACACTAATGTTGGAGAGGCTACTGTGAACAATCCAGGTGGTGCTCAACGCTATGATTTCAGAGGAAAACCTAATGATGGAAATATCACAGTAGGTGTAGATGCGAACAAATTTACACTCACAGGAAATCCGTACCCTTCTGCTCTTCACGTCAATGCCTTTCTATTGGATGTCTCAAATACAGCTTTTGACAGGACTGCTTATTATTGGGAACATGATAAAACGGTTAATTCGCACAATATTGCTCAATATCGTGGCGGTTATGGAACTTATTCCCCAATTTCACTAGTGTCTAATGGGCTTTATGTTCCTGCAACATACAACACATACAACAATGATGGAACTCTTAATACAGTTGGAGCATCATCAGGATTGTCAATCGAAAGAAAATACGCGCCAATAGGTCAAGGGTTTATGGTGAAAGGAAGTTCATTAGGAACCGTAACCATCAGAAATTCTCACCGAGATTATTATGTTGAATCAGGTGCTTTGTCTCAATTTGAAAGAAATGCAAATGTAACAAACGATGCTCCAACTACTGGCGTTGGTGCTATAAACACAATTTCTCACATCAGATTGAATACGATTTTGAATGAACAATTTACGCGACAAATTGCCCTAGCATTTGTTCCTGGAGCTACAATGGGAGTTGATCCTGGTATTGATGCAAGAAGTCCAGATGGAAACGGTTTGCCAAATGATGCTTTTTTTGTTATCAACAATGATCAGTATGTTATTGAAGGAATCGAATTTAGTATTGAAAAAAGAGTTCCAGTTGGTGTTAAAGTCACAGGAAATTCATCATTCAGATTTAATTTGTTAGATGTTGTAAATTTTGATGAAAATCAACCCGTATACATTTACGATGCTGTTACTAACTTATACCATAATTTGAAATTGGGTGATTATACTGTGAATTTATCAGAAGGAGAATACAATAATCGTTTTGAGGTTACTTTCAAAGACGCTTCGTTAAGTTCTGCTGAAAATATACTTTCTAATTTAGCACTAGTTCAGAATAATGCGAATCAAGTATTAACTATTTCTAATCCAAATGCTCTGGAAATGAAATCAGCTACTTTGTATGATATTGCTGGAAAATTGATTCTTGAAAAATTTGACTTGGATTCTAAAAGAAGTTACGAAATTACCACTTCAGCTCTTAGTGAAGGTGTTTACATAGTGAAACTTATGGCTAAAGACGGTCAAACAATGAGTCAAAAAATAATTGTTGAACGTGTCGATTAGCAATTAGAAATTAATACATAAAAAAGACGTCTTTTAGGCGTCTTTTTTTGTTGGGATAATTTTAGGATAACTAAATTTGTCAAAAGATTCAATTTTGGAAATTATAACCCAAGAAATTTCGTTACCAAATACAACCGTTCAACTTTTCATTCGAAGAGAAGATTTGATTCATCCCTTCGTCTCAGGAAATAAGTTCCGAAAACTAAAATACAATCTAAAAGAAGCCAAAATACAACATCAAACCACATTGCTTACATTCGGTGGAGCTTATTCAAACCATATTGCCGCAACCGCTTTTGCAGGTAAAGAGAATGGATTTGCAACTATTGGTGTAATTCGTGGCGATGAATTAGCAACTTCAATTGAAACCAATCCAACTTTAGTATTCGCACAACAATGTGGAATGCAGTTTTATTTTGTTTCTAGAGAAGAATACAGAAAAAAAGATACAGCTGAGTTTCTTCAAAAATTAAAACAACTTTTTGGTGATTTTTACCTTGTGCCAGAGGGCGGAACCAATACTCTAGCGGTTCAAGGCTGTCAAGAAATACTTTCAAATGGAGATAAAATCTATGATTGCATTTGTACTGCTGTTGGAACAGGAGGAACACTATCGGGTATTATAAATAGTTCGTTTGATCACCAAAAAGTTTTGGGTTTTCCTTCTTTAAAAGGAAGTTTTTTACAAAAAGATATTCGTAAATTTGCCACCAATCAAAATTGGGAGCTCGTTGAGGATTATCATTTTGGCGGATATGCAAAGGTTACGGATGATTTTATTCGTTTTTTAAACGCATTTTACTATGAAACGAAAATTCCGCTTGACCCAGTTTATACAGGAAAGATGGTTTTTGGCGTTATAGATTTAATAAAAAAGAACTATTTTCCAG
Organism: uncultured Flavobacterium sp.; assembly: GCA_964414655.1. GTDB lineage: Bacteria > Bacteroidota > Bacteroidia > Flavobacteriales > Flavobacteriaceae > Flavobacterium. The sequence goes on along the minus strand of CAYPXI010000012.1, from coordinate 43,159 downwards.
ATTATTCCAAAGTACTACTTATTCATACAGGTGGAATTCAAGGAATTAAAGGAATGAATAAACTATTAAAAAGTAAGAACAAACCAATAATTGAATACAATGATTAAAAAGATAATGCTTTGTTTTGTAGTCGTTTTGCTTTTTTCGTGTGGTTCTAACAAGTCAGTGATACAAACGACCAAAGAACCCACAAGAAAACCTACACCACAAGTTGTTAAGGTTGAACAAAAACCTGAAGCCAAATCTGTTTCAACTCAGGTAGAAAAACCAAAGCAAAGCCAAACCACTGAAACACTTGAAGCTACTTCTAAAGTAAAAGTTACTACCGAAATAGTATTGGCTTATATTGAAACTTATAAAGAAATAGCCAAAAAAAACATGGCCAATCACGGCGTTCCAGCCAGTATCGCTTTAGCACAAGCTATTTTAGAATCAGGCGCGGGAACTGGAACCTTGTGTAGAAAAGCGAATAATCATTTCGGAATAAAATGCCATAAAGATTGGAACGGTCCAGGAGTAAATCATGATGATGACGAATTACAAGAATGTTTCCGCCAATACGAAAATGCTTACGATTCTTACCAAGACTACGCAGCTTTTTTGCGAGGAAGAAAGTGGTATGATCCATTGTTTAAATTGCCAAAAGACGACTACAAAGGTTGGGCAAAAGGATTAAAAGCTGCAGGATATGCTACAGATCCAGCGTATCCGAGTAAGTTGATAGGTATAATAGAAAGGTATCAACTTCAAAAATACGATGCGGAAGTATTGGGAATTGAGTGTATAGAATCTAAGCCTAAATTAACAGAAAATACGGCAGAGGAAAAAGTTGTTTTAACTTCAGAAATGCACCAAGTAATTAAAGGGGATACTTTGTACTCTATTTCCAAACGATATAATATTTCTATTGACGATATAAAAAAGAAAAACAATATCACAGACAACGCCATTTCAATAGGACAAATCCTAAAAGTAAAATAATACTATAAAACAGCTATGTTATACGAAAGAAGTAGTGCTCTTTTTGTAGAAGCACAAAATGTAATTCCTGGAGGCGTAAATTCGCCAGTGAGAGCTTTTAAAGCCGTAGGAGGAACGCCAGTTTTTGTTAAAAGTGCCAAAGGAGCTTATCTTTATGATGAAGATGGCAACCAATTAATTGATTATATTAATTCGTGGGGACCAATGATTTTAGGTCACGCTAATGATACAGTAATAGAAGCAATAACACAAAGAGCTAAACTCGGAACCTCATTTGGAATGCCCACTGAATTGGAAACTCAGATTGCAAAATTGGCTATTTCGATGGTGCCAAATATTGATAAAATCCGTTTTGTTAATTCGGGAACTGAAGCTTGTATGAGCGCCATTCGACTAGCTAGAGGATTTACCAAAAGAGATAAAATTGTAAAGTTTGCTGGTTGTTACCACGGTCATTCGGATTCATTCTTAATTCAAGCTGGAAGTGGCGCGAGTACATTTGGAACTCCAAACAGTCCTGGTGTAACACAAGGAACGGCTAAAGATACTTTGCTAGCCAATTACAACGATATTGAGAATGTAAAAGAACTATTTAAAGCCAATCCTAATGAAATAGCAGCCGTTATTATTGAACCTGTTGCAGGAAATATGGGTTGTGTTCCTCCAAAAGAAGGTTTTTTAGAATCATTGAGAGAACTGTGTTCAGCCAATGATACATTGTTGATTTTTGATGAAGTAATGACAGGTTTCCGACTGGCCAAAGGAGGCGCTCAGGAATTATTTAATGTAAAAGCAGATATTGTGTGTTTTGGGAAAGTAATAGGAGGTGGTTTGCCGGTAGGAGCTTTTGCTGCCCGAAACGAAATAATGAATTATTTAGCTCCGCTAGGGCCAGTTTACCAAGCAGGAACTTTATCTGGTAATCCTTTAGCAATGGCAGCTGGTTTGGCTATGCTAAAAGCAATTGACAATGATAGTGAATTATTCGTTCGACTTGAACAAAAAACGGCTTATCTTGAAAAAGGGATTCGCGAAGCGTTAACTGAAAATGGTATTGTTTATACTACTAATAGAGTAGGATCAATGATTTCAGTACATTTTGATAAAGAACCAGTGGCTGACTTTCAAACAGCCAAAAGGGGTGACAACGAAACGTTTAAAAAATTCTTCCACGGTTTGTTAAGGGAAGGAATTTATATTGCACCATCGGCCTACGAAACATGGTTTATCACTGATGCTTTGACTTATCAAGATTTAGACAGGACTATTAATGCCATTCGAAAAGTGGCAACTAGTTTATAAAAAAAATCCCCGTTTTAAAACGGGGATTTTTTTATTTAGATTCAGATAACGCACTTTTTAATTTGTCGTACTCTTTTCTGTTTGCTTCTAACTTCTTGATTTGATCACCAGTTAAAGTAGCTTGAAGTTTCAAATCTACAATTCTAGCAAACTCAACTTTTCTTTCGTTGCTAAGTGTAGCATCATTTAATGTTTTGTACTTTTGTTCAAACAAACGGTATAAGTCAGTTTGTTGATCTCCTGTTAAACCAATCATGTCACTTAAAGCAGAAACTTCTTTCTTAGCTAAAGCTTCTACAGATGCTTTTTTATCTTGAGCACTAGCGCTTAATGATAGAGCAAAAATCAATGATAAAGTAAAAAATAATTTTTTCATATTTCGAATTTTTTTAGTAATAGAAATCAAAACTAATTTATTTTTCTCAATCTACAAAATATTTTGTGCTTAATTATTAATCTTCAACTGGTTTTCCTTCTTTTCTGCTTTTCATTTTACCTTTCATGTCTTTACGAACTTCCTTTTTCATTTCAGTCCATTTTTTGTATTGATCTTCGCTCAATATTTTCTTCATCTGTGTTTTTGCCGCTAATTCCTCATCAGCTCTGTCTTTTTTCATTTGAGCAATCTCTTCATCAGAAGGTTTTTCTCCTTTTTCTTTTCGACCCTTAAACGCAGCTCTTTTTGCTTCTCTAGTTTTTGCCTGATCCATCAACAATACTTTTACTTGCTCTTGTTGTTTGGTGTCTAAACTTAGCTCACTTGTCATTCGAGCAACAACTTTTTCAACATGTTCTTCTGGGTTGGGTCTGTCTTTTCCTCTTCCTTCTCCTCTTTTTCCTTGGGCAAATGTTGTTAGTCCTATAACTAAAGCAACAACTACAATTAATTTTTTCATAATTTAAAATTTAAGTGATTTGTACATAAGACTTCAATCAATTATTATGGTTTAATCCTTAACAAAAGTTTAATAAATGAAAAAGTGTTATGATTTCAATCATAAATATCAACCTGTTCTTATTCAGAAATTTGTGATAGAAATTTTTAACAAATAAAATCATGAACAAATCAATTTTACTGCTCCTTTCATTAGCATTGTTTACTGCTTGTGGAAAGAAAGAAAACTCTGGTGACGATTTTTCTAAACCAACAACTGAAGAAAATTCTTCCAATCCTTCTGATTACGATCCTAAAAGAGGAGAAGGAAAATATTCTACAGTTGAACTTGGAGCCACTTTAGATCAAGCAATGGCTACGAAAGGAGAAGATGTTGCAGGTGTAAAGTGTACTTCTTGTCACAAAATTACAGACGAAAAATTAGTTGGACCTGGTTGGAAAGGTGTAACCGAAAGAAGAAAACCTGAGTGGATTATGAATTTCATCACCAATCCAGATCCAATGATTGAAAAAGATCCTGAAGTTCAAGCTCAATTGGAAATATGCCTAGTTCGTATGCCAAATCAAGGTTTAGCCGATGATGAGGCCAGAAGTGTTCTTGAATACATGCGTAAAAATGATGGCGTAAAATAAAAACAACCAAAATAGTTTATTGGGTGAAAGCAATAAACTGTTTTTCAATTTCAATATATTATGAAAATCAAATTTGTACAAGCAACAGTAGTTGTTGCACTAGTTTTTGGATTATTGCAATCGTGTAAACCCAAAAATTCGGGTGATGCGGCTTCAGGTAACGCCGAAAAAGCCTACGTAGCACCAGGAAAATACGACGAATTTTATAACTTCGTTTCAGGTGGTTTTAGTGGTCAGTTAAGCGTTTACGGACTTCCAAGCGGAAGATTATTTAGAGTTATTCCTGTTTTTTCAGTTGATCCCGAAAAAGGTTGGGGTTACAGTGAAGAAACCAAACCAATGTTAAACACGTCTCATGGTTTTGTTCCTTGGGATGATTTACACCATACTGAGTTGTCACAAACCAACGGTGAAGTTGATGGTCGTTGGGTTTTTGGGAATGCCAACAATACACCGCGTATTGCGCGTATCGACCTTAAAACATTCAAAACCGCCGAAATCATCGAATTACCCAATAGTGGTGGAAATCACTCTTCGCCATTTATCACCGAAAACACAGAATATGTAGTAGCTGGAACACGTTTTAGTGTACCCGCAGATTATTCAAATGGAGATGTTGCCATTAATACTTACAAAGAAAACTTCAAAGGTCACATCAGTTTTGTAAAAGTAGGTAAAGAAGGCGAAATGGATTTAGCCTTTCAAATTGTAACTCCAGGTGTAAACTTTGATCTTTCTCACGCTGGAAAAGGTAAATCACACGGTTGGTTCTTCTTCTCATGCTACAATACCGAGCAAGCCAATACTTTATTGGAAGTTAACGCTTCTCAAAAAGACAAAGATTTTATCATGGCTGTCAATTGGAAAAAAGCCGAAGAATACCTAAAAGCAGGCAAAGCCAAAAAACAAGCCGTACGATATGCTCACAACACTTGGAATGAAAAAACACATAGCGGAAAATCTGAAATCAAAACTGAAGTTCTCGTGCTTGATGCTGCCGAACTCAAAGACATTTGTTATATGATTCCGTGTCCAAAATCACCTCACGGTTGCGACGTTGATCCAACAGGTGAATACATTGTGGGTTCAGGTAAATTAGCTGCTTTAATTCCGGTTTTTAGTTTCGATAAACTAATGTCGGCCATCCAAAGCAAAAAATTCGACGGCAATTACGGTGGTATCAATGTAGTAAAATACGAAGCTGCACTACACGGCGAAGTTCAAAAACCAGGATTAGGGCCATTGCACACCGAATTCGACGGAAAAGGAAATGCATATACAACTTTCTTTGTGTCTTCTGAAGTAGTAAAATGGGACATCAAAGAGCTTAAAGTACTTGATCGTGTTCCAACTTATTACTCTGTAGGTCACTTGTGTATTCCTGGTGGTGATTCTAAAAAACCATTCGGAAAATATTTAGTTGCTTACAACAAAATTACCAAAGATCGTTATTTGCCAACTGGACCAGAATTAGCACAATCGGCACAAATATTTGACATCAGTGGCGATAAAATGGAAATGGTACTCGATTTCCCAACCATCGGAGAGCCGCACTACGCACAAGCTGCTCCAGCCGATTTAATCCGAAACAACGGTCAGTACAAATTTTATAAAATTGCCGACAATCAACATCCATACGTTGCCAAAGGCGAAAAAGAGGCTAAAGTGGTGCGTCAAGGAAATCAAGTTCATGTCTACATGACTTCCATTCGTTCACACTTTGCTCCAGATAATATTGAGGGAATAAAAGTAGGCGATGAAGTATACTTTCACGTAACCAACCTCGAACAAGATTGGGATGTGCCTCACGGTTTTGCCATCAAAGGTGTTGATAATGGTGAACTTCTAATCATGCCAGGTGAAACAACGACACTCAAATGGGTTCCTAATAGAGTTGGTATGTTCCCAATGTATTGCACCGATTTTTGTAGTGCGCTACATCAAGAAATGCAAGGCTATGTTCGCGTTTCTCCTGCCGGAAGTAACGTTCCTCTTACGTTCAGCGTCGGAACCAATTTGCCCAAAGCAACCAAATAATTTACTCAAAGCCTGCAAGGTTTTTATAACCTTGTAGGTTTCTTTTTCAAGAAGCTAATCCAGCTATACGTTCCAAGCTTTTTCGCTTCAAACCATTTTTGTTGCTTTTAAAAAGCTTCCGTTGGGCGCTCTTTAAAAGCAACAAAAATTGGTTCTCATCTTCAAAAGGCTTTCCACTTCTATCTGGGCTAGACATCTCAATACAAACAAAATAAGTAATGAAAAAAACAACTATTTCAATATTATCCAAAGTAATATTATTGATAATTGCTGCCTTATTTGTAGGTTCACTTTTTGTTCCTCTTTGGCAAATCCAACTCGAAGCGCCACAATATCCAGAAGGTTTAGTACTGCGCCTGCATGCTAACAAAATTGGTGGCGATGTAGAAATCATCAACGGTCTCAATCACTACATAGGAATGGCAACCTTACACAGCGAAAACTTTTTTGAATTTACCGTATTGCCTTACATTTTCGGTGGTTTTGGAGTTATTTCATTAATGCTGTTTTTCATAGCCAAAAGAAAAGCCGTGCTTGCCTTCTTTATTTTTTACATCCTCTTTGTAGTTTTAGCAGCCATCGATTTTTACCGTTGGAACTACGAATACGGTCACAATCTCGATCCCAATGCAGCCATAAAGGTACCCGGAATGGCGTATCAACCACCTTTAATTGGCTATAAACAATTGTTGAATTTTGGCGCTTATTCTATTCCAGATACGGGCGGATGGCTTTTGACTGCGTGTGGAGTTTTATTGTTTTTTATCGTTTACAAAGAATTCAATTTATTCAGTAAAAAGAAAATAAGCGAATCATGAAATCAATTCTTTCACTAGTAATAGTTATGCTTTTGGTGTCGTGCAATTCCAACGAACCCAAACCCATAAAACTCAATTCCGATACCTGCGATTTCTGTAAAATGACTATTGCTAACGGAAAATTCGGCGCCGAATTAATTACTCAAAAAGGACGTTGTTACAAGTTTGATGATGTGTCTTGCATGATACAGTTTTCAAAATCAAGTGTCGTACCAACACAATTCTATTTTGTAAGCGATTATTTAAAAGAAAACAATCTAATTCCCGCAGAGAGTAGTTTCTTCGTAAAAGGCGGAACCATCAATTCTCCCATGCGAGGTAATTGCGCAGCTTTCTCGTCAGAAATCATTCAAAAAGAGTATCAAAAACTGTTGCAAGCTGAACCCATGACTTGGGAACAAGTCTTCAATTCTTACCAATGAAAAGACTAATTGTCATTGTGTTTTCTTTCCTGATTTTAACTGTTAATGCTAAAACCATTCCAGTTGGAACACAATTTCAATGCAAAAAAATCAAACAAGCACTCAAAATTGCTGTTCATGGTGATACGATTATTGTGCATTCAGGAACATACAAAGAAGGCAATATTCTAATCAATAAAAGAATTGTTTTTTTAGGCAAAAATCAACCAACTCTCGATGGTCAGCGTCAATTTGAAGTTCTCTCCATAAATGCGGATAGTGTTGTGGTAAAAGGTTTTAAAATCATCAATTCGGGTTATGCTTCGCTTGATGATCCTTGCGGAATCAAAGTCTACGACAAATCATTTGTTTGCATTGAAAACAACAGTCTTGATAATAATTTCTTCGGAATTTATCTTCAAAACTGTAGAAACTGTATCGTCAAAAACAACCTAATTCGGGCTTACGGCAAGCAAGAACAACTTATTGGTAACGGAATTCACTGCTGGAAATGTGATAATCTGCAAATAACTGCTAATAAAATAACAGGTCATCGCGATGGTATTTATTTCGAATTTGTGACACAATCCATCATTTGGCGCAATATTTCCAACAAAAACATTCGCTATGGTTTGCATTTTATGTTTTCCAACGATGATTCGTATATCACTAATGTATTTAAAAATAACGGAGCTGGAGTTGCGGTGATGTTTACCAAAAACGTCAAAATGTTCAATAATTATTTTGAAGAAAATTGGGGCGATTCTGCTTATGGATTATTACTCAAAGAAATCGCCGACAGCTATATTTTCAATAACAAATTTGCCCGAAATACTTCAGGAATTTACATGGAAGGAACATCGCGCATCAAAGTCGAAAAAAACGTATTTGAATCCAATGGTTGGGGAATGAAAATTCAAGCCAGTTGCATGGAAAACGAAATTGTAAACAACAATTACCTTAAAAATACTTTTGATATCAGTACCAACGGAAGTTTGGTTTTAAATACATTCAACAGCAATTATTGGGACAAATACGAAGGTTACGATTTAGATAAAAATGGAGTAGGAGACGTGCCGTACCATCCGTTGAGTTTATTCTCAGTTTTAACTGAAAAAACACCTTCGGCTATGTTGTTGTACCGTAGTTTTATGATTACACTTTTGGATAAATCAGAGAAAGTATTACCCAGCATCACACCTGATAATTTTATTGATAAAACGCCTTTAATGAAGTCTTTGCCATTATGATAAATGTAAAAAATATTGAAAAAAAATTCGGAAAACTTCACGTCTTAAAAAACATCAATCTTTCTTTTAATAAAGGCGAATGTATTGCTCTAATTGGCCCGAATGGTTGCGGAAAAACCACCTTAATAAAATCAATATTAGGCATGGTTTTGCCCAACAACGGAACGATAGAATTCAACGGAAAATCAATTTTAGGCGAATATTTATACCGTGACAACATTGGTTATATGCCACAAATTGGTCGTTATCCAGATCACATGACCATTGGGCAAATCATCGATATGATTAAAAAAATAAGAAATACAAATCAAACATTAGACGAAGATTTACTGAAAGCGTTTGAACTCGAAAAAATGTTTGACAAACCCATGCGAACACTTTCGGGTGGAACAACACAAAAAGTAAGCGCCGTTTTGGCTTTTTTATTCAATCCAGAAGTGTTGATTTTAGACGAACCAACGGCTGGTTTAGATCCATTAGCCTCAGAGATTTTAAAGGAAAAAATCATTGCAGAAAAACAAAAAGGGAAATTAATACTCATTACATCTCATTTGTTAAGTGAATTAGATGATTTAATCACCGAAATCATCTTCATGCAAGAAGGAGAAGTCCATTTTCATAAAAAAGTAGCCGATTTAAAAGCCGAAACCAACGAAGATAAAATCTCAAAAGCCATTGCTAGTATTCTAAAGCAAAAACACCCAGAAACGCGTAACCTGAAACTCGAAACTGCATCATGAACCGAATCATCAAAATAATATTACTCGATATTCTCAAAAGCAAAATTGTTATTGCGTACACTTTGGTTTTGGCTATATTATCTTGGAGTTCATTTGCTTTAGAAGACAATTCTTCAAAAGGAATTTTAACTGTATTAAATGTGATTCTATTTACAGTTCCACTGGTGTCAATTCTTTTTGCGACAATCTATTTGTACAACAGTGCCGAGTTTATTGAACTTTTGTTAAGTCAGCCTATCAAACGAAGAAAAATCTGGATCAGTTTGTTTTTGGGGCTTTCACTTTCTATGATTTTAGCCTTTTTTATTGGAGCCGGAATTCCGTTGTTGCTCAACTCGTTTGATAGCGTTGGGTTTATGATGATTGTCATCGGATGTTTAATCAGTGTCATTTTTACCGCATTAGCATTTTTAAGTTCAATCGTTACTCGTGACAAAGCCAAAGGAATTGGAATTGCCATCATGACTTGGCTGTTTTTTGCTTTAATTTTTGATGGATTGGTTTTGTTTCTTTTGTTTCAGTTTCAAGATTATCCAATCGAAAATACTATGGTGGGAATGACTGCTTTGAGCCCGATTGATTTAGCTCGAATTCAAATTCTATTGCATTTGGATGTTTCTGCCATGATGGGTTATACTGGAGCGATTTTCAAAGATTTTTTCGGAACAGCAATCGGATTAATCGTTTCGTTTGGATTGCTTAGTTTGTGGGCAATTGTTCCTTTTTTTATTTCCTTGAAAAAGTTCAACAAAAAAGATTTGTAAAAAATGAAAACGGATATTAGACACCGAAAAGACATCGAAAAATTAGTAAACGCGTTTTACGGCAAAGTCAAAACCGATAAAGTGATTGGTTATTTATTTAATGATGTAGCCAAAGTCAATTGGGAATTTCATTTACCTAAGATGTATGATTTTTGGGAGAATATTTTGTTCTTTTCGGCTAATTACGAAGGAAATCCAATGCTGAAGCATAAAGAATTGCACCAAAAAAGCACGATGACAAAAAACCATTTTGACCATTGGAATCAGTTGTTTATTCAAACCGTTGACGAATTATATCAAGGAAAAAAAGCCGAGGAAATCAAAAATAGAGCATTGAATATTTCGGCTGCAATGATGTATAAAACTCTATCTTCATGAAGCATCATTTGGTTTTATTGTTGCATTTATTGGCAGCAACCATTTGGGTTGGCGGTCATTTAATTTTATTGTTGCGCTACGTTCCAAAAGCAATAAAAACCAAAAAGTTAGATGAAATTTCTTTTTTTAGAAAAAATTTTGAACCTGTCGGAATTCCTTCACTAATCGTTTTGTTGATTACAGGAATTATAATGTCGTATGATTTTGGTGTTTCAATTGACCAGTGGTTTTCTTTTCAAAATCCCATCGAAAAAGTGATTAGTATTAAGTTACTATTGCTAATTTTTTCAGTTATGATGGCCATTTTTGCAGTTAAATTTATCTTCCCCAAACTTCAAGATAAACCTACAATTTTATTGTATTTACTCATCACGATTGTCACATTAATAGCTGTTACTATGGTGGTTTTAGGTAGTTTGTTTCGAATTGGAGGCTTGTAATTGGTTTATGATTTAACTCATATTTTTTGATTCTACTTTAGAATACTTTTGAGTAAAATTTAAAGAATATGAACGCATTAGACGAAACCACCATCGGAGAATTTGTAGCGCACGACTTCAGAACAGCTGCTCTTTTCTCAAAATACAAAATAGATTTTTGCTGTAAAGGCAACAAAACCTTAAATGAAGTCTGTGAAGCCAAAGGATTGAATGTACAACAAATAGAAGACGAAATCAACGCAGTTTTAGAGTCCAATTCTTCTTCGGAAATGGATTTTAAATCGTTTTCACCTAGTTTTTTAATTGATTATATTTTAGAAACACATCACGATTACATTCAAGAAAAAACACCAATTTTGTTGACGTACCTTGATAAGCTTTGTAAGGTTCATGGTGAACGCCATCCCGAATTATTTGAAATTAATAATTTGTTTAAAATCAGCGCAGCCGAATTACTCAATCATTTACAAAAAGAAGAGATGATATTATTTCCATTCATCAAAACAATGTCGGATGCAATTAAAAATCATGAAACAATACAACAACCAGGTTTCGGAACTGTTGATAATCCTATTGCAGTATTGCAACACGATCATGAAACCGAAGGTAATTTGTTTGCTAAAATTTCAGAGTTGACTAATGAGTACAATCCACCAATAGACGCATGTCAAACCTACAAAGTGACTTTTGCCATGCTCAAAGAATACGAGCAAGATTTACACAAACACATTCACTTAGAAAACAATATTTTGTTTCATAAAGCAAAAGAATTGGAACTACGATTTACCGTTTTAGAGTAATTAAAAAAGGCGTGAATTACGACAATTCACGCCTTTCTTTCTTAAAAGAAAAACAACTGAATTAATAATTATTATTTAGGCAAGAGAACGTCACCAATTACGTGAATAATTCCGTTTCCAGTTTCAATGGAAGCTACAATTTCAGAACCATTTACATACGTTTTGTCGTCCTTTTTAGTGATTTTTACTTTTCCCCCAAATACCATATCAAACTCTTGTCCGTCCTGCATATAGTCAGTTTTTAGTGTTCCAACATAAGTGTGATAGCCTAGAATGTTTTCCAAATCACCTTTTTTCTCAGGTTTTAGTAATCCTTCAACAGTTCCCGCTGGTAATTTGTCAAAAGCAGCATTCGTTGGTGCAAAAACAGTAAACGGTCCAGCGTTGCTTAATGCTGTAACCAATCCAGCTGCTTTTACTGCAGTAACTAAAGTTGTGTGATCTTTGCTTCCAATAGCAGTTTGAACAATATTGGGAACCGAAGTTTCGTCTACAACGCTTTCTTGTCCACCAGCTTGTTTTTCAGTACTTGCTGTTGATTCTGATGATGTTTCTTCGTTTTTTTTGCATCCAAAAGCTATTAATAAGCTAACGAATAGTAATGTTTTAATTGAATTTTTCATAATAATTGATACTTGATTATTTACTACAAAGTACCTAATTATGAAGAAGTTATTTTATGAGTGGAATCATAAAACAGTATCCTTTTTAACATTTTTTAAAGAGAAGAAAGTGGTAATTGCAATTCCTATTACTAAGACAATTGCAACCAATAAAAGAAGCTCGTTAATCCAAGGAATCATTGTGTAACTGAAAGAAGCGATTCCTTGAATGGCAAGTATAATTTCGTTTAAAAAAACGCCAATAGAGAAAATAATAATGCCATTTTTAATTTGTTTGTTACTGCGAATTAAATCATTGGCGTAAATATAAAATAGTAGAAATAAAGTAATTATGGCCAGTAAAACCAGATGCAAATAGGCGATTACAATTGGTCTAAAGCCAAAGGCTAATTTACTTAAAGCTGGAATAGTTGAGCCCAGTTGAAGTACAAATTTCACGCTCAAAGCAAATCCAACAAAAAGTAAAATATAGCGCAAAAAGTACGGTAATTTTTCAAAGAATTCTTTTTTGTTTTTTACTAGTAAACACAAAAATGTGAACCAGGTAATAACTTGTACAAATGCTGCAATTACTGTTAGAATGTAAACCCAACTGGGTAATTCTAACCAAAGTGTTGATAGAAAATATGCTGGAATGCACGAACCAAAAAACCACCAAAATGATTTGTTGTAAAAGATGTTTTCTGAAGTTTTTAATTGTAAAAATGAAAACAATAATCCCATGCAAGCAAAGAAAAACCAACCATTGTATTGAAAATGCAAGTAGTAATAAATAGACGCTAAATATTCGTTTTGATGAATGTTTTTTGTCATCATCATGTACGCTAAAGCAAAAGTGCCTAGCGACGAAATTACATTAAAAAAAAGAGCGGCTTTAAACCAGTTTTTCGATAAATCTTCTTTTGAAATCAACTTCAAATCCTGAAAAAAAAAGTAAGCAAATCCAAATGCAATTGCAATAGATGAAGTTGAAAATACTATTGAAATCAATCCATAACCTTGAACAATAAACGACACTAACATTCCGTAGGCACAAATCAAATTGCCAATCAAAATAGAATTGTATTTTTTTAAAAGTCTATTGTCTCTATTCTTAGTTCTGTTTTCTAAATATAAAATCATCAACACCATTAAAGTATGACTAATCCATCCCGAAAAAGCAAAATGCGAATGCGAATGTTGCAAGTGTTTCTGATCTAAAAAAGGAAACTCAAATCCGATTTTATAGCGCATTAAAAGCCCAAGTAAAGCTACAATGAGTAAATTAATTAATGAAAATTTGAGCCAAAATGAACTCCGAAAACCCATTTTAATAATAAATTTTATGATTGATAATATCGATTTTTTTGCTTGCTTTCATCTTGGCAAATGCTCTGATTACAGTTTCAACACGCAATCCAGTAAAATTAGCAATTTCTTGACGTGTAAATGGAACCAATTCTTTTACATTGCTATTGCCTTTTTTATTTGAATTTAAAAACGCAATGATTCTAAATTCAGGTTTTTGATTAATAATGTCTTTAGATGTTTTGGCTTTACTGTGAATACGTTGCGCCATCAGTTTCAAAAACTGTTTTTGAATTGATGGATATTCGTCTAAAATCTTCAAGAACTTCTCTTTTGAAAGCTTAATAATTTTACAATCCTGAAAAGCAACAGCAGTTGCAGGGTATTTTTCGTCAATAAACAATGGAGGTTCACCAAAACTTTGACCACTACAAAAATAACCTTGCGTAAATTCCTTTCCGTCATCATTAGAATTGAACATTCGAACACAACCTTCAATTACTTGATAGTAAAAGTTGGCCATTTCATCTTCGTGCAGTATGATGTCATTTTTCTTATATTCTTTTGCAATTGCGCCCCAAGTAAAGAGTAAATCCAAATCTATTTGCATGATTGATTTTGCGTATTTTAAGTTGTTAAAGCTCATGCTTAAAGCTTTTCCAACTTGATGAAACAAAGGTAATTTTTATAAAAATACTAAAATTATGACCAAAATCATATTAAATAGTCAATTTCTTATGCTAAATTTGCCGTATGAAAAAGCTGTTATTCATAGTGTCACTTGTCATGCTTTTAAAACCGGTTTTACCGTTTTTTGACTATTTGGTGAATTATGATTACATTTCTAAAGAGCTCTGTATCAACAAAGCCAAACCCGAACTCAAATGTAACGGTAAATGTCATTTGATGAAAGAATTAGCCAAAGCTTCTGAAGAAGAAAAACCAATTTCATCCGATAAAAAAGACAATTCCAAACACGAAATAGAAGTCTTGTTTTGCCAAGAAATTCTGCCTTTACAATTAACACAAATTTATTTTCATACCAATTCTTTACCAGCGAACAACTATTCCAATCATTACTTTCACTTAAATAGTTGTTCCGTTTTTCATCCACCTACTTTTATTAGTTAATTTTTATTAGAAGTCAATTTCAAAAATCGATGTTGACAGGACAATTGCGTCCAAATCGTTTGAAAATTATTTTTCAAGCACTCTATTTCTATAACATTAATTAATAAAAACACAAAAATGAAATTTCAATTAAAATCATTAGCCCTTGTTTTGGCTGCCACTTTCGCATTTACCTCATGTTCAAAAGACGATGAAGATCCAGTACAACTAATCACAGGAGAAGGAAGTTTAAAATTAGAATTCGACAACGTATACAAAGATGCCGACTTGGCTTTTAATACAGCTTATTTGAACTCTAACGGTGAAACAGTAAAAATTTCTAAAGCCAAATACATCGTGAGCAACATCGTATTAACTAAAGACGATGGTTCAACTTACACAGTGCCCAAAAGCCAAAGCTATTTCATCATCGACGAAGCTATTGAAGCAAGCACATTGTTGACCTTGCCAAATATTCCAGCCGGAAATTACACCAAAGTAAAATTCGGAATCGGTGTTGATGAAGCACAATTCAATTTAGGCGCAACAGGTCAAGGCGATTTCCTTACACAAGCGCAAGCTGCCGGAATGATGTGGTCGTGGAGCGCAGGCTACAAATTCGTTGCTTTGGAAGGAACTTTCACATCAGCAACTGTAACAACTGAAACTACTTTTATGTTACATACCGGAAAAACAGGTTCTGATTACAACTACGCTGAAGTAACGGTTAATCTGCCAGAAAACGCACTAGTTCGTTCAACTATTACACCACAAATTCACTTGATGGCCGACCTATCGCAATTACCTGACGGAACTAATAAAATTAACTTTTCAGAAGGCGCAATGGTAATGGGCGGAACCAAGTTGGCATTGGCTACAGCCAATATCGCTAACATGTTCGAAGCACACCACGTTCATAACGATTAATTGCATGAGAAGCTAATCCAGCTATTCATTACAAGTCCTCGCTCTTACACCAACTCTTGTAAGGCAAAAGCAAGCTTCCGTTGGTCGCTTTCTTTCGCCAACAAGAGTAAGGTGTAAGCGCTCCGGGCTTTTCATTACTATCTGGGCTAAAAACTACAGCTTATGAAAACACTACGCTATTTAATAGTACTTCTACCTTTTCTTTGGAGTTGCTCCAACAACGACGATTCTACCGAATACATCAATCTTCCCATTGATTATCGTGTGCCTAGCAATTTTCCTCCTTTGGCTTACAATTTATCAAACAATCCACTCACTCAAAAAGGATTCGAATTAGGAAAAAAACTCTTCTATGACGGTCGCTTAGCTTCCGACGGAATTGTGTCGTGTGGTTTTTGCCACATTCAAGAAGATGCTTTCACGCACCACGGTCACTCGGTAAGTCATGGTGTAGGCGACGCCATCGGAACCCGAAATACGCCGCCAATTCAAAACTTGGCGTACCAAACGGCTTTTATGTGGGACGGCGCAACTACGCATCTCGATTTGCAACCGATTATTCCATTTACTAGTCCAATCGAAATGAACGGCAATTTCACCAATGCCATCAACATGATGAAAAACGATGCCGAATACCAAAAACTCTACAAGCAAGCTTTTGCCGACGGTCAAATCAATTCCGAAAATATGCTCAAAGCATTGGGTCAATTTATGGTCATGGCAACTTCTAGCAATTCGCGTTTTGATAAATACCGTCGCAACGAACCAGGCGGAACTTTATCACAAGACGAATTGGATGGTTATACTATTTTCAACCAAAAATGCACCTCATGCCATGCTACCGATATTTTCACAGATAATTCATACCGCAATAATGGTTTGCCTATCAATCCAAGTGTTGATGATATAGGTCGTTATCGCGTAACTGAATTGGAACAAGATCGCTACAAATTCAAAGTGCCTAGCTTGCGCAATATCGAAAAAACAGCGCCTTACATGCACGATGGACGATTTTATACGTTAGAAGCAGTTTTAAATCATTACAGTTCGGGTGTAGCAAATACACAAAATCTAGACCCAACTTTAAACAATAATGGCGCACTCGGAATTCCATTAACAGCAACCGAAAAAACAAAGCTAATCGCTTTCTTAAAAACACTCACCGACAACGAGTTTCTCACCAATCCATTGTTGTCTGAATATTAAAAGATGAAAAAATATTTAGTTTACCTACTACTTTTTGTTAGTTTTTTGGCAAATGCAACCTCAAAAGACAGTTTAGCAAGAGCCAATCAGTTCAAAAAATATTATTTGCTTCTCGATGACGATGATTGCGATGCCTGTGGATGCTCAGCCAGTGGCGGAAGTATGGGTTTTGCTTCAATGCTCAATACTAATTTTGTTGGCGTTCGTTATTTTAATCAAAGCTATAAAAGTACTGATGGCTTGTACAGCAATTCATCTTGGTATGATGAAAATTTCAATACTGTTCAAGTTTGGGCTCGAATTCCAATTATTAAAAATGTTCAAGTTTCGGTTTTGGCACCTTATCATTTTCACAGTCGTCAAACCGAAGATGGCGAAGAAAAAATAAGCGGTATTGGCGATATAACAACATTAGCGATGTATCGATTGTACCAAACCCACAAAGACAGTACATTTTTGGTTCATACTTTGCAAATCGGAGCTGGAGTTAAAGCACCAACAGGAAAGTTCAATGAAAGTAATTCGGGAAATGTTAACCCAAGTTACCAAGTCGGCACTGGAAGTTGGGATTATCTTCTAGCAACCGAATATGTGATAAAACGAAAAAAACTTGGTTTTAATGCCATGCTGAATTATGTGTTTAAAACCCAAAATCAAAAGTTTTACCGTTTTGGAGATCAATTTAATTATGCTGGAACCTTTTTTTATTTGTATGAAAAGAATTCTTTTTCAATCGCTCCACAACTAGGCTTTGCTGGCGAAGTATATCAGAATAATGAACAACATAAACAAATAGTTCGTGATACTGCAGGCGATATTTTGTTTGGTAAAATCGGATTTGAAATGGGTAAAGACAAGTTCTCATTTGGCGCCAATGCAATGCTTCCTATTAATCAAAATTTAACAGGCGGTCGAGTGGAAGCCAATTATAGATGGAGTATTAATTTGAATTATAGTTTATAATGGCTACATTAGCTTAATCAACCAATAAAATTTAATTTATGGAATCTTTCGAAAACCCAAACCATCAGCCAATGTCAGTCAAAGATTGGCTCATTACTTTTTTGATTTTAGCTATCCCAGTAGTTGGTTTAGTGATGCTTTTCATCTACGCTTTTGGCAATGATCAGAATATTCATAAACAAAATTGGGCCAAAGCGCAACTGATTTGGATGGCAATTATATTAGCTTTGGTGTTCTTAGTGTTTTTAATTTTTGGATCCATTTTTGCGGCTGCAATGGCTTCTCAAGGATAATTTGTAAAAAGTAAAAGGGAACTCAATCGAGTTCCCTTTTACTTTTTTATAGCATGTTTTTTTAATTCAAAACAACGGTTTTACTTTCTCCATCAACAACTACTTTGGTCATGCCATGTTTGGCTAATCCTTTCATTGCGGCATCCCATTTTTTACCGCTTAATTGGGATTTCTCTTTTAATTGACCTAAAGGTTGATTGTTTTCTGTTTTCAACAAACCAATTATCAGTTTTTCGTCTTCAGTTAACTCAATTTGCTTTTTCTCTGGACGCATTTGCGGAAAGAATAGCACTTCTTGAATTGAAGCATTGTTTGTCAAAAACATAATCAAACGATCCATTCCAATTCCCAATCCCGAAGTTGGAGGCATTCCAAACTCTAAAGCGCGTAAAAAATCTTGGTCAATGAACATGGCTTCGTCATCGCCTTTTTCTGCCAATGCCATTTGTGTTTCAAAACGTTCTCTTTGGTCAATAGGATCATTTAGCTCAGAATACGCATTGGCAATTTCTTTACCGCAAACCATCAATTCAAAACGCTCGGTTAAATCAGGATTATCACGGTGCGATTTACACAACGGCGACATTTCCTTTGGATAATCAGTGATAAAGGTTGGCTGAATAAAATTACCTTCGCATTTAGCGCCAAAAATTTCATCAATTAATTTGCCTTTGCCCATGGTTTCATCTACAGCAATTCCCATAGATTGAGCTGCTGCAAAGAGTTCAGCTTCACTTTTTCCCGAAATATCAAAACCTGTGAATTGTTTAATAGCATCAGTCATCGTCACACGAGCATACGGTGCTTTGAAGTTTACTTTGTGTTCGCCAAATGTAGCTTCGGTAGTTCCGTTGACAGCCAAAGCACAATGTTCCAATAAGTTTTCAGTAAACTCCATCATCCAATTATAGTCTTTGTAAGCTACATAAATCTCCATAGCTGTAAACTCAGGGTTGTGCGTTCTGTCCATTCCTTCGTTACGGAAGTTTTTCGAGAATTCGTACACACCGTCAAATCCGCCAACAATCAATCGTTTCAAATACAATTCGTTGGCAATTCGCATGTACAAGGGAATATCCAAACTGTTGTGATGTGTAATGAACGGACGTGCCGCTGCACCACCCGGAATCGCTTGCAAAATAGGAGTTTCTACTTCCAAATAACCCGCATTATTGAAAAAGTTTCGCATGGCAGAAAACAATTTGGTTCTTTTTACAAACACTTCTTTAACATCTGGATTCACTACCAAATCAACATATCGCATTCTGTAACGCAATTCGGGGTCAACGAAAGCGTCAAAAACATGACCTTCTTCATCTTTTTTGGGTAATGGAAGCGGACGTAATGTTTTACTTAAAAATGTAAATTGATCCACACGAACCGATTTTTCGCCTACTTTGGTCAAAAATAATTCGCCTTCCACACCAATAAAATCACCTAAATCGGTTAATTTTCTGAAAACTTGATTGTAAAGAGATTTGTCTTCTCCAGGGCAAATGTGGTCTCTATTAAAATACAGCTGAATACGACCTTCGCTGTCTTGTAACTCCACAAACGAAGCTTTTCCCATGTCGCGATCACTCATAATTCTTCCAGCCAAAATCACTTTCTTTCCTTCTTCAAATTGCTCCTTCACTTGCTTCGAAGTATGCGAAACTGGATACAAATTGGCGGGATAAGGGTTGATGCCCAAATCACGAAGCGCTTTGAGTTTTTCTCGTCTAATGATTTCTTGTTCTGAAAGTTGCATAAAGTATAAATTTAAGTCGGCAAAGATAGTTATAATTTGAAAATGTGGCAATTTGAAAATTTGAAATAATCATGATTTTTTGAAGCGAATGGCTTGGTCTGTGTCAGCTATCCATTTTCCCGCTTTTCCTCTAAGTTGCTCGTCCCTCACAAGCTTTCCATGCACACGAGCGAAGCGAACTGACGAAGTAATCGGGGCTAGAGTGTAAACTTTTTGTATATTTGTAGGCATCTAAACTACTACTGTGCTACTGTTTGCACCCAATTCAATGAACAAAGCTATCTTACTCAAAGATTTAGGAAACAAAGACTACAAAGCAACTTGGGATTACCAAGAAGAATTGTTCAAAGGAATTGTTGATTTAAAAATTCAAAACCGAAGAGAAAATACTAATATAAATACCCCAAATTATTTTTTATTCGTTGAGCATCCACATGTTTATACATTAGGAAAGAGTGGTGATGTATCCAATATGCTTTTGTCTGAAAAACAGCTTTCAGAAAAAGGGGCGACTTTCTATAAAATCAATAGAGGTGGAGATATTACGTATCATGGGCCTGGGCAAATTGTTGGTTATCCAATACTTGATTTAGAAAACTTTTTTACTGATATTCATAAATATTTACGACTACTTGAGGAGGTCATAATTCTAACTTTGGCAGAGTATAATATAATAGGTGTAAGAAGTGAAGGTGAAACTGGTGTTTGGATTGAGGTAGGAACTCCATTTGCACGAAAAATTTGTGCTATGGGTGTTCGAGCATCACGCTGGGTAACCATGCATGGTTTTGCTTTAAACGTAAATGCAAATTTGGGTTATTTTGATAATATTATTCCGTGTGGTATAAAAGGTAAAGCCGTAACCTCTCTTAATGTTGAACTTGGAGTTGAAAAAGTCAATGAAGAAGAAGTTAAACAAAAAATTCTTCATCATTTTTCCAATCTATTTAACTCAGAGTTTCTAACTTCTAACTTCTAACTTCAAAATTCCAAACTCAATTGTTCTGGTAATAACCGAAAACTCATTCTGTGGTATTTGGTTGTTCCGTATTTTCGGATGGCTTCACGATGTTCTGTGGTTGGGTATCCTTTGTTTTGTTTCCAGTTGTACATTGGGTATTCTTCATGAATTTTATTCATATACTCATCTCTATAGGTTTTGGCTAAAACAGATGCTGCGGCTATGCTCATGTATTTTGAGTCGCCTTTTACAATGGTTGAATACGGAATGTTATTAATTGGTTTAAATCTATTCCCATCTACTATAATATATAAAGGTGTAGGATTTAACTTCACAATGCTTTCTTGCATCGCTTTAATTGATGCATTTAAAATATTGATTCGGTCAATAATTACGGGTTCTATATGTGTAACACAAAATGAAATGGCATTAGATTCTATTATTGGCTTTAGCTTTTCTCTAGTCTTTTCACTCAATTGTTTGGAATCATTTAAATGATTTAATTCAAAGTCATCAGGCAGAATTACTGCCGCCGCTGTAACAGGTCCTGCCAAACATCCTCTTCCAGCTTCGTCAGTCCCACATTCAATCTCAAAACTTGAATAGTTTAATTTTAACATAAAATTTAATTTTAAAAAGTGAAATTTTAACGCAACCTTTTTTAACAATATGCGTCTTACATATGTGTTGCAACCACTTCGTTAGTAAACCGCTTGAAAAATTTAACAAAAATAAATAATAATATTCCGAAGTATTATTTGTTTATTTAAGAAATTATTAAGAAGTTTGCGGAATAACTAACTCAAATAAATTTAATATGAGATCAAAGTTCAAATGGATTTTTACGCTTTTAGTAGCGTTATCAATGCAGTTTTCATTTGCTCAAGAGAAAACTGTTACTGGTGTTGTTTCTGATGATAATGGAACATTACCTGGTGCAAATGTTGTTGTTAAAGGAACAACAAAAGGAGTACAAACAGATATGGATGGTAAATATGCCATCAAAGCGAAACAAGGTGAAACCTTAGTATTCTCATTTGTAGGTATGGAGGATCAATCGAAAGTGGTTGGGGCTTCAAATTCTATAAATGTAAAACTCACTTCGGGAAGTACAAAACTAGAAGAAGTGGTGGTGAATATGGGATATTTCAAAAGAGATATTAATAAAACTACTGCATCAGTGTCTGTTATATCTTCTGAAGAAATTACCAGACAATCACCAAACATTTCTGCTGCTAATGCTTTACAAGGAAAAGCAGCTGGGGTTCAAGTTACAGCTTTGAATGGTAAACCAGGTCAATCTGCTTTCGTTTCTGTTCGTGGAAATGTTAGTATTACTGGAACAAGTGCAAGTGCAATTTACGTTGTGGATGGAGCTGTTGTTGCTAGTTCTGAAATATCAAGTATTAATAATAGTGATATTGAGAATATGACAGTTCTTAAGGATGGTGCTTCTGCGGCTCTCTATGGTGCTAGAGGTGGTAATGGGGTTGTAGTAATTACTACTAAAAGAGCTAAAGGCGACAAGGCTAAATTTACATACAATACTTCTTACGGATACACTCAAAAAACCAAAGATCCTTTCAGAATGATGAATGCTGAGCAAAAAATTGCTTACGAGGCAGCTCTTAGTGATGGGCCTTCTTTTGGTTCAACACCTGATCAGTTGGCTTTGTTGCGTTCGTACGATCACAATTGGCAAGATGATTTATTACAGAAAGGTGGGGTTCAAAATCATGATTTTTCCTATTCAGGTGGTGAAGGTAAGTTTACTAATCGTTTGTCTATTGGTTATGCTGAAAACAAAGGTATTATCCGTAATTTAAATGGTTATTATAGAATTTCAGGTCGTTACAACTCTGATTATCAAGCTGCAGATTGGATTAAGTTTGGTTTTAATGTTGGTGGAGCATACGAAGTGTATGAACAACCTAGAGATAGAAATAATGCTCAAAACCCTTTTAGAGCTATGTATGATTACAATCCTTATGAGCCATATTATGAGAGAGATCCTTTAACAGGAGCTATTAATTTAGATCCTTCTGGTAATCCTATATACAATACTCCAGTTGCTGGTTTTCCTGTACATGAAGCTATTGTTAATAATCCGCAACAAGAAAGATTTTTTAGATTATATGGTCGACCATATGCTGAAATTAAATTGTATAAAGGTTTAGTTTATACTAACAAAATCAATTTAAATTATGAAAGACGTCAAGAAGAGTATTTTAACAAACCAAATTCAGCACTTGACTTGATTGTAGGTGATCCTGCTGCCAGAGGTCAAAAAAGAGACGCAGGTTGGGATTCTTTTGAATATACATGGACTAATCAATTAGGATATAATTTTAAATTAGGTGAAAGTCACTCTTTTGGATTATTGGCGATGTATGAATACTACAAAAATAACTTTAGATCACATTCGTTAACAAGAAAAGGTTTTGTTAATGGTGATTTAGATACTGCTGGTACAGTTGTTGTTGGAGTTCCTTTCACAACAAGAACAGAAAATGCAATTATCAGTTATTATGGAGGTCTAGAATATGATTACAAAGACAAGTATCTTTTGACAGCTAGCTATAGAAAAGATGGTAATTCAACCTTAGGAGCTAACGACAAATGGGAGGATGCTGTTGGAGGTTCATTAGGATGGGTTGTTTCTAAAGACTTGTTCCCAAACAGTAAATATGTTAACAACTTAAAACTTAGAGCTTCTTATGGAGAGCTAAACAGTACAAATGGTACTTCTGCATATAATGCACAATCTACATTTGCCACTACTCCTTATGCTGGTTCGTCTTCAATTGTTTATACACAAAATACTGTTGGTAATGTTGATTTAAGATTCGAGCAAGTGAAGAAATTTGATTTTGGATTTGAATCTGCGTTATTCAATAGAAGAGTTATTTTAGCAAGTTCATACTTTATTGATAAAAGACAAAACTTCTTATACAATGACAGTACTTCAAATGGTCCAGACTGGAATACATTGATTAATGCTGGTGATTGGACTGCAAAAGGTATTGAAGTTGAGCTTAGAGGTATAGTGCTTAAAAAAGATAACTATAATTTAGCGCTTTATGTTAATGCGGCTAAGTTTGATAGAAAAATTAACAAATTGTCTCGTCCTAATAATCCAGAAGATCAATTGTTGAGAGGGGTTACAATTAATAAAGTAGGCTACCAACCTGATGAATATTATTTACCTGAGTATGTAGGTATTGATCCTACTAACGGTCATGCTCTTTACAAATCTTTAGACGGATCTATTACTGATGAATTTTCTTCAGATGACAGCGTTTTAACTGGTAAAACACCTTACGCTAAATATGAAGGTGGTTTTGGTCTTGAGTTCAAAGCTTATGGTTTTGATTTGACTGCAGATTTCAACTTCAAACAAGGAAATTATGTTTATAACTACATGTGGTTAAATATGGTTAACGATGGTATTGATATTGATTCAAACCAAGCTATAGATGCATTTGATTATTGGACTCCAACTAATCCTAATGCTGAAAATCCATCTCCTTTCCAAAATTCTAATATTGATTCTAATCAAGTTTCTACTAGATTCTTACAAGATGGTAGTTATATCCGTTTCAGAAGTTTAAATTTAGGTTATACTTTTGGTAAAAAGGTTTTAGGTAAATTACCTTTAGATTCAGTAAGATTGTATGGTCAAATTCAAAACTTGTATACATGGACTAAGTATAAAGGAGATCCAGAAGTTGGTGTAGGTAGTGGTGAAACTCAAACTAGTGGAGCTATTCCTGGTCAATATGCATTATACTCTTATCCAACTCTTAAATCATTTATGTTTGGTTTAACAATTAATTTCTAAAAAATAGATTATGAAAAAATATTTTTATTTATTATTAATACCAGTGGTGTTGTCTTCATGCGACGATAAAGACATCACTTTTGTACCACATAATGCAGTAAGTCAGGACAATGTTTTGGAAACTGAGGCTGATTTTAATAATATGGTACTTGGAGCTTATGCTCACATGATTAAAAATGGAGGTGCAGACGGTTACGGTCAAGAGTTTTTGATTGATACTGAATGTATGACCGATAACGTTATCACAATGAATAGTGGTCGTGGTACAAATTTGGATGGTTTCAGATTTACTTCTGTTCCAAATAATTCACACTTTGATTATTATGATAGTGCATATAGATCTTCTGAATTAGCTTCTAGAGTGATTGTTGATATTAATAAATTGCCTGTTGGTGCTAGTCGTGATAATCTTGAAGGAGAAGCTCGTTTTATTAGAGCTTTAAATCACTTTGATATGGCGAGAATTTATTGTAAAATCCCTACTCAATCAGCTGATGCTAATGCTTCTTTAGGGATGCCTTATTTGGTGGATTTTGACCCAACTGGTACACCTTCAAGACCAACTGTTGCAGATACTTATTCTCAAATTTTGAATGATTTACTTCTTGCTAAAGATTTAATTGGAACTTCAAATGCTCTTGCTTCTGGTAGAGCTTCTAAAAGTGCAGTTTATGCTTTGTTATCTCGTGTTTACTTATATATGGGCGATTACCCTAAAGTAATAGAGTATGGTAATTTAGCTACTAATAATGCTACTGCAGCAGTATGTCCTAGAGCTAATTTTACAGCTTTGTGGGATGATGTTAACTCTTTAGGAGTATTGTTTAAATTACGTATTGATCTTGTTGATGCTGTTACACCTGGTGTTGCTTTTTCTCAAACTACTGGACAAGGTATTCGCTCTGAGTTTGTTGTTCCTCAAAATTTCATGACAGAATTTGGACCAAACACAACTCCGCCACTACCGCCAGGGCCTGTTGATATTAGAAAAACTGCTTATATTACAACTAGTGCATATGCAGGTAATACTTATAATCATATCATCAAATATAACGGTCGTTTAACTGGTAATCCTAATATAATAGATATTAAAGTTTTACGTGTAGAAGAAGTGTATTTGAATATGGCAGAAGCACAATACCGTATTGATGGAACGGGATTATCTTATTTAGATAAAATTAGAGCTCAACGTTACATCAATTTCGTTAGTGGTGGTGAAACTGGTGTTGCTTTGTTTGACGCTATAATGAAAGAAAGAAGATTAGAAATGGCTTTTGAAATGGATCGTTTCTTTACTTTAAAAAGATTGGGTCTTTCTGTAAGTCGTCCTGCAAATATTGGTGATTTCGCTAATGGTTTAGGAACTGTTCCAGAAGCTACTTCATTGTCTCTTCCTGCTGGAAGTTTCAAATGGCAGTTGCCAATTCCTCAATATCAAAGAGATTTGAATGCTAATTTACAGCAAAATCCTGGTTACTAATACCTTGCTCTAAGATTTAAAATTTATAAGCCACATCTTTAGATGTGGCTTTTTTGTTTTTTTAACAAATGTTTTAATTTTATTTTTTTATTTTAGCTCACTAATTAATATGTATTATTATGAACTATAAATACTCTTGTTTTCTATTTCTTTTCTGTCTTAGTGTTTTTTCACAAACTCCAGCAGAAAGAACGAAAATAATTAAAAGCTCTGACCCAGTTCGTGTTGAAGCTTTAAAGAAAAACTATTTTGATTATACTGAAAATCAAAGAAAACTAATTGATGAATATTTGTCATTGCATAGGAGTGAGATTGCTGACCCATCATCATTGCAAAGGATTATTGATGGTGTTCCAATTTTTTACACTACTGATAATGCTGATTCAGCTGCAAGTATTAGAGGGACTGCGCTTTATCCAGGAGGTAGCTTGGGTTTGAATGTTACAGGGTCTGGTATGACAGCGGGTGTATGGGACGGAGGTATGGTGAGAAGCACTCATGTAGAGTTTTCTAATAGGGTAACCATAAATGATAGTGGAACTTCATTAAGTCAACATGGTACACATGTGACAGGAACTATTATTGCGCAAGGTTTAACGGCTTTGTCTAGAAGAGGTTTAGCCTATCAAGCTAATGCTTTTACTCATGATTGGACAAGCGATGTTACTGAAATGATTTCTTTTGCTGGAAATGGGTATCTCGTTTCTAATCATTCGTATGGTATAGTTTTAACTAATTCTACTCCATCCTATTTATATGGTAGTTATTCATCGTCATCGGCAGAGTTAGATGATATAATGTATACTTATCCTTATTATCAAGTAGTTAAGGCTGCAGGTAATGATAGAAACGATTTTACACTTAATCAAGTTCTTGCCAATCAAGGTTATGACTTACTTTCAGGTTGGTCTACTGCCAAGAATGTTATAACGGTTGCCGCTGTTGAAGATGTTCTTAATTATTCTTCACCTATTGATGTGGTAATGTCAAGTTTCAGTAATTTCGGACCTCCAGATGACGGTCGTGTTAAACCTGATATAGCTGCAAATGGAGTTAGTGTTACATCTTGTAACTCTGTTTCAAATACTGCTTTTGTTACTTTACAAGGTACATCGATGGCTTCTCCTGCAATTACAGGTTTAATCTTGTTGTTGCAAAAACATTACAATAATTTGAATGCTTCAGCCTTTATGAAATCTGCATCTGTTCGTGGCGTGCTTTTTCATTCTACTCGAGAAGCTGGGCAGAATGTAGGTCCTGATTATCAATTTGGTTGGGGATTGGCAGATGGTTATGAAGCAGCTAGAGTTATTTCAGGAAAAGGTAATAATGTAATTCTTGATGAAAGAGTATTAAATAATGGAGAAACTTATACTCGTCCCATAACAATTAACACAACTCAGGATGTCAAAGTAACTATTTCTTGGACTGATCCAGCTGGAAATTCTAATGGTTCGGCAGTTGATAATAGAACTCCAAGATTAAAAAATAACCTTGATTTAAAAGTGTTAAAAGATGGAAACGTTTACTATCCTTGGAAGTTAGATCCAACTAATCCGGGAGCCGCAGCTACAAATGATTCTGATAATAATGCTGACAACACCGAAAAAATCGAAATTTTTAACGCTGAGCCAGGAACTTACACCATTCAAGTAAACCACAAAGGTACTTTGCAGTCAGGTTCTCAAGAATATACTTTAGTGGCATCATCAACTAATGGGTTGTCATTAAACAGCGAAACTTTTGTGGCAGATAATAATTTCTTTGTGTATCCAAGCCCAGCTGACAATACAATTAGTTACTCGAATCCTAATAATTATACTGTTTCATCAATTTCGATTGCTGATATCTCAGGAAAACAAGTAATGAGTTTCTCTAAGAATGCTGTACCAAGTTCGATTGATGTTTCTAATCTGCAATCAGGAGTTTATTTTGTAACATTTACTTCCGATAACCTTTCAACAGTGAAAAAGTTCATAAAAAAATAAAAATACTTCACAAATCAATGTTAAGAGCGTTCACAATGATGGACGCTTTTTTCTTTTATAGTATATTTGCACACCAGAACTTTAGTTCGAAAAGAGCGGAGTTAAATTTTTAAGTTTTGATGAACAAAAGATTAATCTTATTTTTATTTACGTTTCTGCCATTCATTCTGATGGCTCAGGTTAGACAATCGGATGAAACCAAACCAACCAAAGAAGGCGAAACGCTCAAAGCACGCCACGATCAGTATAAATTGTACACCATCGAGCGCGACACCACATTTGTCGATACTTCGCTCACAGTACAAAGCGACTACAAATACAATTACTTACGAAAAGATACTTTCGGTTTGTTGCCATTTGCCAATGAAGGCCAAACGTATGCAATACTTGATTTCGGTTTAAAAGAGTATAAAGCTTACCCAGAATTCGGATTCAAAGCAAAACACTTCAATTATTACCAGCCTGAAGCAATTCGTTATTATTCAGTAGCTACGCCGTTAAGCGAGTTGTACTTCAAAACCGTAATGGAACAAGGTCAAAATGTAGATGCTCTTATCACCATCAACACTTCTGAACAATTCAATGTTTCAATCAGCTACAAAGGGTTGCGTTCTTTAGGGAAATACGTCAACCAACTTTCAAGTACTGGAAATTTTAAAATTACAGCAAGTTATTTTACCAAAAACAAACGTTACATCTCTAATTTTCATTATACAGGCCAAGATATTTTGAACGGCGAAAACGGCGGAATCACCACAATATCTGACTTTGAAGAAGAAAACTCAGCTTTCCGAAATCGTGCGCGTTTCCAAGTGTATTTTACAGATGCAAAATCATTATTAAAAGGCAAAAGAGCTTTTATAGACCATAGTTTTCGTATCAATTCCAAAGAGTCGGAAAACAACCTAATCATAAACCACCAATTCAAGTACGAAACCAAATACTTCGAATTCTATCAACCAACCCAAACCACACTAATCAACGACCAAGCGATTAAGCGCTTAGGCGAAGCTTTTTTTGACGGAGAAATCAACAATCAATTGCGTTACAACAACATGTACAATCAAGTTGGATTGTCGTTCAAAAGTAATCTTCTAGGAAAATTCAAAGTATTCGCTGAGGATTATTCGTATAAGCACTATTACGGTGATGAAACCACAATCAATGCAGTAACAATTCCATCTCAAATTCAAACACGAATCAACACTTTAGGTGGTCAATATTTTTACGAGAAAAATAAAATCAAAGGAAGTTTGTTGCTCAATAAGGCCATCTCAACTCAAACTTTCTCTGAACTTTCGGCTAATGCAAGTTACAGAGTAAACGACAAGAATAGTATCGAATTGGGATACCAAAACATCAGTAAAGTTCCCAATAACAATTATACATTGTTCCAGAGTTCTTATGTCAATTACAATTGGTTCAATAGTTTCAAAAACGAAAAAATCAATACAATTACAGTCGATGCCAAAACGCAATGGGTCAACGCTTCCTTAAAAGCCATTTTACTCAACGACCATTTGTATTTTAGTGATGATCATCCTAGCGCTGACACGCTAATTGTGACGCCTAAACAATACGCTAAATCCATCAATTATTTGTCGCTCAAAGTGAGTAAGGAGTTAAAATGGCGCAAATGGGCTTTGGATAACACTGTTTTATACCAAAATGTAACACAAGACGACGATATTCTAAACGTGCCTCAGTTCACCACCAGAAATACTTTGTATTTTTCGGATCACTATTTCAAAAAAGCATTGTTTCTCCAAACCGGAATTACCTTCAACTATTTTACTAGTCATTATATCAACGATTATAATCCCTTATTGGCAGAATCATTCGTGCAAAATGATAAAAAAATAGGTAGTTTTCCAATGTTCGATTTCTTTGTCAATGCGCGCATCCGACAAGCCCGAATTTTCCTCAAAGCAGAGCATTTCAATTCGAGTTTTACAGGCAACAAATTTTATACAGCACCCAATTATCCGTATCGCGATTTCATGATACGTTTTGGTTTGGTGTGGAATTTCTTCCAGTAAAATTTGGAACGAAAGGTTTGGGCTCCTTTGTAATCCATGTTCCTGCTGTACGTCACGCGCGGCGTTTCCTCCCATCAGGGTTAGAGTGTGAACTTTAGGCGCAAAATCAGTAGTATTGCAAAACCATATTATTATCAATATCTTTGTACAATGATTAGTCTTTAGATTCACTTCTAAATTCTAACTTCTAAATTCTAATTTCAATTAAATGAATTATTCTGAAAATATATTAGGAACTATTGGCAACACGCCCTTAGTCAAACTCAACAAAGTAGTAGAAGGAATCGACGCTTTAGTATTGGCTAAAGTAGAAACGTTCAATCCAGGCAACTCAGTCAAAGATCGTATGGCACTCAAAATGGTGGAAGACGCCGAAGCCGACGGGCGATTAAAACCAGGCGGAACTATCATCGAAGGTACTTCGGGTAATACAGGAATGGGATTAGCATTAGCAGCTATCGTCAAAGGTTACAAATGTATCTTTGTAATCACTGATAAACAATCCAAAGAAAAAATGGATATTCTTCGCGCTGTTGGTGCCAAAGTGGTCGTTTGTCCAACTGATGTTGAACCTACTGATCCTCGTTCGTATTACTCTGTTTCCAAACGTTTATCTACAGAAATTCCGAATTCATGGTACGTCAATCAATACGATAATCCAAGTAACGCCAAAGCACATTACGAACAAACAGGACCCGAAATTTGGGAGCAAACCAACGGAAAAATCACGCATTTTGTGGTTGGAGTTGGAACTGGTGGAACCATTTCTGGTGTGGCCAAATATTTAAAAGAAAAAAATCCAAACATCAAAATCTGGGGAATCGACACGTACGGTTCGGTTTTCAAAAAATACCACGAAACCGGAATTTTCGACGAAAACGAAATCTATTCGTACATCACCGAAGGAATTGGAGAAGATATTCTTCCCAAAAACGTTGATTTTTCTTTAATCGATGGTTTTACTAAAGTAACGGATAAAGACGCCGCTGTTTTCACACGTAGAATCGCACTCGAAGAAGGTATTTTTGTTGGTAATTCCGCTGGTTCTTGTATTAAAGGTTTGCACCAATTAAAAGAACATTTCACTAAAGACGATGTGGTTGTTGTACTTTTCCACGATTCAGGAAGTCGCTACGTCGGAAAAATGTTCAACGACGATTGGATGCGTGAACGTGGTTTCCTTGATGAAGAAATCACTAAAGCTGAAGACGTAATCAAAGATCATATCGATAAATCATTAGTGGTAGTTCGTACCGAAGAATTAGTTTCGCATGCAATTGATCGTATGCGTAAGTTCAAAATCTCGCAAATTCCAGTAATCGATATCAATGGTTTTGTGGGTTCAGTTGATGAAACGGATTTATTTCAAAGTTATGTTTCTGATAAAAATGTAGCCGACAAACCCATCAAAGATGTTATGGGAAAACCTTACCCAATTGTACAACGTGCAACACCAATAGAAGAAGTGTCAAAGTTATTCACCAAAGATAATCAAGCCGTTTTAGTCGATTTAGGCAATGGGAAACACCATATTATTACTAAATACGATATTATAGGATCTATTAAGTAGAGAATAGAATAAAGAAAATAGAAAATAGAAAAGAGTCAAGATTATCACAATATTTATATCTTGACTCTTTTCTTATTTCTGCCATCTGCTTTCTAATTTCTGCCTTCTGTTGATTCTCCAATCAAAACACCCGAAACATTCCAAGCACTAAAACTTCCGCCTTCTGATGCGCCTTGTGGAATTTTTACTTGTATAGTGTGTGTTCCTGCTTTTAATTCATCCAAATCAATATAAATTGGATTGGTCACCATTCCCGGACACCAATTCGATCGACTGTAATCAGATGATGATAATCCGTTAGGAAAATTACCCGATGCTGGATTGTATAAACGATACGAACCACAGTCTTCGCGCCAAGGTGTAAAATGAAAAGCTTCTTTGTTGTCTATGAAAATTGTGTTCTTTTTAGCAACAAATTCGTCACCATTTTCCCAACCACCATGACCTGTTGTAATGTATCGCAAGCGCGCTTTTTTTAGGTCTTTTTCCAAAGTAAAAGTCACGGTCAAACCATTGTCAGAATTGAACATAGTGCCATATTCTTGCCCTGCCATTTCCATCACGTTAGTTGTGTTGAATAAAGGAAGTAAAGTCGATGGTTTAGTAACGCCATTTTCTTCCGTATGAATAGTAATATTTACGCTTACTTTGTGTCCGCCTTTGTCATAATTGCCAATAAAAGTTCCAATATACACTTCTTGATTGGTTAGTAGGCTTGTCAATTCCGAAATGTCTTGACGGTAACTCACTTGTTCTTCCCAAATTTTGTCTTTCAGTTGCAAATAATTGTATTGTTTGATGCCAAAAGGAGTAAAAAACCGCATCAATTCCACCAATGGAGAATAGTCTTCTGTGGCCACAACGCCTTGGTACTTTTTACCATTTCCGTTTTCAAAAACAGGAAGCGCTTTGGATCCATTTTGCAAACCTTCTAAAAATGATGTTTTTTTATTCATGGGAATCATAAAAACCGAACCCGTTCTATCGTAAGCATCACCATTGGATTGTTCGGTCAAATCAACAAAAATTTGACTCCCTTTTTTGATTTCAGGGAATTTTATTTTTCGTAAAATAATAGTTCCGTTGGCAAATCGCAAAATACTATCATTCGACTTCGAAGCATCAGAAAAATTAATGATTTCATCCTTAAAAACCGAAAGGGTTGTAAATCGACTTTTCCAAAGTAGGTCTTTGTAAGTTAGCGAATTAACAGGTTTGGTATTGTCTTTATTCAAATCCAAACTCGGAAATATAATGGCTTTTTCTATTTTTGTGGCAGCAATCACAAAGTTTCCATTTCGAACCACTTCAAGAACCAATCCTAACTTTTGACCCAAAACTGTGGGCGATCCGTTCACTTTGAGTTCGTTAGTATACCAAAGTTCTATGGTATTTGAGTTAACTATAGTTTTAGCTTTTTTGCAAGTATAACCCAAAATAGTGCGCTTTTCATTACTAAAATCAAAGGTTTGTTTCAGAATTGAAGTAGTGTCGCGAGAAACAATCGTCTGACGCGCATTCAAATTAGCAACTTGAAAATGTTGGTTTCCATTAATCCAGCTTTGTTCATAGGGAAAAGTAGCTTTTCCATTCTGAATATTTTCTGAAGAAATAATAGCCTCATTTTCATTACAAAAGACCAAAATAGGATCTTGATTTTCAATAAGTGTTCCGTTGGAACTTCGGGTGTAAGTGATTTTATAGGTGTTTTGTCCGATTAAATTTATTGATGCAATCAAGTTGATTAGCAAAATGAAATTTTTCATGCTAGAATTTTTTAGAACACAAATATAAAGTTTTGCCTCCGATATTTGCATTTTTACTATCTTAGTGTTTTCAACGCCATACACATTTATTTTATGAAAGAAGATTTTCTACACTACGTTTGGTTGTACAAAAAGTTTGATTTTTCCAACCTCATTACTTTTCAAGGCGAGTTGCTTACCATCATTCATTCTGGTTTCTATTTGCAAAAAGCGGGTCCTGATTTTTTCAATGCACAAATTATTATTGGTCAACAAAAATGGGCGGGAAATATTGAAATTCATCTCAAATCATCCGATTGGTATTTGCATCAGCACGAAAAAGACAGTAATTATGATAACATCATTTTGCACTTAGTTTGGGAGCACGATGTTCCCATTTTTAGAAAGGACAATACTGAAATTCCAGTAGTAGAGTTAAAAAACCATGTAGCTCAGGAAGAACTTTTGAAGTACCAATCACTTGTGGCAACTAAGTCTTGGATTTATTGTGAAAATCAAATCAAAGATACCGTAAGATTTGTAATGGAAAATTGGTTCGAGCGATTATTTTTTGAGCGATTAGAACGAAAATCAATTCCAGTAGAAGAGTTGCTTAATGAAACTGAAAACGATTGGGAAGCGGTTTTGTTTTGTTTATTGGCTAAGAATTTTGGTTTGAATACGAATGGCGAAACATTTTTTAAAATAGCCAAATCTATTCCTTTTTCGATTATCAGAAAAGAAGCGTTAGATGTTGCTTATTTGGAAGCTCTGTTCTTTGGACAGTCCAATTTATTGCCTGCGCATCCTGAAGATAATTACACCAAAGAGTTGAAATCATGGTTTGATTATTTGGTTGTAAAGTATAAAATTAATCCAATACAAGTTGAAACTGTTCAATTTTTCAAACACCGTCCTGATAATTTTCCGACCATTCGACTAGCACAACTGTGTATGTTGTATCATGTTCATCGTAATTTATTGACTAAAATAATTGAAGCAAAATCGGTTGATGTCATTTACCAACTCTTTGATGTAGCCGTTTCGCCTTATTGGAAAACACATTATACATTTGAAAAGGCAAGTCCAAAAAAAGAAAAATTTCTAACTCAATCATTCATCGATTTAATTATCATTAACACCATCGTTCCAGTAAAGTTTGCTTATGCCAAAAGCCAAGGCAAAGACGATTCAGAGCAGTGGATCGAATTACTTACACAATTAAAGCCCGAGAAGAATAGTGTAATTGATAAATTTGCTTTTTTCAAAGTTAAAGCAAAGAATGCGTTTCAATCTCAAGCGCTTCTTCAGTTAAAGAATGAATATTGCAATTCGAAACGATGTTTGCAGTGTGCAGTTGGTTTGGAATTACTCAAAAATTAATACTTTTGAAAAAAATAGTAGTAATGGTTCGCAACATATTAGTTTTTTTCGAAAAACACGGTTTTCACGTTTCCTCGCGCCTTGCTGATAAGTTAGGAATGCGGGCCACTAACGTGCGCTTGTTTTTTATTTATATTTCGTTTGTAACTGTCGGACTATGGTTTGGGGTATATCTTACCTTAGCGTTTTGGATTAAATTAAAAGACTTGATAAGAGCCAAACGGAGTTCAGTATTTGATTTATAGTCATAAAAAAAGGATTAAGTTGTTCGCTTAATCCTTTTTTGTTTTTATATTTTTATTTGTTTTCGTTGTTCAAACGACTGTTTTTAATTCCGTAAATAAAGTAGATAATTACTCCCAATCCCATCCATGCAAAAAGTCGCAACCAGTTGGTCCAACCTAAACCTATCATCATCAACAAACAAGCAATTACACCTAAAATTGGAATTAAAGGAACCAAAGGTGTCTTAAACTCTCTTTTCATATCAGGTTCTTTTTTTCTGAGGATGATTACGGCTACACAAACTAATACGAAGGCAAATAAGGTTCCGATACTAGTCATATCTCCTACAATATCACCAGGAACGAAAGCAGCAAATAATCCAACAATCACTAAAATTACTAAATTGGCTTTGTAAGGAGTTTGGTATTTTGAGTGCAAATCACTGAATGCTTTTGGTAATAAGCCATCTTTTCCCATAGCATAAAATACTCTCGATTGTCCTAATAACATTACTAAAATTACTGAAGAGAAACCAGCCAAAATAGCAACTGTAACAAAGTTAGCTAACCATTGGTAACCTGTCATATATTTTTGAATAGCAAATGCAACTGATGCTTCTCCGCCTTCACCTCTAAAGTCTTCAACGCTTGCAACACCAGTCAAAACGTGGGCGAAAAGAATGTATAATAAAGTACAAATAGCCAATGAACCTAAAATACCAATTGGCATATTGCGTTTCGGGTTTTTTGTTTCTTGTGCAGCAGTTGAAACCGCATCAAATCCGATAAAAGCAAAGAAAACCGTTCCAGCAGCGCCAATTATTCCCCAAAAACCACCAAATGAATGGTCAATTCCATGAGCATCGGTAAACACTGAACTAGGCGGAATGTAAGGTTCATGGTTAGATGGATTGATGAATCCCCATCCAATGGCAATAATCATTACAACAATAGCTACTTTTACAATTACAATGATTCCATTTACAAAAGCAGATTCTTGAATTCCTTTGATTAATAACAAGCTAATAATTCCCACAATAAACAAAGCAGGTAAATTGATTAATCCGTGTTGTAATCCGTCTGGCGAAGTTTGAAATGGAGAATGTGATAGTTCGTACGGAATTGGACTCATATGGAGCACGTTGACCAGCAGATTATTGAGGTATTCGCTCCATGCAATTCCCACAGTTGCTGCTCCAACAGCGTATTCTAATATTAAATCCCAACCAATTATCCATGCTAAAAATTCGCCCATAGTGGCATAAGTGTAGGTATAAGCACTACCTGAAATTGGAATAGACGATGATAATTCAGCATAACATAAACCTGCTAAAGCACACCCAATTGCGGCCACAACAAAAGCTATTGTGACAGATGGCCCTGCGTTTTGAGAAGCAGCCATAGCTGTTCTTACGAATAGTCCAGCTCCAATGATGGCTCCAATACCTAATGCGATTAAGGACCAGGCAGTTAGTGTTCTTTTTAATCCTTTTTCAGAATCTGCCGCTTCAGCTAGTAGTAAATCTAAAGGTTTTCTTTTCCAAATTGACATAATTAAATTGGTTTTGGTTAGTAATAGAAATCAAATATATATTATTTTTTATTTAAGAGACTACAAATGTTGAAAAGTATCCGTAATTGTTGGTTTTCTTACTCGTTTTTGCTTTTTGATACCGACTGAGAAATGTAATAAACAGGAATACCAAGAAGAACAATTACAAATCCTAATCCAGTGTTTTTAGTGTCGTAAATTAATAAAGTCACACAAATTAGCAAAGTAACAAGTATATACAAAGCAGGAATTATTGGATAACCAAATGCCTTGTATGGACGCTCAGTATCAGGTTCTTTTTTACGAAGAATGAAAATCCCGTATATGGTTAAAATATAGAAAAGTAACGAGGCGAATGTAGCATAAGTCAACAAGTCACCATATTTTCCTGATATACATAAAATTGAAGCCCAAACACATTGGTACCATAATGCTTTTGCTGGAACATTGTGCTGGTTTAATTCGCCCGCTTGCTTAAAAAACAAACCGTCTTTAGACATTGCATAAAACAATCGACCGCCAGCCAAAATTAATCCGCTATTACAACCAAAAGTCGATATCATAATCAATCCGGCCATCACAAAAACGCCTATATTTCCTAAAATAATATTCGCAGCTGCGGCACCAACACGGTCTTCGCTAGCAAACATAATACCTTTTTCCATTACTGATGAGCCTTCAGGACTTCCGCCCATTGGTAACAAAGCCAAATAAGCTAAATTAGCAAGTAAATAAATTACCGTCACAATGGTAGTACCTAAAAACAAACTTCTCGGAATATTGCGTTTTGGGTCTTTAATTTCGGCTGCAATAAAAGTTACATTATTCCACGCATCGCTCGAAAATAATGAATTGATGATTGTAGTTCCAATAGCTGCTGTCAAGGCCAAACCAGTAAGTTGAGTTACAGTTGTAGTTCCATCATCATTCAAAACAGTTTTAAAAGCATTCCAAGGGTTTTCAAAATTTTGGCTCAAAACATCCGTTTGTAATCCTACATACAAACCCAAAACAATCAAAGCGAAAAGAGCAAATAGTTTGGCAACAGTAAATAGTAGCTGTAATTTTTTGCCGTTTTGAACACCTTTGGTATTGATATAAGTGAGAAGAATTACACTGAAAATTGCCATTACTTGTTTGTAGGTAATAACAGTAGTTTCGGTAAGACTAAAAAGTTGCGTTTCTAATTTTGGTATAAAAACCGAAGTGTAATTAGCAAATGCAACTGCTACAGCAGCAATTACTCCAGTTTGAATTACGGTAAAAACGGTCCAGCCGTATAAAAAGGAAACTAATTTTCCGTAGGCTCGTTGAATATAAACGTATTGTCCGCCTGCATTGGGCATCATTCCAGCCAATTCTCCATAACTCAAGGCAGCCGACATAGTGAGTAATCCGGTAAGAAACCATGTAAATAGCAACCAACCCGAAGAACCCAAATCGCGTGACATGGCCGATGTTACAATGAATATTCCTGATCCAATCATTGAACCCGCTACGATGCTTGTGGCATTGAGTAAATTGAGCTCTTTTTTAAATCCTTTTTCGTTTGTTTCCATAATTAGTTTTTGGTATGGCTAAAGATAGAAAAAGAAAATTAAATCCACTTTTTTATGAAATTTTTATTAAATTTGAGTTCTATCTAAAGCCAAAATTTATAGTATATGCCTAAAATTATTCCATCTTATTTGGTGTTTACCAAAGAACAACGTAAAGGGATTTTATTGTTGTTTGTCGTAATAGTATCGCTTCAATTAGCGTATTTTTTTCTTAATTTTTCTACAAATTCAAAAGCCAATCCCGCAATGACCAAATGGCTTGCCTTGCAAAATGAATTAGATTCGTTAAAACAAATTCAAACTGAAACATCGTACAAGATATATCCTTTCAATCCTAATTTTATTACAGATTTTAAAGGTTATAAATTAGGAATGACAGTAGAACAAATTGATCGACTTCTAACATTCAGAAAGCAAAATAAATACGTCAATTCAATTGCAGAGTTTCAAAAAGTAACTGGTGTTTCCGATTCTTTGTTGAGCGAGATTTCACCTTATTTTAAATTTCCAGATTGGGTAAACAATAAAGACTCTGCTACAAAATCAAGATGGATTGATTATACAAAGGAAAAACCTATAGTCAAAGAAAAAGATGTTGATTTAGATATCAACTCTGCTTCTAAGGAAGATTTAATGCGCGTTTACGGTATTGGTGATGCGCTCTCGGATCGAATTTTAAAGCAAAAGGAAATCTTAGGAGATTTTGTTTCAATGGAACAAATGAGCGATATTTGGGGTTTACAGCCAGAAGTTGTTAAAAAGTTGCAAACACAATTTAAAGTTATAAAAACCCCAAATCCCAAAAAGATTAATATTAATCAAGCTACAATCAAAGAGTTAGGTCAGTTTCCTTATTTTAGGTATCCAATTTCAAAAAATATTGTAGTTTACAGAAGTATGAATGGAGATTTGAAAATTGAGGATTTAACAAAAATTAAAGCTTTCCCCGTCGATAAAATAAAAATAATTGCTTTATATTTGGATTTTTAAAAAATAACCAATACAAATTAACATATAACTAAATATCTATGAGTTCAATATATTTTACAGTAGAACATGAATTGTTTCGAAAGAGCTTAAGAGATTTTTTGCATAAAGAAGTTGTGCCTCACATCGAAAAATGGGAAAAAACAGGTACAATTGAACGCTTCATTTGGAAGAAGTTTGGTGAAATGGGCTTTTTTGGTATTAATTATCCAGAAGCATATGGTGGCTTACATTTGGATTTGTTTTATACAGTTGTTTTTTTAGAAGAACTTCAAAAAATAAAGTCATCTGGTTTTGCTGCAGCTATGTGGGCGCATACTTACTTGGCCATGACACATTTAAATGCAGAAGGAGATGAACGTATCAAACAAGATTATTTAGCGCCAAGTATTTCGGGAGATAAAATAGGAGCGTTATGTATTACCGAACCTTTTGGCGGTAGTGATGTTGCTGGAATGCGAACTACTGCCGTTAAACAAGGAGATAAATACATCATCAATGGTTCTAAAACATTTATTACAAATGGCGTTTATGCTGATTATTATGTCGTTGCAGCCAAAACTAAACCCGAGTTGGGTAATAAAGGAATAAGTATTTTCTTGGTTGATAAAAACACTAATGGTATTTCTGCGACTAAACTCGATAAACTAGGTTGGAGAGCTTCTGATACGGCTGAAATTGCTTTTGATAATGTTGAAATCCCCGAATCAAACTTAATGGGTGAAGAAGGAAAAGGTTTTCCTTATATTATGCAACATTTTGCTTTTGAACGACTCATCATGGCGATTAATGCACATGCTAGGGCTGAATACGCTATTGAATACACTATTGATTATATGTCTCAACGTGAAGCGTTTGGTACTAAAATAAATAAGTTTCAAGCACTAAGACATACTATGGTAGAACACGCAACAGAAGTGGAGCATTGTAAAATATTCAATTATGCTGCTGTTGCTCGTTTGGATAAAGGGGAATATGTAGTTAAAGAAGCTACTATGGCCAAATTAAAATCTACTAAGGTAGCCGATGAAACTATTTACAGTTGCTTGCAAATGCTAGGTGGTTATGGTTATATGGAAGAATATCCTTTAGCTCGTTTGTTTAGAGATAGTCGTTTGGGACCAATTGGCGGAGGAACTTCTGAAATTTTGAAAGAAATTTTATCCAAAATGATAATTGACAATCAAGATTATAAACCAGCGGTTTAATTACTTGATGTAGATTTAATATAGTAAACCAAGTAAAATATTTTACTTGGTTTTTTATTTTTTGATAGTAAATAAGTTGACAAATGTTTCAATCGATAGTAAAGATTTAAAAATAAAAATTTATTTTTCTTTCAAAATTTAAAAAAAGTATTACTTTTGCACCCACTAAATGAGAGGAGGTGTCTATATTATGTTAATTATACCAATTAAAGACGGAGAAAATATCGATAGAGCATTAAAGCGCTATAAGAGAAAATTTGACAAAACAGGAACTGTTCGTCAGTTAAGAGCACGTCAAGCTTTCATTAAGCCATCTGTAACTAGAAGAGCTCAAATTCAAAAAGCAGCGTATATTCAAAACTTAAAAGACTCGTTAGAGAGTTAATCGATTTTTGAACAAAATACCAACCGTTAGTCAATAAAGTTTTATAACTTTGTTACTAGCGGTTTTTTTATGCTCTTTTTTAACGGTCAACTTGCTGTAATGAACAACCTCAAATCATTTCAAGATTATTTGCAATTAGAAAAAAAATATTCTTTACATACAGTCAATGCTTATGTAAATGATTTGCTTTTTTTTCAACAGTTTTTAATAGCTAATTTTGATACAGATGCTTTAGAAACCGTCAATTATAGTATGATTAGAAGTTGGATTGTTTCGATGATTGATTCATCGATTTCTAATAATTCAGTAAACAGAAAAATAGCCTCATTGAAAGCGTTCTATAAGTTTTTGCTCAAAACCAAGCAAATTGAAAATAGTCCGTTGCTCAAACATAAATCATTAAAGACGCCTAAAAAACTCCAAATTCCGTTTTCTGAAAAAGAATTGGATAATGTGTTGAACTTAATAAAATATCCTGAAGGATTTGAAGGAGTACGCGATAAGTTAATCATCGACTTGTTTTATACGACAGGAATCCGAAGAACCGAGTTAATTCATCTAAAACTTCAAAATGTAAATGTTTCGAGTGGAACAATTAAAGTGCTAGGTAAAAGAAATAAAGAGCGTATTTTGCCAATTTTGCCAATTATTTCTAAACAAATTAATTTATACTTAGCGGAAAGAGCTCAATTAGAGCAAATTAATGACAATGACTACTTTTTTTTAATGTTAAAAGGAGTTAAAATGAATGATTCATTTGTTTATCGATTAATAAATTACTACTTTAGTAATGTTTCCGAAAAGGTGAAAAAGAGTCCGCATATATTACGTCACACGTTTGCAACTCACATGCTTAACAACGGAGCCGATTTGAATTCAGTGAAAGAGTTATTAGGACATTCCAGTTTAGCTTCAACACAAATCTACACTCACAGCAGTTTGTCTGAATTAAAAAAAGTGTATGGAGATGCGCATCCTCGGAATCAGTAATTAAGTTTGTTTAATTTTAAATGATTAGAATATGAAAGTAAATGTTCATGCTGTAGGTTTTTCTGTAGACAGAAAATTAGTTGATTTTATTCAACAACGATTAGATAAATTAGAAAAATTTTATGATAAAATAGTTTCTTCCGACGTTTTTTTGAAAGTTGAAAAGACTAGCGAGAAAGAAAATAAAGTAGTTGAACTCAAAATTCACGTCCCAGGTGATGATTTTGTTGTGAAAAAACAATGCAAATCATTTGAAGAAGCTACCGAATTATCTGCTGAATCATTAGAAAGATTGCTTGTTAAACGAAAAGAGAAAATTAGAATATAAATATTGAAAATTTTTTTCAACAAAATGTTTTGATAAAAAAAATAAATCCCTACATTTGCAGTCCGTTAGAAATAGCGGACTTTTTTTATTGTATAAGCCGATGTAGCTCAGCTGGCTAGAGCAGCTGATTTGTAATCAGCAGGTCGTGGGTTCGAGTCCCTCTATCGGCTCAATGATTTCAGGGTTTTCCTGTTATTGTTTATTGAAATTGTGTAAAAAAGTGGGGGAGATACTCAAGCGGCCAACGAGGGCGGACTGTAAATCCGCTGATTACATCTTCGCAGGTTCGAATCCTGCTCTCCCCACAAACTTTTAAATAAGGATTTATCCGAAAGCTCGCTTTCGAGTAAATTTGTTTTAAAAGTTTGAAGCCGATTCCATCGGCTCAGGATCACCGACCAACGGGGGGTAATCTGATAAAGAATTTAGAAGTAAGGGTTTAGTTTTCTAAATTCTGAAGTCTAACTTCTGAATGCACAAAAGCCGGTGTAGCTCAGGGGTAGAGTGCTTCCTTGGTAAGGAAGAGGTCACGGGTTCAAATCCCGTCATTGGCTCAAAATTTGAAAATTTGAACACTAATAAATATAACTAAGTTTAAAATTAATTAAAATGGCAAAAGAAAATTTTAGTCGTACCAAGCCACACCTTAATATTGGTACAATTGGACACGTGGATCACGGAAAAACAACTTTAACTGCTGCAATTACTAAAGTATTGTCTGATGCAGGTTATTGTCAAGCAAAATCATTTGATCAAATTGATAACGCTCCTGAAGAAAAAGAAAGAGGTATTACAATTAATACATCTCACGTAGAGTATGAAACAGCAAACCGTCACTATGCACACGTTGACTGTCCAGGTCACGCGGATTACGTTAAGAACATGGTTACTGGTGCTGCTCAGATGGATGGTGCTATCTTAGTAGTTGCTGCTACAGACGGACCAATGCCACAAACTCGTGAGCACATCCTTTTAGGTCGCCAAGTGGGTATTCCTAGAATTGTTGTTTTCATGAACAAAGTGGATATGGTTGATGATGCTGAGTTGTTAGAGTTAGTAGAAATGGAAATCAGAGATTTATTATCTTTCTATGAGTACGATGGAGATAATGGTCCTGTTGTTCAAGGTTCTGCTTTAGGTGGATTAAACAACGATCCAAACTGGGTTCCTAAAATCATCGAATTAATGGAGGCTGTTGATAACTGGATCGAAGAGCCAGTTCGTGATAACGCAAAACCATTCTTGATGCCAGTTGAGGACGTGTTTACAATTACAGGTCGTGGAACTGTTGCTACAGGTCGTATCGAAACTGGAGTTGCTA
>CAYPXI010000011.1:0-109549 GCA_964414655.1 uncultured Flavobacterium sp. | reverse complement strand
AATCCGTGTTTATTTCTTCTTTTTCTTTTCGATGGTTGAAACGTTCTTTTGCTCATTGCTTTTTATCTTTAAATCGTGTAATAATCGTTTTAGAGGTCTTTTTAAAACCGAGTGCAAATATACAACGATTTTTATTACTTGCAAGTAGTTTTTTAAAAATATTTTAATTTCTATTTATTATCTTTGCGGCCTTATAATTACACTATTATGTTTCACAGAAATATCAAATTAATTTTAGTCGCTCTTATTATAGTGGCAGCCGTTTGGCAATTTACCGAAGGTAACATTGGAAATGGAATTTTCCTGATTCTTTTATCGTTGGTTCCGTTGTTTTTATACTTTAGAAATGAGTATATTTTGTTGGCTTTTTTGCAATTGAGAAAGCAAAATTTTGATGGCGCGAAAAAATGGTTGGCCAAAATTAAAAGTCCTGAAACGGCTT
The DNA here is from genome assembly GCA_964414655.1 of uncultured Flavobacterium sp. GTDB lineage: Bacteria > Bacteroidota > Bacteroidia > Flavobacteriales > Flavobacteriaceae > Flavobacterium. The sequence goes on along the minus strand of CAYPXI010000011.1, from coordinate 109,107 downwards.
TGGTGCAAAAACAACAAGGTTACTATAATTATTTGCAAGGATTGATGTTGTCACAAACCAATTTACTTCAGGCGGAAAAATTCTTCAAAAAAGCCATTGAATTAGGCTTGAATATGGACATGGATTTGGCGGTTGCTAAATTAAACTTGGCTGGCGTTGCGATGTCGAGAAGAAGAAAACTAGAAGCTACCAACTTGATAGCTGAAGTGAAAAAATTAGACAAACAAGGCATGTTGAAAGATCAGATTGCGATGATGAAGGAGCAGATGAAGAAGATATAGTGATCAGTATTCAGTATTCAGTGATCAGTTAGCAGATAAAAAAAGTCCCGATAAAAAAAATTATTCGGGATTTTTTTATCAATTTTCTTTAGAAGATTCTGAACCCTGATCATTGAATACTGAACACTAATATCCCGCAGTCGGAATCTCTAACACATACAACTTCTTCGTTGGATTGGGCAATTTTTTATCGCGCAACCATGGATTGTGTAACTTTAATATTTTGTAATTGACACCTTGGGTTTTGGCAAAATCGGCTAAATTATTTATAGTTGAATCGACTTCGACTTTTTTAGTAGGCAATAATTGGTACAAATCTTCTTTGTTGACTACAAAACCAAAATTTTGAGGATTTTCCATGATTTGCTTTAAGGCATGAATTCGGAAAACATAACGCGAAGTTTCATCATTAAGCAACAAATCGTAGTAATTGTCTACTTTTTGTGATTCGATTTGATTGGCAATTCCGTTCATTCCTGCATTGTAAGACGCTGCTGCCAGTGTCCAACTTCCGAATTTTTCTTTGGCTTTAAGCAAATATTTACAAGCTGCGTGCGTTGATTTGACCAAATGATAACGCTCGTCTACGGTTGAGGTTACTTCCATTCCGCTTTCTTTGGCAGTTGATTCCATAAATTGCCAAAAACCTCTAGCTCCAGCCGAAGAAACTGCATTGGTTAAAGCGCTTTCAATTACTGCTAAATATTTGAAATCATCGGGCACGTTGTATTCTTTTAAAATAGGTTCGATGATTGGAAAAGCACGGTTAGCTCTTTTGATAATTAAGATAGTTGAGGAATGCAAATTGGCGTTGACCAACAATTCGCGTTCGAAACGTTCTTTTACATCATAAACTTCTAAAGGTGCTTTTTCTCCGGCAAAACTCACTTCAGCAGGCACATACATTGACGAACCCAAATGCACTTCTTTTTTAGTCACACTATAAACCAACACACTGCTTAATGCAACTACTACAGCAACAACAGCAAAATACTTTATTCTTTTCATATTCATTTTCTTTATCATTGCTAATATACAAAAACCAAACCGAAAAGCCTATTCTTCAATAATAATTTTGGGCAAATTAGCATTAAACCATTTGTATTTGCTCAAAATCATGGCATGTGTTCCGCCTTTAACATTGATAAATTCTTTAATATGTTTGACAGGAAAAACCTCATCAGCATCGCCATGAATGTGAATTACTTTGGGGTCAATTTTGGTTCGATTCCAACAAATCATGTTCTCTAATGCCCAGTCTAAATAGTTTTTGTCGCGCACGTGCAAATACTTTTCGTACAATTTTAATTTGCGTTTCAAACTATCGCCAAAAGCATACTTAACCAATTTCTCCACATCTTGCAACCAACTGGTTGGCAGTAATTTGTAGACTTTGGTTGTTTTGGCAATTTTCATTCGACGCGGTAATTCAGAGCTCGATTTTACACTTGAAATAATAATCAATTTTCTAAGAGTTAAGAATTGAGCCATTTCCTGAACCATTACTCCTCCAAAAGAAACACCAATCAAAACTGCTTTTTCGTGATGTACTTCTTTGGCCATTCGTTTGGCGTAAGCCTCAATACTTTCTTTAGATTTGGGCAATTTCCAAGGAATAAAAAATATCTCGAATTGATCTTCGGGCAAATGAATGTTTTCAAAAATAGTAATGTCGGCTGCCATGCCTGGGACAAAATAAACAGGTATTTTATTCATTTTTAACTTTCAAAATTGGCTTAATCAAGATATTATTCCGAAATTTGCATAAAAATAAACGTTTTGACTGAATTGATTATGGAAACAACACAAATTTTAGAGAAGATGGAAATTAAAGACAACACATTTGCTAGGCAATTTGAGACTTTGATTGATGGAAAGATGATTACAGTGGAATATTCATTTCAAGAAAAAAAGATCTTTCTCACCAGAATCAATACTTTTGAAGGTTTTGAGGATGAAGAATTCATTTCTGACTTACTCAAAAATATCATGGAGATTGCCTACGAGCGCAAATTGAAAGTAGTTCCTATTTTACCTAAAATTGCTGCTTTTATGCGAAAAAACACGACCTATCGTGACTTATTGCCACCAGGAATTAAGATTTAATTTACACTATATTTAAGCAAAAGCCGTTTCAATAATAGAAGCGGCTTTTTATTTACGACCAAAAATTTTATATTTATCCGATGAACTCCGACGAACTAAATACTAAAATCATAGGTTTTTTTGAAACTATCGAAAAGTACTATGGTTGCAAAACTGAAATTACGGAAGGATTGTTTTCGGAAATAGATGATGTTGATGCAGAGCACACCACTTGGAATTTATCTGAATTTGACTTGGTTCGTTCGGCTTATCGAAAAAACGGATTGAAATTTATGATGGAAGGCAGTCAACGCTATTACGAAGTTTCTGCTGATAAAATCATCAATTTCAAACAACCTGGCCGACATAAATTCGAGTTTATTGAGCAATATAGTGAGACGGTTTTCCGTATTACGAAGATTAGGTTTCACTCGAAGTACTAAAATGTTATCAGTGGTCAGTCGTCAGAAGGCAGGTTTTAGAATGCAGGAGAAACAACACCTCTTTTTTACTATATACGTCTATTTTAGCCCCGATTGAAGCGGCATCCTTTTTATTGCTTGACAAAAAGCCCTTCGACTGCGCTCAGGGTGACTAGGCAATAAAAAGATAAAGCGGAAAGCGGGACAAAAGTTCTTAGAATTGCTACACATCTGCTACAAAAAAAAAAGAAAACAGTGGTCAGTTTTAGAAAGCAGAAGGCAGAATGTGAAAATCAGCAAAAACCTGTTCAATCCGTGGCTAAAAAATTACACCTCAACATTTAAAAACTCCATTCGCACAGCACCATCTTCATCAATATGAGTCAATTTAATTGGATGCAATGTATTGACCAATTCTGGATTCCAAGGCGTTTTTACTTTGACATAATTTTCGGTGAATCCGTGGATGTAGCCTTCTTTGTTTTCGCCTTCAAAAAGCACGGTTCGGTTAGTTCCGATTTGGCTTTCATAAAACGCACGACGTTTTTTTACTGATAGACCACGTAGCATTTTACTTCTTTTGGAACGCACATTCATTGGAACCACATTTTCCATTTCGGCTGCTTCTGTGTTGTCTCTTTCGGAATACGTAAAAACATGCAAATACGAAATATCCAAATCATTCAAGAAATGATATGTTTCGAGGAAATGTTCGTCGGTTTCACCCGGAAAACCTATAATTACATCTACTCCAACGCAAGCGTGTGGCATGACTTCGCGGATTTTAGCAATTCTATCCGAATACAACTCACGTTGGTAGCGGCGTTTCATTTTGCCTAAAATTTCGTTGCTTCCGCTTTGCAACGGAATGTGAAAATGCGGGACAAAAGTGCGACTTTGAGCAACAAATTCGATGGTTTCATTTTTCAGCAAATTGGGTTCAATGGATGAAATTCGAAGGCGTTCAATTCCTTCAACCTCATCAAGCGCTTTCACCAAATCTAAAAAGGTATGTTCGTGTTTTTTGTTACCAAATTCGCCTTTTCCATAATCACCAATATTCACGCCTGTCAAAACGATTTCTTTGATGCCTTGTTGCGAAATTTCGTAGGCATTTTTCAATACATTCTCCAAGGCATCGCTTCTTGAAATTCCTCTTGCTAGCGGAATCGTACAATACGTACATTTATAATCACAACCGTCTTGTACTTTTAAAAAAGCACGTGTTCGATCACCAATCGAATAACTTCCAACGTAAAAATCAGCTTCTTCGATTTCGCAGGAATGTATTTCGCCCATATCGTTTTTGGACAAATCATTGATGTAGTCGGTAATTTTGAATTTTTCGGTGGCTCCTAAAACCAAGTCAACACCATCAATTGCGGCTAATTCTTCTGGTTTTAATTGCGCATAGCAACCAACAGCTGCTACAAAGGCTTTGTCATTTAGCTTTAATGCTTTTTTGACTACTTGTTTAAATTGTTTATCGGCATTTTCCGTTACCGAACACGTATTGATAACATAAATGTCGGCTACTTCTTCAAAGTCAACGCGGTCAAAACCTTCGTCTTGAAAATTTCTCGCAATAGTAGATGTCTCGGAGAAATTTAATTTACAGCCTAAAGTGTAGAAGGCTACTTTCTTTTTGTTTTCCATACATAAGCTCAATTAATGAAATCGTTGTCAAAAATTGAGTCTGCAAATGTATAAACATTATTTGAATTGGGAAAATTTGACTCTCATCACAATTAAAAAAAAAGAAATAACTTACAAATTAAAATATTTCCTAGATTAATGTTGCTGTAAAATGGTTATTCGTCCTTTTATTCAGTTGATTGTACATCATGCAAAACTAAATTATACTAGATAAAATAATTTTGAACATCAATTATAATTAATACAAACATGAAAACAAATTTTTTAAAACTAAGCGCATTATTTTTTAGTTTACTTATTCTTACCACTTCTTGTAGTAAAGACGATGATCCAGCACCAGCTCCTACTCCAATTACGTATGATGTAAAAGGGTATTACAAAGTAACAAGTAACTTGGGCGATTTTGTTATGCTTATAGAAGAAGGTGGAAAATTTACTTTTGTTAATGGAGCCAACTTTTATTCAACATTGTCCACCGGCATTGGGTATGGAACTGGCTACACATTTACTAACAATGTTTTTACAGGTAATTTTAAATTAAATTTAGGTTCGGGAACGCAATACGGACTTACCGCCAATTATAACCCAGCAACAGGAGCGTTTACAGGTGGAACAATTGGAACTGGAACAGCTACTTCCGGCTACGCCACTTGGACAGCTCAAAGAGTAATTAACGCCAATACAGACCCAATTGGAATGTGGTATGGCAAATACAATTCAACACCATCAAATACCACAACATTTAATAGTCCGTATACTATATTAGTTGAAGATGCAACCCATATTGTAGTAGCTGATGCAGGCACAGTTTCAGGAAACGCAAATTTGGCCTATGGTACCTATACTGCTTCAGGAAACACTTTTGTTGGAACCTATAAATATTCGTTTGGAACCGGCACGCAATATAGCATTGCTGCCAACTACAACACTACAGAAGCAAAATTCTTTGGTGGCACTTATGGCAATGGATCAGCCACATCAGGATCGGGAAATTGGTATCTAAACAAACTTAAATAATCAAAAAAAAAAATCACTAAAAGAACGACAACCTAATAGTTGTCGTTTTTTTATTCTATTTAATACAACTTAGTTTCTTTAAACATGTTCCGAAATTTTAGCATTCATATCAATAAAATAAATAGGCCCGTTTAAATTACTATTTGGTTACTTAAAATACTTTTGAAATAAAAAATAAGCGTTTCTTTCCACTACTGTTCCCATATTGAACATCACATTTATATCATCCCCCAATATTAAACCGCGCAATTGCAAGCTTGTTCGTCCAAAACTTAGGCAAGAAGCTTGTTGTAAAAATTAATAAGATAGAATTTTGCTGAAATTCAAATCCACAACATTCTTTTTCCTTAAGAAACATCTTACACCAAAGTTTTGTAAATCAAATCTTTACATTCAAAAAATCGCGTTTTAACGATTTATTTAGCAGATGGTCGGCAATTGTGATAAAAAACAGGCAAATGATTTAAATTTAGTAGGAACAAAAATGAAAAACGAAACGATTATGAAGAATTTTACTACAATTTTAATTTTGTTGTTGGCAACGTATGGAAGTGCACAAATTGGAGTGAATACAACAACACCCAATGCCATGATGGAAATCAGCTCAACAACTAATGGTTTTTTATTACCACGAGTAGCGTTAGCTGGAACCAATGTTGCAGCTCCAATTGTCAATCCGCAAGGAGGTGCAATACTAGAATCAACCTTAGTTTATAATACGGCTACAGTAGCTGGTGTAAATGGCGTGACGCCAGGTTATTACTATTGGAATGGAACAAGATGGATAACCTTTACGGGAAGTTCCTCTCGCGATTGGAGTTTGGATGGCAATACAGGAATTACAACTCCAGCAATACCCGGAACTTATGGGACTTCGTTAATAGGTGCAACCGAAAATTTTCTAGGCACAAAAGATGCCAACGATGTTGTTTTTGGAACAAATGGAATTGAACGAATGCGTTTAAAACAAAGCTCAGGAAATGTAGGTATTGGAACAGCTAATCCGCAGTACAAACTAGATATATTGGCTCCAGGCAATACCATTGGACTGCAAATTTTGAGTGGAAATGCCTCACAACTGTCCTATCTTTCGCTAGGTAGAACAACAGAGTATGCTCAAATTGGAGCCACAACAGCAGGAAGTTTTTTTACCGATGCTCAAAACGGAGATATGGCTATTAAAAACTTTAATACGGGTAAAATTTTACTGGGTGCATCATTTATCGATACCGCTGATATGTCTATTATACCAGGCGGAAATGTTGGTATTAATACCTCTTCACCAGGAACATTGTTTGATGTTCGTGGTATTAATAACTGGGACACTAATGCCACAGAAGGTGATGTACGAATTGGTGATCCAACCTATCGATTTAAAATTGGCGTAGCGACTGGTGGCGCAGGTGCTGGAGATATTAGATTATCTGCACATGGCGGAACCAATAGAATATTCTTAGGAAGTGCTACAAACCAACTTTTACTAACCGTTGATGGTCTTAATAATAGACTTGGAATTAAAAATACCATTTTACCAAATTCAGTTTTAGATGTTAATGGTGATTTAGCTTTAAAAGAGGGCCCAGCTTTAGCATTACCTAACTCAGCAACACCAGCAGCTACGTTAACAGCTGGTAGCGAATACAGTCATTATCGTGTTACTGGTCCGACTGTTCCTTTTTCATTACAAACCATCAGTGGTGGAAATGATGGACAAGTACTCACCTTAATAAACACTACTGGACAAATTATGGGTATTGCAAATAACAACGTGGCTAATGGTATTTTAACAGGAACAGGTGGAAATTTGACTGGAATCACGACCGGAAATTCAACAGTGACATTAGTTTACAACGCAACATTAGCTCGGTGGATTGTCACGTCTTTTGCTGGGCTAACGGACACTAGAGATTGGAGACTAACAGGAAATACAGGAATCACAACTCCAGCAACACCTGTCACCTACGGAACTTCTACAATTGGTGTTACCGAAAATTATATGGGAACTACAGACGCTAATGATGTTGTGTTTGGAACTAATACTATTGAACGAATGCGTTTAAAACTAGGCACCGGAAATGTTGGTATTGGATTATCAGCACCTTTACAACCCCTTCATGTATTTAAAAATTCTGACACCAACAAAAGCACTATTTTAGGAGAAGCACGACAAATATCAACATCATCAGATATTCAAAACATTGGTGTAATGGGTTATGGAAGGGGCGGAAATGTCACTTGGGGTTATGGCGCAGGTGTAATGGGAATAGGAGATTACGTTAATAGTTGGCATGCCACTGGTGTATATGCTGGATTGGGAACAGGTGTAATGACGATTCCACCCAATAATGATCAAGCGCTTTATGCAGATGGAGCTTTACTTGGGTATTCAGGAATATTTACTAATGGAATTGTAGGTGTAGGTAATACAGCTCCAAATAGAGCTATGCTGCAAACTGAAGGAGCTGTTGGCAATACAGTTGCTACCTTTAATTTAAGTGCAAACTCAATTGGAATGGCAATGGTATCGGATTGGCCAGGAATTTATTTCAATTGTTATTACAATGGTGGTGTTCGTCAAATGTCAAGTGGAAATTACCCTGCTATGTTCAATTACAACCCTGGAGGTCAATTTGAATTTGCTTTAAACAATACAGCAAATACAACTGCAGGTAATGTAGCAGGCGGAGCTTTTAACAATCGATTTGTTATTCACCGTGATAATGGAGCTTATTTTTCTTACAACAATGCCAACGTTGTCGCTTTGGGTGCTTATAGTGGAGGAATAGCGCCTGATTTAGGATGGTTTACTTATAACGGATGGGGAATCGCTCCACAAAGTGGCAAAGGTATTGCTTCAGGAGGAGAGTATATAGGAGTAGAAGGAAGAGCCAATTTTGTAAATACAGCAACCTATGATAAAATGGGCGGTTTATTTTATGTTTCTGGATACAATGGAGGTCCTTCGTGGGGTTGTGCTGCTATTGCTGCAGTTGGCTCAGTTGTTGACAATGTTGCCTATAAAATAGTTGGGTATGGAACCGTCTCAACATTAGTTCAAGATGAAAACAATAAAGAACGAGTTATGGTGGCGCCCGAATCACCTGAAGCCTTATTTCAAGATTATGGAATTGGGAAATTAACAAATGGTTACTCTAAAATCGATATCGACCCTATCCTCACCAAAAACATTAGAGTTGATGAAACGCACCCTTTAAAAGTATTCATTCAATTAGAGGGTGACTGCAATGGTGTGTATGTGTATAATAAAACTGCGACAAGTTTTGAAGTAAAAGAACTACAAAATGGAAGTTCAAACGTTTCATTTTCGTATCAAATTGTAGCTTACAGAGCAGACGAAGAAAGAGCTGGTCAAATCTCAAAGTATTCTGACATGAGATTCAAACCACTGAATCGTGAATTTAAAGTTTCTGAAAAGAAAATTGAAATTGAAAGTGTTTCGGATAAAAATATGACAGAGAACAATACTAATTTAGTACCAAAAGAAAAATTAAGATAACAAAAAAGGGCTCTTGAGAAGCCCTTTTTTGTTATTCTTTTCTATATTTTTTTGTTTCTTCAAAAACGTGTTCTAAAATTTTGGCATCTTCCTCCGTAAAATCAACATGACGACGCGACATCACTATTTTGGCTGTTTGAAATGCTTTGGAAGTTAGATAGGTAGTAAAACCAGATGCACCTCCCCAAGAAAAACTAGGCACAAAATTGCGAGGAAAACCCGATCCAAAAATATTGGCACTCACTCCTACCACAGTTCCTGTATTGAACATGGTGTTAATGCCGCATTTGCTATGATCACCCATCATCAAACCACAAAACTGCAAACCTGTTTTAGCAAAATTTTCGGTTTCATAACTCCACAATTTTACTTCTTCGTAGTTGTTTTTAAGATTGGAATTGTTACTATCAGCACCAATATTGCACCATTCACCTAAAACCGAATTACCTAAAAATCCGTCGTGGCCTTTGTTAGAATACCCAAAAAGCACCGAATTATTCACCTCACCTCCTATTCTGCAATGCGGACCCACTGTAGTGGCTCCGTAAACTTTGGTCGCTAATTTCACTTGTGCTTCTTCACACAAAGCAAAAGGCCCACGAATTACTGAACCTTCCATGATTTCGGCATTTTTACCAATGTAGATTGGGCCAGTAGAAGCATTCAAAGTCACAAATTCCAACTTCGCTCCTTCTTCAATAAATATATTTTCGGGTGAAAGCACATTGACCGATTTTGGGATTGGCTGTGATCTTCTCCCCTCGGTTATCAATTCAAAATCTTCGCGTAAAGCAGCATCATTTTTAGAAAAAATATCCCAAGTATGCGCAACGGTCAAACAATCTTGATTAAATTCTATGATCTCATACGAATCAAAATCAACTTCATCTTGTGTAGCATTAGTATAAAAAGCGATGACTTCTTCTCCTTTAAAAATGGCTTGATTTTTTTCAAGATTTTTTATCATTTCTGATAAAATATCGTTAGGCAAAAAAGAAGCATTAATCATCACATTCTCTTCCATTTCAACCATTGGATATTTTTCCGAAAGATATTCTTCTGTCAAAGTTGTGGTAGTATAACCTAAATATTTCTCCCATTTTTCACGAATAGTTAAAATCCCTATTCTGATTTCAGCAACAGGTCGTGTAAAAGTAAATGGCAAAAGTGCATTACGAACGGTTCCGTCGAATAAAATATAATTCATATTTATTTATTGAAGAGACAAGTTGTAACTTGTCCATAACTATTGTGTTCAAAGTTACAAAAGTTTACAACATAAAAAAACCTCCCAAAATTGGAAGGTCTTAATAAAATTTGAACACTTAAAACTATTATTTTCCGTGTTTTGCGTACTTGCTTTTGAATTTGTCGATACGCCCTGCTGTATCAATAAGTTTAGATTTACCTGTGTAAAAAGGGTGAGAAGTTCTAGAAATCTCCATTTTGTACACTGGATATTCAACACCATCAACTGTGATAGTTTCTTTAGTTTCTACTGTAGATTTTGTGATAAAAACATCTTCATTTGACATGTCTTTGAAAGCAACTAATCTGTAATTTTCTGGGTGAATTCCTTTTTTCATTGTGTAAATCTTTTATTGGTTATGAAGTAGTTCGTTTTGAAGCTTTTTTTCAAAAGGTATAAACTAGCTACAACTTTTATTAATCATATTTTTATTTGAGTGTGCAAAAATACAACTATTTTTTAAAATTCAAACTAAAGTGTAACTTTTTTTAATTACTACTAACTAACTTTCATAATTAAGGAATTACTATATTTGTAAACTATTTTAAAAGACAAAAATTATGAACGAAATTGTAAAGAAAAACGGAATCAATTTTGGAATTATAACGGGGCTATTTTCAGTATTAACAACCACTTTGATTTATACAATTGACATTAGTTTATTCACATCTGTTTGGCTTGGATTATCATTAATTGCAGTTTATTTGGTTATTGGTATAATCTTGCTTTCCAAAACAAAAAAAGAATTAAAAGGAGTTATTACATTTAAAGAAGCCTTTACCACCTATTTTATCTCGGCCGTTATTGGTATTTTAATTTCTGTTGCATTCAATATTATTCTATTTAATTTTATTGACCCTGAAGTAAAAGACACTTTAAAAGAATTAACTATCAAATCTACGGTTGAAATGATGGAAAAATTTGGCGCACCTTCTTCAGAAATAGCTAAAGCAGCTGAGAAATTAGAAGAATCAGATCAATTTTCAACAGGAGAACTAATAAAAGGATCTGTTTTCAGTATTATTTTCAGTTCAATTTTTGGATTAATCTTGGCCGCCATTTTCAAATCTAAACCCGCTTACAAAGAATAGTGAATTTATCTATAATTATTCCCTTATTAAACGAACAAGAATCGTTGCCCGAGCTGCATTCATGGATTTTAAAAGTCATGAACGAGCACCACTATTCGTATGAAATTTTATTCATCGACGACGGAAGTACTGATAACTCTTGGCAAACCATAGAACAACTTTCAAATGAAAATCCAAATGTAAAAGGCATTCGTTTTTTACGAAATTATGGCAAATCACAAGCTTTGCATGCCGGTTTTGCCAAAGCCAAAGGCGATGTTATTATCACCATGGATGCCGATTTACAAGATAGCCCAGAAGAAATTCCAGAATTATACACTATGATTTTAAATCAGCAATTTGATTTAGTCTCAGGTTGGAAGAAAAAAAGATATGATTCTGTAGTAACCAAAAACTGGCCTTCCAAATTGTTCAATTGGGCTGCACGAAAAACTTCGGGTGTTCAACTGAATGATTTCAATTGCGGACTCAAAGCTTACAAAAACATAGTAATCAAAAACATAGAAGTTTCTGGCGAAATGCACCGTTACATTCCAGTATTAGCTAAAAACGCTGGCTTTGGAAAAATTGGTGAAAAACCCGTAAAACATCAAGCTAGAAAATACGGAGAATCCAAATTTGGCATCAATCGTTTTATTAATGGATTTTTAGATTTAATAACCATTTGGTTTCTGTCTCGCTATGGAAAACGACCAATGCATCTTTTTGGTGCCGTTGGCGTTTTAATGTTTGTGATTGGCTTTTTAGCCACAGCGTTCATTATTGCTATTAAATTAATCAAATTGTATTCAGGGTTTGAAACTATATTAGTAACTAGCAATCCTTTGTTTTATATCGCTTTAACCGCTATGATTATTGGAACTCAATTGTTCTTAGCTGGTTTCTTGGGCGAAATTATTTTGCGAACTAAAAACAATGAAGAACGTTATAAAATTGCCACAGAAGTGAATATGAACTAAAAAAGACCTTTTTAATCGCCTTTAAATTATTATACGCCAATGAAGAATATTGAAATCATTACTAATAAAATTCACATTATTAGAAATCGAAAAGTAATGTTAGATTACGATTTAGCCTTACTTTATGAAATTGAAACAAAAGTACTAAAACAAGCTGTCCGCAGAAATATCGCACGATTTCCTGATGATTTTATGTTTGAACTTACAGAGAATGAGTTTATAACTTTGAGGTCACAAATTGTGACCTCAAACAAAGGAGGAACAAGATATATGCCATTTGCTTTCACCGAACAAGGTATAGCAATGCTCTCAAGTGTTTTGAATTCTGAAAAAGCAATCAACATCAACATTGCGATAATGCGAACTTTTGTTCTGTTACGAAACTCGCTGTTGAGTTTAGATGAAATAAGTAAAAAAGTAACAGCAATTGAAAATCAGCTTCCTGATATTTATAAAATACTAAATCATTTGATGGATAAAAACAGTCCAACTGCTAATAAAAAAGACCGCGCAAAAATTGGTTATAAAAGTTAAGATTATGCACATTGAACAAAACATTCTAGATAAAGTAAACGAATGGTTGACACCAACCTTTGACGAAGCAACTCAAAACACAATCAAAGAAATGATGACTTCTGCTCCGAAAGAGTTGGAAGAAAGTTTTTATAAAAATTTAGAATTCGGAACGGGTGGAATGCGCGGCATTATGGGCATTGGCACCAATCGAATCAACAAATACACTTTGGGTAAAAACACGCAAGGCTTGTCTAATTACATGAAAAAGTCGTTCCCAAATGAACAATTAAAAGTGGCAATTGCCTACGATTGTCGCCACAATAGTAATACACTAGCCAAAGTGGTAGCTGACGTTTTTTCGGCCAACGGAATCAAAGTCTATCTTTTTTCGGATATGCGACCTACTCCAGAATTGTCATTTGCTTTAAAACATTTGAATTGTCATGCCGGAATTGTATTAACTGCATCGCACAATCCACCAGAATACAACGGTTACAAAGTATATTGGCAAGATGGCGGACAACTAGTTCCTCCGCAAGACAACGAAATCATCAATACGATTGAAGCACTAAATTACAACGAAATCAAATTTGAAGCTAATGAAAATTTAATTGAATACATTGACGTTGCAGTAGACGAAGCTTTTGCTGCTTCAACTGTTGCGAATGCTAGCTTCAATACACCAAGTTCAGCCAAAGAAAATTTAAAAATTGTTTACACTTCACTACACGGAACTTCGATAAAAGCGATACCAAATGTACTGGCTAAAGCAGGTTACACGGATGTAAACATTGTACCTGAACAAGCCGAACCCAATGGTGATTTTCCAACGGTTAAATCGCCAAATCCTGAAGAACCCGAAGCTTTGACAATGGCTTTGGCTTTAGCAGATAAAATCAACGGTGATATTGTCATCGGAACTGATCCAGACTCTGACCGACTTGGTGTTGCGGTTCGCGATACGAATGGTAAGATGATTTTGTTAAATGGAAATCAAACCATGGTGATCATGACTGCATTTTTACTCGAACAATGGAAACGTGCCGGAAAAATTACGGGTAAAGAGTTCATTGGCTCAACCATTGTTTCCACTCCAATGATGCTTGAATTGGCTTCTGCTTATGGAGTAGAATGTAAAGTAGGTTTGACAGGCTTCAAATGGATCGCCAAATTCATAAAAGATTTCCCTGAACTAAAATTCATTGGTGGTGGCGAAGAAAGTTTTGGGTTTATGGTGGGCGATGCTGTACGCGATAAAGATGCTGTTGGTGCCACTCTATTGGTTTGTGAAATCGCAGCCCAAGCCAAAGCAGCTGGAAGCTCATTATATAAAGAACTATTAAATTTATATGTTGATCACGGATTTTACAAAGAACATTTAATATCATTAACCAAAAAAGGTATTTCTGGTTTACAAGAAATCAATCAAATGATGGTGGATTTACGTGAAAACCCTGTATCTGAAATTGACGGTCAACGCGTAGTGTGTATTGAAGATTATCAAAATTCAACATCTAGAAACATGATGACTGACGAAATTGAATCCATCTCAATTCCGAAATCAAATGTGTTGATTTATTATTTAGAAGATGGTTCAAAGATTTGCGCTCGACCTAGTGGAACAGAACCAAAAATCAAATTCTATTTTAGCGTAAACATAACTATTAATAGTATTGAAGACATCGAAGTTTCTGAAAAACAATTGGACAAAAAAATTGCAACCATCATTGCAGCAATGAATTTAAACTAATGGACGACAATCTTAAAAAAATATTTCCGTTTATAAAGCCTTACAAACTACACGTAGTTTGGAATATTATTTACAATATTTTGTATGCGCTTTTTAGCAGTATTTCCTTCATAACATTGATTCCAATGCTGCAAGTCCTTTTTGAAAATGCTGAAAAAATAACTCAAAAACCAATATACGACTCGTTCTGGAACATCACCAAATACGGAAAAGATTATTTGTATTACTATATCACCAAACTTTCTGACGAAAACGGCAAACAATATGCTTTGGTACTTGTAATCAGTTTGGTTATCACGACTTTTTTATTTAAAAACCTTTTCAACTACCTAGCATCCAACCATTTAATGCATTTAAAAAATGGTGTATTGAAAGATTTGAGAAACAAGATGTACGATAAAATTGTCGAATTACCTATTCCGTATTATTCTGAAAAACGCAAAGGAGATATTATGGCTCGTATGTTAGGTGACGTGGGTGAAGTACAAAACTCATTCTTTTCTATTTTAGAATTGATTGTAAAAGAACCTATGACCATTGTTTTTACCATTGGATTGATGCTGGCCATTAGTTTCAAATTGACTTTGTTTGTATTTATTTTTATTCCAATATCAGGATATTTAATATCGCTAATAGGTAAGTCATTGAAATCTAAATCCCAGAGAATCCAACAAGAATCAGGCTACTTAATATCTATTGTTGAAGAAAGTTTATCAGGATTGAAAGTGGTTAAAAGTTACAACGCCGAATCTTCTTTTAAATCCAAATTCAACAGTTCGGTGGTTCGAATGCAAAATTTAGCCAATAGCATTGGGAGAAAGAACAATTTAGCTTCGCCAATGAGTGAGTTTATGGGAATTGTTGTAATTGCTATTCTTTTGTGGTACGGCGGAAATATGGTTTTGGTTGAAAAAGTAAATGGTCAACAACTATTAGATGGTGCCAAATTTTTAGCCTACATGGGTTTAGCTTATAACATTTTAACTCCAGCCAAAGCCATTTCAAAAGCTTCGTATAATGTAAAAAGCGGATTGGCGGCGGCACAACGTGTTTTTGAAGTTTTAGAAACTGAAAACACTATTGTTGACAAGCCCAATGCCATTGAAAAACATACGTTTGACCAATCTATAGCATTGGAAAATATCAACTTTAGGTATGCTGAGGAAAATGTTTTAAAGAATTTTTCTTTAGAAGTTAAAAAAGGACAATCCGTCGCTTTAGTAGGACAATCAGGCAGTGGAAAAAGCACCATTGCAAATTTATTGACTCGTTTTTACGACGTTCAAGAAGGCGCCATAAAAATTGATGGTGTGGATTTGAAAGACATGAAAATGAATTCCTTGCGTTCGATGATTGGATTGGTAACACAAGATTCTATTTTGTTTAATGATTCCATTCGTAATAACTTATTAATTGGAAAACACGACGCAACCGAAGAAGAACTTATTGATGCTTTGAAAGTGGCTAATGCTTATGAATTTGTTAAAGATTTACCACAAGGAATAGATACCAATATTGGTGATGCAGGTGGGAAATTATCTGGCGGACAAAAACAACGTTTGTCTATTGCGAGAGCCGTTTTAAAAAATCCACCGATAATGATTTTAGACGAGGCTACTTCTGCATTGGATACTGAGAGCGAAAAATTGGTGCAAGTAGCCTTAGAAAACATGATGCAAAACCGAACTTCTGTAGTCATTGCGCACCGATTATCAACGATTCAAAAAGCGGATAAAATTGTGGTGATGAAAAAAGGCGAAATTGTAGAACAAGGAACGCACGCTGAACTATTGGCCTTAAACGGAACTTATTCCAACTTGGTCACATTACAATCATTTGAATAAATCATGAAAAGGGAATATTTTGGTGCAATTTTTATACTAGTTTTTACATTATTCTATTTAGCCTTGGGTCATTTTTTTGGTTATGAGGTAATCGCTAAATACATCATCATTTGGGTCTTAGTAGCTTATTTTGCGGGACAATATTCGACTCGATTTCCTAAAATTTAAACCCAAAATCTTTTTTCAGAGTTTAAGTATATTTTCTATTTTTGGGGTAACCAAAAGCTCATTATGCAACCACAACTTTGTAAAAACTGCGAACATGTATTTCAAGGTAATTTCTGTTCCAATTGCGGACAAAAAACCAATACTAATCCTATTGATTTTGGATTTATTGTTCACGAAGTTCCTCATTCTGCATTCCACCTCAACAAAGGAATCTTTTTTACAATAAAGGAAATGACCTTACGACCAGGAAAAGCCATTAAAGAATATATTGATGGAAAAAGAGTGAATCATTTTCCACCTTTGACCTATTTATTGATTCTAACTTCTTTGTTTGTTTTTATAAAAAGCTTACAATATACTTTTGGATACCGAGAAGTTATAATTAGAAAAGGCACAGAATTCAATCAATTTTTAGACAAAAATATGATTTTTGTTTTCCTTCTGTTAATTCCTTTTTACGCGCTCGTTTACAAATTATTTCACCTAAAATTTAGGTATAATTATTGGCAATTGTTAGTTGCTCAAACATTTATTATTGGGCATGTTATTTTTATCATGATTATTCCTCAACTGCTTTTTTTCTTTTTTCCAGAAATTAGAAATCAGTTTAAAAGCTATTTTTTAATTACTACTATTGGTTTTCAAATAGTGACTTACTATCAATTTTTTAACGAAAATAATTCAATAAAAATTGGCTTATTGCTAAGAGAAATTATGTGTTATATGGTAGCTACCTTTTTTTCGTTAGCTTTTACTTTTATGATTTTAGGAATTGTAAAACATATCTTAGACGTTTACCATCATTAATATGCAACCACAACTTTGTAAAAACTGCGAACATGTATTTCAAGGTAATTTCTGCTCTAATTGCGGACAAAAAACCAATACTGTTCGATTGGATTGGCATTACATTCAAGACGAATTAAAGTATACTTTTTTACACATCAACAAAGGACTTTTGTTTACTGTAAAACAGCTACTCACTCGCCCTGGCGATAGTGTCCGTGAATTTATTGAAGGGAAAAGAGTGCAACACTATAAACCCATTTTATTGGTTTTTGTGTTAGCGGGTTTGAATGGTTTATTGAGTCATTATTTTCACTTTGAGAAAGTTTTTGCCAAACTTAATGCAATTAATGGTTCTCAACAGCCTAAAAGATTACCCTTTAATCAAGCGGATATTTATACTTGGATAGTAGATCATTATGCCCTATTTGAATTAGGACTATTGCCTATAATTTCATTCTGTTCTTGGTTGGCTTTCAAAAAATGGGGTTACAATTATGTAGAAAATATTATCATTAATAGCTATGCAAGTGGCGCAAGATTAGCGGTTTCCATATTACTATTCCCTGTAATGTACTTAGTGAAAAACAGTGATTTTTTAATTCTTTTTAGTTCAATTTCTGGATTTCTTTCGATTGGAATAACCATTTGGCTTTACATTCAACTGTATAAAAACCACGAATTAGGGAAGACTATGCTACGGTTACTACTTTTCGGTTTTTTCTTTATTATTTTTTACTTTTTAATAATTATTTTTGGGATAATATATGTATTAACAGTTTATTTACCTCTAACTAAATAGGCTGATACTCCTCTACTTTCAATTCTTTAGCGAGTAAATCTACAAAATGATAATGCACTTTATCGTCTTTGTCAAAAGCACCATTTTTGTTGCTATCTTCAATGGTTCTGAAGTACAAACGGTTTTGAGATTCAATTAAATTCCAATCAATAAGCTCATGGAATTCAGCCGAAAGTTTGGTAAAATTGTCACCATTTATTGTACTAATGTATAAATCTTTGATATCATTCCCATCTAACTTTCCGTCTTTATTAGAATCCATATCTTCTAAAACGTAAACCAACAATTGCTTTTTGGTTTTATCGGCAATCGTTTTTAAATAAGTAACTCGTTCAATCATCATCGGTTTATCTGTCAATACTTTTAATGAATCAGAACCAATTTCTTGGAATTTCAAATTGCTCAAATAACCAGTAATTTCATATTCCCCATAGTTAGAAACCACAAAACTTTCTCTTTCACTTCCTGAATATTTTACTCTCGAAATAGAATCTCTAACACTAAATTCTCCTATTGGATGAATTAAAACCGAAGTTCCCTCCATTTGAATAGGCAAATCAGCTACTAAAAGTGTGTTGACATCTGTTGGCTTTGCTTTTTCAGCTTTGGCTTTGGTATCGTAATTCACTTTGGGTTTTACTTTTTCTTCTTCTTTACAGCTAATGAACAGAAAAAGTAACAGTAAAAACATCGATTTTGAAATGGTTTTCATTGCTTTGAATTTTATCAAAAATACTAAATTATTACAATCTAGCAGTCAATTTCAAGTTAAAAACTCGTGTGGTCATGTAGTTCGGAATTCCGTATTGATTTTTTGAAAACGAATCACGAACCCAGGTATTAGTGATGGCATTTTGGTTGTTGAACAAGTTAAAAATTTCAAATCCTAATGACAAGTCATTAAATTTTTTCAACCAATGTGAATCAGGTCTTACTTTGTTTTTTTCGGTAAATACATACGAAAAACCTACATCAGCTCGACGATAATCACGCAAACGAGTTTGGTATTGATATGCATCAGCATATGAAGGCGAACCGCCTGGTAAACCTGTATTGTACACCAAATTCAAATACAATTTCATACTTGGTATAACAGGCATATAATCTTGAAAAAGAATTCCAAATTTCAAACGTTGATCCGTTGGACGCGCGATAAATCCTCTTCCATCCTGATTTTCTTCGGTTTTCAAATAACCAAAACTAAACCATGATTCAGTGCCCGGAACAAACTCACCATTCAAACGCATATCCAAACCGTAAGCATAAGCCTCAGCATTATTATTGGCACGGTAACGAATTCGGACATTTTCTAGTGTGTACGTATTTACATCACTCATGGTTTTGTAATAGGTTTCCGCCACAAACTTAAAAGGACGTTTCCACATGGTAAAATTGTAATCGCCAGCCAGCACAAAATGAATCGATTGTTGTGCCTTGACATCGGGTTGCACTTCACCATTCTGATCGCGCAATTCTCTGTAAAAAGGCGGTTGATGGTACATACCTGTTGACAATCGGAAAATTACATTTCGTTCCCACTTGGGTTTGAGTGAAAATTGGGCTCGAGGAGAAAAAACCGTTTGACTTTTGGAAGAGGCTATTTTATCTCCAGAAACCAACCAATTGTGTGCTCTTACACCAATGTTAATCCAAAATTCGCTTTCACCTAAATAGGTTTTAGTGTTGGATTGTATAAAACCCGAAATTCGGTCAATGTTCACATAATTGGTTGCACGCACATTTTGAAAAGGAACCAAAGGACCAACATACGGATTGTAAGGCTGATCATTAACCGGCAAATCAATTATGGGTGGATTAACAGAAAATCCAGCCGAATCAATCACTTCCCATTCTACGATTCGATCGCGAATGTTTTCATGCGTATATTTTACACCCCAATCAATTTGAAATTTCTTTTTGGCATTGTGATTTCCTTTGATTTCAGCATTTAAAATCACCGCATCTAAATCGTTACGAGCATGATTGAGTTGAGAACCAATTCCTCTACTAAAACTAACATCTCCAAAGTTTTCCGAACCAATATTAGAATCCACTTCACCTAAGTAGTAGGAAGCATCAATATCAAAATACTCTTGCTCTTGCGTGTGATAGGCTGATGTAATTAATTTAAAAGTAGCATTTTCCGTTGCATTAAAAACGGTTTTAAATGCACCAAAAAGCGTTTTGTACTTATCATTTTCCTGACCTTCGTAAACTACTTGAAGCGCGATTGGGTCACTTAAAGTTCCGAAATTAGTTTGACGTGACAAGGGTTCAAAGCTGTATTTGTTTTGTGAAACGTTGCCCAAAAAACTAAAATTCCATTTAGAATTTAAAGCAAAATTAACATTAGTTTGAACATCAATAAACGTTGGGCGGAAATTCGACTCGGTTTCTTTGCTATTAACTAAAAGTGAATTATCGCGGTATCGAACACCTGTTATGGCCGACCATTTTTTGTTTTTGGAAGCCAAATCAATAGTAGCACTTCCACCTAGGAAACTGGCTTCGAAAGCAGCACCAAGCTTTGTTGGTTTTCGATAGGTAATATCTAAAACTGAAGATAACTTATCACCATATTTGGCTTGAAAACCACCAGCCGAAAAGTCAACACTTTGAATCATATCGGAATTGGTAAAACTCAACCCTTCCTGCTGACCCGAACGGATTAAAAAAGGACGGTAAATTTCTACTTCATTAACATAAACCAAATTTTCGTCAAAATTTCCTCCGCGAACCGTATATTGCGAACTCAAATCATCGTTTCCTCCTGTGCCACCTAGCAACTTTACTATAGTTTCGACACCTGGATTTAAACCTGGAATTTTACGAATGGTTTCAGGTTCTAACGAAGTTATCCCTTGTACTCTTCTTTTATTGCTTGTGATGACTACATCTTCTAATTGCTCGGCATTTGAGTTCATTACAGGGTTGTATTCTAAAATCTCACCTGATTTTAATTCAAAAGGAGCCGCCACTTTTTTAAGAGAAATGTGTGTAAAAGTGATGACTACTTTTTTATTAGCTGGAATTTGAAGAATATAAGAACCGTCTTTGTTGGAAGTTGCAGATTTTCCTTCACAACTAACATTTACGCCCGAAACTGGTGCGTTAAATTCATCAGAAATAACTCCAATCACTTTGGCTGTTTGTGCCGATAAAAAAGCACTTACAAGTAAAAATAGACTTACGAATAATCTTTGTTTTGTCTTCAATGGTATCATTTATTTTTTTGACTTCTAAAAAATTTAGTTTCAAAGGTAGTAGAATTTCCAACATTATCCGTTACTACTAACTTTAAAATATTTTCACCTTCGGCAACGATTCCGTCATCAAAAGTATGTGTTAATCGTTTTAATTTGGATTCGTATTCAAACAAAATCCATTTCCCGTTAAGGTAACCATTGTAGCTTTTTATTCCCGAAAAATCATCAGAAATAGTTACAACAATTGCTTTTTGCTCCGAAATCCATTTTCCTTCTATACTCTTGGCAATAGTGATTTTAGGAGCCATGTAATCTTGTACCAATTTGAACTGACCTAATGTTTTGGTACTTGCTGTAAACGTATTTCCATTGCGTTTTGTTGCAAGGTAATTCCATTTATTACTGTTAAAACTTGCCATAAATGACTTTTCACGTTGATTTTCAGGCACATTAGTCGCATCATAAGCAATCGTAAAAGCTTTATGAACTGGAATCACATCTTCATGTAAAAACAACGTTTGGTTTTTTACATCTAAATTTAAATAAGCATCTTCATAAAATGTTCCGGCTAAAAATGTAGTAGTAAAGTTGTCTTTTTCAAAAACAAAATCGCGATTGTACTTAGCTAAATAAGGAGTTGTTGGCAAGTCAGAAGCAATAATACTTTGTTGATCTGAATACGCCACTGGAATCGTAATTAGGGTTTTATTCTCATTAAAATCAGAAACCACAACCTTCAATGATTGAGTGTAATTGGGCGTAATATCGAGAATTCCGTTGCCTTCTTTTTGGTAAATATTGCTCAATTCGTAAGGCTGCTTCATAAACAATTTTTGCACTCTATTTTTCTGTTTTTTATACCTTGAATAATCAATAAAAGCATTGATAAATCTGCCTTCATCAAATGCCATTTCATCAAAACGATATTCAAAAATAGTCTTTCCGTTAGTTGATAATTCGCCTTTGTAGGTTCCGTTACCATTAAATGAAACATCGTCAAAATCAATGGCTGTGATTCCGAACCCAATTTTTCCTGAGGCCAACACTTTTTCTGAAATGTAAGTGCCGTCGCTTTGCAAAGACAATCCTAAATTAACTGGACGTTTTGACTTATTTACCACAGATTCGGCTTCAATAGGATATACAACCAAATTGCTTACTACTGGTTTTTTGGTATCTTTTAAAGAAGTATCATAACCAAAAAATTGCGGGTTAATTGCCTTTTCAGTAGCTGTATCGCGAAATTCAAAATGTAAATGCGGACCTTCAGAACCACCAGTATTTCCTGATATTGCAATGATATCACCTTTCTTTACGGGAAGCTCATTGGGTTTTAAAAACAGCTCCACTTCGTAAGCATTTTCCTTGTATTGTGTTTCTTTTATTTTGCTTTCAATAGCGCCAACCGCTTTTTGCAAATGACCGTAAACTGTTGTATAACCATTGGGATGTGTGATGTAAATCGCTTTGCCATAACCAAAAGTAGAAATTTTTATTCGTGAAACATAACCATCTCCTACCGCATAAACATTGAGTCCTTCGCGTTGATTGGTTTTAAAATCAAAACCTGCATGAAAGTGATTCGGACGCAATTCGCCAAAGTTGCCCGACAACTGCATTGGAATGTCGAGTGGAGCACGAAAATCTTTAGGGTAATTTTTCTGACCAAAAACAGAGACTGTAAAAAATAATAAGGCAAGTATTCGCATAATGTAAAACTGTTTTTGCTAAAATATAAAAAGTTTATCGGTAAAAAAAATAATACTGATTTGGTAATTATTTGCCTGACAGTCGATTAGAAATAAAAGCGTTAAAAATTGATTTTTTTTGCTAAAAAATTGCTTTAATAGATTAGGAATTATAAATTTGTAAGATAAAGTAATGAAGAAGATAATAAATGAGTGAAATTGTACAAATAATTGATTCTCTTGAAAGTAAAATCGGTTCACTTCTCAACAAAATTGTTAGTTTGGAAGAAAAAAACAGAGTTTTAGAAGCAGAATTAAACAAAAGTACAATTGTATATCAAAATCAATTGAAAGCTATTGACACGCTGAAAAAAGAATACGAATCGCTCAAATTAACCAATTCGTTGCTTGGCAGTGAAGATTACAAACGAGATACAAAGCTTAAAATAAATTCATTAATTCGAGAAATTGATTTCTGCATAACACAGTTATCTGATTAGACCATGAGTGAAAAGCTTAAAATAAAAATATCAATTGCAGACAGAGTTTATCCTTTAACAGTAGACATGGCGCAGGAAGAAGGATTGAGAAGTGCTTCGAAGAAAATTGATACGATGATTAAGCAATACGAAGAGAATTATGCTGTTCGCGACAAACAAGATGTTTTGGCCATGTGTGCCTTACAATTTGCCGCTCAAGCTGAACAAAAGCAAATCAATAATTCGATTGATGGAACTGAAACCTTAGATAGGTTGACCAAGTTGAATAATTTATTAGAGCAATATCTTTCAAAATAATTTAAACGTTCTTTACATAACTAAAAATACTGCCTACATTAGTTCATTTTTGGTAAACTCAACACTAACAAATTAAAATGAGTGAATCGTCGCTACTATAGTAAGTCCGCCTTGACGGAAAACTTGAACAGTGAGTTAACTCAAAACTTGTCCTTACGAGTTTATACAAGCAATTAATGTAGGCTTTTTTATAATTTTTTTACACACTATGGATATATTAAGTATAATTGTTGGAATTGCAGTTGGTGTTGGAGTTGGATTTGGAATAGCGAAATATTTGGAAAAGAACAATGTTTCTACGCTTATTAAAAACGCTAAAAAAGAAGCCGCTTCCATATTAAAAGACGCCAATTTAGAAGGAGAAAACATTAAGAAAGACAAGTTGCTTCAAGCAAAAGAAAAATTTCTAGAATTAAAATCAGAACACGAAAAAGAAATTTTAAACAAGGATAAGAAAATTGCTGAAGCCGAAAAACGAACCAGAGACAAAGAATCGCAAGTATCAAGCGAATTAGCCAAAGCTAAGAAAGTCAATGACGATTTTGAAGCCAAAACCAAAGAATACGAATCGAAAATTGACTATTTAGACAAGAAGCAACAAGAACTTGAAAAGCTACACAAAAGCCAAGTAGAGCAATTGGAAGTAATTTCTGGCTTATCTGCAGAAGATGCTAAAGAACAATTGGTAGAAAGCCTAAAAGCTGAAGCCAAAACCAAGGCGATGGCATTTGTTCAAGAAACCTTAGAAGAAGCTAAACTAACAGCTCAACAAGAAGCTAAAAAAGTAATTATCAATACCATTCAACGTGTTGGAACTGAAGAAGCGGTTGAAAATTGTGTTTCTGTTTTCAATATTGAATCGGATGATGTAAAAGGTAGAATTATTGGTCGTGAAGGACGTAATATTCGTGCTTTAGAAGCCGCAACTGGAGTTGAAATTATTGTAGACGACACGCCTGAAGCTATTATTCTTTCGTGTTTTGATCCTGTTCGTAGAGAAATCGCACGTTTGTCATTACACAAATTAGTTACTGATGGTCGTATTCACCCAGCTCGTATCGAAGAAGTTGTTGCTAAAACAACTAAACAAATCGACGACGAAATCATCGAAGTAGGAAAACGTACCGTGATTGATTTAGGAATTCACGGTTTACATCCTGAATTGATTAAGATTGTAGGTCGAATGAAATACCGTTCATCCTACGGACAAAACTTGTTACAACACTCAAGAGAAGTAGCTAAGTTGTGTGGAATTATGGCAGCTGAATTAGGCTTGAATGTGAAACTTGCTAAACGCGCTGGTTTACTTCACGATATTGGAAAAGTACCTGATACAGAAAGTGATTTACCTCACGCTTTATTAGGTATGCAATGGGCCGAGAAATTTGGCGAAAAAGAAGAAGTTTGTAACGCAATTGGAGCGCACCACGACGAGGTTGAAATGAAATACCTGATTTCTCCTATTATTCAAGTTTGTGACGCTATTTCGGGAGCTAGACCAGGAGCCAGAAGACAAGTACTCGATTCGTACATCCAACGTTTGAAAGACCTTGAAGATATTGCTTTTGGGTTTAATGGTGTGAAAAACGCCTACGCAATTCAAGCTGGAAGAGAATTACGTGTGATTGTTGAAAGCGAAAAAGTTTCAGACGAAATGGCTTCTAACTTATCATTTGAAATTTCTCAAAAAATTCAAACTGAAATGACGTATCCAGGTCAAGTTAAAATTACCGTAATACGTGAAACACGCGCTGTAAATATTGCTAAATAAAAAGCAAAACAAAATAGTGTTTAAAGTCAAAAAGCTGCCCAGTGATGAGCAGCTTTTCTTTCAACAAACAATCAAATAAAACATAGTAAAAACTTTACCACGTCTATTTACTTTTAAAGTAAGGTTCAAATCAAACAGTTTTGTAAACTAAAACCATACCTTGTGTTTTATTTTTTTCAAAAAAAGCAGGAACGTTAATTATTAATTCTTTGGGGATTAGAACCATAATCGTTCAAACACTCCTGCTCATTATCTTTATACTTAATCGAAAATGTAGGTTAAGGTTTTATATATCTTCAACAACAAAATCAATTTCACTCACCAAAACGACTCCGAATCAGCGGTGCAAAGAAATATATTTTATTTGAAAATCAAACGATTAATATCGTCAAACAATTACTACAGAGAAGTAGTACTCTTATTCTTTTCTGGGATGGAAAGTATTCATTATTTGCGTCAGGTGTTTACGGTCAAGGTGAACATAAACCTCAGTAGTTGTAATCGATTCGTGGCCTAACATCAGTTGAATTGCTCTTAAGTCAGCTCCATTTTCCAACAAATGAGTCGCAAAAGAATGCCGAAAAGTATGCGGACTAATTACTTTAGCTAAACCAATTTTTTCTGCCAGTTGTTTGATTATAGTAAAAACCATCGCGCGAGTCAGTTGCTTTCCACGTCGGTTTAAAAAAAGTGTGTCTTCAAAACCTTTTTGAATGGTTAAATGCGACCGGATTTGATTCTTGTAAATGGTGATGTATTTTTGAGTTATTGGGCTAATGGGAACAAAACGTTGTTTGTTGCCTTTACCTGTTATTTTAATAAAACCCTCGTCAAAAAACAAATCTGAAATTTTGAGCGTAATTAACTCAGAAACTCTAAGCCCACAACCATATAAAGTTTCAAGCATAGCTCGATTGCGCTCACCTTCTTCTTTGGACAAATCAATTGCATTAATAATGGCGTCAATATCTGAAACAGAAAGTGTGTCAGGCAATTTCCTCCCAATTCTTGGAGCTTCAATGAGTTCCATTGGACTGTCGTTACGGTAATCTTCAAAAATCAAATAAGAGAAAAAACTTTTTAAACCCGATATAATTCGGGCCTGACTGCGCGCATTGACTTCTTTGGAAACCGAGTATATAAATTGCTGAATCGTTTCTTCCGTTATCTTAACTGGCGAAATAGCAATAGAATTAGCCTCTAAAAAAGCACAAAGCCGCTCAATATCAAACGAATAATTATCAATTGTATTTTGGGATAAACCTCGTTCAATTTTAAGATACGACTGAAAGCTTTTAATATAAGTTGACCAATTCATAAAAGCAAAGTAACAACTTTTACTTCAAAAAAAAACCTCTCAAAATATGAGAGGTTTATATATTACAAAAAATTCGATTAGAATTGGTATCCTACAGAAATTTGGATAACATTGTTTTTCTCCTTGTAATCAGCACTAGTACCAAAAATATCAGCTGGATCAACTTCTGGAGCTTCAGAAATGTCAGTTAAACCAAGAGAGTAACGCGCTTGAAACATGATACCATTTTTCAATTTGTAACCTGCACCAATGTTGAAAGCAACATCAATAGATTTGAACTCATCTTTCACATCACCTTTTGTATCATAAGTATCATTTACTTCATCATAAGTCAACCCTTTTGCAGACATTAAGAAACCTACTTGAGGACCAGCTTCAACACTTAATCCTTCAATAACGTAGTACTTAGCCATAATTGGCAAATCGATGTAAGTTAAATTTACATCAGCTGCTGGCGTAGCGTCAAATCCGAAAAAACCTACTGAATCATAAGAAGCACCTTTCATAGATAACAATAACTCAGGTTGAATAGCAAACTTATCGTTTAAACCAATTTCTGCTAAACCTCCAACGTGAAAACCTACTCTAGTAGCACCACTTAAATAACCACCAGTAATTGTTGATACGTTCAAACCAGCTTTAGCTCCGAACTTCACTTCTTGTGCATTTGAAAAACCAAAAGCACAAATTGCAACAACAGATAAAATAATTTTTTTCATGTTTATTTTGTTTAAAATTAATGCTGTAAAGATAAACGTATTCATCAACCCTTGTAATAAAAGAGATTTTAGAGTTATCAACAGAGTTATTAACAGTTTCGATTTAAATTATTTTAACCAAGCCTTAACATTTTTATTTTTCAAAAACCTGATTATCAATGTATTTTAAAAAAAACAAAAATTCAAAAAAATTAAACAATTGTTAAAAAAAGTGTCTATGTAATTTTATTAAATGTTAAACAAAAATTAGCAGTTCTAAAAAAAAACTCCTAGAGAATGAAAATTGTTGGGCAAAATCATCATTTAAAATTAGAGCTAAGTTATGATTATGTTACAATTTTCAAAAATAACTAACATTATACTTAGGGTTTGATTATTTTTACTGCAAAGATTGTGTAGTCATGAACATTATAATTATAAACGGGCCAAATCTCAACTTATTAGGAAAAAGAGAAACGGAAGTGTACGGAAATCAAGATTTTGAAAGTTATTTAAGAGGTTTAAAACAAAAATATCCCTCCATAAACATTGATTATTTTCAGAGCAATATAGAAGGAGAATTAATAGACAAGATTCAAGAAACTGGCTTTTCTTATGACGGAATTGTTTTAAATTCAGCCGCTTACACTCATACTTCTGTTGGAATTGGTGATGCTATTAAAGCCATAACCACTCCAGTTATTGAAGTTCATATTTCAAACACATTTGCGCGAGAATCGTTTAGACACCAATCCTTTATATCACCCAATGCTAAAGGAATTATTATTGGATTTGGATTAAAAAGTTATGAATTAGCAATACAATCTTTTCTATAAAGCCTTTATTTTAGTCATTTCCATAACAATGAGAAAAACAGCCACTCTACTCCTTCTTTTAGTCAACTTCTATTCCTTTTCACAAATTAGAGGAACCGTGACGGATAGTAAAGGAACTGCCATGTCGTTTGTCAATATTTACGTTCAAGACACCTACACCAGTACAACTTCCAATGATCAAGGCAAATTTGAATTGAATATAAAAACGCCTGGAACTTACATCATACTATTTCAGTATTTGGGTTATAAAACCGAGAAAAAAATAGTTCAGGCTGAGCGTTTTCCGCAAATAGTAGAAGTAATTTTGACTGAGGAAGATATCAAACTTAACGAAGTTGTAATTGATCCTAAAGCCAATCCAGCTATTGAGATTATCAAAAATGCGATCGCTAACAGAAAAATAAATTCGAACAAAACAGCCCGCTACAATGCTGATTTTTATTCCAAAGGTATATTTAGAGTTAAAAACCTTCCTAAAAATATACTCGGACAAAAACTCGATTTATTTGATGATGTGATTGATTCGACTCGAAGTGGAATATTGTATTTGTCGGAAACAGTTTCTAAAATTTCATTCCAAAAACCCGATAAAATGAAAGAAACTATCGTTGCTTCTAAAGTCAGTGGCAATGACAACGGATTTAGCTTTAACAACGCAGCTTCTGTTAATTTTGATTTTTATGAAAACAATGTCGAATTTAACGAAAAAGCCATTTCTCCGATAGCTGACAATGCTTTTAACTATTACAAATATAAATTTGAAGGCTCATTTACCGACGAAAACAATCACTTAATCAACAAAATTAAAGTGACTCCGAAACGCAAAAACGAACCCGTTTTGGAAGGTTACATTTACATTGTTGACGATAGTTGGGCCATTTACGCGATTGATTTAACCATAACTGGTGTACAAATGCAAACTCCAGCATTGAATACGCTGACATTAAAGCAAAATTTTAGCTACAATAACATCAACAAAATTTGGATAAAAAACACACAAACCATCGACTTTGAAGCAGGAATTTTGAGCTTAAAAATGAATGGTCGATTTACGTATGTTTTTTCCAACTTTGACTTTCCAGAAAAATTTGAAAAAAAAACCTTTGGTGCCGAAGTGTTAAAATTTGAAGAAAACGCCAACAAAAAAGAAGATTCGTTTTGGAACACCATTCGACCTGTTCCTTTAACAACAGAGGAAACCAACGATTATCTGAAAAAAGATGCGCTTCAGTTGAAGAAAAAATCGAAAGTTTATTTGGATTCGCTAGATGCTAAAAAAAACAAATTTGGATTCATGAGTCCGATTTCGGGCTACACTTACAATAATACATTCAAAAAATGGCTGCTCAATTACGACGGACCACTCACCAATACTTCGTTTAACACAGTGCAAGGTTGGACAACTGCCATCGGTTTTTCGTATGCTACCAACGACGAAGAAAAAAGAACCTATTCCCGAATTGGCACTAATTTTAGTTATGGTTTTGCAGAAGATAAATTCAGAGCTACGGCCAGTTATATTCGTAAATTCAACAACAAAGACAACAGTACATTAAGTATTAATGGCGGAAGCTCGGTCAATCAATTCAACGGAAACAACCCAATCTCAAAGAATATCAACTCAATTAGCAGCTTACTTTTTGTAAATAATTTCATGAAATTGTATGAAAAAAATTATGCTGCAATTTACTTTGGACGAGAAATAATCAATGGATTGAACATGAACCTCGGACTTGAATATGCCGAACGAAAACCATTATGGAATACAAGTGAACAACGCTGGATCAAATCAGAGGATGATTACACATCCAACAACCCTTTATTACCTTTTGACTTTGCAACACCAGCAATCATAAAACACAATTTAGTTAAAGCATCGCTAAATGCACAAATCAAATTTGGACAAGAATACTGGACGCGTCCTGATGGAAAATTCAATTTAGGTAACAACAAATATCCGATTGTATTTTTAGGATACGAAAAAGCATTTGCAGCAACCTCAAAAAACTACGAATTTGACTTTGTTTCAGCTCGTGTAACCCATGATTTTTCAATTGGCAATAAAGGCGAAATGCAAATGAATTTAAAAGCTGGGAAATTTTTTAATGGCGAGAATATTTCGTTTGTGGATTACAAACATTTCAACGGAAATCAGACGCACATTGCCAATGGCGGAAGCTATTTGAACGTGTTTAACAATTTGCCTTATTATGCGATGAGTACCAACGATAGTTATTTTGAAACACACATCGAGCACAATGACAAAGGCTATATTATGAACAAAATTCCGTTGCTCAACAAATTACAATCGCAGTTGGTGTTGGGTTTCCACAATTTGGCTGTACCGAATCAAAAACCGTATCAGGAATTTACGATTGGTTTGGATAATTTGGGTTATGGAAAACTTCGCCTTTTCAGATTAGACTATGTTCGTTCGTATCAAAATGGTTACCGAGGTGATGCCATTGTTTTTGGTTTGAAGTTTTTAAACTTGATTGAATAATAAACAAATAATTATCCCGTTTTATTCCTAAACCGTCAACATGAAAAAAACGATCTTAATTACCATTTTAACGATTGTAGTAGCTGGATTAATTTTAGCACTAAAACCAATAAATACAACGGCTGAGAATAGCGTGAAAGTAACTGGAATTGTAGAATCCGTTTCTGAAGGAGGTACAAAAGATTTAGTCATCCAATTAAAAGGTGATTCACTCTCCTACTACATCAATCGTGGTTTGGAAAACGGCTTTCAACTTCAAAAAGCCAAAAATGATTTGGCAGGAAAAGAAATAAAAGTTTTCTACGCCAAAAATTGGACACCATTAGCGCCTTTTGGCAACACCAATAAACACATTACGCATTTGGTAGTCGATGATAGTGTTTTATTTTCGGAATGGAAATAGTCTTAAAAAAATTCTGAACAACAACATTCAACTTGGAATTTTGAATTATTTAATTAAAAAACACGTCGTACCCAAATCGAATCAAAGTTCCAATCACAACAATTAAGAAGAATATTCGAATAAAACCATTCCCTTTTTTGATGGCTAATTTGGCTCCGATAAATCCTCCAAGAGCATTACAAATTGCCATTGGAATTGCTATAGCCCAAATGATTTTTCCTTTTAAAACGAATAAGCAAATCGAACCAAAATTTGTTGCTAAATTGACCATTTTGGCATTTGCGGAAGCGTGAAGAAAATCAAAACCCAGTATCGAAACAAAAGCCAAAACCAAGAAACTTCCTGTTCCTGGACCAATAAAACCGTCGTAAAAACCAATTAAAACACTAATTGATAAAGCCAACACCAATTGTTTCTTTTGTGAAAAATGTTTGGTTTGGTGTTGCCCAAAGTTCTTTTTAGTAAAAGTGTAAATCGCAATTAAAACAAGTACAACCAACAGCAAAGGTTTCATAAACTCGTTGGAAGTTAGTGTCAGTAAATGCGAACCAAAAAATGCCGAACCAAAAGCCACAATCGCCATGATTAGAAGCAATTTCCAGTTCATATCGACTTTTTTCAAATACTGACGAGCAGCAAAACTAGTTCCGCTGAACGCTGGTATTTTCAACGAACCAATGATGGAAGCCACTGAAATATTGGGCAACAAAATCAAAGCAACTGGCGTTTGAATTAATCCACCGCCACCGACAATTGCATCGACAAAACCAGCGAAGAACGAAGCGACACAAAGTAATATGATGATGCAGGTTTCCATAGATATTAA
This sequence comes from uncultured Flavobacterium sp., assembly GCA_964414655.1. GTDB lineage: Bacteria > Bacteroidota > Bacteroidia > Flavobacteriales > Flavobacteriaceae > Flavobacterium. The sequence continues at coordinate 76,918 of CAYPXI010000011.1, read as the reverse complement.
AATTCCAAAAAAAGAAATTCCAAATTCCAAAAAGCTCAAAGAATTCTGAAATTTGGAATTAAATTGCTTGTATAAAAGTTTTATTTGAAATTATATCCTAAAGAAAAAGAAAAGACGCTATTTGAAAGTGTACTATCTAAGGTTTGGAATTGATTAATAAAAAGCATATACCTAAAATTGGCATATATTTTTTCATTGATATTATAATCCGTTCCCAAATTCAAACCAAAAGTAGTTTTTTTTGAGCCAGAAGTAACATCTCTTGTTTCTGAATAGTATGATACAGTGCTATTATCATTGAAAGTAACGTCTACCTCTTTTTTTGCTTTTAAAAGAAAATTAATGTTGGGACCAAAATCAATATTTACTTTCTTGGAAACTCTAAATTTGAAATCTAATGGTAAAGACAAATAATTGACAACCAATTTTGAGTTTTCAACTTCAGAAAAATTAATCTCATCATTTATATAGGTGTATTTAGAAGAAACATGTAACAATGTGATTTCGGGCTGAAATGAAAATCGTTTCGAAATCGGCACAGTATAAGTTGCTCCAAATTGATATCCAACTGATGTATTTGACTTGTCATTATAGTTGTCTTTGGGTGAATGCATAAAGTTAACACCTGCTTTAACCCCGAAAAACGATTTTGATTTTGGTTGGTCTTCTTGCGCAAACAATTGTGATACACTAACGCTAACTAAAATTAAAATAAACAATTTTTTCATACTAAAATTTTAACAATTAAACGCGAACAATATTCGCTCCTAAAGCTCGTAAACGCTCATCTATACGCTCGTAACCACGATCAATTTGTTCGATATTTTGAATGGTTGACGTTCCTTTGGCAGATAGTGCTGCAATTAACAACGAAATTCCCGCTCTAATATCGGGTGAGCTCATTACTGTTGCCTTTAACTGCGATTGGAAATTGTGTCCCATAACTACTGCTCTGTGCGGATCACACAACATGATTTTGGCTCCCATATCAATCAATTTATCTACGAAAAACAAACGACTTTCGAACATTTTTTGGTGAATCAATACATCGCCATTGGCTTGCGTAGCTACCACCAAAACTATACTCAACAAATCAGGTGTAAATCCGGGCCATGGTGCATCTGCAATGGTTAAAATAGAACCGTCAATATCGGTCTTCACTTCGTAGCCATTCTCGTGAGCCGGAATGTAAATATCATCGCCTTTTCGTTCCAAAGTAATTCCGAGTTTTCTGAACACATTTGGAATCACACCTAAATTATCCCAAGACACATTTTTAATCGTGATTTCGCTTCGAGTCATCGCTGCTAAGCCAATCCACGAACCAATTTCAATCATATCAGGAAGAATTCGGTGTTCACATCCGCCCAAACTTTCAACACCTTCAATGGTCAATAAATTGGAACCAACGCCAGTAATTTTAGCGCCCATAGAATTCAACATTTTACACAATTGTTGCAAATAAGGCTCGCAAGCAGCGTTGTAAATAGTTGTAGTTCCTTCTGCCAAAACAGCAGCCATCACAATATTAGCAGTTCCAGTTACTGAAGCTTCGTCCAATAACATGTAAGCGCCTTTTAATCGTCCTTCGTTTTCAACACCATAAAAATGGTCTTCTCTTTCGTAACGGAATTTGGCTCCTAAATTAATAAAGCCTTCAAAGTGTGTATCCAATCGACGTCGACCAATTTTGTCGCCACCAGGTTTCGGAATATAGCCGCAACCAAAACGTGCCAAAAGCGGACCTACGATCATGATCGAACCACGCAAACTTCCACCTTCTTTTTTGAACGCTTCTGTTTTTAAGTAGTCAACATTCACCTCATCGGCTTGAAACGTATAATCGCCAGGGCCATTTTTCTGAATTTTTACACCTAAATTCCCTAATAGCGTTATTAATTTATTGACATCAATAATATCAGGGATATTTGTAACTCTAACTTTTTCAGATGTCAATAAAGCCGGACACAAAACTTGCAATGCTTCATTTTTGGCTCCTTGTGGTGTAACATCTCCTTTTAAGCGAATGCCTCCTTCAATTTTAAAAGTTCCCATAGTGATTTAGTTTCAAGTTTTAGGTTTCAAGTTTCAAGTTTACCACTCAATTCTTGTAGCTAATAACTCGTAATTATTTTGGATTATTGTTATTGTTGTTTTTTACAAAAGGTTTTTTACCATTTTGCTTTTTGAAATTGTTATTCTTTTGGATTTTTTGCCCGTTACCAACCTGATTTTTATTGGATACTTTTTTGTTGGTCCGCATCAAATCAGTGGTGTTGAGCAACTCTTCCGAACTTTGTAACAAATTGATTTTGCCCTCCGAAAGTTCATATAAATGCTCAAAAATAACCACATCTTCTACCGTATCTTTGTTCCAACTTAAGTACGATTTTTTCATGTGATTGGCAATTACTTTCACCAAAGCACCTTTCATTTCTCCTTCTTCCCAACTGTTGGCTACATTAATCATGTACTTGATGTTATTGCCATAAAATCGGTATTTCGGATTTTTTTGAGGATAATCCAAACGCTCGGGTTTCAAATTGATTACATCACGCGTCGGAATCGGATAAGGCGAATCAACATCCAATTTAAAATCCGACATAATAAAAATCTGATCCCACAATTTGTGCTGAAAATCGGGAACATCACGCAAATGCGGATTCAAACTTCCCATTACCTGAATGATGTATTTGGCCGCTTTATTGCGCTCTTCTCTGTCAACAATAAAAGTAGCTTGATCAATTAATTTTTGCAAATGTCTTCCGTATTCAGGAATAATCAAATGCGGACGCTCGGCGTTGTACTCTAAATATTGTACTACATCGTGCGCGTGTTCTTTATAGTATTTTTGTTGATTCATTACAATGAAATTATTCCTTCAATAGTCGATACTTCGAGGTATTTTTCTACAATGTCATCGGGACTTTGCATCATCACATTGATCGAAACACTCGTGTATTTTCCTGTTTTGGACTGGTTGGTATGAATTACCGCGCCTAAATTATTAAAAGCATTTTCAACTTCTTCAATTTTTTTGGGTTCTGTAGGTACGATAAATTTAAATAAATATTCGTTGGGCCATTCGGAAGTATTTTGTAGTTCTTCCTTCAATCGGTTGTAAAAATCCTCGGTCTTCTTATCCATTCTCTAAATTAAAATAAAGGCAAATATACGATTTTGAAGTTAGAAGTTTGAATTTAGAAGTTAGATTTTTTGGAGCGAATGGTTCGGGCTTTCTTGGTTTCCATTTTCCCGCTATACGCTCTACTGCGTGCCGCTTTTATCGGGGCTATTGAGTCAGCGTCGTACACTAAAATAAAATTGCTAAAAGCCATTCAATTATCTAAAACAATTCAATAAATTTGCGCCTTTATTTCTACAACGTTGAAAAAAGAAATTATTGTCATCACTGGCGGTCCAGGCACAGGAAAAACTACTATTATCGATCAATTGATTGAGCAAGGCCACACGTGTTACCCTGAAATTTCGCGCCAAGTGACGATGGAAGCCAAAAAACAAGGCATCGAACAATTGTTTCTTGAAAAACCACTACTTTTTAGTGAATTGTTACTAGAAGGCAGAAAAAAGCAATACTATTCGGCAACCGAAGAAAATTCCAATATTGTTTTTATAGATCGCGGCATTCCCGATATTTTGGCTTATATGCATTACATTGGCGATAGTTACCCTGCTTTTTTTGACTTAGCTTGCAAAGAACACCAATATACTAAAGTTTTTGTATTACCGCCTTGGGAAGAAATTTACGAAAGTGACGAAGCGCGTTATGAAAATTACGAACAAGCCAAACTCATTTTCGAACATCTTAAGGAAACGTACCAAAAATACGGTTACAACTTAATTGAAGTCCCGAAAGGAACCGTAACTGAGCGCATTGAATTCATCTTCGCTGCACTGCAATAGGCTAAAAAAAGGCAATTGTATATTTTTTTATATATTTATACTTTCAAAATTCAACGCCTAGTCCAATTTTATCATGTCATCCGCAGTAGAAATCTTAAAAAAATACTGGAATCACGATGCGTTTCGAACGCCACAAGAGCAAATCATCGCATCAGTTATAGCAGGAAATGACACCTTTGGATTACTCCCAACTGGCGGCGGAAAATCAATTTGTTTTCAGGTTCCAGCGCTCCTAATGGAAGGCATTTGCATTGTCGTTTCGCCTTTAGTTGCACTGATGAAGGACCAAGTTCAAAATCTGCAAAATAAAGGCATTAAAGCAGTTGCATTAACTGGCGGGATTTACGAGAACGACATCATCGACATTTTAGACAATTGTCAGTTTGGCAACTACAAATTCCTTTACCTTTCACCCGAGCGCCTTCAAAATGATTGGATTATTGATCGAATTAAAAATTTGCCAGTAAACCTAATCGCTATTGACGAAGCGCATTGTGTATCGCAATGGGGACACGATTTTCGTCCTCCTTATTTGAAAATTGTCAAGTTAAAAGAGTATTTTCCAAAAGTACCATTTATTGCTTTGACGGCTTCGGCAACTCAACGAGTTCAAGAGGATATTGTAGGGCAGCTTCAACTCAAAGAACCTCAATTTTTTACCAAATCATTTGCGCGAGACAACTTGGCGTACATGGTTTTTGAAGTGGAAGACAAGCTGTTTTTGATGGAACAAATTTTAAGGAAAAACCCACAACCTTCTATTGTATATGTAAATACGAGAAAAACCTGTACAGATATTGTAAAGCAATTGGAAAGTTTGGGTTTTACAGCCACATTTTATCATGGCGGACTTTCATCCAAAGACAAAGAAAAAAACATGACGTTGTGGATGGAAGAAAAAGCACAAGTGATGGTCGCCACGAATGCATTCGGAATGGGAATTGACAAAGCCAATGTCAAAACAGTAATTCATTTGCATTTGCCACAGAATATTGAAAATTATTACCAAGAAGCTGGTCGCGCTGGTCGAAATGGCGAAAAAGCATTTGCGGTTTTGTTGGTTCATCCGTCGGACACGATGAATGCAGAAGCGCAATTTTTATCGAATTTGCCTGACAAAGAATTCTTAACGCAAGTGTATAAAAAACTCAGCACTTACTTTCAAATTGCGTATGGAGAAGGAATTGATGAACAGTTTAGTTTCAATATGAACCAATTTTGTGTGAAATACAATTTTCCACCTACAAAAACCTACAACGCATTACTTTTCCTTGATCGACAAGGTATCATTACTTTATCACAGGAGTTTTCTGAAAAAATTACGATTCAATTTGTCATTCCATCTAAAGAAGTCATTCGTTATATTAGTTTGAATCCGAATCACGAAGAAATTTTGATGACTATTTTACGAACCTATCCTGGTATTTATGAAATGCCAACCAACATCAATCTTCCTTTAATAGCCAAAAAATCAAATGCTGACGAAAAGAAAATCGAACAACTGTTTGAAAATCTGAAAGAAAAAGACATTATAATGTACTCGGCCAAAAACAATGATTCTACAATTACGTTTAATGAAGTCCGAGAAGACGAAAAAACCATTAACCGTGTTGCCAAATATTTAGAAGCTCAAAATCAACTTAAAAAACACCAATTAAAAAGTGTACTCTATTATATAAAGGAGCAACAACAATGCAAAAGTCAGTTATTGCTTCGTTATTTCGGCGAAACCAAATCAGAACATTGTGGCATTTGTTCGTATTGTATTACCTTAAAACAACGAGTGGAAAACAAAACCATTTCTGAAAAAATCATTCAACTTTTATCGAAAAACGATTTGAGTTCAAGAGAAATTCAAAAACAGCTTAAATATCCTTCAGACGATGTTATATTTGCACTCCAAGAATTACTCGAAAACAATCGAGTTATTGTTGGTCTTACTAATTTATATTCGTTAAAAAAATAATACTGAAATGAATTCAGCTCAAGTAGAAAAATTGCGCATTGTTTTTATGGGAACGCCCGAATTTGCCGTTGGGATTTTAGATACTATAGTAAAAAATAATTTTAAAGTGGTTGGCGTAATTACTGCAGCCGATAAACCCGCAGGTCGTGGTCAAAAAATCAAATATTCGGCAGTAAAAGAATATGCTTTGGAACACAACTTGCGCTTGTTGCAACCAACCAACTTAAAAGACGAAACATTTTTAGAAGAACTAAAAAGTTTGAATGCCAATCTGCAAGTAGTTGTTGCTTTTAGAATGTTGCCTGAAGTTGTCTGGCGAATGCCGAAATACGGAACGTTCAATTTACACGCTTCATTGCTTCCTAATTACCGTGGTGCCGCTCCTATTAATTGGGCAATTATTAATGGTGAAACCAAAACTGGAGTCACTACTTTCTTTATTGATGATAAAATTGATACTGGTGAAATGATTTTAAGTAAAGAAATAGAGATTGGTTCGAATGAAAATGCGGGAGAACTTCACGATCGACTGATGATTTTAGGTTGCGATACTGTTATTGAAACTTTACATATAATAGAGAAAGGCACTATAACGACACAAAAACAAACCGATTCTCCTGAAATTAAAACTGCTTACAAACTCAACAAAGACAATTGTAAGATTGATTTTAAAAAATCGGGTGAAGTAATTTACAACTTAATACGAGGTTTGTCACCTTATCCAAGCGCTTGGTGCTTTATAAAGGATAAAAATGAAGAATGGAATGTGAAGATCTATGAAGCTACAATAGAATTAGTTTCACACGATTTGAATGTGGGAACAATTATTACCACAAAGAAAGAAATGAAAATTGCGGTAGAAAATGGTTTTTTACATATACTGACTTTACAATTTCCAGGTAAAAAAAGAATGAATACTTCTGAATTATTGAATGGAATAGCATTTTCATTAGAAGCAAAAGCGCTTTGAGGCTATGAAAACATTGGTGTCATTTCGTTTTTCGGACAAAAAACGGGTTGTTTATCAACAAATGCGTTGAGTTATCAACAAAAATGTCAAAAAACGTGCTCAGCGCTTGTGCGGTCTGTTTTTTCTACTAAATTTGTTATGATTAACAAAAAAAATGTTTAACCAACAATTAATAACTATTTATTATGAACAAATCAGAATTAATCGATGCTATTGCTGCTGACGCAGGAATTACAAAAGCTGCTGCAAAATTAGCTTTAGAATCATTTTTAGGAAACGTAGGAAAAACTTTGAAAAAAGGTGGTAGAGTTTCTTTAGTAGGTTTTGGATCTTGGTCAGTTTCTAAAAGAGCTGCTAGAGATGGAAGAAACCCACAAACTGGAAAAACAATCAAAATCGCTGCTAAAAATGTAGTTAAATTTAAAGCAGGTGCTGATTTAGATGGTTCAGTAAACTAATTTAGTTTATATCTAATATAATTAAATCATCCCGATTCGTTAATCGGGATGATTTTTTTTTACAAAACAATGCAATTCAAAAAATATTTATTATTTTTATTTCAAAATTGCCTCCAACCATGACCAAAGACACTATTAAAAAAGGACTTTTACTTTTGGCTGAACCTTCAGTAATTGGAGATGTTTCGTTCAGTCGCTCTGTGATTTTGTTAGCTGATCATAACGAAAGTGGCTCAGTAGGTTTTATTTTAAACAAGCCATTGGATTTTACCGTAAACGATTTGGTTCCAGATATTGAAGCTTCCTTTATTGTGTATAATGGCGGTCCTGTGGAACAAGATAATTTGTATTTTATTCACACAATACCTGAGTTAATTACAGATAGTATTGAAATATCAGATGGAATATATTGGGGCGGCGACTTTGAAGTAACCAAACAACTAATCAACAATGGTTCGATTCAAAAAGAAAACATTAGATTTTTCTTAGGTTATTCGGGCTGGAGTTCGCAACAACTGGATGAAGAAGTACAAGCCAACTCATGGATTTTAACCAAAAACAACTTCAAAAGCGACATCCTTAGTACACCGAGCGTTGAATTTTGGCGCGATAAAATCATGGAATTAGGCGGCGAATACATCATTTGGTCCAATGCACCCGAAAACCCTATTTTGAACTAAGCTTCTATTAATTTATTCAATTTTTCAACCAACATTTTTGAAAAATTTGTTGTATATTCTTTTTTTCGGTACTTCGTAATGGGTTGAATTCCTGCAATCACATTGGTGATAAATAACTCATCTGCTTTTTGCAACTCGAATGGCGAAATTGATTCTTCTATAACTTCTACACCATCCATTTTTTTAGCTAAAGCTAGTACTTGTTTACGCATTACACCATTCAAACAACCATCAGAAACTGGAGGCGTAACCAATTTTTTCCCGGTAAGCATAAACAAATTGCCATTCAAAGCTTCGGCAACATTTTTCTCATTATTCAACAAAAGACAATTTTGTAAGTCATTTTCTTCTGCAAAAACACTTCCTGTAATGTGTACCATTTTGTTGGTCGTTTTAATAGTAGAAAGCAATTGTTTGCTGATAAAAAAGTCTTTGTATAAATCCACTTCGTAACTATTTTCATTGAATGAGTAACTGCTATTTTCAATTGGATTTGCTTGTATAATATAGGAAATGGTGTTGTCTTTGGGTAGATACAAACCACCTTCGTTGCGATAAACCGTGATTCGAACTCGATAAGCATCCGATTTTTCGAGCTGATGGATCAAAGTAAGCATTTCGTTTTCGAGAAATTCAAGTGTAAATTGCATAGGGATTTTCATTCGTACAATTCGCATCGACGACATCAATCGGAAATAATGATCTTCAAAAAACAACAGTTTATTGTTGACCACTTTACACGTTTCAAAAACTGCATCACCTAGCAAAAAACCTCTATTTGACACCGACAAAACTGTTTCTTCTGCAACTATATTTCCATTAAAATTTATCATAAAAAAATCCCGATTAAATCGGGACAAATATACATTTAATAAAGCAGTTTATATGGAACCAATTACGTGTTTTAGCTCAGATACTTGATTTTCCCATAACATTTTTGACTCATCTACTTCGTCTTTTTCAGCAAAATCAGTAATCATCAACGATACATCTTTGGTGATTTCGTCTTCAAGAATACGTAATTCAAAATAATATTCTGTATCTTTTTTATTATCATCTACCCATTTGAACTTCACTTTTTCACCCGTTTTTTTTGAAGCTAAACGTGCATTTTCTTCCACATCATCCCATTCAAAAGTAAAAAATTCACCTCTCGAATTGACTGTATCAGCAAACCATTCTTGTAAACCTGAAGGAGTTGAAATGTATTGATACAACAATTGTGGTGAAGAATTAATAGGAAACTCTATTTCGTAACGAACTTTTTCTGACATAAAACATAAATTTGTCGAAATATATAATATTTATTGGTAAAAAAAACATTTATAAAAAAAATATTTTTTGCTTTTAATATTTGCAAGGTGTGATATTAGTCTTATATTTGCACCCGCATTCAAGAATGTACCGACACGGCGAGGTAGCTCAGTCGGTTAGAGCGCAGGATTCATAACCCTGAGGTCGGGAGTTCAAATCTCCCTCTCGCTACAAAATCCCAATCAGCAATGGTTGGGATTTTTTTTAATTCCTTATACTTTTATAACCTCAACACTCGCTGTAGTACTTAGGCATTTCATTTGTAAGAAAAAACTTTTTCTATTCCTCTAAAAAGCCATATTTCAACACGTAAAAACCCCTGTTTTTAAGCCAATTATAAATGATTCATTAAGGTTTACTTTGAAAAAAATAAGTTATTCAATAGGTTTGATATAGAAATTCTAAACCCAATCTATATGAAAAAAATTACCTTAATTGTCTGGTTAACCATCCTGGTTTCGAGTATTTCATATGCTCAAAAAGATGGTTCTTACGAAAAAGCTATGCACTATTTGCGCGAGAAAGGTGAAGTTATTTTTACTTTCAAAGCCAATAGCAAACAACAATTTTTAGAACTCAACAAGTTTCTTTCTATCAGTCACAAACGCGTTGATGAAAACTTATTAGAAGCAGAAGCTTACGCAAACAAAGACCAGTTTCAACGGTTTTTATCGTATGGATTAGCTTATCGTGTTACAACTGAAGACAACGAAATTCCCCAAGAATTTACACAATACTCCACACAAGCAGTCAATGCCTGGGATACAACTTGGGACGCTTATCCAAAATATTCTGAATATGTAGCCAAAATGCAATATTGGGCAGCTACTTATCCCAATTTGTGTACTTTGCAAAGTATAGGAACAACAACTTATGGAAGAAATTTGTACGTGTTAAAAATTTCGGATAATGCTACCGCTGACGAAACAGAACCAGAATTTTTCTACACTTCGTCAATGCATGGTGATGAAATTACAGGTTATGTGACAATGTTGCGGTTTATTGATTACCTATTAACCAATTACAACACTGATTCTGAAGTAACTTCAATTGTTAACGGAACCGAGCTTTATATCAATCCGTTGGCTAATCCCGATGGCTCTTATCGTGGCGCTACAAACGATGTTTATAATGCCGTTGGATTTACTCCAATTCGTGGGAATGCCAACAATATCGATTTGAACCGAAATTATCCCGATGCTATTGGTGGAATGCATCCTGATAATACTGTGTATCAAGTTGAAACCACAGCTTTTTTGAATTTTGAAGCCACAAGAAATTTTGTAATGGGCGCTAATTACCATGGTGGAACTGAAGTATTCAACTTTCCTTTAGATACATCAAATACTCCTGGAACAGGCAACTTTAGTTACCATCCACACGACAACTATTTTAAGTTTGTTTCCCAAGAATACGCTCAATTGTGTCAAACCGCCGATGGGAACTTGGATTACATGGATACGGTGTACAACGTTGGTCAATTTCCCGGAACGACTAATGGCGCTGCTTGGTATTCGGTTTATGGTGGAAGACAAGATTGTAACAACTTTTTCAATCACAATAAAGAAAGTACTATCGAAATTTCAGATTTAAAAACTCCTTTAGCAAGTGATTTACCTTTCTTTTGGGACAGAAACCGTCAAGCATTACTCAATTATGTCAAACAAGCGAATTATGGATTACACGGAACAGTAACTGACGCTAACGGAAATCCTATTCATGCCAAAGTATACATTGGAGGCACTTTTGACAATTTTGGATCGTGGGTAGAAACTTCACCCACCAAAGGTGATTATCATAAAGTACAAATTGCTGGAACCTATAATGTCATTTTTGAAGCTCCAGGTTATACTTCGCAAACCATTCCTGTTACTTTATCTAATTTTGCAACTACCAATTTGAACGTTATCATGACGCCAATCACATCGCTTCCGACAGCGAGTGATGCAACCATTTGTACTGGACAAACCGCTAATTTATCAGCTACTGGAACAGGCACAATTCGGTGGTATAATGCTGCTAATGCTACGAATCCTTTGGTTTCAACAGCGAATTATACAACTCCTGCTTTAACTTCAACAACATCGTATTGGGTAGAAAGAGAAGTAACTCCGCCTAATTTAGGACCTGCAACTGTTTCTGGAACGAGCACAACAAACACAGCTATTGCCAACAGGTATCTTGTTTTTAATTGTACGACACCAACAAAACTGAAATCTGTTTTAATAAATGCTACTGCTGTTGGGCAGATTCATGTTGAGCTCCAAAATAGTGCTGGTGTGATGCTAGAATCAAAAGTAATTCGTCTAACAGCCGCTGGCGCACAAGATATTGCTTTAGATTTTTTCTTACCTGCTGAAAATGGTTTGCGATTGGTATCCCGACAAATAACGAATACAAATATGTTTAGAGCAACAACTGGAATCACTTATCCTATTACTAATGGAACTGTAACCATTACTGGAAATAGCGGAACAGGGATTTTCTTCCAGTTTTTCAATTGGAAATTTGGCTCAATCAAAAGCAATAGAAAAGAAGTGATTGTAACTGTAACTCCTAATCCAACTAACGCTTCTTTAAATCCGAATTCAAAAGAAGCTGGATCTAGTGACTTCATATTAACTGTAAATGGAACTAATTTCATTAGTGGTCAATCCATTGTGAGATGGAATGGCATAAATCTTCCAACAACATATGTTAGTTCAAACCAATTGAATGCTGCAGTTACAGCCTCACAAATTGCAACTTTTGGTTCGGCAAACGTAACTATTTTTAATACTTGTAATTCAACCTCAACAAATGCATTGGTTTTTGACATTACACAACCTAATCCAGCTGCTTCCTTACATTTTGACGGAATTAATGATCGAGTTGTTGTTGCTAATAATACTACACTTCAATTTGGCACTCAAAACTTAACGATGGAGGCCAAAATTAAACTTGATGGCACACAAGCAAGCTTTGCTGGAATTATTTCTAAAGCATCTGTAAGTGGTTTCTTTAAAGGAATTCAATTAATAATTTCAGGCGACAGGCTCGGATTAGAAATCGGAAATGGGACAAATATCTTTTATGGAAATGCAGAAGGATTGTCTACTAGTCAAAACTTAAACGACGGCAATTGGCACCATGTAGCGGTTGTAGTGAATCGTTCTACTAAAAAAATAACTTTACTAGTTGATGGAGTAATTCAGGCGAACATGAATAGCGATTTTGTTCCTACCATGGATTTATCCAACAATTTACCGTTGTATATTGGTTTAGAACGAACTGGAGTAGCTCATTTTAAAGGCAACATCGATGAAGTTCGCATTTGGAATAGAGCGCTTTGCATTAGTGAAATTCAAGCTAATATGAATTGTGAATCGAATGCTACATCATCATTGCTTGCTAATTATCATTTCAATCAAGGGTCAGATTCACTTAACAATAGTGCTGTAACTAGTTTAACAGACACTAGTGGAAACAATCTTTCGGGAACATTATCAAATTTTGCCTTATCTAGCGCTATGTCCAACTGGGTTGGTAATGCTGGAGTTCCATCAGGTGTAAGTTGTAATGCATTTGTAGATACTGAAGCACCAATACCTAATATGACCAATTTACCCACAATAACCGCTCAGTGTTCAACTACTTTGACAGCTCCGACAGCCACAGACACTTGCGCTGGAAACATTATAGGAACTACTTCAATTCTTACACTTACCACGCAAGGCACTCATAATGTAGTTTGGTCTTACAATGACGGTAGCGGAAATATTACCACTCAAAATCAAACTGTAATTATTGATGATACTATTGCTCCAATACCTAATTTAAGTAGTTTGGCAACAATAAACGCGCAATGTGGAACAACGGTTACAACAATACCAACAGCCACAGACAATTGTATGGGAACGATTACCGCAACTACTACGAGTTCGCTTACATTTAATTTGCAAGGAACATTTGTAATTCCGTGGTTATTTGATGATGGTAATGGAAATTCAGTAATTCAAAATCAAATTGTAATCATTGATGATACAATTGCTCCTATTGCCGATATTGTTAATTTACCAACCATCACAGAAGATTGTTCTGCAACTTTGACAGCACCTACGGCAACTGATAATTGTGTTGGAACTGTAACCGCAACAACATCAAATTCTTTGACTTATTCTACAGCCGGAACTTATATTGTTACTTGGAATTACGATGATGGTAACGGAAACAATTCAAGTCAAAACCAAATGGTGATTATTACTACAGGTGGAACAACTATGACTTTCTATGCCGATAATGACGGAGATGGTTTTGGAGACGCAAATTCATTTATGATAAGTTGTTCGCAACCTAATGGTTTTGTAGCCAATAATTCAGATTGCAATGATAATTTAATCACTTACCAAGACAATGATAATGATGGATTCGGCTCCTCGTTATTGGCTCCTTGTGGTGTTACCAATAGTGATGATTTAGACGACAACAATCCGAATAGCAATACACAAACTTATTACCAAGATGCAGATGGCGATGAATTTGGAAATCTTTTAGTTTCTGTTGTTGCTTCTAGTCAGCCTGTAGGTTATGTGTTGGACAATACAGATTGTAATGATAATGAAATTCAGTATGCTGATGCAGATGGAGATGGTTTTGGAACCTCAACTATAGTAGCTTGTGGGGTTGCTAATAATGTAGATTGTGACGATAGTCAGCTTCTATATTTTGATGGAGATGGAGATGGATTTGGTTCAACAATCTTATTTCCTTGTGGAGCTACTAATAACTCAGACTGCGACGATAATCAAGTTCAATATGCCGATACAGATGGCGACGGATTTGGATCAACAACAGTAGTAGCTTGTGGTGTTTCCAATAATGTAGATTGCGATGATAGTCAGCTTCTATATTTTGATGGAGATGGAGATGGATTTGGTTCAACAATCTTATTTCCTTGTGGTTCTACCAATAATTCTGACTGTAACGACAATCAAATTCAGTATGCTGATGCAGATGGAGATGGCTTTGGATCAACAACTATGGTGGCCTGCGGTGTTTCCAATAATGTCGATTGCAATGATAGTCAACTTCTTTATTTTGATGGCGATGGCGATGGATTTGGTTCAACAACTTTTGTTTCTTGTGGTGGATCAATATGGAATAATGATTGTAACGATACCAATTCAACTGTAAAACCTCTTTTACTAACATCGATTACTCAAACGATTTCTGCTAATTTGGTTTCGGGTGCTCAAACCTATCGATTTAGAGTAACCAACCTGACTACTAACCAAGTTACAACCATTGACCGAACTGTTCGAACATTCAATTTAACTCAAGTAAGTAACTATGCTTATGCTACTTCTTTTTATGTTGAAGTCTCTGTTAGAGTAAACAATGTTTTTTTACCTTATACTCGAATTCCTTCATGTGTAGTAATTAGTCCAACGGTTTACACCAAATTACAAACATCGCAATGCGGAATCAACATCACTTCTCTAGCTACTTTATTATACGCCAACAATGTTTCTTATGTTACTGGATATCGATTCAGAATTACGGATGCATCAAATCCAACTTTTGTGAGAACATTTGATACCACTATGCGCTCCTTCAGACTAAGTAACATTCCCGGAACGCAAAATAACAAAACCTATCTAGTTGATGTAGCTTTAAAAAACACAACTGGAACTTACCTGCCATACGGTCAAACTTGTTTGGTATCAACCAATACTTCTCCAGCAAAATTGGATGAATCAATTACAGAGAATTCATTCAATTTGACGGTTAGTCCTAATCCGTTTAATGCTAATTTTAGTGTCAAATTAGATTCCGAATATCCTGAAAATGAATACACTTTTGAAGTTTTTGATATGTTAGGACGAATGCTGGAAAGTAAAACACTCCAAGCTGAAGCACTTGAATCAGTAGCATTTGGAGATAATTATCCTTCCGGAATTTATAACATTATTGTTTCAATCAAAGCTACAAACACAATTAAAACCAGTAGAATTATTAAAAGGTAGTTATAAAAAATAGAGTTAATACCTGCAAAATCGAAATATTATTTTTGTAGGTATTAACTTTCTTATTTTTTATAAAAATGTATTTTATCGATTTATAATGCTTTTTATCGATTAAAAATTTTGCAAGAACCAAAGTATTAATTAGGTTTGCTTTTCATAAACCCCAAATTATATGAAAAAAATTACCCTAATTCTCTGGTTAACTATCTTGTTTACAAGCATTACATTTGCACAAAAAGATGGTTCTTACGAAAAAGCGATGCAGTATTTGCGTGAAAAAGGTGAAGTCATTTTTACTTTTAAAGCTAACAGCAAACAGCAATTTTTAGAACTCAACGAGTTTCTCTCGGTCAGTCACAAACGTGTTGATGAAAATTTATTAGAAGTCGAAGCTTATGCTAACAAAGACCAATTTCAACGTTTTTTATCGTATGGATTGGCCTATCGAGTAACTGCTGCAGACAACGAAATTCCACAAGAGTTTACACAATATGCTACACAAGCAGTCAATGCTTGGGATACTACTTGGGATGCTTATCCGAAGTATTCTGAGTATGTTGCCAAAATGCAATTTTGGGCAGCTAACTACCCTAGTTTATGTACACTTCAAAATATTGGAACTACACCAAACGGCAGAACCTTGTATGTGCTAAAAATTTCTGACAATGTAGCTAGCGACGAAACTGAACCTGAGTTTTTCTATTCATCGTCCATGCACGGTGACGAAATCACGGGTTACCCAATCATGTTGCGTTTTATTGATTATTTACTAACAAACTACGGTTCATTATCAGAAGTTACTAATATCATCAACGGAACTGAATTGTACATTTGTCCATTAGCAAATCCGGATGGTTCTTACCGAACTGCAGGAAACGACACTATGAACACAACTGGTAACACAGCTACGAGAGCCAATGCTAATGGCGTTGATTTAAATAGAAACTACCCTGATCCAATTGGCGGATTACACCCTGATGGATTAGTATATCAACCAGAAACCTTAGCTTTCTTAAATTTTGAAGCTACGCGTCATTTTGTTTTAGCAGCTAATTATCATGGTGGTGCAGAAGTTTTCAATTATCCTTGGGATACATCAACGGCTGCCACTGGAGCTTCAGCTGTAAGTGTACATCCACACGACAACTATTTCAAATTTGTGGCTCAAGAATATGCGCAAACTTGTCAAACCGCTGACGGTAATGCAAATTATATGGATGATGTGTATGGAACTGGACAATTTGCAGGAACAACCAATGGTGCCATTTGGTATACTGTAAAAGGTGGTCGTCAAGATTGCAACAACTTCTTCAACCATAATAAAGAATCAACTATTGAAGTATCGGCAACAAAATTTCCTGCTGCTTCTAACCTACCTTTTCACTGGGACAGAAACAGACAAGCAATGTTAAACTACATCAAACAAGCCAATTATGGATTGCATGGTGTTGTAACTGACCAATCTGGAAATCCTGTCCATGCAAAAGTTTACATTAGCGGAACTTTGGATGGTTGGGGAGCTTGGGTTGAATCATCTCCTACAAAAGGTGATTATCATAAAGTACAAATTGCTGGAAGTTATAATGTAATTTTTGAAGCACCAGGATATGCTACACAAACTATTCCTGTTACTTTAACTAACAATACAACAACAACTTTAAATGTTACTATGGTACCTTCTACAAGTGTACCAACAGTTAGTGATGCAACTATTTGTACTGGTCAAACTGCAGCTTTAACTACAGCCAGTACTGGAACAATTAAATGGTACACCACTCAAAACGGAACAACACCAACTTTCACAGGAGCTAATTTCACTACACCAGCTTTAACATCAACAACGTCATACTGGGTTGAAAGAGAAGTTACTCCTGCTAATTTAGGACCTGCAACTGTATCAGGAACAGGAACAACCAACACTAATGTTGCTAATAGATATTTGATATTCGATTGTACAGCTCCTACTAAATTAAAATCTGTTTTAATTTCTGCTACAGTAGCTGGACAGATTTTGGTGGAATTACAAGATAGTGCTGGTGTGATGTTAGAATCGAAAATGATTCGCTTAACAACAACTGGCGCGCAAGATATTGCATTGGATTTCTTTTTACCAGTTGCTACTGGATTGCGTTTGGTTTCAAGACAAATTGCTCCAACAACTGGTACAGCAATAAATTTAACCCGAGCAACAACCGGAATTACCTATCCTTACACTAATGGAACCGTTTCTATAACAGGAAATAGTGGCACGGGAACTTTCTTTCAATTCTTCAACTGGAAATTTGAAGCTGCTAAAAGTAATAGAGACGAAGTAATTGTTACAGTTACACCAAATCCAACCAATGCTTCGGTAAATCCAAATACAAGAACAGCTGGATCAGGTGCTTTCACATTAACAGTAAACGGAACTAATTTTATTAGTGGACAATCTATAGTAAGATGGAATGGCACCAATAGAACCACAACATTTGTAAGTTCAACTCAATTAACTGCTGCCATTAATGCTGCGGATGTTGCCTCTGCTGGAACAGCCAACGTTACGGTTTTTAACAACTGTAATTCAACTACAACTCCTGCTCAAACAGTAACAATAACAGGAAATTGTAGCGCTCCAGTTCCCAATGTAACCAACTTACCTAATATTACGGCTCAATGTTCAGCTACAGTAACTCCGCCAACAGCGACAAGTAATTGTTATGGACAAATTACGGCTACTACAACCTTTCCATTAACTTATACTACCCAAGGAACTCATCAAATTTACTGGGTTTATAATGATGGAAATGGAAATACTTCTGGACAATTTCAAAATGTTATTATCACTGACACTATTGCTCCAGTTCCAAACGTTACAAACTTACCAACCGTAACGGGTCAATGTTCGGCAACAGTAACAGCGCCGACTGCTACTGATAATTGTATGGGAACGGTTACTGCAACAACCAGCGACCCTTTAACTTATTCTACTCAAGGAACATACAATATTATTTGGGAATACATTGACAGTAGAGGTAATCAAGCGTTCCAATCGCAAACAGTTGTTGTAAACGATACTACTGCTCCTGTACCAAATGTGACTAATTTACCAACAATCACAGGTCAATGTTCGGCTACAGTTACAGCTCCAACAGCTACAGATAATTGCTCTGGAACAATTACAGCTACAACAGTTAACCCAACTACTTACAATTCGCAAGGTACTTTCACTGTGGTTTGGAAATATACTGATGCCAAAGGTAATTTTGTAAATCAAAATCAAACTGTAATTGTAAACGATACTACTGCTCCTGTTCCGAATGTGACTAATTTACCAACAATTACTGGTCAATGTTCGGCTACAGTTACAGCTCCAACGGCTACTGATAACTGCTTTGGAACAATTACAGCTACAACAGTTAACCCAACTACTTACAATACACAAGGTACTTTCACTGTGGTTTGGAAATATACTGATGCCAAAGGTAATTTTGTAAATCAAAATCAAACTGTAATTGTAAACGATACTACTGCTCCTGTTCCGAATGTGACTAATTTACCAACAATTACTGGTCAATGTTCGGCTACAGTTACAGCTCCAACAGCTACTGACAACTGCTCAGGAACCATAACTGCTACAACGGTTAACCCAACTACTTACAATACGCAAGGTACTTTTACTGTGGTGTGGAAATATACTGATGCAAAAGGTAATTTTGTAAATCAAAATCAAACTGTAATTATTACTAATGGTGGTCCGATAGTTACTTTCTATCAAGATGCTGATGGTGACGGATTTGGAAATAGTAATGTAACAACAACAGGATGTGTGGCTCCAAATGGTTATGTTTCCAACAACACTGATTGTAATGATAATAGCTACAGTTTAACAAACACTTGTTCTTCTATAGTAAATGCCAAACTCTATTTTGAAGGTTATTATGCTGGAAACGGATCAATGACTTCTGCTCGAATGAATCGCGGAGTAAGCGCCAACGCAACAGAAGTTGAAACCATCACTGTTGAGTTAAGAGATCAAAACAGCTATTCTTTAGTTGATAGCACAACTGCTTCGTTATTAACTGACGGAACGGCTACTTGCACTTTTGCAACGGCACCAACAGGTAATTTTTACTTAGTGGTAAAAGGAAGCAATGCTGTCGAAACTTGGAGCGCTAATCCTATTACTGTAGGATCAACACCAGTTAGTTATGATTATACAAATCAAGGAACTAAAGCTTATGGTTCTAATATGAAAGAAATGGAACCTGGTGTTTGGGCTTTCTTTTCAGGAGATATTAACGGCGATGGAAACATAGACAACGGTGATTACTCTATCTGGGAAACAGATGCCAACAATTTTGAATCAGGTGATTTTATTACTGATTTGAATGGTGACGGAAACGTTGATAATAGTGATTACTCTATTTGGGAAACTAATGCTAATAATTTCATTTTCAAAATTACACCTTAATTACAAACATCGATTAAATAAAAAAATATGAAAGCACTGAAAATACATACAAACAACAGAACGATATTGCTACTTTTTGCTTTATTGATTCTAACGATTGTTACGGGTTATTCTCAAAATTGCTCTGGTAACCAAATTGCGATTAAAATTGAAAACATCAACAATCCAAATCCTAAAACACTAGAATTTGACGTTTATGTTACTAATGTTGGAACTACTTCATTGGCTCTTGCTGCTATTCAAGGATCATTACTTTATGATGCGCAATTAATTCCGAATAATGCAACGACAACATTGACTGTAATTGAAGATCCAAATGGAAAATTCAACCAATTCAATACATTAATTACTCGCCATACAAAAGAGAGTAATCAATTGCGTTGGACGCAAAGTCCAGTGAGCTTATCGAGTGGAAAAACCGTTAATTTACCTCAAAACCAAAGTGTAAAATTTGCTCGATTTAGATTGACAAGTTCGCTTCCATTGTGTACAGAGTTAAGTTCAAAGTTGATACAGCAAAATAAAACCCAACGCGGACTGACAAAAATGCTTGCTACAGTGTATTGCAACGGAAACCAAAATTCGATAGCTTTAGCACCTAGAAATTCTGAAGAAAATCTGAATAATAACAATTTTGTTGTTGTAGGAAATCCAAATCCATTCAAAAACAGTTTTTTAATTAATGTAAAATCTACTTCCGAAAATCCTATTCAATACAAAGTATACAATATGATTGGACGATTAATCGACAGCCGAAATGTTGATTTAAGTCAACTAGAAACATTTGAAATTGGTTCCAACTATGCTGCTGGCGTCTACAACATAATTGTAGCACAAGACAATAATAGTCAAACTATTAGGATGATAAAACAATAGATAATCCCCAAATCTTTTGAAGCAAACAGTCGCTAAAGTAAATTTAGCGGCTGTTTTTGTAAGATATAACTTCTTATTTTTGTTAAATAATGTTTTTTATCGATGTAAAATGCATTTTATCGTCTTTTTATTTTGCTAAATAAAATGGTTTAAGTAGGTTTGTCCTATCAAAACTAAAAAGACATGAAAAAATTTACCCTAATTTTGTTCTTAACTGTTCTGCTATCCAACCTATCGATGGCTAATAATGGTTATAATAAAACGGCTAATTATTATTTGAGTGAAAAAGGCAAAATTGTCTTTCGTTTCAAAACAAATAGTAAGGAACAATTTAATGAAATCAACAAATTGGTTTCAGTGGTGCAAAAGAAAGGCAATACCAACGCTTTGTCTGTTGTAGCATATGCAGATAAAAAACAATTCAAAAAGTTTTTATCACTTAGAATCGACTATCAATTAGCGAAAAAAGACAACGTTTCTTCTAGCACTATTGATTGTGGAGCTCCAGTTCCGGATGTGCCAAGTTTGCCAACTGCAACAGGGGAATGTTCTGTTACATTAACTCCTCCAACAGCTACAAGTGATTGCTATGGACCAATTGAAGGTACAACTTCAACAATGACCTTTAGCACGCAAGGAACATATTTTGTAACATGGTTGTACGATGATGGCCACGGGAACACTTCTACTCAAACGCAAACTGTTATCGTTAGTGACACTACAGCTCCTATTCCAAATTTGTCTAGCTTACCAACAATTACTGAGCAATGTTCTGTTACTGTAATTGCTCCAACAGCAACAGACAACTGTTCGGGTATAGTAACTGCAACAACTACAAGTCCGTTTACTTATACCGAACAAGGAACTTATTCAATTACTTGGACTTACAACGATGGTCAAGGTAATATTGCGACACAAACACAAACAGTAATCATTGATGACACAACGGCTCCAGTTGCAAATATTACAAGTTTACCAACTATTTCGGGGCAATGCTCGGTAACTGCCTCTGCTCCATCTGCTACCGATAACTGTAGCGGAACTATCTTAGGAACAACAACCGACCCTCTAACCTACAACACCGAAGGAAACTATGTTATTACTTGGACTTATACTGATGCGAAAGGTAATTCTTCAACTCAGCAACAAACTATAACGGTTAATGATACATTTGCACCTGTTGCAGATGTAACTTCATTACCAACAATATCTGAACAATGTTCGGCCACAATAACTGAAATTCCAACCGCTACTGATAACTGTGTTGGATCGGTTACAGCAACTACTTCAAACCCGCTGACTTACAATGTTGCGGGAACTTACACCATTACATGGACTTACAATGATGGAAATGGTAACACCTCTTCACAAACACAAACAGTTGTAATAGCTGTGGGTGGAACTACAACAACTTACTATCAAGACAACGATGGTGATGGTTTCGGTAATGAAGCTGTTTCACTTGAAGCTTGCTCGCTTCCGAATGGTTATGTTGATAATGCAGATGATTGTGACGACAACGAAATTCAATTTGTTGATAATGATGGTGACGGATTTGGTATATCAGTACTCGCAGGATGCGGTGTAACAAATACTGGTGATTGTGACGATTCTAATCCAGAAATTTTTGGAACAACAACTTACTATCAAGATAATGATGGTGATGGTTTTGGAAACGAAGCAGAAACAATTGAAGCATGTTCAATCCCAGAAGGGTATATTGACAACACTGATGATTGTGACGACACTGCATTACAATACGAAGATAATGATGGTGACGGACTTGGATCTACAGTTTTGGCTGGATGTGGAGTAGAAAACAATATCGACTGTGATGATACCGATATGTTTATCAACTTCCCAACTACGTATTTCCAAGATGCTGACGGCGATGGTTATGGTACTGGTTTAGAAATTTTCCCATCTTGTTCGCAACCTGAAGGATATGTTACCAATGATATGGATTGTGATGACACTCAAATATTATATGTAGATGCTGATGGCGATGGAGCTGGTTCAACAACTCCTGCTGCTTGTGGTGTAGCCAATTCAAATGATTGTGATGACAATAATCCTGAACTAACTACTCCAGTTACTTTTTACCAAGATTCAGACAATGATGGTTTTGGTGATGCATTAGGTTCGTTAACAGCTTGCTTCCAACCTTTTGGATTTGCAGATAATGCCGATGATTGTAATGATAGTCAAATTCAATATGAAGATCTTGATTTAGATGGCTTTGGATCAACTGTTTTAGCAGGTTGCGGAGTAACTAACACAAGTGATTGTGATGATTCTCAAGTTCTTTACCAAGATTTAGATGGTGACGGATTTGGTTCAACAATTCAAGTTGCTTGTGGTGTAGCCAACAATACTGATTGCGACGACAATTTAATTCAATATGCTGATAATGACGGTGACGGATATGGTTCTACAACTATGGTAGATTGTGACGGAGTTACTAATTCTGACGATTTAGACGACAACGATCCTAACAGCAATAACAACAACAATACGTATTACCAAGATTTAGATGGTGATGGCTTCGGAAACCCAGCTGTAAGTACCTTAGCGCCTAGCCAACCTGTTGGATACGTAAGTGACAATACCGACTGTAATGATACACAAATCCAATACGCTGATGCAGATGGAGATGGTTTTGGTTCAACAACTCAAGTTGCTTGTGGTGTAACTAACAATACTGATTGTGATGATAATCAAATTTTATATGTTGATGCAGATGAAGACGGTTTTGGCTCAACAACTCAAGCAGCATGTGGTGTAACAAACAATTCTGATTGCGACGATAGCCAAATCCAATACGCTGATATTGATGAAGATGGTTTCGGTTCAACTACTCAAGTAGCGTGTGGTGTTGCAAACAACTCTGATTGTGACGATAACCAAATTCAATATGCGGACGTTGATGAGGATGGTTTTGGTTCAACTACTCAAGTCGCTTGTGGTGTGACAAATAATTCTGATTGCAACGATAACCAAATTCAATATGCTGACAATGATGGCGACTCATTTGGTTCAACAACTATGGTAGCTTGCGGAGTTACCAATAGCGACGACTGTGACGATACTCAAATTCAATATTTAGATGCTGATGCTGACGGTTTTGGTTCAACTACTCAAGTAGCTTGTGGTGTTGCAAATAATTCTGACTGTGACGATAATTTACTTACTTATGCAGATGTTGATGGTGACGGATTTGGTTCACAAACCTTGGTAGCTTGTGGAATTACTGACAGCTCAGATTGTAACGATAACCAAATTGAATATTTGGATAACGATAACGACGGTTTTGGTTCAACAACTCAAGTAGCTTGTGGTGTTACAGACAATACTGATTGTGATGATAACCAAATTCAATACGCTGATAATGATGGTGATTCATTCGGATCAACAATTATGGTAGCTTGTGGAGTTACAAACAGCAACGACTGTAACGATAATGAAATTCAATATTTAGATAACGATGGTGATACTTTTGGTTCTTCAACAATTGTGGCTTGTGGTGTCAATAACAATTACGATTGTAATGACAACAATGCTACTGTTAAACCAATAAGACTAAATACATTAAACCAAGCAATCTATGCTAATGCGGTTTCTGGTGCTCAAGGTTATCGATTCAGAGTAACTAATTTATACACCAATCAAGTGGCTACTATTGACAGAGCTTTACGTACGTTCAACTTAACTCAAGTAAACAATCATGCTTACAACACTGTTTTCTACGTAGAAGTTGCTGTTAAAATCGCTGGTGTTTGGTCTGACTTTACTCGCATACCTGCTTGCTCAATCATCACTCCTACTATTACAACTCGATTACAGTCTACACAATGCGGAATCACAATTACCAATTTGGGAACAACTTTGTATGCAGTAGCTGTACCAAATGCTCCAGGTTATAGATTCAGAATTACTGAATCAACTAATCCAAGTAATACTCAAGTTTTTAATTCAGTTTCAAGAACATTGAAATTCTCATTCTTAACCGGAATTGAATTCAACAAAACATATATAGTAGAAGTTGCTGCTACAAATCCAAGCGGACCTGAACTTCCATATGGACAAGCTTGTACTATTACAACATTCAGTGCAACAGCAAGAGTTGATGAAAATCCAGAATCAGTAAAAGAATTTACCGCTATTGTAGCTCCAAATCCTTTCGCAGTATCATTCAATTTAAAAGTTGAAAATAGTAAAGAAGAAACCATTACTTACCAAGTATATGACTTAATGGGTCGCTTAGTAGAAAATGGATCTTTAAATACCACTGATTTAGAAACTATTTCTTTTGGTGAAAACTATCCAACAGGTGTTTACACTATGATTGTTACTAATGCTGATAAAACTAAAAATATAAGAATCGTAAAAAGATAATTTTTACAGCCCCAAATCTTTTCTTATGGAAAACCATCAAACTTAGTTTTGATGGTTTTTTCTTTTAATAGCCAACAAACTAATAAATTTCAAAATTGTAAGAATTATACCGTGTATTTCGTCGATAATATGCATTTTATCGATTTTATTATGCTTTTTATCGGATTTTTTAAAATTCCATTCTATATTTGTCTTGTCAAACAAAAAGGAGTTATTAGGCTCGCTTAGTAACTCGTTAAAAATTAAATCATAAACTAAACCCTATAAGTTATGAAAAATTTTACAAATTTAAAAACACAGTTTTGCTTTCTGCTTCTGATGCTCACAACATTTGTTGCAAAAGCACAAACTATTTCACAAACCTACAATGTCTCAGGAACATTTACTGTACCTGCAGGTGTTACTTCTATTACAGTAGAAGCTTGGGGTGGTGGAGGAAAAGGTGGATCACGCACATCAGGCAGCAATGGTTACGGTGGTGGTGGTGGTGGTGCTTATGCACGAAAACTAGTTACTGTTATCCCAGGAAACACATATACTGTAAATGTAGGTGCTGGTGCAACAACAACAGCTCCAGGAGGCGATTCTTATTTTGATACCGTAACCAACGTTATGGCCAAAGGAGGAAGTTCTGTACCTGACAATACATCAACTGGTGCTGCCGGTGGATTAGGATTAGTTGTTGGTGGTTCTGTTGGAGATATTGCCTTCGCTGGAGGAAATGGTGCCAATGGTACTGCAGGAGTTAACGGTGGTGGTGGTGCTGCTGCTGCAGGTACAGCCAACATCGGAGCACCTGGACTTTTGTCTGTAGGTGGTGTTGGAGCCAATGGAGGCGGTAATGGTGGTAATGGTCGTACTACACAAGGTAGCGCAGTTAATGCTGGTGGTGCTGGTGGTGCTACAACTCCCGGTGGTGGTGGTGGTGGTGCGTTACGTACCTCATCAGGTAGCCCAACAGGAGGAACAGGTGCCAGAGGACAAGTTATTGTTACTTATGGTATACCAGAAATTCTTGTATCAGGAAACTTCCTTTCAATAACTGATGGCGATGTTACTCCTTCTTTATTAGACTGGACCGACTACGGCGTTAGCCCAATTGGCGTTGGTGTAGCAAGAACATATACTATTCAAAACACAAGTACAACGGCTCCATTAGTAATTGGTGCAATAACCTTCTCTGGAGTGGCAGCTGGCGATTACGCAGTAACAATTGCCCCTAGTGCCTCAGTGCCTGCTGGTGGAAGTACTACTTTAGAAGTTACTTTTACACCTAGTGCAAACGGTGCACGAAATGCCGATATTTCAATTGCAAACAATGATACGGATGAAAGCCCTTTCAACTTTAGAATTACAGGTAACGGTATAACAGTTGGTCCTGAAATGGACGTACAAGGTAATGCAGTTTCTATAGTAGATGGTGATGCAACTCCTAGTTTAGCCGATTGGACTGACTTTGGTTCAACTTCAGTAGGTGTTGGTGTAAACAGACCTTATACAATTTACAATACAGGAACAACACCATTAATATTAGGCGCCATCTCTTTTGGTGGAGCTAATGCTGGTGATTTTACCATAATCACTCCTCCTGCCTCTCCAGTAGCAGCAGGCGGAAGTACTAACTTTATTGTTCGCTTTACTCCTAGTGTGGCTGGTTTACGATCGGCTACTATTTCGATTGCTAATAACGATAGTAATGAAGCGCCTTACAATTATTCTATCCAAGGAACGGGAACCGAGCAAGAAATGGATGTTCAAGGTAACTTGACTTCAATTGTAGATGGCGATACTACTCCAACTACAGCAGACTGGACTGATTTTGGTTCAACTGATGTTACAACAGGTTCATTAACTAGAACTTTTACAATTAGAAATACAGGAACTTTACCATTAACTATTGGTGCAATCACATTTTCGGGTGCAAACGCAGCAGATTTCAGTGTAACAATTGCTCCAAACCCAAGTATCGCTGCAGGTAACTCATCTAATGTTACGGTTACTTTCGACCCAAGTGGTGTTGGTTTAAGAACGGCAACTATGTCAATCGTAAACAATGACAGCGATGAAAACCCATATAACTTTGCTATTCAAGGAACTGGTACAGAACAAGAAATGGATGTACAAGGAAATGCTATTTCAATTGTAAATAATGATGCTTCTCCTTCGCTAACCGACTGGACTGATTTTGGTTCAACTGGTGTTGGTGTTGGTGTAACACGTACGTTCACTATTTTAAATACAGGAACTTCAACATTAAATATTGGTGCTATCACTTTCTCTGGCGGATTGTTTGTTTTAACTACTCCTCCAAGTGCAACAGTAGCTCCTGGCGGAAGCACAACATTTGTAGTTACCTTCACTCCTACTGGTCTAGGATTGGCTGGTTCTACTATCAATATTGCTAATAATGATAGCAACGAAAATCCGTATAGATTTAACATTCAAGGTACAGGTGCCGTTGTTCCATCAGAAATCGATATTCAAGGAAGCGCAACTTCAATTGTTGATGGCGACACTACTCCATCTACATTAGATTGGACTGACTTTGCCGGTTCAGGTATTGGTACTCCAACTACAAGAACATTTACTATTTACAATACGGGCGCTGGTGTATTAACATTAGGTGCTATCACTATTGGTGGTGCAAATGCTGGTGATTTTACTGTAACTTCTGCTCCTAGTGCAACAGTTGCTCCTAGTGGTTTTACTACTGTTACTATTCAATTTACTCCAGGCGCTTTAGGTTTAAGATCGGCAACTTTCTCTATTGTTAATAATGATACTAGTGAAAACCCTTATAATTTTTCTATCCAAGGAACTGGTTTTGCGGCGTTAACTTATGGACCAGGCGGTGTTAGAGGTAATCTTCAATTGTGGTTCCGTTCTGATTTATTAAACGGTACAACTGGTGTAGCCGATGGCGCAGCAGTAAACACATGGAATACACAAGGAAGAGGATCAAATGCTATTAGACCAGGATCAGTGGGCGCACCAATTTACAGAAACAATGCTACTCACAACATTAACTTTAACTCGGTTGTAGATTTCACAAATAATCCAGCAACTTCACCTCAAAATTATACCGACTTAGATCCAGCCAGACAATATTTAGAAGGTCCAACTGGTTTTTATTCTCAAGATATTTTTGCAGTAGTGATTCCAGATATCAATGTAACTTCTACAACTGCAAGTTTGGATATTTTTTGTGGAGATAGAGTACCAGGAACTGATCAAACAGATGGAACAGGAATTGGTTACGGTAGATATACCAACCGTTTTACCAATGAAGTTGTATCGTACTGTTTGGGTACAACGAGCGGCGCACCTCCAACTGGTTACGGTGTAGCACACACAGACGGTACAGGAACAATTAATTACAATATGGCTGGTATTATCAACGCAAGCAATAATGCCGCTGTTAATGGAATGAACCTTACTTTTAATGCCAACAATGTTGTTAACGCAACTAATGATATCCCTGATTTTGCTAACGTAAACAACAGTCAATTCTGGATGGGACGTAGTGAAGGTTGGGACGGAAGTTGGGACGGACGTATCGGCGAAATCATTACGTTAAGTAATAGAGCAACTGATGCGGAAAGAAGCAACATTCAAAGTTATTTGGCTATTAAATACGGAATTACTTTAGGAGTAAATGGTACTTCAATGAACTACACCAACTCTGACGGAAATATTATTTGGAATATTGCAACCAATGCTGGATACAACTACGATATTGCAGGTATTGGTAGAGACGATATCTCTAGATTGAACCAAAAACAATCCAAAAGCATCAATACTACTGAAGTAATGACGATTGGTTTGACTGATATTTTGGCAACAAATACTGCAAACACTAGTACTTTTGCAACCGATAAAAGCTATTTAGTTTGGGGTTCAAATGGTATGAACATGGCCAACTCTGGTGTGCCAATCAACGTTGACTTAGGTCCAACGACAATCACTACAATTACAGAAGTGGTAAACAGAAAATGGAAAGTAGTAGAAACGGGTGGTGATGTTGGAATTACAAGAGTAAATGTTCCTACAGCTGCTTTCATCAGTGGACTACCAGCTTTAGGACCAACAGATGCTTACGTAATGGTAGTAGCTACAAATTCAGCTTTTACTTCGGGTGTTGAAACGGTTTTCATGTCAACTTCTGGAGCAAATGAAACTTGTCAATACGATTTTGATGGCACTAAATTTATCACATTTGGAGTAGCGCATCAAGCAGTAAATCCATTACATATTACTTTGGATGGTAGCGACGACTTTGTACGAATTGGCGATGCTAACGAATTAGGCTCTACGTTTACTGTAATGACTTGGGTTAGACCTGACGGTGCTAATACTTTAGGTACTGAAAGAACTATCTTAGCTAAAAAACCAAATGCAACATCTGGTTACCGATTAATGTTACAAATCAATAACAGAGTAAGAATGGAATGGTCTGTTGGAGGCACAACTTACAGTGCTATCACAAACACTGCATTACCAAATACAATGTGGCATAATATCGCTGTAACTTATGGGGCAGGAACTTTAAGAATGTATATTGATGGTGTACTTGACAGAACTTCCGCTATTGCTGTTGCCCCTGTTGCTACCGCTGGATCATCATTCAGTATTGGTGCACAATACATCAACAAAACAACAATCAACAACTTGTTCAAAGGTGATATCGACGAACTAAGAATGTGGAACAGAGTATTAACTCCTACAGAAATTCGTTTCATCATGAACCAAGAAATTTCGCAAACAGGTGCTAATACAAGAGGAACTATCCTTCCAACTACAATAACTAAAAATGACATCAATACGTTGTTATGGAATGAGTTGTTTGCTTACTATTCGATGAACTCTTATATTGGAACACATTTAGATGACGATTCATCTAACGTAAACAGAGGTAGCTTGGTTATTCCTGATAAAATATCGATTAACTTACAAACAGCTCCACTGCCTTACAGAAGTAATGCTGCTGGATTATGGTCATCAACTGCTACATGGCAAAACGGCTCTACACAAGATTTACCATACAGTTTATCTATAGTAGACGGAGTAACTCCAATTGACTGGAATATTGTGGGAACATCACACAACATCACTTCAACTGGAAATAAAACACTATTAGGCTTATATGTTATTGCTAATACTTTAACAGCGAATAACGACTCTAAAATTGAAGTTTCTCACTATCTAAAAGTAGATGGCGTAATGGATTTAGAAGGCAAATCGCAATTAGTTCAAACATTAAATAGTGATTTAGATCCTACAAGTGCTGGTTCTTTACAAAGAGATCAACAAGGTCAAAATAATATTTACAATTACAACTATTGGTCATCTCCTGTAGGAGCTATCAATAATACTACCAACAATAATGCTTACACAGTAGCTGGAGTTATGAAAGATGGAACAACATCAACACCACAAAACATAACATGGACAGCTGGCTTGAATGGTAGTGCAACGAACCCAATTACATTAAGTAGCTATTGGATTTTCAAATTCCAAAATTTAACTCCTGCTTATGCGAACTGGCAATCTGTTGGTCCTAACGGTTCACTAAACCCTGGTCAAGGTTATACCTTAAAAGGAAGTGGCGCTGGTGCAGCTCAAAACTATACCTACGTTGGTAAACCAAATAATGGTCAAATTACAGGTGTAATTGCAGCTAATAACTTGAACTTAAGCGGAAATCCTTATGCTTCTGCTATCGATGCGAATGCGTTTATTACAGCCAATTCAGTTTCAACAACTGGTGCATTGTATTTCTGGGAGCACTATAGTACTAACTCTAGTCACAACCTAATTAACTACCAAGGTGGTTATGCTTCAAGAACATTAGTAGGTGGAACTCCTCCAGTTGCTCCAGTAGGAATCAGCGGATTAGGCTCAAGTAGCAAAATACCAGGAAGATACATTCCTGTAGGACAAGGATTCTTTGTATTCGGATCGGCTACTGGTGGAACTATTCGATTCAACAACGACCAAAGAGCTTTCGTTAAAGAAGACAACGTTGCATCAAATACATTGTTCAGAAATAATGCAAACAATATGTTGACAGTAGATCATTTTAACGATAACTCAGAAGACCAGTTTACTGAAGATAATTTCCAAAAAATTCGTTTAGGTTTCACTGACAGAAATGGTTACCACAGACAAATTTTAATGGGATTCATGAACGAAAATGCAACAAGCGGAATTGACTTTGGATATGATGCCCCACTGATGGACAACCAACCTAATGACATGTATTTCTTAAATAGTGGAAGCTTTTTAAACATCTCTGGTGAAGGATTCTTCAACGAAAACAACATTTACCCATTAGGAATCAAAACAGATGCTTTAGGTACAGTAACATTCAAATTAGATGGTTTAGAAAATTTTGATGATAATGTAAATGTATACATCTTTGACAAAGCAACTGAAATCTATCACGATATCAAAAATGAAGACTTTAGTGTTGAAATCCCTCAAGGCTTCGACAACTTAAGATTCTCATTACGATTCGTTGCTCCAGGAGCCGCTTTAGGAACTACTGATTTTGAAAATAGTAGTGCTATTCAAGTTGCTTACACAAGTGCTAATGATATGTTGAACATCAAAAACAACATCATCGACGCCACAGTTGAAAAAGTAGAATTATACAACATGTTAGGACAATCTGTTGGAACTTGGAAAGTAGAAAACCAAGTACAAAACAACATTCAATTGCCTATCAAAAACATAAGTACAGGAACCTATATCGTAAAAATCAAAACTACGAAAGGTGAGACTAGCAGAAAAATCATTATTAATTAGGGTTTAAATAATTGATTTGACAACGGAAAAGCCCCGAGTAATTCGGGGCTTTTCTATTTTTAATAAGTAATGTGAGTTCAATATAAAAATTTATTTTCCAGCCACGAATTATCGAATTTTATGTTGCAATTATTTGATTTTATTCGAATATTCATCGCAGGTGAACCAATTTTAATTGAGAATAGATTAATTTGTGAATTACTTCGTCTGTTCGCTAAGCTCGAGTCGTGGTAAAAAATTCTAACAATATTTGTTTTTTAATTTAACCCGTTATCGTTGGTGTTTATTGAAGTTTTACACAAAGATATATCGAACTCAAAAATAGTTTTTTATTGTAATTGAGCCACTAATTCATCCAAACTGACTTGTAGTTGTTCTCCTGATTCCAAATTTTTCAACGTAAATTTACCTTCATTGATTTCTTTTACCACAAACGGAATAGCTCTGCGCTCTGCGTGTTTGAACTGCTTATCTATTTTTGCAGCATCAGGATACAACTCTACTTTAATATTTTGCATACGAAGTTGTTGTATCACTTTCATGGCCTCAAATGCTTGGCTTTCACCAAAATTTAAAAACAGTACTTTGGTAGAAGTAATCACCGTTTCCGGAAACAAATTCAGTTGTTCTAACACCAAATAAATACGGTCTAAGCCAAATGAAATCCCTACTCCACTCATATTCTTCAAACCAAAAATTCCAGTCAAATCATCGTAACGTCCGCCGCCTCCAATCGAACCCATTTCTACTCCTTTTGGCGCAGTAACTTCAAAAATTGCGCCTGTATAATAATTCAATCCACGCGCTAACGTCACATCCAAATCTAAATTGGCTTTTTGCAAACCTAATTGAATTACGTTGTCACAAATGAAACGCAGTTCTTCGATTCCCTTTTTTCCTTCTTCAGAAGTCGAAAGTAAATCGGAAAGCTTATCTATTTTCTCAGTTATTGTTCCTATAAAACTAAATAATGGCTGTACTTTTTGAATAGCTTCTTCCGAAATGCCTTTTTCTAACATTTCCTTTTTAACGCCATCCTCGCCTATTTTGTCGAGTTTATCCAAAGCCACCGTAAAGTCAATCAATTTATCAGAAGCACCAATCACCTCAGCAATTCCCGATAATATTTTACGGTTGTTGATTTTAATCGTCACGCCTTCCAAACCTAATTCGGCAAAAACACTGTCGTACAATTGCACCAACTCTACTTCTTGCCATAACGAAGTCGATCCCACCACATCGGCATCGCATTGGTAAAACTCTCTAAATCGCCCTTTCTGCGGACGATCAGCACGCCAAACAGGTTGAATTTGGTAGCGTTTAAACGGAAATTCAATCTCGCCTTGGTGTTGCACTACATAACGCGCAAAAGGCACAGTTAAGTCGTAGCGCAAGGCTTTTTCGGAGATTTTAGAAGTTAATTGTTTATAGTTAATCGTTTGCAATTCTTCTGTAGGAACTTTATCCAAAAAATCGCCCGAATTCAATATCTTAAAAATCAAACGATCGCCTTCTTCACCGTATTTTCCCATCAAAGTATCGGAGTTTTCAAACGAAGGTGTTTCAATCGGCTGGTAACCGTATTTTTCGAAATGTCGACGCATAATCGAAATAATATAGTTGCGTTTGGAAACCTCTACAGGTGAAAAATCTCTTGTCCCTTTTGGAATACTTGGTTTAGATGCCATTATTTTGAAGTTAGAATTTTGAAGTTAGAATTTAGAAATTAGCAGTTAGAACGAAAACTTCTGAATTCTAATTTCTAACTTCTAATTTCATCTACGTGGCAAATATCCAACATTTTCAAATTATTTTCTACTTCTTCCCACACAAACTTGTAACAAAAACCGTAATTTCGTGTCAAACGATGTACTATGACTGCATTATTTAAAGAAAACGTCAAAATTGCTTTTAGTTCGATTCGAACGCAACTGCTCCGTACTTTTTTGACTGTGTTCATTATCGCTATTGGAATTTGGGCTTTAGTCGGAATTCTTACGGTGGTTTCTGCTCTAGAAAACACGCTGAACACCAACTTTGCATCAATGGGTTCCAACACGTTTAATATTAATCAATATGAATTTGTATCCCGACGTCGTGGTGGCAAAGAAGTGGAAAAAACAAACCCAATTATTTCGTATCCCGAAGCCAAAGCCTACAAAGACAAGTTCAATTATCCTTTGACTCGCTCATCGCTATCATTTATCGCTACGCAAACAGCCGAAGTGAAATTTGAAAGTGAAAAAACCGATCCTGAAATTCAAGTCTTGGGTGTAGACGAAAATTTTGCACTCAATTCGGGTTTGGAAGTCGCGTTAGGTCGAAATTTCACTCCTTTTGACGTTCTAAATAACGCTTATGTTTGTGTTGTTGGCAGCGATTTTTCAACCAAAGGTTTACTCAAAGATGTCAATCCAATCGACAAAATAATTTCGGTTAGAGGAGCCAAGTTTAAAGTAATTGGTGTTTTAAAAGAAGAAGGATCCACTTTTGGTAACAACCAAGATTTACGGATGCTAATTCCAATTCAAGTAGCGCGTTCGCTCTTTAGTCAACCTGGCATCAATTATACAATAAGCACCATGGTAGACAAAAAAGAAATTTTAGATCAAGCCGTTGAAGAAGCCACTGTGACCATGCGACAAATTCGCCGTTTAAACCCAGTAGAGGAAAACAACTTTGGCATTTCCCGAAGCGATGATTTAGTACAACGAATAGCCGAAACTACAGGCGTTTTGAGTGCTTCCGCTTGGGTAATTGGCATCATTACTATATTAGGTTCGTCAATTGCTTTGATGAATATTATGATTGTTTCGGTAACGGAGAGAACACGTGAAATTGGCGTTAGAAAATCGCTTGGCGCCAAAAAATCTACCATCGCTTGGCAGTTTTTTGTAGAAACTTTAATCATAGGTCAATTGGGCGGATTACTAGGAATTATACTCGGAATTACAACAGGTTATTTCATTGCTCTAGCCCTCGAATTTTCTTTTATCATTCCGTGGAGCGCCATGATTGCGGCTGTGATTACTACTTTTATTGTGGCCGTCGTTTCGGGTTCTTATCCTGCATTGAAAGCATCCAACTTGGATCCAATTGAGGCGTTGCGTTATGAGTGATCAGTGTTCAGTCGCAGTGTTCAGTTTGCAAGAAATCATCCTATCATTGCCATAAATATCTTTGATAAGATTAACGTTTTTGAAACCTAAATTCTCAAGTAATTCAACTGTTTCTTTCCCCAAATACTGATTAATTTCAAAATACAATTTACCGTTTTTAGTGAGATTTTTCAATGCCAATTGGGCTATTTTTCGGTAAAAAAGTAAGGCATCATTATCATCCACAAAGAGCGCCAAATGCGGTTCGTAATCCAAAACATTGGTTTTAATTTCCGCTTTTTCCAACATTCTTACATATGGTGGATTGGAAACTATAACATCAAATTGTTGTTCTAAATCGGCTATTTCTAAAATGTTTTTTTGAATAAAATGAACCTCAACATTATTTAACTCGGCATTTTTTTGAGCCATCTCCAACGCCTTTTCAGAAACATCTATCGCAGAAACTTTAGCATTAGGAAGATTTTTGGCCAATGATATTGCAATACAACCACTACCCGTTCCAATATCTAAAATCTTAAAACTTTCAACTTTTGACTTTTGACTTTCGACTATAATTAAATCAACTAATTCTTCTGTTTCAGGTCTCGGAATCAACGTGTTTTCATTCACCAAAAATGGCAATCCATAAAATTCGGTTTCACCTAAAATATATTGAATTGGTCTCTCCTTTTGAAGTTCAATCACTACATTTTCCCATCGAAGCAATTGTTGCGCATCCATTTCCAAAGTAGGATTCAACGCCAAATCAATGCGTTTCAATTGATGAAATTGTTCCAAAATAAGGTAAAAAAAACTCTCCACTTCCTTTTCGTCATAATACAAGGAAAGCTCATTCTCAAAAATTGTTTTATACTGTCGAATGTACATTAATTGTTAATTATTAATTGTCAATTGTCAATTGTCAATTGTTTAATCATCCAAACCGGACAACTCGTATGACCTGTAGCACCAAGTGGTTCGCATAGGTATTCAAAACCAACTTTTTGATATAATTTTTGGGCCACCGTCATCTTAGGAAGCGTTTCTAAATAGCACTTTTCAAAACCCAATTCTGTTGCTTTTTGCAGGCATTTTTCAATCATTTGCAATCCAAAACCTTTGCCTCTAGCTTCGGGTAAAAAGTACATTTTTTGCAATTCGCATACATTTTCATCAGAATTTTCCAATCGACTTACGCCTGCTCCACCAACAATTTTACCATTATCATCAATCACAAAATAAGCTGATCGAGGTTGGTTGTAATTTTCAAACATACTATCCAATTGCTTATCTGCAAAAGCAGTTCCCACTAATGGATAACCATCGTCAATAAAAACCTGACGAATTACATTGGCAATTTGTGGATTGTCTTCTTTTTGAATACTTCTGATAATCATCACTGAGTTATAAGTTCACAAAAATACATCAAATGTTTGAACCTTGATAGAAGTAATTACTCGTTGTTATGTTCTTTTTCAATGATTTAATACCATGCTTATGCAAAAATTTATTTTTCTTATCCTCTCGCTTCGAAAATAATTTCTATAAATCTATGTGGTAAAAATCAAAACAATAAAACCTATTTTTGCACCATGACTACGCACGAAAAATACATGCAACGTTGCATTGATTTGGCTCAAAACGGACTCGGAACTACTTATCCTAATCCGCTTGTGGGTAGCGTAATTGTGTGTAACGACGAAATAATCGGCGAAGGTTGGCACCAAAAAGCAGGCGAGCATCACGCCGAAGTCAACGCCATCAATTCAGTTAAAGATCAATCTTTATTGTCGAAATCTACGATTTATGTGAGTTTGGAACCTTGTAGTCATTTTGGGAAAACGCCTCCTTGTTCCGATTTAATCATTGCCAAAAAAATTCCCAATGTTGTGATTGGAACTATTGATCCATTTGCTCAAGTTTCGGGCAATGGAATGCAGCGCTTAAAAGATGCTGGGTGCAATGTGACTGTTGGGGTTTTAGCTGAACAATGCAACGAATTGAATAAGCGTTTTTTTACTTTTCACACCCAAAAAAGACCGTATATTATTTTGAAATGGGCCGAAAGTCAAGACGGATTTATTGCGCCCAAAGAAAAGCAAAAGCAAGAACCAATTTGGCTTTCAAACCAGTATTCAAGACAGCTTGTTCACAAATGGCGTAGCGAAGAACAAGCCATTTTAGTAGGAACGAAAACGGTTTTAGATGATAATCCGAGTTTGAATGTCAGAGATTGGAAAGGACAAAACCCAATTCGATTGGTCATCGATCGGAAGGGTAAAATTGGTTTGAATTGTCGTATTTATGATGGTCAAGCCAAGACTATTATCTTTACAGAAGAAAAAAAACCAGCAATCGACCAATGTATTTTTGAAAATGTTATCTTTGGTAATCGGTTGGTTTTTGAAATCATGGAAATTGCCTATACTCACGAAATTCAATCAGTCATTATAGAAGGCGGAAGACAAACACTTCAATCCTTTATTGATGTTGGTTTGTGGGATGAAGCGCGGATTTTCAAAACAAAAGTAACTTTAAATGACGGAATAAAATCGCCCGAAATTAAAGGAAAAACACAGTCAATTACAGCAATTTTAGAAGACGAACTCCTAATTGTGAAGAACTTATGATTACAACAATTATTTTTGATTTTGGTGATATTTTCATCAACTTAGAAAAAGAAGCTCAAATTGAAGCCTTCAAAAAATTAGGATTGAATGGTCCGAATGACGATTTGATTGAAAAAAACGACTTATTCGAAAAAGGCCAACTCACTGAATTACAATTTTTAGAGTCGTTTCAAAAATACATTCCCAATGCCGGTATCGAAGAAATCCGCACCGCTTGGAATACTATTATAGGTGAATTTCCCTTGTATCGCCTAGAGTTTTTACAATTGCTTTCACACAAATACAAATTGATTTTACTCACCAATACCGACGAAATTCACATCAGTCGTTTTGAGCACAATGTCGGAATTTCGTTCTTCAGCGACTTTTACCAATGCTTTGAAAAAGTATATTATTCTTACGAAATGGGAATGCGCAAACCTGATCCAGCCATTTTTAGTTATATTTTAAATAAGCACGATTTATCACCCAAACGCACCTTATTCGTAGACGATAAAAAAGTCAATACTGATGCCGCCGAAAGTTTGGGTATTCAGGTTTGGAATTTAAAAGTTGGCGAAGAAGATGTGGTGGATTTGTTTCAGAGGAAAGAACTCCCGTTGTAAATCCCAAATTACAAAAACCAAATTACAAAAAAGGTCCAAAAATAAAATTCAAAATAGTAAATCGTCTCCAAAACACATTTTTTTTTAATTTGAACCTTCGAATTTATTTGGGTTTTGTTTTTTGTTTTTTGGAATTTATAAGATATTTGGAACTTACAATGAACGACACCTACAAAACCATAGCCTTTCCATCCGAAGAAATTCTTTTTAAAGAAAAAAACAGTAAGTTTTTTGGTTATGCTTTTCCAGTTACATCCGAAGAGGAAGTCAAAAATTACCTCGAAATTTTACGGAAACAACACCATGGAGCCGTGCATTTTTGCTACGCTTTTCAAATTGGAACTACCAAAATTCAGTTTCGTGCCAACGATGATGGCGAACCTAGTAATTCAGCTGGAGCGCCCATTTACGGGCAAATTCAATCGTTTGGCTTGACCAATATTTTAGTGGTAATTGTTCGCTTTTTTGGTGGCGTAAAATTGGGAGTAGGCGGATTGATTTCGGCGTATCGAACAGCAGCACAAATGGCTTTGGAAACCTCAGAAATTGTCGAAAAAACAATCAACATTCACTATCTTATTTCGTTTGATTATAAAAATATGAATAAGGTAATGCGAGTCATCAAAGAGAAAAATCTCGAAATTGTTACGCAAGAAATGAACGAAAGTTGTCAAATTGAAATTGCAACGCGACAAAATAATGCCAAATTGGTGTTCGACATTTTTGCCTCAATGTTTGAAATTGAGATTCAACCAAAAGAATAGTTTTATTCTTGCATTAAATCCAAAATATACTTTGGCGGAGCTGTTGGTCGACCTGTTTCCTATCTACAAAAACCAATACAGAATAACCAATTGTAAAACAAAAGAAACTTTTTATAAACAATAATAATTAGTATTATTAAAAAAAATCAATACAAGTGATGCAATAAAAATTATGAAAAGAATTTTATTTACTTTAAAAATACTATTTATTTGTTTTTTTACGTTTGCTCAGGCGCCTGATATACAATGGCAAAAAACTTTGGGTGGAAATCAAATAGATGATATATATTCAATAAACCAAACTCAAGATGGCGGTTTTGTATTTGGGTGTTATACTTCATCATCTGTATCATTTGATGTAACACAAGTGAATCATGGCTTAGCTGATTTTTGGATTATTAAAACTGACCCTACAGGAACTATTCAATGGCAAAAATGCATTGGCGGAATAGGTGCTGAAAGATATACAAGAGTATTACAAACCCAAGATGGGGGATACATCATTGGAGGCGACTCTACCTCAAATATTTCAGGTGATAAAACTGAAAATTCGTTTGGGGATGATGACTTTTGGGTAGTAAAACTAGACAGTTTAGGCAATGTAATATGGGATAAAACTTATGGTGGAACTGACACTGAAACACTATATTCAATAATCACCACATCTGATGGCGGTTTTTTAATTGGTGGCGCGTCCAAATCCAATATTTCTGGGAATAAGAACGAAAACAGGGTAGGTTATCCAACAATTGTTGGTGCTTTCACCGATTATTGGATCATAAAATTAGATGCAAACGGAAATATTCAATGGCAAAACACTATTGGTGGTTTTGGCGATGATAGACTCTCTTCAATGGTCACAACTTCTGATGGAGGGTATTTTATAGCAGGAACTTCAATATCTGATATTTCTGGTGATAAATCCGAAAATAGTAGAGGTAGTATTGACTTTTGGGTTTTGAAATTGGATTCCACAGGAACTATTTTGTGGCAGAAAACTATTGGTGGAAATAAGTCAGATCGATTAAGTTCATTAATATCAACTCCTGACAACGGTTTTATTCTATGCGGAGATTCAAATTCGGATTTAAGTGGAGAGAAAACAAGCAATGCTTACATTAGCAATTATACTGATTTTTGGATAATTAAATTAAATGAATATGGAAATATCATTTGGCAAAAAACAATTGGGGGTGCAAATAGTGAATTCTTACCAATCATATGTATGGACACGAATGGTAATTTTTTAATAGGTGGTGAATCTGATTCAAACAGCTCATTCGACAAAACTGAAAATTCTAGAGGTGTTGGTGACTTTTGGTTAGTCAAAATCAATGATGTTGGGAATATCATATGGGATAAAACTATTGGAGGTAACCAAAACGAAGGTGTTAGGTGCTTAACTTACATGAACAATGACAATAGCTTTATTGTTGGAGGTATAACACTCTCCTCTATCAGCGGTGATAAAACTGAAGCTTCAAGAGGTTTGAATGACTGCTGGATAATAAAACTTCAACCCGAAAACTTGGCGACTACTAATTTTAATCTTATTAATTTACAAATTTATCCAAACCCAACCACACAAACAGTTCATCTCGATTTTGACGAGCGTTTTTCTGTAATAAACACTAAAACTTTCAATTCAATTGGACAACGAATTGACGAAAATAAATTTACTAATGCTTCTTCACTTTCATTAAATATTGAAGGCGAGTTGGGCGTTTATTTTATTGAAATAGAAAATGAAAACGGTGATAAAAAAACGTTCAAAATTGTAAAAAAATAGCTCAGTAATTTATTCCAACAAATCCAAAATATACTTTGGCGGTGCCGTTGGTCGACCCGTTTTCATGTCTACAAAAACCAATACAGAATAACCGGTTGTTAATAACTCATTATTTTCGTTGGTGATTTCGTAGTCAAATTCTATCTTCACAGACGATAATTTTAACATCTTGGTTTTGATGGTCAAAAGGTCGTCATAACGCGCTGGTTTTTTGTAATTCATTGTTAATGAAACAACTGGAAGCATAATGCCATTGTCTTCCATCCAACGGTATGAAATTCCCATATTTCGTAGCCATTCTACGCGTCCCATTTCAAAATACTGTGCATAATTACCATGATACACTACGCCCATTTGGTCGGTTTCTGAATACCGTACTCTTATTTTTATTTCGTGTTCTTTCATCTGCTTTTTTTCACTTTTTATCTAAACTAGAAAAAATTTATACAACAATATTTTTAAAAAATCAATCGCAATAAAATTTTTTTTTAAGAAAAATTGTTCACATATTTGTTATCCCAAATTATACAAAGAAAACACCTTTTTCTTTTGTAGGATAACCTTTAATAATAAACATTTTTTTTAAAACACAATATGAATAGAACTGCGCAATCAGTATGGGAAAACTGTCTGTCTTTTATAAAAGATAATATTCAAGAGCAAGCTTACAAAACTTGGTTTGAACCTATTAAGTCAGTTGAACTAACCGATAATGCATTGTACATTCAAGTTCCTAGTAAATTTTTCTACGAATGGCTAGAAGAGCACTATGTAAAATTACTCAAAGTAGCCTTAACCAAAGAACTAGGAAAAAATGCAAAGTTACTCTATAAAATTAAAATGGAAAACACTTATGGCAATAAACAACCGTTTACGGAACAATTGCCAAGTGCGCACCGCAGCCCAATAAAATCGCAAGAGATTGATGCTCCGTTTAAAAACTTAAATCCTGAGCTAAAAAACCCGTTTGTGATTCCAGGGATTCGCAACTTAAAAATCGAGTCGCAATTAAATCCAAATTACAGTTTTGATAATTTCTTGGAAGGAGATTCCAATCGTTTGGCGCGTTCAGCCGGTATGGCTGTAGCAAATAAACCTGGAGGAACTTCATTCAATCCGCTGTTAATTTTTGGTGGCGTTGGATTAGGAAAAACCCATTTAGCACACGCTATTGGTGTTGAAATCAAAGACAAGTATCCTGAAAAAACCGTGTTGTATATTTCGGCTGAAGTGTTTACGCAACAGTACATCGACTCGGTAAAGAAAAATACACGAAATGATTTTATTCACTTCTATCAATTGATTGACGTGTTGATTATTGACGATGTTCAATTCCTTTCGGGAAAATCAGGAACGCAAGACGTTTTCTTTCACATTTTCAATTACTTACACCAAAATGGCAAACAAGTAATTCTTACGTCAGACAAAGCTCCTGTTGACATGCAAGATATTGAGCAACGCTTGTTATCGCGCTTTAAATGGGGATTGTCGGCCGAATTACACCAACCCGATTATGAAACACGTATTTCTATCTTAAAAAATATTTTGTACCGTGATGGTGTGGATATGCCTGATGAAATTATCGAATACGTAGCCCGCAACATCAAGTCGAATGTGCGTGAGTTGGAAGGTGCTATTATTTCGTTAATCGCACAATCTTCTTTCAATAAAAAAGAAGTTACTTTAGAT
The DNA here is from genome assembly GCA_964414655.1 of uncultured Flavobacterium sp. Classification (GTDB taxonomy): domain Bacteria; phylum Bacteroidota; class Bacteroidia; order Flavobacteriales; family Flavobacteriaceae; genus Flavobacterium. The sequence continues at coordinate 34,495 of CAYPXI010000011.1, read as the reverse complement.
TTAGCCAAAAATATTGTTGAGAAATTCGTTAAGAATGTAAAACGTGAAATCTCAATTGATTACATTCAAAAAGTAGTTTCCGATTATTTTCAATTGGATTTGGATACGTTACAATCAAAAACTAGAAAACGCCACGTGGTGCAAGCCCGACAATTGGCTATGTTTTTTGCTAAAAAATTCACCAAAGCCTCTTTGGCCAATATTGGTTCACAAATTGGCGACCGCGACCACGCTACTGTTTTACACGCCTGCAAAACAGTGGACAACCTTGTATCTACTGACAAACAATTCAAAAAATTTGTAGAAGATATCAACAAAAAATTGTCGCTATAGATTTCTACAGTTACTATGTCTGTTAAAATATTAATGGTTTGCTTAGGAAATATCTGCCGATCACCATTGGCAGAAGGTCTTCTCGCAGCAAAACTTCCTAGAAATAAATTTTTTGTTGATTCAGCTGGAACTGGTGGTTACCATATTGGTCGCGAACCCGATCACCGTTCGATAGCCACGGCTAAGAAAAACGGTTTAGACATTTCACAACAAAAAGCTCGTAAATTTAGCACTCAAGATTTTGAAGACTTTGATTACATTTTTGTAATGGATAATTCCAATTACGATGATGTGACTTTTTTAGCCAAAAATGCAGAGCAAAAACAAAAAGTGCAGTTGATTTTGAACGAATTATTTCCGGGCGACAATGTAGATGTTCCTGATCCGTATTACGGATTGCAAAATGGTTTCGATATGGTATACGAAATGTTGGATGAAGCAACTGATTTACTAGCCAAAAAATTAATCGAAAAACACCCATGAAAACTACTGGAAAATTATACTTGATTCCAGTTACGCTGGCCGATACTACTTCAAGCGAATTGGCCAAACAAAGTAATCCTTTGGATGTATTACCCGAAACAGTAAAACGCACTATTGAATTCATTGATTACTATATAGTTGAAAACGAAAAAAATGCGCGTCGTTTTATAAAAAGCATACTGCCTGAAAAAATACAAGCTAGTTTACATCTTTCTGCCTTAAACAAACACACTGAAATCTCTGAGCACAATCAAATGTTACAACCTTGCATGGAAGGAAAAAATGTTGGATTGATGAGTGATGCTGGTTGCCCAGGCGTTGCTGATCCTGGTGCTGCTATTGTGAAAATTGCTCACGAAAAAGGAATTCAAGTCGTTCCGCTCGTTGGTCCAAGTTCGATTTTACTAGCCATGATGGGAAGCGGAATGAACGGACAGAGTTTTGCTTTTAATGGTTATTTGCCTATTGATAAAGGCGAGAAAAAATCAGCACTCAAAAATTTTGAACAATTATCGTTTTCAAAAAACCAGTCGCAGTTGTTTATTGAAACGCCTTACCGCAACAACAAACTTTTAGAAGATATTTTACAAACTTTGCAACCCAATACATTGCTGTGTATAGCTTGCGATTTGACTTTGCCTACTGAATACATTAAAACCCTACGCGTCGCGGATTGGAAAAAAACCAAGATTGACTTACACAATCGTCCTGCGATATTTATTATTCACAAGAGTTTTTAGAACTTCTGAATTGACAAAAGACGTTTCCTTTCTAGCCCCGATTGGAGCGGTTGCCGTGCAAAAGCGTAAAGCGGGAACGACGATTACAAGAAAGCCCAAGCCTTTTGCTTCTAAAAATAAAGAACATGAAATTTATTGCCTGCACTGTTAATTTCGAATGTTGGCGCTGGAATTTTGACTGTGTTAAATAACGAAAAAACAGTTTTAAGCACGTGTGATTTAGTTTTGATTTTAGTCAAATCGGCATCAAAACTTAAGTAAAATTGTCTAGTTCGTTCTTTTTGAGGAAAGAATACATTGTTGACCAACTGATCTTTGGCAGTTATCATTCCTTCAGCACCATAACCTACGGCAAAGTTCAACCACTTTGGAATTTTACTTTGTTTAAAAAAAGAATGCAAATTAACTGACAACCAATACGTTTGCCCGTTATAGTCTTTTAGCAATTGTTCGGAGAATGTTTCACCCAAAATACTCGGACGTGCGGAAGCATATTCGGTGGTGTGAAACGAAAATTTAGGTACAATACGTTGTTCTTTCCATAATAAATCTTGCGTTACATACAAAACCGTTCCACCAGCATTAGCAGCCAAATCACCATACGAAAAACCCCATTGCGACGAATAGCCATCCATAATTTCGACTGCTGTCAAGAAAACAAAACCAGACGTTGCACCATAAAGCAGTCTGTTTTTTCTACTTACACCACTCCACTGTAAAGCCTCTGAAGTTAATCGTCCAAGATGGTAAGATGAATAAATATGTCCCATTTTATCCATTTGATACCATTCGACATTATCGTTGATGGTTTTAAAATCGGACTTTGGATAATCAGCATACCACAATTGATTTAAACCTACCAAAGCGATTCCAGCCAAAGCAGTTTCCGAAATCACAACTGCATTTCTTCTCGGCTTATTGAGTGAATCGGAAGGCGTTAAAAAAGAATTTATTGATGACTGAGAAAATGAAAAGTTCAAATTCAGCAAAACTACTAGTATAAAAATTAAGTTCTTTTTCATTTTAGCGAGTTCCTTGTTCGTTAAGCCATTGTGCATATTTAGCTGCATTGACATTGTGTTGTGCTAATGTTGATGCAAATTCATGGTAACCAAAACGATCGACACTCGCACAAAAATAAATATAATCGTGGTTTTCAGGATTTAAAACGGCATCAATAGCGTTGATATCGGGCATTGCTATTGGTCCTGGTGGCAAACCTTGGTATTTATACGTATTGTATGGTGAATCGATGTTAAAATCACTATAATACACGCGTTTGATAACTTGGTCAAAATTATTGTCTATCAATTTTTTAGAATAAATTACTGTTGGATCCGCTTGCAAAGGCATGCCTAAATCGAGTCGATTCAAATAGGCTTTGGCAACTCGTGGGCGCTCGTCGGCTTTGACCGTTTCTTTGTGAACAATAGAAGCCAAAATAGCCACTTGTATTGGTGTAAGATTTAATTTTTTGGCTTTGGCAATGCGTTCTTCGTTCCAGAATTTTTTGTATTCTTCAAGCATTTTATCTCTAAATTTATCGGCCGAAGTATCCCAATAAAATTCGTAGGTATTGGGTAAAAATAGTACAAAAACGTCTTGTCTAGTAAAACCGTTTTGATTTAGAAATTTTTCATTGGTAAAGGAATCCATTAATTCTGCTGCCGTTGGCTCTAGTTTTTTATCAATGCGTTCAACTAAATTTTCCAATCGCTCCTGATTATTGAAGGAAATAGTAACAGGCGTATTGCTTCGTAAAGCACTAACTAGCTTGAGGTTTCCCATGCCTTTTTTAAGCAGGAACTTACCTGATTTTACTTTTTCGGTATAACCTCTTAAACTAGCTATTGATTCAAAACCTTCGATATCTTCAACTAATGGTGAAATGATTTTTTTAGCGTCCTCGTAAGAAGAACCCGACGGAATATAAACATACATTTCGTTTTCTTGAAAAGCAGTATTACTTTTGAGCAATTTCAGATAGCCAAAAACGGCCACAATTAGAAAAAGTACAACTCCAATTCCTACTATTTTTTTTAATTTAGAACTCAAAACTGTTATTTTTTGGTGTTTATTAATTGGTACAAATCTTCGTCATGAAATTGGTTGTTGCATAAAATCCAGTCTTTTTTGACGCCTATTTTTTGAAAACCAAATGTAGAAAAAAGTGTTGAACTTGCACTATTATTGCTTCCAATATTCGCGTACAATTGATGGAGTTGTAGTTGCGTAAACGCATAATCAATCAACAAACCTAATGCTTCTTTGCCATAACCTTTACTTCTATCCGCTTCTTTTTGAATAACAATTCCAATGCCTGCTCGTTGATTTTTTGGGTCAAAATCGAATAAATCAATCAAACCAATTGCTTTAGTTGAACTGTTAAGGCAAATGGCCAATCGTAGTTGTTTGGCTTCATATATGTCTTGGTGCGCATTTTCTAAATACTGACGAATCAGAAACTTACTATAAGGTGTTTGTGTATTGCTAACTTCCCAAATGGATTCGTCATTTTCAATATGATAAATAAACTCCAAATCTTCGGGTTCTAAAGCTCTTAAATAAATCGTATTTCCTTTAAGTGTTATCATTTAGACTTTTTAGATTGTTAGAATTAGTGGATAAAGTCAAAAATTATCAATTAAATCTCAACTTCTCCTTTAAACACAAACGTTGCTGGACCAGTAAGCATTACATTTTGGTAAATCTCACCTTTTTTTTCAAAAGAGACTTTCAGCTTTCCTCCTTGTACATCCAAATCGATGTGATTGGACTTGGTTTTTCCGATCGCATGCATCGCAATTGCAGTTGCAGTTGCTCCAGTTCCACAAGACAGTGTTTCATCTTCCACACCACGTTCATAGGTTCGAAGCACAAAATGATTAGTACCTTTAGGACTTACAAAATTTACATTGCTTCCCGCTTTCCCATACAAATTACTATAACGAATTTTGGCTCCATTGGTTTTTACATCGTATTTAGGCAAATCGTGTACAATTGTAACATGATGTGGCGAACCTGTATTGAGAAAAATATAATCGGGATTGATTTTTACCTCATCGACATCTTTCATTTGAAGCGAAACGGTTTGGTCTTCCAAAATTGTAGCATGATGCAGACCATCAGTTGCAATAAAAGTGGTTTGATTATCAATTACGCCTATTTTTTTGGCGAAAGCAACAATACATCTCCCACCATTACCACACATTGAGCTTTCATTTCCATCCGAATTATAGTAAACCATGCGGAAATCTGTCAAATTGTCATTTTCCAACAACAACAATCCATCAGCTCCTATTCCGAATCGGCGATGACAGAGTTGTTCGATGAGTTTGGTATTATTTTTGGGAAAAAAATTCTGACGATTATCAATCATCACGAAGTCGTTTCCAGTTCCGTGGTATTTAAAAAATTGAATTACCATTGTATTAAAGTAGCTTGCTCGTTTTAGGCAAAGTTACAAATATTAATGAGAAGTTAATTAGTGTTAATCGTTAGTTAAACCAAATACACAAAAACAATTTTATTCTAATTTTGAAGTTAGATTATCAAACCATTTAATTATGAAAAGAATATCTAGTTTATTTTTAGTTTCCTTAATGAGTGGCGCTGTAACCTTGGGCGCATATAAATTATTTATTGAAGATGGTGCTCAAAAATCAATTGTAACGCAAGCGCCAGAGTATTTTGGAAAAGCGGTTGGATTGGGAGCTGAAAACATCGATTTCACTACAGCAGCCGACAAAGCAGTTCACACTGTAGTTCACGTTAAAAATGTTTCCGTACGAACAGTTTACAATCCGATTATGGAGTTTTTCTATGGCTCGCGCGGTGGCGGACAACAACAAGAACAAATTGGAACAGGTTCAGGTGTAATTATTTCGGAAGATGGTTATATCGTAACCAACAACCACGTAATTCAAGATGCTACCGAATTGGAAATTACGTTAAACAACAAAAAATCGTACAAAGCTACTTTGGTTGGAACCGACCAAAAAATGGACATTGCGTTGTTAAAAATTGATGCCGACGAAAAGTTACCGTATTCCACTTTTGCCGATTCTGACAATGTAAAAGTAGGCGAATGGGTTTTGGCTGTTGGAAATCCGTACAATTTAAATTCGACCGTAACGGCTGGAATTGTTTCTGCGAAAGCGAGAAATTTAGACACTCGTGGCATTCAATCGTTCATCCAAACAGATGCCGCTGTTAACCCAGGAAATTCGGGCGGTGCGTTGGTAAATACGCGTGGTGAATTAATCGGAATCAATACTATGATTTCATCGCCAACTGGAAGTTATGCTGGTTATTCGTTTGCTGTTCCATCCAACATTACACGTAAAATTATCGAAGATATCATGGAATTTGGTAACGTTCAACGTGGTATTTTAGGTATTGAAGGAGGTGAATTAACAAGTCAAGTTTCTAAAGATATTGGAATTAAAGATACTGAAGGATTTTATGTAAGTAAAGTCAATAAAAATTCAGGAGCCGAAAAAGCAGGAATCAAACAAGGCGATATCATCAAAAAATTGGACAACCAAAAAATCAGTACGTATGCCGAATTATCAGGTTATATTAATACCAAAAGACCTAATGATAAAGTACAAGTGACTTTTGTTCGCGATGGTGTAACCAAAACTATTCCTGTGACTTTGGTTAAAAACGACATTATTGTGACTGAAATGAAAGGGTTGGAATTGGAAAATTTATCAGCATCTGACAAGAAAAATTATAAAGTGGATTATGGTGTAAAAATCAAAGAAGTAAATAACGAACAATTAAAACAATACGAAGACGAATTGGTTGGCAGCATTATCTTGAATGTTGATGGCGCCAAAGCAACTGATGTAGAAACTGTTTCCCGAATTATTGGCAATAAAGATGATAATCAAGGTGTAAGCGTTCAATTATTACTCAAGAATAGACAACTGATGCGTTTCATTATACAATAATTCATAACAAAATAGAACAAAACCGTCGTGAACTTAACTTTCGACGGTTTTTTTATAAAAAATCACGAAATCGTTTTCGTAAAACAATCCAATATTCTATTTTTGCGCCAGATTTTGATTGTGCAATACCAATAGAATCTGAAACAAGTTCAGAGTAAACAACACACTTATATCTTTCTCTTTATGAATAACAACACTATTTACGAAAAAGAGCTTTCTTTTCAAGCGGACAGAAGAAAAGCGGGCGTAGAATTCATCAAAATTGTAAGCGATTTATGGTACGACAAATCGATTGAGTTAGTGCTTTTTAGAAACCAATTGATCGACCGAAACGTGAGCGACATTATCAACTTACATGAATACGCTGGCGAATTCGTTCAAAAACCTATTAATATTTTTGACTCTGTTGAGATTGCACGTGCAATAGAAAGTTTAGATTTACCGCCTTCGCGAATTGATATTGGCAAATTGACTTACGAATACCATTTGGAAGACAATAAATACAACGACGCTAAGGCCTTTGTAATTGACAAATTACGCAATGCCAAAAATTCGCAAGAGATCAAACCAAAAGATGTTGTTTTGTATGGATTTGGTCGTATTGGTCGTTTGTTGGCTCGCGAAATGATGAGCAAAATAGGTAAAGGACAACAGTTGCGTTTGAGAGCAATCGTTACTCGCGACAGAAACGATGCACAATCGTTAGAAAAAAGAGCATCATTATTGCGTTACGACTCAGTTCACGGCGATTTTGAAGGCTCTGTTACTGCCGATGCTGAAAACAATGCTTTGATCATCAACGGAACTACGGTTCATATTATTACTGCTAATGGCCCTGAAGACATTGATTATACGCAATTCGGAATTGAAGATGCTTTGGTTATTGATAACACAGGAGCTTTCACTACTGAAGAAGCATTAAAACGTCATTTAACCTCAAAGGGAGTTGATAAAGTATTGTTGACTGCACCGGGAAAAGGCGTTCCAAACATTGTTTATGGAGTTAACCACGAAGATTACAATCCTGATGAAGTGACTATTTATTCTGCAGCTTCGTGTACAACCAACGCTATTACTCCGATTTTAAAAGCGGTTGAAGATACTTTGGGTGTTGTAAAAGGACATTTAGAAACGATTCACGCGTATACCAACGACCAAAATTTGGTGGATAATATGCACAAAAAATACCGTCGTGGAAGAGCCGCAGCATTGAACATGGTAATCACCGAAACTGGAGCTGGAAGTGCTGTTGCCAAAGCATTACCTAGTTTGGCTGGAAAATTAACTTCCAATGCCATCCGTGTTCCTGTGCCGAATGGTTCGTTAGTAGTGTTGAATTTGGAAGTGGGCAAAACTACTTCAGTTGAAGAAGTGAATAATATCATGAAAAAATACGCTTTAGAAGGCGAATTGGTGGAGCAAATCAAGTATTCATTGAACAACGAATTGGTTTCTTCAGATATTGTTGGAACATCGGCTCCATCTATATATGATAGTAATGCTACAATTGTTTCTGGCGATGGAAAAAATATTGTTTTGTACGTTTGGTACGACAACGAATACGGTTACAGTCACCAAGTAATTCGCTTGGCCAAATACATAGCCAAAGTAAGACGTTATACTTATTATTAATAGAATATAGAATCCAATTATTAATTACGTAAATCCGTTACTTGAAAGAGTAGCGGATTTTTTTATACATTTGAGCAAATCAGTCTTCTATGAAAAAAATAGTCACTTTATTACTTCTCACTATTACTATATGGACAACACTTGCGCAAATTCAAGAAGCACCTGAAAAATATAAAAGAATTAAGTATTCCTATCAAACTGTTTCAAACTATTATTTCAACGAAAAAGGAGTGTATGCTGATACACTTTTATTTCAAATTGATTTGCCGTTAAAAAAATATGCGTTGACAAAATTTCCTCAAGACACAACCTTCACCGTCGGATTTATTCCAAAATACAATTTCACTCCTGAAGAAAAATTCAAATTAAAAATGCGTGTTTATAATTATTACAAAACCCGAAATGTAGTTTTTGATGTGGCCAAAAGGCAATGCTCAATTTCGATTATTACAGCAGATGAAAGTCTAATTCCACCCAACTTAGTTGCCTTTTTTGAAAAAGATGATTATCCGATGAACAAAGTTTCTACTTCTACAATTACTTACAAAGACAATTACCAATATTTAGTTGAGAACAAGGCTGAAAACACTTTAGATTCGTATGAAAAAAACCAAATAGAATGGATAAAAGGAAGTGAAAATGTTGGTTTATTTGATTATCCAGTTGGCAATTTATTATTCAAAAACCTCATTTTCGTTGACCCAAAATTAAACAAACATATTGTACCTACTACTTTATACTCCAACTGCGAATATGGTGTAACCAAAGTTATAGCTATTCCTTTTATCGTTAATCTCACTAAAGTTGAGTATGAATAATTGGACAGTCCTAATTATCATTTTTAAGAATTAACAAAACTCTAACAGCATCAAACGTAACTATTAGTTTTTTGAGACAACCAATAGGTAATCATCATCAAAAAACAATCAGTTATGTTAATCATTATTTTTATCGTTTTTGGGTTTTGCTTCTTGTTGGAGCGACTCATTCCGGGTTGGAAACTTCCCGAAGTACCAACTTGGACCATTCGTGTTTTGGCAGTCAATTTTGTTCAATTAGGAGTGGTTACGCTCGCGGGATTCACTTGGGAAAAGTGGCTTTCTGAATTTTCAGTTTTTCACTTATCGGATCATGTAAATCCGTATTTAGGAGGATTTCTAGCCTATTTTTTTGCCACATTTATTTTTTATTGGTGGCACCGTTGGCGCCATACTGTCGATTTTTTATGGTTGCATTTTCATCAAATTCACCACAGCCCACAACGAATCGAAGTCATCACTTCATTTTACAAGCATCCCTTAGAAATGACAGTCAACTCTGTCATTGGAAGTTTATTGGTTTACACTTTCTTAGGATTAAGTGTTGAAGCTGGTGCTATTTATACATTATTTACTGCTCTTGGCGAATTCTTTTATCACACCAATGTCAAAACACCACAATGGATTGGTTATATTTTTCAACGTCCAGAGATGCATCGTATTCATCATGAGTACAACAAACACACTAATAACTATGGTGACATTGTATGGTGGGATATGCTTTTTGGGACTTATGATAACCCGAAAGAGTTTCAAACTTCATGCGGATTTGACAATGAAAAAGAACAACAGTTAGTTGAAATGTTAAAATTTAAAGATGTTCATAAAAAATAAGTAGGGTTTTTGTTATTCATTTTGTTATTATCAAAAGGCAATAGAAAGTTAGTGGCATTTAATTTTTAAATCTGCAATTTTTTTCTATTTTAGCCGTTGATTAGATTAAACCCAAAATCTACAATAATGAGAAAACTATTTGTGCTAGCAGTGTTGTTAGTTGTGAGCTTTGCTTTTGCTCAAGAGAATAAGAAAATTTCTACGTATAACTACGGATACAACGGAATGGAATACGTTGTGATGGGAACCAACGAAACTACAATTGTAAGTACATTCAACTCTAAACATCAAATAAAAGACGAAGTTGCTGCAAAAGTCTATTATGAAATTCAGGACAATAATTTCAAAACTGGCGACACCATCATTATTAATGCAGATGACGCCAAAGTAACTGGAAAATGCTACATCAACAAAAGAGGAAAATTGACTTCGATTAATTTCTACTATGAAAAAGTCGAATGGAAAGATGGTTTAACCGAAATTTACAAGAAAAAAGTATAACAATAAAAAACGCTCCTAAATTGGAGCGTTTTTCTTTTGCAAAAATGTATTACTAACCTTAGGCATTACCAGCGGCAGCAATTAAGTTCAGTGCTGAGCCTGCTTTAAACCAACCAATTTGGCTATCGTTGTATGTGTGATTCGCTAAGATATTTTCTTTTGAACCATCGGCGTGAACAATTTCAATAGTTATGGGTTTGTTGGGTGCAAAACTTGTCAAGTCAACAAAGTTGAAAGTATCGTCTTCTTTAATTTTATCGTAATCGGCTTCGTTAGCAAAAGTTAATGCCAACATACCTTGTTTTTTCAAATTGGTTTCGTGAATACGTGCAAATGATTTTACCAAAACCGCTTTCACGCCCAAGAAACGAGGTTCCATAGCTGCATGTTCACGTGATGAACCTTCACCATAATTTTGGTCACCCACAACAATACTTGGCACATTTGCAGCTTTGTATGCTCTAGCAACGGCTGGTACAGCATCATATTGACCTGTTAATTGGTTTTTCACTTTATTCGCTTCTTGATTGTAAGCATTCACTGCTCCAATCAACATATTGTTTGAAATATTATCCAAATGTCCGCGGAAGCGCAACCATGGACCCGCCATTGAAATGTGGTCTGTAGTACATTTTCCGAAAGCCTTGATTAACAATTTGGCTCCAGTGATATTATTTCCGTCCCATGCTTCAAATGGCGCTAACAATTGCAAACGATCTGAAGTGGGTGAAACCACTACTTGCACGCTACTTCCATCAGCAGCTGGTGCTTGAAAACCAGCATCCTCTACATCAAAACCTCTTTTCGGTAATTCATCACCAGTTGGAGGATTTAATTTTACTGCTTCTCCTTTGTCATTCAACAATGTATCTGTAATTGGATTGAACGACAAATCACCCGAAATTGCTAATGCAGCCACCATTTCTGGCGAAGTTACAAAAGCGTGCGTATTTGGATTTCCATCGGCACGTTTGGAAAAGTTTCTGTTGAACGAGTGAACAATTGTGTTCTTTTCACCTTTGTCTGCTCCTGCTCTATCCCATTGTCCGATACATGGTCCGCAGGCATTGGTAAACACTTTAGTTCCCATTTTTTCAAACGTAGCGATGATTCCGTCTCTTTCAATAGTATAACGAATTTGCTCTGAACCTGGATTGATTCCGAACTCGGCTTTTGGAGTAATTCCGTGTGCCACAGCTTGTTCTACAATAGAAGCCGCTCGAGCCATATCTTCGTAAGAGGAATTCGTACACGAACCGATTAATCCCCATTCTACTTTTAAAGGCCAATCATTTTTGGTCGCTTCTTCTTTCATTTTAGAAACTGGCGTTCCTCTATCTGGAGTAAATGGACCATTAATGTGTGGTTCTAACTCTGATAAATTAATTTCAATAACTTGATCAAAATATTGGTTTGGATTAGCGTAAACTTCAGCGTCACCAGTAAGGTAAGCCGCTACTGTATCGGCAGCATCAACCACGTCTTGACGACCTGTTGCTGCTAAATATCTTCTCATCGAATCATCGTAACCGAAAGTAGAAGTTGTGGCACCAATTTCAGCTCCCATATTACAAATCGTTCCTTTTCCAGTACATGACATATTGGTTGCACCTTCTCCGAAATATTCTACAATTGCTCCTGTTCCACCTTTTACAGTAAGAATATCAGCTACTTTTAAAATAACATCTTTTGGAGCTGTCCAACCGTTTAATTTTCCTGTTAATTTAACTCCGATTAATTTTGGAAATTTCAATTCCCAAGACATTCCAGACATTACATCAACAGCATCAGCACCTCCAACACCAATTGCCAACATTCCTAATCCACCTGCATTTACAGTATGTGAATCGGTTCCAATCATCATTCCACCAGGAAATGCATAATTTTCGAGAACAATTTGGTGAATGATTCCAGAACCTGGTTTCCAAAAACCGATTCCGTATTTATTAGAAACTGACGAAAGGAAATCGAAAACTTCTTTTGATTGTGAATTGGCTACAGCTAAATCCGTTGTTGCTCCAACTTTTGCTTGAATTAAGTGGTCACAGTGAACTGTTGTTGGAACTGCAACTGTTTTCTTCCCCGCGTGCATAAATTGCAATAATGCCATTTGAGCCGTTGCATCTTGGCAAGCTACTCTATCAGGAGCAAAATCAACATAATCTTTTCCGCGAGAAAAAGCTTGAGAAGGCATTCCTTCCCATAAATGTGAATATAAAATCTTTTCAGAAAGTGTGAGTGGACGACCAACTAAATCGCGTGCTTTATCAACACGTTCAGCCATAGTTGCGTACACTTTTTTAATCATTTCAATATCAAAAGCCATAATAAAAATAGGATTATTTGTTCGCAGTGCAAATTTACGAAAACGTTGTATTATTAAAAAAAATTCAATGCAATATCTTGTTCGTTTCGAAATAATTACGAATACCCAAATTTAGCCTAGTTATTTTTACCGAATAACCATTTTAAACGCTAAAAAATGCCATTTTCTAAAATTTATCCCTTAAATCCATTACAGGTTTCTCGAAATATTTGAAATTTAGGTACGATAATCCGAAAGAAATAATCAAAAAAGCCAAAGTATATAAATGCAACAAGTACATTGGCAAACCTTCCGTTGGAATAAAATGTTTCATCAGTTGCAATACAATTCCGTAATGAATCAAATAATAGGAATACGAAATTAAACTGATGGTTACTATCGTATTTTTGAAAGGCAATTTAGTCGTTTTCCACTCGGATAATATTGGCAAAAAACACGCCATTGTAATTGAAGTTATTGGCAGATAAAATACATTCCAAAACGTTGGATACTTTTCGATTGTAATTTGTAAAAAACCTATTCCAACATACATAAAAAGCAACAAAACGAGTCCGATGAAGGCAAAATTCACTTTGTTCTTAATCCAAAAATCCTTGTAATTAAAAGCAATCCAGCTGAAAACTACGCCGTATAAAATTGCATCAATTCGATACATTACAATATCTTTTAATGACACATTCCATTGCATCAAAGTAGTATTATTTGTGGTTGCGTTATAATGCCATTTATTAACTATAAAAGCTATTATTAAAAATACAACTACTAGGATAAAAGTGACCTTTTTGTTTTTTGGCTTGACCAAATAAGTAATGATAAATACGGAAAAAGGAAAAATCACATAAGCGTATTCTTCAATAGCCAAGCTCCATGAATCGGGATAAAAAGGAAGCATTGTGGTGTATAAATTTTGAAAGAAGATCAAGTATTTCCACAAATCAGGCAGTGGATAACCAATGATTAATCCGATGATTATATTGACAATAAAAAAAAGGTAATAATTAGGCAACGTTCGGAACCATCTGCGTTTTAAAAAATAAAAAACGGTTCCTAATTTGAAATCCTCTTTGATGTACAATTTATAAAAAATAGTTCCGATTAAAAATCCACTCAACACAAAAAACACCTCAACTCCTAAAAACCCAAAGAGTTGAAAGAATTGAGAAATAAGTGAACTTTTGGGTGGATAAATCCAAAGTATATGTGAACTCAATACCATAAGAATAGCAGCTGCTCGCATCAAATCGAGTCCAAAAATTCGTTCACTTTGTGACTTTTCAACCATATTATTGTATTTTTGTTTGGATGAGAAAATCAAAGATATACAAATTTTTAGGAGTTCTAGTGCTTTTGGTTCTAGTTGGTGGTGGGATTTTTTACTCGCAACTAAGTAATCGACACAAAGCCATAGTCAAAACCTTTCTATTGCATAAAACGGGAATAATCGATAATCATTGGGCCACCGAAAACAATTCGACCATTTACAAAATGATTTCGCCTGATTTTTATATTGACGGAATTTACAAATCGATGGAAGGTCCAAAAGCCACTAATTATGTTCAACTCACCACTGATTCTACTATTGTTTGGATCACTTCATTTAAAGTAAAAGCACTCGATTCTAAAACAAAACAACCCATTTCAAACGATTTTATTTGCCATACTAACGTTGACTTTAATGATGTAAATTATTACACCAGTTTGCATTTAAAAGATCGAATCGGCAAGCAGTATCCTCGCATGACCTCACTATCTCATGGTTTGGAAAAATTCAGTTTACCGAATGGTTATGGAATTCCGATGAAAGGAAATGAGTTTTTGTATGTTACAACCCAGTCATTAAACCATAATTTTCCCGATGAAAGTAGATTAATTAAACATGAAGTTTCTATTCAATACACCAAAAATAAAAGATTAAAACCACTGATGAGTCGAACGGTTTTTATACAATTGCCTTATGATCAAAAAGACCCTTTCAAAGAACCGTTAGATCCAGCGAGCAATCAATGCATTCCTGTGGAAACAAAAAATCACAGTTACCCTGACGGAAAAGGAAATATGCTATCAGGGCATTGGGTGATTCCGAAAGGCAAAAAAACATACCAAAGCAGTATTGATTCGCAGTTGCAAATGAAAGACAGCTTGCGATTGCATGCAGCAGCAGTTCATGTTCATCCGTTTACTACTTCGATTACTTTATTGGATAAAACAACCAACGAAATTATATTTAAAAGTAACGTAATCAATCACCGCAACCGAATTGGATTGACAAAAATAGATGCGTTTTCGTCGGAAGAAGGTGTGTGGATGTTTGCTAATCATCACTACATTTTGACTATGGATGTGAACAACACTACTTCCATTGAGCAAGATATGATGGGAAGTATGTTTTTGTTTTTTTACGATGCCGAATTGGATCAAAAAATCAAATAGTTATTTCACTTTATACAAGCAAACACTCCAGTTAATATCATTTTGAATAACGATATCTTTTTGGATAAGTTGGTATTTTTTTTCGAGCTCAATCACCAAATCTTCTCTTCCTCCGAAAAATGAGAAAATAAAATAACCTTGTTGGTTAAAGTAGTGGGCAAATTTTTCTACAATAGCCATTTGGTCTTCTAAATAGTATAAAACTTCATTGAAGATAATAACTTCAAATTTTTTATTGGGAACAAAATGATGAATATCGGCAACTAGAAATTCCGCATTTGGATAATTGTGGTCTTTAGCGCGTTGGATGGCATTGGAAGAAAAATCTACACCCAAAAAATAACCATAATCAGAAGATGGCAAATGATCATTGAGCGCACCAAAACCGCAACCCAAGTCCAATACATTTGGGCTAGAAATTTGCGTTTTCCGAATTTGATTAACGATTGCCTCGTAACGAAGATTTTCATTGCTCATAAAGTCCCAAGTACCTTTTTTGTACTTGTAATTCCAGCGAATTTGCTTCTTGAACCATTTGAGTCTTTTGAAAATATTCATTCAATTACAGTAATTTTTCGATGATTACTTCTTCCGTAATTCCCTCGGCGTCAGCTTTGTAATTTTTGATGATACGGTGACGAAGAATTCCAGTTGCAACTGCTTTTACGTCTTCAATATCAGGAGAAAATTTACCGTTAAATGCTGCATTTGCTTTGGCAGCAAGAATTAAGTTTTGAGAGGCTCTTGGTCCAGCACCCCAATCCAAGTAATTTTTCACATAATCATTACTTAGCGGATTGTTTGGACGTGTTTTACTTACCAAAGTTACCGCGTATTCAATCACATTATCAGCTACTGGAATACGACGAATTAAGTGTTGGAAATCAATAATCTCTTCAGCAGAAAACAACGGATTTATAGTTGGCTTCTCGTCGGATGTTGTACTTTTTACCACTTGAACTTCTTCTGAAAACGAAGGATAATCCAATTTAATAGCAAACATAAAACGGTCTAATTGTGCTTCTGGCAACGGATAAGTTCCTTCTTGCTCAATTGGATTTTGGGTAGCTAGAACGAAATAAGGCAATGCCAACTTATAATTTTGACCAGCAATGGTAACCGAGCGCTCTTGCATCGCTTCTAAAAGAGCTGCTTGCGTTTTTGGAGGCGTTCTGTTGATCTCGTCTGCAAGGATAATATTAGCAAATATGGGTCCTTTGATAAATTTGAACTGACGATTTTCATCCAGAATTTCACTACCTAAAATATCAGATGGCATCAAATCGGGCGTAAACTGAATGCGTTTAAAATCCAATCCTAATGCTAGCGAAATAGTGTTTACCATTAATGTTTTTGCCAAACCCGGAACACCAACTAATAGCGCGTGACCACCTGAAAAAATACTCAATAAAATTTGATCAACAACAGTGTCTTGACCTACGATAATTTTTGAAATTTCTTTTTTAAGGTCTTCTCTTTTCTGAACAAGTTTTTTTACTGCTTCTACGTCTGACATGGTATTCGGTTTATCTATTTTGAATTACTTTTTTAACCAGTTGTTGGTAAACTCACAATCTTTATAATCCGCATTGATTCGAATGTAGGTTTCCTTGATTTTTTCATCTGTCCATTTAGCAATGGCATTGATTTGCTTTTCTTTCAAAGCCAATTCTCTAATTTTTGTGTAATCTTTACTGTAATCAGCAGCGTGTTCGTTGATACGGTTGGTCACCGTTACTAATTTGTACGATTTCCCTTCTTTTGCATCATCTTGCAATAACGGAATTGACACTTCATTGTCTTTTAAATTCGAAACTTGTCCGTACAATTCAGGATCCATTTTGGTCAATTCAAATCGTGTGTCTTGAGTAGCAGGATTGATTAACGTTCCTCCATTGGCACGCGTTTCTTTTTCGTCAGAAAATTGACGAGCAGCTTCGGCAAAAGTTATTTCTTTGGCTATGATACGGCTTCGAATTAATTCTGCTTTTTCTTTTGCTTCTTTTAATACTTCTGGAGACACTTTTGGCATCATTAAAATGTGACGCAATTCAAGTTCTTGGCCTCTAATTTTTTCAAGGTAAATAATATGGTAACCAAACATGGTTTCGAATGGTTCCGAAATTTCGCCTTCTTGCAAAGAGTAAGCTACTTCTTTAAACTCTTTTACAAAAGGTGTTTTCTTATTGATCTTATAGAAACCTCCTGTTGCAGACGAAGCTCTATCATCGGTATAGATTACAGCTCTAGTTTTAAAACTTGCTCCTTCTTGGACTTCTTTTTTAATTTCTTTTAGTTTGTTGATGACGCGCTGTTTTTCTTCTTCAGCAATTTTGGGTTTGATAACAATTTGGGCAATTTCGAGTTCAGCTCCAAAAAAAGGCAGTTCATTTTCTGGAATCTTCTTGAAGAAATTTCGTGTTTCTTCCGGAGTAATTTCGATCTCGCCGATTATTTTTTGTTGCATTTCGCTTGACAAACGTTGTTGTTTTAGTATTTCAAAAAAATCAGTTCTAAAATCCTCTTCGCTTGATTTTTTGAAATATTTCAACACATTGTCCATACTTCCCAATTGCTCTAACATATAGTCCAACTGTTGGTTCATTTTTTCTTTGACTTCTTCATCGCTAACAATCACAGAGTCTTGTATGGCTTGGTGAGCGTACAATTTATCTTCCATTAGTTTGCCTAACATTTGGCAACGTGTGATTCCTTTCACCGATTCACCTTGGCTTTGAATTTCTAAAAAAGCCTTATCGATATCTGAATCAAGAACGATATAATCTCCAACTGTAGCTACAATTCCGTCGATTTTTTGACGTTTTGAACTATCAAAAGTTGGTTTTTTGGCTTTTACGGTATCCACAATAATCTCTTGAGCTGAAGCTACTATTGTCGACACAAGAAGGAATAAAATAGTAATGGCACTTTTGGTATTTCCTATCATTTTTTTGGTATTAATCATTGTAATATTACTATTTTATTGTGGTTTTTAGTTTTTCAAAAACGGGTTGATTTACTGTCACTTTAAATTCTTTTTTCAATTCGCTTACCCAGTTTTGCTCAAGGTATTGCTGGTAATCATTGACCATTTTCCCTTTACACTCATCAAAGGTTTTATAGCCTTCTGGAATTACCTTTAACACTTTTGACGCATAAAAGTAATCGCCTTTTTGTGAAATTTCTGAAATACCTACTTCTGCTTTGGTCTCGGCTGGAATGTTGCTATCACCTACTTCAAGCGTGTTTTCAGTTAGCATGATGTTAACAACATCATTGGTATTCAACTTGTCTTTAATCTCTTGAATACTTTTCCCTTTTTTAAGCATTTCTTGTGCTTTTTTCACCATATCTTTATTGGTTGAAGAGGCTACAATCAAATTCAAACGCGTTTTCCATTTGTGTTTGTCTTTTTGGGTTTCATAGAAGGCTTTTAATCCAAGCGTATCTGTTTTAGAGCGATCCCAGATTTCTTTTTCCATTAAATCAAACAACAATAATCCGTCACGGTATTCATCCATAACATAAGAAAATTCAGGAAATTCAGTTTCAAGGTTATCGTTGTAGTAAGAATTCAGATTTTCATCGATAAATTTGCCGTACAACATATCCACTAACTTATTGATTGGTTTCAGACTAAAGCCTGATTTTTGTTGTGCTTTTACATAATCCAAAAATGTTTTTCCAGTGATATTTTTTTTATCTAAAGCAACTAAAACAGCTTTTGTGTTGTCGTTTTCAGTGAATTCCCATTTACTTTCATAAAAATCAGGAGTTACCATCTTTGCGATTGCGGCGTAAACTTTTTCGTTTCTTTTAACAGTGTATTTTTTTCGTAATTTTTCAGTTAACGTATTGGTGATAATGCGAGAACGATCATCTCTACTGATTTTATTTTCTAACTCTTTTCTCGATTCATCCAAAGATTTTAAAGGAAATCGATCGTTGAATTTTACAATATGCCAACCATATTCTGACTTGAATGGTTCTGAAATTGGATTTTCTTTTGACAATGAAAAAGCCATATTTTCGAAAATTTCCGAACTCAATTGTCCGGAACCAAAACGGTTTAAAACACCTCCTTTTGTAGAGGACGATTTATCTTCAGAAAATTGTTTGGCTAATTCTTCAAACTTTTCACCTTGCTGTAATTTTTTATAAATATCTCGGATGGTATTTTCGGGCTTTGATTGATCTTCACCTTCTTTGGCATTCATCACCATGATGTGCGAAACTGCTACTTCTCCTCTATTGTCTCGAATATCAGTTACTTTTACCAAATGATAACCAAAACGTGTTCTGATTGGTTTAGATACTTCGCCTTTTTTGGTGTTGTAAGCCGCGTTTTCAAACGCATACACCATTCTGAAACTTGTAAAATAACCTAAATTTCCTTTGTTTTCTTTGGCAGATGGATCTTCAGATAATTCCAGCGCTAATTTTTCAAAATCTTCACCATTAGTGATGCGTTTGCGAATATCTACTATCTTGTTGTAGGCTTTGAGCGTATCTTCTGGCGAAGCATTTTCATCAGCCATAATCAAAATGTGAGACGCTTTGATTTCTTTTTTCATTCTCTCGTAACCCTCATTTACTAGCTCTGCGGTTACTTTAGAATCGGAAGTATAGTTTTTAGACAGTTGAGTACGGTAACTTTTTAGTTCATTTTTGTATTTGTCGTTGTTTTGTAAACCTAACTTATTGGCTTTGTTTACTTTTAACTTATAACCAACAAATAATTCTAAATATTGATTGAGGTCTTTTTGTGATTCGTCTTTTACTAAGTCTAAGTTTTTCTTGTAAACTCGTTCAAATTCGTCTGTGTAATAAGGTTTGTCATCAATGGTAAATAAAACTTCTTTTGGTTTATTTTGAGCTGATACAATTGTGGCTGCCAAAAGCAAAAACCCTAAAAACATGTTTTTCATAATACTTATTCTATTATATTAAATTCCAATCAACAAAAGTAACAATTAGCCGATAGTATACAAGCATATGAAATACTATTAACAAAATTTTATTAACATGATTTTTAAAAGGCCTTGAACAATATTTGACTAATAAATAGTACTTTTGCAGACCATTTTACAAAATATGAGTTTTTTAAAAGAAATACAACGCAGAAGAACATTCGGAATCATTTCGCATCCCGATGCAGGAAAAACAACTTTGACTGAAAAATTGCTGCTTTTTGGAGGTGCCATTCAAGAAGCTGGAGCGGTAAAGAACAATAAAATCAAAAAAGGAGCCACGAGTGACTTTATGGAAATTGAGCGTCAGAGAGGAATCTCGGTAGCAACATCGGTTTTGGCTTTCAATTATAAGGATAAAAAAATCAACATTTTAGACACTCCTGGTCACAAGGATTTTGCTGAAGATACTTTCAGAACATTAACTGCTGTAGATAGCGTAATTGTGGTTATTGACGTTGCTAAAGGTGTCGAGGAGCAAACTGAAAAACTAGTAGCTGTTTGTAGAATGCGTAAAATTCCAATTATTGTTTTCATCAACAAATTGGATCGCGAAGGAAAAGATGCCTTTGACTTGATGGACGAAGTTGAGAAAAAATTAGAACTTACGGTGACTCCTTTAAGTTTCCCAATTGGAATGGGCTATGACTTTCAAGGAATTTACAATATGTGGGAAAAGAACATCAATTTGTTCAGTGGCGATAGCAAGAAAAACATTGAAGATACTATCGCAATTTCTGACATTAACAGTTCTGAATTAGAGAAAATTGTTGGTGACAAACCTGCCAATAAGCTTAGAGAAGAGCTTGAATTGATTGACGAAGTATATCCAAAATTTGATCGCGAAGCGTATTTAGCTGGAAATTTACAACCAGTATTTTTTGGTTCGGCTTTGAATAATTTTGGTGTACGTGAACTACTTGATTGCTTTATTGAAATAGCACCAACGCCAAAACCAAAGGAATCAGAAACCCGTTTGGTACATCCTGAAGAAGAAAAAATGAGCGGTTTTGTATTTAAAATTCATGCCAACATGGATCCAAAACACCGTGATCGTTTGGCGTTTGTGAAAATTGTATCAGGCACTTTTGAGCGCAACAAACCGTATACTCATGTTCGTTTGAACAAAAGCATGAAATTTTCGAGTCCGAATGCTTTTTTTGCCGAGAAAAAGGAAATTGTAGACATTTCGTATCCAGGCGATATTGTGGGTTTGCACGATACTGGGAATTTTAAAATTGGCGATTCGTTGACCGAAGGAGAAATGATGAGTTTCAAAGGAATTCCGAGTTTTTCTCCTGAACATTTTAGATACATTAATAATGCTGATCCGTTGAAGGCCAAGCAACTTGAAAAAGGCGTTGACCAATTAATGGACGAAGGTGTAGCGCAGTTATTTACTTTAGAAATGAACAATCGAAAAGTAATTGGAACCGTTGGAGCACTGCAATACGAAGTAATTCAATACCGATTGGAACACGAATACGGAGCCAAATGTACCTACGAAAACTTCCCTGTTCATAAGGCTTGTTGGGTAAAACCAGAAGACCATAAAAGCGAAGAATTTAAGGAGTTCAAACGTGTGAAGCAGAAATTTTTGGCTCATGACAAATACAATCAGTTGGTTTTTTTGGCTGATTCTGACTTTACAATTCAAATGACTCAATCAAAATACCCGACTGTAAAACTGTTTTTTACCTCTGAATTTGAATAAGTTATACTATTTCGATTTCGTAAAATAATTTCTACATTCCTATTAATATTAGCGTTTTAACAAGGCTATTAAAAAAATTAAATTATATTTGCATGTTTTTAAAACCGATTTTAATGAAGAAAATATTTAACATAGCTTTAGTTGCTTTTTTCTTTTTACATGATTTCAGCGTTTTTGCTCAGGGAGATGATGATGATAACGGCGGATTGGAAGGCAATGATCCACCAGCCGCACCAATTAACTCTAAATTGATTTATTTAGCTTTAGTTGGAATGGCATTTGCATTTTACATTTATAAAAGCAGAAGAAAACAACTTAATTAAGTTTGAAAAATAAAAAAACCTCACTTTTTAGTGAGGTTTTTTAGTATTTAAGAGTGATTTATCGTTTAATCATTTTATGATTTTCTTCTATTTCGCCTTGGCTTACAACAACATTGTACACTCCAGAAGCATATTTACTCCCCATTTCGCATCGAGTAACATCTATTGGATTTATGGTTTTACTTTCAATAAGTTTTCCCGTTAAATCATACACTTTTATAGTAACAATTTCATTTGACTTTGATTGCAATGATAAGTTAAAATAATCATTAAACGGATTTGGGCTTATTTTAAGAACAGCATTATTTCTAGCAATTTCATTAGTATTAAGTGTTTGTTCGGTAACATTAAAAGTTCTATTCACCATTACAACATCGCCTGTAGCTGCAGAAACTGGTGTTGAATTCGTATTTCCATTGCAATAAACAGTAGCCAGAGTAACAGTATAACCATTGGCAACAGTATCCCAAAAACTCAAAGTATACGAACCAATTGACCAAGGAATTGAACTTTCAAATCGGTAACGAGCAAAAAACATTGGAGTGTTCGAAGGCAAGTTAACGGTATTACCTGATGAAAGAGGAACTGGTGTATGCGCCCAACGCAACTGACGTGTTGGTAGATTATGCTGTGTTTGAGAGAAGTTCATTAATGTAGCAAAACCAGGCGTTTGACTGGGTTGTGTTAAAACTGTTAATGTTCCCGTGGCTCCAGTTGGCAATAAATTTTGATCGTAAATAATACTTCCTTGCATAGCAGCCAACTTCATTGTTGTTGTTCCGGTATTTTCGATATAAACATCATATTCAACAGCATTTGCTGTAACTACAAGGTTTTCCATGGTTACTTTTACTTGGTTTCCTGCACAAGCTTGAGCGAAACCAAAACTGCTTATTAGAACAGTAAAAGCAGTAGCTATAATTAGTTTGAAATTCATTTTTTTCATCATTTTAACTTTTTAATTGTTAAGGAGTTGGCGAAATTAAAGATACAAAATCATTCGAATTGGCTTCCCAAATTGAGTAATCTGCATTGTCTACATTTCCGTCTCCGTTTAAATCTGTCAAATAAGTTCCAGATGCAAATTCGTTAGCATCGGATTCCCAAACTGAATAATCAGCGTTATCAATATTGCCATCGTTATTATTATCACCAGAAATAAATGCCCAAACACCTGAACTCATTTGTTTCATATTCGAACCAAATGCTTTGGTTGCGTTAGTTGTAAAATCATATAGTAATGGAGCATTAGGCGTTACCGTAACAACTGATGAAGAAAAAGTTTGAATCGAGTTTGAACCTTTGACGGCAAGATAGTAGTTTCCGTTTACTGTAGGCGGAAAGTAAAATGTAGCAAATCCATCTGAAAATAATTTTGACGAAGCGCTTGCTACTGTTTGCAAAGTTGTAACGTCTTTCAAATCTACAGTTATATCATCCACATACGAAACGCCTTGGTTTGACTTTCCTGAAATCATTTGGCTTTCTCCATTGATATAACCTTCAACAAATAACCTCAAGCCAAGTGTTGTTGCTGAAACATCAAAATTACAAATATAAAGTTGTGCGGGAATTTGGACTAAATTACCCAATGAAAGTCTAATGAAAGTATGTATTGGATTGGTATTACAATAAACATTTAAACTAGTGAAGGCAGATGTTAGATTACTCACAAAATTAAGTGAGAGCAACGTATTTGGTAAAAAAGGAATTGAACTAGTGAATCTAAAACGGGCGAACTTCATATCAACATTAGGTGGCAAATTAACAGCAAGTGTCTCTGTCACATTTACTTGACTCCATCTCAAATACCTTAACAACGCAGAATGATTTAGTGTTAAAGTGTTAAAATTAGGAAAGTTACCCGTTGCTGCTGGTTGTGTTATTACAGTAAAAGAACCTGTTGCTCCTGCTGGTAAAAAATTAGTATTGTAAATAATATTTCCTGCAAAACTTCCTAATTTAAGTATCGATGTACCTGTGTTTTTTACATAAACATCAAACTCAATTGCATTATTACCAACAGGAATGACAAAATTTTGAAGTGAAATTGTCACTTGATTTCCTGGGCAATTTTGAGAAAACACAAAGTTATTCATCGATAAAAAAAATACAATTACGAGCCATATGAATTTAGTTTTTCTCATATAAAATTGTTTTTAAATTATGGTGTTGGCGAAATGGAAAACACAAAGTTATTAGCATTGGCTTCCCAAATTGAGAAATCAGCATTATCTACGTTGCCATCGCCATTCAAATCAGTAACATAAACTCCAAAGGCAAATTCATTCGCATCGGTTTCCCAAGAAGAGAAATCGGCATTATCTACATTGCCATCACTATTAATATCGCCCGAAATTAAGGCCCAAACACCCGAACTTACTTCGATCATATTATCGCCAAAAGCTTTGTTGACTGCATTTGAAAAGTCATAATCAACAGTTGCCGTTCCAAATGCAATTGGCGTTGCCGACCACGTTTTAACTGAATTACTCCCTTTTACAGAAATATAATAAACACCATTCAAAGCCGAAGAAAACGCACATTGAGCAGAACCATCTGGGTATAATGGAGTTACTTTGGTATCGATTAATTCGAGCGTAACAGTATCTCTTAATTCAACAGTTACATCATCAACGTAAGTTTGATTGGCATTATTAGGATTGGTTCTTAAAGAATTCATTTGGTTTTGCCCTGTGTAATAGCCTTGAACAAATAATTTCAAATTTAGTAGTGTATTGCAATTGTTGGTTAAACTATAAATTGAATCATCGCAATCCGTTCCATCCGAAACATAATTGGCTGGCTGACTACACGAAATCTGAGAAACTAAAGTATTCCCAAAACCATCGCCATCGCCATCATAATACCATGTTTGCAATGGATTTACAGTAACTACTACATTTTGACTTAGTGAACAAGAACCCGAATTTACCATGAAGTGATACATTACATCAATTGGCACGTTGGTTGTATTAACTAAAATTTCACTTGGATTGGCCGTTTGATTAGTGGTTATTGCTGCGTTACTAATTCCATCTACTGCAGCTCTTGTCCATGAAATGGATGCATTGATATAAGGCGTTGTTGCCACGTAATCAAAAGTTGAATTGGAGCATATAGAAAGAGCAGTAACACTTGATAAGGCCGAACTACTTGTTGGCGTTAAATACACTTTTAAATCATCAATTCTCCAATTGGTTACAACTGAATTACTTCCTGTTCCGTTGTAGCCATATATTCTGTATGTAACTACTGAATTAGTTGCGATTGGTGTTATAGTCATCGAATTCATAACCCAAGTAGAGTTGGCCGTAAGTGTTCCGCTAGCAATTGAAGTTGCATAATTATCAACACTTGACCGAATTGAAAAAGCCTTTGGTCCATTGGTATTGCTTCTTGAGCCAAAATCAATTCCTGTTAATGCAATAGAAATTGCGTTATTTGGTGTAATTGTAAATTGAAAATACGTTGATGTTTGTGTATTTAATGCTCCAACAAAAGATGCTGCATTAAAATTACTTGTACCGCTGGCTCCAGCATAATTAGATGGATTGGCTGTAGCAATTAATGCTGTATTTCCGTTATTATTACCTCTGCTGAGATCAGAGATTACAGCACCAAAAAAAGTTGCATTGGATTTGGCTACCGAAGTTCCATTCCAACTGACATATCCCGAACTAATGGCGCATGGATTATCAAAAATTGACGAATTCAAACCTGTGGGCTGAACCAAAATATAATTGGATGCATTTGTTCCAGCTATTGTTGAAGTAGAAGTTACTGGTTTGTTTGTTCCGATAGCAGCATCGTTATACGTTCCCGTTAAATTTAAATTGACAACATCGGGAGCAATTACACCCTCTAAAACACCTGTTATAGATGCAGTTGTATTTCCATCATAGGCTTTATCATTTGCAATCGCATTAGCAATAGTTAAAGGCTTCTTAGTTATAGATGCCGTTGATGTCAAAGGAGCAATGGTATAATTTCCCGAGGCAACTCCTGAAAGTACTCCTCCAGTAATAGTAACCGTCTTATTTGTACCAACATTAAAGGTATCGAAAGTGGCTACTAGTGTTCCCGTTAATCCAACTGAGGATACTTCGGAAGCTATAATTCCGTTCAAAATGGGTGTTCCAGAAATTGTGGCTGTTAAAGAGCGATTATATACTTTATCATTAATTGTTAATCCTGAAATAGTTATGGTTTTAGCAACGATATTAGCTGTTAAAGTTGAAGGTTGTAAAAGAGAATAATTACCTGCTTGCGTGCCTTGAAGCTCATACCCTACCACAGTTATTGGTTTATTCATTCCTAAACTAGGATTATTAAATGTTGCTGTTGGATTTCCTGTAATAGTTACAGTGAACAAATCATTGGTTATCAATTCACTCAAATTTGCAATACCAGAAATTGTAGCAATATTAGTACCATCGTAGGGTTTATTATCTATTGAAATACCAATAATTGAAACCTCCTTTGGAGTAATTGAAGCTGTCATAGTGTTACTTTGTAACCAATAATTAGAGGCATGTTGTCCATTCAAACTATAATTTACTGAAACTGGTTTATTGGTAGCGGCATTAGCATCAGAAAAACTAGCAGTAGTTGTAAAACTCACATCGTCTGAATTGATGATTCCGTTTAAAGTTCCGCCTGAAACATTGGCAACAGTTGTTCCATCGTAGACTTTATCGTTTACCGATAATCCTGAAACAGATAGAGTTTTAGGCAAAACAGTTAGTGTTTGATTGACATCAATAGCTGCTTCGTATTCTGCATTTCCTTGTTGAGATGCTGTAATTGTAACCTCTCCTGCTCCAACTATCGTTGCTGTTGAACCCGAAATAGAGATAATGTTTGGATTTGAACTCGTAAAAACAACTGGAAGCCCAGTACTAGCTGTTGCTAGCAAATTGAAACTACTATCGCCATAAACTAAGTTTGTTGGAAGAGTAGTAAAACTTATGGTTTGACTTAATAATCCTGAGGGTAAAATGGATGCTGTTAAACCCGTAGGTTGTTGTAATGCATAATTGAAAGCTGCTGAGCCCGAAAGTGAGTAACCTGAAACAGTTACCGGCTTGTTTGTACCTGCAAGAGCATCATTAAAATTAGCAGTTGGCGAATCCGACAAAATTACATTTGCAATATCATTTGTCAAAACGCCTTCTAAAACTGGAGTTCCTGACAAAGTTGTTGCTGTATTTCCATCATACACTTTATCATTTGCAGTGATGCCAGAAATTGCAATTGGTTTTGCCGTGACTGGATTAATCGGATTTGTAGGAAAATAAAAGTCACTGCTACTTGAAGTAGGAATATTAAATGTTAACAATACCAACCCCGATTTATTTCCAACTGTAGCATTGCCTCCTAATCTAAAATAAACTGTTTTTGTGAACTGACTATTTCCACTATCAATTAGCAATGGACTTGTACTGGTTCCTATTGCAGTAGTGAAATCGCTACTTAATGAAAGTTCAAAATCTACTGGAGGAATTAAATAAGTTGGTGGTGTAATTCCGGGAGGCGGTGGCGGTGTTGGACCAAGATCTATTGGCAAAGAATAGAATGATGCGATTCTAGAAACGGTAAAAGACCCAACTGTTGAAGCGCTTCCGTATTCTTTAGTAACAGATGGTAAGCCATTTGAAAGCGTGATAAATGAGCCTGAAAATTTGTGTGTACCAATGTATCCAACATAATAAACTGAATAACCACTTATAGTAGACAAAGCTTCTGCTGTCCATTGACTTGATGTAAAAACAGCTTTTGAAGCTACAACTCCCCAATTTCTGGTATAAGACAATTGGCTGTAATTTATTCCTACCCCAAAAGAGTCCACAATTGTGCTACTATCGGTAAAAATGGCTAATGCATCATTTCCATCAAAAGAAGCCACTGTAGTGTTAGCATCATTTGCTGTTGGCATTACAGCATGTGGCACATTAGTTGCTGCATTGGTATTTTTAATTAAATATTTTTGCCCTCTAGTTAAAACACCTGACAGATTGATATAATTTGTTGGAGATCCAATAATCATTCCGTTCCCAGTAGAACCAATTTGTTGCCAAATCCCAACTTTGTATTGTATAGGAAAACTCAAATCGATATCATTCAAACCCGTATTGGTAATTTCAATCCAATTGTTATTACCAACGCCTTCATATACTTGAGAAATAATAAGCTGTCCTTTACAAAAATTACTAAAAATAAAAAACGAAATAAGTAGTAGGATCTTTTTCATAAAATTTAGTCAGAATACAATTAATTTATAAACACTATTTATCTTACAAATTTATCAAAATAAACAGAATAGAATAAAAAAAGCTGTCTAAATTTCTTATAGACAGCTTTTTAATATTTAAAAGGAAATTTTTATTAAGGTGTTGGGGTAAATGAGAAAACGAAATTATTTGCATTGGCTTCCCAAATAGAGAAATCGGCGTTGTCAACATTTCCATCGCCATTTAAATCTGTAATAAAATTACCAAAAGCGAATTCATTTGCATCTGTTTCCCACAAAGAGAAATCAGCGTTATCAATATTACCATCACCATTTAATTCTCCTGAGAAGAAAGCATAAACACCTTCTACTAATACCATATTGTCACCATAAGCTTTTGTAGCAGCATCTGAAAAATCATAATCTAATGGAGTTGAACCAACTGTAACTGGAGCCGCCGACCAAGTTTGAATAAAATTACTTCCTTTAACAGACAAGTAGAATGACCCACTTGGTGAAGTTGTAAAAGTACAAACTGCAGTTCCATCTGTTTTTAATACTGCTGTAGTTGTATCAACCAAAGCCAAAGTAGTACTATCGTATAATTCTACTGTTACATCAGCCACATCTGTTGTAGGCGACACACCATCTTGATTGAATTTTACAGGTTTCATTGCTCCTGCCGCATCGTAATATCCTTCGATAAACAATTTCACATTTACAATTGAATTACAAGAATTGGTCAAACTGTAGGCGTTATCATTACAATCTGTACTATCCGAAACATAACCGACAGGTTGCGAACAAGCCATTTGAGAAACTGAAGCGTTTCCAAAACCATCACCATCAAAATCTTCATACCAAGTTGTTGGAACATTTACTGTAACTGTTACATTTTGAATTGCAAAACAAGTGGCAGTTGTAACTGTAAATTCGTAAACTACATCAATTGGAGCATTAGTTGTGTTTACCAAGGTTTCGCTAACACTTGAACTTTGTGGAGTTGTCACAGCAGAATTACTAATTCCTGAGACTGCTGCTCTTGTCCAAGTATATGTTGCTCCTGGATGTACTGAAGTTGGAGTGTACTCAAACAATTCGTTTGTACAAGCTGTGGTTGTAGCTGGGCTTGATAAAACTAAACCAGCTGTTACAGATAAAGTCAATTTTAAATCGTCAATTCTCCAGTTAGCTGAACCTAAACCAGGAATTCCAGCCCCACTGTGTCCGTACAATCTAAATACAATTGGAGCATTTGAAGTTGGATTAGTTAACAATGTTGGATTGTGTAATACCCAAACACTGTTGTTTACAAATGTTCCAGTAGCTACTGGATTTGTATAACCATCAACACTTGAAAGTAATGTATAAGCTTGTGGACCTGTATTTGTGCTTCTTGAACCAAAAGACAATCCTGTTAACGACACATCATAACCTGCTTGAGGAGTTACAGTAAATTCAAAATAAGTTGAACTAGCTGTGTTTAGTGGAGCAACAAAAACAGCCGCACCAGCGTTGAACGTTCCAGAAGCTCCAACATAATTTGAAGCACTAGTTGATGTTATTAAAGTAGTTAAACCGTTATTATTTCCTTGAGAAAGATTTGAAACTGTAATTCCAGTTGTAGTATTACTAGATGGAGCCGCTGTAGCAAAATTCCAAGTAACAACTCCAGAAGTTGCAGTACAAGGAGATGCCGTAATATTGGCAGTTAAACCTGTTGGTTGCACCAAATTATAATTGGCTTGATCTAAACCAGACAAAGTACTGTTTGATGTTACTGGTTTATTTGAACCAACGTTAGCATTGTTAAAGTTTGCAGATAAATTTAAAACCACATCATCTGGAGTAATAACTCCGTTAAGAGTTCCAGATAAAGTAGCTGTTGTAGTTCCGTCGTATAATTTATCACTTACTGATGCTCCTACAATTGTGACGTCTTTTTTAGTTATTGAAGCTGTTAAAACTAGTGGAACAATTACATAATTTCCTAGAGCAGAACCTGTAACTGAATAACCTGTTATTGTAACTGTTTTGTTAGTTCCAACAGTAGCAGTATCAAAAGTTGCAGTTGGCGAACCAGATAAAGCTATATTTGACTCATCACCTGGTAGAATTCCTGCTAATGAAGCCGTTCCTGATACAGTAGCATTTGTTGTTTGATCATATATTTTATTATCAGCAGTTAATCCAACAATTGTTAATGATCTTAATGTAATATTGGCGGTTAATCCTGTTGGTTGCGCTAAAGTATAATTTCCAGTAGCAGAACCTGAAATAGTGTATCCCGAAACAGTAACTGGCTTGTTGTTTGCAACACTTGCATCATTAAATACTGCTAAAGGCGTTCCTCCTAATGTTACATTTGAGAAATCAGCAAATAAAACTCCTGATAGATTTGCTGTTCCAGAAATAGTGGCTGCGTTTGTAGTATCATATTCTTTATTATCTATAGAAATACCAGTTATAGTAATTTCCTTAGGTGTAATATCGGCTGTTAAACTTGTACCTAATACAGAATAGTTACCTGCATCTAATCCTGCTAAAGCAAATGAAACGGTTACATTTTTATCAGTTCCAACATTAGCATCATCAAAATTTCCTGATCCAGTAAAAGTTACATCATCTGAATTAATCACTCCTACTAAAGTTCCTCCAGTTATTGTAGCTGTGGTATCTGCGTCGTATTCTTTATCATTTGCGATTGCTCCAAACACTGTTAGTTCTTTTGTATTTACAAATAAAGTTTGTGCCACTGGAGTCGCAGGATTGTAGCTTGAATTACCTGCTTGAAATGCTGTAATGGTTGTTGATCCTGCGCCAACAATTGTCACAACATTACCTAAAACAGTTGCTACATTAGTATCTGAACTTGTATAAGTAACAACTAAACCTGAATCTGAAGTAGCTGTTAAATTAAAATTAGCATCACCATAGGTAACTGGCGATAATGCACCAAATGTTATTGTTTGATCAAGTAATCCTGATGGTAAAATGTCTGCTGTTAAGCCTGTTGGTTGAGTCAAAGTATAATTTAAAGCTGCCGAACCTGATAAAGTATATCCTGAAACAGTTACTGGTTTACCTGTTCCAACTGTTGCATCATTAAAATTGGCAACATATGAGCCTGACAAAGTTACATTTAACTCATCTCCAACCACAATTCCAATCAAACTTGGAGTTCCGCTTAATGTTGCTGTTGTATTGTTATCGAATGTTTTATTATCTGCTGTTAACCCTGTAATGGTTAATTCTTTTAGATTTACCGTATTAGTTGCATTTGTAGGTACATTTACTGTTGGTGCTCCTGAGCTTGTTAACACAATATTTCCGCTGTAATTTCCAGCATTTGTCAACATTAATCTAACGTAAATAGTAGTTGTAGGAATTGTACCTCCAGTACCAACAACAATTGGCGAGCTATTATTACCAACGTTACTAGAAAAATCTGAAAATGTTGAAACTTCAAAACCTACTGGTGGTGTTATTGTAATTCCAGCGGTTAAATTAGAACCTGATACATCAAACGAAGTAGTTGACGAAACTGTCCCATAAGTAGTTGTCAAGCTAGAAAGCGTACCTGTTGTGTTAATAGAAATACCAGATGTTACTGCGTCACCCCATGTTTTTCCTACTCTAATCCCATCTACGATTACTCTTTGTGACGCACTGTATTGTCTTAATGCCACAGAACCAACATTTGCTATTGTACCTGTTTCAGTAAAAGTTGCATTTGGAACTCCGGGTTCAGTACTTGAAAAACTGTTTAAAACATATAAGCTTGACACTTTACTTGCAATATCATATTTTACAACCACTAAAGTTGGTGTGTTAACTGAAATAGCTGTATATGAAGCTGGTGCCGTCGAACCGCTAAGTCCTATACCTGTTCCAGTACCATTTACATAAACTCTTGTAAAAAAAGTTGATCCAATAGCCGCTTGCCCTAAATGAAAAAAATAACCCGCACTATTAGTAGACTGAGTTTGGACAATAAAAGAACTATAAATCACTCCTGAAGTTTGAGAAGCAAAGGTTCTATTTATATCTTCCCCATTGTTATCAACATTAGCTGCCCCACCAATACCAGATGCAATATAGCCTGAAAAAGATAAGCCAGTTGTCACATCAATTGGTTGCGTCCCTCCTACAGAATGTGCTGTCCATCCATTGGATGTCAATAACGCTCCTGTGGGATAATTAAAATCTTCATTAAGCAGATTTTGAGAATAAATGCATGATGTAGTAAAGAACACCAGCAGTAATAAAATAATTTTTTTCATTACATTTTGACTTTTTTGTTTAACAATCTATAACGCATGCAAATATACTTCATATAAAATGTTGACTTGGTTAATTGGTGTTATTTTTTTATTAACAAATCAGGCTTTGTGTTAATAAAAAAGCCCTTCTCAAACGAGAAGGGCTTTAATCAAGCATTGAGATATCTTATTGATTATCTTTTAATTACTCTTAGAGTTTTTACAGAATCACCTTGAGATACAATTACATTGTAAACTCCTGATGGGTATCTTGATCCAAACTCTACATTAGAGATAGAATCAACATCAATTTTTCTGTCTTCAACTTGCTTACCTAACATATCGTAAACTCTTACTTGAACCACTTCTTCTGTTACTGTTTTAACATCTAACATAAAGTTTTCTGCATAAGGATTAGGATAAGCCAAAGCTTGGAATTCAACATTTGAATTTGTTCTTCCAGCACCTGGAATAGTAATGGTACAAACTTTTCCGTAAGGACCAAAAACTCCATTAATTTCTAAAGAAACTTGAACTGAATAAACATTACCTGCAACAACACCTGGAACACTGCTTAATACAAAAGAACGTGTTGGACGATCAAATGTATAAGTATATGATCCACTTGTGAATTTGAAGCGGTAAGTTGAAGCTCCTGAATATGAATCAGCATAAACTGTTGTATTCATATTTGAAATTGTAACATCACATTGAGATGCTTGCAATTGGCTCGTTGGGAAAGCAGGAGTTGTAACATTACAAGCTGCACCATACGGCATATAAGTTCCATCAGTATTTTTAACAGCTACTTCAATAGAGTAAGTAGTATTAAATTCTGGTGTGAAGCCTGAAACAGCAGTTAAAACAACTGCACGATTAGGTCTATCAGCTATAACTTGTGCTGATGTTACCAAATTAGTAATTCTGAATCTGTAACCTGATGCATACGCAACATTGTCAGCATAAACAGCATCACTCATTAATACTAGCGTATCTCCACATTGAGAAGTTTGAACTTGAGTAGTAGCTACTGGAGTAGTTACACTACAAGATGTTCCAAATGCTTGCCATACACCAGCAATTCTTACAGCAACTCTAATACTGTAAGTTCTATTGAATGCATAACTATTTAAATTAGTCAAATACATGGTACGTAATACCGTGTCAAGAAGCTGAACTTGGTTTGTTACTGTATCAGTAATTTCCCATCTGTATGCTTGAGCACCAGGAACTAAGTTAGCAATAACTTGAGTATTAATTGTTGCAAACGTAATACCACATTGCGCTGGAGATATAACTGTTGTTGGTCCAGTTGCAATAGTTAAGTTTAACGTTTGTGTAAATGTACAACCAGCAGCATTAGTACTCACAAAAGTGTAAGTTCCAGAAGAAGCATATGTTTGACCATTAGCAGCCCAAGTATAAGGTGTAGATGACGTAATGTTCAACGTAGATGAAGTACTGTTGTTGATTGTAAGTACTAAAGTAGCAGTATCAGGACAACCAGCTCCGTTTGTAGTTACATGAGTGTAAGTTCCAGATGTAGTATAGGTTTGACCATTAGCAGCCCAAGTATAGGTATCACAAGCAGTAATTGTCGTTGTAGACGAAGTACTGTTGTTGATTGTCAATACTAAAGTAGCCGTATCAGGACAACCAGCTCCGTTTGTTCCTACAAAAGTGTAAGTACCAGATGTAGTGTATGTTTGACCATTAGCAGCCCAAGTATAGGTATCACAAGCAGTAATTGTCGTTGTAGACGAAGTACTGTTGTTGATTGTTAATACTAAAGTAGCTGTATCAGGACAACCAGCTCCGTTTGTAGTTACATGAGTGTAAGTTCCAGAAGAAGTATACGTTTGACCATTAGCAGCCCAAGTATACGTATCACAAGCAGTAATTGTCGTTGTAGACGAAGTACTGTTGTTGATTGTCAATA
>CAYPXI010000010.1:0-120702 GCA_964414655.1 uncultured Flavobacterium sp. | reverse complement strand
CAAAATGCAGTAAAACAATTTAGAGCCCACTTTTCATTAAAACGATAAAACAAAAGACAACATAATAAAAAAAAGCTTCCCAATTAAAGGAAGCTTTTTTTTAAAGAAATATAGGTTGTAATATTTACTTTGAATTGTAAACTTTTAAAGCCTCATTCAAAATCTGAACTGATTTAATTAAATCTTCTTTTTTAAGAACATAGGCTATCCTTACTTCATTTAAACCTACATTTGGAGATGAATAAAATCCAGCTGCAGGTGCAACCATGACAGTTTCACCATTAAAATCATATGATTCTAAAAGCCATTGAGCAAAATCATCTGCATTAGCAACAGGTAATTTGGCAATACAATAAAATGCTCCTTTAGGTGTTGCTACAGTTACACCTTCAATTTTGTTCAACTCTTCAATTAGTATGTCTCGACGATCTTTGTATTCTTCTATGACCTCATTAAAATAACTTTGTGGCGTGTCTAAGGCAGCCTCACTAGCAATTTGAGCAAAAGTGGGTGGACTCAAACGGGCTTGAGCAAATTTCATGGCAGTAGCCATTACGTCTTTGTTTTTTGAAACAATACAGCCAATTCGTGCGCCACACATACTGTATCTTTTGGAAACAGAATCAATCATAATCGCGTAGTCTTCTAATCCAGGAACATTCATTACAGAGAAGTGTTTGTCATTTTCATCGTAAACAAATTCTCGGTAAACTTCATCTGCAATCAAAAACAAATCGTGTTTTTTTACTAATGCAGCCAATTGTAATATTTCATCTTGAGAATACAAATAACCTGTTGGGTTGCCAGGGTTACAAATCAAAATTGCTTTTGTTTTTGAAGTAATTAATTTTTCAAAAGCAGCAATTGGAGGTAAAGCAAAACCATCATCTATAGTTGATATAACAGGAACAACATTCACTCCAGAAGCTGTGGAAAAACCATTGTAATTAGCATAAAAAGGTTCTGGGATTATAATTTCATCACCAGCATCCATTGTGCTTCCCATAGCAAAAAGCAAAGCTTCAGATCCACCGGTAGTAATGATAATATCAGCAACGTCTATTGGTAAACCGTGATTTTTATAATAAGCTGAAAGTTTTGTTCTGTAACTTTCAAAACCAGCAGAGTGACTGTATTCCAATACTTTTACATCAAAGTTTTTTACTGCATTTAAAGCAACTTCGGGTGTTTTAATATCGGGTTGACCGATGTTCAAATGGTAAACTTTAATTCCTCTTTTCTTAGCTTTTTCAGCATAAGGGACTAGTTTTCTTATAGGTGATTCTGGCATTTGACTGCCTTTGTTTGAAATTTTTGGCATATGAAAAAAATTAGTAGTGCAAATTTGCAATTTTTATTTTGATTACACTTTTATTTTGTTTTATAAATTGTTAAAATACGTTCAAGTGTAGTTTTTTTTGATAATTTTATAAAAAAATACCTGATGTTTACTAAAGCCATTCAACTTTTTTTATTTTTCCTGTTTTCAATTACATGGTCACAAAATGGATTCGAAATTAATGGTAAAAAGAAAAAAATTACTATCCCATTCAAAATAGTCAACAACTTAATCATTCTACCAGTTGAAATTAATGGAACAAAACTAAATTTTCTTTTGGATACTGGTGTGAGTGAAACTCTTTTATTCAGTTTGGATGAAACAGAGCAAGTGAAATTTGAAAATATTGAAAAAGTTAAATTTGCTGGTTTTGGAAATAATGAACCTTTTGATGGATTAAAATCTTCAAATAATAAAGTAGCTATTAAAGATTTTGTCGATAACAATCATGTCATTTATATTGTATTAGACCAAGATATCAATATTTCTTCACAAATTGGCTTTCCTATTAACGGAATAATTGGTCAGCATTTTTTTAAAAATAACCCAATCGAAATTAAATACAAAAAAAACAAAATTATTGTTTACAATGATATTTCAAGTGTATCTAAGCAAATAAAAAAGCAATATTCAACTATTCCTATCTCAATTGAAGAAGGAAAACCTTACCTTCAAACCAAGGTAACATTTTTAGATACTAATACTCCCGTGGATGCAAAGTTGCTAATTGACACAGGAAATACTGATGCTTTGTGGTTGTTTAAAAATAAAAGTCCTTTGATAAGCATACCTAAAATTCATTATGACGATTTCTTAGGAAAAGGTTTTAGCGGTAATATTTATGGTAAAAGAGGACGATTGGAATCGTTTGAAATAAATCAATTCAAATTCAAAAAACCACTCATCTCTTTTCCTGATACTTTAGCTACCAACGGCTTAAAAATGGTTGATAACCGTATAGGTTCCATAGGTTCTGAAATAATGATGCGTTTCAATGCCATCTATGACTATAAAAATGCTACGCTGTATTTAGACAAAAACCATAATTTTATTTTACCATTTAACTTCAATATGAGTGGAATGGATGTGCAACACGAAGGACTTCAGTGGGTAAAAGAAGAGTATATTTCTAACAAAGAAACTTCAAGCCTATCCTTTGAATCTGATGGTACAAAAATTCAACGCTCTTTGAAGTACGAATTTGTTTTAAAACCAACCTATTCAATTTTAAGCATTACCAAAGATTCACCCGCAGACTTGGCTGGACTCAAAGAAGGTGACGTGATTTTAAAAATCAATAATCATTATACACATACTTATACACTACAAGATATAAAAGACATTCTTAGATCTGAAGAAGGTAGAGTCATTACTCTAGAAATAGATCGAAAAGGCGTAATCATCAAAACTAAGTTTGAACTCAAAAGTATCTTATAAAAAAAAGCCCCGAATTATCAGGGCTTCTTTGTTTATTATTGCATCGGACTCGTTTTCTTTTTTTCCAATGGATTTTCTTCTTTTGGAACAATAACTTCTCCTTTTATTTTCAAAGCGATTCTACCTCCTTCATAATTAGTAGCATTACTTTCTACTGTAATCGTTTTTCTAATCGGACCCGGATTCATATTGTATTTCACATCAATTTTACCCGTTTTACCTGGCATAATCGGTTCAGTAGGTTTTGTTGGAACAGTACATCCGCAAGTTGATTGAACATTGGTAATCGTCAATGGTGCATCACCAGTATTCGTAAATTCAAAAGTACGCACTCCACTGTCACTCTCTTTCGAAACTGTTCCGTAATCAATAGTGTTGTCTTTTGCTTTAAATTCAATTTTGGCTTGAGAAAAACCAACAGCACTCATCATGATAGCGGCAAAAAGTATAATTTTTTTCATTTCTTTTAAATTTGGTTAGCGTAAAAATAGCTACTTTAAATTAATACACAAAAATTTAATTCTTAATTTTTTATAAAAGTACTTATTACTTACTTTTGCAGTGGGTATTACAAAAAACATACCATTTTTTGGCTTTGCGAGTTTCGAAGCAATCTCAAGCGAATGGCTTGGTCTGTGTCAGCAATCCATGTTCCTGCTATCCGCACCGCACGGCGGTTTGCTCCACACGAGCGTAGCGAACTGACGAAGTAATCAGGGCTAGAAGATAATGGCTGTGTACTTTTGTTATTAAAATAAATCTAAAATCTAAAATCTGATATCTAAAATTATATGATTCCAGCACAATTCAACGCGAAAGAAGTAGAACAAAAATGGTACGACTACTGGATGAAAAACGACTATTTTTCTTCTA
This sequence comes from uncultured Flavobacterium sp., assembly GCA_964414655.1. Lineage (GTDB taxonomy): Bacteria > Bacteroidota > Bacteroidia > Flavobacteriales > Flavobacteriaceae > Flavobacterium. The sequence goes on along the minus strand of CAYPXI010000010.1, from coordinate 117,053 downwards.
AACCCGACCATAGAACGCCGTATACTATCGTAATTCCACCGCCAAATGTCACTGGAGTCTTACACATGGGCCACATGCTCAACAATACGATTCAAGATGTATTAATTCGTCGCGCACGCTTAAAAGGGTTCAATGCGTGTTGGGTACCAGGAACTGATCACGCTTCTATCGCCACTGAAGCCAAAGTGGTAGCCAAACTCAAAAGTGAAGGCATCAACAAAAATGATTTGTCGCGAGAAGAATTCCTAAAACACGCTTGGGATTGGACCAATAAATACGGCGGAACCATACTCGAACAGCTCAAACAATTGGGTTGCTCTTGCGATTGGAATCGTACCAAATTCACCATGGACGACGATATGTCTGCCTCTGTAATTCACTCGTTTGTTGATTTGTACAACAAAGGATTAATTTACCGCGGCTACCGAATGGTCAATTGGGATCCTGAAGCTAAAACTACTCTTTCCGACGAAGAAGTAATTTTTGAAGAGCGTCAAGGAAAGCTTTATTTTTTAAGATATAAAATTGAAGGTTCTGAAGATTTCTTAACAGTGGCAACAACGCGACCAGAAACCATTTTTGGTGACACAGCTGTTTGTATCAACCCAAATGACGAACGTTTTTCACATCTGAAAGGAAAAAAAGCCATCGTTCCTATTTGCAACCGAGTAGTACCAATCATTTTAGATGATTATGTTGATGTAGAATTCGGAACAGGTTGCTTGAAAGTAACTCCAGCGCACGACATGAACGATAAAACGTTGGGTGAAAAACACAACCTTGAAATCATCGATATTTTCAACGACGATGCCTCTTTAAACTCGTTTGGTTTGCATTACGAAGGAAAAGATCGATTCGTTGTTCGTAAAGAAATTGAAGCTGAACTTCAACAAATTGGTGCTTTAGCAAAGACTGAAAATTACAATAATAATGTGGGAACTTCCGAAAGAACCAAAGCGGTAATCGAACCTCGTTTGTCAGATCAATGGTTCTTAAAAATGGATGAGTTGGTTAAACCAGCCATCAAAGCGGTGTTGGAAACCGATGAAGTAAAATTGTATCCTTCTCGTTTCAATAATACGTATCGTCATTGGTTGGAAAATATTCGCGATTGGAATATTTCGCGCCAATTGTGGTGGGGACAACAAATTCCGGCTTACTATTACGGCGATGGAAAAGAAGATTTCGTAGTAGCAGAAACCCAAGAGAAAGCACTTGAATTAGCCAAACAAAAAACCGGCAACCAACAACTGACAAGCGACAATCTGACCCAAGACGCCGATGCTCTAGATACTTGGTTCTCATCTTGGTTATGGCCAATGGCTGTTTTTGGCGGAATCTTAAATCCAGAAAACGAAGATTATAAATATTACTATCCAACGAATGATTTAGTAACTGGTCCAGATATTTTATTCTTCTGGGTAGCCCGTATGATTATTGCAGGTTATGAATATGCAGGTGAAAAACCATTTACAAACGTATATTTAACAGGTTTGGTTCGTGACAAACAAGGTCGTAAAATGTCGAAATCATTAGGTAATTCACCTGAGCCATTAGAACTGATTGAACGATTTGGTGCCGATGGTGTGCGCGTTGGATTGCTATTAAGCGCTTCTGCAGGAAATGACATTTTGTTCGACGAAGAATTGTGCAACCAAGGTAAATCATTCAGTACCAAAATATGGAATGCTTTCAAATTGATTAAAGGTTGGGAAGTGGCTGCTATTGCACAACCCGAATCGTCAAAAGTGGCTATTGAATGGTACGAAGCGAAATTGCAAAAAACGCTACTAGAGATAGAAGATAGTTTTGATAAATACAGAATTTCTGATGCGCTAATGTCGATTTACAAATTGGTTTGGGATGATTTTTGTTCGTGGTTCTTAGAAATGATTAAACCGGCTTACCAACAACCCATCGATAAAGTTACGTTTGATAAAGCCATTGAAATGTTAGAAAATAATCTGAAATTATTGCATCCATTCATGCCTTTTTTAACGGAAGAGATTTGGCAACGAATTACAGATAGATCTCCAGAGCAGGCTTTAATTATTGGCGAATGGCCAAAAGCAAACACATTTGATGAAAAATTAATTACTGATTTTGATTTTGCTACAGAAGTGATTTCTGGAATTAGAACCATTCGTAAAGACAAAAACATTCCGTTTAAAGATACTATTGAACTTAAAGTTGTAAATACTGAAAAGGCTTCGGTTTATTTTGATAGTATAATAACCAAATTAGGTAATATTTCTACTTTGGAGTATGTTTCAGATAAAGTAAATGGCGCTTTATCTTATCGTGTAAAATCCAACGAATATTTTATTCCGATTACCGGAAACGTTGATGTAGAAGCTGAAATTACTAAACTTACAGAAGAGTTGAATTATACCAAAGGGTTTTTGAAATCAGTTCAAAATAAATTATCCAACGAAAAGTTTGTAGCTGGCGCTCCAGAGCAAGTCATTGCTAACGAACGCAAAAAAGAAGCCGATGCTTTAGCCAAAATTGCCACTATTGAGCAAAGTTTGGCTGGTTTAAAATAGATTTTAATATTGATTTACATATAAAATCCTGAGTTTTGCTCGGGATTTTTTTATAATAGGTTTTGTCAATAATTTTATCAAAACAATTGAATACTAGGTTCGCAATCCAAACATTCATTTCGTATTTTTGAAACACTAAAAATAAATTATGAAAATTGTAATTTCTCCAGCCAAATCGTTGAATTTTGAAAAAGAATTGCCTACGCAAAGGTATACTGAGCCACAGTTTTTAAAACAAGCGGAAACCATTCAAAAAACATTAAAAAAGAAAAAACCCAAAGCTTTGGCGCAATTGATGGATATTTCAGACAAGTTGGCCGAACTCAACTGGCAACGCAATCAAGATTGGCATACGCCTTTTACCACCGAGAACGCGCGCCCAGCTGTGTATGCTTTTGACGGCGATGTGTACACAGGTTTGGATGTTTATACAATGCCTGAAGCCAAATTAGACTTTTTACAAGATAAACTTCGTATTTTATCAGGATTGTATGGTTTGTTGCAACCACTTGATTTAATGCAGCCATATCGCCTTGAAATGGGAACTTCAATTGCTGTTGGCAAAAACAAAAATCTCTACGAGTTCTGGAAGAAAACTATCACTAAAACCTTAAATAATGAGTTGTCTAAAGGCGAACTCTTCATCAATTTGGCTAGCAACGAATACTTCAGCGCAGTGGATGTTAAAACATTGAAAGTTCCAGTAATAACTCCTGAATTTAAAGATTACAAAGACGGACAACTCAAAATGATTAGTTTTTTTGCCAAAAAAGCAAGAGGATTAATGGTTCGCTACATCATCGATACCAACGCCGAAACCATTGACGACCTAAAAGGTTTTAACTACGAAGGTTATGCTTTTGATGCCAATTTGAGTAGCGGAAATAAGTTGGTGTTTACGCGTTAAACGTATAAATATTCTTGGTATTCACGAAGTGTTTCACGAGTAGCTTTTCGTTGGTCTCGCGAGAGTTCACGCATGGCTTCAACGCCTTTTTTGGCACAACGTTTTACTTTCGATAATTTGGAGGTAAATTCCATCAACTTAGAAGCATCTTCAGGGTCGAGTTTGGATTTGAGTTCGCGAACAAAATCATTAAACTCTTTGACTACTTTTCGGTTCTCATCATAATCAGTTTTTAACTCATCCAATAATTCATCAATTTCATTCGAAATGTCTTTGCTGATGTCTTCACTTTTTTTACAAAGGTCCGCGATGATTTTTTTATCAGTTGTGGCAAAAAGTCCCATGATAGAAAAGGTTTAAGTTAGTAATTTGTTCACATTCAATCAAATATACGGAATTAGTTTTTTGGTTGTTTGTATTTGTTTATAAGTCGTTGTTTTGGTTGAAAAGTGAAATAGATAAAATCTATACTGAAAGTGTAATTTGTTTTTAACCAATTATTTAAGAGGGTTTATTTGAATGATAATTTTGTTTTGAAAATAGAAAATAGAGAATAGAAAATAGAAAATAGAAAATAGAAAATAGAAAATAGAAAATAGAAAATAGAGAATAGAAAATAGGGAATAGAAAATAGATTTTTGAGATAAACAACTTGAAACTAATACAACTACAATTTCAACCAATTGGCTAAGATAGCTTTTCCTTTTGGAGTAAGAATGCTCTCAGGATGAAATTGTACCGCACACACATCAAAAGTTTGATGACGCAATGCCATAATTTGGTTGTTCGCATCGATAGCAGTTACGATTAAACTTTCAGGTAAATTGGCAGCATTAACAACCCACGAATGGTAACGCCCCACTTCGATGGTTTTGGGTAAATCGGCAAACAAACCTGCGTTTTCAAGTAGTGTGATTGGAGTCGATACGCCGTGAAAAACCGTTTCTAGATTAACTAAACTTCCACCAAAAACTTCAGCTATGGCTTGCTGACCTAAGCAAACGCCTAGTATCGATTTGGTTGGTGCGTATTCTTTAATAATGTCGAGCAAAATACCCGCATCTTTGGGTAAACCTGGTCCAGGGGAAAGTGCAATTTTAGCGAACGATTGCAAGTCTTTAAGCTCGATTTCGTCGTTGCGGAAAACGGTTACTTGGCAATTCAGATCTTCGAGGTAGTGAACTAAATTGTACGTAAAACTGTCGTAATTATCGATTAAAGCTACTTGCGTCATGGTGCAAATATAGTTCTATTTACTACAAAACCGCAAAAAGGATTGCAATGAAAAGCCCACAGTCTCGTTTTGAAAAAACGAGACGAGGACTTGTAATGGAAAGCCTGACCCGAAGGGGTTTGCCCTAATCAATAACAATAACAATAACAATAACAATAACAATATCAATGGCAAAATTCAATATCAATGGCAATATCAATGGCAAAATTCAATAGCAATAGCAAAAATCAATTGTAATGTTAGACTTCACTATTCAAAGTTCGTTGATGAACATTCAGCGTTTTTTCAATGATGAATATTCAATGTTGAATGATGAATTGTGAACAAAAAAAGCCCCAGAAAATCTGAGGCCTTTGGTTACTATGTATAAAAGTGAGTTAGTATACTAAGTTTACGTTTAATTCGAATTCGTCACTGATGGCTTTGTCTCCTAATCCTTCAAAGAAACTACCTGAACCGTATTTGATTCCGTATTTTGTACGATCTACTTTTACAGTAGCAGAAGCCGAGTTTTTGCTAGTTGATTTCAATACAAAGTTTACTGGATTGGTTTGGTCTTTGATGGTTAAATTAGCCGTAACATTGAAAGTTCCATCACCGTTGTCAGAGATCAATTTGATTTCCAATTTAGCGGTTTTGTATTTTTCAACACCAAAGAAATCATCGGCCTTTAAGTGACCGTCTAGTTTTTCTTTTCCTTGACCTGCTTTTAAATCGGTTGTGTTAATCGAAGTCATGTCTACCGTAAATGATCCACCACGAATTGATTTTCCGTTAACAATAATAGTTCCTTCAGCAAAATTGATGGTTCCAGAGTGTTGACCTGTTACTTTTTTACCCACCCAATTGATGGTGCTTTTTTGTGTATCGATTTTTTTGTTGGTTTGAGCTGAAGCGTTCAATGAACCTAAAGCTACTACTAAAGCGAATGCGATTGTTTTTAAATTTTTCATTGTTTTTAATTTTAATGGATTATGATTATAGATTGATAAATAATTCTTCGTTCGATTTACGCACTTTAGCGTAATGTTGTGTCGCGTCTTCTTCATGACGGTAACCAATTGTAGCTACAACAGCGGCGTTCAATCCTTTTTCAGTAAGACCTAAAATTTCGTTGTATTTGTCGGCTTCAAAACCTTCCATTGGCGTCACGTCAATTTTGAGTTCAGCAGCAACATTAAGCAAGTTTCCTAAGGCTAAATAGGCTTGTTTGGCTGTCCAATTGGCTTTTACGTCCGCTGCTAAAGGACTGATTTTTGATTTCATAAAATCGGCATAGCCTTGCACAGCTTCTACCGGAATATTGCGTGTTTGCGCCATATTTTGAATGTGAGCATCGATTTGTGCATCACCAAATTCGGTCATATTAGCAAAAACAATAACTTGTGAAGCATCTACAATTTGCGATTGTCCCCAAGAAGCGGGTTGCAATTGCGCTCTAAGTTCAGGGTTTTCGATGATAAATACTTTATACGGTTGCAAACCATACGAAGAAGCAGCCAGTCGAATCGCTTCTTTAATGGTGTTTAAGTCTTCAGCGGATACTTTTTTGGTAGCGTCAAATTTTTTGGTTGCATAGCGCCATTGGGCGTCTTTTATAAATTGAGTCATGGTAAAAAATTAAATTAAGGTTCTATATTTTTCTAATAAGGTATTGAGTTGTTCCAATTCGTTGGCATCTAAATTTTGTGCAAAATGGCGTTCGTTTTCAAGCACTTTTGGGTCAAGTTCGGTCAGTAAGTCAAGTCCTTTTTGTGTAATTTGAATCTCCATTTTTCTTCGGTTGTCTGGGCAAACTTCGCGTGTAACTAAATCTTTCAAAAGCAATTTATCAATCAGTCGGGTAGTGTTGCTGTTTTTGGCTATCATGCGTTCTTGAATCAAACACATATTGGCTGGATTTCCTTTTTGTCCTCGTAAAATGCGCAATACATTGTATTGTTCAGCCGATAAATCATACGGTTTAATTACCTCGTTGAATTTTTCAGTCAACACATTTTGCGTGTACATCAAGTTGAGTACCACTTTTTTAGCGGTATCCATTGTTACACTCGATTTGATAATTTCTTCAATTCGCATAGTTGTAATTGCAATATTTGTAGGTACAAATGTAGTAGATTATTTTATTTGTATATACAAACGTGTGTTATTTTTTTGTTAATGTTTTTTTGGAAGGTTAAAGATTAAGGTAAACTGCCTTCTGTTACTGTCTTCTGAATTCTTATTACAGTTTATGGTTTATTGTTTATGGTTTATTGTTTATTGTTTATTGTTTATTGTTTATGGTTTGTAGTTAAGACGACTGCGTTCTGCCTTCTTTTTTGTTATTTGGAATTTGTTTTTTGTTATTTGTTATTTGTTATTTGTTATTTCACCCTTGTATTTACTACTTTTGAAAAAAATACTACTATGGATTTATCGCAACACGAATGGACAGAACAGTTAGCCAATGATGCCAATGCAGTTATTTTGGATGTAAGAACAGAAGACGAATGGAAGAAAGGAATAATTCCGGGAGCAATCTTAAATGATATCTACAAAGGGCAAGGTTTTATTTACCGATTGGAAGAATTGGACAAAAACAAAAACTACTATGTGTATTGCAAAGCGGGTGGAAGAAGCGCACAAGCTTGTAACATCATGAATCAAATGGGTTTTAAGAATACCTACAATTTAGTAGGTGGATTTATGAATTGGGAAGGCGATGTAGCAGAGCCTAACGAAAATTAATTTTTTTTCTTGCTCACTCTTTTGGCAATTTTAAAATAAAACTTCTTGATGTTCTCTCGATGTACTTGGGTTGTTTTTAACTCGTGTGTTATTTTGTCTTTGTCTTTGATAACAATAGTGTAATGATAGTATTTGTGATAAAACGAATACAACAAGGTAGAACAGCCACCAATAAATAACGCTGATGCTAAAATAGAGTGAAGCGGATAAATGAAATAGGTAAAATAAAAGATAATTACACTTCCTAAGAGTAATGCTAAATTGAAATAAAAAACACGCGTTTTAACCAGTTGAACATTATTGACCGATTGAATGTCAATTTTTTCTTCACGGTTTTTATGGTACAATATCACTTCATTTTTGGTGATAAAGCCTAACTTTTTGTCGTGGTGAATAATTTCGTGTTCGTTAATTGCAGATTCCATACCAATTCTTTTTCTAGCATATACGAATAACGGAATAATTCTGGTTTTATTTTGTAGAATATTTTTTACAAGATATAAAGTGTTTTCTTATGCAAAGGCAAGTTCAAATCAGAAGTTCTCAGTCACAATTCTCAAAACTCACAACTCACAACTCATCACTCATAACTAACCAATGCCACCATTAGCGTTGTTATAAAAATAGATGTGATTGGCCAATTTGTTCTATAAAGTCATTTTTTACTTTTGCTTCTTCCGCGAATGTCGACCATTTACGAACTACATCATTGATGTGTTGTATGATTTGATTCGCTTTTTTAATATTCATAGACTTTGCTACATATAGTAAATCTTCTTTTGTGATGTCTTTTCTTTTTCCATTAATACTTAAATTGTGCTGGCTAACCCAACTGCTCTCCGGACGGTAAGCAAAGCATACATCGTAAGCAGGAGTCAGCTCCCAATTTTCATTTTGTTTTAATCTGAAGGCAAAATTTTTGGTATGGTCGTCACAATTTCTAGCAATGACATTAAATGCCATTCTTCTAAAAAGTTGTTCGGCTTGCGGATAAGGTAATTTTAATAGCCGCATGGTTTGAAATAGTTGTTCATAGCTAAAACTTGTGGTCTGATTAAAGTCATAATGTTGCATAGCGCACAAGGTTTGAATATGGTGTTTGGTATCGCTACCTTCTCGATCAAAACGTTTGCTCATAAAATGTGCTCTACCATTTTCTTCCATCAATCGGCATTCCATCATATCGATTTCACATGCTTTTGCCATTAGGTAATAGGCCATCTCAATTCTACCATAACCGGTACTTTCTCCAAATTGAACGTCACTTACGGTGTCTAATTTTATGAGCCAATGTTCAAATCCTTTTGGAGCACTAGTTTGTCCCGATTTTACTTGTCCCGTTTTTTCGTTGTAAGCAATAATGGCTTTAGGACGCGCACCGCCTGCCGAAGTTCCAATTTTAAGAATATCGGCCATGGCTTGTTGTTCGTCCTTATCTAAATTGGTTTCAAATGCTTCTCGTTTTTGAAGCATTTTTTGGGAGATGTTCACAAGACTATTTACTTCGATGTCAAAGGCTCTTTTATTGGCTTTGAATTGTGAAGGTTCAAATTCTAGCGCTCCCATGCCTCGTGTTCCAATGAAGCATAACATTTCAACAGGATTCATACTGTTTTCCGGACGACCATTTTGTGCTAACCAATTGTTTATTAATTGGTTTCCGTAATCGTCTGGTAGCACATCTGCCAATAAGCCAGGCAATCCTTTGAATGTTTTTACGTTTTTAAGATCAGGAAATGAAAAAATACTACGGTTGCTACTGGCCAACGGCATTTTCAATGGTGCCAAATCCCAATTTTTTGCTATGAATTTTGATTCATATTCAAAACTTGCAATTCCAGTTTCTAAATTCCACGATACCGCACCAACTATTTCATCCCATATTTTAATAAAAGCATTTGTAATCATTACCAATCTGATTTTTTCGAATTATCACTATCAGTATTTCTAGCCCGTTGCCTTTTTTGCTGATCCATTTTCGCTAGTTGAATGGGGCTTATTTGCTCTTCAATTTTGAAAACATCCATTATATAGAGCAAATCTAAAACTCTCAGTACTTGTATAAGCGTTGGCACTGTAATAGCTTCACCTTTTTCCAATAAGCTTAGTGTTGAGCGGCTAATATTTGCTGAAGTAGCAACTTCTTCTTGCGTTTTATTTTGTGCTAAGCGATGGTGCTTGATAAACGCTCCGATGGTTTGTGCTAGTGCGGCATCGCTCATCGCAATCCAATTCATGTATGGTTTATCATTCATAAAGTATTTAATTTTGCCTTAACGACTGATATATCATACAAATTTAGTAAAAATATTTAAATAATTACTAGTAATGATGTAAATTATTTTTGCTCACCGATAGCGCGGATTTGCAATCCGTGCTCTTTACTCCCGATAGTCCCGATCGCGCCGATTTGCAACCTATAACCTGAAGCTTGAAACCTGAAACCCAAAACCCGAAACCCAAAACCCGCGCCATCGGTGTTTTCTTATGCAAAGGCAAGTATCACTTAGCCGTTTGCAATTGATATTCCTTTCCTTCCTGATCCACAGCTTTCAATATGCCGTGACCGCTCCATTCTACTTCTACTGCAATTTCTTCATCGTTGTTGTTGGTGATAACACCATTACCCGATTTCCCCTCAACCTCAACTTGGCCAGTCACTTCATTACCTTGTTCATCGGTTCCAATTACATCATACGTGTATTCATAATTGCCTGATGTACCAGTTCGTTTTTCATATTCGTACGCGGTGTCGATGTGAACCATTTTTATTTCTATGGAATCTGGTCGTGGACTGTAGGGCGGTGCCTCTGATGTGGTATTAGGTTTACACGACAGGAATAGTACAGTAAAAAGCAAAAAATAATAAGTTCTCATGGTTTTGTTTTTGTACAAAACTAAATTGCAAGTGTAGGATAACATTACGGGAAACCGTAATGACGTTTATTAAACACATAGAACCATATATTTTATTTTTGAAGGAGAAGCAGCGCTTTGGATAGTGTTAATAGCGCTATGTTACTCCAATTACTGCTTAAATGCTAACTGAACCGTTACAGGAATATGATCGGATATTTGACGCGCTTCTTCTAAAGTTGAAAATGATTCGTAAAACAGAAGTGCTTTGGCATTGGTTACAGAAATTTTAGTGGCATTGTACCAAATGTTGTCAAACTCCGAAGCCAAACAATTAGCATTTCTACAGGCTCGTTTTAGCGAGGTTTTTTGGTTTTGAAAAGCACTTTTGTACCCTAATTTTTGAAGCGGAATAAATACGGTATGCGACTGCCGACAATTAAAATCACCCACAAATACCAAATTCAAGTTGGGGTAGGAGGCTGGCAAGTATTTGAAGTATTTGATTTCAGTTTCGGGTTGTTTGCTTTGGGTAATGGCGTGAAAGTTAACTATAGTTAGCTGTTGGTTTTGGTATTGAAAGGTGCAATAAAACGGTTCGCGGTCAATTTGCAAATGGTATTTTTGCTCCAACCAAGCATCACCAATCTTTTTCACTTTAGAAGGCTTCCACAAAAAAGCATAGCGCTCGGTTTTGTAAGCGCTACTGCTAGTTGGGGCGCTAATTACATAATCCCATTGCGCGCCTTTTCGGTTGAGTTCGTCTGCGAGTTGGGCTACCGCTTGAGCGCCTCCATTGCCTGCCACAATTTCTTGTAGCGCAACTATATCATAACTTTTAATAGTATTAGCGATGAATTCTATATTGGCTACCGATTTACTACTGCCCATGTTTTCGACGTTCCAGGAAAGGAGGTGGAGTTGGGCGAAGGCTACTTTTGTGAAAAGGAGAAAGAGTATAAGGTGTTTCATTATTTATTTCGAAAGCTTGATGAAATTTTAAATCTTATTATTAATTATTTACTTTGTGAGTGATTTGATTTAGATCTTAATTAACTTTTATTTTTAGCTTCAATAAGAAACCAAGATGAAGCATATGCCGTAAATGTACCAAAAAGACCAACACCTCCAGTCATTAAAATTACAGCTATGATTCTACCTTCTGAAGTTACAGGAAACTTATCTCCATAGCCAACAGTCGTGATAGTAACATAAGCCCACCAAATTGCATCTTCTGCAGTTTTAATATTACTATTTGGATCTTTTTCAACCTGCAAAATAGCAATTGATGAAAAAATAATTAGCATTACAGCAATAATTGAAACTGAAGTAAAAGTGCCTTGAGCTTTGTTTCTAAAAATGTGACTTACTATTTTTTTAGTGGAACGAAAGGCTCTCAAAATCCTCAAAAGTCTTATTACTCGTAATAGTCTTCCTGCTCTGAAATAATCAACAACAGGAATAATAGAAATCAAATCAATCCAACCCCAACGCATAAAGTTTAATTTATTGGGTGCTTTTTTAAATCGGATTATGAAGTCTATTAAGAATACAAAACAAACTGTATTGTCTATAAAATCCAATAATCTTGAAGTTTCAATAGATAAAGTACAAAAAGTATCTACTAGAAATGAACTTAAAATATAAATGGATAAAACCAGAATTATAATATTAAAAGAACTTAATTTTTCGGTTTCTTCTTTCATATATTAAATTAATATTATTTTGCAATTGAGTTTATTTCCAAATAGCCAGCTTTTATTGGCGCATCTTCGCACTCTAACTTGTTTGTTTCATCATTGTGCATTAAACTCTTAGAGGAACCATTAACGCAAAATATCTTATTGTTAGAATCAATCCAATAGCAATAAAATTGATCAATTACAACACCTGTGCCACCCTCAATATCAGCGATTCTGACATCTTCAAATGGAAGTTTGCTTCCAATCTTTTCTTTTAATAATTCTGTATAAATCTCTTTTTTTGAGTTATCACCACAGGATGCGATAACAACTATAAAAAATACAATTAAAAAATATTTTTTCATTCGTCGAGTTAAAATTTAATTAATGATAAAAAGGTGTCTCTACAATAGGAGAAAACATTCTTAAAAAGCTCTCAAAGACTGAAAGGAAAGCTAAAGTAAAAGCCAAGAGTATTACACCATTAATTATAAAATAATTATAATTATTTCTCTCTATTTCTATACTCGCTGTCCTTTTACCTAATAGAATAGCTGTTATGAATAATGCTATGACATAAGTTACCGAAAACCATAAAAAAGTAAATCCAGTAAATAGAGCTATTTTTTCAATAATAGGGAGCATACTTTCTGTTTTCACTGTGCTTTGAATAACTTCAATACCATTAGAAACAGCTTTTAAAGAGCTGCTTAAAAGAAGAGCAAAACTAGTAGTCGAAAAACTAATCCAAAAGGCAAAAGCAGATTTTAGTTTGCCTTCTTCTTCATAATTAATCTGTTTAGAAAAGAATTGAAAAGCTAAAATAAATAATGCAATTGTAATTATACCAACAATAGCGGTTACTATTAAATTTGTTGTATTCATATTATTTTGATTTTATGGATATTCTCCAGTTATTTAAATTTGAAAATTGCTGTGATAGAATACCTGGTCTTATGCCATGAGCTGTAGTTTCCCAAACCACGTATCTTTGATTATAGTAATTAATTGCTGTACCATTAATAGGTAAATTTATCCCAATTATTGAATGTCCATATTGATCGCTACACAATAAAGCAACATCATAGTCGTAATGCTCCAAAACAGTGTAAAGAAGTAGTGTTCTTGTATCACAATCACCATTAAGGCTTGTTAAAAATTCTATTGGCGTATTAATCCCAAATCTTTGATTTCCATCACATTTCGCATTTGATTTTGACAAATAATTTATTATAAACTCATCTTTATAAAAACTTATATCACAATCTTTATCTAAAATTAGAGTATACGGAATATCTTGTACAAAAGAAACGACGACCTCTGCAAATTGAATTTTATCAAGTTTATTTGAAACTTTTAGACTATCAAACAATTTGTATATACCATTTAAACTATTTTTATCATGCTCTTTCAAGCGATATATCATTTCATCATATGTGTTTTGCTCAGTTTGATATAGTTTTAAGTTGTTCTTGTAATAATGGGCTTTATTGAAATCACTTTTTTTTATTTGATATGAGCCCTCATATCTATTACCGTCATAATCTTGCCAAGTACGAAATCTTGTAATAATGGTGTCATTAATCTTTGGTATTACAGAATCGGTCTTACTTGTTTTAGTAGTATCAATAACAGGTTTGAAATCTGGTTTTGTTTCTCTAGGATTATCAACAACTAATGGTTTTGGATTATGAAAGTGATTTCCATTTTTAAAAGAAAGAACAATAGAAAATACAAAAGCTAAAAGCAATAAAACACCAAATATTCTGAATACCCACTTAAAGAAATTTTCGAAAATAGATAGAAGTATAATTATTATTAATATTGGAAGAATATAAATTAATCCTGGAAGAACAGAAATTAAAAAGAATAACCCTAACAATAATCCTACCCCTCCAAATATAGATGATAGACAACCACCAGAGTATGAATTGTTAATTTTTAATTTGCGATATTGCCAATCTCCCCAAATTGTATTAACATAATCGGTTGTATAATATTGCTTTCTATAATAATCTCCTTTTCTTTCAATTTTTCCTGTTTCGACACCTGAAGAGATTAATTTTTTCTCAACAATCTTTTCTTTTTTAGGGTATTCAATAGGTTTAATTATTTCTGGAACGTATGTAATTTCTTCTTCAAATTCTGTTTTGTAGTCTAAAATATACCCAGTTATTTCTGCTTTAAAAGTTCCAAAAATTTCTGTTCCTTCTATTTGATGCAGTTTTCTAATTGATTGAAAATTGAAAAGTTTTGGTTCTAATATATTTAAGCCATACCATTGATCATTTTGCAATAAGGAAACTTGAATTATTTCGGGTAATTTGTCTTTTGGGAATGCTACTCCTTTGCTTCTGAAAGGGATTTTTTCTCTAAACTCTTGACAATTAACTTTTGCTTCATAAATTTCAAAACCATAAATTGTCGAATTGTGAAGTTCTTCTAGTAAATCTATTAATTCACCTCTATATTTTCCCGTAATATTACCTTTAATGAATGTTTTTCGTGGTATTTGTATTTCTTTTATTTCTTTCCAATATTCTTTCCCATTATTATCCACAAATATTTCTCTTCCTTTTTCAACCGGTTGTTTAACATCTGAAAAAGTTTTATAATGTTCTTCTTTAATTACACTATTCATTGGTTTTTCTCTTTTGAAAAAAAAACAATAGAATAGGACTAAGGCTACTATGATTAATATATATATCAAATTTCCTCTGTATAAATAGTTTTTATGAAATCTTTTTCTTTCGCAAGTTTTTTATGCTCAAATTTGCTGATAGTCCTGAAAGGATTGTCAGCCCAATATTCATATTTTGAAACGATTTCTTCTTTGTACTCTTCTTTAATATGTCTTTCAATTGTATTGAAATGAGTTTTATTAACAACTTTCAACTTTGCCAAATATTCTTTCAATTCTTCTAAAGATTTGTAATTGTATTTCACAATATTCCGCTGTAATACTTTTGAATAGTTCTTTTTGAATTTTGAATATTCATCTAAAACAATTCTTTTTTCAATTTCAATTTTTTTGTCATAAAATCCTGTTTTATCTCTGACCTTATATTTAAAATAAATAGGCAATAAAAACAATAAACAAACAACAATTGTAGATATCCATGATAGCGGATTCTCAAAAAGAATTAATTGAATTCTTTTAATATAAAAGTTAGATTGCAATAGTAAATAGTTCAATTTATCATAGTTTTCAATTTTTTTATTTATTGCTTCCTTTAAATTATTACGACACTTATTAAATTCAGAAACTAATAATTGATTTGAAATTTGAACCTTTTCAATATCATTTATAAAAGTTTGATCGCTTAAAATTTCTGAATCAGTTAAAATTGCCAAATCATTTAGTAAATTTTCTTTCAGTTTTTTTTCATTTTGATTTAACCACATTTTTTTTTCAAGCTCATTAAGTTTTGCTAACTTTTTTTTTGATTGATTAATGATGGCCTTATCACTTTCAATCTTTGCATTTATAACTGTTAAGTTTTTTTGAATAACTTTTTTTTCATTATTACTACAACTTAAATTTACTAGCTTGTTAAAGTCCCTAAAAACTGTAACTTCATTTTTTATCAAAATACTATCTCCAATAATAATCATCTTTGTTTTCTCTTCTTGGATATGCTTCTGTAAACTTGCTTGAATTGAAGAATCAAAAAACAAAACATTTAATGGTTGAGCAATTATTATCGCTAAAAGAGATATAAACGATATTCTAAAAAGCATTGAAGTAGTGAAGAAGTTATTTTCTATTCCATCTTTATTTTTCTTCGTTGGCAATATTGCAGGAGAAACGGTATAAAGCAACAACAAATACATGTTCGTTACTAATAATGCCCAAGTTACTCCAATAGGAAAACTTACTAAAAAACGCCCTTGAAACAATGAATTAAAAAACTCAAATGCACTAATAAAACAACCAATAAAGATAGCTATCACAAATATCCCAATTAGAGCAAATGAAAACTCAATTGCTGGAGAACATTTTTTTATAATGAAGTTGTCTTCACCAGAGAAAGTGCATAAAAGCTGTCTAAAACTGTTGGTTGTCTTATTCATTAAGAATTGATGTTTTTAATATAATCTTCTAAATTATCGTCGATTTTTTTCATCTCACGATCTTTGTATTTACTAACAGCATAATCTGTAAGTTCGCGTTGAATCTCTGAAACCTTTATTTTCTCAAACATTAATTTATCTGCTTCGTGATTGATAATAAGATGTCTTTCAATTCCCTGTTTATCTTTGTAATAATCATATCTTACTTCAATTCCGTTTTCAGCTTTTATTAATTCATCACGATTTTCAGCTAAATAGTCGTAAGTTGTTTTGGTTAACATTAACTTGAAGAATATGGGAGTTAGCTCTATAGCCATAAACAAGAGCGTAATAAATAGTGAGATCCAAAATCCAGAAACTTCATGAGCAATTTTAATTCTTTCGAGTAATCCATCTAAACCATTAGCTATTTTTTCGTTGTTATTTCTTTCTTTTTCTTTTGCTACTCTTAATGCTTCTTTTCTTTTATTTAGTTCAGTTAAATCTTTACCGTTTTGTCTATCAAAGCTAGCCAATTGATTTACCAAGTCATCTAGTTGGGATTTTAAGGCTTTTGACAGTGGTCCATTACCAGCAGCAATTTTACCAGCCTTCCCCATTAAATTATCAGTATACGCTTGTTCGGCAGCTTGAATTCTTTTATTTAAAGCATCTCTTTGTTGAGCAATTGAACCAAATTCCTTTTCTAATAATTTTTCTCTATCATTGTATGTTTTATCAACCTTAGCTTGGTAATCTGCTTGTTGCTCTAATTGCTTTTCTCGAAGCTTAATGTCAATTTCTGTTTTAAACATTCTAATCTCAACTGGTTTTGAAATAGTCATTGCAATGATAATACCCATTAGAATTCTTGGTAAAGCACTTTTCAACTCGCCAACAGTAATTGCTTCTGTTCCATCACCTTTTCCTGTGCTAGTTACTATAAATCGGTCAATATTAAAAATCATTAAACCCCAAACAATTCCGAAAAAAATAGAAAGAACTACAGTTGAAATGTCAATAGGATTATCAATAGCAGAACCTCTTGGTTCAAAAATGGTGTAAAACGCATATCCTCCAGCTAGTCCGGCCATCGCTCCAGTAGCAAATACGATTCCTCCTAAACACATATATTTGATTTGATCTGAGTAGGTTGAACGCTCTAGTAAATATCGATCTCCTCCAGCGCATTTCCATAGAAATCGCATAACTGACCCTGATTTCGGTAATTCGTAATAATCTCGTATCATATAAATTCGTTTTGGTTAAATGAATTGGTTTTTATAGTTATAGCTTTATTTGATATTTTAACTTTTGGTGAGTTTATTAATGGTTTATTTATTTCTAAATGGAATAACGGATATGACAAATTGAGAGTGTTTTGTTCTTCTAATTTTACTCTAAAATTCGAAAAAGAGGTTTTAAATTTTTCAGATTCCAAAGTAAGTTTGGGTTCAAATTTTAATTGATATATTTTCTTTTGAAAGAAACCGTAAACGGCTAATTGAAATTCATTCTCAAAATTGGTAAGATTGAAGATTTTGATTTCCTTTTCTAATGTTATATGATTGTCAAATTTGTAGTAAATGGCATTTCTAAATCTATAATCTATAGTTATCAAACTATTGTCAAAAAGGTGTTGCGTATTATACTTTAAATGCAGTAGCTCAATTCCTTTTCTTCTCCTAAAAAGAATGATAAGGAATCGAGTTACTGCAATTTTAAAAAAGCGTATTTTTTTTAATGCATATATTATTCCATTTGAAAACATTATTCTATTAAATTACATTTAGCTTGTATGACAAGAATTACAGCAAGTCTTACATCCATTTGATTTAGTATACGTTTTTTTAGCTTCTTTCACAGCATCAGCACAATTTGAGTAATCTCCTAAGTATTTTCGATTTTCTATATTAGGAAGGTATATACAATTCTCTGTATGCACTTCATGGTCTCCATTTGATTGAGCATTTTTGTTTACATAATATTTCATGATTTCTAAATTTAATTTGTTAATATTCCCCAAACCTAAAACCATTGCAACTCATTTCCTTACGGTTTCCCGTAATGCAGAAAAAAAATAGTTTTTTATTCAAAAACAAACCGCTCAATCCTCCCAACCACACAATGTTAATCCGAGTGCTTTAGCTTCACTAAGTTTTTTTTGTACTATTTCATGTTTGCAAGCATTCAAACCACGACAATTTTCGGTGTAATGGTATTTAGAAGCGCCTTTTGCACCACAGAGGTAAACGGTATCTTCCTCTTTGGTAAAGGAAGTAAGACTAATAAATACGAGTAGTAAGAGTGATTTTTTCATTGGTTTTCTATTAAAATTAATCATCTTCATAATTCGGACAACCCACGCATTTTTTTATAAACTCCAATTGCCAAGTTAACGAAAGTTCGTGAACGCCCTGCGTGTTTTGAATCCGAGAGGTGCTCACGTCATACGAATACCCAAAAACAAAATACTTGGAAAACTGAACGGAAGCCGACGGATTAATCGAAGTAATCAAATGACTTTGGTTACTTTTGCGCTCCAAATTGGTGGAAGCAGTCGCACCAATAGTAAGGGTTTGAAATTGTAAAAAGGTACCCACATCCAAACGGTTGAATTGCGATTGCCTCATGTAATTGGCAGTTACCAATAATTTCGTTTTGGGTGGAAAAATAAAACGGTAATCATACACATCAAAAGCATAGGCACCGTGAATAGACAAAAATAAATCCAAACTCACGTTACGCCCTTCTTTAAAAGAAATATTGGGTCGTGTTAAATGCTTTAAGGATGCACCAAACCAAGCTCCTTCCTTATCGAGTACTATGCCAGCCGATAGATCAAAAAAGTTGACCACTTGATTGTTGTTCAGTACAAAAGGGTCAACGGTACTAGCACTGATACTGCCATCGTTAGTATTGATTTGGTCTTCAAGGAGTAAACCATCAAAGTTGAAGTTTTTATTACCAAAACCCGCTTCAATACTGGGGCGTAAACTCCAATCTTCATCCAAGGTGATTTTATAGGCAAAAGCGCCGTTCATTTGAAAGTAATTGTAATTGGTAAATACCTCCCGGTGATTCAAAAACGTAAGGCCTAAACCAATTTCATCACTAACGGATTTATTGATAAAACCAAAATTAGTATCAATTCGGCGGTTGCCATTAGGCCATTGACGACGGTGCAATACACCTACATGCCAAGTGTCTAGGTAACCTGTAAAACTTGGATTTAACGTTTCTGGAACAAGAAAAAACTGCGTAATGATGGGGTCTTGCGCTTTACAAGTGCTAATTTGTAAAAAGACTAAGGCGAATATTATTGGAACTAATCGTATTTTCATGGCGTATTATTTTATTAGTACAAAAGGATGATTTTCGTTGACAGTAACACCATAGAACGTTTTGGCACTGACCTTACAATAGTAGTTGCCATTTTCAGCTTCGATGCCTTTGATAGTGCCGTCCCAGCCAACTAAAACGTCTCCTATTTCAGAGTAAATCAAAGAACCCCACGTATCGTACACATCCAATCGAACCTCGTTCAAGGCTTTAGTTACTGGTCGGAATGTACTGTTAATAGCATCGCCATTGGGTGTAAAAGCGTTAGGTACTACCAGCAAATAGCCTTTGGTAATGTCCAAAGTATACACATTGGTATACACGCAACCAAAAGGATAAGTAACTGTTTGAGTAACGACATACGAACCTTCAATAAGATAGGTGTGTGTTGGGTTTGTTTCGTTCGAAAAAGTACCATCGCCAAAATCCCACAGTATACTTTCAAACGGACCTGTAGCCATAGTGGTAAATTGAATAGGGTCTTGTATCGACAGTATTCCTAAATTTACATAGCCAATAGAAGTATATTCAAAATCAGCATTGGAAAAAGCAGGAATTTGAACATTAAAAGTATAATCGGGCGGACTACACCCCAAAGCATCTACAATATTTAAAATGACTAAACCACTCTGATTGGTAGTCATAATTTGGTTGTTGCTACCGCTCACATTGCCACTAGACCAATTGTATTGAAAAGGAGGAACACCACCTGTAACTTGTGCTGTAAAAACTTGTTCAATAGTAAATAAGCCACAATTGGCCTGTGTAGTAGTAGCTACGCTAATCACTATCGGGTCAGGGCGCGTAATGACATATTGCGCATTTTTTGTACAACCTCTCGAATCAGTAACTGTTATGAGGTAATTACCAGCAGATAGGGCATTCAAATCTTCTACAATCGCGCCGTTCGACCAATTGTAGTTAAAAGGGGGGGTGCCACCCGAAACCAATAAATTGATACTTCCACTATTAGCATTATTACAATCTAATGCATTAACCGTAACAGCCGATAATACCAATGGTTGGGGTTCTACAATAACAAAAGTGGCGTTGATAGTACAAGGCTTTCCGTCGGTTATGGTAACCGAGTACGTGCCAGGTCCTAAATTATTGCGTGTAGTTCCTGCGGTACTGCCATCACTCCACACCAAATTGATGGGAGCAATGCCACCAACAAAGTTCAAAACGATACTACCATCATTGGCACCAAAACAGGAAATGTTAGTAACTACAGGATTAATGTCGAATAACGGCGCTTCAGGAATAGTAATGGTCAATTGCTTTACACAACCAATACCATCCGTTACGGTAATCGTATAATCGCCTGCGGATAGATTACTTTGATTCAATCCAACAGCCAAATTACTCCATGAAGTTGAATACGGCGGATTGCCACCTGATAAAGTAACAGCTATGGTAGCATCATTATCGCCGTAGCATTCTATTGGAGTTGTTACGGCAGTAATTAATATTTCGGAAGGTTCTGTTAAGGTTACGGTAAGATTGTCTTGACAGCCCAAATCATCAGTAATTATAAGGTCGTATGTTCCAGCAAATAAACCACTCAAATTTTGACTCGCACTCACAAATCCATTGGGTCCTGTCCAAGCATAAGTATAATCAAATACCCCAGGTGAAACTTGAATTGGAGTACCGCCCGTTGGGTTGATTGTAATCGAACCTGTATTAGCACCAAAGCAGTCTACATTCACTTGATTGAGTAAACTAACCGCCAAAACACTAGGTTCTGTAATAGTAAAAGAAGCCGTTGCAGGACCACAATTATTGACATCGGTAACTGACAAAATATAAGTGCCAGGGGATAAATTAGTAATATCGTCCGTTGAAGCAATATAAGGCGCACTGTTCAAAGTCCAACTGTAAGTATAGCTACCTATTCCACCCGTTACAGTAGTGGCAATACTACCATTAGCGGAGCCAAAACAAGTAATATCAGTTGTACTATCAATCGTAATTTGAAGTGCGGTTGGTTCGGTAATGGTGTAATTAACCGAAAAAGGACAACCGCCATTATCCGTAACCGTCAAATTGTATACTCCTGGAGATAAACCACTAATGCTAGGTAATGCAGAGGTATAACCATTGGGTCCAGTCCAAGCTATTTGGTAAGGAGCACCACTCGAAAAAGGGATTCCCCCAACAATATTGGTGGTAATGGAAGCATTGTTACTACCAAAACAAGTGCTATTAACGATGACCTCATTGGCTGTTATTGACGGATTTATTGTAACAATTACTGTAAAAGTAGCGCCTGTACAACTACCAGAAGTAGGTGTTACGGTATAAGTAACCGTTGCAGGGCTAGTAGTAGTGTTGGTTAAAGTTTGACTAATCGTATTTTGAGGTATAAGTTCAGCAGATGCTCCCGTAACCGAACCAAGAGGTACTATGGTTGGTTGCGTCCAAGTATAAGTTGTTCCAATTGGAATAATATTAGAGCCTGTGTTGGTTGGATTCACAACAAACGAATTTCCACTGCAAATGACATCTGTGATGGATGCAATAATAGGAGTTTGATTGACGATTACTTCAGCAGGGTTGGTGGTAATGACCGAGCAAGCACCAACAATAGTAGGAAATGAAACCTGACAAAAGTAGTACACTGTGCCCACAGTAGTAGTGGGTGGTGTAAATGTAGAATTGGTTTCACTGGCGATTAATGTAGCTCCTATAGTTGAATTAGTGGTATTACTATACCATTGGTAACTAGGAGTTCCTACTCCATTATTTACGGTGAATGCCATAGTAGTTGCTGCCTGTCCTAAACACACAATACTCGATAAAGGTTGATTGCTAATTGTGGGAGCTGTGCTAACATTGATGGTTGCAACATCGCTAGTTACTGAACATCCTGGGCCAGTTGGTTGCGTAATGATACAATAATAATACAATGTTCCGGTAGCAGTAGTTGGCGGCAAAAAACTACTATTGGTAGCGCCACTAATGGCTGTACCTAAACTCGTGTTGTTGGAAGTGGAAACATACCATTGATAGGCATAATTAGTGCCAACACCTCCTGTAACAGTTACAGCCAAGGCGGTAGGAATTTCATTTTGACAAAGATTTTGAACGGCTAAGGGTTGAACAGTTACAATTGGGTCAACCACTACAATCACTTCGGCTACATCACTGGTCAAAGCGCCACATCCACTACCCGAAAAACTGATTGTGGCATAGTAATAATAACTTCCTGAAGAAGTAAAAACAGGCGGGTTATAGGTAGGACTATTGGTATTATTTATAAGTGTTCCACCAGTAGTCGAATTGACGGTATTGGAATACCATTGGTAGGTAGGCGACCCTGTTCCATCAATATACGAAACCGTTAATGGTGTCGGCAAATTCGTACCCACACAAATACTTTGCGTAGTTTGAGGTTGTTGATTAATCGTTGCCGATGGTGTTACAATGATTTCAGCCGTATTGGTTACAATAGTTGCACAAGCCCCTGTGATTCCAGAAAATGTAACTTGACAGTAGTAATACATAGTGCCCACAGCTGTAGCCAAAGGCGTATAGGTTGGATTTGTTTCTAAATTGAGTAATGTACCAGAAGTAGTATTATTAAACGTATTCGAGTACCATTGATACGAAAAAGTTCCTTGTCCATTGGCAAATGCAAATGCTAATGGAGTTGGCGTTCCCCCTAAACAAACGGTACTTGAAGGAGGTTGGCTTGTAATGGAAGGTGAGGTTTCGACAATTACGGTTGCTGTAGCACTAGTGACACTGCAACCAACCGTGGCTTGTGATATAACACAATAGTAGTATCTTGTACCTACATTAGTAGTTGTTGGTGTATAAGTCGGTAAATTAGCGCCACTAAGTAAGGTACCTGAAGTAGTGTTATTATTGATGTTACTATACCATTGATAAGTAAAAGCACCATTTCCCCCCGCAGCAGTTACTGACAATTGAGTTGGTGTTGCCCCTTGACAAAGGGTTTGACTGGCTAGTGGTTGCGCTGTAATAGTTGGATCCGTAAAGACCTGAATTTCCGATGCATTGCTAGTTGTTGTATTACAGCCATTTCCGCTAAGCGTGATGATAACATAAAAATAATACGTGCCAGCTGTGGCAAAAGCGGGCGGAGAATAGGTTGCATTGGTAGCACCAGCAATGAGATTACCACCACTTGTTGAATTTGTAGTATTCGAATACCATTGGTAACTGGCTGTGCCTACACCACCTGAATAACTGACCGTTAATGCGGTTGGTGGCGCTGTTCCTACACAGACCGATTGCGTGGCATTGGGCTGAGTGGTAATGGTAGGTTGTGCGTTAACGGTTACTGAAGCTACATTAGAAGAAAAATTGGCACATCCACCTGATGATAAGGTAATCACACAGTAATAATAAAGTACGCCTAATGTGGTTGAGGGAGGAGTAAATGTACTATTCGTTTCTGAACTGAGTAACAAACCTCCAGTATTTGAGTTTGATGTGTTCGAATACCATTGATAAGTTGGATTTCCTGTGCTACTGTTTAATGCAACCGATAAAACGGTAGGAGCACCACCTTGGCAAACTATACTTGAGACTAACGGAGTCGTGTTGACAGGAGCAGGATTTACCGTAACCGTAACAGTAAAAGGAGTTCCATTACAAGTTCCTGTTTTTGGAGTAACTGTATAAGTAGCCGTTTGAGCCGTATTGGTTGTATTAACCAAAGTGCCACTTATTGGTGTTTGATTGGTTCCCGCTGCACCACCTGTCATACCTCCTGTAACGGTTGGAACACCCCACGAATAGGTAGTTCCAGCAGGTATGATATTGCCAGGAGCTGTAGTAGAGGGTGTGACTGAAAATGGAGTGCCACTACACACAGTAGTGGTTTCGTTTTGCACTGTTGGGGCCGATTGCACAGTAAAAGTACTACTGGTTGCTGTA
Organism: uncultured Flavobacterium sp.; assembly: GCA_964414655.1. GTDB lineage: Bacteria > Bacteroidota > Bacteroidia > Flavobacteriales > Flavobacteriaceae > Flavobacterium. The sequence goes on along the minus strand of CAYPXI010000010.1, from coordinate 92,792 downwards.
GTAGTACCACATTCATTAGTTACCGCCAGTGTGATCCAATAGTTGCCTGTAGAGGGATAAGAAATCGCAGGTGGTGTAGATGATGTGGACGATGATGGAGTACCACCAGGAAAACTCCACGCATAAGTCACACCACTAGTATTAGGTGTACATCCGTTAACCGTGGCAGTTGGAGTTACTGTATTGCCTTGGCACAAATTGTTGATATTACCCAAAGATACAGTAGGGGGCTTTTTGACGGTGACGGTTTGACTTGTGTTGGTAGTACCGCATGAATTTGTAGTAGTTAGTGTAATTGTATAATTACCTGCTTCAGTAAAGTTAAAAGTGGCATTTTGAGTAGTCTGATTTGGAATGGGAGTAATTGATGTTCCACAGTTGGCAGGTGAGTAACTTACAGACCAGATATAATTGGGAGGAGTACATTGATTTGAAGAATTAGTAGTATTTGTTGTTGAAATAGATAGCGGTACACAACCTGTTGTCGTATTTAGTGTAAATGCAGGATTTAGTGCAGGCTGAACACAAATGGTTTTTGTTTCAGTATCAATTCCACATTTATTTCCTGTTTTTATAGTTATTGAATAAGTTCCCCCAACTGTAAAATTAAGACAAAGAGAATCACTTCCAGGCAACCATAAATTTGGGTCTGTAGAAGCAAAATCATTTCCCAACGAACTAGTTCCAACAACATTAAATCCAGTATTTGGAGAAATAGACCATACAATTGCAGGAGATGAACAATTATTGTTAATTACTTGATTTCCTTGTGAAGTATTTGTTAAACAAACTTGTGAATTTAAACAAGCTGTTGAAGGTGAATTGAAATTAGCAATTGGATTTTGAGAAACATATATAGGGACAACACCAACAGATGAAGTGCTACAAGGATTATTAGCTACTATATTTGCAGAAAAAGAATTTGGATAGGTGTTGCTCCCATCAGAGCTAGTAGTTCCACATGATGATGTAGTAAAAGTATGGGTTACTGAACTTGGAGGAGGATGGTTGAATATTTGAGGAGTTGAACCATCATTAAATGTGACCGTATAGGTTGTGCCTGGCGGATTGTTTGATGTGCCTGTAATAGGGAAAGTGAGGGAATTGGCATTACATATATCTGTATTACCAGGATTACCCAAAGAAACTGCTGGGTTGGATCCAACAAATACAATAAATGTTCTTGTAATAGAACATCCATTCGAACCAGTGATAGTATAATTTAAATACCATAAACCTACTTGATATGTATGTGACAAAGTATTCCAATTATTAGCTGAAAAATCGGGCGAACCGTCACCCCAATCAATTGTATAATTTGTATTTGTTGCAGTTGATGTAGTTGTATTAGTAAAATTAAATGGAGATGCAACATTACTACAAACTCTGAAAACTGGGAATCCCCCGAAATTAGAACCCGCTCCGGTTCCACCCAAATTTGCATTTGGTTGTGCATTAACAATAACTGTTGTATTCCCAATAATATTGGCTGTAATAGGAGGTGTTGCACTATCTGTAACACTTACCAACGAATAGTTGAAATTTCCAAAAGAAGAAGTACTCACAGGTAAAGTAACAATCGCATTTGAACCAGTAGTTGAAATAGTTTGATTAGCTCCTCCATTTATAGTATATGTAAACGTATAGGGAGCTGTTCCCCCACTACCCGTAAAAGTGATTAAAGGGCTTGGCGCATTCTGACAAACGGTTGTGCCACCTGCAATAGTAGCCGAGGGAAGCAATAGAGTTGCTCTATTTTCAACATTAGTTACTTCGTGGTTTGCAAAAATAACTAGTGGAGTGAACGCTAATAATAGAATAAGTAGACAATATTTCATTTTGAATAATTTTATTTTTCTAAAAAGTATTGATAATCAATGGCAAAACTCCCAAAAGTAAACCATCTGAAATCAGTGTAAAAGAGGAAAAACACCCTTTTTCACATAATTTTCCAAATATAACCACAGCCAACTTCCTTTCCTTACGGTTTCCCGTAATTGACCAAAATAGTGTTGTTTTATTCGGCCTTTGTTCGGTACTTGTTCGCAAAAAGACCCCTTTTACCGAAGCCCATAGGAACCAACTACGAACCAACTACGAACAAAACCCCTCCAAAAAAGGGTTGGAGTAGTTAAAACCATTTAAAACCGTTTAAAATATTCAAAGTTGGTAAGAAAGAATAAATAAGTCAGAAGTCATAGGTCAGAAGTTAGAATTTGTAGCTTTAAAAAGATCTGCGTAAATTATTTTAATCTGTGTCATCTGTGTTCCCAAAAAAAGAAGCAAAACGAATCAGTCGCAGTTGTTACAACCTCAGCCTTGAAATATAAAAAAGCAGAACGCAGAACGCAGAAGCAGAATTTAACGATCTTAGAAAGCAACCACAAACCAAAAACCACAAACCACAAACAATAAACCACAAACCACAAACCACAAACAATAAACAATAAACAATAAACCACAAACCACAAACCACAATCTACAACCAATGATAGCATTCCAATTAGCTTTGCCATTTCGACAGTAGTAAGTAATATATACAACGTATATATAGTAACTATATAGTAACTATATAGTAACTATATAGTAACCATACTACATATATGATACATATAAAAGTGCCATTAAAAACACCTAACGGTAATAAAAAAGCCATCACCCCAAGCTTTCCAAAACACCTCGCACCTTAGCGGTAAAAAGCAGAAGCCAGCAGTTCAAGCTTTCAAAAAATCAGCGTAAATCCGTTCAATCCGTGTCATCCGCGTTCCCAAAAAGGGAGCAAAGCGAATCAGTCCCAGTTGTTACAACCTCAGTCTTGAAACAAAAAAAGCAGAACGCAGAACGCAGAATTTAAAGATCTAAGAAAGCAACCACAAACCAAAAACCACAAACCACAAACCACAAACCACAAACCAAAAACCACAAACCAAAAACCACAAACCATAAACCCTACAACTTAGTATTATTCAACAACACCTCTAATTTTCGATTGGTTAGTCAATTAACCCGAAAAATGTTTGGGGTAATTCACCAAGACCAAGTCGGTGACCGTGATTGATGTATTGCGAGGTTAGTGGAGTGCAATCGGCACAAAACCATAAATTCAACAATAACAAAAAAATAAGCACAAGACTGTTTACTTCTTTTGTATAGTAATCAATCATTTTGTAGTAAATAGAGTATTGATTTACTATGAATTAGGCTATTATTATGCTCATGTTACCAAGCATTTTAAAATGGTTTCGGTGGGAGCAAACAGCAAAATAGACTTTTTTGTTTTAGGGAAAAAATACTACAAAAATAGTTTGTGGTCTTCTAAATTATTTGTTAACTTCGTCTTTCATAAGACAATAAATAATTCTATTCATGAAAGCAACTACTACCGTTTGTTTAAAATGGAGAAGTCAATTGTTATGTATTTTCTTTTACTTGATCATCCAAAACAATTATTCTCAAGTTACTCCAGTTTACAGTCCAGAGGGAAAAATGGAAACTGTATTTGATCGTTTTGGGTATAAATATACTTTAGACGATGTTCGTAATACACCAAAAAAGCATAATAAAACAGGTACTTCGCTAAGAAGTAACTTATTATGTTCACCAGGAATTTTTAATTTGTACTTTGAAGCTGGTTGTGGCGCAGATGGAGGCTCAGCAACTGCAATTGCCAGAAGAGCTGTTTTTTGTCAAGTTTTTCAAGATGTGTCCGATATGATTCAAACTCCTTTAAAAAGTAACGGAGGTAAAGTAAATATTTGGATAAGAAACATCACGCAAATGCAAGGGTACTCAAACAGTCATTTAGGATTGGCATCTGGATTTTATAATTTACCAGGTACTCCCAATATTATCAATGAGGGGATAGCAGACAATGAAATATGGAAAACAATTCACGCTGGGGCTGATTCTTACACCAATACAGTAAACCCCATTTTTTCAAATGACGGACAGAGTTTGAATTTTTATCATGGGGTAATAGGAATTAATTTTGCAGTATATCCTTTAAATACTAATTTAAATAGCTCAGCGACTGCTTCGCAGTATGATTTGTATAGTGTTTTGTTGCATGAAATAACCCATACCTTAGGATTTAACAGTTTGATTGGTCCTACAGGAACCTCTTTGTTTGGTGCAGATTTTAATTATTACAATCGGTATGATACCTTTTTAAGAACATCAAATGGTCAACCCCTGATTAGTAATGGAGGATGCAACCCAATGTATGGTAATTTTTTTATGGGAGATCACAATGCATTGCACCCAGGTTGTACTTTACCTGGCTTTTTGGCTACTTCTTTCAGTAATAATACGGTTTGTAGTACTGCCATACATTTCAATGGAACTGTTGACATACCCGTATATACTCCGCAGTGTTATGAGCGTACCAGTAGCTTGTCACACTTTGAAGATAGCTGTTATCTTAACACGGCAACGGGTTCAAATTACGGGAATGATCAGTATTTTGCAATGTGCAACGGCTCACCAATTGGAACAACAAAACGATTTCTAAAACAAGAAGAATGGAATGCATTGTGTGACATAGGGTATAGTTTAAATCCAACATTTGGTAGTGCAGCAAATTTAAGTTTTCAGACGTATAATTCAGGAACTGGTTGCGGCGGAACAAGAATCGCTGGCATCAATGATGGTTTTGAACCCGATAACACGTATTCTTTTATAGGAGAAGTTAATACGGATATAGTTATAGATCATATTTTAGATAATGATATTACCTATAATGCTTTTCCCTATCAGACCGATAATGTTAATTTAAGGTATGAGTGTGTAGAAGATGTATTTGATTCTTCTACCGTTATTACCCTTGCAGGGAATGATGCTAGTGGTACAATTACAATCAATACAGCAACCCCAGCAGTACATTTATTGCGTTATGTGCCATTTAACGTAGTAACAGGGCAAAGAGGTAATATTACTTATGTATTTGTACAAGTTAATGAAACCCCTACTTTGCCAAACAGTCAGGATATAGGAGCCAATTTTTGTGGGGTTCCTAGTGTATGTGATCTAGTTGTAAATGGAAACTTTGAAACTATTTCTGAGCCTATCAACAGTCTAGGCCAATTAAAAAGAGCTTGTAATTGGATGTATGGTAATAATGGGTCTCCAGATTTATTTAGACAAGGAGCATTATTTATAAATGGTGCTAATCCACTTGGAAACCCTAATGTAATTGGAATTCCAACAAATACTTTTGGAATGCAACAAGTAAATAATGGAAATGGTAGTACTTATGCTGGTATTTGGGGTATAAGAGTCCATACTAGTGGACAACCTTATTATGAAGTTTTAACCAATAGACTTGCAGCTCCTTTGTTGGCAAATACTACTTACACCTTGCGATTTGATGTTTCTCTTTCCGATAATAACAGTGCAAATCCAATGCAATTTCAAGCATACTTAGGAAACAATGAGCCTATTTGGATAGGAAATAATACAGGTAATATCCCACAAGAAGCAAATGGTATTCTTTTGTCGCACAATGATAATCTCGGAGCCCCATTTTTTATAACTGATACTCAAAATTGGACTACTGTAACATTTTCGTTTCAAACAGGCGCAACTGCAGGACAAGAATTTCTATACATTGGAGGGATATTAAATCCCGCTTTTAGTAACATGAACTCACCAGTAAATGTAGGTAGTTATTACTACGTTGATAATGTAAGCTTGATACCTACCTACAATGCCGATATTAATTTACCCACAACCCTTTGTAATACCCAAGCGCCTGTGAATTTGAATAATTTGCTTATGAATGCTCCGGGTGGTGGTGTATATACAGGCACTGGTGTTTCGCAAGATGCAACGGGAGATTACTTTTTTGACCCTGCGGTAGCTGGTAACGGAACCCACACGATTAGTTTTACCTTTACCGATAACCTAGGCTGTCCACCCATAACCATAACCGATACCGTAGTGGTGAATGGTGAGTGTGCTACTCCTTATTTTTCTCAGGCCTATGTGGGTACTAATCCTAACGACGCCTTTGTTGAAGTAAAAAACCAAAGCTTAACCCAAAGCATACCAGCTGGTAAATACTTTATGGCCTTGTATGCTAACGGTGCTACTGGTGCCACTGTACCGACCTCGTTTGTTGACATTGGGGTACTGGCTCCGGGTGAAGCTAAAGTGTTTCGTAACCCAGCTGCTGCTGCACCTGCTTATGCTGTAGCCAACTCTACGGCTTGGCCCGCTGGGTTTACTTTTGATGGTGCTAATGATGTACTGGTACTGACTACAGCAACCAACATTGCTGCGTGGACCCAACAAATTGACCTCATGGGCAATAGCGAACCATGGTGCCAAAACACCTCAATGGTGCGCAGCTCATGCGCTATGGAAACCCCACGGCCTTACAACTATCTGCCTGATGAGTGGGTGGCCTTTACCCTCAACGAAATGGACACTACTTATGGCAATACCTCAAAAACCAATGCTATATTGGGCAGGCATCAAAGTGAAGTATTAGTATTTGATTTGGGTGCAGGTTGGAATGATGAGAGTGTTGACGAAAGCAACCCCGACCGTTCGCGACAAGTGCGTATTGCGTTTAGTTACAGTACAGCCACCAATGGTAGCTTTGAGTGTTGTAGTCTTGAACTTAACAGTTTACAAAATCTAATTGTAACTGCAAATCATTATGTATCGGTTCAAACCAGTATTAATGCTATAGGAGACCTAATCGTAGAAAACCAAGGATCGCTGGTGATGGTGAAAGACGAATACAATGGTGTAGCGGGGAATGATTTGATACAACTGGGCAGTAATGGCGGAATTACCGTAAACCAATCTACCGTTGGGATTGATGCTACCACCGATTATGTGTTTTGGGCATCGCCATTGAGTTTGCACCCGAGCAATTTGCCGCAAAACAGCATAAACAATTTGTTTCCTTCGGGAGTGTTTAACTCGGACCGTTTTTTTGGGTTTAACAATGCCAATTATTATGATGGTAAAGATTGCGACTTTGATCCTATAACTAGTACTGTAATTTGTTTGGATGGTACTGATGGATTTGATGACAACAGAGACGATTATTATGTAGTGCCTGCCTCTGAGCGAGCGGCACTAATGATACCTGGGCGCGGGTATGCGAGTTGGCCACCTGCGGGTACTACTATTGATTATAATGTGCAGTTTCAGGGGCAAACCAACAACGGAGTGGTAACGGTGCCGGTGTACCGTAACGATTCGCCGTATGGGGGTAATATGAACTTGGTGGGTAACCCGTATCCGTGTGCGATTGATTTGGACCGCTTGTTTGCGGTAAATGATGGACTGATTGACCCTATGGCTTTTGTATGGGGAAGAACAGCAATTGATAACCCCGACCCAAATAACCCAGGACCCGACCCTGTGAGTTATACCGAAGATAATTTTATGGTGTATAACCCTACGATGATGGTGCTGCCTAGTGGCTCTAATAACCCCGCTTTTAATAGTGAAGGATTGCTCTCATCGTGTCAATCGTTTTTTGTAACTACTACTACTCAGCTGCCCGAAGGAAATTCGGGTTCTATAAGCTTGGCAGGGAATCTTGTTTTTAATAACAGCATGCGTAGTACCGCACCTAATACTACTTTTTCCCGTCAATCGGCCACTACATCACCCTATGGTAAATTGTGGTTGAATTTGCGTACGGTTAATGGCACTAGAGCGGTGCAAATGGGTGTGGCTTTTCCAGAACACTCTACTGCTGGCTATAGCGCCAAAGAGGATGTTATAGTGCCGTCGGGCAGACACTTATCATTGTACAGCCAAAGCGGTGGGCAAGATTTGATTATTGATGCGCATGGTAGTTTTAACCCTAACCAAGTTATACCATTGGGGATGATAAGCCATTTGCCTGCGGGAGAAAGTTTGCAATTGTCTTTGGATAAAGTAGAAGGATTGGACGGACAACCCGTATATATTTTAGATACTACAACAGGAGTATTGTTTGATATAAGCCAAAATCCGTTTATCTTTACACCCGATACTGCAGTAATTGAAGGCCGCTATAGTTTGGTGTTTAGCTCCGATAGTATTACAGATTATGCAAAACCTGCCGATACGATTGAGGCGATTTGTAAAGACGGAATTGTGACGGTGCGGGTAATGGGTACACAACAAATCAAAACGGTAGAAGTATATGATTGTTATACAACAGCGCTCCGATCGGCCAAAGTAAGTGAGTATGCCAATGGATTGACTAAAGAAGCTACAGTAAAAGTAGGCACTGGAGTAAAACTATTGGGCTTGCGTATACTGCTGGATGACGGTACTTTGGTTACTAAAAAAATAATGCGATGAAGTACATTTTAACAACTCTTTTGTATGGGTATTTGGGTTATTCACAATTAACAGTAGCTGCCGATTGTATTGACGCCTACCGTATTTGTGATGCCACAGCCAGTTATTATTTTGAAGCCAACGGCGATGGTAATGTAGATGATGCTAATGGCGCAATGGGTTTGTATTGCATAGCCAACTCTAGTGTAAATCAATGGGAGTCGAACTCGGCTTGGTTTGTGTTTACACCCAATTATTCAGGGCAGTTAGGGCTGTCTATTTGCCCCGATTTGGTTGAAGATTGGCAGTTTGCCCTGTTTGGCAATAACCCCAATTGTAATGATTTAGCTAATTCAGCTTATCAAATTAGATGCAATACACAAGGTGTAACCAACCCTGCGGGCTGTACAGGTATCGGTATTTATCCAGGAGATAATGGTGCTTACACTACGCAATACGTTAACTTACAAGCAGGAGTTACCTATATACTGGTGGCTACCACGCTTATTTACCCTATAGTTGCGCCTCGTAAAGCTACACTTACCTTTCAGGGTAGTGCGGTTACTGACCACCCTGATTTGTTTGATCACCCAAGTTGTATTATGGGACTGCCTGAGGGCGTGTTGGAGCGTAAGACGTATTTTTATCCGCACCCAGCCAACGAACAAACCATGGTGTATGCACCAGAGCCTTTTGTAACAGCAGTGGTCAGTGATATTACGGGTAAAATAGTACCAGTGGTGTTTAATGACCAAGTATTGTACACTTCATCGTTGCAACGTGGGGTTTATTTTGTAAAACTCATTGCACGTAGTGGACAAATTGTTATGAAAAAATTGATAAAAGAGTAATTGTTATTTTCTTATTTAACCAATGTGGGCGGAAAAGGTAGGGAGATTGTGAAAGCGAATGCAACTTCAGTTCTTGCTAAAGAAGATGTTGGAGGGCCAAAAGGTCAAGAAATTCGTTTTTTTGTGAGTGAGAAACAACCTGAAAGATTTATTCTAGAAGTAGGAGGTAAAAGTTCAAATGGTTCACAAATGGTTACGTCATTTAATGATGTTGGAGGTGGAAAAACGGTGAGTACTACTAAAAATGCTGTAACTGATGTAGGTGGTCGAGGTACAACGTTAACAGGCAACCTATTTGTAGTTTTTCATAGTGCCAGTGACGTTGGTGGAACCAGAGATATTAAAAACATCAGAAAGCAAGTAGTTACTTTGTATTTTGATGTTGGTGGTAAAGGAATTAAAAATTTACGTGGTGTGATTCCTAAAACTGCATTCTCATGACTAGCAATAATCCAACTATAGTTGGGACTGTTGGTGGCACTTTGCTTAGTATTGCGCCCAGTATTCCTTCAGCTGATTTGCTTAAAACAGTTGTTATGTGTAATCATATTATCAATCTAACATAAAAATTGTTTTATAAAAGTAGTTAGTAGTAATAGGATTGATGTTTTGATTAAGTACTGAGTTTTTTTAAAATTGCTATTTTCTAGTTCTTTTAAATTAAGATAGACTACAGTTTAAAACTTTAATATAATGTTTCGATTTTTTTTGAAGTAGCTATTTAATTTTAGAGAAGAAGTCTACAATTTTTATTGCAGATTAAGTGAAGTGTCTATAAGTTCAGGATTAAAAGAAAGCGGTAATGTTCCAAGGTCGGTTATCAACATTAATTGCGTGCCTAACAGATTGATAATTAATAGAAATAGAAATTAATAATTAAAAAGACGAGGCTTGTAGTTCGTCTTTTTTACTTTTAATAAAGTCTTAAAACAAAGAAAATGATAAAAAAAGACACCTTGTGTTGCAGATTTAGTGATACTTGCATTAGAATGACAATCAAAAAAAAGTGGTCAGTTTTGCCATTGGTCGACGAACCAAACGAAAATTGCTTTTCTTCAATCCCCAAATACTGGTTCTTAAATGATTCTGCGGAAATAGAAATTTCATTATTGATCATGTACTTTTCGGTCTCATAGACTTTGTTTCTGAGAATGTCAAGATAACTATTTATTGTTCTAGCTTCTTGTGTTTGGCCTTTCATTTTGCCTGCTTCTGGCGACCATTTAGTAACATCAATATATTTTGATGTGCTTAGTTCAATCCTTACTCCATTGATGGTTATTCTCAGATAAATTGGAGTTAGGCTGTTTTTTGTGCTTTTACAAGTTTTGGCATAAAATAAAATTGAGATTTTTGCTTTCATAATGTGGTAACTTTTTGTTTAATAAATATCGTTTTTTACTCTCTTTTAAACAAGATGTTCATTTTGTGAACACCTTATTTTACTGGTTCTAGCGAGAAATTCGGTTACCTAAAATTGAAAAAAGTTCGTGTAACCGAATTTGCACCCTGACACCTAACGATTTATAGCAAAATTCGATAGATTGATAAAACATAAAAGCCCGTAAATCATACGATTTACAGGCTTTTAGTTTCAAATGAAAGCATTTTCGTGGAGTCGCCGAGAATCGAACTCGGGTCCAAACAAGCAATCAAATAGCTTTCTACACGCTTATTCCTTGATTGAGTTTTCGACAAAAAGCAAGGCCAAGAACAGCCACTTTTTGCTTAGCTTTATAGTTGTCAGAAAGGATTCAAAGCATTACCTTTCCTAGGTCTACTTTTACGGTTCACCTGTACCAACCGCCATAAACCAAGGCTTTTGAGGTGAATCTAGCTTCCCGACCTGGTCGGGACTAGGCAAATCGTACTAAACTTCGGATTAAGCAGCTAAAGCGTAATTATTTTCGCCGTTTATAAGTTCGTACCTTTGGATTAACGAGCAAAAAGTACAATGCTCGACGTGCTTACTAATCAATTCCACTCGCTGTCAAAACCAGTCGACCCCATTTTTCAATTAACAATTAATAAATAATAACTAATAATTATCAATTCTAAAACTGTGCTACAAAGATACATTCGGAAATACCAAAAAACAAGTTCCAAATCCCAAATAAAATCTAAATTTCAATATCTAAATTTCAAAACCTTAATTGACCTTAAATGTCTTATATGGTTCAAAAAAAAATACAGCATCTATTTTCTATTTTCTATTCTCTTTGTTCTAACTTCTAAATCACTTCCCCTTCCTCTTCGCCGCTCTTTTCTTCTCAACACCTCTATTCGTTGGCTTGGTCTTTCTGGGTTTAACCTTTCCTGGTCCACCCAAATTCACTTTTTTATTCTTATCCGATTTCTCATGAAAAGCGGCTCCACCCTCCAACTTCGGCTTTTTGAGTAAGAATTTAATTTTCTTTTTGTCTTTTTCAAATTCCAATAGGCGAGTAGCTACTTCAATTCCTTCTGGAAAATCAAGCATTTTGACTTCTTTCTCCATCAAAATCTCCGCCTGAATCAGTACTTCTTCTTCACCCGGACTGATAAAACTAATTGCAATACCCGATTTATCAGCACGACCCGTTCTACCAATTCGGTGAATGTATTGTTCTTCTATTTCTGGAAATTCAACGTTAATAACATGCGTCACATCCGAAATGTCCAATCCACGCGCCATTACATCTGTAGTGATGATCCCTTTTATTTCTCCTCGCTGAAACGATGCCATGGTATTCAAACGGTAATTCTGTGATTTATTCGAGTGTATAATACCAAATTGCTCCGGAAAGTATTCTTCAATGCTATTCGCTACCAAATCAGCTGTTTTTTTGTTATTCACAAAAATCAGCACGCGACTCATGCTTTCGTCCTGTTGCAACAATCCTTTCAATAAATTGATTTTGGTCAAAAAGTTCGGCGTACGATAAGCCAATTGTGCTATCTTTTCCAACGGTGTTCCCGATGGTGCTAACGTAATTTCTTCAGGAAGTTCAAAATAATCCTCCAACATCGCATCCACATCGTCAGTCATCGTGGCCGAGAAAAGTATATTCTGACGTTTGTTTTTCATCATCGCCAATAGCGAAGTAACTTGAAATCGAAAGCCCAAATTCAGTATTTCGTCAAATTCATCAATCACCAATTTCTGTGTAGAATCAAATCGAACCACGTTATCCAATGCCAAATCCATCGTTCTTCCGGGCGTTCCAACTAGTATGTCAACGCCTTCGCGAACAGCTGTTTTCTGCGAATTGATGTTCACACCGCCAAACACTCCAAGCGTACGAACCGACATGTATTTGGTCACACTTTCCACTACTTCAACGGTTTGAACCACTAATTCACGGGTGGGTACTATAATCACTATCCGTGGAGAATCGGTAGCAATAAACTTCCATTGTTTTAGTAAAGGAAGTAAATACGCTAAGGTTTTTCCCGTTCCTGTTTGCGCAATTCCCATCACATCACGTCCCGACATAATCGGTGAAAATGATTTTTCCTGAATAGGAGTAGGTGTAGTTAATCCTAATTCGTCAATCGCTTTTTGTAACGATTTGGGTAAATTGAACTGTTCAAAAGTGCTCATTATAGTGCTAATTTGCCGCAAAGGTAAGCATTTCATTCTTAACCGATTTTCAAAACCTGTTAGGTTTAATCAAAACCAACTTATTCGTTCAATTTTAAAACGAAATATGACTTATATCATTTCCTAATACACTGATTCTTATGAAATTTGATACACTAATACTAAACCAAGTTATTATGGCAAATTTTGATAGTAAACACATTAAAAATGTGGTTTTGGTTGGACACACGGGAAGTGGTAAAACCACCCTTATCGAATCGATGCTTTTTGAAGCAGGATTAATCAATCGCAGAGGCACTATAGAAGACAAAAATACGGTGGCCGATTATACCGAAATGGAACACGAGAAAGGCAAAACGTTTTTCTCTAAATTGGTTAATACCAAATGGAAAGGCTACAAAATCAACATGTTGGATACGCCTGGATACGACGATTTTGTAGGCGAAATTATTGGTGCGATGCGCGTGGCTGATTGTGGCATTATGTTGCTCAATTCGGCTATGGGTGTTGAGGTAGGAACCGATATTATTTGGGAATACACCGATCAATATAAATTCCCAATGCTCTTAGCAGTCAACCATTTGGATAATGATAAATCCGATTTCGACCGAACTGTGGCTGAAGCCAAATCGCATTTTGGTAATAATGTTGTAATTGTACAATATCCAGTGAATCAAGGAGAATCGTTTGACGCTATAGTCGATGTGTTGAATATGGTAATGTACCAATACCCAAAAAATGGTGGAAAACCTGAAAAACTTCCGATTCCAGATAGTGAAAAAGAGAAAGCCAATCGTTTGCACCAAGAATTAATTGAAACCATTGCAGGCAACGATGAAACCTTAATGGAACGTTATTTTGATAAAGGCGAACTCGATGAAGACGAAATGAAACTCGGTTTGCATCATTCGCTAATTAAACACGAAATATTCCCTGTTTTTTGCGTTTCTGCGAAGAAAAATATGGGTTGTGGACGCATTATGAGTTTTATTGACAACGTTTGCCCATTTGCCTTCGAAATGCCGAAACAAAAAACAGTCGATGGTAAAGAAATAGAATGTAGCGAAGATAAATCTACAGCAATTTTTGTATATAAAACCTTATCCGAACCACATGTGGGTGATCTGAGTTTCTTTAAAGTCCTTTCGGGAAAAGTAAAAGTAGGCGATGAGTTGACTAATGAAAATACCAATCAAGTTGAAAAAATCAATCAGTTGTACGAAGTAGAAGGCAACAAAAGAACTGCCGTTAACGAGTTGGTAGCAGGTGATATTGGTGCAACTTTGAAACTAAAAAACACGCATACCAACAACACCTTGCACGAAAAAGGAACACATATCGAAGTTGTTCCTATCGATTTCCCAACACCAACACACACTGTTGCCGTGGAAGGAACCAAAAAAGGTGAAGAGGAAAAGCTATCCATCGCTTTGCATCAATTAGTAGAAGAAGATCCAACCATAAAAGTGGAAGTTTCACCTGAGTTGAAACAAACGCTCATTCATTGCCACGGCGATTTACATCTGATGGTCATTAAATGGAAATTGGAAAATGCCTACAGATTGTCGGTAGAATTCAAAACACCTAAAATTCCGTACCGCGAAACCATTCGCAAAAGTGCAGAAACCATTTACCGACACAAAAAACAATCAGGTGGAGCAGGACAGTTTGCCGAGGTAGCCATGAAAATAGAACCTTGGTACAACGGAATGGATGAACCAACAGGCTACAGCATCCGCGGAAAAGAAGATATTGATTTGCCTTGGGGCGGAAAACTGATGTACTACAATTGTATCGTAGGTGGCGCAATTGACGCACGTTTTCATCCTTCCATTTTAAAAGGAATTATGGAAAAAATGCACGAAGGTCCACTAACAGGTTCGTACGTTAGAGACGTAAGAGTGATTTTGTTTGATGGTAAAATGCACTCAGTAGACAGCAACGATTTAGCGTTCAAAACAGCTGGAATGATGGCTTTTAAAGAAAATTTCCACAATGCTGATCCGCAATTGTTAGAACCATTCTATCATTTGGAAGTACATGCTCCTGAAGAATTAACAGGCGCGATTATGAGTTCAATTCAAACGCACCGCGCAGTGGTGGAAGGAATGGATGCAGAAGGACAATTTTCAATCATCAAAGCGCATATTCCGTTGGCTGAAATGCACCAATTTGGTAGCGATTTACGTTCGCTTACACAAGGAAGAGCACGATTCACTATGCGATTTAATCATTACGAATCAGTTCCTTTCGATTTGCAAAAAGTAATTGTTTCAGAAAATAAACAACACGAAGAATTGGTTTAGTTTTAGGATAATTCTTTACTGAAAAACCCTGCAATCATAACGAGTGCAGGGTTTTTCTATTGGTGTTGAAATTGGATTATAATTTTCCCATATTAGTAGCCAAGGTTTCTAAAAACTTGCTAATCGGACCTTTGATCATCATCGCCATCATGGGGTTGAATTCGCCCTCAAAGTCCAATTTAACAGCACAACTCGCATCCGAAACCGAATCGATGTTGGCAATCAAAGAGAACGGAAGTTTATCGCTTGCTGCAGAAAGTACCACTTTTGAATGCGGTGCTTTGTCTTTCATTCTCAATTTGATTTCAGGCATTCCTTTCAAACCAAAATTGAAAATATCGTCACCCAATACTTCAAACTTGGCAATGTTCTCAGGCATTAATTTCTCAAAATTCTTTACGTCAGATAACGCATTAAAAATATATTCAGCCGATTTTTCTACGGTTACTTTTGGACTTTCTAAATTCATAGTCTAATTTTCAATATTGATATTCCACTCCGATGGATTTTTTCTCCATTCTTGCAGTGTTTCTTGTTCTTCTTCGGTAATGTATTGTTTGGCAACGGCTAAATTCAATAAATTTTCATAGTTGCTCAACGTGTTTAGTTCTACATTGGCTTTTTTGAAGTTTTCTTCTGCCACATCAAATCCATACGAAAATATCGCTACCATTCCTTTTACATTCGCACCCGCTTCTTTCAAAGCTTCTACGGCCAATAAACTGCTATTTCCTGTGCTAATTAAGTCTTCTACCACAACTACATTTTGTCCTTTTTGCAAAAAACCTTCCACCTGATTCTGTCTTCCGTGCTTTTTGGGTTCTGGTCGAACGTACACAAAAGGAAGTCCAAGCTCTTCTGCAACAAGTATGCCAATGCCAATAGCTCCAGTAGCAACACCAGCAATTACATCAGGTTTACCGTATTTGTCTTCAATTTGCTTCGAAAATTCATCACGAATATAGTTTCGAATAGCAGGAAATGAAAGTGTTAAACGGTTATCGCAATAAATCGGAGAATGCCAACCCGAAGCCCACAAAAAAGGTTTTGATGGATTCAATTTAATTGCATTTATTTGTAAAAGCAATTCGGCTGTTTTTTCGGCTGTATCTTTATTAAAAATCATACTGCAAATGTATAAAGTTTTTGTCAACGATAAACCTCTTTTTTTAACAAATAAAGTCGCCAAAGAAACCGATTTTCAGTTGTTTTTGCTTGAAAGTGTTGATATTGAACAGCTTATTGTGAAGATGTTCAATAATAAGATTAAGAAGGCATGTTTGTACTATCCTGACGAAAAAGAAATTCTAAAAAAAGTAAAAGAAAAAATTCCAGTCGCAAAAGCGGGTGGAGGCTTAGTTTACAACAAAAAAGGAGAAGTTTTATTCATTTACCGTAACGGAAAGTGGGATTTGCCTAAAGGCGGAAAAGAAAAAGGCGAAGACATCGAGTTGACTGCCATGCGCGAAGTTGAAGAAGAAACTGGCGTTGGCAAATTAAAGATCAAAAAGAAACTGCAAAAAACTTATCACGTTTTCAAACGCAACGGTCGTTATAAATTAAAAATTACACATTGGTATGAAATGACTTCTACATTTAGTGGTGAACTCATTCCACAAGCTAACGAAGGCATCGAAAAAGTAGCGTGGCTCAATCCAGAGCAAGTGAAAGAAGCTTTGAAAAATTCGTATGAGAATATCAAATTGTTGTTTGAAGTTGAGACGACTTAGACTGTAAGACTCTAGGATTGTAAGATTTTAAACCTGAAAGTTTGAGACCTCAGTGCTCTTTGTGACTTCTCTGTGCCACTTTGTGTAATAACAAAAAAAGCAGAAGGCAGTAGCAGAACGCAGAATTTGTAGTTTTCAAAAAATCAGCGTAAATCCTTTCAATCTGTGTCATCTGTGTTCCAAAAAAAATGAGCATATCGAATCGAGTATTCAGTCACAGTCATAGTTTTACAGCTTGAATCTAAAACTTTAATTCACAATCCTATAAACCGGATACTGCAAATGCGCTTTCTCATAATACGGCGAATTTTTATACACCCAATCGAGTTGCGCTTCAGGGTTTTCGGCGAACTTTTTATCTGTTTTTTTCTTTTCTTCCAAAGTGGCTCTAAGTTGTGGGTTTTTGTTTAAATATTCATTCGCCAAATCTTCAAAAACATAGCTCGAATAGCCTTCTTTTTGTTGCAAAATAGCATCAAAATAATTCCAGTTAAAATAGCTGTCAATCGCTTCAGGTTCTAAGGTTTCCAATAAAAATTTCACTCCTTTTTGATTGGTCGAAACTAAATAATCACCTTTTTTAAACGCTACAGTTTCTGACTTTGTGTTGATTTTTGTATTGTAATGCGGATAATGTCCTTCGTAGGCATTTTTATAGGTTTGGTAATCAGCAATTCTATAACTTTCGACTTTGATTATAGTGTCGTTTTTAAGTTGAGACAACTCAATTTGATTGGCTTTCAATTGTTCAATAATCGTCCATTGTCCTTTTGGAATGACATAGTATTTGGGAATTGTAATTTCCTTCTCCGATTTATACTCACCCAAAAACGGAATGTATTTGGTAAACGGAATTTTTCGGTCGTAATACAATCGTTCGCCATTGGTAACATCACTTTTTTTATAACCACCTATATAACCCATAAACGGAATCTGACTCACTTTGGTAGAATCAATTTTCCACTGCAAAGTGTACTTATTTCCTGCTTTAAATTGGTTGTGATTGGCGAGTTGTTTTTGTTGGATGATTTCAAACTTTTTACTTGTAATTTCCATCGCTGAAACCATAAAATCATACGTCACTTTTACACGTGAAGCATAGTCTTTGAGCATGTGGGTTTCAACAACATATCCCAAACAGTCAAACAAAGAAGTATAACCTGTGGCATAACGCGGACTTTCAAAAAACTGCTGAAAACCTTCATCAGGTGTTCCGTGCCAAACGTTAACATAAGGAGTAGTTTCGGTTTTTTTCTTTTTTAAATCGGCTACCAATGCTGTGTTGAAATCGTCTTTCAGAAAAGCACCTAATTCGTTACCTAATTTCTTAGGTTCAGTCATAATATAAGTCAACGTATATTGATAATCAGCGCCATTACTCACGTGATTATCGATGAATAATATAGGTTTTACTAAATGGAATATTTCAACGAAGCTTTTGGTATTTCGCGTATCACTTTTGATAAAGTCGCGGTTCAGGTCGAAATTGCGCGCATTGCCACGAAAACCGTATTCTTCTGGACCATTTTGATTAGCTCTCGACGTTGAATTCCGATTCAAAGCACCACCAATGTTATAAACGGGAATACTAACCAAAACAATATTTTTTGGAATTTTTATTTTCCCCAACGCCAAGTCGCGGTACAACATCATTGTTGCATCAATTCCATCAGGTTCACCAGCGTGAATGCCGTTGTTGATTAAGATAATCGATTTGGTTTTGCGAATTTCTTCAAAGTTGAAAGTGCCATCAGCATTGAAAGTCACTATATGCAAAGGTTCACCGCTATCAGTCAAACCCATTTCTTGCATTTTTATGGTTTCAAACGAATCATCTAAAGAGTTGAAATAACGAATAGTTTCTTCGTAAGTCGCCGATTGATTGCCGTTTCCTTTTTCAAAAAAAGTAATAAAATCATCCTTCTGTTGAGCCAAAAGAGTAGAAGTAAAGCACAATAGAAAGAACAATTTTTTCATAAGCTTATTTTGTGCGAACAGAATCAGGAACTAAAACGGTGTAATCGCCACCATTTCGAATCACATCACGTACGATACTTGACGAAATGTATGATGTTTTGGAAGCTGTTAATAGAAAAACAGTCTCGATTTTAGATAATTTTCGGTTGGTGTGTGCAATGGCTTTTTCAAACTCAAAATCGGCAGGATTGCGTAAACCACGAAGAATAAACTCAGCTTTTTCTTTTTTGCACAAATCGATGGTCAAGCCTCCATACGTGATGACTTTTACTTTGGGTTCGTCGGCAAAAGCTTCTGCAATGAAACGCTTTCTTTCTTCCAACGAAAACATGTATTTTTTTTCGGCATTCACACCAATGGCTACAATTACTTCGTCAAACAATGAGATTCCACGCTTGATAATATCGTAATGTCCGTTGGTTATTGGGTCAAATGAACCTGGGAATATTGCTTTTTTCATTTTGCTACATTTAAGGTTTAGAGTTTATGGTTTATTGTTGAGTTTAGAACTATGAACAACAAACGATGAACTATAAACAGTTTATTACTTCTTCCAAATTGGTTTTCGTTTCAACGCCAATGCAATTTCATTATCAATCAAATCCGAAAAGGCAATATTGGCATGAGCGGCTTGTTGTGGAAAAATACTTTGTGGCGATAAACCCGGATTGGTGTTGATTTCAATAAAATGAGGCACATCATTCATCACAATAAAATCGGTTCTTGAAAAACCAATCATTCCGAGTGATTCATATACTTTTTTAGCGGTTTCAATTACTTTTTCTTCTACTTCTTTGGAAAGTCGAGCTGGTGTAATTTCAGATGATTTACCTAAATATTTGGCTTCATAATCAAAGAACTCATTTTCAGGAACAATTTCAGTAATACCTAAAACCGTTGTTTTTCCTTTGTAATTTAAAACGCCAACTGAAATTTCGGTTCCATTTAAAAACGATTCAATCAAAATGTCGTTGTCTTCTGCGAAAGCGAAATCCAAGGCTTTGGGTAAATCAGCCAACGAATTCACTCTTGAAACTCCGAGTGAACTTCCAGATTGATTAGGTTTTACAAAAAACGGTAAACCCAATTCTGCAGCAATTTTTTCACCATCAATAGTATCACCTTTTCTTAAATAAATCGAATTGGCTTTTGGAATATTGAATTTGGATAATACCGACAACGTATCTCTTTTGTTAAATGTCAACGCCGATTGGTAAAAGTTGCATCCTGAATACGGTAAATCAACCAATTCCCAATACGATTGCATATGACCGTCTTCTCCAGGCGTTCCGTGAATGGTGTTGACAACCACATCAAATTGTACTTTCTGGTTGTTGCGTGTAAATGAAAAGTCAGCTTTGTCAATGGCATATTTTTCGCCTTCAATCAAACAATACCATTCGTTTAAAAGAATGTGAACTTCAAAGGGTTTGTATTTGTTTTTATCGATGTGATTCAATATCAATTGACCACTGCGTAAGGATATTACCGATTCGTCAGAATATCCGCCCATAACCACTGCTACGTTCATTAGAATTTATTTTTAATACTATACAAAAATAGCACAATTGTTGGAACTAAAAATTATATATTTGCGGTAAATCTTTTTTTATGAGTTTGCGGAAATACCTCACTAGTAAAGTTTTTTTTGCTCAACTATTGGCAGCCATGGCCATTGTGGGTTTGCTTGCGTTTTTCTTTTTCCATTGGATAACGTATGTAACCAAGCACAATGAGGAAATTATGGTGCCCAATTTGAAGCGATTGACTACCGAACAAGCTGAGGAAAAACTCGATGAATTAGGTTTAGAATATGAAATCTTAGATACTTTAGATTACAAACCCAGTCTACCCAAATTGTCCGTTGTTTTGCAAGAACCTGAAGCTGGCGAATTGGTCAAAGGTGGAAGAACGGTGTATTTGAAAATCAATGCGAGTTCTTATAAAATGGTGCGTATTCCTGATTTGGTTGATAAAACGTACCGACAAGCAGTTCCAACTTTAATTTCATTAGGATTAGCGCAAGGAAATGTGAGTTATGCACCACACATTGGAAAAGATATGGTATTAGAAATGCGTTTGAATGGCAAAAAATTAAAACCAGGAACTAAAGTATACAAAGCAACCAAAATTGACTTGGTTTTGGGTGATGGAGCTGTTGTTTTTGATGAATCAGATGCCGATAGTTTGCGCGCCATTTTACCTGAACCTGAAGTACTTCCTGAAGAAAATTTAGATTCCCTCTCTAATGGTCAATAACGATTTAAGCGAAATAGACGACGAACTTTTTGAACACCATCGATTTGAAGTTCCCAAAGGTCAAGCTATGTTGCGCATCGACAAGTATTTGATGCATTTGATTCCGAATGCTACGCGCAATAAAATTCAAAATGCAGCGACTTCTGGCGATATTTATGTCAATGATATTCCGGTTAAATCCAATTATAAAGTCAAGCCTTTTGATGTGATTCGGATATTGTTATCGCATCCACCCTTTGAAAACCGTATTGATCCCGAAGACATTCCTTTGGATATTGTATATGAAGACGAAGCTTTGTTGGTTATTAATAAGCCAGCAGGTTTGGTCGTGCATCCCGGTCACGGAAATTACACCGGAACGTTAGTCAACGGATTGGCTTTTCATTTTGACAATTTGCCTTTAAATAGTAGCGAACGCCCAGGATTAGTGCATCGTATTGATAAAAACACTTCAGGCTTGTTGGTGATTGCCAAAACCGAAGCCGCGATGACGCATTTGGCCAAACAATTTGAAGATAAAACTACCGAGCGCGAATACATTGCCATCGTTTGGGGAAATGTAAAAGACGATGAAGGAACCATAGTAGGTAATATCGACCGACATTTAAAAGATCGAATGCAAATGGCTGTTTTTCCTGATGGTGAAAGAGGTAAACACGCTGTAACGCATTATAAAGTAATTGAACGTTTGGGTTATGTGACATTGGTTTCGTGTAAGTTAGAAACGGGTAGAACACACCAAATTCGTGTACATATGAAGTACATAGGTCATACCTTATTCAATGACGAGCGCTATGGTGGCAATTTGATCTTGAAAGGAACTACTTTTACCAAATACAAACAATTTATTGAGAATTGCTTCAAAACCTTACCACGTCAGGCCTTACATGCTAAAACCTTAGGATTTGAACATCCGGTTACGAAAGAATATATGCGATTTGATACCGAAATACCTCAAGATATGGTAGATTGTATTGAAAAATGGCGTAATTATACCAATTCCAATTCGTTAGTAGAAGAGGAAGATTAGTTGAATGTAGCTTTGTACTTTTCTTCTACTTTAGGCCAATTGATTACGTTGAAGAAGGCTTTGATGTAATCTTTTCTGCGGTATTGGTAACTCAAATAATATGCATGTTCCCAAACGTCAATAGCCAAAATAGGTGTTCCTGAAACCGTTTGTCGAGGCATCAAAGGATTATCTTGATTTGGAGTACTTGTAATTTGAAGTTTACCTGTTTTGTCCACAACCAACCAAGTCCAGCCTGATCCAAATTGCTTTGTAGCTTCGTTGGCAAATTGTTTTTTGAATTCATCAAATGAACCAAAATCACGGTTGATAGTACTTGCCAAAGTATCTTTGGGTTTTCCGCCTGCTTTTGGGGCCATAATTTCCCAATAAAAAGTATGATTGTAGTAACCGCCAGCGTTGTTGCGCAATTCGGTATCGCTAAGGTCTAATTTCTTTAAAATGTCTTCAATTGGAAGTGATTCTTTTTCGGTTCCTTTGAGGATACGATTCAAATTATTGGTATAGGTTAAATAGTGTTTGGAATAATGCATTTCCATGGTCATGGCATCAATATGAGGCGCTAAATCATCAAATTTATACGGAAGTTTGTACAATTCAAAAGCTCCTTCATTAGCCTTATAATCATCAGGCTGGCCAATAGTTAATTTGCTTTCATTACTTGGTAATGGTACTTCAACTACTTCACGAAGTTTATTTCTTTTACATGAAATTAATCCTATCAATAAACCAACAAGGAGTAGTTTGAAAGCAATTTTCATCGTCTTATTTATTTTTTGATTAACGAATTAATGATGTTAATGTATTCTTCTTTGGCTTGATCTACTGTAAGATGGCTAATTTGCATCCAAGCATTGGTTTTGAATGCATTTCTTAAATCAAAGCTAGGAGTTGACATTCTTGTATCAATAGTTCCATGAGTAGCTTGTTTGTAATGCGCATACAAACGCAATTGCACATCTTGAGGCAACTCAGATTGTGTCATTTGGTCGGCAATTGCAACTGCTTCTTGAAATAAAGTATCTAAGTCTTTGTTAGGCATTTTTAGTAGCAACTATAGTTCGATTTCCAACTGCTTTTTCTCCAATTTTTACATTAATGGTAGTTCCGATAGGGAAATACAAATCGACGCGCGATCCAAATTTTATAAAACCAGCATCTTGACCTTGACGTACATTCATTCCTTCTTCTGCATAATTGACAATTCGTTTGGCCAAAGCTCCTGCAATTTGTCGGTACATAATTTCACCAAAAATACGATTTTCAATCACAACAGTAGTTCTTTCGTTTTCAGTACTCGCTTTTGGGTGCCAAGCCACTAAATATTTTCCAGGATGGTATTTGCTATATTTTACTTTTCCGCTTGTCGCATATCGCGTAACATGAACGTTGATGGGCGACATGAAAATCGATACTTGGAGGCGTTTGTCTTTGAAATATTCGGGTTCAAAAACTTCTTCAATAACTACCACTTTTCCATCTACAGGAGCTGTTATGTTATAATCGTTGACTTCCAAATGGCGATCTGGATTTCTAAAAAACTGAAGTACTAAAATCAACATGATTAAAGCTGCTATTTGTAGTGTTTTTTCCAACCAAAGCGTATTTGGAAAAATATAATGCGACGATAAAATGATTACCGTAGTTAAAAATGTCGATATCAAAATAATTTTTCCGCCTTCTTTATGAAACATAATATAAGATTTGATAAAACAAAAATACAAAAGGTGCAACAAATATAATACTATCCAAGCGATCTAATATTCCGCCGTGTCCTGGCATGATATTTCCGCTGTCTTTTACACCTGCAATTCGTTTGAATTTAGATTCGATTAAATCGCCTAAAGTGCTGAAAATACAAATGATTACAGCAGTCATAGACCATATAAACATTGACTTAACACTGTGTTGCTCTGAGGGATTAAAATAAAATTTTGAAATGCAGATTCCAGCAATTACTGAAAAAAACCAATCCACCCAAAAAGCCTTCAATTTTTTTTTTTAGGAGAAATTTTTTCAAATAATTTTCGCTTTCCAAATGATTTTCCTACAACATAAGCAAAGGTATCATTGGCCCAAATAAGTATAAAAATACTGATGATAATTTTCGGTCGAAATTCGATTCCGGAAAATGGAATTTTGGTGATGATTATAAAGGGAAAAATGACGTATCCAACAATGTACCAGTATTTTTGAGCCATGCTTAAACTAGTCACATTCAAGTCAAAAAGTAATTTCAAAAGCCCAATTGAGGTGATTACCGTAAATCCTAAAATAAATAAATCTAGCGATTTGAATAAGTAATAACGTGTAGCTAAGAAGTAAGAAATACAACCCAATACAATAGGTAGGTAGAAATTCACTTTTAAGATTCGGCAAAATTCAAAAAGGGTAATGATAAGAAAGATTCCGAAAAGTACATAAAAACTTGTAACGGAGTAGGCGGTAGCGACAATTAACAAAGTTACGTAGACTAAACCGGATAAGAATCGCGTTAAAGTTTCATTCATCTTATAAATCTTCTAGTAGCAGTAAATATAAGTTTTTAGCAGAGCTACCGTAGGTGAGAAAATCTTCGTCTTGTACTTTTTCGAAATATTTAATTGTAGTAATATTGGTAGGATAATCTTTGTCGTATTTCTTTTTAATCACACGTAAGCCATCGCTTTTGGATTCTAAAATTTGACTTGTAGTAGCAAGAATGACAATGTTGTCAGGCAATTCGTTGGGTTTGTATTGTTTGATTTGATTGGATGAAAATAACACCGAACCTTCATCGCCAATTAAATTTTCGCAACTAGCCAATAAAAATTTTGGATTAGTTGGATTGTTGAAATTGAGTTTATTTTCTTCCAACAACGAATATAAATTGGGTTCAAAACACAATGCTTCGCTTTCAAACCAATCATTTTCTTCTAAAATATTTTCAAATTGTTCTTTGACTTCCTCTAGGTTTTCACAGTATAAAAATTTACCTCCATTTTTTTTGAAATTATAGGTAAACTGTTCATCAATAGGCAATGAAGATGGTTTTGGCGCGTTGTATTCACTTTGGTTTTCCTCGTCGGAACCTTCTTTATTGGACCCAAATATTTTTTTAAAAAGACTCATATAGTGTGTAAAAATACGCTCAATGCGGTTTGAAAACATCCAAAGATAAAAAAATCTTAATTCAAAAACATTTTTTGAATTAAGATTTTGTGTTTTATTTAGTAAAAATGGATTTAACTAACGATTTCTTCTTTATCAAAAGGTCTTTTTCCGAAGATGGTTTCCAAATCGTCTTTGAAAATGACTTCTTTTTCGATTAAGATATTGGCTAATTCAAGCAATTTATCTTTGTTGTCGTTCAATATTTGAATGGCTCTTTGGTACTGACTTTCGATTAAATCGGAGATTTCTTTGTCTATCACTTGAGCTGTTTCTTCTGAATACGGTTTTGAGAAATTGTATTCACTTTGACCCGATGAATCGTAATAAGTAACATTACCCAATTTTTCATTCAAACCATAAATCGTAATCATGGCACGAGCTTGTTTGGTTACTTTTTCCAAATCGCTCAAAGCGCCTGTTGAAATGGTGTTGAAAATGACTTTTTCAGCGGCTCTTCCTCCCATAGTAGCACACATTTCGTCGAGCATTTGGTTGGGACGAACAATTAAACGTTCTTCAGGTAAATACCAAGCGGCTCCCAAACTTTGTCCACGGGGAACTATAGTTACTTTTACTAGTGGAGCAGCGTGTTCTAACATCCAACTTACAGTCGCATGGCCTGCTTCATGAATGGCAATAGCTCTTTTTTCTTCAGTAGTAACAATTTTATTTTTCTTTTCTAAACCACCTACAATACGATCCACTGCATCAAGGAAATCTTGTTTGTCAACTGCGGTTTTGTTATTTCTAGCAGCAATTAAAGCAGCTTCGTTACACACATTGGCAATGTCAGCACCTGAAAAGCCCGGAGTTTGTTTGGCTAAGAAATCAACATCTAAATCGGCAACTTTTTTCAAAGGCGTTAAATGCACTTCAAAAATTTCTTTGCGCTCTCTAATGTCTGGTAAATCCACATAAATTTGACGGTCAAAACGGCCAGCGCGCATTAATGCTTTGTCTAAAACATCAGCTCTGTTGGTAGCTGCAAGAACAATTACATGCGTATTGGTTCCAAAACCATCCATTTCTGTTAATAACTGATTTAATGTGTTTTCACGTTCGTCATTAGAACCAGAAAAATTGTTTTTTCCTCTTGCGCGTCCTACAGCATCAATTTCGTCAATAAAAATGATGGCTGGCGATTTGTCTTTGGCTTGCTTGAATAGATCACGTACTCTTGATGCTCCAACTCCGACAAACATTTCAACAAAGTCAGAACCAGAAAGCGAAAAGAAAGGAACTTTTGCTTCACCTGCAACTGCTTTTGCTAAAAGTGTTTTTCCTGTTCCAGGAGGTCCAACCAATAAAGCACCTTTTGGAATTTTACCTCCGAGAGTAGTATATTTTTCTGGGTTTTTCAGAAATTCAACAATTTCTTGGACTTCTTCTTTAGCTCCTTCCAATCCAGCAACGTCTTTGAACGTAACTTTTACATCACTCTTTTCATCAAATAATTTGGCTTTCGATTTGCCAATATTGAAAATTTGACCGCCACCGCCAGGAGCACCGCCACCAGACATTCTTTTCATGATGAAAATCCAAACTGCAATGATGATGATGATAGGAAGTAGGCTAAAAAACAACTCAGTCCAATCACTTTTTTGTTTGTGGTCGAAATCTTTGAGTTTTTTGCTTTTTTTGGCAAGATCTAATTTTTTTTCAAATTCTTGAATATCACCAACGTTGAAGATGTAGTGTGGCCCTTTATTGGGTCTTTCCATAAAATCTTTTGCGACATCTTTGTTGGCTTTATCTTTTAGTGCGTTCTTTGTTAGATAGGCTTCAGCTTGAACTTTATTGTAAATGATTACCTTTTCGATGTCGCCTTTGGCTAATAAATCATCAAATTTAGAGGTAGAAATAACAGAAGGATCTTGGAAACCGCTTCCGTTGAAAACACTTAAGCCTATAAATAATGCAATGGCAACGATGTAGATATACCAAGGACTAAATTTAAAATTATTTTGATTTTTTTCTGTAGACATTATATACTTGTGCTTTTAATATTTATTTTGGATTGTAGTGATTTTTGCATCACCCCATAAACCTTCAATGTTGTAATATTCACGAATTTCTTTCTGAAATACATGAACAACGATGCTAACATAATCCATCAAAACCCACTCAGCATTGTCCGTTCCTTCAACATGCCAAGGTTTGTCTTTGATTTCCTTAGAAACTAATTTTTGAACTGAGTTGACGATAGCATTGACTTGGGTGTTTGAACTACCATTACAAATTACAAAATAATCACAAACAGCAGTGTCGATTTCACGTAAATCTAAGATTTCTATATCGTTACCTTTTACTTCTTCTATTCCTTTTATGATGCAGGTTAATAATACATCAGTACTCGCTAATTTTTTTGTCATTTAGTATTTTTCTATAATTTGCAAAGGTATCAAAATTTGTCATTAAATTTGAAGCTTAACAGAAGTTTAAAATTTATAACTACAAATGCCTATAATCAAACTCGATGCCATAGATTCTACCAATGATTTTTTGAAGAATTTAATCAAAAGTCAAGTTGTTGAAAATTTCACTGTTGTAGTTGCCAATTCGCAAACCAATGGACGAGGGCAAATGGGTACGGTATGGAATTCTGAAAAAGATAAAAATTTGATAATGAGTATTTTGATTAAGGATTTGAAGTTGAAAGTTGAAGCCGTTTTTGTTTTAAATGCAATGATATCTGTAGCTATTATTGAAGCACTTTCTCACTTTTGCATACCCAATTTAAGTGTCAAATGGCCTAACGACATTATGTCAGACAATAAAAAAATTGCAGGCATTTTAATCGAAAATAGCATAAAAACTGACAATTCAATTCTGTCTGTTGTAGGTATTGGGTTAAATGTCAATCAATCTCATTTTGAGAACTTACCTTTTGCTTCTTCTTTGTTTTTACAAACAGGTAAGATGTTTTCTGTTGAAGAAATTTTAGCGATTATTATTAATAAAATTAAGTATTACTGTCAATTTATAGCTGCGAATAATCACGATGAATTATGGCAATTGTACCATCAACATTTGTTCAAAAAATCGTTACCAATGTCTTTCGAAGATAACTCAGGGAATCGTTTTATGGGAATTATCGAATTAGTGAATCAACAAGGAAATTTACAAATCAAGTTAGAAAATGATGCGGTGAAGCTTTTTTTAATTAAAGAAATTAAGATGTTGTATTAAAAAAAGCTCCCAATTCCTTGAGAGCTTTTGTATTAGTTGATGATTACTTTTTTGGTTACCGAACCAATGTCAGAACTTATTTTCACAAAATAAAATCCGTCAGGCAGGTTAGTAAGTGTATAGGAATTTGAAACTCTAGTCGGATTTTTTACTTCCATCATCAATTGACCATTGATATTAATTAATTGAATGTTTTCAACTTCTGCTTCTGTGTCGATAGTAATTGTTTGATCGTTGGATGGATTTGGATAGATGCTTACATCAGCCATTGTTTCAAATGAATCCGTTCCAAGGAAAACACTAGGCCAACGATTTTGAGCAATTGGTCCGCCCCAAATTACAGTTGCTAAATACGGATTGTCAATAAAAGGATTGCGATTTCCTTGTCCGTAGGAATTGGAAGCATTTCCAAGATACGTATTTCTATTATCTTCGTATTGCGAAATAGGATCTTCAGCATTCCATTGTAATAATAAATCCAACATATTGCTATCTGAAGCAACTGGAGTTCCTGTAAAAACATAGGTAGGTAAACATTGATCGCCATAACGTAAATACATATACATAATGATGCGTGCGCAATCGCCTTTCCATTCATCACCAGGATACCAATTAAGCCCTACTGATGCTGAGTTTCCTGAACCAATAGCATATTTTTTATTTGCTCTTGCTCCATTTCTTTGTACATCACATGCTCTTAGCATTTGAGCATCAGCTCCTGGGCCAGCTTGTCCTAAGTCAGGGTTACCTAATGCTTGCGCAAAAATGTGTTCTCTATTCCATTCGCCGTTGGCACCACCATTGGCATTTTTATCTCTAGTTCTATCGTTAGTAGCATCACTGTCGGTTCCGTTTTCCCAGCCATAAATCAATAATACATTGCTTGAATTGGTTGGGTCTAAATCAACAATTTTGAGTGCATTCCATACCTCGGAATAACTTAAATTGTTGGTGTGTGTATTGGTTATTTTAGTTGCTAAAGCATTCTTTAATGTTGAACCCGTTTGCGTCCAATTGAATCCGTTATAATAAGGGCTTGCTGGAGCACCATTTTGAGCTGTTGCAATTGTTAAAGAAATGAATGCAACTAAAGTGTATATTTTTTTCATAGTAGGTTTATTTTTTTCGTTCTAATAAGGCCATGTAAAAGCCGTCAAATCCTGATTGTGAGGCAAGTATCTTTGAATCTTTTACAAAAGTAAAGTTTTTTCCGATATCGGTAGTTAAGAATTGCTTAATTTGTTCCTGATTTTCAGAAGGTAATACCGAACAAGTGGCATACACTAATTTGCCTCCAGGTTTTACAATTTTGGAATAATTTTCTAAAACTTCAGCTTGTACTTTTCGGATGTTATCAATAAATTCAGGTTGAAGTTTCCATTTAGCGTCGGGATTTCGTTTTAAAACTCCTAATCCGCTACAAGGCGCGTCTATTAATACTCGATCGGCTTTTTCGTGTAATTTTTTGATCACTTTGGTCGAATCAATTATGCGGTATTCAATATTAAAAGCACCGTTTCTTTTGGCTCTTAGTTTTAATTGTTTGAGCTTACTTTCGTACAAATCCATTGCAATGAGTTGGCCTTTATTTTGCATTAATGATGCCATATGAAGCGTTTTACCACCAGCACCAGCACAAGTGTCTACTACTCGCATTCCGGGTTGTACGTCTAAAAATGCAGCTACTAATTGCGAAGATGCGTCTTGTACTTCAAACAAACCTTCTTTGAAAGCGTCGGTTAAAAATACATTAGCACGTTCTTTCAAAACTAAGGCGTCGGGTTGGTCTTTTAAGAATTGGGTGTCGATGTTCAAATCCATTAAAGTGGCGCGCAACTTTTCTTTGGTAGTTTTTAATGTATTTACCCTAAGAATAACTTGTGCTTGTTGGTTTTGTGCAGCAATTTCTTTGGTCCAAAGTGCTTCTCCCAATTCTTTTACGCCTAATTCGTCCATCCAATCCGGAATCGATTCGCGCATTTTTCGTATTTTGGATAATTCGTCAAAACGGCCTTTGATTTTGCGCTCGGGTGTTCCTTCGAGTTGGCGCCAATCAGGAATTGAATAACCTCGTAAAACCGCCCAAACGGCAAAAATGCGCCACAAATCATCGCGATCAAAAGGTTCTTTTACATTGGCAATTTCGGCATATAATCGTTTCCATCTAACAATTTCGTAGATGGTTTCTGCCACAAATTTGCGATCGGAACTTCCCCAGCGTTTGTCTTTTTTCAAGGCGCGAGCTACGACTTTATCAGCGTATTCTCCTTCATTGAAAATCGCATTCAAAGAGTCGATTGTGGTGTAAACTAAATTTCGGTGTAATCTCATTTTTTAAAAAACAGCCTGCAAAGGTAGTACTTTTTTTGTCTAAAAAATTCAAAAATAGCCAAAGAATCTAAAAAAGAATAAGTTAAACTAAACGAGTAATGAATTGGAGAGTTTGCGTGAGGGATTGAGGCTTTGTTTGAGCTCTCCCGATAGCTATCGGGAAGCGAGTGCCGAAAGCCCGACCCCGATGGACAAAAATGAGTTTGAAAAACGTAGCTTTTTGCCAATCGGGGTCACGCCCAAATTACTTTAATTACGAATGATGTGAATGATCAATTCTTTTCATTTCTATGTTTTCAGGAGCGTGCAGCACCAATGGAAATTGTTCTACTTTTACTGAACTACTATCCAAACCAAAGCCTTTTTCTTCTGATAAACTTAGTTTTTTGAGCAAGAAATAAGTGTTCATGACAATTTTTTCAAAGAAAGTTAAATCGCTATCATTGGACAAGAATTTTTCAGAAAGCACGAATTTGAAGTCGCCCAAAATTTGATTTTTACTCAACGATTCGTAACGACTAGTAATGTCAACTTCGCCACGTTGTACCATTTCTTTGATGACTTGTTTGAACATCAAATTGATTTTGGTAGGTTCGCGGAAACCAAGGTAAAAATCGATTCGATACAAATCATCTTTTACGATTTCGGTTACGCGGTATTCTTTTTTGTAGGGTTCGCTTAAAATATTAACGTGGATAAACCAATACAAATCGGCTCTTTTTGGGCGTTTTTGTAAGATGGAATACATTACTTTTTCTTCAATCTCATCACTACGGTTCGAGTTGGTCATGTACACCAAATGTGTGGCGTATTTTGGAATAGATAAATCGACACTCAAATCGGCTAAGACTTTTTTATAGTCGTTAATCTTAACGATTTTCGTGTAACTTTTGCTGATTTTCTTAGCTAAATACCATGTAGACATAATTCCAATTAAAACAATAGCAATCAGTAACGTTACATATCCTCCATCCATAAATTTCACAATGTTGGCTGCTAAAAAGCTGAACTCAATTACTATGTAAACTAAAATCAAAGGCGCAATAAAGTACCATTTTACTCTTTTCATAATCAAATAAAAATTCAATAAAACAGTGGTCATAATCATACACAGAACGATGGCTAAACCGTAGGCGTGTTCCATGTTACTCGATTCTTCAAAGTGTAATACAATTCCAACACAACCCAAAAATAGTAACCAGTTGATAGATGGAATATACAATTGACCTTTCAAATCGGTGGGAAAATTGATTTTAACTTTGGGCCAAAAGTTCAATCGCATGGCTTCGTTGATTAAGGTAAATGAGCCACTAATTAAGGCTTGAGAGGCAATTACGGCGGCCATAGTAGCAATTACAATTCCGATTGGTTGGAACCAAGTTTCCATAATTAAATAGAACGGATTTGGATTGGAACTACCTAATTGTTCTAGTGTTTTTCCTTCGTGAGCAATTAAATAAGCGCCTTGACCGAAGTAATTTAAAATTAAAGTTGTTTTTACAAACATCCAACTGATGCGAATGTTTTTTCTGCCACAGTGTCCCATGTCAGAATACAAAGCTTCAGCTCCTGTAGTACAAAGGAAAACAGCACCAAGTATAAAGAAACCTTGGTCGCTCACATCACTTGTAAGTAAATGATAAGCGTAATAAGGATTGATTGCATTGAATACTTCAAGGTTGGTTACCATTTGAATCACACCCAAAACGGCCAACATGGTAAACCAAATCAACATCATTGGAGCAAAGAATTTTCCCACTAATTTAGTTCCAAATTGTTGTATGGTGAAAAGCACAAATAAGATGGCAATAACGATAGGAATGGTCGGAATATCGGGTTTGAATATGCGTAATCCTTCTACCGCTGACGATACTGAGATTGGTGGTGTAATGATTCCGTCGGCCAATAAAGCACTTCCTCCAATAATCGCAGGAACAATCAACCATTGAATTTTGGTTCGTTTGACTAAAGCATACAAAGCAAAAATTCCACCTTCACCATGGTTATCGGCACTTAATGTGATGATTACGTACTTGAGGGTAGTTTGCAAGGTTAATGTCCAAAAAATACAGGATAATCCACCGAGAATTAAATCTTTGCTTATTGGACTGTCACCAATAATTGCTTTCATTACATAAAGTGGTGACGTTCCGATATCTCCGTAAATAATTCCTAATGTGATAAGCAATCCTGCCGCGGATAATTTACTGTGGAGATTTTGATGGCTGTGTGAGCTCATAATAGTAATTAAAAAAGAATGCAAAGTTATTTAAATTAACAATTTGAAATAAAAAAAGCACTGATTTTTTTTCAGTGCTTTGGTGTTTGTTGTATTTATTAAATTTATCTTCTGGAACCTCCAGAGTTTCCTCTTGAACCCGATTCGCTTCTAGTAGAGTTCATTCCTCTTGGTGCTTCACTCATGTTGTTGTTTTTTACACCCGAATTGCTTCTAGGTGTTTCAAATGTTGAATTTTTAGGAGAACTATTTCTTACACCCGAATTTCCTCTTGGAGTATCGTAGGTGTTCGATCTCGGTGATTCACTTGCTGAATTACTTCTTACTCCTGAGTTACTGCGAGGCGTCTCATTTACAGAATTATTTTTCACATTCGAATTTCCTCTTGGCGTATCGTAGGTGTTCGTTCTTGGCGATTCACTTGCTGAATTACTTCTTACTCCTGAGTTGCTTCGAGGCGTTTCATTAATTGAATTGTTTCTCACACCCGAGTTTCCTCTTGGAGTTTCATTTACCGAATTGTTTTTTACATTTGAATATCCTCTAGGAGTTCCAACAGCATTTTCATTTCTTACATTGTTTGAACGTGTGTTTGACGCAACATCGTTATTTCTTCCTACAGTACGAATCGTTCTTGTTTTATCCAATTCATAACGGTTTGCATAACCTGAGTGTCTTTGTGAAAACGAACGATTTGGATATTGTCTTTCGTAACCATTGGCTCTTCTTCCATAATAATTTACATAAGCATTGTGGCATCTTCTGTAGCTAACATAGTTGTAATGATGATTAAAGTTGATGAATAAACCTATGTGGCTTCTGTATCTAAAAATTGGAAATGGTGACCAAGCATAGTAATACGTTGGATAATAACCCCAATACCAACTTGAGCAATAAGGACGGTAATTTGGCACCCAGAAATAGTTGTAAATTACTGGAGTATGCACGTAAACGGGCTCATAAATGTAATTGTCGCCATACATATAAACATCCCCAACCACTTGAACTTGTACACGATTGTTGCTGTCTTTTTCAACTTCTACTGTGGCTACATCTTGGAATAAATCTTTCCCCAAAACCGATTGCACTACAATGATGTGTGTTCTTCCTTCAGTGGATTCAATTACGCGTAAATAATCCACTTCGTTATCGTTGTTTAAATCTAGATTTGAGATTTGATTTTTCGGATCATTCAAACGGAATTCAAAATCTTCTAAGTCTTTCGAATCTCCAAAAATAGAAGCAATCGCACGTAAGTCGAGGTTGTCACTAATTTCAGAATTCATTGCGTTGACAGTCGTTCTGTCTTGAGCAAATACATTTACCAAGAACAAACTCAGTAGCGATGTAAATAATTTTGTTTTCATAATTTCTATATTTTTGGGTTCGTAAATAGCATTTGTTCGAAATATCCAATTACTGTGCCAGTTGAAGCCATTTACAAATCGTTAACAATATTAAGTAGTTATATTTGCATCATTATGAGAAAAATAATCTTAGTTATCGCAATTATCATAGGTTGTGTTAGTTGTAATTCGGTTAAAACGAACGAAACTAAAACACCTTCTATAATAAAAATGGATACTATTCTTTCCGATAAAATAAGTATCAGAGCAATAGCAATTGATGGAGACAAAGTATATTATGGTGCGGATAAAAAGCGAGTAGGTTACAAAAGTCTACTAGACGCTTCTAAATTTGAACGCGCTATTTCTTACGATTCACTTTCGTTTGAATTTCGAAGTTGCGCTGTTACCAACAATTATGTTTACTTTTTGAATGTGGGAAATCCAGCGGTTTTGTATCGATTTTCTAAAGATTTGAAAGTAAAAGAAATTGTTTACACCGAAAAACACGAGAAAGTTTTTTACGATAGCATGCAATTTTGGAATGATTTAGAAGGTATTGCGATAGGCGATCCAACTGACAGTTGTATGTCGATAATTACGACAAAAGATGGAGGTAAATCGTGGAACAAAATTCCGTGTTCACAATTGCCTTCCATAGTTGATGGTGAAGCGGCTTTTGCTGCGAGTAATACGAATATAGTATTAAAAGGCAATTCGGTTTGGATTGTTTCGGGTGGAAAAAAATCGCGGGTTTTTTATTCGTCAGATAAAGGAGCCACTTGGAGTTATTATGAAACACCAATTGTGCAAGGCGAAGCCATGACCGGAATTTTTACGGCCGATTTTTATAATGAAAAAATAGGTTTTGTGGCTGGCGGTAATTACGAAAAACAAACCCAAAACTTTCAGAACAAAGCCTTAACAACTAATGGTGGGAAAACATGGAAGTTAGTTGGTGAAAACACAGGTTTTGGTTATGCTTCGTGCATACAATTTTTTCCAGAAAGCGATGGAAATAAATTACTTTGCGTGGGCGGAACTGGCGTTTTTGTTTCTAATGATAAAGGAACTACCTGGACTCAATTGAGTACGGATAATTCCTTTTTTACGATTCGTTTTCTCAACAAAACTACGGCTATTTTAGCGGGTAAAAATAAAATAGTTCGAATGCAATTTTACGAGTGATTATTTGCGTTTGTCGCGGTATTGTTGGAGTAATTTTTTACTGAACTCGTCTTCTGCTTTTTTGAGCTTCAAAATTTTTGTAGCAGGCAAAACACCTTTTAAATTACTAATGAATTTTTTGCGCAATTGATGCAAATCTTCTTCTGCGGTTTCCATTTGGTTGATTAAAGTAGTCGCTTCTTTTTCTGAAAGTTTATCAGAACTTTGCGAGCGATCCATATAATTTTTAATCTTTTCTTGACGGATTTCACGCTGTTTTTCTTCAAAATCATTGTACAAAGGCCAAAACTTAGCGGCTTCATCGGGCGTTAAATCCAATTCAGAAGTGATGTAAGCAATTTTCATCGATTTGACTTGCTCTTTCTTTTGTTGCAATTTTTCCTTGAATTTTCCGGGTTGTGAATAGGAAACAACCGAAAGGAAAAGCAACAGTAACGTAGTAATTTTTATATTTTTCATGTTATTTAGTTTAATAATTGATTTTCAATATCGGTTTCATCGTACAAAACTTCTTCAATAGTTTCTGTTTCAATTGACGATTCAATTGGTATGTTTTTCAAATCTTCTTCGTCTAATAATTCAACAATTTCGTCATCGGTCAAATCAGAATGGTACGCTAAGTAGTTTTCAATTTCTATTGCGTGAACTTCTTCTGTATTGTTGTCCAAAAGATTCATCATCGGAATACTCAAGGCTACCACCAAAATCGCTGCTGAAGCATATATCCAACTTCTGTTTCTGGCCCAAAACGAAATTACCTTGGGTTCTTCTTTGGGTAATTGTTGCATTACCTTGGCGGAAAAATCTGTGAAATAAATTTCCGACGGATTAAATCCTGAGGTAATTTTTGGTTCTTTATCTAATTTAAAATCCTTCATATTATTTAGA
The DNA here is from genome assembly GCA_964414655.1 of uncultured Flavobacterium sp. Classification (GTDB taxonomy): domain Bacteria; phylum Bacteroidota; class Bacteroidia; order Flavobacteriales; family Flavobacteriaceae; genus Flavobacterium. The sequence goes on along the minus strand of CAYPXI010000010.1, from coordinate 56,430 downwards.
TTGATTTTTGTGTAAAAGGTTTAATCTTCATTAAAATATTCTTCAATTTTTTTCACTGCATGATGGTATGAGGCTTTCAAAGCTCCGACTGAAGTTCCTAAAATATCCGATATTTCTTCGTATTTTAATTCTTCGAAATACTTCATTTTGAAAACCAATTGCTGTTTTTCGGGCAATAAATGAATCGCTTTTTGCAATTTGATTTGGATTTCATTTCCGTCAAAAAAAGTATCCGAATGTAAATTTTCAACAATTTTACTTTGCAAAGCTTCACTGGTCATTCCATTGCGTTTGGCTTTTTGATTGATAAAAGTGATGGCTTCGTTGGTCGCAATGCGGTACATCCATGAAAACAACTTCGAATCGCCTTTAAAATCTTTTAGATAATTGAACACTTTGATAAAAGTGTTTTGCAACACATCGTCGGCATCGTCATGATTCAAAACAATATTTCGAATGTGGTGGTACAACGGTTTTTGGTACAATTGCAAGAGTTTTTCAAACGCTTTGTGTTGCGTTTGAGGATGCAATAATTCGGCTATGAATTGCTTTTCGTCTTGCAAAGTGCTTTTTTATCTATAAGAATAAAGATAAGACAAAAGGTTTAATCTAAACGAAAAAATTATTGATTTTCAGTTGCGGCTATTGGCTTAGGTTTTGGAATTACTGGATTTGCAACCACTTTAGGATAAACAGGATAATACAATTCGGTTTTCCATTTGGAAGGATGTTTGTCGTCGATAAAACTAAAATTGTAAACCTGATACGGATTCACAGCAAAATTTCGCTTCAATCCATTTTCAAACAAATAATCGAGTACTTTTTGATTGGCTTGTTTTAAATGCGAATAATCGCCAGTTAAAGTTGCTTTTACAGCAGAAAAACCTTCTATTTTTCCCGATTCAACATCGCTTCCTGCCATAATTCGAATCGAATCTTTTACGGGAATACAAACCGAAAAATTGGTAGTTTGCTTGGTTTCATCAAAACTGTTGTAAATGACAAAAGGTTTGCCGTGCATGACCATTTTATTTTTTTCGAAAAAAGCAATCATTTTTGGCATCATAATTTTGATGTTTTTGGCTACTTTATCATTATAACTAGTGATGGTTTGACCAATATAAAATAGCTTTGGTTTAGCTACAATTCCGTCTACTTTGACGTTGAAAGTATTGAGTTCATAATCTAAAGTACGATCCAATTTAAACAAGCTTTTTTCGTAAATATCACCAATGATGTTATCAATTCCACCATTCAAAAAGGCTTTAATCTTCATCGAAACACTCATAGTTCCTTTGGTTTGCCAAGTTACTTTGGTTTTGCCAAGCGTGTCTTTGAACGTCCATTTTCCTTCGGTTTCGGTTGCATTAAAAACCATTTTTTGCTCGATAGAAGAGTTTTCTTTTATGTTAGTTGTTTTGATGAATCCTTCAGAACTGCCATTCCAAGTGCAATTCGCGCCTTTTCCAACTGTTTTTGTAGGAAAAATAAATTGGGTTTTACCGTTTTCTTCCGACCATGAGGCAAAAGTTTCCCAGTTTCGGTAATCGTTTACAAAATTATAAACTGTAGCCCGCGGAGTTTTGATGATTTTAGAACGCGTAATGCTGTAATCGCCTTTTTGTGTGATGATGAAAACTGTTAAACCAATCAGGAATAAAAGTATGAGAAGTAAAATATATTTTAATATTCGCATCTTAACAATAAAAAAGAAGTAGTTCGTTGTTGTAAAAGTAATAAAATTATCAATCTAATGAACATTTCTTACAAAAATCAATTAGCGTTTGAAAACTATTTTGATTACAAATAGTAACAAGATGAACAAAATAAACCCTATCAAGATTTTGTAACTTCCTTTGTAAAATTTTTGGTGTAAACTTTTATCTCCTTTGTAGGCAAAATAGGCTGCAATTACAAAAGCAACAAAAAATAAGGCGGCAAATATCAACTGACCAGTACTGAACATGATTATTTTTTCAACAAAAATAGTTAATTGTTTTTGAAAGCTACTTTAAAATGGAAAAAGAAAAGCGGTTATTTTTGTCTTTTTACCACATAGAATCATAGATAATTATAAGCCATGGAAAATAGAATTACACAAAAATATTTAGATCAATTGACCTATGAAATTGTAGGCTCTGCAATTGAAGTTCATAAAATTATGGGAAGAGGTTTGCTAGAAAGTGCTTATCATCAATGTTTGAAAGAAGAATTTAAGCATAGAAAAATAAATTTTTTATCAGAGATGAAAGTTCCTGTGATTTACAAAGGGAAAGAATTAGAGACAGATTATAGGTGTGATTTATTTGTTGAAGATTTAATTGTTGTTGAATTAAAATCGGTTTTTGAAATGCATCCTATGTTTGAAGCTAAGCTTCTAAACTATATGAAGCTTTTAAAATCTCCAAAGGGAATTTTAATAAATTTTAATTGTTTCAATATCTTTAATGAAGGGCAAAAAACTTTCGTTAATGAGTATTTTAAAAAATTGCCAAAAGAATAATCTATGAATCTATGTAGTTCAAAAAAGTAACTAATAAATTGTAAAAATGCAAAAACAACTCAACGCGGTAAAAGAATTTCATACCGCCTTCGGACTCGGAGTAAGTCAAACTATACAAGGCGATTTAGGCGAACAAAAGAATATGCTTCGTTTTAATTTGATGAAGGAAGAAAACGAAGAATACCTTGAAGCAGTTCAGAATAATGATGTAATTGAAATTGCCGATGCGCTTGGCGATATGCTTTATATTTTGTGCGGAACCATTTTAGAACACGGATTGCAGCACAAAATCGAAGAAGTATTCGACGAAATTCAACGCAGTAACATGAGTAAATTAGGGGAAGATGGAAAACCCATTTACCGCGAAGATGGCAAAGTGATGAAAGGACCGAATTATTTTAAACCGAGTTTTGAGGAAATTTTAAAATAGAATCCAGAACGCAAAAGCAGAACGCAGACTTTGTTTTCTGGCTTCTGCAAACTATACTTTCACTGTCCAACCAAAAGTATCTTCCGCTAATTTGTATTGAATTTGCGTTAGTTTTTCTTTCAATTGACTCGCAAATGAATCTTCTAATTTAGGTAGTTGGTATTCTTTATTTTGGTAAGCAAAACAACTAATCGGACTAATTACTGCTGCTGTTCCGGCGCCGAAAATTTCTTTCAAAGTTCCGTTGTTGGCAGTGTCGACCAATTCTTGTACTAAAACTGAACGTACTTCAATGTTGATGTTTTCTCTTTTGGCCAAATCAATGATGCTTTTACGTGTAATTCCATCCAAAATACGTTCACTAGTAGGTGCTGTAAAAAGTGTATCATTAATACGGAAAAACACGTTCATTGTTCCTGCTTCTTCTAGTTTCGTGTGTGTGGCATCGTCGGTCCAAATGATTTGTTGGAAGCCTTTTTCATTGGCTAATTTCGTTGGATAAAACTGCGCTGAATAATTTCCAGCTGCCTTTGCGGCTCCAATTCCACCATTGGCTGCGCGACTGTAATGTTCGGCAATTATTACTTTTACATCGCCCGAATAATACGATTTGGCAGGCGAAAGAATAATCATAAAACGATATTCTGTAGAGGGTTGTGCAATAACACCATGACCAGTTGCAATCATAAATGGTCGAATATAAAGCGTATTTCCTAAGCCTTTTTTTACCCAATTGCGTTCCATATCTAAAAGCTTTTTTAAACCTTCGATAAAGATAGGTTCTGGAACTTCAGGCATTGCCATTCGGGTAGCCGATTTGTTGAAACGTTTTAAATTTTCATCTGGGCGAAACATCCAAACCTCGTCATTCTCATCTTTGTAAGCTTTCATTCCTTCAAAAATGGCTTGTCCGTAATGAAAAACTTTGGATGAAGGATCAATTAAAAAAGGCTCGTACGGCTTGATGATGGGTTTTTCCCAAGCGCCATCTTTAAAATCACAAATTAACATGTGATCGGTGAAAACAGTTCCGAAGGTTAAATTGTCAAAATCTACTGCATCAATGTGAGAAGAATTCGCCTTAACTATATCGATTTCGAAAGTATTTTGTAAGCTCATTAGTGGTTCGAATTTATAACTATTAGATGCAATATCTTGATTATTAGTCTTTTAATTTCGAGAGGTTGTTTTCTAAAAGTTGTAATTATTTTTTTGCTAAACTAATAAAAAATAATGTCTTTTTTGGTATTCAATAAGTAGAATTATAGGAAAGAAAACAGGAACATCAAATCGATACATTTTTAATTAAGAATGACTAAAAACAATTTGAGATTGATGACAATTTTAAATATATCGTTACTTTTGTAAAAGAATTTAAATCAGAATTAAATGAAAAAAATAATTTGTGCTACTATAACTGTACTATTTTTGGCTAGTTGTAAAAAAAATGAAGCCGACGTTGCAAAAGAAAAAGAAGTAGCTTATAAAGTGTTTGGTGATAGTATTTCTGCTGACGGAGCAATAACGCAAGAAGCCATGTTTGCTAAATACAAAGACTTGAAAGAAGGTGATACTGTAGAAGTAAAATTTGCTTCAAAAATTAAAGAAGTATGTCAGAAAAAAGGCTGTTGGATGCAACTCGAATTACCAGATGCAAATAGCGCTTTTGTCAAATTTAAAGATTATGGTTTTTTCGTTCCATTGAATGCTGCCAATAGCGAGGTTATTGTAAACGGAAAAGCATTTATTAGTGTTGAAAGCGTTGAAGAATTAAGACATTACGCTAAAGATGCTGGCGAATCACAAGCTGCAATTGATAGTATAGTAAATCCTGAAACGACTTATAGTTTTATGGCAAATGGCGTTTTATTAAAAAAATAATTTAAATTAATATCATGAAAAAAATCAGTTTAGTTTTATTAATGTTGACTTTTGTCGCATTTTCAAGCCAAGCACAATCTAAAAAGGCGGGTTCAATTAATGTGAATGATTACGCTTCATTTGGAGCCAAGTTTCAACCTAAAAAAGTATTGAACGAAAAGCAAATGCTTAAAAAATACAAATCGTTGAAAAAAGGCGATACTGTTGTGGTGCAATTCAAATCCAATATCAAAGAAGTTTGTAAGAAAAAAGGCTGTTGGATGCAAATGGATTTGTCAGAAGGCAATAAATCGTTTGTGAAATTCAAAGATTATGGCTTTTTCGTTCCTTTAAATGCCGATAATTCGGAAGCTATTTTAAACGGAAAAGCTTTTGTGAATGTGGTGAGTGTTGATGAATTAAGACATTATGCCAAAGATGGCGGAAAATCGCAAGCAGAAATCAATAAAATTACTAAACCAGAAGTCACGTATTCGTTTATGGCGGATGGTGTTTTGATAAAAAAATAACGAATGAAAAAATTACTAATACTAGTATTCATAGCAAGTTTTATTTCTTGTCAAAATAGTAAAAAAGAAGAATCTAAAGAAGGCGAAAAACAAGAAGCTTGCGAAACTGATGCGAAATCTAAAGACTTTCAAATGTACGAAATGTCGGAAATGGCAGCATTGATGGAACAAATGTATGTTGACAATCAACGTTTGAAAGACCGAATCATCAAAGGCGATACGATTGGTCAGTTTCCGAGTCATTTTATGAAAATTCACAATGCAGTGATGACGGATGAAAGTGATAATGATGCTTTTTTCAAAGAACAAGCAGCTAAATTCATCAAAGCGCAAGAGTTGATTTACAAAGATCCTAAGAATGCTAAAGAACATTTTAACAATGGAGTAGATGCTTGTATTGCTTGTCACAAACAAAAATGTGGCGGACCGATTCCGAAGATTAAAAAGTTATATATTAAGTAACGATTATTTTATAAAAGTAGAAAAAAATCCCCAACTGATTAGCTGGGGATTTTTTTATTATTAAAGTTTTGACTATTCATTCACCAAAACCCATTCGCCACTGGCAATCATACTTTCGGCTTTTTTGTATTTCATGCTTTCGGTTTTGCCGCTCATTACGTGTTTGATGGTAACATTGTCGTTGCGGTTGATTTTTGGCATTTCGCGAACAATCGTTTCCGTTACCTGCTTTTGCTGCGTTTGTCCCGCTTCGCGATTCGCTTCTTCACTGCTTTGAATTTCCTCTCTCGATTCGGTGTAGTTGTCTTTTTGACGCACTTGACGCGCTTCTTGAATATTATTTTGTTGTTGTGGCAAATCGCCTTTGAATAAGAACGAAATTACTTCTTTGTTCACTCCATCCAACATCGAACGGAACAAATTAAACGCTTCAAATTTATAAATCAACAATGGGTCTTTTTGCTCGTGCACCGCCAACTGAACCGATTGTTTCAATTCGTCCATTTTACGCAAGTGTTTTTTCCAAGCTTCGTCAACAATAGCCAACGTGATGTTCTTTTCAAAATCGGCTACCAATTGTGCGCCTTGACTTTCGTATGCTTTTTTCAAATCAGTAACTACATTCAAGGTTTTGATTCCGTCAGAAAATGGAACAATAATTCGCTCAAATTTATTGCCTTCTTGCTCGAATACATTGGCAATGATTGGGAAAGCTTCACGAGCACTACGCTCTGTTTTTTCAGTATAATATTGTAAAGCTAATTTGTATGTTTTTCCAGTTAATTCCATTTCCGACATTTTGTCGAATTCGGCACTTGTAACAGGTGATGTGATTGAAAAATAACGAATCAATTCAAACTCGAAATTTTTGAAATCGTTTTTGGCTTTGTTTTCACTCACAATTACCTCGCAAGTGTCGTACATCATGTTGGCGATATCTAATTTCAAACGTTCGCCATGTAATGCGTGACGACGACGTTTGTACACTACTTCACGTTGCGCATTCATTACATCATCGTATTCCAACAAGCGTTTACGAGTCCCGAAGTTGTTTTCTTCGACGCGTTTTTGCGCTCTTTCAATCGATTTGGTCATCATCGAATGCTGAATTACTTCACCTTCTTTCAATCCCATTCGATCCATTACTTTGGCAACTCTTTCGGAACCAAACAAACGCATCAAGTTATCTTCTAACGAAACATAAAACTGCGAACTTCCAGGATCTCCTTGACGACCTGCACGACCACGCAACTGACGGTCAACCCGACGCGAATCGTGACGTTCGGTACCAATAATCGCTAATCCTCCAGCAGCTTTTACTTCCGGAGTTAACTTGATATCCGTTCCACGACCAGCCATGTTAGTAGCAATAGTTACTACTCCAGGTTTTCCAGCTTCAGCCACAATTTCAGCTTCTTTTTTGTGCATTTTAGCATTCAGTACGTTGTGAGCAACACCGCGCATTTTCAACATTCGGCTCAATAATTCAGAAATCTCTACAGAAGTAGTACCAATCAAAACGGGTCTTCCAGCTTGTGATAATTGCGTTACATCTTCAATTACGGCATTAAATTTTTCACGAACCGAACGGTAAATCAAATCTTCTTTGTCTTGACGAGCAATTCCTCTATTGGTTGGGATTTCAACTACGTCTAATTTATAAATTTGCCATAATTCGCCTGCTTCAGTAACAGCTGTTCCAGTCATACCAGCCAATTTGCTGTACATACGGAAATAATTCTGTAACGTAATCGTTGCAAAGGTTTGTGTAGCAGCTTCAATGGTCACTTGTTCTTTGGCTTCAATGGCTTGGTGTAATCCGTCTGAGTAACGACGACCGTCCATAATACGACCTGTTTGCTCGTCTACAATCAGGATTTTGTTATCCATGATTACGTATTCTACATCTTTTTCAAAAAGCGTATACGCTTTTAAAAGTTGCGTTAAAGTGTGAATACGCTCTGATTTTACTCCGAAATCTTGGAACAATTTTTCTTTTGCTTCGGCTTCTTTGTCTTTTTCTAAATTTTGTTTTTCAATGTTGGCAATTTCAGTTCCAATATCGGGAAGAACGAAGAAATTTTCGTCGGTATCTTGAGAAAGAAACTTGATTCCGTTATCGGTTAATTCTACTTGATTGTTTTTTTCTTCGATTACAAAATACAAGGCTTCATCGACAATATGCATTTTGCGGTTGTTGTCTTGCATGTATTCGTTTTCGGTTTTTTGCAAAATTTGTTTTACGCCTTCTTCACTCAAAAACTTAATCAAGGCTTTGTTTTTAGGTAACGAACGATACGCTCTCAACAATTGGAATCCACCATCCTTGGTGTTACCATCTTTGATCAATTTACGTGCTTCAGCCAGAAATCCATTAGCCAATTGGCGTTGTAAGTTGTATAAGTTTTCAACTTTTGGTTTCAACTCATTAAACTCGTGACGATCACCATCAGGAACTGGTCCAGATATAATCAACGGCGTTCTAGCATCATCAATCAATACCGAATCTACCTCGTCGACAATCGCGTAATTGTGTTTGCGTTGTACCAAATCTTCCGGCGAATGTGCCATGTTATCTCTTAAATAATCAAAACCAAATTCGTTGTTGGTTCCGTAAGTGATGTCTGCTTCGTAAGCTTTTCTGCGTTGAGACGTATTCGGAGAATGATTGTCAATACAATCTACAGTCAAGCCGTGGAATTCAAACAAAGGTGCTTTCCAAGTGCTATCACGTTTGGCCAAGTAGTCGTTTACGGTTACAAGGTGAACACCATTTCCAGTCAACGCATTTAAGTAGAGTGGAAGAGTAGCTACCAATGTTTTACCTTCACCCGTTTGCATTTCGGCAATTTTACCTTGATGTAAAACCACACCACCAATCAACTGTACGTCGTAGTGAATCATATCCCAAGTGATTTCTTTTCCGGCTGCATTCCACTGGTTCGCCCAAATGGCCTTGTCGCCTTCTAAAGTGATATAAGGTTTGGTGGCTGAAAGTTCTCTGTCTAATGGAGATGCTGTAACGGTAACCGTAGCGTTTTCTTTGAAACGTTTGGCTGTTTCTTTGATTACGGCGAAAGCTTCTGGTAAAATATCATTCAATACTTTTTCAGAAATTTCGTAGGCTTCTTTTTCTAGCGCATCAATTTCGTTGTAAAGATCTTCTCTTTTGTCAATATCGGCAGTATTTTCGGCTTCTTGTTTTAAAGCAACAATTTTGTTGTCTTTTTCCGCTCTTGCTTCTTTGATTTTTTGTTTAAAGAAGTCCGATTTCGCGCGCAATTCGTCGTTAGATAAACCAGACAAAGTCGTTTCAAACGATTTGATTTTCGTAATTAAAGGTTGAATGGCTTTGACATCTTTTTGTGATTTATCGCCAACAAATACTTTTAATATGCTATTTATGAAGCTCATAATTTTGTTTTTATAAAGTGTGCAAATTTAAACAAAAAAAAAGCCCCAAAGGAGACTTTTTTCTGTTGTGATTGTTTATTTTTTTCTAGTATTCATCCTCGTTCCAAAGATAATCTTCGTCAGTAGGATAATCTGGCCAAATTTCTTCCATTGATTCGTAAATTTCGCCTTCATCTTCAATGGATTGAAGGTTTTCAACTACTTCTAAAGGAGCGCCAGCTCGGATAGCGTAATCTATTAATTCGTCTTTGGTTGCAGGCCACGGTGCATCGCTTAAATAGGATGCCAATTCTAATGTCCAATACATCTTCTAGGGTTTTAATTTGTGCAAAAATAAATTTATTACTGAAAAAGTCAAGTAAAAAATGATTTATTTTTAATAAAAGTTAAGAACGTCGTTTTTGAAATTCCAAAAAGCAAAAAACAAATAACAAACAATGTCACTATTTGAGGGATTTTTTACTTCATAGAGAATTTGTTTTTTGGGATTTGTTTTTTTGAATTTGTAGAAAGTTTTACTTTCTAGGAATCCATTGTACTTCATCCGCCTGTAGGTCATAGGACAACTTTCGTGCCAACACAAAAAGATAGTCAGAAAGTCGGTTGAGGTACTTGATAACGAGTTCGTCGGTAGGTTCGATGTCATTCAAATGCACCGCTAAACGCTCGGCTCTACGGCACACGCAGCGTGCAATATGACAATATGACACGGTTGTATGTCCGCCAGGCAGTACAAAATGTGTCATTTGTGGTAAACTTTCTTCCATAGTATCAATTTCTTTTTCCAAAAATTCGATATCGGATTCAATAATGCCAAGGTTTTGCAAACGTTTTTCGCCACTTTTCAACGTTTCTTTTTCAGGTGGTGTTGCTAAAATGGCTCCAACAGTAAACAATCGGTCTTGAATTTCGATGAGCACATTTTTGTACAATGCATTCATTTCTTGGTCACGGATGAGTCCGATGTGCGAATTCAATTCGTCTACGGTGCCGTAACTTTCAATGCGAATATGGTGTTTGGGAACGCGTGTTCCGCCGAATAAGGCTGTGGTTCCGGTGTCGCCGGTTTTGGTATATACTTTCATAATAGTTGCTGAGTAACTGAGTGGCTAAGTTACTGAGTTTTTTTGGTCTCGGCAAAAGTTATGTAGATTGTTTTCTAGCCCCGATCCCGTTTTGATAACGGGACGAGAAGCGGGAACATGGATTGCTGAAGAAGCCCAAGCCATTCGCTTCAAAAACCAAAAAAAGAAAAGATTGCTTCGTTCCTCGCAATGACTTACTTGAGCAATTCAAAACCATTGATGCATTGACAAATCGCCTAATTGACACATTACAAATGCTCTTTGTTTTCATTATCGCTTTCGATTAAACCATCTTTTAAGCGGATGATTCGATGTGCGTAGCGGGCGATGTCTTCTTCGTGTGTAACCAAAATTACAGTATTGCCGTTTTTATGAATTTCATTGAAAAGATTCATGATTTCGACCGAAGTTTTACTGTCGAGGTTTCCAGTAGGTTCGTCGGCCAAAATAATCGAAGGTTTGTTGACCAAAGCACGCGCAACTGCTACACGTTGACGTTGACCACCCGAAAGCTGGTTGGGTTGGTGGTCCATACGATCGCTCAAACCTACTTGAGTGAGTACTTCTTTGGCGCGTTCGTTGCGTTCTGTTTTTGAATAACCTGCATAAACCATTGGTAATGCAACGTTATCGAGTGCTGTAGTTCGTGGCAATAAGTTGAAGGTTTGAAATACGAAGCCAATTTCTTTGTTGCGGATTTCGGCCAAATCGTCATCATGCATCTGGCTAACATCTTTATTATTTAAAATATAGGTTCCCGATGTAGGTGTGTCCAAACAGCCCAAAATATTCATTAAAGTCGATTTTCCTGAACCCGATGGTCCCATTAAAGCGACGTATTCGCCTTTAAAAATCTGTAAATCGATGCCTTTTAGTACGTTGATGGTTTCGTTTCCGAGTTGGAAATCGCGTTTGATGTCTTTGATGTCGATTAATGTGTTTGCCATTTGGGGCAGATTTGAAATTAGAAATTAGAATTTAGAAATCAGAAGTCTAATTGGTTACTACAAAAGTACGTTTTAATTCAGTACATTTTGTAACCACTGACCAAAAGCATAACCTGATTTGAATAAATAGATTGCACCTAAAACTACAACAAAAGGCAACAAAATCTTGAACTGTTTTGATTTAAAGAAATTTTGTGTTTCCATGGCTCTATTGTTTAACATTAACAATAAGACATTCAAAACGGCATAATGTTACAGCAAAATCAAACTATTTAAACTTCGATAAACAATATTAAACTCTGATAGTAAAATGCTCTTTCTCTTGTTCGCTTCTAAAGAAAACAATTCCCCATTGAAAGGTATCAATCGTCACTTTTACTTTGGGATGGTTTTGGATGATTTTCCAAGCTTCTTCCATATCAATTGACCAATGAATGTCGTCGAAAATCCAAACGGAATCGTTGGTAATCGTTGGTAATAAAAGCTCGAAGTATTCTAATGTGGCTTGTTTGGAATGATTGCCGTCGAAGTAAACTAGTGACCAGTCCCGATAGCTATCGGGAGTCGCAGTGTTCAGAAATTTACTGAATTCAATATTAACTGTGGTGACATTGATATTGAATTTTTGCAATTGCAATTGACATTGATTTAAAGTATTCGGGCAACCTTCTAACGTAGTGATTTTTGCTTTCGGATTTCCCAATGCCAATGCCGAAGTTGCCAAACCGAGCGAAGTTCCGATTTCTAAAATGGTTTCGGGTTGCAAATAGCGAACCATTCGGAATAATAATTCGGCTCTTTTTGATGAAATTCCAGCGTTTTTAGCGATTTGATTTATTGCACGTGTATTGCTTTTAAAAACCCGTGAACCAGCACCAAAATCAGTAACTTCAATCGTGTTTTTGTTTTGTAAAAGTGAATTTCGGTAGTTTTTTAAAAAGGAATATTCAGGATAATTCGATTTATCATAAAAACATTTTGTCACCAAATCAAACACAAAAGGCGAATGCACTCCGTGTTGGTTTTTGGATGTAATTAGAAATTTGAAGAAAGATTTTATTTGAAACAACATTTTTATGATTTACACAAAGTTACACAAAGAAAAAATAGAGTAACTCTGAGAATTCTCAGTGAAACTCTGTGCTACAATTATTCCATTTTACTTGACAACTCAAACCATCGTTCTTCTTTGGCTTCCAGTGTTTGAATCACTTTTTGCAGTTCGTTGGCTTTGGCTTCGATTTCGTTATCGGCTACTTTTCCGTCGGAGAACAATTGTTCGATTTGTTTCTTCTCGTATTCTAAATCTTTGATTTCGCGTTCGATTTTTTGGAATTCCTTTTGTTCATTAAAGGTCAAACCAGTCGTGGTATTTTGGTTTTGTTTCCAATTGTTTTTTTCTTTTGGAGCATCGTCTTTTTCAGGTTCAGCCGAATCTTCATACGCTCTGAAGTCAGAATAATTTCCAGGAAAATTTTCAATGACACCATTGCCTCTAAATACCAATAAATCATCCACAATCTTATCCATAAAATAACGATCGTGCGAAACAACTAATAAACAACCCGGATAGTCCAAAAGGAAACTTTCTAATACATTTAATGTTACAATGTCCAAATCATTCGTTGGCTCATCGAGAATCAAAAAATTCGGATTCTGAATCAAAACCGTACACAAATACAAGCGTTTCAATTCGCCACCACTCAATTTTTCAACATAATCGTATTGCTTTTTACTGTCAAATAAAAAGCGTTCTAATAATTGCGAAGCCGAAATGAGTTTACCTTTCATCAGCGGAATGTATTCACCAAATTCTTTAATCACATCAATCACGCGCTGTCCAGGTTTTGGGTTGATACCACTTTGGGTGTAATAGCCAATTTTGATTGTATCACCTGTGATAACTTTTCCAGAATCAGTCGGAATGGTTTTGGTCAACAAATTCAAAAATGTCGATTTTCCGGTTCCATTTTTGCCTATAATTCCAATACGCGCGCCGCGTTGAAAATCGAAACTGAAATTATCTACGATGACTTTTTCACCGAACTTCTTAGAAATTTTGTGCAACTCAATAATCTTACTACCCAAACGTTCCATGTTGATTTCGAGTTCTACAACATTTTCCTTACGGCGACTTTCGGCTTTTTGTTTGATAATGTAAAAATCGTCTTGACGTGATTTCGATTTGGTTGTACGCGCTTTCGGTTGACGACGCATCCAAGCCAATTCTTTTACAAAAAGGTTTTGTGCTTTGTCGATACTCGCGTTTTCAGAAGCGATTCGCTCTTCTTTTTTCTCCAAATAGTATGAATAATTACCTTTGTACGAATATAACTTTCCGTTGTCCAATTCGATAATTTCATTGCACACGCGCTCCAAAAAGAAACGGTCGTGCGTGACCATAAACAAGGTAATATTTTCTTTGGCAAAATAACTTTCCAACCATTCAATCATTTCTAAATCAAGATGATTGGTCGGTTCATCCAATATCAATAAATCTGGTCGATTGATCAAAATAATAGCCAACGACAAGCGTTTCTTTTGTCCACCCGACATATTTTTGACTTTCATTTTGAAATCTTCCAACTTCAATTTGAACAATATTTGCTTGAATTGGGTTTCAAAATCCCAAGCATTAAAACGGTCCATGTCGTCAAATGCTTTTTCGTAAACTTCTGTATCGTCTGGGTTTTCCAAAGCTTTTTCATAGCGCTCAATTACGTGCAGAATTTGGTTATCCGAAGCAAAAATACTTTCTTCCACAGTCAACTCATCTTGCAAATTCGGAACTTGCGACAAAAAGGCCATTTTGATTTCCTTCCGAATCACTACTTGACCCGTATCAGGCTCGTCATCGCCATTTAAAATCTTCATGATACAGGTTTTTCCCGATCCATTTTTGGCTATAAAAGCAATTTTTTGGTCTTTGTTGATACCAAACGAAATATCTTTGAACAAAGTGCGTTCACCAAATGATTTGGATATGTTTTCTACGGATAGGTAATTCATTTAATGTGTCAATTAGTCAATGTGACAATGAGTCAATTGTTTTAAGTGCAAAAGTAGGTCATTGCAAGGAATGAAGCAATCTTTTCTTTTTTTGGTTTTTGAAGCGAAAGGCTTGGGCTTTTTTGTAATCCATATTCCCGCTTCTCGTCCCGTAATCAAAACGGGATCGGGGCTAAGAAAAGAATCGTATTGAATTTTTGGAATCATTTCCAAATTGTCACATTTCCAAATTGTCACATTTTCAAATTAAGTTATATTTGCCTCATGCAACTATCGGTCATCATCCTCAATTATAACGTCCGCTATTTTTTAGAGCAATGTGTGCTTAGTGTACAAAAAGCGCTAGTAGGTATTGAAGGCGAAATCATTGTTATTGACAACAATTCATCCGACGACAGTTGTACGATGATGAAACAGCGTTTTCCAAATATCAAACTGATTGAAAACAAGGAGAATGTTGGTTTCCCAAAAGGAAATAATATTGGTGTTGCTCAAGCCAAAGGCGAATACATTTGTATCTTAAATCCAGATACTGTAGTAGCGGAAGATACCTTTTTAAAGATACTGAACACTGAAGACCGAACACTGATAACTGGAATCATCGGTTGCAAACTCATCGATGGAACGGGAAATTTTTTGCCAGAATGCAAACGCGGAATTCCAACGCCTTGGGTAGCTTTTACTAAAATCTTTGGTTTATATAGACTTTCCAATGTTTTTGGGAAGTATTATGCTCAGCATTTATCCGAAAATCAATCGGGCAACGTAGAGATATTGGTCGGCGCTTTTATGATGATGAAACGCAGTTTGTACAATGAAGTTGGAGGCTTTGACGAAAATTGCTTTATGTATTCAGATGATATTGATTTGAGTTACATGGTGCTTCAAAATGGCAAATCCAATTATTATTTTCACGAAACTTCAGTGATTCATTATAAAGGTGAAAGCACAGTCAAAGACGGAACGTACATGAAACGTTTTCAAGAAGCGATGAATTTCTTTTATAAAAAACACTTTAAAGGTTCTATTTTCTTCTCTGTATTTATGAAAATCGGAATTGTGTTTTTTTCGCTATTAAAAATGATTCAAGGGAAATCAGAAGTGAAATCAAATCCAGAACAGTTTTTTTTTATATCTGAAAATGAAGAAATAAAGCAAAAAATAGAAGCCAAACTTCAAAAGAAAGTACAATTAGCTTCAGTAAATGGAACGTTTGCTCGTAGTTCTGAAATTATTTTAGATGCTAATTATGCTTCATTCAAAGAAATTATATCGTTCATCGAAAAAAACAAAAATAAATCGTTTACTTTTAAGATTCTTCCACCTAATAGTCATTTTATCATTGGTAGTAATTCGAGTAATGATAGAGGAGAAGTGATTCTTTTGGAGGATTGAAAGAGTAAAAGATTGGAAAATTTAAAGATTTAGTTTCTCAATAAAAAATTAGTAAATCCGTGGTAAAACCTAAATACTTTTACTAATTTTGCAACTTTAATAACAAAACACAACTTTAGTTTAAAGATATGGCAAAGTTTGAATTGAAATTACCCAAAATGGGCGAAAGCGTTGCAGAAGCAACCATTACAAACTGGTTAAAAAAAGTAGGTGAAACCATAGCTGCTGATGAAGCAGTATTGGAAATCGCTACTGATAAAGTAGATAGTGAAGTTCCAAGCGAAGTATCGGGAACATTAACCGAAATTTTATTCCAAGTCAATGATGTAGTAAAAGTAGGTCAAACCATTGCGATCATTGAAACTGAAGGTGGCAGTGTTGAAACTCCTAAAGTAGCTGAAGTTGCTACTGTTGCTGTAGCTGAAGTTGAAAAAGCAGTTGAAGTTGCTAAAGAGATTGCTGCTCCAGCCGACTTTAGTGGTTCTGATAAATTCTTCTCTCCTTTAGTGAAAAATATCGCCAAAGAAGAAGGTGTTTCAGTAGCCGAACTAGAAACCATCAAAGGTTCTGGTAAAGACGGTCGTGTGACTAAAGAAGATATTTTAAAGTATGTAGAAAGTCGAAAGTCACAAGTCGAAAGTCCAAAACAAGTCATTCCTCAACCGACAACTGACAACCGACAACCGACAACTCAATCTGTTCCTGTTTCAGTAAACGGTGGCGACGAAATTGTAGAAATGGACAGAATGCGCAAACTGATTTCGGGTTATATGGTCGCTTCAGTACAAACTTCGGCTCACGTACAATCGTTTATTGAAGTTGATGTTACAAACATTGTAAAATGGAGAGACAAAGTAAAAACTGCTTTCGAAAAACGCGAAGGTGAAAAATTAACGTTCACGCCAATATTTATGGAAGCTGTAGCTAAGGCTTTGAAAGATTTCCCTATGATGAATATTTCAGTAGACGGTGAATTTATCATCAAAAGAAAAAACATCAACTTAGGAATGGCTGCTGCTTTACCTAATGGAAACTTAATTGTTCCTGTAATCAAGAATGCGGATCAATTGAATTTAGTGGGAATGGCAAAAGCCGTAAACGATCTAGGGAACCGCGCCAAAGCAGGAAAACTAAAGCCAGACGATACACAAGGCGGAACATATACTGTAACTAACGTAGGAACTTTTGGTTCTGTTTTTGGAACACCAATTATTAATCAACCGCAAGTAGGAATTCTAGCTTTAGGTGCGATTAGAAAAGTACCAGCAGTCATTGAAACTCCAGAAGGTGATTTCATCGGAATTCGTCAAAAAATGTTCTTATCACACAGTTATGATCATCGTGTTGTAGATGGCGCATTGGGAGGAAGTTTTGTAAAACGAGTGGCTGATTATTTGGAAGCGTGGGATATCAATAGAGAAATTTAATAACCAATTATAAATCAAACCCTTTCTATATTGAGAGGGTTTTTTTATTACAAAAGTTAAAACTTTACATACAAATCGACAAACGGTAAACACATTATTTTATATTTGTCGCATAATTTTTTATACATGGAATTAAAACTAAACCGACCAATATGCTTCTTCGATCTTGAAACTACAGGAATTGATGTGGCCAAAGACCGCATTGTCGAAATCTCCATCTTCAAGGTTTTTCCCAACGGAAACAAAGAAAGCAAAACGTGGTTGGTTAATCCAACGATTCCGATTCCGGCTTTTGCGACTGCAGTTCACGGAATTACCAATGAAAAAGTAGCCAGCGAACCCACTTTCAAAGAATTGGCGCCACATATTCACAATATGATTAAAGATTCGGATTTGGCTGGTTTCAACTCCGATCGCTTTGATATTCCGCTTTTGGCAGAAGAATTACTCCGAGCCGAAGTCGATTTTGATATGAAAAACCGAGTATCAGTTGATGTACAAACTATTTTTCATAAAAAAGAAGAACGTACACTCAGCGCCGCTTATAAATTTTATTGTAACGAAAGCCTTGAAAATGCTCACAGTGCCGAAGCAGATACTATGGCAACCTACGAAATTTTGAAAGCGCAATTGGAACGCTACGATGATTTACCTAACGATATGAAATCCTTAGCCGAATTCACCACTCGTAAAAAATCAGTTGATTTTGCTGGTTTTATAGCTCTAAATGATAAAGGTCAAGAAATATTCACCTTCGGAAAAAATAAAGGGCAATTAGTAGAAGAAGTACTCGAAAAAGAGCCTGGCTATTACGGTTGGATTCAAGGTGCGGATTTTCCATTATACACCAAAAAAGTACTGACTGGAATTAAATTAAGAAAACTAAACACGAAATAGTGTTCAGTATACAGTGTTCAGTATTCAGAACTGACCATTGACCTCTGACCACCGATTACTAACTATGAAAATCATTTGCATCGGACGCAATTACGTAAAACACATCGAAGAGCTTCAAAACGAAAAGCCAACCGAACCTGTCGTTTTTTTGAAACCCGATTCGGCTATTTTACTCAAACAACATCCGTTTGTCATACCTGAATTTTCAGAAGATATTCACCACGAAGTAGAAATTTTAGTCAAAATCAACAAGGTCGGAAAGTACATTCAACCCAAATTTGCTCATAATTATTATGACGAGATAGGTTTGGGAATCGATTTTACAGCACGCGACTTGCAAGCCAAGTTAAAAGAAAAAGGTTTGCCTTGGGAAAAAGCCAAAGCATTTGACGGTTCAGCGGTAATTGGTGACTTTTTACCGAAAAAACTTTTTTCTTCCCTAGAAAATGTTAATTTTGAGTTGAAGAATAATGGGGCGACAGTGCAAAAAGGAAATACCAATTGCATGCTTTGGAAGATAGATGAACTAATTGCCCACATTTCGCAGTACTTTACATTAAAAATTGGTGATATTATTTTTACAGGAACACCCGAAGGTGTTGCAAAAGTGAATCCCAACGATGTACTCGAAGGATATATAGAAGAAAAACTACTACTAAAAATACAAGTTAAATAATGGCGTTAAATTACAACCTCGCAAAAGTGTACGCATTATCAGATAATGATCCAGAATTTGTAATGCAAATTATCACTCTATTCATTACCGAAATTCCAGACGACTTAAAACAAATCGAAGCCGGAATCAAAGAAAAAGATCACAAATTAGCTTACGCCTACGCTCACAAAATAAAACCTACGCTCGATTTACTCGGAATGACCGTGGCGCACCAAGAAATTCTCGAAGTAGAAGCGTGGACCAAACGCGAAGGCAAAAAAAGTGAAATCGAAGCGACTTTCGACAGTATCAAAGAACAAGTCAAAGAAGCCGTAAAAGAAATTAAAAAAGATTTTGATGTGTAGCCAATCCTGCTATACATTCCAAGTTTATTCAATAAATGCAATTTTTTAAAACACAAAAGGAGCTTCTTAACAGTCGCTCTTTTCTGTTAAAAAAAATAAGCATTTCTTTTCATAAAGCTTTCCATTACTATCAGGGCTAAATAGCATTTCAGTTCAACAGTTGGGAAAAATTTATATCAATAGTGACGGACTTTAGTCCGTCTTTTTTAAAAACAATGAAAGCAGCAATAGTAACCATAGGCGACGAAATTCTGATCGGGCAAATCATCGATACCAATTCGGGTTACATGGCCAAAGCACTCGATCGAATTGGTGTGCAAACCCACGAAATGCTTTCCATTTCAGATGATAAAAACCACATTTTAAATACATTCGCATCTTTGCAAAACAAAGTTGATTTTGTATTCATAACTGGCGGTTTAGGGCCAACCAAAGACGATATCACTAAAAAAACATTCTGTGACTATTTTGACGATGAATTAGTTGAAAACCCCGAAGTTTTTATTCATGTAAAGGAATTAATAGAAGGGTTTTTTAAACGTCCAATTACCCAAATGAACCGCGATCAAGCACTCATTCCATCCAAGTGTGAAGTTTTATTCAACAAAGTCGGAACTGCTCCCGGAATGTGGATGAAAAAAGAAAATACGGTTTATATTTCACTTCCAGGTGTTCCTTACGAAATGAAATATCTGGTCGATGAGGTTATCGTTCCCAAAATTGTCAAAGAATACGACCGACCTTACATTGTTCACAAAACAATCATGACCTACGGACAAGGCGAAAGTTTAGTGGCCGAACGCATCGAAAACTGGGAAAACAACTTGCCTGAGTTCATTAAACTAGCGTATTTGCCAGCGCCAGGAAGAGTGCGTTTAAGGTTAACAGCACGCGGAAACGACAAAGAATTGTTGGAACAAAGTATTGCAGAAAATGTCCAAAGTTTATCCCAAATCATTGGTGATATTATTGTAGGCTACGACGAGGATGAAACCATAGAAGTTGTTCTCGGAAAACAATTAGCACAACAAGGCAAAACCATTGCCACAGCCGAAAGTTGCACCGGCGGAAAAATTGCGCAAACACTAACTTCAGTAGCTGGTTCGTCAGCTTATTTCAAAGGTAGTATCGTGAGTTACGCCACTGAAACAAAAATTAATGTGCTGGGAGTAAATGCTGAAACCATAAATAAATATTCTGTGGTAAGCGCCGAAGTTGCTCAAGAAATGGCCATTCGCATCCAACAATTAATGCAAACCGATTACGCCATTGCAACTACAGGAAATGCTGGGCCAACCAAAGGCGATGCTGATGCCGAAGTAGGAACCGTGTTTATTGCATTAGCAACTCCAAATGAAGTAATTGTTGAAGAATTTAATTTCGGTCAACCGCGTGAAAAAGTCATCGACAGAGCTGTAAATAAAGCACTTGAACTGCTCCAAAAAGAAATTTTAAAAAATCTATAATTTTTTTTGCTACAATGGTTTCTTTTTTGTTTCTTTGCACCCTGATTTTGAATAACGATAAAAGATAAGCATAATGTCAAGAGTTTGTGACCTTACAGGTAAAAGAGCGATGGTAGGAAATAACGTTTCTCACGCTATGAACAAAACTAAGAGAAAGTTTTCTGTAAACTTAGTTAAAAAACGTTTCTATCTTGCAGAAGAAGACAGATGGATTACTCTTAGAGTAGCAGCGTCTACAATTAAAACAATCAATAAAAAAGGATTAGCAGCTGTATTGAAAGATGCAAAGTCTAACGGATTTATTTAATCCTTAATCCAATAAAATAAAGCACGATGGCAAAGAAAGGTAATAGAATTCAAGTTATTTTAGAGTGTACAGAGCATAAAGAATCAGGTATGCCAGGAACTTCTCGTTATATCACTAAAAAGAACAAAAAAAATACTCCAGATAGATTAGAGATTAAAAAATTCAATCCAATCTTAAAGAGAATGACTGTTCACAAAGAAATTAAATAATTAGAAATTTTAATTCATTTAAAGTTTCAAATAATACACATACGTCATGGCAAAGAAAACCGTAGCAACCTTACAAACAGCTTCTAAGAGATTAACAAAAGCTATCAAAATGGTAAAATCTCCTAAAACAGGTGCGTATACTTTCGTTGAAAGCATCATGTCACCAGAAGAAGTTGATGAATTCTTAAAAAAGAAATAATTCACACTTATCAGTATAACTAAGCTACTTTCATTCGGAAGTAGCTTTTTTATTTTTATATTTGCCAGTGTAATTTTTAGGAGCACAGCTTTTGAAGTTGTAAAGTCGCCTCGTCCCGCTTTTCGCTTTTGCACGGCAACCGCTACAATCGGGGCTAGATTAGATAAATAGTTTTTCAAAAGACGTTTCTGGCTCTAGCTTACTAACAACAATTCTATAACTATGAGTTTTTTTAAACGCTTATTCTCATCCGAAAAAAAAGAATCCGTACTCAATGAGCAGGAAAAAGAAACCTTGGATAAAGGTTTGGAAAAATCAAAAACTTCTTTTTTCTCGAAGCTTACCAAAGCCATCGCTGGAAAATCAAAAGTAGACGATGAGGTTTTAGATAATCTAGAAGAGATTTTGGTTACTTCCGACGTTGGAGTCAATACGACTTTAAAAATCATTCAACGCATTGAACAACGCGTAGCTAATGATAAATATTTAGGAACCGACGAACTCAACCAAATCCTACGCGACGAAATTGCAGGCTTATTATCCGAAACCAATTCGGGAGAAGAAACCCATTTTACTATTCCTGCTAACAAAAAACCTTACGTAATTATGGTAGTTGGTGTAAATGGCGTTGGGAAAACTACAACTATTGGTAAATTGGCTCACCAATTCAAAAAAGCGGGTTACAATGTAGTTCTTGGTGCTGCTGATACGTTCCGGGCAGCAGCCATTGATCAATTGCAAATTTGGGCGGATAGAGTAGGCGTTCCTATCGTCAAACAACAAATGGGAAGCGATCCAGCTTCAGTAGCTTTTGACACATTGCAAAGCGCCGTTTCACAAAATGCCGATGTAGTAATCATTGACACTGCTGGTCGTTTGCACAACAAAGTAGGTTTGATGAACGAGTTAACCAAAGTAAAACGTGTAATGCAAAAAGTTGTTGAAGACGCTCCGCACGATGTGTTGTTGGTTTTGGATGGTTCAACTGGTCAAAATGCTTTCGAACAAGCCACACAATTCACCGCAGCTACCGAAGTTTCTTGCTTAGCAGTGACCAAACTCGACGGAACAGCCAAAGGCGGTGTTGTGATTGGTATTTCAGATCAATTCCAAATCCCAGTAAAATACATCGGAGTAGGTGAAGGGATGGAAGATTTACAGGTGTTCAACAAATACGAATTCGTAGATTCATTCTTCAAATAAAATTTTATGAAGAACATCAAACCTTTTTATTTGTATACGATTGCAATTGTATTATCAATAGCGGGTAATTTCTTTCTTAAAAGAGACTCGATTCTTTATTATCCTTACGGAATTATTTGTATTGCAATTGTTTCCTTAGCATTGTATAAACAATTCAAATCAAAGTAATTAAATTTCTTTGCAGCTTTTTTGTTGCGATTTTTCTTATAATCAAACCATTGTAAAACAGGTGTTTATACTTGTTTTTCTGTATTGGCTTTAGTTTAACTTTACAAAACCATGAGTTACATCATATAAAGTAAGTAAACTAAATCAATCCAATATGACAACAAACAATCATTTAAGTAAAATCCTGGTTTATTTTTCAGTAATCGGATTTGTAATTTTCTTTTCGTGTAAAAATGGTGACGACAATGAAACTTCAGGTGAATATTCAGAAGTGAACGCCATTACTCCAATGAACTTTCCAACCAATTTAGGTATCGAAGATTTCAATTTTCCTGAAGATTCTACTAAAATTTATGGATGGTTAAAAGATCAAGATACCACTAGTATTACCAAACATGCATGGGGAATCTGGGCAGGTTTGACAGCATCTTCAGGTCAAGTGTTTCAAGGCGATTCGTTATTGGTATATCAAACTTGGTTTGGTGTTGATGAACTCTCAGATATGGCTGCATCAGGCAACAAACAAGGTGGATGCGACCAAATGAAGAAAACCAAACTAACACAATTGAAAACACCGAAACAATTTATTCACGCACAGCTTTTTGCTGATAAAAATGCTGTAATTGATTCTACCTTTGGTTCCTTTGAAACGGTATCGTACAGCCCACCAGCAGCTTGTTTTGCAACTTCTAATCTGATTTTTAATCAATCTACTTTGGATAGTTATAAAGTAAAAGATGGAATTGGTAAAATTCCTTCGTTTCCAAATGATGCTATAACAACCAAACCAGTATATTTTGCAGGGAAACCATCAAAGGATGGCTTAATACGTGTGCCAGTTTGGGCAGGAATACCTAATCCAGCAAAAGCTTTTGGGTCTAGTGCTTGGACAACATTTGTTTATGCTGACGTTAATAACAAACAACCAAAGAACAAAAAATTAGTTCCGGTTAACACTTTAAACGGAAAACCAACTCCTGCTCAAATACAATCGGCAACTTGTAATGTTAACGATTTTATCAATTTTGGTGTCGATGCTGAAATGGCCAACTATTTGAATCAACACCAAGATAAAGGCACACCAGCGAATTTTGTTAAAGGAGATTTAGCTTTGTTAGTGGCTATGCATGTCACTTCAAAAGAAATAAGCAATTGGACATGGCAAAGTTACTTTTGGAGTTATAATCCAGATGAACCTTTTGCTCCAAGTTCAAAATTTGCAGCCGATTTAAGACCAAAACAGTTGAGTAATGCAGCCGCTCATTATGCAGTTACTACAGCTTACGCAATGGTTTGGCCCAATCAACCCATTTCAGGTGGAACAAACACAGGTGTTACTCCTATTATTGGCTTTAATCCTTATCTTGAAGCGGGTTTTGGTCCGAAAGTATTTAATTATCCAAATACTTTAAATCCAAATTATCAATACGGAGTACAAACCAATTGTATGTCGTGTCACGCATTGGCAACTGCTTCAAGCAATTTGGGTTATTCAACTGCTCAATATATAGACATGAAAGACAAAGTCTTTGTAAATGAAGTACAACTAGATTTTGCTTGGTCAATTCAAGGCAATATTAATTCAGATTCGACTTCAGTCAAAAAGAAATAAGGTTTTATTAATTCTATTCAAGGAGATCGTTTTGGTCTCCTTTTTTATTGGTATAAATCCGATATTTTATCCCAAAGTTCATTGTCAAAACCAGATAAAGCAAAGGTTGGGTTGTCAGGATTAGCCACTTCTCCCATTCGAATAATTACCATTTTTTTGCTCGGAATGACATAAATTTTCTGGTCATTTTTCCCTAATGCACAATACATGTCACTAGGACCATTAGGAATCAAAGTTCCATTAAATTGCAATTGAAGGCCTGGTAATCTGTAAGTAGATTTTCCGTTAAGCCACCACAAATAGCCATAGGCTTGATTCAAGTTTTGTGAAGTTGAAGTAGCTTGATTCATGTAATTTTCGCTGATAATTGTAGTTCCGTTCCATTTTCCTTTATTCAAAGCCATCAATCCAAAACGCGCCATGTTGCGTGCCGTACTCCAATATACGCTCAAACCATCGCCTGAGTTGATCCAACTACCACCAGTCATGCCAATTTTATCGCGCAATTTGGTGTTGAAATAATTCGTCCAAGTTTGACCGCTAGCTTGAGCTACAACATCTTGTAATTTTACATAAACATTATGATAGGCCCAACGCGTTCCAGCATCGGCTACATATTGTAAATTGGCTGGTGAAACATCATCGCCTAAAGCATCATTCAAGCCAGAATCCATGCATAATAAATTTTTACAGGTAATCATGTTTTCTTTTGCCAAAGGTGCGCTGGTCCATCCAGTTCCCAAATAGTCAGAAACTTTGTTGTTAATGTTGATTAATCCTTCTTCTTGCGCAATTCCAGTTACTGTTGCTGTAAGCGTTTTTCCAGCACTTGCCCAATACCAAGGAGTGGTAGCCGAATGACCATTAAAATAGTTTTCCATTACAATTCGACCATTCACTAAAATGATAAATGATTTGGTGTTTTTTTGTTCTAAATAAGTAAGCAATGGCTGAACGGCGTTTTGATTCCATCCCAACTCTGCAACTGATTTAGTTTGCCAAGTTGAACTTCCGTCATTTGGTGGAAAGTACATTTGTTCATCTGTTGGAATTGGGACTGGCGTTACCGTAGTGTCATCATCTGAACTACATCCAGAAAAAAGAATAGCCAATAATGCAAGAGTGAAATAGTTTTTCATAATTAGTAGGTTTTCACATTTAGACTTGGGAAGTTCGTAAAGGTTTAATCAAAAATACATTTTTTATTCATTGAAATAAATTGTAATTTTAAATTTTAATTTGGATTATGAAAAAAACAGTCGGATTTTTTGTTTTGACCTTGATGTTAATCTCTTGCAAACAGACTATTACGTCTAAAGATATTGCTAAAATTAATGGTTATTGGGAAATTGAAAAAGTTGAGTTGCCTGATGGTGAAGATAAAGATTATAAAGTGAATCCAACAATTGACTATTTTGAAGTAAAAAATAACAAAGGTTTTCGTCAAAAAGTAATGCCACAGTTTGATGGAACTTATTTGACTAATAATTTAAAAGAAACCATTCAAGTTACTGAAGAAAGTGGCGATTTTTACATCAATTACACAACACAATACGGCAAGTGGAAGGAAGAAATTATCGAAATAAAAGATTCGGTTTTGGTTTTGAAAAACAAAGAAGATTTAGCATATCACTATAAAAGATCAGTTCCCTTCTCAGTAAAATAACGTATTAACAAAATGGCCAAACGACTAAGTAATGAAAGTTCAATAGCTGATGTTTTAAAAGAGTTTATTCAAGTGAATAAGCTCGAACAAGGTATGGATAAAATTGATGTAGAGCAAGCTTGGAAAAAGTTGATGGGAAATGGAGTAAATGCCTACACTCAAGATGTTATTTTGAAAGGAACTACCTTATATGTGAAATTGACATCATCTACACTTCGGGAAGAATTGAGTTACGGAAAGAAAAAAATCATTGCAATGCTCAATGAAGAACTGAAGAGAGAAGTGGTAAAAGAGTTGGTGTTGCGATAGACACGCTTCGCTTTAGATTATAGAAAAAAATAAAAATCCCAATTCTATTACGAATTGGGATTTTATATTTTAATAGACAAATTGCTCACTGAGCACTGCCTACTGCTTACTGAACACTAGAACTGCTCTCTTCCAGAAAAATGGAAAGCACCTTCGATAGCCGCATTTTCGTCAGAATCTGAACCGTGAACTGCGTTTTCACCAATTGAAGTAGCGTATTTTTTACGGATAGTTCCTTCAGCAGCATCAGCAGGATTTGTAGCTCCAATTAATGTTCTGAAATCTTCTACAGCGTTTTCTTTTTCTAAGATAGCTGCAACGATTGGTCCGCGAGTCATGAATTCAACTAACTCACCAAAGAAAGGTCTAGCCGAGTGAACTGCGTAAAACTTTTGCGCATCAGCCACTGTTAATTGGGTCAATTTCAACGAAACAATTTTAAAACCACCTTCAGTTATCATATTTAATATTCCACCGATGTGTCCGTTTTCAACTGCATCTGGTTTAATCATTGTAAATGTTCTATTTGTAGCCATTTTGATTTATGTGTTTATTAATTTGGGTGCAAAAGTAGTGTTTATCCTTCAAAAAATAAAATCAATTTCACTATAATAAAAAAAATCTCCAAGCTAGGCCTGAAGATCTTTTACAAATAACTAACTCAGATTTTTAATTTTTGACTAATTTAAGGGTGTGTTTCCCTTTGATAGTTGTGATTTTTGCAAAGTAAATCCCATTGTTCAACGTGGTTCCGTCCAAGGAAAAAATGGTTGATTTTGGATCAACTACTGAAATTGTTTTTCCTAAAATATCTATTACTTCAATACGTTCAATTATTTCTTTGCTAGATACATTCCAACTACTTTGAGATGGATTAGGATAAACAAAAAACTCATTTGTAAAAAATTCACTTGAACTTAAGGTGGAGTTAAATTGATACGCTCCAGTTGTTCTGTCAAAGGTAATGTTGTAAGTTCCTGCAGTTACAGGTATGTCAGCGCCATTTTGCGTTCCAGTTCCTGTTGGAAATTCAGTGCTACCCCAGTTGATGTCCCAACTATTGTCTTTTCTAAATTTTACTAAACCATCGGTTATAGACAAGTTATTGATTGTGTAGGTAAAACCATCTGTAGTAGATAAGTCTGTATCAGGACCAAAGAATCCGTTAGGAAGTGCTGTTCCCAAAATACCTACACTTGGGTAAGTAAAACTATAAGCGCCTGTCAATCGGTTAAAAGTGACGTACCATTCACCACCTGGAATAAATAATGAGGGTCCATTTGAAACTGCTATTCCTGTTGGGAATGTTGTGCTTCCCCAAACTAAAGTTCCATTGTTATCTTGTCTGAAATAGGCGTTTCCACTACTGAAATTAAAACCAGACAATGTATAATTGATACCATCATTGGTTACCATATCAACATCGGGTCCGGCATATCCATTTTGCGAATCAACTGCTGGTCCCCAAATGCCTATACTTGGAAATCCTGATGTTTGAATAAAAGTATAAGTTCCGTTTGTACGATTAAATGTGATATCATAAGTTCCGGCTACTGTTTGAATATTTGGACCATTCAACACGCCCGTTCCACTCGGGAAAGTTGAACCACCCCAATTGGTGTCCCAACCTCCGTCTTGTCTGAATTTTAAACCTGTAGACAATCCTGTTGCTGAAGTTAACACAGCACCATTTAAAGTATAGGTAATGTTGTCTGTGGTTGACATATTAGTATCTACAGTCCAACTTCCTGAAGGGCTTGTGTCACCAATAATAGAAATAGTTTGTGCAAATGAAACGCTAGTCAAAAAAAGACTCAAAAATGTAAATAGTAGTTTTCTTCTCATATATAAATAATCATTGTTTTTAGTAAATTTATTCAAAAAATACTGAAAATGAACACTTTATTTTAAAAAGAATTAGCGAAAACGTTTGCGTGTTGAAAAAATTATAGTAGAATAACTTTAAATTCGTTTTCTAAAGGTTGAAGTTTGTCAAGAAGTAGTTGCATTAATTCTTGACCAAAATCGATATAAAATTCAGAAAAATTAGCTTTTCGTTCTTGTAAACTTTGATTCGGAAAAAGTTCATTTTGCAAAAGAGTGATTCGTTGTAATTGATCATTAAGAATTCGTTTTTCTGCTTTTAATAATCGTTTTTCTAAATTCTCTAAACCTTTTGTTTGTTTGACTTCTTGTGCTTTAACAGCTCCAATGAAAGATTTGTCGGTCTGATTTGCAATTGTCATTAGTTGTTCAAACTGCTTCTTCAAATGTTCTTTTTGTTCTGAAAAATCAATAGTCAACTTCGAAAGTTGTTTAGTTTTTATATTGATTAAATCTGTTTGATTGTTGAACATATCACTCCAACTCAACGCTAACTTATCGGCTTTTTGAACTTGTTTTTGAGTCGCCAGAAGCACTGAATTACGAATCAATAAAATTGGAAAAGCAATGTTGTTTGCTTCAAAATTGGACTTTAATTCCAACCAATACGCAATTTCACCACCACCACCAATATAACACAAATTAGGCAAAATAACTTCTTGGTAAAGTGGTCTCAAAATAACATTTGGACTGAATTTTTCGGGATGATTTTCCAATTCAGATAAAATTTCGTCCGTTGTAAATTCAATTTTTATCGAGTTGACTTTGTATTTGCCTTCTTCAAAAACGATACGTTCCCTCAAATTATCTTCAATGTAAAACAAATTGATTTCACGCGGATTCACTTGAATTTTATAATGCTCTAATTGTAAGTTGGTTTCAGTAACTTTCTTGAACGAGGTTTGATTCAATAATTCTTCTTTTGCATACGGAATGAATAGTTTTTTCAGTTCTTTTGAATCACTATCAATAATTACTAAGCCTTCATTTTTAAATAATTCATTGGCTAAAAAACGAGTAGCATCGGCCAAATTGGAATGCTTCAAATAACTTTTTTCGAATAATTCTTTTAAATAATTTGCATTTTCACCAATTCCTAATTCAGAGGAAAACTGCTTTAAAACTTCATCCAATCCTTCTGTTGAAAGCCGACCTACAGGACCAAAACTCTCCTGATTCCATTTGATTTTTTTATCTCTAAAATTGAAAAAGTTGATTTCTTCAAAATCGTGATCTTCTGTCGCCATCCAATAAATAGGAACAAAATTATAATCAGGGTAGGCTTGTTTTAATTCCTTACAAAGATTAATTGTGGAAATGATTTTATATAAAAAATACAACGGTCCAGTGAATAAATTCAATTGATGACCCGTAGTAATTGTGAAAGTGTTTAAATTGTTTAGGAGTTTAATGTTGTTTAAAGTCGTTTCAGAAACTTCAAAATTGGTGTATTGTCGTTCTAATTCAGAAACTAAAACTTGTCTATTGAAATTGCCATTGACATTGAAGTTGCTCCCTTTTTCCTCAATTTGAGCTTTAAAGTTTTCAATTTTTGGAAAACGATTGTACAATGGCTTTAACTCTGGCTTTTCATCTAAATAATCGACAATTAGTTTAGTGAAATAACCCGAATTTTGATACGTAATACAGTCGTTTGGCATAAATTATAAATTTTAGTAAAAATACAGAAAATAAAAATAGCGAACAGTGGTTTAACAATTGCTTAGCAAACAAAAAAAATGTTCTTCATTGTGTTTTTTGCAATTTTTTCTTACATTTGAGTTCAAAATTGCTAGTTATGAAACAGTTATCTCTTTTTTTATTCTTGTTTTCTTTGTTTTCTTCAGCACAATTAGTTCGTGTTGAGCCTCAAAATTTTGCGTCAGTTTATTTCTTTGGTGAAAGTGGTAGCTTTAACGACAATGAAGTGGCGGTTAAGGGTTATAATACCATTATTAATGGTGTACCTAATGTTTATCTATTCAATATGACATCAGAAATTACAACCAATGGTTTGCTAAGTTCTCCTGAAGTCAATCAAAAAATGGATGGAGCAATTGAAATGACCAACGATTACCTTTTTGTAGGTTCAACAAGCAATAATAGTAATGTAACAAACGGTGGCGCCGTTTATGTATATAAAAAAGTAAACGGAAATTGGCAGTATTTTCTCAAATTACAACCTCCAACACAATCAGAAAACGATCGATTTGGTTCCAACATTGCTTTTCACAACGGCCAACTTTTTGTGACCGCTTCGGGTTATGACAACAATGGTAACAGTTCCGTAAACAATGGTGGTGTTTATCATTATTATTTATTGCAAAATGATACGTTTAGTTTTGTACAAATTATGTCTGGTAATCAGTCTGATTTTGGTTTTGGTGATGTATTGGATTTCGAAAATGATATGTTGGTAACTACTTCTGACAGCGATAATTCAGATACTGTTTACACCTACAAACAAGGAAACGTGAGTTGGGGTTTATACAACACCATGCAAATGCCTGTTTTTGCAGAAGACAGTAGTGTAAATGTTAAAGCATCTAATCGCGTTAGTTTTTCTAACGGAAAATTGTACCTATATCATTATGTAGAAAGCTTGACAATGCCATTAATTGAAGGTAAAGTGGTCAAAATTTACAATTGGTCGGATGCACAATCACAATGGGATTTTTCTGAAGATTTTGCTTTTCAAGAAGGTGATTATTTAGAGTACAAAGTAGAAGTAAAAGGTAGTAATATGTATCTAATTCCCGTAGGATGGTATATTTTGCTGATGGAACGAAAAAATCCAGTGTATCACTACCGACATAACGGAACCTCTTGGAATTACTTCGATAGTTACACTGGAATGAGTGCTATCAACAATGACGACTTTGGTTATTTTACCATAGCTAAAGGAAATAAAGTACTATTTGGAAATGTAAATGAACGATGGGGAAATTCTGTAACGACTCCAAACGGAGGTGCTTATATGCTAGATAATACTCTGGGCGCCGATGAATTTGACCATCAAAATGTTGTGCTATTTCCTAATCCAACTAACGGCATCATCTCAATTGCATCAACTAAATCAGAACTAACTCAAATTGAGGTATTTGATAGTTTGGGAAAATCAATTCTAGTTCAAAATTCTAATTTTGATAATATCGATTTAAGTTTGTTGAGTACAGGAATTTACATTTGTAAACTTACCAATGATGCAGGACAAATAGAATTTAAAAAAATCATCAAAAAATAAGCAGTAAATTGTGTTAGCTTTTTGTGGCGTTCCCTTTGGGTCGGGCTGTACGCTGTATCTTTTGCTACCTATTTTTCTTCATGATGCCCTAATCAGTTTAGCAAAAGGATGCCGCTGCCATCCCTAACGCAGCAGCGCTTCTAAGAACTTTAGGTTTTAATTACCATGCAAAGTGTACTAAGCAAAATCAAAAAGTGTTGTGACTTAACTATCCTTTTCTTATTATATTTACAACACCAATCTGAAATGCATGGAAACCAACTTAATTGCCCATTTTTGGAAACGCACATTAACTGCTACAAATGAAACTTCAACTTGGGCAGAAGAAGTACAGTTTTTGTACCAATCAGGTATCAGTATTGAAGTGGCAATTACTTATTTATATACTGAAAAACCAACTTTAGAGCAGTTTACAGATTGGATTCAGCAACAAGCAAAATCAGTAGAAAAAGGTATAGAGAAAAGTGAAGATGTCTTGTCAAAAGAAGATTTAGACTTTTGGCATCAAAACGGATATATCGTCTTAAAAAGTGCAATTACTAAAGAAGCTTGTGAAAATACTCGAAATGCTATTTGGGAATTTTTAGGCAAAAGTATTGCGGATGAACAATCGTGGTATACACAACATCCAGAACAAAGTGGCATGATGGTGCAATTTTCCAATCATCCAACATTAAATGCAAATAGAAATTCGCGACGTATTCGAAAGGCTTATGAGCAATTGTATCAATCAATCGCCATTTATAAAACAATTGATAAAGTCAGTTTCAATCCGCCAATTAGTAAAAATTATAGTTTTATGGGAAGCGATTTGCATTGGGATGTAAGTTTGCAGTTGCCCATTCCTTTTCGATTGCAAGGATTAATTTACCTATCTGATTGTGGACCAACTGATGGTGCTTTTCATTGCGTTCCAGGTTTTCACAATGCAATAGGCAATTGGATGAAAAGTGTACCTAAAAACGTCAATCCTAGAGAATACGCTTTGCAAACATTACAACCTATTCCAATTATTGGTGAAGCAGGTGATATGGTCATTTGGCATCAAGCTTTACCGCATTGTGCCACAGCTAATTATGGTTCAACACCCAGAATGGTCCAGTATTTGACTTATTTTCCCAATGAATACCAAGAATCAGAAGTTTGGATTTAGATTTTTTAGTTCCTTGAAAACTAACTAGCATTTTTCTGTTACTTTTGTAAAAAATCGTTCCATTGAAAGATCTACTTCTCATAACTCCACCTTTCACCCAATTAAATACGCCTTATCCCGCAACGGCTTATTTGAAAGGTTTTTTGAATACCAAAAATATTCCATCGTATCAAATGGATTTGGGAATTGAAGTGATTTTAGAGTTATTTTCTTCTCAAGGGTTACAGTCAATTTTTTCTGTTAACGATTTGCAACTTGTTTCATCCAATAGTCAACGTATTTTTTCTTTAAAAAACGAGTATGCAAAAACGATTGATACAGTAATTGCTTTTTTGCAAGGAAAAAATCCTTCGTTAGCACGTCAAATTTGTAGTGGTAATTTTCTGCCCGAAGCTTCTCGTTTTGAACAATTAGACGATATGGAATGGGCTTTCGGAACTATGGGAATACAAGACAAAGCCAAACATTTAGCGACTCTATATTTAGAGGATTTATCCGATTTTATAGTAGAATGTGTAGATGAAAATTTTGGTTTCAGTCGCTATGCCGAACGATTGGGAAGAAGTGCCAATTCGTTTGATGAATTGTACCATCATTTGAATCAAAAACCTACTTATATCGATACAATTACACTTCAAATTTTAAAAGAAAGAATCGAAGAAGTGCAACCCAAATTAATCTGCTTTTCGGTTCCTTTTCCTGGAAATTTATACAGTGCATTTCGCTGTGCTCAACTCATAAAAAAGCAATTTCCAGAAATTAAAATAGCGATGGGAGGTGGTTTTCCCAATACCGAATTGCGTGATTTAAAAGATGCTCGCGTTTTTGAATTCTTTGATTTTATTACGTTGGATGATGGTGAGTTGCCAATTCAACTGCTAATTGAGAATGAACAATTGACAATTGATAAAGAATATAAAAGAACATTTCTCCTTGAAAACGACGAAGTTGTCTATAAAAATAATTCCACAAAAACCGATTACAAACACAGCGAAGTAGGAACGCCTGATTATTCGGACTTGTTTTTAGACAAGTACATTTCTGTTATTGAAATGGCCAATCCAATGCACAGTTTGTGGAGCGATGGTCGTTGGAATAAACTCACGATGGCGCACGGTTGTTATTGGGGAAAATGCACGTTTTGTGATATTTCCCTCGATTACATTAAATTATATGAGCCAATTGCAGCTAAAATTTTGGTCGATCGAATGGAAGAACTCATCGTGCAAACAGGCGAAAATGGTTTTCATTTTGTAGACGAAGCCGCTCCGCCAGCTTTAATGCGTGAAGTGGCTCTTGAAATCCTGCGACGAAAATTAGTTGTGAGTTGGTGGACCAATATTCGATTTGAAAAAAGTTTCACCGCTGATTTGTGCCTTTTGCTTAAAGCTTCTGGTTGTATCGCCGTTTCTGGCGGTTTAGAAGTAGCTTCTGATCGGTTATTGGCATTGATTAAAAAAGGCGTAACCGTCGAACAAGTAGCGCAAGTAACGCGTAATTTCACCGAATCCGGAATTATGGTTCACGCATATTTGATGTATGGCTATCCAACGCAAACGGATCAAGAAACGATTGATAGTTTGGAAATGGTGCGTCAATTATTTGAAATTGGAATCTTGCAAAGCGGTTTTTGGCATCAGTTTGCTATGACTGCACATTCGCCGGTTGGCATGTTTCCTGAAGAATTTGGTGTGATTCCTGAGTTGAATGACATCACATTTGCTAATAACGATATTAATTTCACAGACAAAACCGGAATCAATCACGACCAATTTAGTTTTGGTTTGAAAAAATCACTCTACAATTTTATGCACGGAATTGGTTTTGATTTTGAGTTGAGCGAATGGTTTGATTTTAAAATTCCGAGAACCACAATTGCTCCCTATTATATTGTTTCGTGTTTAGAAAAAGAAAATGATTTCTCGCTAAAACCAACAGCCAAAGTGGTTTGGATAGGAGGAAATCCTATTGCATCTACTTTTACTAAATCCAAAAAAGGTAAGTCTCGGGAAATGATGCAATTCACCTTTCACGAGAAAACACAATCGTTTGATATAACGTTAGAAAAAGAAGTCGGCGAGTGGCTCTTGAAAACCTTAGAATTAATTTCTGTTTCAAATGATAAGTTGCTCACAATAGCGCAATTAAAAGAAAATTTCGAAACCTCCTTTGATGATTTTGAACTCTTTTGGTTCTCAAAACCTATTGATAAATTAAGACAATTTGGACTATTAGTTTTATAAAAAAAAAAACGCAAACCAACTCAATGATTTGCGTTTTAAACTTGAGAACCGTAATCACTCTTTCACAATTTTTTCGACTTTACTACCATTTTCAGTATTTATTTTTAAGAAGTAAATACCATTTTTTCTATTTGAAATATCCAAAGTTGACGACGCTGAATCTTGAACAATAGTCTCCAAAATTCTGCCTTGCATATCATATAACTCAATAGTTTTGATATTGAATTTGCTGTTGATATTGATATTGTCATTCGTTGGATTTGGATAAATAGTGATGCTTTCATCCGTTTCAAAAACACTATTGCTCAATGTTTGATAAGTGGTAGTTGCAATATTGGTATTAATTGGCGCATTGTAATCAAAAAAGATGTTAGCTCGTTTAGCAACTGTATCACCATTGTTCAAAGTTGCTTTTGATTTGATTTTGAACAATACATTACCATGTCCGCCAACTGGTGGATTTCCGCCCACAGCTTCCAAATTAATTCCTTCAAAAATAAATTCGACTTTGTTACCTGAAATTCGAGTATACGATGGATGTGATGTATGTAAAACTTGTAGTGTATTAATATCATATTTTGCCGCATCAATGTCTATTTTAGCAACCACATTTTCTGCAGCATAATTTCCAGTGTTTTCAAAATTTACCATATAATGAAGGTATTTTCCGATTTCACTGGTTGGCAATTCATCTCCTTCAATACATGTAATATCATTTGGATCATAGGAACCCACTACAGTTTGATTCAAAATAAATAAATTATCTGCGCTATTTTCGTCATTGTTTAAAGGACTAATTTGTGCTGAAAAGGTCAACTGATCACCAATGTTTACTGGATTTGTGGCTGTAGGTGAATTAATTAAAAAAACTACTGTTATGGTTTTGGTTTCAAAAGGGTGTAATTCTTCATAACCAAAGTTCACCGAACTCGATCCTGTTCCTGTTATCGGTTCACTTGCAGAGATTAATACCATTTTATTGCTGTCATATTCTAAATTTAATCCGTTGGCTATGGCTGGTAAAACGGTATTTCCTTTGTTTTTATAAACAATTTCATAAGTAGCCTGAAAACCTGGTCGAGCAGGAGTAATCGATGCAACTACTATTTCTAAATCTTGGTGCGTTCCATTGGGAGAAATACAGAAGTTTTGTGTTGCCAAATTATTATTAATGTTTGGAAAGTTAATTGTCGCTGAAGTAGGAGAAACTGTAAACCATGTTGGATTTTCTAATTCTGGAGAAAGCGTAAAATCTCCAGTTCCGGTATAAAAAGTATAGTTGCCTGTTGCATTTGCAAAAGTCGCTCCCGAATTAACACCATCATTAATATTGATTCTAATGTTTGGATATGTTGGGTCTGATAAGTCGCAACCATTATTGTTAGAGTCAAAAGTCATGTTTCCTGAAATGGTGTTAAAATCGCCACCAGGAGTAAAACTACAGTAACTATTAATTACGCAATTAGTATAACCATATGAATTAGCCCAACCTCTAATAAAATCTACTTCTAATCCATCATCAACGCAAATAAAATCTAAGTTTGGATTACCACTGAATGATATGTTTTGCTGTAAAACGCCATTTTTCATGAAAATGCTCTGAAGCGAAGCATTGTTGTTGCATTCAACAATGGTATTTTCTGTTGTGTTTGTTAAATCTATTGAGGATAAATTAGTGTTATTACAATACAATTCACCGATGCTATTGTTGCCTACTGTGCCTTCTAAATTTATGTTTGTCAGTGGATTAGAGGAGCATTTTAGAACAAATACATCTGTTCCAGCTAAACTTAATGATGTTAATTGATTGAATCTACAATCGATAACTTGTAGATTATTTAGGTTTGATACATCAAGATTAGTTAGCTGATTACTATAACAATCCAATTGGATTAAGTTGGTATTATTACTCAAGTTTAAAGAAGTAATTTGATTATTTCCACAGTTGAGATACAACAGATTTTCGAGTGCAGATACGTCTATTGAAGTTAGTAAATTTTGAGAAATTCTAAGTTGAGTTATGTTAATGTTATTACTCAAATCAATCGATGATAAATTGTTTGAGTTTAATGTTACTATATTCAAATTTATTAAGTTACTGATGTCTACACTTGTTAAGTGATTTCCATAGCAATCTAAGTTAGTTAGATTAACCAAAAGATTAAGACCTGTGACTGATGTAATGAAATTACTTACTATTGATAAATGGGTCAAATTGGTGTTGTTGGTAAAATCAAGTGTACTTAATAGATTACTAGAACAATCTAAAAAAGTCAAATTAGTTAGTGTATTCAAATTGAGTGTTGGAATACTGTTATAACTACAATTTAGAGAAGTTAAATTAATAAAGGCTTCAATTCCAGTTGAATCATTAATGTTTGAAAACGAAATATCAAGAGTTGTTTGCGATTCTGCCTCCCCAAATTGAATTTCACCATCAGAGTTAGTATCCACTCCCAATGAAATTAATTTAGCTTTAAAATTTGCATCAGGAATATACACTATTAAACTAGAATCATACACTTTCAATACAAAACTTGTAGTATTGGTACAACCTGTTGCTGGATTTAAAACGCGAGCATAAATGGTTTGTAAGTGTGAACCCACATAAGTTGGTTCGTTTACAATCGGATTTGTATTATTTTGAGCAGCACTCAACGAAGTATGATAACTTACTACAAAACTAGGCGAAGTGGTTATTTCATTATCCTTTACTGTCAAATCAAACACAGCTGAACCATCATAAGGATTTTCATAAACGATCAAATCTGAAATAGTGGCAGGTACCGTTGGTGGCAGGTTAACAATTAATTGTAGTGATGTTGTAGCAAAATTAGAAGGATTAGCAATCTCTTCCACTCTTACCCATGCATTTTGTGAATTAGGAACAACATTATTGTATGGAAAACTTGTATTTATTGGGCTTGATCCTAATTGGGCATCTGTAAATGTCTCATGGTAAGAAATAGCATATTCAATTGGTGATAAAGCTCCTAAAATTTCAGCATTTTTTAATAACAAATCGAAATTGAAAAATCCGTTTTGATCATTATCACATACTTCTAGCGGAGTTGGATTGTTTATAGCAATTCCTTCTTGTACTTCAATTTGAAAACTAGTAACCGAATAACAACCAGTTACAACGTTTTCAATTCGGCTATAAATTGTTTGTGGATTAGCGGTATTAGTATAATTAGACGAATTGACAATTGGTTGAAAATTATTAGTCGCATCATTCAATGAATTGAAATAAGAAACACTCATGTTATTTTGACCGTCAATTATGTAAGAGCTTCTAAGGTTTAAATTAAAATTGGCAAAACCATCAGACGAATTCTCATAAACTATCAAATTTGGGACAGAACTAGGTGCTATTGGCGGAGAGTTTACTATTAACTGCAATATTGTCAAACCATAATTATTCGGGTTAGCATTTTCGGTTACTCTTACGTAAAGCTGTTGGATAAAGTTAATAATATTTGCATAAGGACTATTCTGAGGATAGGCGCCAGTTTCTGAATCGGCTAGTGTTTCATGATAGGTAACTGTATACTCTGTTGGAGATAAAGAACCCAAAATTTCTGCATTTTTAGATACCAAATCAAAAATAGCAACTCCATCTAATACTAGGTCATCGCAAACTTCATAAGGAGTGGGTTCGTTTAAAGGAATTTGTGCATAACAAAATCCCGTTATAAATAGGAAAATCAATACTAAGTTTTTCATAGCTATTCTTGTTTTATGTTTTGTTTTCATGATTTTTTAGTTTTACAGATTCTTAATCAATTCTTGCAATTTTTCCCTTTTACTCTGTGCGATAGGAATATTAGTATTATCGGCCATAATAACATAGCCACCGTCTGATTTTATATATGATTTCAAATACGATAAATTAATTAAATGCGACTGATGAATACGTTCAAAACCGTGTTCGCCTAGCATTTCTTCAAACTCTTTCAACGTGCGTGAAATCAACAATGGCTTATGATTTTTAATAAAAAACTCAGTATAATTGACCTTGGCTTCGCACCGAATAATGTCCGAAACATCAAACAAATGAATACCATCGCTAGTAGATAAGGCTATTCGCTTGTAATTATCGACTTTTTTTCGAATGTTTTCCAACAACAAATCGATGTGTTCAAACGAGTTACTTTTCCCAACAACATCTTTGATTTTGGTAATCGTATTTTGCAATTCTTCTGGATCAACAGGTTTTAATATAAAATCCAATGCGCTAAATTTGAAGGCTTTAACCGCATACTGTTCATGAGCTGTAATGAAAACAATATGTGCTTTCGTTTTGCCTTTGAGTTGTTCCAAAATGTCAAAACCCGTTCCATCCGATAAGTGAATATCCAAAAAGATAACTTGTGGGTGCAATTGTTCGAGTAATGATACGCCCGATTTTACACTTTCAGCCTCGCCAATGATGTTGATTTCATTGGTGTAACGCTCCAAGAGGGCTTTTAGTCCAGTTCGTAAATGTTTGTCGTCGTCGATTAATACTGCTGTAATCATTTTTTTTTGCATTAGGCTATATGCAATAAGCAATAAGCCGTTTTAAATTATTATTTTGCATAAAGCTTATAGCTTAAAGCCTATAGCTTATTGTATATATTGTATTGGCAATCGCAAAGTCACTTTGGTACCTTGAATTGTATTGTTTTCTTCTAATTCTTTAATTTCAATTTGAGCTGATTTGGCGATGGTAGCTTCCATAATTTCCAAACGTTTTTTAGTAATTTCTAGTGCCATAGATTGGTGTGCTTTCATTGAGTTTTCTTTCATCTCTTTCGATTTAGTAATACCAATCCCATTGTCAGTAATTGTACAAACTAATTGGTGGTTTTGAACGTCAAAATGTACTTCAATCTTTCCATTGCCTTCTTTCGGAACCAAGCCGTGAAGTATCGCATTTTCAACAAAAGGCTGAATCAATAACGGAGGTAAACCCATATTAAACTCGACTCTTTCGCTCGAAACAATTGAGAATGTAAAACTATTGTGAAACCGCAATTGCTCTAACTCAAGGTAGTTTTGTAAACTTTCAATTTCTTTATCAATGGGAATAATCGAACCTTTGGAATATTCCAAAGTCAATCGCATTAATTTTGAAAATTTGGATAAATATTTCAATGCCGAATCCGTTCCGTTTTGCACAATAAAACTCGATATCGATCCCAAACAATTGAATACAAAATGTGGATTCATCTGCAAATGCAAGGCTTTTTGTTCGTATTCAGTAACTTCTTTTTGCAAGGTCAATCTTCTTTTGACTTGTCTTCGATTGAAAATCACAAATACCAATCCGAACAATAATAATCCTCCAATGATAGAAAATAAAGTAATCAATTTTTGACGTTTGCTTTTTTCCAACAATAACGATTCTTTCATTTGATATTCAAAATCCATCTCGGCTTTCAAATATTTTTTGCTGTTTTCAATGGTATTGATGCTATCTCGGGCTTTGGTGTATTCTTTATAATGAAATAATGATAATTCGTGGTTGCCCAGCGCTTCGTAGATGTCACTCAACAATTTCTCCGAATGAAACGTCTGATCTAATAACCCAACTTCCTTGGCATAACCCAATGATTGATTGGCGTAATTTATGGCTTCTGACGCTTTATTTTGGTCAAAATACAACTGACCCAAATTGTACATCACTAAGGCTGCACCATGTTTGTTTTGCATTGCGTTATACATGTTCAATGAAGTTGTATAGGATGCCAAAGCACGATCCATTTGGTTTTGTTTTTTGTAATAATCGCCTAAATAATTTTTCAAAAGTGCAAATCCGCGTTGGTTGTCGATTTTTTCAAATAATTTTTCAGCTTTTGTATAATATTCATAGGCTTTTTTTGAATTATTTTGTTCGTAATAAATCACGCCAATATTGGTCAACGACATAGCAGCCGCCTGTTCGCCAATTTCTTCTTGAATTTGTAAAGCCTTTTTTAAATATTCAATTGCTTTAGGATAATTTCCTTGCGATTTATAGATAATACCAATATTATTGTAGGCTTTTGAAATATTGCTTTTCTGTCCAATTTCAAGATAAATTTTCAACGCTTTTTGATAATTTTCTAAAGCAACAGCATAGTTGTTTTCTTCCGAATAAATAACACCTAAACTCGCGTAAGCTCTAGCCAAACCACTTTTTATCTCTTTGGTTTCATTGTCTTCAAGTAGTTGAATGAAATTGGTTTTCGCTTTTTCAAAGTCAATCTTGGCTTTAGGGTAATTACTCAAAATGATGTTGGAATTCCCTTGATTTAAATAGGAAGTTGCCAATCCAAAAGAATACTTTATTTTTAGGGACAATGCAGCTGCTTTTTTAGCATAATATGCTGTTGAATCTGGATTGCTTTCTTTGAATTGATTGGCTATATGATTGTACAGATTTACTTTAGTAGTATCCACTTTTGCTACTTGTAAAACTCTTTTCAAACTATCGATTGCTGTTTGCTGCGACCAAGAGATGGTGCAAAAAAGCATAAGCGATAGGAGGATTTGTGTAGGATATTTCTTTTTCACAATAGTGTTATTTTAACTTAACTAAGCAAAGATAGGGTAAGTTTTGGGTTAAAAATGGGTCAATTATTATTTGATGGTTTTTACTTATTAATCACAAAAAAAGATTTATAATTCTTGTTTTTTATAATTTGTAATCTATATTAAATTACCAACTTTATGAGATTTATCAGCTTCTAAAACGATTTGTTTTCCTAATTTTACTACCAATTAAAAACAAGCCTTATGAGTAACTCGTACAAACTGTCAGTCAACCAAACGACTACATTTGAATGGATTGAAAGTGATTTAAAAAAACTCGATGCTATTCAGTTGAATACTAGTCAATTCCATGTTTTAGATAGTAATAAACCCTACAAGGTTGAAATCGTTTCTTCAGATTTTGTTGCCAAAAAATACACTGTTAAAGTTAACAACAATATTTATGAAGTAGCTATTTCAGATGCTTTAGATATTTTGATCCAAAGTATGGGAATTGAACGGGGTAGAACCAAAGTAGTCAACGCCATCAAAGCTCCAATGCCAGGATTGATTTTGGAAATTAGTGTTGAGGTTGGTCAGGAAGTTAAAGAAAACGATCCGTTATTGATTTTAGAAGCGATGAAAATGGAAAACAGTTTCCTTTCACCACGAAATGGAATCATAAAATCAATTGCTGTACAAAAAGGAATGGCCGTAGATAAAGGTCAATTATTAGTTGAATTTGAATAAAGTTTAAAGATGCAAGACCGTTGCACTGAAAGATCGCTTCGCTGCAAGATTAGCAGTTTATAGTCTTTCTTCTGCAACGAAGTGGTCTTTCTTCTAAAATATAAAATATGAAAAAAATAACCAAAATATTAGTTGCCAATCGCGGGGAAATTGCCATTCGCGTGATGAAAACGGCCAAAAAAATGGGCATCAAAACAGTCGCGGTTTTTTCTACAGCTGACAGAAATGCGCTGCATGTTAAATATGCGGACGAAGCGGTTTGTATCGGTGAAGCTGCTTCCAATCAATCGTACTTGCGGGGCGATAAAATTGTTGAAGTTTGCAAAGAATTGGGCGTTGACGCAGTGCATCCGGGTTACGGATTTTTAAGCGAAAATGCCGCTTTCGCAGAAGAGTGTGAAAAAAACAACATCATTTTTATCGGACCCAAATCGAAAGCTATCGAAATGATGGGAAGCAAACTCGCTGCCAAAGAAGCCGTTATGAAATATGATATTCCAATGGTTCCCGGAGTAGATCACGCTATCATTGATGTGGAAGAAGCCAAGAAAACTGCCAAAGCGGTTGGTTTTCCAATTCTGATTAAAGCTTCTGCAGGCGGTGGTGGAAAAGGAATGCGTATTGTAGAAAAAGAAGAAGATTTTGAATCACAAATGAATCGCGCAATATCTGAAGCAACTTCTGCATTTGGAGATGGTTCTGTTTTTATTGAAAAATACGTGACTAAACCGCGCCATATTGAAATTCAAATTATGGCCGATAGTCATGACAATGTGTTGTATGTTTTTGAACGCGAATGCAGCATCCAACGCCGTCATCAAAAAGTGGTGGAAGAAGCACCATCGTGTATTTTAACTCCCGAAAAACGCAAAGAAATGGGTGAAGCTGCTGTAAAAGTAGCTCGTGCTTGTGATTATTTGGGCGCTGGAACCGTAGAGTTTTTAATGGATGCCGATCATAATTTTTATTTCCTCGAAATGAATACGCGTTTGCAAGTAGAACATCCAGTAACTGAAATGATTTCAGGTTTGGATTTGGTAGAATTGCAAATTCGTGTCGCTAGAGGAGAAGCTCTTGAAATCAAACAAGAAGATTTAGTCATTCATGGTCATGCGATGGAGCTTCGTGTGTATGCCGAAGATTCGATGAATGATTTCCTACCAAACGTTGGGTTTTTAAGCAAATATCAATTGCCAGAAGGCGAAGGAATTCGTGTAGATAATGGAATTGAAGAGGGAATGGACGTGCCTATTTACTACGATCCAATGTTGTCTAAATTGGTTACCTATGGAAAAACACGTGAAGAATCTATCGAATTGATGATCAAAGCCATCGATAATTACCATGTTGAAGGTGTGGCAACTACATTACCTTTTGGGAAATTTGTAATGCAACATGAAG
This sequence comes from uncultured Flavobacterium sp., assembly GCA_964414655.1. Taxonomy (GTDB): domain Bacteria; phylum Bacteroidota; class Bacteroidia; order Flavobacteriales; family Flavobacteriaceae; genus Flavobacterium. The sequence continues at coordinate 13,139 of CAYPXI010000010.1, read as the reverse complement.
CCTTCCGTTCAGGCGATTTTGATACTGGTTTTGTAAAAGCGTATTACGATGCCGAAAAATTAAAATCAGCTTTAAATAAAGAAGCAGAAATAGCCGCTTTAGTAGCATTGCGTCAATATGTTGAAGATAAAAAAATAGTGCGATTACCTAATTAAAGAAAATAGAATAAAGAACATAGAACATAGAACATAGAAAATAGAAAATAGAAAATAGAGTTTTTTAAAGATATTCAAGTCTATTCTCTCTTTTCTATTTTCCCTTCTCTTAAAATAAAATCATGGAAGACAAAATCAAAATATTAAACGATAAAATAGCCCAAGCCAAATTAGGTGGTGGCGAAAAGCGAATTGCGAAACAACACGAAAAGAAGAAATTAACGGCTCGTGAACGTGTAGAATATTTACTTGATGAAGGTTCGTTTGAAGAAATTGGAATGTTGGTCACGCACCGAACTACCGATTTCGGTATGGAAAAAGAAATCTACTACGGCGATGGTGTTATTACAGGTTACGGAACCATTAATGGTAGAGTAGTGTACGTTTTTGCCCAAGATTTTACCGTTTTTGGAGGTGCTTTATCCGAAACACATGCCGAAAAGATTTGTAAAGTTATGGATATGGCTTTACGCAGTGGTGCGCCTATGATTGGTTTGAATGATTCTGGCGGCGCTCGTATTCAAGAAGGTGTACGCTCCTTAGGTGGTTATGCCGATATCTTTTACCGCAATGTACAAGCTAGTGGAGTTATTCCGCAGATTTCGGCTATACTCGGACCTTGTGCTGGTGGCGCAGTATATTCGCCAGCAATGACCGATTTTACTATGATGGTGGAAGGTAATAGTTATATGTTTGTAACAGGACCAAATGTAGTGAAAACGGTAACCAACGAAGAAGTAACTTCCGAAGAATTAGGTGGAGCGAGCACACATTCTACCAAATCAGGAGTGGCACATATAACCTCGCCTAACGGAGTGGAATGTTTGGAAGATATTAAAAAATTGTTGAGTTATTTACCTCAAAATAATCGTGAAACGACACCTAAATTACCGTATGTTTTAGGAGAAGAAAAACGCGAAAAACTCGATACTATTGTGCCTGATAATGCCAACAAACCTTATGATATGCACGACGTAATTGCTAATATTATTGATGAGGATTCCTTCTTTGAAATACACAAAGATTTTGCCGAAAACATTGTGGTTGGTTTTGCTCGCTTGGGCGGAAGAAGCATCGGAATTGTAGCTAATAATCCGAAGTTTTTGGCTGGTTGTTTGGATGTGAAAAGTTCGATAAAAGGCGCTCGATTTGTACGTTTTTGTGACTGCTTTAATATTCCTTTATTAGTATTGGAAGATGTACCTGGTTTCTTGCCTGGAACGGATCAAGAGTGGAACGGGATCATCGTACACGGAGCCAAATTGTTGTATGCTTTCAGTGAAGCAACAGTTCCGCGTGTGACTGTAATTACGCGAAAAGCTTACGGTGGAGCGTACGATGTAATGAATTCCAAACACATTGGTGCCGATATGAATTTTGCTTGGCCAAGTGCCGAAATTGCGGTGATGGGAGCCAAAGGAGCATCTGAAATTATTTTCAAAAAAGAAATCAGTGAAGCCGCTGATCCTGCAGCAAAATTATTAGAGAAAGAAGCTGAATACGCTGAGTTATTTGCTAATCCTTACACAGCGGCACAACGTGGCTTTATCGATGAAGTAATTCTACCACAAGACACACGTAGAAAATTGTTAAAAGCTTTCAGTATGCTCGAAAATAAAGTCGTTGATACTCCAAAGAGAAAACACGGAAATATTCCCTTGTAGACTCTCCTAACAAGTTTTCAAAATCTGTTAAATATGAACCAAAAAAAGCAGGGAAATCAATTCGATTTTCCTGCTTTTTTAGTATATTAAAACTATCAGTTTTTCTTTTTAGGCATTGCATTGGCAAAGTAATTGCTGACTTCCGTCCAGTTGATAACATTCCAAATTGCAGTTAAGTAATCGGCACGTTTGTTTTGGTATTTCAAATAATAAGCATGTTCCCATACATCAATTCCTAAAATGGGCGTTCCTTTGTTTTCAGCTATATCCATCAACGGATTGTCTTGATTGGCAGTTGAACAAACGGCTAATTTTCCGCTTGCATCTACATACAACCAAGCCCAACCAGAACCAAAACGAGTAGCTGCTGCGGTATTCATTTTTTCTTTTAAAGCGTCGATAGAACCAAACGATTCGTTGATAGCTTTTTCCAATTCGGACGAAGGTTTTGTGTCTTTTTGAGGTGTTAAGATGGTCCAAAATAATTCGTGATTGAAATGTCCGCCAGCGTTGTTGCGTATAGCTGGACTCAATTTGGATACATTAGCGAAAATTTCAGTAATGCTCATTTTTTCGGCTTCAGTACCAACAACAGCAGCATTTAAGTTTTTAATGTAAGCAGCGTGGTGTTTGCTGTAATGAATTTCCATCGTTTGTGAATCGATAAATGGCTCTAATGCGTTGTAAGCGTATGGCAACGGTTTTTGAGTAAACTGACCAAAAACGCTAATGCTGATGAAAAGTAGAATGGATAAAAAATGACTTTTTTTCATTGTATTAATGGTTTAATTGGAATTTAAAAAGGCTAAAAAAAGAGCGCAATTAGTTGTTCTTTTTTTGCTACACAAAGATACGTTTTTTGATTTGTTGTTGTTTGCTAGATTAACAGTTTCTTGGCAGAATTAAGTCAATTTTTAGAATGAATTGTTTATGGACTCTTGATTTTGTGTACGACGTTGCCTCTCTAGCCCCGATTGGAGTAACTATCCTCGCAGAGATAGTGCGGAAAGCGGGAAAATGGATTACAAGAAAGCCCAAACCACTCGCTTCAAATAATCCCTTGGCAACCATTGGTTTAGCTGGTTTTAGTTTAATTTTAAGTTAAAAAGTCGAGTAAAAAAGGCTTTTTTTGCTAACTTGCGGCACTTTTTTAATGGAGCTTTGATGCCCAAAATTTCACTTTATTCATGCAGTTTTTTAAGTTTTTTATTGTTGTGTTGTTATTGTCTTGTGGTAGTGTTTTCGGTCAGAAAGTCATTAAACATAAGGTAAAATCGGGCGAATCGATTTATTCTATTGCGCGCAAATACGACGTGACGGAGAAAGAAATTTATGAGTGGAATCCGAAGTTGAAAGGAAAAGTGTTGGGTTTAAAAACGATTGTTGAAATTCAAAACAAAAAGTACAAAGAAGAAGAGCAGAAGCCGAAAGAAAAGAAAAAAGAAGTTGTAATCGTTCCTGCTTTATCCTCTTCAAATGAGCCTTACCTCATTCATACTGTTAGTGCTAAAGAAACGTTGTATAGTTTATCAAAGCAATACGGCATTTCGATGGAAGAAATTTGCGAGTTGAATCCGGAATTGAAAACTGGGAATTTGAAAAAAGGTGCTAAGTTGAAGTTTCCCAATACAATAAAAATAGTGGATACGAACGACCAAATCAAAGCACCAAAATCGGTTGAGATTCCCACAACTAATGAGACGACGGTTGCTACAACTGACCTAATTCACAAAGTGCAAGCTAAGGAAACTTTATACCGTATTTCGAAAAAATATGGCGTTTCGGTGAGTGAATTGCAACGATTAAATCCGGCAATTACTTCGGGTTTGCCAATTGGTTTTGATTTAGTAGTGAAAAAAGGTTCAAGTCAAGTGGTTGAAACGCCTAAAGAGGTTGAAGAAACTCCAATAAAAACAGTTGAAGTTGCGCCACTTTCGATGGAGAACATGAGCAAGGCTGATTTTTTGATTGCCAAAGCTTCGCAACACATTGGTACAAGATACAGAAGTGGAGGAACTACGCCAGGTGGATTTGACTGTTCGGGTTTAATGTTTGCTACCTTCAAAGAAATTGAAATGATATTGCCTCGAACTTCACATGAGCAATCCAATTATGGAGTAAGTATTGATCGTTCGCAAGCGCAGAAAGGCGACTTGATTTTCTTTACCACTAATGGTCGCGGTAGTATTAATCATGTAGGCATGGTTACTGAAGTTTTGGATGAGGAAATTAAATTCATTCACTCTTCCATTCAGGCTGGTGTTATTATTTCGTCTACCAAAGAGCCTTATTATGCGAAGCGATTTGTGAAAGTTAATCGGGTTTTGCAGTAGCTATTCGACTGAAAATTTGAATCCAATTCCGTGTAAGTTTTCGATGGCAATGCCTTTTTCGTTAGCCAAAATTTTGCGTAAGCGAGAAATAAACACGTCTAAACTTCTTCCCATAAAATAATCATCGTTGCCCCAAAGTGATTTGAGTATTTCTTCACGTTTAAGCACCACATTTTTATTGTCGAGGAAAAGCTTCAATAAATCCGATTCGCGTTGGGTAAGCGATATTTTTTCGGTATCGGTAAACACCAAATAATTTTTACAGTCAAATTGGTATTTACCAACAGTATAATTACTTTTTTCTGCAGTTTTAGTACTTTTTTGAGAACGTTTCAAAAACACTTCAATTTTGAGTAATAATTCTTCAATGCTAAAAGGTTTTACCAAATAGTCGTCGGCTCCTAGACGTAAACCTTTGATGCGATCTTCTTTCAAGGTTTTGGCAGACAAAAAAATAATAGGTACTTCAGCATTGATTTCGCGTACTTTTTCAGCCAAATCAAAACCGTCCATTTTGGGCATCATGATATCAAAAATACAGATGTCGAACGCTTCTTTTTTAAAGATTTCCAAACAATGAGTTCCATCAGTACAATGCGTTACATCGTAATGTTGTTCAAGATTGTCTTTGGTTAGAAACGCTAAGGTTTCGTCGTCTTCGGCATACAGAATTTTATATTTTGTCATAGTTTAATCATTAAAATAACGAGTCAATTTCGGTTTCAATTTTTTTTTACCACAAAGAGACATAGTTTCTATTTTGTTTAAAAGGCGCTTCGCTTATTTTTAGTAATTATAAGTTTTTGAAATTTAAAATTACTTTTTCTATTTACCAAAGGCATTTAAGAAAATATAAGTATCCTTTTATGATCTTTTATGACTTATATGGTTTAAGTCATTTCGGAATCACAATTGAAACAGTAATTCCTTTGTCGTTATTGTTGGTAGCAAAAATTTTCCATTTGTGTTGTGTACATATTTTTTTTACATAATACAATCCCAATCCGAAGCCATTAACTTCGTTGCTTTTGGTGCTTGGAATGCGGTAAAATTTATCAAAAATAAAATTGATGTTTTTGTTCGAAACGCCAATTCCATTATCGGAAAAATCCAATTGAATTTGGTTCTTGTTCTCAGTAATTGTAATGTTAATTTCGGGTTTTTCTTCACAATATTTTACTGAATTATCGAGTAAATTATAAATGATATTAGTAAAATGAAACGCATCAGCTTGAATGGTAAAATCGTTTGTAGAATTGATTTTTACTTTCAAATTGGGGTTTTTCAACTGAAGGTTATCAATTACTTCTTTGATAATAGGAATGACAGCGACTTCGGTCATTTTCATCTTCATGGGTTCGTTGTCGGATTTGGCAATATTCAAAATTTGCTCGATGTGACTGTTGAGTTTCTTACTTTGGTTGATAATAATTTCAGTATATTTTTCTAGTTTTTCGTCTTTTTGGATGCTTTCTTGTTTGTTCAAATAGTTAGAAGCGAGTAGGATAGAAGACAAAGGTGTTTTGAACTCGTGGGTCATGTTGTTGATAAAATCGCGTTGGAGTTCGGAATATTTTTTTTGCTGAATGATAGTGTAAATGGAATACACGTAAATCAATAGTATAACGATTAAAGCAATCGAAAGCAAAAACCAAAACCGAAGCGAACTCAATAAATACGATGTTTCGTTTGGAAAACGAACGGCAAAGTAGTACACTAAATTTTCATGTTTTGGGAAATAAACATCTGATTTGGCCGCTTTTTTGTTGGAAACTGAAATGTAGTTTCCGTACACCATTTCGTCACTTTCGCAATTGTACATGGCATATTCATAATCTGTATTGATATTGAACTTGGCAAATTCAGACTTTAAATAATATTCTAAAACATCGGGCTGAAAATCGTTTTCTACATTAACAATGTAATAATCGTTGGCTACTTTTTTTATCGGATTATTGACGGGTAATTCGCTATTGGAACTTTTGTAGAGCTTTTTGACAACTTCGAGTAGGGCAACATGAGTTTTTTGTGAAAATTTTTGTTCCTCAACGGTAAAGGCTTCTCGAGTCCAAAGCAACTGAGCAATTAATATGCCTATGGTAGCAATGAGTCCGAGTACTATGATGGTATTGAGGTTTTTAGTTTTCACTATTTTTACGGTTTTATTCCTTTCAAAAATACTTAAAAAAATGGTTGTAATTTGTAGTTAACAAGTCGTTAACAAACATTTGAAAACACTTAACAAGTTGTAAATAGTTATCAAGATATATTTGTATCGTTGAATTGAATTCATCAGAAACATAAAAAATAATAACTTAAATAAAAACAAAATTATGAAAGCAATCAAAATTTCAATGTTAGCATTAGCATTAGGATTAATGTCTTTTTCAACAATCAATCCTGTTCAAAATAACGTTACTAAAGTAGCTACTACAGGTGGTTTGGTTTGGAAATCAGAATCTATTGATGTTGGTGAAATTCCACAAGGAACTCCAAAAACCATTGAGTACGAGTTTAAAAACAATACTGATAAAGACGTTTTAATTACGAATGTAAAACCAGCTTGTGGTTGTACAGCTGCTGATTATACAAAAACAGCTATTGCTCCTGGAAAAACAGGTTATGTAAAAGCTACCTACAACGCTGCTGCTGCTGGTGCTTTCAACAAATCGGTAACCGTTACAACAAATGCTGAAGAAACTCCAAAGGTGTTAACATTCAAAGGAACAGTTATCGCAAAATCATAATCAATAAAAGGTTGGTTAATACTGAAAAACTCCTAAACGATTTGTTTAGGAGTTTTTTTTTATTCTTCTTTCTTCTCTTTTTTCTTTTTTTCTTTTTTCGGTTTATCTTTTTTTATTCCTTTCATTAGCTCGGCTTTGACTATTCCAAATTTTTCTTTTTGTTGCACATCCAATAAATCAAGTACTTTTTTTTCGGTAGATTCTGATAGCGATTTTAAGGCTTCCATTTTTTTATCTTGACTAATTTCTTCCTTCTTTAAAATAATTCCCTGTTTTTTATTACTATCAACATAAATTTGCTTAATGGCGATCGATTGGAGTTCGTTGAGATTCAATTCTTTGTTCAAAAAAAGCATCATATTCTCAAGTGCCTCTTCGCGCAGTTTTGCGTTATTTTCCTCATGCTCTTCTTTTTGGTTTTCTGCATTAGGTTGTGTTGTCATTCCTCCATAACCTCTTTCATAGCCTCTTTGTGAAAAAACACTAGTAGAAAGTAACACCATAACAATGCATATTATTTTTTTCATGCGATGAATTGTTTATTAGTTAATAGGTTCGCCATACAAATCAAATTCGGTGGCATCAATAATTGTAATTTCAGCAAATTCGCCAGTTTTCAAATAAAATTTAGACGCATCAATTAATACTTCATTGTCAACATCTGGGCTATCAAACTCAGTTCTGCCTACAAAATACTGGCCTTCTTTTCGGTCAATTACGCACTTAAAGGTTTTACCAATTTTTTCTTGATTCAAATCCCATGAAATTTGCGATTGTAAATCCATTATTTCTGTTACGCGTGCTTGTTTGACCTCTTCGGGAACATCGTCGACTAAGGCATACGCACCCGTATTTTCTTCATGAGAATAGGTAAAACAACCCAAACGATCAAACTTCATTTCTTGAACCCAATCACGTAAAATAGCAAAATCTTCTTCCGTTTCGCCAGGATAACCCACAATTAAGGTAGTTCTAATGGCAATTCCAGGAACCGCTTCTCTAAAATCTTTGAGCAAACGAGTCGTTTTTTCATAAGTTGTTCCACGCTTCATTGATTTCAAAATTTTATCTGAAATATGTTGTAGCGGGATATCAATATAATTACAAATTTTTGGTTCGCGTTTCATTAACTCCAACACATCCATCGGAAAACCAGTCGGAAAAGCATAATGCAATCGAATCCATTCAATACCTTCCACTTTGATCAAATTCTCCAATAATTCAGCTAGGTTTCTCTTTTTGTACAAGTCCAAACCATAATAGGTCAAATCTTGCGCAATCAGAATCAATTCTTTCACGCCATTTTTAGCCAAACCTTCTGCTTCTTTTACTAACTTTTCAATAGGTTGAGAAACGTGCTTGCCTCGCATAATCGGAATAGCACAAAAACTACAAGGTCGGTCGCAACCTTCCGCAATTTTTAGGTAAGCGTAGTTTTTTGGAGTAGTTGTTAATCGTTCGCCTAATAATTCATGTTTATAATCGGCTCCAAGAGCTTTCAATAGTAAAGGCAATTCAGTTGTGCCAAAATATTGATCAACATTGGGAATTTCTTTCTCTAAATCAGGGCGATAACGTTCGGACAAACATCCTGTTACAAATACTTTATCTACAATTCCGCGTTCTTTTTTGTCTGCGTATTCTAAAATGGTATTTACAGATTCTGCTTTAGCATTATCAATAAAACCACACGTATTAATGACTACGATATTGCCTTCTTCTTCATGTGCAACATCTTTACCACTGGCTTTGAGTTGGCCCATTAATACTTCGCTATCGTAAGTGTTTTTTGAACAACCTAAAGTGATTACATTGATTTTATTCTTTTTGACCGATTTGGTTCTCATAAGGTATTAATTGAAGCGCAAAATTACGTTATTTATTTTAGAAGCGATCTCGTTTTGGAAAAAAACGAGAGGGCGTTTTTGTGATCCATGTTCCTGCTATTCGCTTTACTTCGTGTTCGCTACTATCAGGGCTATTTTGCCAACAAAAGGCACAAAAAAACCATCCGAAACGAACGAATGGTTTTTGTATGTATGTTTATGAGTTTAAAATTCAAAAATTAGTGAGGTTGATATAGCATGGGTTTTAGCATTGACTACAGCAAAATCAGTAAATCCTTGAGAGAAGAAATGGTGGTCGTAAAAACGTTGTGTATACGAATACGAAGCATCGAGTTTAATTCGTCCAAAATTATAACCAATTCCACCAGTATAACCATTCAAGTCGCCAATGGTTCTTCCATCTTCATACGGACTTTCTTCAAATCGGTAACCACCACGAAAGCTGAATTTTTTCACTTTAAATTCGCCACCAAGTCTAAATTGACTTGAATTTCTCAAAACACTTGTGATGTAGGCATTTTCACCAGAAAAGTCGTTACTTGGACCTAACTTTATACCATCATTATTTTTATAAATATAGTCAAAACTAATTAAACCACGGTTCCCAAAAAGGTAGGCCAAACTTCCTGACATATGTCCGGCTGTTCTCACTCGATACGGTTCAAATACTAATGGAAAATTTGGATATGGATCAACTACATCAGGCGGTAATTCTCCATCAACATTACCACTAACAGCGTAAATGTTTTGTGTTAGTTCGTCATTCAATTTATACCAAGTTGGCGATTGAAAAGCCAATCCTATTCGTAATTGTTTGACAGGTGAAATTATGGTTCCAAGTTGAACAGAATAACCTGTTCCATAAGTATACAACTCATTGTTAAATCGAAGTCTCTTTACGGCATAATCAGTTGTCGTATTGTTATAGTCGTTAGACTCGTAAAAACTTGTTTCTTGGGTGTAATCAACAAAATGCGTGTTAATGTTTAATCCAATAGAGAGAAAATCTTTAAATTTAACAGCACCATTTAAAGTTAATTTGCCATTAAAACCATAGGTTTTGTATTCATTGGTATGGTAGTAATTAGCTTCGGTTGGAACACCTGAAAAATAAGCAGTATTGCTGTTTACATCAGCTACAGGATTTATTATATATGATTGATAACCCAAATACGCTTGTTGTTCGCTGTAGTTCAAATCTAAGTAATCGTAATTGCTTAAATAATCCAAAGGAATTCCGTTGGCATAACTTAAAAAATAATTACTAACCGAATTTCGTCCCACACCTGAAGCAAAGGCAGAATTATCAAAATTAGCCACGTTTTCATAGTTCAAAGAAACCGCAATTTTTGACCAATTGCTTTTTTGAGCACTTTCAAAGACAAAAACGCCACCCGCTTGGTTGATGTCTACACTACTTCTAATTTTAGAATTTTTGGTACCAAAGTAATCCGATTTATTATTTACATTGTAATTACGGAGAGTAAAGCCCGCTTGGTTGTTGTTAAAATAGGTGGATCCTGCAGGATTTAAATTTACTGCTGATAAATCGCCACCTAAGGCTCCAAAAGCACCACCCATTGCAGTAAAACGAGATGTTCCACTCAAATCAGTTTGCGAATAACGAATAGCGTCATTAATGTTTTGTCCGAATGAAAAAAACGAACAAAGAAGTAAGGTATTGATGATGTAGTTTTTCATAGAAATTATTTTTTTTATCTTCTTCCACCACCACCAGAACGTCCTCCGCCACCGCCTGAGCTAGGAGAATAACTAGGAGTATAAGAACGACTTGGCTCACTACGAGGCGTGTCGTAGCTACGTGGAGTATCATAGGAACGCGGCGTATTAGTACGTGGTGTTTCGTAAGTACGAGTAGGAGTTGTTGTGTTTCTTGGTGTTCCTACATTGTTTGTATTAGTGCGAGGATTTGTAGTATTTGAACGTGTTCCAGAAGTAGTTGCTCTGGTATTGTTTGAAGTACTACGTGGATTGGAAGTGGTAAAACTTCTCGGAGCAGCATTGCTTCTGGTTCCAGTAAAATTGGACGAGCGATTGACAGTAACACTTCTTCCTACAGGATAAGCAGTTCTAACATCTCTTCTTCCATTAACGTAAGCATAATGATTTCCATAATAGTATCCATTTGGATAGCCATTACCACACCAATAGGGATTTCCATAATAACCATTCCATCCCCAACCCCAGTTTGGTCCGTACCAATAATTATTCCAACCCCAGCTGTTCCAACCCCAATTATTCCAACCCCAGTTATTCCAACCCCAATAATTGCCATACCAATAGTTGTTCCAGTAATTCCATCCCCAATTATTGTCGTAAACATTTACCACAACTGTTTCATTTGAATTTGATCCCCAACTATTGTAGCTATTGGTTTGATTTTCTGAGTTTTTATTGATAGAATCATTAGATGTGTAGCTCTCAACATCTGTAAAAACCTCTTGATTTTCTTTGTTTAATGAACTAAAATACTCTTTATATTTCGCATTGTCCTTTTGGTCTTCATTTGCAACTGTTTTTGTTGCATTTGAACCATAAACACCGTCATTGTCGTAATACGACTTGTTTTGGTAGGAACCACAAGAAGTTAGTACTAACGCAAATAATCCAAGTACACTGTAAATGGATGATTTTTTACTAGAAAAATAAATTGTTTTCATATCTATAGCATTTTTATTGTTGGTCAATACAAAAATAGTTAGTTTTGCTGAACTATTTAGTTAAAATAAGTTAAACAATTTTTATGCCAAACTATTCATTATGAGTAAGAACTTAACTACAAGAACAGAAGATTATTCCAAATGGTATAACGAACTCGTTGTCAAGGCCGATTTAGCCGAAAACTCGGGCGTAAGAGGTTGTATGGTTATCAAGCCCTACGGTTATGCTATCTGGGAAAAGATGCAAGCAGAATTAGACCGTATGTTCAAAGAAACTGGCCACAGCAACGCCTATTTTCCGCTTTTTGTTCCCAAAAGTATGTTTGAGGCTGAAGAAAAAAATGCGGAAGGATTTGCGAAGGAGTGTGCTATTGTAACCCATTATCGTTTGAAAAATGACGAAAGTCGTCCAGGCAAATTAATGGTTGATCCGAATGCGAAATTAGAAGAAGAGTTAATCGTTCGACCAACAAGTGAAGCTATTATTTGGTCTACCTATAAAACATGGATCCAATCGTATAGAGATTTACCTTTATTAATTAATCAATGGGCGAATGTGGTGCGTTGGGAAATGAGAACCCGATTGTTTTTAAGAACTGCCGAGTTTTTATGGCAAGAAGGGCATACAGCGCATGCTACAAAATTAGAAGCAATAGAAGAATCTGAAAAAATGATGAATGTATATGCCGAATTTGTTGAAAATTTTATGGCAATTCCGGTTATAAAAGGTTTGAAAACTGAAACCGAGCGTTTTGCTGGAGCTGAAGAAACCTATTGTATTGAAGCGCTGATGCAAGACGGAAAAGCACTTCAGGCAGGAACTTCACATTTTTTAGGACAAAACTTTGCTAAAGCTTTTGATGTGAAGTTTGCCAATCAAGAAGGAAAACAAGAACACGTTTGGGGAACTTCTTGGGGAGTTTCAACTCGTTTGATGGGGGCTTTAGTGATGACACATTCGGATGATAATGGATTGGTTTTACCTCCAAATTTAGCTCCGATTCAAGTGGTTATTGTACCAATTTACAAAAGCGATGAAGAATTGGATGCAATTTCTAACGTTGCAAATGACTTAATGACTCAATTTAAAAAACTCAATATTTCGGTCAAGTTTGATAATAGAACTACTCAAAAACCAGGGTTTAAATTTGCTGAATGGGAATTGAAAGGTGTTCCAGTTCGAATAGCCATTGGTCCGAAGGATTTAGAAAACGGAACTTTTGAAATAGCCCGTCGTGATACTTTGTCTAAAGAAATCAGACCGAAAGAAGGAATTGTAACTTATATAGTTGATTTATTAGACCAAATACAAAATGATTTGTTTGGAAAAGCACTAAATTATAGAAATACGCACATTACTGAAGTTAATTCGTTTGAGGAGTTCAAAGAGGTTTTAGAAAATAAAGGCGGTTTTATTGCAGCGCATTGGGATGGTACTCCTGAAACAGAAGAAAAAATTAAAGAATTAACCAAAGCAACCATCCGTTGTGTTCCTTTAGATAGAATAGAAGAGGAAGGTCAGTGTGTTTTGACTGGTGCAAAATCTTTAGGCAGAGTTTTGTTTGCAAAGGCGTATTAAAAAAAAATAAAAAAAGTGCTCACGGCTATTGTGTGAATTAAAAATAGTTGTATTTTTGCACTCGCATTACAAAAATGATGTAATGGCCCGTTCGTCTATCGGTTAGGACGCCAGGTTTTCATCCTGGTAAGAG
>CAYPXI010000009.1:0-123214 GCA_964414655.1 uncultured Flavobacterium sp. | reverse complement strand
GGATTGAAAATTTTAAAACAGGAAAAAAAATGATAGAATACAGTTATGGTTTTGGATTAAAACATATTTAATTTAAACTATATTCTAAAAACTTAAAAGGGAGCATGTGCTCCCTTTTTCAATTTATAAAACTTAAAAAAATGGAATTAAAAAAATCAGAAAGAAAAAAAGCCAAGATTAAAATGGCACTTCAAGGACCAAGTGGTTCAGGAAAAACAATGAGTGCTTTATTATTAGCACAAGGTTTGACAAATGGAAATTTGTCAAAAGTCGCTATTATAGATAGTGAAAGTGGAAGTAGCAACCTTTATTCCCATTTAGGTAATTACAATGTTCTTAAACTTGACAATCCACATTCACCTGAAAGATACATTGAAGCAATTGATGTGTGTATGAAAGCAGGTATGGAAGTCATTATTTTAGATAGTATCTCCCATTGTTGGGATTACTTGTTAGACTACCATTCTAGCCTTCAAGGAAACTCTTTCACAAATTGGGCTAAGATAAAACCTTTGGAAAAAGCTTTTGTAGATAAGATTTTACAAAGCGAGGTACACATCATAGCTACAATGCGAGTAAAACAAGACTATGTATTGAGTGAAAGAAATGGTAAAATGGTTCCTGAAAAAGTTGGCTTAAAAGCTATACAGAGAGATGAAATCAGCTATGAGTTTACTATAGTTTTTGATATAGACAGTAAACATTTTGCTGTATCATCTAAAGATAGAACTTTATTGTTTGAAGGTAAACCTCAATTCATTATCAACTCCAATACAGGTAAGAAAATCTTAGATTGGTGTAATAGTACTATGACAAGAGCAGAACTTCAGATTAAGATTTCTGAATGTAATAACATCAAGGAGCTTACTGATTTGTATAACTCAAACTTGGATTTAGCGAAAACAATTGAGCAAGATTTTGTTTCCAAAAGAGACCTCTTAAATAAATTAACCTCTAATATATCAACCAATGGAAATGGCACTTATCCCCATTAAAAATGAGCAAGAAACGCAAATACCTATAGATAATAATAACTTTATACCTATAGGTATTCACGAATCAAACACAAATACATCAAAAACACCTTTTATACAGGCTAACTCAGAAGAGATTAGCCTTTCTTATTTAAAAGAGCAGTGTGTTATTCCTGTATTTACCAAAGACAATGAAATAACAATTTCTCATCAGGAGTTTATTGAAACAGCTTTATCAAGCTTAAAAACAATCTTTGGTAATGAACAGTTTGATTCTCCTGAAATAAGGGTTAGTCATCAAATTAAAGGTAGAACTCCTGATGCTTTACATATTCCTGCTAAAGATTTGCAAGACCATCAAAGGACTACTTATTATGAAAGGATGGCTTTTATTATTAGAATCCCTAGCATTTCAGAAAACATCAATGGTAATAGGTTATCATTAACTGTAGGTGGAGTTAGAGCCTATAATTTGGAAAACCTTTATAATAAAAAAACCTATGAAAAGTTCAAGTTTTTTGTAGGTTTTCAAAATATGGTATGCTGTAACCTGTGCATCAATACAGATGGTTTTCAGAGTGAAATTAGAGCAATGAACTGCACAGACCTAGAGGATAAAATAATGTCTGTAATAAGAAATTACAATGCAACAAAGCACCTTGAAGCTATGAAAGAACTATTGAACTATTCCCTTAGTGAGAGAGATTTTGCTCAATTAATTGGTAAAGGAAGGCTATATCAGTACTTACCTAAAAATGAAAAATCATTTTTGCCAGAATTACTACTAAATGATAGCCATTTCTCAACCATAGCCAAAGACTATTATCAAGATGAAAGTTTCTGTAGAGATGCCAATGGTCAAATTAGCATGTGGGAGTTTTACAATCTTCTTACAGGTTCAAATAAGTCTTCATACCTAGATACATTCCTTGACAGAGGAGTTAATGCCTTTGAACTTGCTAAAGGTGTTTCAAAAGCGCTGAGTGATAGTAATTCTAACTATGCTTGGTTTTTGAGTTGATAGTGATGCCACCTTTCATTTTAAGGTGGCATCACTTAAAACATGGTGCTCATTTAATATCTTAATAATTTCTTTTAATAAAAATTTTGATGTTTTTCCATCATCATTTTTTGATTGTTTACCAATTAAATTAATCCCAATAGTGTATCTTGAGTTTGACAAAATTATTGAACTACTCAAATTAATACTATTCACGGAATATGTCCCTGTCTTACAAATAAACTTATTTATATCTAATTCCTTCTCATCAACAATAGCTTGACCAACAATTTCAGCTGTTCCGTTTTTAGTTAATGGAGAATTTAAAATTGAAATTAACTCCGAATTATTATTTTCAAAAATATCTTTAGCAATAACACTATAAACCTTTGTAATATTTTCAAGTGTGTAAGGTTGTAAATGACCTATGGCAATATCTTCAATTCTTTTAGCGTTATTGCTTTCTTTTTTCAATTCCTCTATTGATCTGTCAGAATAGCTAAATGAATTAATATCATAAAAGTCCATCTTAAAATATTTATTCAAATTGTAATTAAACTCAAGGTAATTATTGTCTAGAATATCTTGTAACAAATCCTTACTATATTTATTACTAGAAACTTTAATCCAATCAAAACTATTTATATTTGAATACACTTTAGACAAGTATTTTTTATCCATTTTGTATGCTATAAATGCTAACAAAGGTTTTTTTACTGATGCAATATAATATAGTTTTTGTGAAGGTTTGTCTATTAAACCCAAATCATTTGGATAATTAGAAACTACTATAGGTTTTAAGGAGTTATTATCATAAACTATTATTGAACCCACAATTCCTTTTGGCATTTCACTAATATGTTTCTCTAATTTCATGTTTAAAATCGCTGACAATTCCGAAAATTTATTGCTCAAAACATTATTAAAATATTTATTTGAAGGCACTTCACATAATTTACCATTAATAAAACATCTCAAAACATCAACTTTGCCAAATATCTTACTGTCAGCTATTTGAACTTTATATTTGGAACAACTATCAATACTCATTCTTTTTAAGACATCAAATCTATCATTGAAATACTCATTACTCTCAGAGAAATATAAAGGCTTGGATGTATAATACTTATATTGAATTTTTCTCAAAAAGTCTTTGTCTCTACTGCTCAAATTTAATATGCTAATATTGTTATTATTTATATATTCTTGTGCCATCACAATCAACTCTTGATTTGATGCTTTGCTTGAAATGTTTTCAATTAAATCTGTTTCATTTCTTAACGGCTTATGAATTGTAAAACTATCTTTTTGAAAAAAAACTATGATTATACCTTTGCCCAATAACAAAAGCGCAATTAAGTAGGTGAATTTTTTGGCTAGCTCAACCGAGCTAAAGAAGAGTTCATCAACTTTAGGTATATTAATTTCAGATTCATCTTTAACTTTTAAGTAAGATTTATTTCTAAATAATATCTCAATAGGCATTAAAAACATACAAAGAAAAATAGGGTCATAAACACCTAAACTAATTAAGGGCAAGGGTTGACCTGTTAAAATTGCTCCAGGAATAAATAAGTTTGTAAACAACGGATTTAGAAACTGGATTAAAATTATACAACACCAAAAGGCAAGAATTATAGCGTGTTTATTCTCACTTATAGAAATTACAGTACCTCTATTAGTAATAGCTCTTAATAACATGCATTTTATCAAGAATGTTATCAAAAGTAATAAGATTATCAGGCTTAATGTAATTAATAACAGAAACCATATTCCTCCTATATTCGTCGAAAACAAAAAGGCATAATCGCTGTGAGCTGTGCTTCTTGAAATGGGAAGAACAAAAGTGTCATTCCATGTCCCCAATGGGTTTTCAATAAAAATATTCTTTAAGATTGAACAAAAATTAGCAATTGATTCTTTATCTCCTTGATTAACATCACTTAAAATTATTCCATCAGGAGAAACATAAGAATATAAAAATCTGTACATCTTTCTTGATCCTCCAAACAAATAGAAAAAAATAAACACAAAAAAATGTATTACTAAAAAAAACATAAAAACGTGCTTTGAACTAGTTCTATAGGTTACAATCTCAATAAAAAAAAGTGAGTACATCACAAATAAAACTGACCCAAAATCATGACTAACTAGACTTAATGAGAGACTGTAAATTATTATATAGAAATTAATTGGTCTTGGATATGGTATACTCTTAAAATACTTTGTTTTTTTTAGGTAATTAATAAAAACAATATATCTA
The DNA here is from genome assembly GCA_964414655.1 of uncultured Flavobacterium sp. Classification (GTDB taxonomy): domain Bacteria; phylum Bacteroidota; class Bacteroidia; order Flavobacteriales; family Flavobacteriaceae; genus Flavobacterium. Next base: position 118,977 of record CAYPXI010000009.1, on the reverse strand, counting down.
GAAAAGAGAATCTCAAATGGTTTGAGAAAAAATAAAAAATAAACCAAAATGATAAATAGCTTCTGTAAATGTAAAGATGGTAATCCAAACACCCTCTCATCTTTTGCTTTAAAAAATAAATAAATAGAAAATAAATAGAAAACTATTGAAAAACCCACGATAAAAAAATTCTTATTGTTATGTAAGAACATTTTGCCCCTAAAAATGATTTTGTTACTAACTGGTTCTTTTGAAGTTAATGATGTTTTGCTTTTAAATAATTGTTTACCTATACTTTTAAAAAAATAATTATTGAATTTTAAAAATAGCTTACCAAATTTATTTTTCAGAATTGGGTAGATAACATAAGCGTAATAAGTAATGTTCAAAAGTACGACTACCAAGATTAAAAGTAATTTATAGGTTTCGGAGTTATTATTTTCATTGTAGAATAAATAAAGAATTGGGGTGCCTAATAATGCAATTATATTAAATACAACTCTTATGTATGCAATTGAATTAATTAATGGGTTTAAATGTTTTTTCAGATAGCATCTACAAAAAATATGATAACTAAAAATTACTAAAAACAGATAATAAAATAAAAATAAAAATTTTTGCCAAACAGAATAAATAGGTTTAATCGAGAACATTAGATTTTCAATCTCAAAGAATTCATTTTCACTGTTTATAGATAAATGACCGTTTTCATTTGAAATAAAATAATCTGTTCCATAAAAATTTCCTTTACAGATTAATTTATATTCTTTTGTCGCTTTTGACAAATTAGTAAATAAAAAATTGTTTCTAGTTGAGCTCTTCAATCCTTCTTTTGGATTAAAAAAGATAGTTAGTGTGTCATTCTTTTTTATTTTGTATGATGTACACACACCCTCATCCTCCCATTTTAGTACTTTTTTTTCGTTTATTTTTAAAATTTGAAGATTTAATCTGTTTTTTTTCTCTCCTGCTGGAAAATTAATAACCAAACCTTCTTCCAATTTATCATTATGAATTGGACTACTTTTGAAAAACTCGTACTCATTTTCTTTCATGTCCTTACTTCTAATAAAAGGTAAAAAAACATTATTATTGTTCTGATTTATAGAAGCAATTGATTTGTTGGGCATAAATACCCAATTATTAGGTTCAAATTTTAATACCCCAAGATAGTTTGGCATTAATCCTTTATTTTTAACATATCTTAATACAATGTCTTTTTTTGAATATCCTTTTATTTTTTTTGGGTCATCATAATTACTGAAAAAATAGTTTGTTTCATTATCCAACACAACACCCTCACACTTCACTATCGTTGGTGTTTTATTCAAAAAAACTATTGAAGTAATAGCGTATCCGCCATAAATGGCAGAACAAATCAAAAGTAATATTATAGCATAGTTTAAATATTTCATAATTAATAATTTATTAGTCAATTAATAGTATACTCAGTTTTGAATATTTTCATTGGTATCAGTAAAATCAATTTTTTTGTTCAAATCATATTGAGTTTCATCAAGTAATACTTCAATTTGAGGATTAATTATACGATGAACTTCTTTTATTAAATCATCACTAACGTTTGAGGGATTGCTTTCACAAACTTCAGCAAATGAATTTTTTAAGTGTTGAAGCATTAATAACTTTTCAATTTTTGATTGTAAATCTTCTTGCTCAAATTTTATATCAATATCTGAAGCCCTCTGTCTGTCTATTAACCGTTTTTTATCAGCTTCAATTTTAGCCAACCAATCTTTATATTCATTATTGTTAAGTATTGAAAACTTGGTTAATAATGCAGTTAATTCTATCCCTAATAAAAAGATTATTAATACTATTGCAAATACTTTCTTTGGCATACTTTTAGCTATCATGAAATATAAAAGTTCTGCTTTTTCAAACATTCCTAACTTTTCATCTAATTTGATTTTAGACTTTTTTTGGTTATAAGTTTTATAATAACCCGCCTCAACAGAATCCAATCTTTTTCTCTCTGCACTAATAGCTTTAGAATCGTTATTGTACTTTATACTTTTTTTCAGGTATTCTGCGCCTGCTCCACCATTTAAAGCTTCAGGTTGTAGAATAGTATTGTAATACTCATTTTGTTTCGCCTCAAGATTTTTAAGATTTTTATATCTTTCCGACTTTTGAACTTCATACAATGAATCCAGTTTTTCAATTTTATCTTTCTTTAAATTATTTACATGATTATTAATATCTGTTTCGTTAATAAGTAGAAGTATACTAACGGTACTCAATACAACTATTGTTAATCCAAATAATATTCTTGATAATGCTCCAAAAAAGTTTGTGTTTGAATTACTTAATAAAAAATAATCCATTACAAATACAAGAAAAGAAAATAATACTCCGGTGGAAGTAATCAAATATTTACTTGCTGTAAATTGCATTCCGATTTCTAATCCAGTTCCAAAAGCTATAAAACTGACAAAGAACAAAGCATAACCTTGATTATAGTATGCTTTTTGAGTTTGCTCAGATGATAACTCAAGGGCTTCTTTGTTGAGCCCTAATATTTTTCTAATAATTGTTTTCATAATTGTTGTTATTAATTATTTTTTTGATGTATATCCATTTAGTAGAATATCTTGGAAACGTAATGCCAAAGAATTACTAGTATTTTTTACAACTTCATTTTCGGCATAGTTCTTGTTATCATTATCATCGAGACTAGTTGATGATGATGTGTTAGTATTTATTGGATCTTCAAGTGTAAAGTCCCAATTGAAGTCATTAACTTCTTTCTGTGTAATTTTGGTAGTTGCATTCATAGTTGTTTGATTTACAGAACGTTTTCGTTTGTTTATGTGCGAAATTTTTATTCGCAATGCTAAAAGCTCAATAAATCTAAAACCAAAAGGGTTAGTTATAAATTTTTTAATTTATAACTAACCCAAAAATTTTCCTTAAACTCGTTGTGATTTTTTAACTTCTAAAATTTATTTGAGAATATCAATAGAAGACCATAATTTGCAATTGATATATTTCTAAATCCTCAAATACTTATGTCAGAATAATTTAATTAATAAGAAGTTTTATATTACTTTTATTCATTATTCGAATTTCCAATTCAAAGTATATTTCATTTCAACACTTTTTGCTGAGTAAGTATATTTCCTAGTTGTATTTTCCCCCCAATATAACCCTGACTGATCAAAGTGATTTTTAAAAATTTCACCATACTTTTTGTGCTTAGATAAGCTATTAATTACTTGTCTTACATTGTTTGCTATCCTTTCAGAAACCCTATTATCACCAACATAAAAACCTTCAAATTGTTTTCGGTCCTCTCTTATTTCTTTTGCTTTTTCAGATTTACTATTACTATATATATTTAGATAATCACTACTGAAATTTTCTTTAAACTTCTTGTGAAAACTATCAACTTTTGATTTTAAAATCTTCATCTTTTTATAAAAATAATCATTATTTTTAAGTGGCGGATAATAATAAAACTCGTCAATTGATTTTTTTGTATCTGTAAAAAAAGGAAATAGTTTAAAAAGGTTTTCTTTTTTTTCTTGTGTTAAAGAATTTGCTAATTCACTATTATTTATGTCTCCAAATCCATCATTAAAAACTTTATTAATAACCTCAAAGTCTGCCTTTAAATATTTAAAAGTTTCTTCAATTTTATAATCCAAATTATTATCAGAACCAGCTTCATTTATATTTTCGCCATAATGATCTAAATCATTTTCAAGAGACTCATTTTCTTCAATATAATTCTCCACCTCTTTAACATAGTTTTGATTATTAGAAATACCTTTATTCTTCATGATTTCCTCTCTAACATTTTCAACAAATGAAAACTCATTCCAATTAAATTTTTCAGGATTGGGAAGCTTATTGGTCATTATCTCCTGAAAAGCGTCATATCCGAAATGGAATCCATTACGTTTAGTGAAATAAAAAGACGTAACTATTTCTTTATTATATATAATATCATAACCTAAAGGCATTTCTTTCTCATTATATTTCATTTTAAACAAAACTTCTTTTGAAGAAACTTTGTCTATTATACTTTCAAATTCTTCTTGAGAAATCTCCAATGATTCTTCAATTTTATTATCTAGCTTTTTTAAGTCTTTAATTATTGAAGAAAAGAAATTTCTATTTAATCCTGATTCTTCAATTATTTGCTTAAATGCTAATCTGCCATATTTCTTTGTATCATTTAGTATTTGCCAGTTTATGAAAACTAAATCAAAAATATTTTGAATAGTTTCTTTTACTTGTTTCTCCTTAACCTTATACAAAGGCAAAGTATGTATTAATTTATTAGAATCCCAGCAAAACGAAGGAAGAATAAAAGTTATTTTTTCTCTGTTTAATGTTAACTCAAATTGAGCTGCATCTTCAGTACAAAAATCTCCAAACCAATCAACAAAATGTGTAAATTCCTCATCATCATTGTACTTATATTTTATTGGTAGTGTTACTTGCTTAAACTCTTCTATAAATCTTTTTATAAATGATTCCTCTGAATTAATTTTATTTAAATTTAAATCTTTTTTAATTTCATTTATTAATCTATTGTAGATGTAGTTGTTGATAATGTCTCCCAACTGACTTGAAATTTCTGAATAATTTACCCCATTCTTTAAAGGCAGGAACAACAAAATACTTGGAGAGCAAAGAATTGGCAAAGGTAGTAAGGTGAAAAAATCTGAATTTGGTTCAAAAAAAAGTAAGTCTAATCTATTGATATCTATTTTTTCTTGAATAATAAAATCCTCCCAAGAAAACCCATCAATTTGACTCTTTGAATGATTTATTATATCCTTCTTGTCATTTAAATGTAAAACAAAATGTCTTGAGGTTTTGTATGTTTCTGGAAAATGTTTTACGTAATGAATTTTGTCTTTTGATCTATCTGCTATAATCTTACTTAGATAGTCATACTTTATTTTGTCATCATCTGGAAAGTTTAAATCTACAATTTCGTTAAACAATGGAAAAAAATTCATAGCAATTTGCTTACTCTCATCACAAAACTTAAAAAAAGCTACTGCTCCTGAAAAATCATTATCTAGTTTTAAGGAAGATATATTTCTTAAACTTTCTCTTAGAACATCAAGAATCGTTTTATAATTTTCCCCTCCACTTAATAAATTATCAATTTTTTGCCTATAATTTTCTTCCATATTTTAATCATTCAAAAACATGTTTCTTAACATAAAAATTTACTAAATCTTTTTCATTCAAAAAAGTTGAATAATTTTCTGTTATTGTAATTATCCTAGATTTTATTTTATTTAGGTTTAGGGCTATATCAATTCCATAATTAACAGCATCGGTACATTCTTTTGGAATAAAGAAAATCATTTCGTACATCTTTTTATTTAATAAATCAGAAATTAATTCTGTAACTTCAGCAGTGCAGCCACATTTCCCATTTTCAGTCAAACATATTTCTTCTCCTTGAATATGTGTCTTAAAAAAAACATTCTCATCTTCTTTGCCCCCATCTTTGAATACTTTATTCTCTTTCAGAAGTCTGGGTAAAACATAATTGTCGAATCTCTTTCTTAATTTTTGTTCAGAATAAAACCAAGTCTCTTTTGGCAGTAAATCTGTTTCGTCTCTTTTACTATTGTCGTTAGAAAGAATAATTTTTTTGTGTTCTTTACTAATTTTACTCATTAAGTCAGAATAACACTTCGGGACTTTGTTCCTTCTATAAAACTTTTTTCTCAATAATCCACCACGATTCAAAATTGATGAGGATATGTTTGGTTGAAAATTTTTATTTTGAAACTTATGATCATTAACCAAAAGAACTATTTTACTATCAATATTTATATCTTTTAACCTTTCATATAACTCTAATGAATATTGAAAAGATTTAAAAGGAAAATCTCCAGCATATTGAATAGCAAAATCTTTATGTTTATCTGATTCTTGCTCTTGCCAAATAACTGGTTTTAATTCATCCTCTGTTTTATCATAGAACAACATAAAATGCCCCCCCAAAATAGCAACTTTATTTTTTCCTGAAACCGAATTAATTAAAAGTTGTAATAGCTCAACTTTAGATTCTGGAAATAATTCTTCTGAAAAATACATAATTATTTATTTCTTAATGATTGAAAATTTTTAAAAATGCTTATTAGCACATATACTCCAAAGAAATAACAAATTACAACTGCAATATAAATAAAAAATGTTATCATAACTAAAAATTTTTAATTTTCTTTAATAGGTTTAAGCCAAGTGATTTCTATATTATCCTTTAACAAATACTCAGATGCCCAGAATGCTAATTGATTAAAAACAACACCAATCAATAACGAAGATATCTCAAAAGGATTGTGTAAACCCCATTCCCATATTGCTGTTGCTATACCTCCGGCAAAAATTGCTAATAACCCTGATATCGGCTTTACATTTTTCTTCATCACACCAATCACTAAAGGTAGAACAATTGTGGGAGCCCATAAAGTATAACAAATAAGTAAAGCTTCTATTACACTAGGAACATTTAAAGCAAAAATTACAGCAATTGAGCCTATAACAATGTTAAAAACTCTAGTTATTTTAAGAGCCTTTGAAGTTTCGTTTTTACCATCATTGTAATTTCCCAAAATATCATTATTCAAAGAAACTGAAGCTGCATTTAACAATGAATCTTGGCTCTTCATTACAATATTAACGAGAACTGCAATCACTAGACCATAAATACCTACAGGTAGATATTCCTTAAGTGCTGAAAGATAAATATTTTGAGAATCAAGAAATTGTCCTGAACTCAAAACTCCAATCATAGCACAAATAAAAAACCAACTTATTGTAAAAATTCCAGCTTTTAAAAATCCTTTTTTAGCATGTTTTTCGTTTTTCGCTGCAAGTGCACGATTGGTATATGAAGGAATTAATGTTTCTCCAAGAAAGAAACTCAATGCAAGCCCAAAAATTGCTATACTAGAAAAATTATCCCCCAATGAATTTAACTTTTCAGGAATTTGATTTAAAAGATTATCAAATCCTTTTTCAAAGCCCATAAAAACAATAATTGAAGGTATTGCAATTGCCATAATTGCAAAATGAATTACATCTGTTATAATATCTACTTTAATGCCTCCGTAGGTAGTGTATGCTATTACTGCTACTGTAGTGATAATAACCCCCCAAAGAAAAGGAATCCCAAAAACAGTATTTATGATATTACCAGATGCATTTGAGATAGCTCCAACAAAACCAGCACATAATAGAATTGACAGAATTCCCGAAATATATTTTACTAGCTTACCATATCTATAACCCATAATATCACCTATAGTATAAGCTTTAGAAAAAGCCCTTAACCTGGGCGCAATAAAATACCCCACAATAAGTGTTTGAAGTGAAAATGCTAAAAAAATATAAAACCAAACATATCCATCTGCTGCTGATTTATTTGCTAACCCCATTGAATATCCTGGCCCAATTGCATTAGCTGCCAATGAAGCAAAAACAATACTACTAGGTATCTCACGTGAGCCTACTGCAAAATCCTCAACACTTTTAGCTCTTTTTATCATCAAAATTATTGAAATCATTCCGATAAAATATAACCCAATTACAATGTAATCTAATGTTTGCATAATATTATAAATTTGAAATTTGACGTATGTTGTTTACAGTTAAACTTATTTTTTTTGCAGCAAAAGTAATCTCTTCATCTGTTGTATATCTCCCTATACTTATTCTAATAGTTGATTCAGCTTCATCACTTGTAAGACCTAAAGCTTTTAAAACATGGGATCCTTTATTTTTCAACGAATTACAAGCTGATCCTCTGGATACAATTATGTCCTCAAGTTTGTCAATTATAGTTTCAGATGAAACATCTTTAAATGTTAAACTTAAATTGCCTGCTAACCTATTTTTTAAACATCCATTAATCTTAAAATCTAAAACTTGTTCCTCAATAATATTAAGAAACAAGTTTCTTAAACCTAATATCCTCAACTGCTCAGTCTTAATGCTGTCAATTGATATTTCTGTTGCTTTAGACAAACCAACTATTCCAGGCACATTTAATGTTCCAGATCTTAAACCGTATTCTTGACCTCCTCCATGAATAAGAGGAGAAAAGTCGTTTTTAATTTTATTGTTTATATAAACTGCGCCAGTTCCTTTGATTGAATAAATTTTATGCCCACTCAAAACCAAAACTGAAATATTACATTTTTGTACATCTATTTCAATTTTACCAAAAGATTGTGCAGCATCAACAAAGAAAATAGCTCCACTTTTTTTACAAATCTCACCTATTTCTTCTATTGGTTGTACTACACCTATTTCGTTATTAACATGCATTATTAAGACAAAATCCGTTTTAGAAGTAATTGCGTTAGAAAGTTTTTCTATATCGACAAGTCCATCTTCATTAACATCCAAATATGTTACATTTATTCCTTTACTCTCTAAATACTTACATGTATTTAATATAGCACTATGCTCTGTTTTAAGAGTCACAATATGACCAGAATTTTTATTTTCATAAAATCCTTTTAAAACCATATTGATTGATTCACTAGCCCCACTTGTAAAAAAAATTTCATTTTGCTTACAATTTATAGCTTTCCCTATAATAGTTCTAGCGTTTTCAATAGCTTTATTTACTTTGTAACCATAGCTATTTTGTGAAGCTGGGTTGAAGTAAAACTCTGTCATATAGGGCAAAACAGCTTTTAATACTTCTCCATCTACAGGTGTAGTCGATTGGTAATCTAAATAAACCATTTCTATAATTGTTTAGTTTGTTGTTATTTCTTATGTGCGAAAATTAGTTTCGCATTGCGAAATAAATAAATTTTAATTTTGAGGCTATAAGCCAAATTGAAAATATAAAATTGAAAATAGTATAGATAAATAACAAACTTTTTAACTAACTACAATTATTTCATTTATTTAGCAACATAGTTATATTATGCGTGGCTTATAAAATTTTGCAAAACATTTGCAATTTACTTTTCTATGATAAATTCTAAAGATCCTTTACAGTCTATAAATAATTAAATTAGAGGAAAATTTTATATTCCCAATTATCAGAGAGATTATCGCTGGGGGAAATCCCAAGTAGAAGAACTTCTAAATGATATTTATAATTGTAATCAAGTTATTTCAAAAGCTCTAAATGATAGTAATTCTAACTATACTTGGTTTTTGAGTAATATTAACCCAACCTGTTTTTTGGTTGGGTTAATTTTTTTTATCTATCTTTAGGATATAAATAAGCACTTATGAATAAGCATAAATCTTACAATTCTCCAAATGATTTCTACAAAAACATTAGACCTGAATACTTTTCAGATTCGGAAACAATTTATAAAGTTGAACTAACTAAAGAAGTTCTATCATATGAGATAGAAAGTATTTCAATTAATCAAAAACAAGATCAATTTGAGATTTTGACCAGAAAATTAGCTGAATTATTTATTGCTCCAAATCTCATCCCTCAAGTTGGACCAACTGGTGGAGGAGATGGTAAAACTGACTGTGAAACATATCCTGTTTCTGACAGTATCTCTGAAAGATGGTTTACTCCTGAAAATGGATGGAACATAGATGAAAATTGGGCATTTGCTATTTCAAGTAAAAAAGATTGGAAAGGAAAATTAAAGTCAGACATAAAAAACATATTATCAACTAACAGAGGATATACAAGAATATACTTTTTTTCTAATCAAAAAATACCAAGTAAGAAAAAAAAAGACGCACAAGATAGTTTTAAAAAAGAATTTCAAATTGATATAATTATTCTTGATGGTGAGTGGATAATTGAAAAAATAATGAACAACAAACTTATTGACTTAATTGTTGACTCACTCAATCTATCAGATGTTTATAAATCAAAAGAATATATCTTAGGAGGGAATGATGCATACCGAAGAGAGAAACTTATTGAATTGGAGAAAAAAATAAATACCCCGAATAGATATTTTGAGGTAGACTATCAACTTGTTGAAGATTGTTTAGATTCTGCAATAACATCAAGAGAATTAGAGGACTCTAGGGAAATAATAGAAGGAAAATTTTTAAGAGCAATAAGATTCGCAAAAAAATTAAAAAATAAAAACCAACTTAATAGGATATATTATCAACAAGCATGGACTGCAATTTTTTGGTTTAATGATTTTGAGGGATTTATAAATGGTTTTACAAATTTTAGAAAGGGGGTTAGTTCAGATTCAAATATTAATTTAATAAAACTTTACAGCACTTTATATACTATATTAAATACTCACTTAGAATTTTCTTCTTTAATCAATATCAATGAAGAGAAAGAGATTTTTTATAATGTTCTTAATGAAAAAATTGAAAAGACAAGAGAATCCTCAAGCTCTATAGAAGCTGAAACATATCTTTGTTTAAATAAAATCTTTGAATTTGTGAGAACTAAAAAAGATTGTTCAGAATTACTGAAGAAATTACACAACCTAATATTAAAGATAGATAGACATTTAAGTTATCCTTTTGAACAAATATATAAGTCTATTCAAACTTTTGGTGAAATATTTCCAAATAGTCAAGAATATGACAATCTTATAGAAGAATGCGCAAATGTAAACGGAAAGAGAAACTCTGAATTAGCTGCTAGTGACACATATATTAAGAGAGCATTAGAAAAGTTTAAGGCAGGTTTATATCAAGACTCTATAAAGTTTCTAGGTAAAGCTGTTATTAAGCTTTCAAAAAATGAAAGTGAAAAAGAGTTAATCTTTTGTTTAAGGCTCTTATCAAACTCATATAGAAACATAGGTTTACTATGGGCATCACACAATTGTTTAATTTTTGCCTGCTCAATGTCATTAAAAACATGGTTTAAAGAGGGATATTTAGAAAACAAAACCTATCATTTAACAATTGAATTAGCCAAAAATGAAATTTTATTAGGCAGAATACCATCTCTATTTTCTGTTTGCGAATTAATTAATGTTTTATCAAAAATGATAGATCTTGATAAGGAAATCGAAAGAGATGAAACCTTGGGTTTTATAGATATTTCATTGGCTAATAGATTTTTAAACTCAGACGAACTTAATGAAATTGAAAAAATTCCTGATATTTTAAATTCTTTAGAATTAGAATTTTCAGCAGATGCTTTATTATATAAACTTGGGTATGCAGATGAAATATTGGATTCAATAAACAGTGAGAAGTTCAAAATTCAAGAGTTAGATGAATTTATTTCTACTATTGCAAGCCAACCAATTAAAGATCAGTTTTTATATAATACAGACTTCATATGTAATGATGAAATAATTTTCCACTCAAAAGTTTTAGGGACAAATACTGAAATAAGATTTAAAAAAGATAAAGACTTTTTCTTCATTTCAGAAACACTTTTAGCATTTATTGAAAGTTTCTTTTCAACAGCATTGAATGAAATAGCGCCTACAACTGAAAAAATCATTTTAACTCTAGCAGAAAGCAAAAGCATAGAAGTAATAAACTATTCACAGCAAACAAAATCAAATGAGTATATTCTCGAAATAAATCGAGACAACTTTTTTGAAAAAAGATATCTTGATAATTTATGGGAAACTCTTTTGAGTTTTTTAGCTCATCTTATTCAACAAAATTTTCTTGTTAAAGACTTAAATATATTCCTAGATAATCTTTTTAAAAAAGAAGAAGTCTTTCAGAGAGTTTCAATAGTTTTTAATCATATTGACTTCTGTAATGATTTTTATGGCAAGAATCCTAAAATATTCTTAGAAGATTGGTTTGATTCAGGAAAACATAAAAGTTATTTAAACAAAAGAACTCATGAAATGGTTCTTAACCTAAAGGACTTTAAAATTGAAGAATTTGAAAACTCAAACAATTTGAAAGAGAATTCGCACTCATTAAGAACTGTTAGCTCTATAATTGACAATAAATTATGGGATAAAGCTGGTTGGAATGGATTTGGTTTTTTTATTGATGGAAATTACGAGCTTGGAATAACATTTTGCTTTAATGAAATTGAAAGCGGAAGAGAGATTTTTGATGGGTGGATTGATAAATTGGGAAGAAAAGATCAAGATAACGATATAAGAATTGCTATAATTAGAGGAATTGATTCAGAAAAACCATATTGGTACCGTGTTCATGTTTGCAAAGAATTTAAAGAAATTAAAGAAAACTCCCTTTTTACTTCAATTTCGAGATTCCATAATTTGCAACCAAATAGCCCAACAAACCTAACCAAGCTAACTCAATACTATAAATCGAAAAACAAATTCAAAATTTATCCCGCTTATATTGATTCAGAAGGCAATTTTAGTCCTGATTTCTCTAGAGGTATTGAAAAAACTAAACTTATCATTAAAGATGCATGGGAAATTTCATTAAATGATATTGATTCAGCAACAATTCTTAAAAATGACAAAATTATTATTCCTAAACATATAACGAATGCGCCAGTAATTGATGTATTAAATAGAAAAATTTAAATGTTATATTTTTAAAAAGCGGCTACAGCTACACTTAGCTTAGATGAAAAAATTGTCTAAAAACGCCTTAAAATCAGTCAAATCTTGTATTAAATTATAATCTAAATTCCAATATTGTGAATCTTTATAATCTCTGTGACTCGGCTTTGAATTTTTATTTACTGTATATAAATAGTACCCAACTTTCTCTTTTAATTCAGCTATCTTTAAATTTGGAATTTGAAGACTTTCCAAACAAGCATGGTGAGTATCAATACAATTATATATACATTCATTTTTAGACGGTATCAACTTTCTTAACAAATCCTCAATAATACCATCATTTTTATTATTTGGCCATAAATAATAATCAAAAACTAATCCCTTATTACTTTTTATAGCTTCTAATTTTTTTATACATGATTCAAATCCTTTGTTTCCATTTTTTTTAACTTCATAATCTGCATCAAAAATTACAATATTAGTTCCTCCATCAGCAGTATTATCCTCCAACATTGATGAATACAATTGAACAGATAATTTATCGCAACCTCCTACTTCAATAACTTCAATATCATTATTAAATTTTATTTTAAGAATATCGTGTTTACTTGAAGTAGGATTTAAGTTTTCTCTCTCAGAAATAAAACCATAAAAGACTTCCAAACAATCTGCAATAAATACTTGGTCAGTAATTCCTTCACAAAATATCTTATACTTACTCATAATTAATTGCCACCTCTTAATTCAACACCATCTTCAAAAGCCATATTAAAGCTCTCGTAATCAAAAGAACGCACTTTTATTTTGTTTACATATTTCATTTGGATAACTCTTGAAACTTTTTGGAATTCAACACCAAATTCTACTTCATTTAAAATTTCATTAAAAAATCTAATACATTCTTCATTATGTGTGGTAGCCAAAATTTGTGTGTTATCATTTTTAGCAATCTTAAGTACTATTCTCCAAAATTGCTTAAATCTTGAAAAATGTATTCCAGCGTCAATTTCATCAATTAGGAGCCTTTTTCCCTTATGGATAGTAAGTAGAACTAATATCCTAAAGAGTTTATTTGCTCCTTCTCCATATTGATGTAAAGATCTATCAACAGTATATTCATCATCTCTTATGTCAATAGAACCATCTATTCTAACATAAACATTTTCTACATTAGGAATAAATAACTTAAGATTTTCCAAAAATTGTTTTTCTAAAACTCTATTGCTCCTGATTTCCCTATCATAAACGCTTGCAAGTTCGTTCCCAAAGCCCTTACCATAGGCAATAAAAGGCATTTTTAAAATATCTTCATAAGGAATGTTATTTAGACTATCATAATCATTTTCATTGTAGCTAATACTTTCAACATTTTTTCTAACATTAGAATTGTCTTTATTAAAGTTTATTTCAAAATCTTTAAAAAATCTATTATCATATATTCTAAATCCAATATTCACTTTTTCTTCACAACATCTCTCATACTCTTTTAAAAAATCATTACTTAAATTGTAATATAATGAAATCCCTTCTGAGGTTTCTAGTTTATTTGGATGAATATTTATTCTTTCAATATAAGCAAAGGCTAATCTCTCTAGATATGACTCTTTATTAGGAGTAAAAAGTAGGGCTTCCAATAAAGAAGTCTTCCCAATATTATTGTCACCAACAATAAGATTTACCAACCCGAAATTGTTAATTTCAACATCTTTAAATTTTCTAAAATTGTATATAATTATATCAGATAAATGTTCTGAAATATTTCTCCTTATCTCTAAAGGGAATTCAGGTATCTTATTAATTTCCTCTTCTGTAAAAAGAGTTTTCTTTAAATTCCTACCATCGACAATCTGATGATAAACTTCATTAATAGTATCAATTGACAAACCACTTTTAAAAATATTCTTTGCCCATCTTTCTAAAACAAAATTAAATATAGAATTTTCAAGATTATCCGATTCAAGCAATGAAAAATAGAAACTTGAAAGTTCATAAAACCTATTACTTCCAGAAAAGGATTTTTCAACTTTTTGAGATAATTTTATTAGTCTGTCGTCATCACTTTTAACAACTAAAAAAGCAATGTATGAGTAGAGATTAACGTAGATGTTTTTGAACTCTTTCTCTTCTAATTTGTTTTCTATGTAAGCATTAACTATATCAAAAGCAATACCTTCTTTACTTTCATTTTTTGCTTCAATCGCTAATCGTCCTGAATAGATTATAATATCTTCAACCTCTCCTCTTTTCTTTGCTATTTCTAACTTAGATTTTAAATAATTTTCACCTTCAAAACCTATTAACTCATATGTGCTAATTGCAAGTTGATATTTTTTTATTGAAAAGTACTTATCACCAACCCTTTCAAGTATATCCCTGTCTTTCTTGTGACAAATCTCTATTAAAATCTCAGAAATTTTTTCAATTTTTTCTTCTTCAAATTCATTAGAAAGTAATTCAACTAATAAATTCAACACATCTTTTTTCCATGGAGTACTGTTTAATAATTTATTTAGCTCGGGTAAATTTTCATATAAATCCTTTAAATATGATTCTGTTATTGAATTATTTAAAAACAACTTAGCAATAAT
The DNA here is from genome assembly GCA_964414655.1 of uncultured Flavobacterium sp. Classification (GTDB taxonomy): domain Bacteria; phylum Bacteroidota; class Bacteroidia; order Flavobacteriales; family Flavobacteriaceae; genus Flavobacterium. Next base: position 103,976 of record CAYPXI010000009.1, on the reverse strand, counting down.
TACCTTTAATAATTGCCTCTTACTTTTGATGGTAGTATTGAGGTTAACTAATTCAGTCCATAACTGTCCATTCCAATATGAACTTGTTGCAAATTCAATTCCATCTTCACCAACCTCTTTTTTTAAGTAAAACTCTGATGCCTTTTCCCATTGCCCTTTAATCTCCTCAATCTTTGCTAAACAAACATAATATTCCTTTTTATTGCCAATTTTGATAAAATGACTTGAAGCTACTTGAAGTAATGGTATGTTTTTTTCAATCAAACCTTGCTCTTTTTGTCTAATAGCATCATTTTCAAGAACATAAGCTGTGCTTTGAATTATTTCACCAGAATCAAATACAATTATATCTTCAAAACTTTTTGGAGGTGGTTTCATTTCCATTGACCACTCTGATTGCAAATATTTTTCGATTAACGGTTTCCAAAAACTTTCTTTAGATTCTAAACTATCTATTATTACAAGTTCCGCTTGAGCCCTTGTCACCGCTACATAAAGTTTATTATATAAATATCTATATTCATAAATCCCACCACTAGCATTCAAAATATAGTCACCAAATCCAAAAATCACAACTTCACTGAAATCTAAACCTTTTGCATCTACAGCCGATATAATATTCTTATATTTTTTTAGAATATTATTATGTTCTTTAAATGATTCTATTTCATCGTAGTTAACTGGAACGATTATCGTTTTAAATTCAATTTTATCTTGCAGTTTTTCATCTTTATTAAAAGTTTCAAAATCAACAAAAACATTTAGGTGCTCATTTTTAAACACAACAGGTCTCTTTGATGATTGAGGTTTTTTAATACTAGCTGAAAATTCTTGCTTTCTATAGTTTTGAATAGCATTTGCAACATTTACTATAGATTGTGAGGATCTGTAATTATAATTGGGTGTGAACTCTAAGGAACTTTGATCTAGTTTATATCCCGTTTTGCTATTTGTTAATTCATTATAAATCATTGCAGTTAATGCTTCAGACCTAAAACCTGTTGGATTTACAGTTTGTAAAGCATCTCCAGCAAAAACCACAGGAAATTGCTCAACTTTACTTAGGTTATATTTTGCATAAGAGGATAGCTTCATAATAAACTCAAGTTCAACTTTACTAAAATCTTGAGCCTCATCACAAAAAATTACCTCGTAGCTTTTTGATACCTCTATATTGTCATTTATATATTTGATTAATTTTATTTTATCCCAATAATTATCTTCTAATAAAAGCTTGTTGTAAAAAGGGTTTATAATTTCTTTTTCAATGCCTCTTAAATCTTCAATTGAAATAAGTTCCTTTCCTTCTTTAGGCATTTCACTTTCATAATTTTCGCTTGTAATTTGGCATTTTAAACTATTACCATAAACGTAAGTTGAAAGTGTAAACCAAACTAATTCTGCAGAGAATTTGTTTTTAATGTGTGTGGCTATTTTTGATTGTTCATACAAGTACTTAAATTTTGAAAAATTCAGATACTTATCTGGACTAAACAACATGTTATCCTCAGGAAGTAATCCTAATAAGAAGTTTTTAAATGGATAAAAATGTTTATCAACGTTTACAATCGCGATATCTTCTGTAGATAAATCAAACTCTGGATTATGAAGTAATAAGTCGTAAACTGATTTTTTTGTATGGTCTAATAACTTTTCGTTTTCAGTTAAAAATATCACATCTCCTTTTATTTCTCCTGCGTACTTATAATAATAAACATTAGCAAAAAGATAATATAGCATTGTGGATTTACCACTTCCAGCCTGACCATTGATGTATTTTGGGAACTTAAAATTCTTTAGAAATTCAGTTTGTTCAGGAAGTAATGATAAATTTCCTAATTCGTTGTTCTTTTCAATTTTAGTCCATAAATCTGCATTATTGAGCGTCCAGTTAGGATATGCTTTCAAAGAAATAGCACTTATATCATGTAACGTGTTAAATTCTTTATTACTGTCAAATTTAAAATTCTTTATAGCATTCCAATGTGAAACTTGAGTTTTTACATTACCACCATTATGTAAAAGATAAATAGACCCTTCATTCAGATTTACTCTGGTATATACAATACCAACATCATTATAAACAACATTACAAGTTTCTAAATTAGTTCTTTTGTCTATAATCTTTATCAGTGATTCATTTCCTAAAATAACCTCTTTTAGAGCTAACAAATATAACTTAGCTTCATCAACCTTCATCCCCTCATCCGTTGAACTATTCATGGCAAATTTAACCCACTCTTCAGTTTCATATATATCATAATCAACTCTTAACTTATAATCGTTTTGCCAGTTTAATAGCTCTTGTGGGGGTTCACTGATATTCTCCTCTTTAACTTGATTATTTTCAATAAACTTTTTTCTAAAATTTTCTATCTCCTCTTCTAACAAGATATTATAGAATGACCACTTCCCATCTCTTATTTCAACATAGTCCTGAAGCCCATTTTTAAACCCTCTTACAAAATACACATTTAATTCTTCTTTAAATTCAGGATTTAAAAGTGAAATCTTCCTTTCTTCTATAATAACCTCAGCATAAGGATTCTTTAGCATCAAAACATAAATACCTTTAGTAAATGGAGTTATCTTTCCGATTCCTTTTAGGGTATCACGATTTGCGATTTCTTCAAAAAATTTTACTAATGCTTTATCAATCTTTGGATTTGTATGATTAACATAATTCTGACAGAAGTGAAAATGTAACATATTAATAATTTAACTTTTGATAAGATTTACTGACAAATATAAGAGCTGCTAAATTTAATAAATGTAATCTCTTTTTCCTTTATTTCATAATTTTTATTTTTTTAGATTTAAAAATCATTTTCAAATTAAAACCATAAGGTCATAATTATAATTTTTTTTTAATCGGTTCCATTTTTAGAGCGTATCGTACCCTCTGTAAAACACCCCCACCCATAAAACTCAATCTCAATACCCCCACCCATCACTAGCAAGTAAAATTTTATTGCCTGAGAAAACATAAGGTGATAGTTATAGTTTTCTTTAGGTCTATGATTTTGCTTACAAAATTTTAATGTTTAACTCAAAAACTTAAAAAGATGGTAAGAATTGTAAACTATCAACAAAGACAAACAGAACAAGGAAAAGTATTCTTTGTTTTAGAACTTCAAGGAGGAATTGAAATGGTAAAATCCGCTGAAACTAGCAAATTTTATGTCACAGCAAGGAAAGCCACAATATCCTCAACATTTGACGAATTAACTTGCCAATCATTAATTGGTAGTGAGTTGCCAGGCAAAATTGAAAAAATCAATTGTGATCCTTATGAATATACCATTAAGGAAACAGGAGAAATCATTACTCTTACTCACAGATATGAATTTGTTGAGGAGAGTTCAACTAATCAATATGTAGACAAAAGTAAAACTACTATTGATGATTTTATGAGCAAAGCACCTACAGGAAATGCATTTTCAACCAATGGTCAATTTGCGCATCAAGAGTAACTAAACTGCCCATGACTTTTAAAGAGTTATGGGCTTATTTTTACTTCTTAACTTAAAATTATATTTTATGAATGAACTAGCAGAAATTAGAGTTTCCTATTCAACAAAGAACAATCAAAAGCATAAAATAACATCAAGTCAAAAAGCTTATGAAATCATCTTAAGTTCATGGTCAAAGAAAACTATTGAACTTCAAGAAGAATTTAAAGTTATTCTCTTAAACAATTCTAATGAGGTATTAGGAATATATCCTCTGAGCAAAGGAGGTATAACAGGTTGCATAGTAGATATAAGATTAATATTTGCAGTTGCTTTAAAATGTAATGCTACAGGAATAATCTTAACTCATAATCACCCATCTGGGAAGTTGAAACCAAGTTTTCAAGACATAACAACAACAAAGAAAGTTAAATCTGCGTCTTTAATCTTAGATATACAGCTTCTAGACCATATAATTATAACTAAAAATGGATTTTATAGTTTATCTGATAATGGAGATTATTAAAAGAGTGTGCTTATGTAAATAACCACTTTTATGATGTAAACCTAAAAAGATAGAAAAGTAAACAATTATATTAATAGATATTTTTTTAATTTGCTAGACCTATACATGAAACTTTAATCAATCAATAATTGAAATTTAAAGACCTAAATCACGAGATTAAATCAAAGTTTGTCAGAGATACTCTTTTTGAAATTTATCCCTTTACAATAGAGGATTTTCAAGATTTTGAGAGCTATATTGATTTTAAGATTATTTCTAAAAACCAATATATAGATTGGAATGTAGAGATTATAGAAAAATATATAGAAAAATGGGATTGGTCAGAAATTGAAAACAATCCCATAGTTTGTAAAGAGGTAAATTTAGGTTTACTATATCCTGAAAAAGTCAACATTGAAAAACCAAGATGTACATGCTACAAAGAATTAGAGTACTGCAATATGAAGAAGTATTGTAATTCAGAATATGATAGAACAAAAATGATAAAGAGGAAAGTTAACTACTTAAGTCCTTATCTATATGGGTACATCAAATTCTTGATAGATGAAAAAGTTATCAATAATGATATTATGAGCAACATTCTTTTATACAATATGGATATTAATGTTGAAAATGATGATGATGTGGATAATGGAGAAATTACAGAAGATTATGATTGTTCAGATTTGCCCTTTTGAAACATAAATAACTCATACATTGGTACACCTAAACCAATAGCTACTTTCTCCAAAGTAGAGAGTTTAGGGTCTGTCCTTCCTGCTTCCAATCTTGATAAATTGCTCTTTTCAAAGTTGCATTTAGCAGCCAAATCCTGTTGAGAAATATTCTTCTCATTTCTGATTTGCTTAATGCGTTTACCTACTTTATATCTTAGAGCTTTTTCCAATTTTAAATTATCATATACGACAACTCAAAATTTGTGTTATTTTTGCTATGTTGGTTATCACGTGTGATAACTTAAATATTATTATTTAACTACTTATTATTATGAAAAATTCTGAAAACAAAGAAGAGAATATAAATACCCCAAACATTATCAAATCAGATATAAACAATAACCTCGATTTAAAGAAGAGAATAAAAAACAGGAAAAACTTATGCCTGTATATTGGGGCGTTTATGTTACTAATAAACTACAATTTAAAAAACCATTTTAAAAATACAGCTGAATCACAAATAGAAAGCTTAAGTAAAAACTACAATCCTTATTCTCAAAACTTAGAGCAGAGGTTACAAGACAAAAGATACTATAAAATACTATCTATTGAGAGTAAATATGATAACTACATTCTTTTTCTAAATATCTTTAATGTAGCTTTGGCTTTAGTTTTATGCTCACTTGTCTCAAAATATGACTTGATGATATGGAGCATATTAATAGTATTATGCATTTTGCCCTTTCCTAATATTGCTTTAATTATTGCAAGCTCAAAATTTACTTTAAAAAAAGAGTATAAACAACTACTTAATTTAACTGACTAATAACCAACAATACAATTACCGTACAATTCTAAAAACAAAAAATCCTTAACTAGCATTATTTTAGCTTGTTAAGGATTTTTAAAGTACCCGGAGTGGGAATCGAACCCACACACCTAAGTACACGAGTTTGAGTCGTGCGCGTCTACCAATTCCGCCATCCGGGCGTTATTCTCCGAAGGTTTTTTTAGCTAATTTTTAGAAAAAATTAATTAAAATAGTTGCCATCCGGGCTTTGCTTTCCAAATGGACTTTTGGTAATTTTTTGAAAATTAACAAAATGACTCCTTTTGGATGTTTTTCTACAATATATCTGATCTAATTTCTTAAAATTCTATTCAGAATGATTGCTGTCTAAACATTTGGTGTTTTAGAGGACTGCAAATGTAAATAATTTTTTTTCATTTCATAAAAAAATACTACAAATTTTCCTTTCGTAGTTGGATTTTATTCCTAAATTTGCACCTCGTTAACACGACACACAACTAACTAACTACAACCGAGACGTTTACAACAGTAGGTTTCAGGCTAAAAACTGAAACAAATTGCGATAAGCGAAACGGCATTAAACAACACACAAAATGTCACATCAAGAACCAGAAGCAAAAATATTTGCTTGTTCCCAAAGTGTCCACTTAGCCGAACAAATTGCCGCTCAATACGGTGTTCCGCTGGGTAAAGTTACGTTCTCAAAATTTAGTGATGGCGAATTTCAGCCTTCGTTTGAAGAATCCATTCGTGGATTACGCGTTTTTATTGTTTGCTCGACTTTTCCGACGGCTGACAATTTAATGGAATTACTGTTGATGATTGATGCTGCCAAAAGAGCATCGGCGCGACACATTACTCCTGTAATTCCGTATTTTGGATACGCCAGACAAGACCGAAAAGACAAACCGCGTGTTCCAATTGGAGCCAAACTAGTAGCCAAATTACTAGAAACAGCTGGAGCAACTCGAATCATGACGATGGATTTACACGCCGATCAGATTCAAGGTTTCTTTGAAAAACCAGTAGATCACTTGTTTGCTTCTACCATTTTCTTGCCGTATGTAAAGAGTTTGAATTTAGAAAACCTAACCATTGCATCACCAGATATGGGTGGTTCCAAAAGAGCGTATGCGTATTCTAAGTTTTTAGAATCGGATGTAGTAATTTGCTACAAACAACGCAAAGCGGCCAATGTTATTGATACTATGGAGTTGATAGGTGAAGTGAAAGGAAGAAATGTAGTCTTAGTAGACGACATGATTGACACAGGCGGAACCTTAGCCAAAGCAGCCGATTTGATGATTGAAAAAGGTGCTTTAAGTGTTCGAGCGATTTGTACTCATGCGATTTTATCGGGTGATGCGTACGAAAAAATTGAAAACTCTAAATTGAGCGAATTGATAGTTACCGATTCGATTCCGTTGAAAAAAGAGTCGAAAAAAATACGAGTAGTGAGTTGTGCACCTTTGTTTGCCGAAGTAATGCACATGGTTCAGAACAACAACTCGATTAGTGGGAAGTTTTTGATGTAGTGATTAGCTTTTAGCGATTAGTCGTCAGCTAATTCTAGAGTTGAAACAGAGCACACGAGTGCGTTAGCGATTACCTTCGGTCAGTTCGGCCAAAGGCCTCGGGTGTAACGGCAGCCCGGAACGCAGTGAGGACTACAGTGGAAAGCGCGGCGAGAGGCACGAACGCAACGCCCAGATGTAACAACTAATGATATTTTGAAATTGATTTTTGAAATTGTCATTGCCATTGAAATGAATTTTTAATTATTAACTATATATTTTTACAATGAAATCAATTACGATTGAAGGATCAGAAAGAGAAAGCGTAGGCAAAAAGGCAACGAAAGCCTTACGTGATGCTGGAATGGTTCCTTGCGTTATTTACGGAGGAAGTCAACCAGTACATTTTGCAGCAGACGAAAGAGCATTTAAAGGCTTGGTTTACACTCCAAACGCACACACAGTTGAAGTGGTTTTAGGAGGTAAAAAGTACAATGCAATTTTACAAGACATTCAGTTTCACCCAGTTTCAGACAGAATCAACCACATTGATTTCTTCCAATTGAGTGATGACAAAGAAATCATTATGGAAGTTCCTGTGAATGTGGTAGGAACATCGCCAGGTGTACTTTTAGGAGGTGTTTTACGTTTGAACCAACGTAGACTTAAAGTGAAAGCGTTACCAAAACACTTACCTGATTTTGTTGAAGCTAACATTTCAGAATTGCAAATGGGTAACAAATTGTACGTTACAAAAATCGAAACGAACAATTTCAAATTAATGCACCCAGACAACACTGTAGTTTGTCAAGTGAGAATTTCACGTGCGGCTATGAAAGCGGCTCAAGAAGCTGCAAAAGCAGAAAAAGGAGCAAAAAAGAAAAAATAATTCAATCTTTTTTCACATACAAAAAGCATCGGTTTTTACTGGTGCTTTTTTTATGTCTTAAAAAGCCACGACTCGAGCGTAGCGAACAGACGAAGTAATTCACGAATTTTTACTATTGACTACTTATATTAATGAATCGTCTTTGACGATTATTCGAATTAAATCGAATAATTAAAAATTTATATTCGTGCATTCGTGGCAAATGATTTTTTTTATTTGTAGCAACTAAAGGCTTGGGCTTTTCTTGTAATCCTTTTTCCCGCTTTACGTCATGCACGGCATTTCCTTCAATCGGGGTTAGAAACAGAAACGTCGTACACAAAAGTCAGAATTTCTAACAATTATACTACTTTTGCACCATGAACTGGTTTTCATCATTATTTAAAAAAGAAGCAAAAGAAATCATCGATCCTATGAAGAAGTTTCTCATTGTTGGTTTGGGCAATATTGGCGCCGAATACGTCAATACACGTCACAATATTGGTTTTAAAGTCTTAGATCATTTAGCCAAAAAAGAAGGTTTATCGTTTCAAACAGCCAAATTGGGTGACGTAACCGAATACAAAATCAAAGGGAGAACCTTGATACTTTTGAAACCCAACACCTACATGAACCTTAGCGGAAAAGCCGTTCACTATTGGATGGAAAAAGAAAAAATCGCCAAAGAAAACATCTTGGTGATTACCGATGATTTGAATTTGGGTTTTGGCACCATTCGCATCAAGTCAAAAGGTAGTGATGGCGGCCACAATGGTCTGAAAAACATTCAACTATTATTGAACTCAACCGAATATCCTCGTTTCCGATTTGGCATTAGCGACGATTTTAAAAAAGGAAGACAAGTAGATTATGTGTTGGGCGAATGGGACGAAGAAGAGAAAGCCAAACTACCCGAACGATTAGACATGGCTGTAGAAGTGATTAATTCGTTTGCTTTAGCAGGATTAAACAACACCATGAATACTTACAACGGAAAATAAAAAAAGGGAAACAAAATTGTTTCCCTTTTTACATTTATAATTATTGAAAATTATTCAATAACGATTTTCTTCACTTCTTTTCTGTTACCGTCTTTAACAGTTACCATATAAACACCTGTTTCTACATTGTTTAACTGAACATTTTGCTCAAATAAACCTGTATTTTGGTAGGCTTTGTTAAAGATTTGTCTTCCTCTAATGTCATGTACTTCAATAGCAATTTCGTTTGAAGATTTAGAGTCAAACTTAACGTTAAAGTTACCATTGTTAGGGTTAGGGAAAATACTGAAATTATCTAAACCAAAGTTTTCAGTTATTAAAGTAGCTGTTTGCGAACATACCTCAATTGACCAAGAATTAATTGTCCCTGTATCAACATTCCAATAATCTGCTACTAACAAAGTCCATGTACCATTAGATGCACCACCATTAAACGCAGACAATGGCGAAGATGGAGCAAAAGTTCCAGTCATATTAGCCACACAAGTAAATGCAGGTGAACCATCGCTCATAGTAACATTAAAGTTATCATTTCCTGCACAAGCTCTATTCCAAACAGGAACTTGAGTTACATTTCCAGGGTTATTGATAGCTACAACTAAATCATTAGGATACGTGTGAGTTACATTTAAACTCACATTCACATCAGAAATTGTTCCTGAAGTAGGAACAGTAATTGTGTTACTAGCTACAGCACCAGGTGTATTGGCAGCTATACCATCGGGAATGGTTAAAGGTGTAGTATTAGAATAAGTATTACAGTTGGTAGTGATTGTATATCCAATTGCAAAAGGAGTTGTGTTTACATCATAGTAAATATTTCCTGTTGGCTTAACCATAACTCTACAAGTTGTGGCAGCTATATTAGGAACTACAATAGTTTCAGAACCATCATTCGGTACACCTGAAGCTAAAGTTGTTGTAAAGTTTAATCCTCCATCCGTTGACAATAAGATATCAACAGTAGATGAACCTGCTAAAGTTTCAGCACCATTAGTTACCCAAGTAATGGTTTGATTAGTTCCTTGAATCCAAGAAATACCAGCCGTACCTTGAGAAGTTACATTAAATGGTCCGATAGTTCCACTTGTTGTAATTGTACATGCTGCAGTTCCTGTTTGTCCTGCAGTACCTGGACCTGCTACATTATCTCTTCCTGTTAAAGTAAATTGAGACGTTCTTGCATTACTATTTACAGATTCCCAATCAGCTGTTAAAGTGTTGTTTAATACACTTTGTAATTTTGGCATATAACGAACTGGCACAGCAGTTGGAGGTAAAGATCTGAAATTAGGACCATTTGTTTTAGTAGCTGAAACATAAGAAGAAGCTGCACCAACGGTAGTAGCATCATTATTTTGTTCCCAGCAGTAAGATAAAGTATCACCATTTGGATCAGTTCCTGAACCTGTAAGGATAAATGGTGTACTTAAAGGAATTGTAAAGTTTCCAGCAGTTGTCATTGTAGGCGCTTGATTGGTCAAAGTAGTAACCACTGGACAAGTTTTGCCATTTAAGTTAGTTTGAACTTGTAAAATACTTCTGTAAGCAAAATAATCATCAGAGTGAGCCTGAACGTCAGTAGCACCAGTAATACCAGCATAACCCATAATAGTAGAACCTGAACCTGGCTCAACATTTACAGCATTGTTTTCAGCAGAATGAGAAAAAGTATGGTTACCACCAAATTGATGTCCTAATTCGTGAGCTACATAATCGATATCAAAATTATCTCCCATTGGAACACCGTCAGCAGGTGAAGTAATTCCACTTCCTTTTTGTCCATCAACGCAAACACAACCAATACATCCTGCGTTTCCACCACCACCACTTGCACCAAATAAGTGACCTACATCGTAATTAGCCTCACCAATTGTAGCAGTTAACGTAGCTTGCAATTCAGCATTCCAGTTATTCATAGCAGTATCAGGAGAATAAGGATCTGAACCTGCATTAGTAAAGATTACCAAGTTGTTGTTAGCAATTAAATTCATTCTTACAGCAAAATCTCTTTCAAAAACACCATTAACACGAGTCATCGTTGCATTAATAGCGGCTAAAGCACCTGCAACTGTTCCTCCGTGGTAAGTAGTATATTCGCCAGTACAAGACATCGCTAAACGGAAAGTTTTCAACTGACCATTATTAGCTTGCACTTCTTCAATGTTTCTATTAAGTACTGCAACATCTTCAGTTGAACAAGTAAAAGGTAATTTCCCTTTCATTCTAGAAGAATTGTATACTGCATAAATTTTAGCATCTTCAGAATAAGGTTCCATGAACTCATTTCGCTTATCCGTTCTGAAAATCATAGATTGAATACCATTAGGAGCACTACTTAGCCTGATTTGAGCATTTTTATCATCAATACCTATTCCAACATAAGCTCTAATGTCAGGAAATTGAGCTTGTAACTCAGGAGCAAAATTTGAAGATTCAAATACTCTGAAACGCTCCATTTGTCCATCTACATTAGGAATGGTCACAACCACTCCTGTTGATTTAGCAGTAGAAGTCGCAGTAAATAACGACTGTCTTAAATTGTCAAGATTCAATTGGAAAAGCTTATACTCTTTAGGAAAAGAAGCTCTTTCAATTGATTTTGAAGTTTTAATCCCTGTTGTGTTTTCAACAGAAGACCACAATCTGTCCGTTTGCGCGTAACCAATGCACGAAGCAACAGAAAACACAAACAATAGTAAGTTTTTTTTCATTTGTTTTTTGGTTTAATAATCAATAGCTAGCAAATTTATTTCAATTTTTACTAATAATGAAATTTTTACTCTTAAAATATACCTTTCGTGTAAAAAAACATTTTATCACTTGCATAAAAAGCATTTTTAAAATATAGATTAAATTGAAAACTCTTTTTTATTTTAATGAGTTTAAGCTAAATTCGCACTTTCTATCCTTGTATTGTGAACACGTATAATTCTATTTCCTCCTTTTCTTCTAACAAAAAGACAATTCTAACGATTGGTACTTTTGACGGCTTGCATATTGGGCATCAAAAAATAATTCGAAAAATCGTTCAACTTGCCAACGAAGAAAACTGTAATAGTTTGGTATTGAGTTTTTTTCCACATCCTCGAATGGTGCTTCAACAAGACAACTCGATTAAATTGCTTAATACTTCGAATGAAAAAGAAAAACTTTTCGATGAATTGGGCGTTGATCATCTAATTATACATCCTTTCGACCAAGAATTCTCGCGAATAACGGCCAAAGATTTTGTAAAAAAAATACTTGTTGATCAACTGCATTGTAAAAAAATAGTGATTGGCTATGATCATCGATTTGGTCAAAATAGAACTGCTGACATTAATGATTTAATTGCTTTTGGAAACGAATTTGGCTTCGAAGTAGAACAAATTTCTGCCGAAGAAATTAATGCGATTACTGTTAGTTCAACAAAAATAAGAAATGCAATAACTGAGGGAAAAATTGAAATTGCCAACAATTATTTAGGCTATTGCTATAACTTTACAGGAAAAGTTGTCAAAGGCAAACAACTTGGCAGAACAATTGGCTTTCCAACGGCCAACATTGCTATTGACGAAACCTACAAATTACTTCCCAAAAGCGGCGTTTATATTGTTTCAACATTTATCAATTCTAAAAAACACTTTGGCATGATGAATATTGGTACTCGACCCACAATTAATGGCGAAAACCAAACAGTAGAAGTGTTTATCATTGATTTTAACCAAGAAATTTACAACACTTTCATCACCATCGAAGTCTTACATTTTATTCGTGACGAACAAAAATTTGATTCATTAGACGCTTTGAAAAATCAAATTGAAAATGACAAAAACTATACTTTGTCATACATAAACAATTCTTTTTAACAAAACTTCTCTTTATAAAAAGCGGGTACAACACATAAATAGTGTTAAATTTTAAATTGTTGATTTTCTTTTAGTTAACTTTGAAATGAACTGATTTTAATACCAACTTAAATTCTTATTCATTATGAAACTATCTAAAGAAATAAGCAACGGCTTACTGATTTTTTTCGGAATAGCCATCTATTTTTTACTGATGCAAGCTCTTGGCTTATCTGACAATTACCTACTACGTTTTTTAAACATTTTTATCGTTTATTTTGGCGTGTATAAAACATTAAAATCGAACTTCAACGAAGGGAAATTGGGCTACATTGACAATCTAATCTCTGTAGGATTTACAGCTATAAATGGAATTGTGCTGAGTTTTATCGGATTAATTTTGTATATTTATGCTAATGGCGGACAGTCGTTTTTAAATCATTTATCTCCTGGATTTATCTTTAGTGGCAATCCAAGCGTGAGTGAATACTGCTTTGGTTTATTGTTTGAAGGTTTGGCTTCTGCAGTAATAATTGTTTTTATCAGCATGCAATATTGGAGAGCTAAAATGGCGTTTAACGATTAAACCTAATTTCTTTATTGTTTCTTATGAAGTAAATACCTAATTTTGATGTTTTAATTTTTACATCAAATGAGCGTAACTAGACACAACTGGACTAAAGAAGAAATCATTGCATTATATAACAAACCTTTGATGGATTTGCTTTACGAAGCAGCTACCGTACACAGAGAACATCATGATCCGAATGTAGTTCAGGTATCAACTTTACTTTCCATCAAAACGGGTGGTTGCCCAGAAGATTGTGGCTATTGTCCGCAAGCTGCTCGATACCACACTGATATTGAAGGCAACGATTTGATGAGCGTGAGTCAAGTTAAAGCTCAAGCATTAAGAGCCAAATCAAGCGGCTCATCGAGAGTTTGTATGGGCGCAGCTTGGCGTAATGTAAAAGATGGTCCAGAATTTGACCAAGTACTAGAAATGGTTCGCACCATCAACAAACTGGATATGGAAGTATGTTGTACTTTGGGAATGTTGACCGAAAATCAAGCCAAAAGACTGGCAGAAGCAGGCTTGTATGCTTACAATCACAATTTAGACACATCGGAAGAATATTATAAAGAAGTGATTTCAACTCGTGGCTTTGAAGACCGTTTGCAAACCATCGAAAATGTTAGAAAAACCAACGTAACCGTTTGTAGTGGTGGAATTATAGGTATGGGAGAAAGTATTGAAGACCGAGCTGGAATGTTAGTAGCACTTTCAACTTTAAATCCGCAACCTGAATCGGTTCCTATTAATGCTCTAGTTGCTGTTGAAGGAACTCCTATGGAAAACGAAAAACCTGTTGAAATTTGGGAAATGATTCGTATGGTTGCCACAACTCGAATTGTAATGCCTGAAACACAAGTTCGTTTATCTGCAGGTAGAACAGAAATGTCAAGAGAAGGACAAGCCATGTGCTTCTTTGCCGGAGCGAACTCTATTTTTGCAGGAGACAAATTACTTACAACGCCAAATCCAGACGTAAATGAAGACATGAAAATGTTCGAATTATTAGGTTTAAATCCACAAAAACCGTTCATCAAATTAATGCAACCAACGACAGTTGAAGCAGAAGATTCGCAATACCAAGCTTTAGGCGAAAAACCAAAATGGTCGCGTCCGGCTCATAAAATTGAGAAAAACATCGAAGCGTCTATAAAAGGAAAATAGGTTTTATAAACATAAAAGATTCATAAAAAAAGCTCCAATTTCTCGGAGCTTTTGTTTTTTATAAAACCACTTTCTTCGTAACTATTTGACCGTTTTGTAAATAAACCTTACAAACGGCTATCTGATTATGTAGTATACTTTTATTAATCGTTACTTGCGTTGCGTTACAGTCTTTTTTGGTTAAAACCATTCTTCCTAAAACATCAAACACTTCAATTTTTCGAATTACTTCTTGAGTCGATGTAACTGTTGCATGGTCATCTTTAACAGATACAACAACTGAATTTTCGTAGTCAAATACTGTATTAAGCAGTGCATTATCAGCAGTATAGCGCAACACAAAACGGTTATCAAATGTTCCTATATCGGATGTGAAAAAATAGGGCGCTAATTTTAAATCATGGATAACATTCAATTGTTTGTCTTCTAAATAAACATTTTGGTTTGTTGCAAAAATTCCGTCAAGAGCTGCAATAGCAATAGTATAATTGCCTTGGGAAGGAATACGAACACCAATTTGCACTTTATCATTCACATCAAATGGATTCGGACGCCCTTGAATGGACATATTTTCACCATCAATTAAAGAATAGACATTCAGCGTATTAACAACTGGTCCGTAGGCGTCGAAAATTCTGTCTTTAGCCAAAGTTGCACCATCAACATATCCAATTAGTGCTCGGACAGGTTGGTTATTAGAATTAACAATATCCAACCAAATTCTGTGACTTACAGTTTCATTATCTGAAGTTGTCATTTCGTTACCATTACGATAAAACTGAGCGTTATCGTAAGTTCTACTACGCATTGTATTATTGAATTGTATAGTGCTTGAAGCAGCTGGGCCATCGTTCATTAATACAAAAAAGGCTTGCCCAGCAGCAATATAACCATTAAAAACACTAGGCCCACTTACTGTACCTGTTCCGTTGTGTGTGATGTAATCGCTTGAAGTATAATTGTATTGATAAGTTCCATAAAACGGATTGGTTGCAGAAACAGGTAGCGTACCATGAGTCCACAATCGAACTGCTCCTTCAATATTGGTATTAGCATTTAAGAAATCTAAAGCTCGAATAGCCGATGGATATGGGTTTCCAACTAAATTCCAATTGTCATCATTAAATGTTAGAGGAGTGCTATTAACACCTACATATGAACCCATTGTACTTGGTTCCATTGCGCCTCTTGCAATAGGAACGGTTACTAGTCCATTATTTTGTTTAGCTCCAGTAAAATTAACCGTTAAATTTTGTGGAGAAGCATCGTCAAAATTACTTGGCCCTCGCACAATATAGCCTTGTCCAACATTCATTGTATTCCCAGAAGCACTTGTCCATCTTCCTAAACCACCGTTTGCATTGGCAATTGTTGGATTCCATTTCCAAATTAGACTAGTAGGAGATAAAGGAGAAATATTATTAACATTAAAACTTTCAATTGGAGAAGACCAATAAACATAATCGCTTTGTCGGAGAGAAGCTATTCTTTCGTAAGAAATAGTTCCAGTGTTGATAGCTTCATCATTAACTTGCACCAAACTACCATCATCAGCAATATTAAGAGTGCCGCTATTGGTGATATTACTTTGGCTTTCAATATAATTATTAGCTGTAATTTGAACCGTTCTTCCCGATTTGATTTCACACTCACACGCCTGAACGTTTCCGTTTATACTAGTATTAAAATCGCCATCAAAAACGGCTTTTGTACTAGTTGTTGGTGCAGCTGGCAACCAGTTAAAACCATCCCAAGTGGCTACTATTGGCAATTGCCCTTCCACTTTGATATCATCGATGGCCCATATTTCATCCGAACGATCAACTGTTAAGGTCAATCTTATCAATAAATTTGTCACCGAAGGAAGGTTTCTTACATAATAAGTAGCTATTCCGTTGGCTAATTCTGCATTCCCATTTCTAGTATCAACTGTGGCACCATTGTTAGTTCCTGTGTAATAAGCATTGAAAACTCCAGTAGCATTAAAATCCCATCTTGAGTTTGAATAGGCTCTTAAAACCGCTTCTGTTGACCAGTTTGTACCTCCATCAACACTAGTTTCTACTTGGACAAATTCGTTAATATCTAAACCCTGAGTAGTTCCTGTTCGAAAAGCGCCCACTTTAAGAGATAAGTTAACATTGCTGTACTGACTTACATTTAATGAAGACATTGTGATAACCGTTGTTTCTGTCCCTGTGGTGCCAATTCCTGCAAATTGGAATGATCTTGCTCCAATAAAAGCATTTTTAGGACCTGAACCATTGTCAAAAGTTCCTCCTGCTAAATTTACTGTTCCATCAGTAGTGTAAGTATAACCATAGGTTGGAGTTGCTGGTGTGGTTTCAAAATCTTGAATGGCTAACGTTTGGACAACATTATTACTACAAGGAGTAAATACAATTCCGTTTCCAGAAATAGCAAAGGTATACACAGGATCAATAGGCTCTGGAATAGTTCTTGCCGCATCGGTAAATACATTAAATGTAACCGTAGCGGTTTTGGTACCCGCCGAGGTTGGTGTAAAATTGAGCGTAAACGAAGTACTGTTTCCAGACGCTAAACCATTATTCGTCGGCTGTGCAACAACAGAAAACATGGCCGCATCAGCTCCCGAAATAGTAACGTTTGAAAAATAAGTCGTTAATGTAGACAAGTTACTCACTACAAAGGTATTCTGTTTTAAACCTGTGGTCACGGCAACAGAACCAAAATGGGTTAAATTGGTTACTGAAGTAGTTGTAGACCCTTTGATTACATCATTACCATTTCCATAAACGTAAATATTGTTAGCTCCTTTTGCTGTTCCACTAATATTAAAGTTGTAAGGGTTTTCATCTGAATCATTGTTTGCAATAACAATAGTTGCATTTTTAGCGCCCGGTGCAGTTGGGTTAAATGTAACATCAAAAGTTACTGAAGAACTACCTGAAATTGTTCCTGTTGAAGGTTGAACAGTAACCGTAAACATAGACGCATGTGGACCTGTGACTGTTACAAAAGGTGTTCCTGTTAAGCTGAGTGCTGTTGAACCAAGATTTTCAATTGTAAATGTTCGAGTAACTGTAGTAAATCCTACTGTTGCCACTCCAAAAGCTGTCCAATTGGTTCCAATAGGATAAATACTATTATCTGGAATACTTTGCCCGTTTCCTTTTACATTCATATCTACCGAAGCCACTAAAGTTCCGTTACCTTGTATAACAAAATTGTACGGATTTTCATTAGCGTCATTGTTGGCAATCGTTAAAGTTGTATTTCGCACACCTGCTGCTCCAGGCGTAAATGTTACAGTAAAATCTAAAGAAGCTCCAGCAGCAATAGTTGTTGGCAAAGTAATTCCAGAAACCACAAAATCAGTATTATTACCACCTACCATGGTTATTGAAGTGATATTTAAGACAGCGTTTCCAGTGTTTTCAATTCTAAAAACTTTAGCCTGACTACCTGGAATTACTACTGTAGCAAAGAGCGTATTATCTGTTCCTTGCGGTGTTGTATCGCCATCTGCAATAGTTGGATTAGCTCCAACCACACCTCGGACATTCATTTCGGGTGCAATAGAAGTAGAACAAGTGGTTACAGGAATTGTTGCTGCTGTTCGGTAATTTAAAGTACTTGGATCGCTTAGATAAGAACTAAATGGCACTAACGAAAAATAATAGGTAGTCCCACCACTCAATCCTGTTGCAGAGTAAGTAACTTGTGTTCCATTATTAGACGTATAACCATGAACTGTTGCATCCCCAAAAACGGTGCCAGCAGCATGAAACGCACCGTCAGTCGGCACTCCAGTTGGCGCCGCTCCTATTCTATACAAAACAATATAACCATCACCTCCAATAGTATTGGCGGCACTAAAACTTAAGTTAATTGTTGTTGCGCTAGCTGTTAAACAAGTAAATGTTGCAGCATGAGCAGTTGCCTCAGCAGCCAATGTTCTGAAAGTGATACTTTCTGGAGTTGTGGTGTTATAACAAACATTAGTTCCTCCACCATTATAGGAATATACCGTAATAGTATAAAGAGTCTCAGGTAATAAACCTGTAATTCCAGTAACCGATGAACCATTGCTTCGGTATAACACTCTATTGTTAACATCAATTTGACCTGCAGATGCCCAAGTTGTATTTGGAGTGTAATTCGTTCCACTTACTGGCAAGGCGTTAGCGCTAGCCGATGGTCGAATTACCACAATTGAACCAGTTGATGTGGCGCCAGGTGTCCATGAGATGTCTGTTCCATCAACTGTGATATTGGCAGTCGTTATAGTAGATGCTTGTGTTGTTGGTGTTGAGCAAGGAGCAGTAGAATTTACAATACCATTAACAATTATATCATTTCCTGTTCCATCTCCAGGCCCACCAGAGCCTGCAGCTGCTTCAGCATACATATACATTCTGTAGGTGACTGATGAAGAAGAACTTGCTTGAGAAAATGTAAAAGTAAAAGTCTGGGTAGCAGTGTTGTCTACTATTGCATATTGTGTATCTAAATTAGCGGCATAACCATCCAATGAGTTTCTTAAAACAATAGCACTTGGACCAGTTGCAGACCGTTGCAGTTGAATAACAACAGATGATACTGAAAATTCATACCCAGCACTTGGCGTTATCGTAAACTCCATATAACTATTAGCTGTTACGGCATTGGCTATAGAGGTTGTTGCCCAATTTATTGCGTTGTAACGTGCTCCATTTGCGGCGGCTGTCAAACCAGCACCTCTAGAAATCGTTGAAGCTGTTAAATTAGCATCATTGAAATTAGAACCCGCAGTAGCTTCATTTCCCGCTAAGGCAGCAAAATCAAAGGTTAAAATTTGCCCCCACGAAAAAACACTAACAAACAGCGCGAAAAATAAAATTTTAAATTTCATTTATGTAATGAATTATAATTATAAAAATTGAAACGATTTGGGTCTACAAAATTACACCTAATTTACACAATTTCAATACCTTTGTATTACTAAATTATTAACAAAAAGCCTGCCATTTCAACGTTTTGAACTCAAAATCAATTAGTTCTGTAGAAGTAGTTTTACAAAAGTTAGAATATTATTGTTCCTATCAAGAACGATGTCATGTTGAAGTTAACGAAAAACTGCGCTCTTTTGCTATTTCTGAGCACGATCAAAATAAGGTGATTGTGCATTTGATAGAGCACAATTTTCTCAACGAAGAACGTTTTGCTTCTGTATTTACTTTGAGCAAATTCCATCAAAAAAAATGGGGGAAAATCCGTCTAAAAAACGAACTCAAAGCCCGAAAAATATCGGATTATTTGATTCAAAAAGCGTTAAAGGAAATTCCAACTGATGAATATGAAACCACTTTCGCTATTTTGTCGGAAAAATACTGGGATTCCATCAACGAGAAAAACACGTTAAAAAAGCGAAAGAAATTCTGCGACTATTTGCTTCGTAAAGGCTGGGAAAGCGATTGGGTGTACGAGAAGATGAAAGAGTTGGAAGAGTAATCAGTGGTCAGTGGTCAGTGGTCAGTTAAATTAGTTTTTAGACAGTAAAATTGTTACTGCATTTCCACCAAAACCAACTGCATTGATGAGTACTTTGTTGATTGATTTTCTTTCTTTTTGTGGTTCGGCAAAAGGCACGGCTACAAATTGATTGCGTTGCATCATCATAATTGCCAATTCTATATTCAACATGCCTGATGCGCCAAATGTATGACCAACTTTCCATTTGTTGGTGGTAAGCATAGGATGATTTTCTCCAAATACTTTCTGAATCGCTTTATATTCGGAACTATCGCCTTTTAAAGTACCTGGAGCGTGCATGACAATAGCATCAACTTGATCTAAAGAAGTATTTTGTAATGCCATTGCCATCGATTTTTGAAAACACTCGGCTTCTTCCGAAATAGAAATATTGTGTTCCAATGTATCTGTCGCATAGCCAATTCCTTCGATATAAGCTAATGCGTTTGAACGTTCGCCCAACTCTAAGCATGCAACTGAAGCACCTTCACCTAAGACCATGCTGTTTTTGGTTTTGGTCAAATCAAATGCTCTGCAGGGAAATTCGCCTGACTCTTTGCTGTAGATTTTCAACGCACTCATTTGTGCTAACGTAAAAGCAGTTAAAGGCGATTCACTTCCTCCTACTAAAAATTGCGTTGCCATTCCCGATTGCATCCAAGCGACTGCGTTTAAAATGGCATGTAAAGCTGTCGAACACGTAATAGAATGTGATATTTCGGGTCCGATATTTTTTAAATCGTGAGCAACCCAAGACGAAATATTGCCTAAAGTCGTGGTTGGAGATGATAAAGTAGACGTTTTACCTGTTTGAAGAAATTCTTGGTGGTATTTTTCAAATAATTGGGTGGCGCCACGCGAAGACCCAATGTTGATTCCGAAGTTATCGCCTGCTTTCCAACCTGCATTTTTTATGGCTTGGCGCGATACTAAAATGGCGAGTAAAACGGTTTCGTCTAAGCCCTTGTATTTACTTTCCTCGTTTCTTATAGCTTCTATTTGGTTTCTGATTTCGGCTGGAATTGTGGCAACGAATTCATTTTTACCATTGAACTCCTTGGTTGAAATGAGCGTTGCATCCGAAAGATAATTCTGCCAAATTTTATCAGGATGGTTTCCTAATGGTGAAATGGAAGCGAGAGATGTTATGGCGATTTTAGTTTTCAAAAGTTCAAATGGTTTGTATTCTAGCCCCGATTGAAGCGGCGTCTCGTTTTTAAAACGAGACAAGAGCGTAAAGCGGGAATTACGATTGCTGAAAATGCCCAAGCCATTCGCTTCAAATAAAAAACAAAATTACACTATTTCTAATGCTTTTTCAATGGTTTGATAGACTTTTTGCAATTGATTTTCGGTGATGATGTACGGCGGTAAAATATAGACTATATTCCCAACAGGACGCAAAATCACGCCATTTTCAATAAAAAAATTATACAGTTTGTTTCGCAAATTTCCGTAGTAACTTTCATGAGAGTCGGTTTTGATTTCTAAGACAAAAATAACTCCGAGAACACGGGTTGTCTTGACTTTTGGATGGTTTTGAATCTGCGTTTGAAAAGCCAAATGACTTTGATGCACTCGTTCAATATTGGCTTGCATTTCATCGCTTTGCAACAACTGAATACTTGCTAATGCTGCCGCACAACCTGTTGGATTGGCTGTAAAAGTGTGACCATGAAACAAGGCTTTGTTCGTGTCATCATCGTAAAAACCATCAAAAAGTTCTTGTGTAAAAGTAGTGATTGCCATTGGAATGGTTCCGCCTGTCAATGCTTTCGACAAACACATCATGTCAGGCAACTCTGTAAGATAATCGCAAGCAAATGTTTTCCCTGTTTTTCCAAAACCAGTCATTACCTCATCGGCGATGGTAAAAACATTATTTTTTTTGCAAATTCGAATTAATTGATTGAGAATCTCAGGCGAATACATGACCATTCCGGCAGCACCTTGAACTAGTGGCTCGTAGATAAAAGCCGCGTAATCATTGGTTTTGACTAAATTTTCTAGAGCTACCAAAGTTGAATTTTCATTTTCTGGTGTTGGAACCGGAATTCGAGTCACTTCCAACAAAGAGCCTTGAAAAGCTTCTGTAAAAAACGAAATTCCACTAGCTGCCATCGCGGCAAAAGTATCGCCGTGAAACGCATCTTCAAATGCGATGATTTTTGTTTTTTTATTTCCTTTGTTGTAATTGTATTGCAAAGCGACTTTAATCGCAACTTCAACAGCAGTCGAACCGTTATCGGAATAGAATATTTTTTGTTGGTTGGAAGGTAGAATTTCCATCAATTTTTCTGCTAAAAGAACTGCTGGTTGATGCGTAAATCCACCAAAAAGAACGTGTTCTAAAGTAGTAAGCTGTTGGTAAATCGCATCGGCAATTACGGAATTGGAATGTCCAAACGGATTGACCCACCATGAAGCAATTGCATCGATGTACTCTTTGCCGTTTTCGTCCCACAACAAAGCATCTTTTCCTTTGACTATGGCTGGAGAATCAGGCGCAGTTTTGTGTTGGGTGTACGGATGCCAGTTGTGTTTTTTATCTCGTTGGGAAAGGTTCATTTTTTTTAAGAATATAGAACATAGAGAATAGAAAATAGACTTGTTCTGAGAATAAGTACAAAGATAAGAAAGTCTATACTCTATGTTCTATTCTCTTTTATCTAATTTTAAAAGATTTTCTCTGAATTTATCAGCATAATATTGAATTACATTTTCATCAAAATACGGTTCGTTTTCGATTCGGCCGATGAATTTTGCGTTGGCTTTTTGGAGGATGATTTCCTCGGTCGATTGATTTTCATCTCCTGAAAAAATAATTCCAGCTACAGCAATATTTCTGTTTTTCAAAGCTTCAAAAGTCAAAAGCGTGTGATTGATACTGCCTAAATAATGGCGCGAAACCACAATTACTTTATAATCTTTTTGAACTAAATCAACGATACAATCTTTATCATTAAGCGGAACTAAAAGTCCGCCCGCGCCTTCAATGACTAAATGATTCTTAGTTTTGGGTTCGGTTATGTTTTTCAAATCAATTGTAATTCCGTCGATACTTGCCGCCAAATGTGGACTTGCTGGTGTGTTTAATTTATAGCTATTTGGATGAATTACTGTTTTGTCGTTTGCAATGTAACGTTGTATTTTATGGCTATCGGAATTGTCCAAGTCACCTGCTTGGATTGGTTTCCAATAATCGGCTTCTAGAGCTTGAGTTACGATGGCTGAGGCGATGGTTTTGCCTACGTCGGTGCCGATTCCAGTGATGAAAAGTTTCATGGTTTTGATTTAACCGCAAAGTTCGCAAAGAATGCGCTAAGTTCGCAAAGGTTTTAACTTTATATTTAAAAAATCAAACTACTTAAATTTTGTAAAACTTCTTGAATTTGCTTCTCTGTATTATAGCTGTGAATGCAAAAGCGCAGTCGTTCTTGACCTTCGGGAACTGTTGGTGAGAGGATGGCCTTGACATCAAAACCGTTTTGTTGGAGTTGCGAAGCGATGGTTTTTACTTTTTCGTTACCCGGAATAATCGCGCATTGAATGGCCGATTTACTGTATACGAAAAGCGGTTTTAATCCGAGTTGGATTTTCTGTTGGTTGAAAAGTTGGATGTTGGATTTGAGTTGATCAATGGCTTTTTTTTCACTTTGCAAGTGTTGATATGCAATCAAAATTGAAGCTACCGAATGCGGTGATAAACCAGTTGTATAAATAAAACTTCGAGCAAAATTAATCAAATAATTTTTGAGTTCGTTTGAACCTAAAATGGCTGCGCCGTGACAACCTAATCCCTTTCCGAAAGTTACAATTCGGGCAAAAATGGCATCTTGCAAATTGTTATTTTGTACTAAACCTTCACCATTCTCTCCAAAAACACCCAGTGAATGTGCTTCATCAATTACCAAAAAACAATTGTGTTTTTCGGAAAGTTGCACTAATTGTTCGAGGTTGGGCGAATCGCCGTCCATGGAGAAGACGTTTTCGGTTGTGATAAAAATGGTTGACGATTGTCGGTTGTCGGTTGTTAGTTTTTGGATTAATTTTTCTAAATGATCGAAATTGTTGTGTTGGAATTTATAGGATTTGGCTTTACTCATTTGGATGCCGTCGCGAATGGAAGCGTGGCAGAGTTCATCGTACAAAATAATATCATTGCGTTGCGGAACACAAGAGAAAAAACCCACATTGGCATCGTAACCTGAGTTGAATATAAGCGCTGATTCGGATTGGTGAAATTGTGCGATATACTCTTCTGTATTAGAATATAAATTGTGATTTCCAGAGATGAGTCGCGAACCTGTGGCTCCATTTATTTTAATATTATGCTCAATTAAATACTGATGCGTTTGATTGAAAATGGCTTCTGATTGCGCGAAACCAAGGTAATCGTTGGAAGAAAAATCGATTAAATCATTAGCTTCTGGCAACTTTCGCAAGGCTTTGTTTTGCTCGCGAAGTTGGAGTTTTTGTTGTAAGGATTTTGGGAATTTCTTCATACTACAAATGTAGTAAAGAATACGGAATGTTCAGCCCAGATAGTAATGGAAAGCCTTTGGCAGGCAACAACGTATTTTTATGCGTTATAAAAAGCGACCAACGGAAGCTCTTTTAGAATGCAATAAAAATAGTTGTTGGCAAGAAAGCTTGGAATGGATAGCTGGAGCAGCTGCATAAAAAAAGCCCAACGAGAAGTTGAGCTCTTAAGAATTTATTTTCGAATTGAATTAGTCGGCTAATACAATTACTTTATTATCGTTCATTTCGATAGTTCCGGATTCGATTTCTAAAGTGAAATTTTGATCGTTTACTTTAACGAATTTGTCTTTTACTTCTTTTTCGAATTTGAAACTTGGTGCTTCGATTTTCACGGTGCCTTTTTTCAAGATAGAAACAACAGGCGCGTGATTGTTAAGGATTTGAAACGAACCGCTTACACCAGGCAAAGAAACCGAAGTCACTTCTCCTTTGAACAATGTAGCTTCTGGTGATACTATTTCTAAAATCATAATTTTTATTTAAAATTCCAAATTTAAAATTCCAAATTCCAAATTGGGATTTGTGATTTTATTTTTGAAGTTTATCAAGCTTCGCTTGATTTATGCTTCTGCTAACATTTTTTGACCGGCTTCAATTACGTCTTCGATTGTACCTTTAAGGTTGAAGGCTGCTTCTGGCAAGTGGTCTAATTCACCGTCGATGATCATGTTGAATCCTTTGATGGTGTCTTTAATGTCAACTAATACTCCTGGAATACCTGTAAATTGCTCTGCCACGTGGAACGGTTGTGACAAGAAACGTTGTACACGACGTGCACGAGATACGGCTAATTTATCTTCTTCTGATAACTCTTCCATACCAAGGATGGCGATGATATCTTGAAGTTGTTTGTATTTTTGAAGGATTTCTTTTACTCTTTGCGCACAGTTGTAGTGATCGTCACCTAAGATAAGAGGCGTTAAGATACGCGAAGTAGAATCGAGTGGATCTACCGCTGGATAAATACCTAACTCGGCAATTTTACGCGACAATACCGTTGTTGCATCTAAGTGAGCAAAGGTTGTAGCTGGCGCTGGATCGGTTAAGTCATCCGCAGGCACGTAAACCGCTTGTACTGACGTAATCGAACCTTTTTTGGTAGATGTGATACGCTCTTGCATTGCACCCATTTCAGTTGCTAAAGTTGGTTGATAACCTACCGCAGAAGGCATACGCCCTAAAAGAGCCGAAACCTCAGAACCTGCTTGTGTAAAACGGAAGATGTTGTCAACGAAGAACAATACGTCTTTTCCTTGATCAGAACCTGCACCATCACGGAAATACTCAGCGATAGAAAGACCTGATAAAGCTACACGAGCACGAGCTCCAGGTGGTTCGTTCATCTGACCGAATACGAAAGTAGCTTTGGAATCTCTCATGCCCATTTTATCAACTTTAGTCAAATCCCAACCTCCATTTTCCATAGAGTGCATGAATTCGTCACCGTACTTGATAATACCTGATTCTAACATCTCACGAAGTAAGTCATTTCCTTCACGAGTTCTTTCACCTACTCCAGCGAATACTGAAAGTCCACCGTGACCTTTTGCAATATTGTTGATCAACTCCTGAATCAATACTGTTTTACCTACACCGGCACCACCGAACAAACCAATTTTACCTCCTTTTGCGTAAGGCTCGATAAGGTCGATTACTTTGATACCTGTAAATAAAACTTCAGAGGACGTTGATAAATCTTCGAATTTTGGTGCTTGTCTGTGGATAGGCATTCCGTTGGCACCATCTTTTGGTAAATCTCCCAAACCATCGATAGCATCACCGATTACGTTGAATAAACGACCGTAAACATCGGCTCCGATTGGCATTTGGATTGGAGCACCAGTCCCTACTACTTCAGTTCCTCTAGACAATCCGTCAGTAGAGTCCATCGAAATTGTACGCACTGTGTTTTCACCGATGTGCGATTGTACTTCAAGAATTAATTTTGTACCATTCGCGTTAGTAATTTCCAACGAATCGTAAATTTTTGGTAATTCAGCTTCTTTAGTATCGAATACTACGTCAACAACTGGTCCAATAATCTGAGCAACTTTACCTATTACTTTTGACATGCTTTATGTATTTATTAAATAGCGTTTTATAATTAAAATCTATTCGATTTTTTCGAGTGCAAAGATAATTTTTCTAATTTGAAAATCAATACTAAAAAAGGAGTTTTTTCAACTTTTTTTGAATTTTTGTTAATCAAAATGATTTTTAGCCAAAACAAATGTTGTTGGAATAAAAAACCACCTACAAAAGCAGGTGGTTTTTTGAACTCTATTTTGTACTTTTTAAAGCTGTGCAGGGAAAAGTATTCTGTAATCTCCGTAGCTTACGCCTTTAAAGTTCGAACCGTATTTGGCGTTGATAGCTTCTAAAAATTTATTAGCAATCAAAGCGTAGCCTCTTGGACTTGGATGAACTCCGTCTAAAGAAAAAGCTCCTCCAGTAACAAAAGCAGATGTCATTGTAAAACCATTTCCTGAAATACCAGTTGTGGTTAATTGATTCATAATGGCTTTCGCATCAACTAGAGCTAAGTTATTTGTTGAAGCAGCAGCTTGAATTGTTGCATTATAAGCATCTGTTGCGTTTTGCACTTCTAAAACTTCATCTTTTGACAACACCCATTTATCAGCCAATGGAACTGAAACTCCATTCACTAATTGTGGGTTTCCGCCTACAGTTGTTCCGATAAAAGAGCTAGCTGGTAATACGATTAAGTCTTCTGCAGTAGCTTGTCTGTAAGAAGGAATCCCAAATCCTGTCAAGTCAGTCAAATAACTATCTACAATAACAACTTTATTTCCGTTTCCTGGTGTAAATGAAATTGTTCTTCTTGCCGCCTCATCAGCACTTATTAAGTTATTTGTTAAAGCAAATTGAATTGCTCCATTATACTGACCATAACCTGATGTAGTATTCATTAAAAGCGAGATTGTAGCTGCATCTAGAGGAACAGGGTTGTGAGGAACTGTTTTGAAGAATGGCAACGAGCTCACATATGGCAAATTAGCAATCACTCCTTTTCTGCCTCCAGCAACTAATTGAGAAATCAAACTGTTATAAGCTCCGTCAAAGGTAGCTATTGGTGTAATCGGATTAGTCCCATCACCTCCAGTTGTAGCATATCCTAAAACATCATTTCCTCCAATCCATAATGAGAAGAAAGATGGACTTTGGCTAAGAGCATCTTCTATCACAGTAGCTGTTGAACTAGATGCAAAGCGAGAAAAATAAGGGCTTGCTGTTCCTGTTGCAACTCCAGCTGGATTTCCATATCCTGGAGCCAACAAATGGAAGCTTTTAGCACCTGGCACACCCATATTATTATAAGACCCTGAAAGGTGATTTGTTATTTCGGTAGTTGGCACACCTGATACTGGAACAGGAGCAGTTCCATTAAAATACAATCTAGGTCCAGCAACAAGGTTTCCTGACAACAATAAACCTCCTACATTATCAGCCATAAACGGGACTTTAAACTCTCCGCCCCCAGCTAATGCAAATTGGCCTGCCAACACACTTGGATATGACCCTTTTTGTCCTTCAATAAAAAGCGCATTATCGCTATATCCAGCTGCAAACGAGTCGCCAAGAGCAACGTATTTGCTAAAATTAGCTGAACCAGAAGTTAACGGTTGACCGTCGGAAGTGTTATAAGTAACTACTTCATCATCTTCATTACAAGCTACAAAGGTTAACGAAACCAATAATAGCCATTTTATATTTTTTATCATAATCTAATTTTTTGTTATTATGGGTTTATAGTTAAAGAAGCGAAGTATTGCGAACCAATTGCTCCAGCTCCTAAGATTTGTCTGTATTCTTTACCTCCAATATTTGATGCACCTACTTTGATAGTTGATTTTAAGAAAGGAATTGAATAGTTAATTTGAGCATCAATTACAGTTGCTTCAGAAATCATTCCATCCGCAAAAGATGATTGGTATAAATACTCACTGTTCCATCTTCCGCTAATATTAAATCCGAAGTTTTTGAATAATTGGTCATTCCCAAAAGAAAGTTTTGCTCTGTGTTTTGGCGTATTGAAACCTGGTTCAAAGCTTGGATCTTTGGATTGATCGAAATCAAACTGTGCATAGTTGTAATTGGCGTTAACTTCGAAGTTCTTGTACACTTTTCTACCTAAACCAACCCCAAAACCTAATGAGTTGATTTCTACATCAGTATTGGTATATAATTGATAAGCTCTTCTATCATTTTGAGTCAAAGCGAATGCGGATTGGAATTCGGGTGACCCTGGAGCAAAAGTAGCATTTTGACTTGCAATTCCGTAGTAAGGAGCTACTACAGTTAAGTTACCAATAAAATCATTGTAGGTATTGTAATAACCATTAATATCAAAATCAAAACCTTTTAATTGTCCTCTATAACCTAATTCAATTGCTCTAACTGTTTCTGGTTTTACATAATCAACGTTAGTTTTTACTAATAATGGAGAAGCGGCAACAATTGCAGCAGCTAACTGTGCTTGATTGGTTGGTCCTGCAGCGGCAACAGCGGCTCCAAATGCTGTAGCAGAAGCAGCAGTATATGAATTGAAATACGCGTTATTCCCATTCATAACCACAGTTGGAGAGCCTGAAAAGACTTGACCATTAGCCGAAACTGGTAATGTTTCAGAATAACGAACTAAGTTATCAGGAGCAGAACCTAATAGCACCGCATTTCCTACGTTAAATCCGATGTATTGATCTTGCGTTGTTGGGTTTCTGAAACCTGTTTGATAAGATGCTCTGAAGTTGTGTTGTTTTTTTCCTCCTGCTGAGTATACAGCCGAAAGACGTGGAGAATAATTTCCTTCAAAGTTTTTGGATTTGTCGTAACGAATAGAACCTGTCAGTTTTAATCTGTCGTTTAATAATTTCTTTTGTGCTTGTGTGTAAGCACCATAGTCTGAATAATTAATTTGGCTGTCTTTATCTGTATAAATTCTTCCGAATGAGTTTAATTCATACAAACGGTACGAACCTCCGATTTGAATTTCAACTACTTTTAATAAGTCTTTGAAATTGTAATTAGCATCTGAGTGGTAAATTCTTGATTCGTCTACTAATTTTGAACCTGATAAAACATCTGGATTTGAGGTTACTTTGTTAAAAGCATTAGCAAACTCAGGTGTTCCAGGCACTAATCTTCCGGTGTCGGCAACTGTTCTAGCTGCCAAATGTGCTTGATCTGGAGTTAATCCAGCTAATGTAGATTGCACATAAGTTGCAGCATATTGTCCGAACCAAGTTGCATCTGGTTTCCATTGTCTGTTAATATTGATTCCTGTAAACAACATATCGTAAGAGTTTCCTCCATTTTCAGTAGTAGTATATCCTCTCAAAAAGAAGTTTTTACCTTTTAACTCTAATTTATGTTGTTGCATAAAGAAATCGTTCAAATAGTATCGGTTAGCACCTTGATAAACCGTATTACCAAAACCAAATTTACTTTGCCAAATTAACTCAATCTCTTTTGCCCAGTTACACGATTGATTTGTTGCCCATGGTTTTACATGAAGTGAGAAGTCAATTTTAGCATTTGCAACTTTATTATCTGTCAAATCTACTTCGTTATAACCCGTTCTACTTACATTATAGTTCGGTAAAATAGCGTTAAAAACCGAGAATTGAGCTGGAGTAATAACCCCAGCGGCCAACATTCCGTCAGCAACACCGTTTAAATTAGTAGAAACTTCATCTCCATAAACGTTTACACCGTTATAATTGTAAAAAGATCGATCGGCTCCTGGATTAGCTAAATCTTGATAATCGGTAGCATACCAATCGGTTCCTCTCATGTAAGTGAAATTTCCTTTGGCTGCAAAATGTGGTGAAAAAATACCAGCCAAACGAACACCATAATCTGCATAATCACGGTTTCCAGCTTCTTTTTGACTTGTTTGTCCATATTTTACATAAGCCGAGATCCCTGGATTAACAAAAGGACTTTGGCTATTCATAAATAAAATTCCGTTAAAAGCGTTAGCTCCATATAAAGCTGAAGACGCTCCAGGCAACAATTCAACATTGGCTACATCAAGTTCTGAAACTCCGATTAAGTTTCCTAGTACGAAGTTTAACAATGGCGAAGAGTTGTCCATACCATCTACCAATTGCATGAATCTTGTATTAGCAACCGTAGCAAAACCACGAGTATTAATTGATTTGAACGACATACTACTGGTGTTCATGTGAACCTCTTTTAGGTTTTCTAAACCATCGTAGAAAGTTGGTGAAGCCGTTTTTTTGATGTCTTTTGGCGTCATTCTTTCAATTGTAACTGGCGATTCTCTTACACGTTCTGGCGCTCTAGAAGCTGAAATTACAATCTCATCAAGCTTCATGTCTTCAGACGCTAAGGCAACTTTTAAATTTTGACCGTTTGAATTCACCTCAACCGTTTGCGACGCAAAGCCAATACTAGAAACTTCCACTTTAAAAGGTGGTTTTTTGGTCGACTTTAAAGTGAATTTTCCGTCACTGTCGGTTACTGTTCCTGAGTTTTCACCAACTACTTTGATGTTTACTCCAGGAATTGGTTGGCCTTTATCGTCATTGACCGAACCTGAAATTGTTGTTTGCGCAAAAGAAATGCTGCAAAAAAACAATGTCAAAATAAAATAATAAATCTTCATTAGGTTATAATTTTGTTGGTTTAAGTAGCCAAAATACAAATATTTTTTAATATTCATAACAATAGCACGCTATTTTTTATAGATAAACAATTAACACAACAAATAATAAAAATCTATCAATTAGTGAATGTTTAGTGGATTTGTGATTTGGTTCTGATTTTGACAAAATACTATGCGCTCATAGTATTTTTTTGAATATCTTTCAACAAAACAAAAAAAGGCAAGCTATTGCTCACCTTTTACTATTGTTGAAAACTTATAGTTATTCTACTGTAACTGATTTTGCTAAATTTCGGGGTTGATCCACATTACAACCTCTCAAAACTGCAATATGATACGATAATAATTGTAACGGAATTGTAGTGATTAGTGGTGATAAAGCATCCGAAGTTTCTGGAATTTCAATTACGTGATCTGCCAAATCTTTTACTTGAATATCTCCTTTGGTTACGATGGCAATAATTTTTCCACTTCGAGATTTAATTTCCTGAATATTACTAACCACTTTGTCGTAATGTCCTTGTTTTGGAGCAATTACCACAACAGGCATTTTTTCATCAATTAAAGCAATTGGACCGTGTTTCATTTCGGCCGCTGGATATCCTTCCGCATGTATATATGAAATTTCTTTTAACTTCAACGCTCCTTCTAATGCAACTGGAAAATTGTATCCTCTTCCCAAATACAAACAATTGGAGGCATCTTTATAAATGGAAGCGATTGTTTTGGCAATATCATTGGTATTTAAAGCCTCTTGTACTTTTTCTGGAATTAACTCCAACTCTTGCAAATAGCGGAAAAAATCGGAGTTTGAAAGCGTTCCTTTTGCCTTAGCCAATCGCAATGCAATCATGGTAAGAATCGTAATTTGAGTTGTAAAAGCTTTTGTAGAAGCCACTCCAATTTCTGGCCCAGCATGCGTGTAAGCTCCTGCGTGAGTTTCTCTTGAAATTGATGAACCAACCACGTTACAAACTCCAAAAACAAATGCTCCTTTTTCTTTGGCAAGTTTAATTGCCGCCAATGTATCGGCTGTTTCACCCGATTGTGAAATAGCAATTACAACATCTTTATTGGTAATGATTGGATTTCTGTACCTGAACTCAGATGCATACTCTACTTCAACAGGAATTCTGGCAAATTCTTCAATGATATACTCCGCTACTAAACCCGCGTGCCATGAAGTTCCACAGGCAATAATCAAAATACGATCGGCTTGAAGGAATTTTTCTAAATTATCCTCTACGCCCGACATTTGTATGATTCCGTTGTTGGCATGAAGCCTACCTCTGTAAGTATCTTTAATTACGTTGGGCTGTTCGTAAATCTCTTTCAACATGAAATGATCATAACCTCCTTTTTCAATTTGCTCTAAGTTCATTTGCAACTCTTGAACATAAGGATCAACCAACGAATCGTCTTTAATTTTTCTGATTTTTAAAGGTTTGTTCAAACGAACAATAGCCATTTCTTCATCTTCTAAATAAATAGCATTAGAAGTATATTCGATAAAAGGAGAAGCGTCAGATGCGACAAAAAACTCATTTTCACCAACACCAATTGCCAATGGACTTCCCAATCGAGCCACCACAATTTCATCAGGTTTTTGTTTGTCAAAAACACAAATAGCATAGGCTCCAACCACTTGGTTCAATGCAACTTGAACAGCTTTACCGAGTTTTAAGTTATCTTTTTTCTGAACATCTTCAATCAAGTTAACTAATACTTCTGTATCGGTGTCAGATGTAAAAGTGTATCCTCTTTTTAGCAATTCTTTTTTAAGTGGCTCATAGTTTTCGATGATACCGTTGTGAATTATAGCTAAATTACCAGAATTGGACAAATGCGGATGTGAATTAACATCATTTGGAACACCGTGTGTAGCCCAGCGTGTATGACCTATTCCGATAGTTCCATTGGTAGCGATTTCTTTTGAAGCTCTTTCTTCCAAATCAGAAACTTTACCTTTGGTTTTCGAGACTTTTAAATCAGTTCCGTCAAAAAGCATAACTCCCGCGCTATCATAACCTCTGTACTCTAAACGCTTTAATCCTTTAATTACAATTGGGTAAGCCTCTCTATGTCCGATATATCCAACTATTCCACACATACTTATTAAATTTAATCAGGTTTTGTATAAAATATTTCAAATTTAAGTTTTTTCTCTTCAGGAACACTTGGTGTATTTCCCCAAAGAATAGTTCCCAATGGATTCGCTACTGACATTGCAGGAATGAATTTAACTTCAGAACCAAAAGCCGTGAAACTATTTTTAAGTTTTACATAGTCTCTAACTTCATCAACGTCGTTAATTGATTCTGTAACCACTAATCCTAGCGCAACGTTTGTTGAATCCTTATTAATAATATTTCTAATATGATTTGTTAATCGTATCTTGTATCTTATTCCTTTTTTGTTTGCATCCACTTCCAGTATTCCGCCATGAACAAATTTGTCGTATTTAGGATATACTGAATTTGTTGTTGAATCAAAGTTGTAATCAATTAAAGGACGTTTGTTATTAAGATCATAGAGATAAATTCGGTTAGGCTCTTCAGCTGTACCTATGGCATCACGATCGATATTAAAAACTAAATTTGCTTCGTTAATCAACCATCCGCTATTTTTGATGTCTTGGATTTCAGTTCCTGAAAAAAGTTTTAGAACAGTCATTGAGCCAGCACCTCCTTTTAAATATAATTTTTCATCTCCATTTGTGGGATTTGGCGTAATGGGATTCACAAAATTAGTATCGAAAAAGTTGACCGTTCTACCTATCATATTCATAGTAAGGGTTTTTCTCTTGTAAACTTCTGTTGATGCATCAGAATCTTTACCATGATAAACCATAACTATTTTCCCTTTGGCAAAATCCAATCTCGCCATTGTTCCTTGGGTTGCCGAAGGATCTAATGGAAGTGATTTGAAATAAATTCCTTTAAAGTATTCTTTAAACTCATTGTTATCTACCAAACTACCAGCTGGCGCATTTACAATTTTGTTCATAAAGAAATTTTTATTCAAATCCATATATATCCCAGGCGCTAATCTTTCTTTAACCGTACCGCTACCTAATGGAGTATTGTTTTTTAAAATTTTAATTTCTGTATTTCTAAATTCAAACTGTGAGCTTTGGTGAGGCGTATCCGCAACATTATTCAATCTGTTGTTAAAATCGGTTACATCAGTAACTCCTTCAATTAAAAAACTATCATTAGAGTAATATCTTTGTTGTTCTTGCATTCCAGAACTTGGATCAAGATTTCTTAGAAGATATTTTGATTCATAAACTCCTAATTTGATTTTGCTTGTTCCGCCTTGAATAGAATCCAACTCATAAGTACTATCACCTGTTGTTGCATCCGTACTTTTGAGTGTAGAAAAATAGGGAACATATAAATAAACAGAGTCTATTTTAAACTGGGTCAAATCTTCTTCTCCGTAAAATTTAGGGTCAGTTGTTTCCAATTCCAATTGGGTCACAAAACTAGCTGTTGTAGTTCCGAAAGCGCCATTTTCAAAATAACCTAAAGAGTTAATAGGCAAATTACTTGTTTGCACTGGCCCAAGAGGAACATTGTAGGCTTTTACAGAAGCGAAACCAGACTCAAAACCATAATGAACATCATCAATGAGGTCTGCTCCAATTTCGTTATAATCTTTATCACAAGAAACAATGAAGAAAATTGTTGATACTAAAAAAACCGTTTTTAAAAATGCGTTGAATTTCATACTTGAAGATACTGTTATACTATTTTTTTGTAAAAAGAAGTGTAAGCTTGAGCAAACTCATCTTGAGAGGCGAAAGGTAAAAAAGGTTTTCCCGAAGATTCTATAAATTTTGTTAAACTTGAAGAAAGGTTATTGGAGGCAATAATCACACCATCTGAATGACTAATCGATGCTTTTAAAATGTTCTCATAATTGGGAATTTCTATTTCGCTTATTGATTCGTGAGGAATGCCATCAAACTTAATTTTGTTAATCATTTCGGCATCTAAACTACCTTCAAAAGATTGGCTGTAAATAGAACTCACAATTTTAGTTTCTGAAAAAAGCGCTTCGTTTTTATAAAAATGTTTCATGTAAATAGGCAACAAAGACGCCATCCAACCATGAACATGAATAATATCAGGAACCCAATTCAGTTTCTTTACGGTTTCAACTACACCTTTGGCAAAGAAAATAGCTCTTTCGTCATTATCAGGATACAAAACTCCATCTTCGTCGGTAAACGTTGCTTTTCTTTTAAAGTATTCATCGTTGTCGATAAAATAAACCTGAATTCTTTCTTTAGGAATAGACGCGACTTTAATAATCAAAGGCATGTCTAAGTCGTTGACTACCAAATTCATTCCAGACAAACGAATTACTTCGTGCAATTGATGTCTTCTTTCATTTATATTTCCATACCTAGGCATAAAAATTCGAATTTGTCCGCCTAAGTCATTGATCATTTTTGGCACTTCATACGACATTAACGAAACTTCATTCTCTGCTAAATAAGGCACCACTTCAGATGATACATATAATATCCTCTTGTCTTCCATATTGTATTATTTTGTTTATTGGAAATAAAAAACAGGCAAAATTACAAAATTTTATGCAGTTATTTACTAAAGTAGTAAGTTTGTACCCGATTTTAATTAAAAAAAGATGCTCATTTTTGATAAAAAAGTAGAATTAATCAAGCACTTACAGCTTCAACGTGGTAAAAATTCTACTGTGGGCTTTGTTCCTACTATGGGCGCTTTGCATCAAGGTCATTTGTCGTTGTTAGAAAAATCATTAGCCAACAACAAAACTACTGTGATTAGTATTTTTGTCAATCCAACGCAATTCAATAATCCTGACGATTTACTCAAATACCCAAGAACACTCGAAAGAGATGTAGAAAAAATCAAAACCATTTCAGATTCGATTGTAGTGTACGCTCCTTCTGTAGACGACATTTACGAAGGAAAAACCCAATCCAACCATTACAGTTTTGACGGATTGGAAAACCAAATGGAAGGCAAATTTCGCCCAGGTCATTTTGATGGTGTTGGCACAGTAGTAAAGCGATTATTTGAAATTGTGCAACCTGACAATGCGTATTTTGGCGAAAAGGATTTTCAGCAATTGCAAATTGTCAAAAAACTTGTTGAAAAAGAAAAAATTCCAGTTAAAATTATCGGTTGTCCTATTTTTAGAGAAGCCAACGGACTCGCCATGAGTTCACGAAACGAAAGACTTAGCGAGGAAGAACGCCAGAAAGCTGCCATTATCTACAAGACTTTAAAAGAAGCAAAGTCACTTTTTGGCACGAAATCTGCTAAGGAGGTTGCTGAGTTTGTAAACAATACGTTCAAAAACCATCCAATTTTTGAATTGGAATATTTTGAAATTGCCGACGAAGCCACTTTATTGCCTTGTATTCGAAAAAGTAAAAACAAGAAATATAGAGCTTTTATAGCCGTTTTTGTTAACAAAATCAGATTGATTGATACTATTTCATTAAATTAATTTACCTTTGCCCCATGCAAATTCAAGTTGTAAAATCAAAAATTCACCGCGTTAAAGTAACTGGCGCAGATTTGAACTATATCGGTAGCATTACTATCGACGAGGCTTTAATGGAAGCTTCCAACCTTATTGAAGGCGAGAAAGTTTCGATTGTCAACATCAACAATGGTGAGCGTTTTGAAACGTATGCCATCAAAGGAGCCAAAAATTCGGGCGAAGTTACGCTCAATGGTCCAGCGGCTCGAAAAGTACATCCTGGCGATATTATCATCATTATCTCTTATGCTACTTTGGAATTTGAAGAAGCAAAAACCTTCAAGCCTTGGTTAGTTTTCCCAGACGAAACCAACAACTTATTGAAATAATCTTTTGAGAAAATTTGCAAGCAAGTGGCTATCATTACTCATTCCTTTATTAATCGGAATTAGCATTATTTATTACCAATACACCACTTTGTCTGCAACAGAACTCGAAACCATCAAAACGAGTTTTCAAAAAGCCGACTACAACTATATTTATCTTTCCTTAATTATAGCGCTATTTGGCCACTGGTTTAGAGCCTATCGTTGGAAATTTTCACTGAATCATTTGGGTTATCACACGCAATTAAAAAATAATTTTCTTACTGTTTGCGTGTCGTATTTGGTCAATTTAACCATTCCGCGTTCGGGTGAAATTTCGCGAGCTGCTTTATTAAAAAAATACGAAGAAGTGCCTTTTGACAAGGGTTTCGGAACTATCGTAGCCGAGCGAATTGTCGATTTATTAATTTTCCTTCTATTTGTTTGTCTCGGCTTTTTCTCTCAGTTTGACAAATTATACCAATTCTTAATTAGCAAAAACATCCCTGTTCAATCACTCATTTCGTTTGCGGTTGTGGCTTTAATTTTGTTCGTCATTTTCATTTGTGTGTGGATTTACGCCGAGTGGAAAATCATAAAAAAACTCAAAAAAAAATTATCAGGTTTAATTGAAGGCATGGCAAGTGTGTACCAAATGGAAAAAAAATGGTGGTATATTTTTCATTCCTTCATGATTTGGATTTGTTATCTAATGATGTTTTATGTAGCCATTTTTGCGCTTCCTGAAACTACAACTATTAGTTTTGACATTGTTGTAATGGGATTCATCTTCGGTAGTTTGGCTGTAGGATTCACCAATGGCGGACTGGGTGCGTATCCATTATCAGTAGCATTAATTTTTTCCCTTTACGGAATTCCGAATGGAGTTGGCGCTGCTTTTGGCTACTTGGTTTGGACCTCGCAAACATTACTGACTATTTTCATCGGGTTGATTTCGTATTTGCTTTTACCTATAGTGAATAAAAAATAAATTACTATCTTGCTTGGGATTTTAATACTAAAAATTTCAACGGATAGTCTTATGAAAAAAATCCTTTCTTTACTATTTTTAATAGTTTCCCTTGCCGCTCAATCCCAAATTATAAAAGACACTATTACGTCAAAAAGCTTACAAGAAAAAAGAGAAATCCTCATTTCTTTACCTGAAAACTTTGACAAAAACGCAAAAAAAACCTATCCTTTGTTGGTTTTAATGGATGGCGATTATCTGATGAGTCCATTTCAAGGCGCGTTATCATTTGGTAATTTTTGGGACGATTTACCCGAAATGATTATTGTAGGAATCAGTCAAAACAAAAACGACGAACGTTTTGATGACTGTATCGTTAGCGAAGAAGGTTTGCCCGAAGCTAAAGGTGCGCGATTTTTCGAATTTATTGGCGGAGAAGTTTTGTCCTATATGGAAGCCAAATACGGAAATTCTCCTTTCAAAATTATTGCGGGTCATGACGTAACAGCCGGATTTTTGAACTTCTTCTTATACAAAGACAATCCACTTTTCAACGGTTACATCTCTATTAGTCCAGAACTTTCAACTAACATGGACGCCAATGTTGCCAACCGATTGAGCGCAGTTCAAAAAAATATTTTCTACTATTTGAGCGTAGCCGATGGTGATGTAAAAAAGATGAAAGAAGCCACCAAAGTACTTCACGACAACATCAGCACTGTTAAAAACGATAATTTATATTATAAGTTTGACGAAGTACCCAACACATCACACTATTCGCTAGTTTTACATTCTATTCCAAAAGCATTATTTTACTTTTTTGCTACTTACCAACCCATTTCAACAGCAGAATTTCAAGAAAAAATTGTCAAAATGGAAGGTGGTTACGTAGAATATCTAAGAAACAAATACGAATTATGTGAAAAAACATTAGGTATCAAAGTTCCGGTTCGCATCAATGATTTTCGCGCTATTGAAGCTGCAATAGTAAAAAATAAAGCATTCAACGAATTTGAACAACTTGCTCAAGTTGCCAATAAATATTACCCAAAAAGTATGTTGGGTGAATACTATTTGGCTCGATTTTACGAAGCAAACGAGGATTTCAAACGCGCTGCAAAATCGTACCAAAACGCCTTTACGATGGAAGCAATTGGCGATTTAACCAAAGACATGATGCTGGAAAAAGCAGACGAACTTAGAACCAAAATCAAAAAATAATTGACACTACATACTGAAACAAGTTCAGGATAAAATGGCC
The DNA here is from genome assembly GCA_964414655.1 of uncultured Flavobacterium sp. Classification (GTDB taxonomy): domain Bacteria; phylum Bacteroidota; class Bacteroidia; order Flavobacteriales; family Flavobacteriaceae; genus Flavobacterium. The sequence continues at coordinate 64,810 of CAYPXI010000009.1, read as the reverse complement.
AAAATAAAAACTTCCTTCTTTTGTCAAAATTGTGGCACGCAATACGCTCGTTGGCAAGGACAATGCAATTCGTGTAAAGAATGGAATACCATTGTAGAAGAAATCATTCAAAAAGAAGAAAAAGTAGCTTGGAAAACCGAATCAGCTTCGGTAAAAAAAGCAAGTAAACCTCTTTTAATCAAAGAAATTGACGCGACTCAAGAAGTACGAATGGACTCAACCGACGAAGAACTCAACAGGGTTTTGGGCGGTGGAATTGTGCCTGGCTCACTAATTCTTTTGGGAGGCGAACCTGGCATTGGAAAGAGTACTTTATTGCTTCAAATTTCGCTAAAATTACCTTACAAAACTTTATACGTTTCGGGTGAAGAAAGTCAGAAGCAAATCAAGATGCGCGCCGAACGTATCAATCCGAATAGCGATCGTTGCTACATTTTAACCGAAACCAAAACCCAAAATATTTTCCGTCAAATTCAGGAAATCGAACCACAAATTGTGATTATCGATTCGATTCAAACGCTACATACTGATTTTATTGAATCGTCGGCAGGAAGCATTTCTCAAATCAGAGAAACCACGGCTGAACTCATCAAATTTGCCAAAGAAACCAACGTTCCTGTGATTTTGATTGGTCATATAACCAAAGACGGAACCATTGCCGGTCCTAAAATTCTGGAACACATGGTCGATACGGTTTTGCAGTTTGAAGGCGACCGAAATCACGTGTATCGCATTTTACGTTCACTCAAAAATCGTTTCGGTTCTACTGCAGAATTGGGTATTTATGAAATGTTGGGCTCAGGCTTACGCGAAGTTTCGAATCCGTCAGAAATCTTAATTTCCCATAAAAACGAAGAACTTTCGGGAACCGCCATTGCCTCAACTTTGGAAGGAATGCGTCCGCTCATGATCGAAATTCAAGCTTTGGTTTCAACCGCAGTTTATGGAACGCCACAACGAAGCACAACTGGCTATAATGCCAAACGATTGAATATGATTCTGGCCGTTTTAGAAAAACGAGCTGGTTTTCGATTGGGTGCAAAAGACGTTTTCCTGAACATCACGGGCGGAATTTCAGTTGACGATCCTGCCATTGATTTGGCGGTTGTGGCAGCGATTCTTTCGTCCAACGAAGATATTTCGATTGATAAAGGCTATTGTTTTGCTGGAGAAGTTGGCCTTTCGGGCGAAATTCGTCCGGTAAATCGCGTGGATCAACGCATACAAGAAGCAGAAAAATTAGGCTTTTCGACTATTTTTGTTTCCAAGTACAATAAGATTTCCATCAAAAATCCGTTAATAGAAATAAAACTCGTGGCCAAAATTGAAGATGTGGCGAGTGAATTATTTGGATAAAAACACTTTTATGAAATTAAAAATTATTTTACTCGGATTGTTATTTACAATGGTATCGTGCAACACCAATTCCATTTACAACAAAAGCGAAAGTTTCACCAACAATCAATGGCCAAAAAGCAGTAGCAATGCTTTTGTTTTTAACGTAGAAGACGACACTAAACTGTACGATATCACTTTTTCATTAAGTCATGTATACGACTATCAATTTAAAAGTGCTCCACTTTCTTTTAAATGGATAAAACCTGACGGAACTAGCGAAATCATTCCATTAGAATTTCAATTTAAAGACGAAAACGGAAAAGAATTAGGCGATTGCTCGGGCGATATTTGCGATGTAACTCATTTACTATTATCCAAAACCAAACTTCCCAAAGGCGAAAATCAAATCATAGTCACGCATTCGTTTCAATTTGATTATTTGCCCAATATCATACAAATTGGTATTGATGTTAGCTCGGCAAAATAAATAAACTATGAAATCTTTCGATTCCATTTTACAACACGTTAATTCCTTTCATGAATTAGGAGAAACGATACCAGCAGCCGAATTTGTTATGAAAGAATACGGTTTGGAACATGCTAATTTCAAAGGATTTGAATTGCGAGAAAAAGCCGAACCTGACTTTATTTTAATGACAACCGAAGGCGGATTTGGTCAACCACAAATTATCCGCATTCCTGAAAATACTTTCTCTTTTGAATTTACATTGATGCTGAATTTATTGGCACACGAAATGGTTCACGTAATTCAAAAAACAACTCAACCCTACATAGAAGACCGAAACGAACGCGAGTGGCAAGCCTATTACGAAATGTTGTTTCACAAAATTTTTCCTCAAATCCCTGAACCTTCATTGTACCATCGTAAATTTTTTGCCAACAAAGCCATCGAATACTACAATCGAATGGAAAAAGACGGCGAATTACAACAAAAATATGCCTCTCAAAAAGCCGAAGTAGAGCAATTACTACTTTCCTTAAACTAAAAATTGATTCTCTTCCCAACCTTTTTCATCAGATTGTACTCTTTAGAAGTATAAATCGTTTATCATGAAAAATCTATTTTTAGTTTTCGTCTTCATTTCGACTGTTTCATTAGCACAAAAACCCATTTTTACCACAGCCAAAGTTAAAGCGGCAACGGTTTACTTTAATGCAGCCGAACTGACCCAAAATACAAGCGTAAATCTTCCTTCAGGAACTAGTGAAGTAGTCATCAAAAATGTAGCTAATTATTTGAATGAAAATACAATTCAAATTGGCGCTCCAAGTTCGGTTACGGTTTTATCGGTTCAATTTACTAATAATTATATATCTGAATTTGAAATCGACGAAAGCAATCCGACGATTAAAAAGGTGCGTGATAGTATCACATTGATTCAAAAAGAAATTGGCAAAGTCCAAATCGAAAAATCATCCAACACCAAAACCATTGAGTTATTGGATAAAAATCAATTAGTTGCTGGACAAAATTCAGGCTTGAATGTGGCCGAATTAATCAAAATGGTCGATTATTACAAAGCCAAACGAAGCGAATTGAGCCACACGATTACTGCTCTGACAGAAAAAGAAACCAAGTTCAACGAAACGTTAAAACGATTGAACAGCAAACTCGAAATCAACACCAAAAACGAGGAAAAAAATTCGACTGGAAAATTGATCTTACAAGTGATGAACGAAGTCGCTGGAAATGTTAATTTAGACATCAACTACATCACCAATTCGGCTACTTGGACGCCATTTTACGATTTGCGTGCCGAAAGCATCAAAGACCCAATCAATATGATGTACAAAGCACAAGTGGTGCAAAATTCTGGAATTGACTGGAAAAAAGTAAAACTTACTTTGTCGAGTGGCAATCCCAACCAAAACAATCAAGCGCCAATTTTAAATGCATGGTTTTTGCGATATGCTATTCCCTTTGAGTACGATAATGATAGTTCCGTTTACAATCAAATTCAAGGTAGAGCAGCTGGAATCAAAGCTGAGGAAGTAGTTACAAACATGGGATATTTCAAGAGAGATATAAAGGAAGCACCTTCTTCCATCTCCAACTACACCCAAGTCAACGAAAACCAACTCAACGTATCGTTTGATATTGATATTCCGTACGACATTTTATCCAACGGAAAAGTGCACAGTGTGGCGTTGAAAGAAATCAAATTACCCGCTTCGTACAAATATTACGCCGTTCCAAAAGCCGAAAAAGAAGCGTTTTTATTGGCTGAAATTAGCGATTACTCGAAATACAATTTATTGCCAGGCGAAGCCAATATCATTTTTGAAGGAATGTACGTAGGCAAAACCAACATCAATCCAAATCAAACTTCAGACACCTTGAATTTGAGTATGGGAAGAGACAAAAAAATCTCCATCAAACGTGAAAAAGTAGTGGATAAATCGGGGACTAAATTTTTATCATCCTATAAAGAACAAGTATTTACCTACGATTTAACTGTTCGTAATAATAAAAAAGAAGAAGTGTTTTTATTATTAAAAGACCAATATCCTCTGAGTACCGACAAAGACATTACAGTTGAACTTTTGGACGATGGAAAAGCCAAAGTAAACACTGAAACTGGTGTTCTTACTTGGGAACTCAAGCTCGCCTCAAACGAAACAAAGAAAATAAGGATAAGTTACAAAGTCAAGTATCCCAAAGATAAGATAATTGATAATTTGTAACCTAACTCAGGCATCCTAAAGTCATTGATTTTAGGATGTTTTGTTTTTTAACGAATTAGTATTGAATACGTTTGATAAAATTTGCTAAATTTACCACAACTAAAACTACTTAATTTCAATGCTATGAAAAAACTATTACTTTTTAGCGCAATGCTATTTTCATTGTCAATCAACTCGCAAACAATTGGATTACAACAGTTTGCAACTGGTTTTTCGAGTGCGGTAGAAATCGCTCATCCTGCCAATGATTCACGTTTATTTGTTGTACAACAAGGAGGTTTAATTCGAATTGTTAACTCTAATGGAACTGTAAACGCAACGCCTTTTTTGAATTTGTCCACCTTAATTAGCACTGGAAGTGAAAGAGGATTACTTGGCTTGGCTTTTCATCCTAACTATGCGACCAACGGACTTTTTTTTGTAAATTACACCAATACTTCAGGAAACACAGTAATTGCACGTTATGCTGTAAGTGCAAACCCAGACATAGCCAATACCGCTGGAACCATTTTAATGACCATTAATCAACCGTTTTCTAATCACAATGGTGGTTCTTTAAAATTTGGTCCCGATGGTTATTTGTACATTGGTATGGGCGATGGCGGAAGTGGTGGCGATCCACAAGGCTACGCTCAAAACTTGAGTTTGACACATACTAGCGTGGCATCGAACCCTTCTCGAATTTATTTAGGCAAAATGCTTCGTATTGATGTTGATAATCCAGTAGCTCCTTTAAATTACGGAATTCCACCAACCAATCCTTATGTTGGTCAAACCGGAAAAGAGGAAATTTGGGCTTATGGAGTTCGTAATCCTTGGAAATTTTCATTCAATCGATTAAATGGCGATTTGTGGATTGGTGATGTGGGTCAAAATGAAGTGGAAGAAATCAATAAAATTGCGAGTCCACTACCCAATACTGGATTAAATTTTGGATGGCGTTGTTATGAAGGAACTGCTGCTTATAATACTTCTGGATGTGCGGCTCAATCAACAATGGTTGCACCACTTGCTCAGTACACTCACTCTGGAACTAGTGGCTGTTCGATAACTGGTGGTTATTTTTATACTGGCACAACCTATCCTAATTTTCAAAATAAATATTTTTTTGCTGATTATTGCTTAAATCGTTTAAGCTATGTTAATGGAACAACAGGTGTAATTACCAACTCTCCTAATTTGACTGGAGCCAATTTTGTTACTTCTTTTGGAGAAGACAAAGATGGCGAATTATATCTAACCAACGGTAGCATTGTGTATAAAATAATAGACACCAGTTTAACTATTTCTGAATTTGAAAAAGCAGGATTTACAATGTCTCCCAACCCTGCAAAAAATACTTTTACTATCAAAAACACCTCAAATCTTCAAGCCAATACTGTTGAAGTATTTGACTTAACAGGCAAATTGTTAGTGTTACAACCATTCAACAACAGTACTGAAAACACTATCGGAATTGAAAACCTCTCATCAGGAATGTATATTGTTTCGATAATGGATTCAAATGGAGACAAGTACACTAGTAAATTGGTGGTAGAATAAATTAGTGTTCAGTCACAATATCTAGTTGCATTATTCAGTAATAAATTTACTGAGCACTGAACACTGAGACTGAACACTGAACACTACATCAAGGCGCTGGATTTGGATGTAACTCCTGAATTTTTTCGATTTCAGCCAAAATTTCTTTTGATAAAACAACAGCAAAAGCATCAATATTTTCCTTCAATTGCGTTAATGAAGTCGCGCCAATAATTGTAGAGGTTACAAACGACTGTTGGTGTACAAAAGCTTCTGCCAATTGAACCAATGTCATACCATTATCTTCTGCCAATTGTTTATACAAATGAGTCGCTTTGTAACAGTTTTCATTCGTGTAACGGATAAAATTGGGAAATAATTTCAGACGAGAATTTTCTGGAAATCCATTCAAATATTTTCCTGACAAAAACCCAAATCCTAATGGTGAATAGGCCAACAAACCCACATTTTCGCGCATGCAAATTTCAGATAAACCTACTTCAAACAAACGGTTTAACAACGAATACGGATTTTGAATCGACACAATTCGCGGTAAATGGTGTTTTTCGCTTTCGTTTAAAAAACGCATCACGCCATACGGATTTTCGTTAGAAACGCCAATGTATTTGATTTTTCCTTCTTTGATTAATCCATCATATACCGACAAAACTTCAAAAAAATTGTCTTGCCATTGGGTATCAATTTCGGTTATACCGCGTTTGCCAAACATGTTCATCACACGCTCGGGCCAATGCATTTGGTACAAATCAATATAATCGGTTTGCAGGTTTTTCAAACTCAATTCTACTGCTTCGTGAATACTTTTTTTGGAAAAATCGAGCGGTTGACGAATGTATTCCATGCCGCGATTCGGTCCTGCAATTTTAGTAGCAACGACCAATTTCTCGCGTTCTGATGGACCGATTTTGTGCAGCCAACTTCCAATATAACGTTCTGTACTACCAAATATTTTTGCGTTTCCGCCAATAGGATACATTTCGGCTGTGTCGATAAAATTGATGCCGCGTTCAACCGCATAATCCAATTGTGCGTGCGCTTCAGCCTCTGAATTTTGGTTACCAAAAGTCATGGTTCCTAGGCAAACCGTACTGATTTTGGTGTTGGTATTGGGAAGTAAAGTGTAATTCATTTTTTGGGTGCGGAGAAACTGAGTAGCGGATTGACTGAGTTTTATTCTCAGACACTCAGTATCTCAGTTACTTTTTTATAATTCATTCAACATTTTCGAAATTTCGTCCAATTTTGGAGTCAAAATAATTTCGATTCTGCGGTTTTTAGCTTTTCCTTCTGGAGTGTCGTTGGTCATTATAGGAGCAAATTCACCACGACCAGCAGCAGTTAAATTGTCTTTTTTAATGCCTTGAATTTCGGTTAAAATATTCACAATCGCTGTGGCTCTTTTGGTCGATAAATCCCAGTTGCTTTCTATTCCGCCACCAATGTTGCCTAAAATTTTATCGTTGTCCGTGTGACCTTCAATAAGTACCGAAATATCAGGATTTTGAGCTAATACTTTTCCTAATTCAACTACGGCTTTCTTTCCTTCAACACCAACAGCCCAACTTCCGGTTTGGAATAACAATTTGTTTTCCATAGAAACGTACACTTTTCCGTTTTTTTGTTCAATCGTCAAACCTTTTCCTTCAAAGGCATTCAACGCTTTTGACAAATTGTCTTTTAACTTTTTCATTCCCGCTTCTTTTTCGGCAATCATTGCTTCTAGTTCGCTTAAGCGTTGTGAACTCGACTCTAAGTCTTTTTTCAATTTGTTTAAGCGTTCTTGCTCAGCGGTTAATGCTTTTTCTTTGGCTTCCAATTGCGCCAACAATTCACGGTTTTTATTGATGTTAGATGACAGTGCTTCATTGCTGTCTTTTTCTAAAGCATTGTACGAATCTTGAATGGTTTTTAAACTTTTTTGAGATGCAGTGTAATCAGCCAATAGCTTATCTCGTTCGGCTTTTAATTTGTCGTATTCCGATTTTAAAGCCGTTCCATCGTTTTCTAATTTGGTTTTGGCTTTGGTCAATTCAGAATTACTGTCTTCTAGTTTTCGGTTTTCCTTTTTTAATTCGGCGAATTTATTTTCTAAATCGTTGTATATTTTTTTAGAAACGCATGAGGTAGAAAGCGCTAGTATTAGTAATCCGAGGGAAATTTTTTTAATCATAGGTTGTTTATTTTTTGAGTTGTTTCAAAATTAAAGCATCAAAAGGGTAATTCATCTGATGAAAAATATTGTTATTGACATTGTTATTGACATTCTCTTAGCACTACTAAAGCCCTAGCCGTGATGGCAGTGGAACTCCTTTGGGCTAAAAAATGGTAGTTTTTGTTAGCTCAAAAAAGCGACCAACGGAAGCTCTTTTTGAGGTTAGAAAAACCCATTTTTGGACCAAAGAGTGGAACGTACAGCGCGATTAGCTTCTAATCCAATTCGACCAAAACGGGGCAATGATCAGAATGCTTGGCTTCGGGCAAAATGACGGCGCGAGTCAAACGTTCTTTTAAAGGTTCGCTGGCCAAACAGTAGTCGATTCTCCAGCCTTTGTTGTTGTTTCTGGCATTGGCTCGGTAACTCCACCAACTGTAATTGTGTGGCTCTTTGTTGAACAAACGAAACGTATCGATAAAACCACTTTTCATAAATCGGTCGAGCCAAGCGCGTTCAACAGGCAAAAAACCAGAAACAGTGGCGTTTCTAATCGGGTCGTGAATATCGATTGCTTCGTGACAAATGTTGTAATCGCCACAAATGATAAGATTCGGAATTTCGTTTTTGAGGTTGTCGATGTACTTTTGAAAGTCGTCCATGTACATGAATTTATGTTCCAATCGATCGATGTTGGTTCCTGATGGCAAGTACAAACTCATCACCGAAAAGGTTTCAAAATCGAGGCGCACATTTCTACCTTCGTAATCCATGTGCTCGATTCCGGTTCCGAAAACCACATTTTTAGGCTCAATTTTCGATAAAATGGCTACACCACTATAGCCTTTTTTTTGTGCTGGAAAATAATATTGGTATGGATAACCTGCTGCTGTAACTTCCATAACTGGAATTTGATCTTCTTGGGCTTTTATTTCCTGAAGGCAGATAATATCGGGGTTGGCTTGTTGTAACCAATCGAGAAATCCTTTGCTAATAGCCGCGCGGATTCCGTTTACATTATAGGAGATGATTCGCATGATTTTTTAAGTTTTTCAAAAATAGCCAAAAACAATTGGAGAAAAAAAACCAAAGACCAATCTTTAACAGGATTTTTTGAATTATTTTTTGGAATAAAAACCAATTGAATTGTTATCTTTGTTTTTTGCTCTATAAACAAAATTATACATGGGTTTAGTTACTGCCAAAGAAGTTGCCAAAGCGATCAATGCCGATAAATATGGCGTTTTTGGCACATTTTCGGGTTGGTTACTGATGAAGGTTTTGAAGATTTCTACCTTGAACAAAATCTACGACCGTAACAAACATTTGAGCGAAATTGAGTTTTTGAATGCCATTTTGGATGAGTTTCAAATTAAGTTTGAAATTCCAGAAGAAGATTTAAAACGATTACCCAAAGACGGCGCTTACATCACGATTTCCAATCATCCATTGGGTGGAATTGACGGCATTTTGCTATTGAAATTGATGTTGGAGCGCGAGCCCAATTTTAAGATTATCGCCAACTTTTTGTTGCATCGCATTGAGCCGATGAAACCGTATATCATGCCTGTGAATCCGTTTGAAAATCACAAAGACGCCAAATCGAGTGTGATTGGAATTAAGGAAACCTTACGTCATTTGAGCGATGGAAAACCATTGGGCATGTTTCCTGCTGGCGAAGTTTCTACTTATAAAGACGGGAAATTAATGGTCGACAAACCTTGGGAAGAAGGCGCAATCAAAGTGATTCGAAAAGCCCAAGTTCCTGTAGTTCCAATTTATTTTCATGCTAAGAATAGTAAGTTGTTTTACTTTTTGTCTACTATTAATGATACGCTTCGCACCGCGAAATTACCATCGGAATTATTGACTCAAAAAGACCGCATAATCAAGGTTCGTATTGGAAAACCTATTTCGGTCAACGAGCAAAACGAGCATCAAAGTTTAGAGGAATACTCTGAGTTTTTAAGGAAGAAAACCTATATGTTATCTAATTCGTTTGACGACGAAGAAAAGTTGTTGTCAGTACCGAATTTAAAACTTCCGAAAAGTCAGAAGCAAATTGCCAAACCTGCCAATCACGATAAGATTTTAGAAGAAATTGAACTGATTAAAAAAGAAGATTATCGCTTGTTGCAAAGTAAAAATTACTCTGTTTTTTTGGTAACTGCCGATAAAATTCCGAATATTTTACATGAGATTGGACGTTTGCGTGAAATTACCTTTCGAGAAGTGGGTGAAGGAACCAATGAAGCGATTGACCTTGACGAATGCGACAACTATTACCATCATATGTTTTTGTGGGACGATGATTCGCAACAAATTGCTGGCGCTTACCGAATGGGATTGGGTTCTGAAATTTACCCAAAATACGGCATTGAAGGGTTTTATTTGACCGATTTATTCCGATTTGAACCCGAATTGTACGATATGATGCACCAATCGATTGAAATGGGTCGTGCGTTTATTTGCAAAGAATACCAACAAAAACCGATGCCTTTATTTTTGCTTTGGAAAGGAATTGTACATACGACTTTACGTCATCCTGAACACAAATATTTAATTGGTGGTGTGAGTATTAGTAATCAATTTACTGAATTTTCAAAATCGATTATGATTGAGTTCATGAAGTCGCATTACTACGATCCGTATGTGGCGCAGTACATTCATCCGAAAAAGGAATACAAAGTAAAGTTGAAAGATGCGGACAAAGATTTTGTGTTTAACGAAGCCGAAGCCGATTTGAATAAATTTGATAAAATTATTGACGAAATCGAACCAGGAATTTTGCGTTTGCCCGTTCTGATTAAAAAATACATCAAGCAAAATGCACGCGTAATTGCGTTTAACGTTGACCCAAAATTCAACAATGCTATTGACGGATTAATGTACATTCGAATTGCTGATTTACCCGAAAGCACCGTAAAACCAGTCATGGAAGAGTTTCAAGCTGAATTGGAACGAAAGGAAAAAGGATAATATTACCTCCAAATAGATTCTTTTAGAATCTCATCAAAAGAGTTATTTAGAAGAAAATAAAACAACCGCACGCTGTGGTAAATAATCAAAAAAATGGCTAATCCGTAGGCTAGTTTTTTATTGTATAAGTAGTTTTGAAAGTAATTTTTTTTTGTTTTTAACTCAACTATAAACAATACAATTACAAAAACGCAAAAAGCAATGACAAACGGACCTAAAACATGGTACTCAATGCTTTTCAATAGATTCCCTTCGTAGAAATAGACCATTGATTTGGTGATTCCACACGATGGACACGGCATTCCCGACAAAGCTTTGAATGGACATAAAGATTGATCCGACTTTAGATGATCATTGTGGTTGGTTAACATTAAAAAAAACGGTATTATCAGTGTTAGAAAAGCACCAATAATACCGTAAGTTTTATATTTAATTCTTTTTTCTATTTGTAAAGTCTATTAATATCTCCTTGTACAATCATTGCTGCCGCAAAAGGAAAAAACAACCCTAAAACCAACAATAACGTTGATTGGTCTTTTTGTAATTCGCCTGTTAATTGATATACTTTTGGCATACCTTCTTTACCTGCAACGTAATAAAAATACAAATTAACTGGTAAACAACATCCTGCAAAAACAGCCACTGGTGTAGAAATAATTTCTCTTTCGGCAACTGCATTCAAAACCTCAGCAATTTTTATATTCCAGTAAATTAAATACAGTCCGCAAGTGATAAAACTTAATAATAATACAATGATTGGGTCAACTTTAAATACGGGAATATTGTTGTTTTTGTTCCATTCTTCTGTTGGTGGTATTACTTCCATCTGATTGCTATTTTTTTGGTTAGATTATAAAAGTATAAAATTTATTAATATAAAATTATCCCATTGGTTCCCAAAGTTCAATTTTATTTCCTTCAGGAGCTAAAATCCAACCAAATTTAACGTAATTATAACCTTATACTTTTATACTATAATGACCATTAACACCAACTCCTTTATCATGATAACTTCAAAAAAGCATTTATTCGAAACGAAACAAATAATAACACAAAAATTTATCAATTAGTAATTTTTTTTGATTTTACATTGTAGTTTTATTACTTTAGTTGCAAAATAAAATTTCACGCTATGAATTACAGATTAATATCTTGTTTACTACTTTTTTCAGCTATTGCTGTTGGTCAAAATCAAGCCGAAAGAAATCAAATAATTAAGTACTCCAACCCTAATAAAGTTGAATCCTTGAGAAATACTTTTTTTGATTTTGCTGAAAACCAAAAAAAGCTCATTGAAGATTATTTATCTACCCATCGAAATGAAATTTCAAATCCTTTTTCTTTACAAGGAATAATAGATGGTGTACCTGTCTTTTATAGTGAAAGCAATGCCAATGCCGTAGCAACAATAAGAGGCAATGCTCTTTATCCTGGCGGAAGCTTAGGTTTAAATGTTACAGGTTCTGGAATGACAGCAGGAGTTTGGGATGGTGGAATGGTAAGAAGCACACATTTTGAATTTACAAACAGGGTTACAGTAAATGACAGTGGCACTAGTTTAAGTCAGCATGCAACTCATGTTACAGGAACAATTATTGCACAAGGTGTAATAAATTCTTCAAGAAGAGGATGTGCCTATCAAGCAAATGCATTAACGCATGATTGGAACTCAGACCTAAGCGAAATGCTCACTTTTGCTTCTAATGGGTACTTGGTTTCTAATCATTCTTATGGAGCGATTGCAAGTGAAACACCTGTTTACTCTTTTGGAAGTTACTCTACTCAAACTGCTATGTTGGATGATTTAATGCACACGTATCCCTATTATCAAGTTGTAAAATGTGCTATGAATGATAGAAGCAATTTTAGTATTCCACAAGTTGTTAATAAATTTGGATATGATTTACTTGTTGGTTTGTCTAATGCAAAGAACGTTATTACCGTTGCTGCTGTAGAAAACGTCCAAAATTATACATCTGCTTCTGACGTAATAATGTCTAATTTTAGTAATTACGGTCCAACAGATGATGGTCGAATAAAACCAGATATTGCAGCGGTTGGTGTTGATGTTAACTCTTGTAATTCTGTTTCTAATAATAGCTTTGTTGTATTGTCTGGAACCTCAATGGCTACACCAGCTATTACGGGCTTACTATTATTGTTGCAAAAACATTACAATAATTTGAATCCTTCATCCTATATGAAATCTGCTTCTGCTAGAGGCGTACTTTTTCATTCTACAAGAGAAGCTGGACAAAATGTTGGTCCAGATTATGAATTTGGTTGGGGTTTGGCGGATGGTTATGAAGCAGCAAGATTAATTTCTGGAAAAGGGAATAATGTTATTCTTGATGAAAGGACTTTAAATGATGGTGAAACCTACACACGACCAATTACGATAAATTCCCCACAAAACATCAAAGTAACTATATCGTGGACTGATCCTGCGGGTAGTTCAAATGGAACAGCTCTTGATAATAGAACACCTAGACTAGTTAACAATCTTGATTTGAAAGTGATTAAAGATGGCACAACCTATTATCCATGGAAATTAGACCCAATAAATCCTAGTGCAGCTGCTACAAATACCAGTGATAACAATGCCGACAATACTGAAAAAATTGAAATTTTCAATGCAGAACCTGGAACCTATACAATACAAGTAAATCACAAAAACACATTGCAAGCAGGTTCTCAAGAATATACATTGATTGCTTCGTCCACTAGTGGTTTGTCCTTAAATGATGAAGACTTTATCATAAATAACAATTTCTTTGTTTATCCAAGTCCTGCTGAAAACACTATTAGTTATTCAAATCCTAATAAAAATAAAGTTTCATCTATTTCAATAATAGACATTAGCGGAAAACAAATAATGCATTTAATTGATAGTTCTGTGACAGAAGTAATAGATATTTCCGATTTGCAATCGGGAATATATTTTATAACGTTTACTTCAGAGAACATTTCAACGGTTAAAAAGTTTATTAAAAAATAAAGAGGCTAATAAATCATTTAATTCATAAACAAAAAGCGTTCACTTAGTGAACGCTTTTTGTTTATAATGATGAGTGATTGTTTTAAATTTAATTAAACAACGGTTTAATAAATAAACATCTCATTGATTCAAATTAAACAAATCTCTTTTATCTAGGTTCCCAAAGTTCAATTTTATTTCCTTCAGGATCTAAAATCCAACCAAATTTACCGTAATCGTAGGTTTCCATTTCGCCTACAATGGTAACGCCTTCTTCTTTTAACGCTTCTAGTAAAGCTTCTAAATTGTCAACACGATAATTCATCATAAATGATTTTTCGCTAGGATTGAAATACTTGGTATTGGCGTCAAAAGTTGACCATTGCGTCATACCATCGTTTCCGTCTTTGTCTTTCCATTCGAACGACCAACCGTAATCGCCAACTGGAATTCCGAGGTGTGTTTTGTACCATTCATTCATTTGTTTTGGGTTTTCGCTTTTGAAGAAAACACCACCAATTCCTGTTACTCTTGTAATGTCTTTACTCATAATTGTTGTTTTAACCGCAAAGTGCGCAAAGTTCTCAGTCAAACCAAGTATTAAGCGCAAAGTTCGCAAGGATTAATGATTCGATTTTTATTTAAGATGGTGTAAATAAAATACAATTTTAATGCAACTTACTCATACTTAAGTATGATTTTATCTACTATAGTTTGTGCTAATTTAGCGTGACTTTCATACGTCCAACCCGCAATATGTGGCGTCAGCAGTACATTTTCGGCATGTAGTAAATACTCAAATGCAGCTGGTTTTTCACTGTCGATGAATAAATTTTCGAACGAAAGTTTTTCGTATTCCAACACGTCTAGTCCTGCGCCTAAAATTTTTCCAGATTTTAATGCTTCAACCAAATCGTCGGTAACTACATTTTTACCGCGAGAAGTGTTGATGAACCAAAACGGTTTGGCAAACGAATTGATGAATTGTGTGTTTACCATTTTGTCGGTTTCTGTTGTCCAAGGCAAATGCAAGCTTAAAACGTCGGCTTTTTGTTGGAGTTCAGAAAGTGAAACTTGTTTGGCATTTTCGTCTTCAATGTTGGGAAGAATATCGTGAAAGATTACCTCAACATCAAATCCGCGTAATTTTTTGGCGAATGATTTTCCCATGTTTCCGTAACCGATGATACCGACGGTTTTGCCTTCGAGTTCGTGGCCTCGATTGCCTTCGCGTATCCATTTTCCTTCGCGTACCAATCGATCGGCGCGATTGAGTTTGTTTAGGAGCGATAACAACATTCCGAGTGCGTGTTCGCCTACTGCGTTTCGATTGCCTTCGGGTGCGGCGATGAGATGAACGCCTTTTTGTTCGGCATAATCGCAATCAATGCTTTCTAAACCAGCGCCAACACGAGCGATGAATTGTAAATTGGTGGCTTTATCGAGAAAGGTTTTGTCAATTTTAAAACGACTGCGAATAACGATTCCGTGGTAGTTGTGAATTTTGGCTTCTACTTCTTCTTTGGTAGACGTAAAATCGGCTTCGTTTTGGAAACCGGCTTTTTCAAGTTGTTCCCAAAGCAGTGGATGATTAGAATCGATGTGGAGGATTTTGATGTCTTTCATTTTTTTTACCGCAAAGGCGCAATTCCGATAGCTAGCGGAATACACAAAGTTCGCAAAGATTTGTTGGTTAAAGGTAATTATTTTTTTTGGAAACCTGTTAGGAAGACAGATTTCTATTTTAGCCCCGATTGAGTCATTGTTGGAGCTCTTGACTTGTTGGCTAAACAAGTCAAAGCGACTGACGAAAGCGGGACGAATGTTGTGATGAAAAGGAAGATAACTGCTTCTAAAAACCAAGAATTAACTTAGCAATAGAAAAGTAGATTAAGATACCGCAAATATCATTGCTAGTGGTAATGAATGGTCCAGTTGCCAAAGCTGGATCGATACCAAATTTATCTAAAATAAGTGGAATTGATGTACCAATAAGCGACGCAATAACAATCACAGAAACCAAAGCGATGGTTACGATAATACCTATTTTAGAATCAACACCCAATAAAAAATGACTGCCGAGGAATAGTACCGTAGCTAGAATTAAGCCATTGAATAAACTCAGCGAAATTTCTTTTAGCAATCGGTTGACGATGGTTCCGCTGATGCTGTGATTGGCCAAACCTTGCACAATGATTGCTGACGATTGTACGCCTACATTTCCAGCCATCGCGGCGATAAGCGGTGTGAAGAAAAACAATTCTTTGTGAAACTGCATGGCGCCTTGAAAACCTTCTAGTAAAGTAACGCTGATGAAACCTCCAAAAAGAGCCAAAACCAGCCAAGGCAAACGTGCTTTGGTGAGTTCGATGATGCTGTCATCGGCTTCTACGTCTTGCGAGATACCTGCTGCCAACTGGTAATCTTTGTCGGCTTCTTCTTTGATTACATCTACGATATCGTCGATGGTGATGCGACCAACGAGTCGTCCCATTTCGTCTACAACTGGGATGGCTTCTAAGTCGTATTTTTGCATGATGCGCGCTACTTCAACATTGGAAGTATTTACACGTACGGAATCTACTTTTTTGATGTAGACTTCGCTAATAGGCGTTTTGGTAGAAGTTGTGAGTAAATCTTTGAGCGACAAACGGCCTTTGAGACGGTTTTCGTCGTCGACCACATAAATCGAATGAACGCGTGTAACGTGTTCAGCTTGGATGCGCATTTCTTTGACACAGGTCAAAACATTCCAATTTTCGTTGACTTTTACTAACTCTTTTCCCATCAAACCACCAGCCGTATCTTCGTCGTAGCGCAATAAATCAACAATATCTTTGGCGTGTTCAACGTCTTCGAGCTCGGAGATTACTTCTTCTTTTTTACTTTCGGGAAGTTCGGCGATGATGTCAGCTGCGTCGTCAGTATCTAATTCGTCGAGCTCTTCGGCAATTTCTTTGGGCGACAATGCGCGAAGAATTTTTTCACGAATATCTTCTTCTAATTCTAATAAAATTTCGGCTGTTTTCTCGCTATCAAGAATTTTAAAAACATACGTAGCCTCAGCAATATCGAGTTCTTCAAAAATTTCGGCAATATCAGCATGGTGCAAGTCGTTCAATAACACTTCCAATTCCTTATCGTTCTTGGCATGAATGAGTTGCTCGATTTGCTCTAAAAGTTCTTTGCTGATTTTAAATTGCATTGGCTTCTATTTTTTGAGTAAGTTCAATGAATTGTTCTACCGAAAGTTGTTCTGGTCGGAGGTCAAAGATACTATCTTCTTTTAAATTATCAGCCAATTGAAACGATTTTAAGCTATTTCGCAATGTTTTTCGGCGTTGTTGAAAAGCCGTTTTTACCACAGTAAAGAACATTTTTTCATCGCAAGGCAAGTTGAAATTGGCTTTTCTGCGTAAGCGAAGAACGCCCGATTTGACTTTGGGCGGCGGATTGAATACATTTTCATGAACGGTAAAAAGATATTCAGCTTCATAAAATGCTTGGGTTAACACCGATAGAATTCCGTAGACTTTGCTTCCTTTTTTAGAACAAATGCGTTCGGCTACTTCTTTTTGAAACATGCCAGAGAATTCAGGAATCTGATTGCGTAATTCTAGTGCACGAAACACAATTTGAGAGGAAATATTGTAAGGAAAATTGCCAATTATTGCAAACGGTTTGCCTTCAAAAACTTCGTTGATGTTGTATTTGAGAAAATCTTTAGAGATGATTTTTCCATGTAATTTTGGGTAATGCGCGTTCAAATAATCCACCGATTCATTGTCGATTTCGATGACATAAGTTGTTGTAGGTTTGTCGAGCAAATATTTGGTCAAAACGCCCATTCCAGGACCGATTTCGAGTACGTTTTCATACCCTTCCAAACCCAACGTGTCGGCAATTTGTTGGGCAATGCTTTCGTCGGTGAGGAAATGCTGACCGAGGTGTTTTTTGGCTTTTACTTTTTCCATGGTTATTGCGAGAGCTTGTCCCAATTTTCGGGAAACGAAGCAATCTCTTTTGTTTTTTAGTATTCGATTTTTTACCGCAAAGTCGCTAAAGTTGTTTACTTATTAAAATGAATCTACTAATTCGTATGAAAAAACTCCGATATCATTTCGAGTTCGGTTCTGAAAGCTAACATTTTGTCGCCAAAAAGTCGAGCACCTTCTTCACGCAATCGAGCTGAATCTTCATCATAATAGCGTTGTAGCGTTTCTTTACTATCGGTAGTGTATTGAATAGCGTAGGTAATTCCGCCCATTTCTTCGTCGACCAAAACTTTGACCATTCGAGCGGAGGTGAATTTCCCTGTAGCTAAAACGTCATTGATGTGTTTGGTTTGCATCCAATTCATCCATTGATCGTGGACACTTTCGTGGATGTTGATGGTAACGTTGTATAAAATCATTTTTTGTTTGTTATATCTAAATGCAAACTTATTATTTTTAAACGCTGATTTAAAAAATTTAAGAAATCAGCAAAATCATTGAAATTGATTTTTGATATTGTCATTGACATTGCTAAATATCTTTATCACCCCGCAATTGCCTATACTTCTTCTGCGCATTGACGAAATAAATACTGTCTTCGTGGTTCATAATTAGAGCTTCGTATAGTGGTTTTGCATTGTCAAAATCTTTGAGTTGATAATAAATTTCGGCCGAAAAATACAAGGCTTCGTCAATATAAATGCATTCTTTATGGTTGTCTAAAATTTGTTTATATTGACTCAACGCCGAAGTGAAATCGTTTTGTGCTTCGTACATTTTTCCAATTCTCAACAAGGCAACAGGTTCAATTGGTTCGCCTTTGTGTTCTTTTAAAATGGCTTGAAAAGCGGCCAACGCATCGGGTATTTTTTTCTGAAAAAGAAGGAAATCAGCACGTGCAAATTTCTTCAGAGCGACTTGCGTTGAATCTTCAACTGTGTTGTCTGAAATCAACAAAAACAAATCGAGTGCATCGTTGGCAATGAGTTGTGTAGAAGCAGATTTAAGCACTTTCAACTGGTGATTTGCCCATTGAAAATCGTTTTTAAAATAACTTGTTTTAGCAGTTTTGAAACTCGCTTCTTGACCCAACACATCGTTATGCATATCGGTTTCAACCTGTGAAAAATAGATTAAAGCTTGGTTGAATTTTTCTTCAAAAAGCAAGGTTTCACCTAACTCCATTTTGATTTCGGCTACTTGATATTTGTCCAAAGGCATTTCCAACGTGTTTTTTAGAATCTGTTTACCAAGTTCAGGATTTTTGAGCTGGAAAGTCGCAAAATGAGCTTTGATTTTGAGTAAGGCCAAACTAAACGGACTTACACCAAATTCTTTGATCAAATTATCCAATTCGCTATCAATAGAAGCATAGTCTTTTTCAGTAGCATGATCTATTTTGAGTTGCATTAAATAGGCGTGTGATTGGATTTGCAAATCCAAATCTTGGGTATTAGCGAGTACAAATTCTAATATTTCTTTGGCAACTTCAGGTTCATCTTCTTCGATAGCTAATTGCGCTAAATTGACAATATTGGCAAAAGTATCAGGATTGCGCTTATAGATAGCTTTTTCTTGAATGAATGCTTTTCCGTATTCTTTCATTTGGGTGTAATACCAACTCAAATATTGATTCCAAAATACATCTTGTGATTTTTGAACGCGAGTGAGTAGTGCTTTTTTCAGCAAATCATTAAACGTTATGCTACTATCTTCAGTCATGAATCGCGCCAATTGGTTTTGAATCATGATTAAATTCTGCGGATTACTGTAAGAGTCTTCCAAAAACTTTTCAATCATCATATCTAAATCGCCTTTTTGGCCATAAAGCAATGCCATTTGGTAATTAAACTTGAAATTGGGTTCTTTTTGCAAGGCTAGTTGATAGGCTTTTAACGCATAATCAATCAAACCCCTTTTCTCAAATTGGTATGCAATACCATACACTTCGGCTGGTGTTTTGTTGATTTTTTCGATAGCGTCATCGTAGTATTTGTTGGCTTTGTTTTGGTCTTTTTGCAGTTGGTAATTGTAGCCTAATTCAACGATTGAACCGCCTTGTTTGAATTTGTTAATACGTTCTACCAATGCTTTTTCGGCCTTTTCGTATTGTTGTAATTGCTGATAACATTCAATTACTCGATAGAAATAATTAAAATTTCCAGGTTGTGTTTTGAGTAAATCCTCGTAGTTGAGGAGTGCTTTTTCAAATTCGCCTCTATCAAAATAATTGGCTGCTAATTGTTCGTTTTGCGCGCGAACCAAAAGCAGTGAAAACAAAAACAGTAGCGAAAAAAGTTTTTTCATTCTATATCGTATTAAAAAACAATGTACTAAAATAACACATTTTGTGCCAATTTAGTACATTATTTAGAGTAAGATTAACTTTTAGTTGATGATATCAAATCCGGTGTACTTGCGAAGTACTTCAGGCACTACAATTCCTTCTGGCGTTTGGTAATTTTCGATGATTCCCGCCATCACTCTTGGCAAAGCTAACGAACTTCCGTTTAACGTATGTGCCAGTTGGTTTTTACCTTCTTTATCACGGAAACGCAATTTCAAACGATTCGCTTGGAAAGTTTCAAAATTGGACACTGAACTGATTTCCAACCAACGATCTTGTGCTGTTGAAAACACTTCAAAATCATACGTCAACGCCGATGCAAAACTCATATCACCACCACACAAACGCAATATTCGGAACGGTAATTTCAGTTCACGCATGATGTTTTTCACATGTTCAACCATTCCGTCTAAAGCTTCGTAGGATTTATCAGGATGTTCGATGCGAACGATTTCTACTTTATCAAATTGATGCAAACGGTTCAACCCTCGAACGTGTGCACCATACGAACCTGCTTCTCTACGGAAACATGGTGTATAACCCGTACACAAAACGGGCAATTCGTTTTCGTTTAGAATTACATCTCTAAAAATATTCGTAACCGGAACTTCTGCCGTCGGAATCAAATACAAATCATCTAAACCTACGTGGTACATTTGACCTTCTTTATCGGGCAATTGACCTGTACCAAAACCTGAGGCTTCATTGACCAAATGCGGCACTTGGTATTCTTGGTAACCTGCATCGGTATTTTTATCTAAGAAATACGAAATCAGAGCGCGTTGCAATTTGGCTCCTTTTCCTTTGTAAACTGGGAAACCAGCACCAGTAATTTTTACACCTAATTCAAAATCAATGATGTCGTATTTTTTTACTAAATCCCAATGTGGCAATGCGCCTTCGTGCAAAACAGGAACATCGCCTTCTTGAAAAACATTCAAATTTTCTTCGGGAGTTTTCCCTTCAGGAACAATCTCTGCTGGAAGATTGGGTAATAAGTACATTTTTTGTTGTAAATCAGTAGCGAAAACGTCTAGTTTTTCCGAAAGTTCTTTGCTTCTCTCCTTCAATTGAACCGTTTTTTGTTTCAGAATTTCAGCTTTGGCTTTTTCGCCGTTTTTCATCATTTCGCCAATGTCTTTGGACAGTTTATTAGATTCGGCTAAGGTGTTGTCTAATTCTACTTGAGTGCTTCGGCGGTTTTCATCCAACTGAATTACTTCTTCCACAATAGCTCTGGCATCCATGTGCTTTTTGGCTAATGCTTTAATAACATTTTCCTTGTTTTCTCTAATAACGCTTAATTGTAACATGACTTTTAATGAATTTAAGGTTGCAAATTTAAGGAATTGATTTCGAATTTGGTAAACAAATTGTCAGTTTAATCAGGTCAATTAATTCAATCATTCACAACGTTTTACCCTAGTTTTAGCAAATGTTTAGTATTAATTTGTCAAACATTTTACTATATTCGCAAAAATTTTATCTCCTATGAAAAAACCCTACTTAATTCTGCTTTTATTATCCTTAAGTGCTGCTTTTGCCCAAAGTCGCCGTGAGGAAAGAATGCAATTGGCTGAAGCTGAGATGAAATCGGCAGCCAATACTTTTTCAGTACAAGTAAATCCGAATACTTTAAACTACGACATAACCTATCATCGACTGGATTTTACTTTAAATCCGTCGGTAAAGTTTATCACTGGAAAAGTGACCACTACTTATACAGCTTTGGAAAACATGAATACCATCACGTTTGATTTTGCTAACCAATTGACTGCTAGTTCAGTTAAAATTGGCACAACAAACCTGACTTTCTCTGAGAGTGGGAATAACGAGTTAGTAATTAATTTACCTTCCACGCAATTGCAAGGTACTTCGGCTACTATAGAAGTGAATTATTCGGGTGTTCCTCCTGCCAATGGTTTTGATTCATTTGTACAAAGTACGCATGCTGGTTCACCTATTATTTGGACCTTATCAGAGCCATTTGGAGCAAGAGATTGGTGGCCTTGTAAGCAAGATTTGAATGACAAAATAGACAGTATTGATGTATACATTACGGCTCCTTCACAATACGTGAGTGTTGCTAATGGTATTGAAACTACTCCACCTGTAAT
The DNA here is from genome assembly GCA_964414655.1 of uncultured Flavobacterium sp. Lineage (GTDB taxonomy): Bacteria > Bacteroidota > Bacteroidia > Flavobacteriales > Flavobacteriaceae > Flavobacterium. The sequence goes on along the minus strand of CAYPXI010000009.1, from coordinate 42,657 downwards.
TAGTGGTGGCAATAAAACAACTCATTTTCACCACAACTACCCTATTCCAGCTTATTTAATAGCGATAGCTTGCACCAACTATACTGTATTCAATCAAACCGCCGGAATTGCTCCTGACACTTTTCCTATAGTGAATTATCTTTATCCTGAAAATGCTGCCTCATCTCAATCTTTATTGGCAGTGACGCCAGAGATAATGAACTTTTTTTCTACCCAATTTGAACCTTATCCATTCAAAAATGAAAAATATGGTCATGCGCAATTTAGCTGGGGCGGTGGAATGGAACATACTACGGTTTCTTTTATGCAAAACTTCAGTCGTGGTTTAATTGCTCATGAAATGGCACACCAATGGTTTGGAGACAAGGTAACTTGTGGGAGTTGGAATGATATTTGGCTGAACGAAGGTTTTGCCACTTATTTAGCAGCCATGGTAATTGAAGAATTTGATGGTGAAGATGCTTTTATAATGGAAAAATCGGATATGATTGATTATATCACGTCGCAACCTAATGGAAATGTTTACTTAACAGACACGCAAGCAACCAATGTAAACCGTATTTTTAGCGGAAGACTTTCGTATGACAAAGGCGCTATGGTGTTGGAAATGCTTCGTTTTAAAATGGGTGATACTGCTTTCTTTCAAGCTTTACGAAATTATTTAGCTGACAACAACTTGGCTTATAAATACGCTGTTACTACTGATCTTATTGGGCATTTAGAAGCGGTTTATGGAGGTGAATTAGATGAATTTTTTAACGACTGGATTTTTAACCAAGGTTATCCAACTTACGATATAACTGTTGCTAATATTGGCGGCGGTCAAGCAATGTTTACAGTAAACCAAACCCAATCGGATGCATCAGTAGATTATTTTGAAATGCCTGTTCCTGTAAGAGTTTATGGTTCAGGTGCCGAAGTAATGGACGTTGTTTTGGAGAATACTGTAAATGGAGAAACGTTTATTAGAAACGTTCCTTTTGAAATTGTATATGTAGCCTTCGACCCTGATAAACATATTATATCAAGAGACAGTAACGCTGTTTTATCCAACGGCTCTTTCGAATTAGATAAAGCTATTTCTGTAGCGCCAAACCCAGCTTCTAACGAAGTTACCATTCAAACACCTGCATCTGTAAACATTGAATCCGTTTCAATTTACAATAATTTAGGGCAGCTGATAGCTACAAAAACTTCGAATTCTTTCTCTGTTGCTGACTTAGCTACTGGAGTACTTTTCTTAGAAATTCAAACTTCTGAGGGTAGTTTTCATAAAAAAATAATAAAAAATTAGTATTCTCGCACAATAGTTTAAAAAAGTAAGGTGAAAACCTTACTTTTGCGCGTTTATAACTCTCAAATCAAAACATGGATACATTAGTACAAATCGCTCAAATCATATTCATATTATCAATATTGGTTGTGTTGCATGAGTTTGGGCACTTTTTACCTGCTAAATTATTTAAAGTAAAAGTCGAAAAATTCTATCTATTTATGGATGCAGGTTTTTCACTTTTTAAGAAAAAAATAAAAGATACCGAATGGGGAATTGGTTGGTTGCCTATTGGAGGTTATGTGAAATTAGCCGGAATGGTTGATGAAAGCATGGACACCGAGCAACTCAAGCAAGAACCTCAACCGTGGGAGTTTCGCTCAAAACCAGCTTGGCAACGTTTAATCATAATGTTGGGCGGAATTACAGTCAACATTTTACTAGCTTGGTTTTTATACACTATGGTATACAGTACGTACGGTCAAAAATACATTGCTACCGAAAAATTCCAAGAAAATGGTTTGTCGTTTGGTGATGTGGGAAAATCAGCTGGATTTCAAAATGGTGATAAAATTGTTAGTGTAGACGGTCAGTTCCAAGAGAAATACAATCGCATGATCATTGATATTTTGTTGGGAACCGAAGTGGTTGTAAATCGCAATGGCGAGAACAAAACTATTATACTAACAGATGAAAATAAGCGTGATATTTTGAAAAAAGAAGGCCGTAATTTTATTGGCCCACGCATTCAAAATATTGTTGTAGACAGTATACTTCCAAAAAGTGCTGCCCAAAAAATGGGCTTAAAAATAGGAGATCGTGTAATCGGAGTCAATGGAAAACCAACTCCTTATTACGATGTGTTGAGTGATGAATTAAAAAAACATAAAAACGATTCGATTGCTTTAACGATTCTACGTGGCAAGAATGAGTTGGTTTTAAAAGCCAAAACAGACAAAGAAGGAAAAGTAGGTTTTGGATATTTGAAACAGGCTGGAAAAGAGTTTGAACAGTTTGAAATTGTTAATCACATGAATTTTGTTCAAGCTTTACCAAAAGCTATTGAAGAATCATATACGCAGTTTGTATACAACATCAAACAGTTCAAATTATTATTAAAACCCAAAACAGAAGCCTATAAACAAGTAAAAAGTCCAATCGGAATTACACGTCAATTACCAACCGAGTGGGATTGGGAATTCATTTGGAAATTTACTGCGATGTTCTCTATTGGTTTAGCCTTTATGAACCTTTTACCAATTCCTGGTTTGGATGGTGGACATGCTTTATTTACTATTGCTGAGATGATTACAGGACGAACTTTGAGCGAAAAAGCGATGGGTTATGTGCAAACAGGAGGAATGATTTTCTTGCTCTCATTGATGGCCTTGACTTTCGGAAAAGACATCTACGAAATCATCATCGATAATTTTTTCAAAAAAGTTTAATTTTTATTTGCAAAAAATAAAAATCGCCTTATATTTGCAACCGCTTAAAAGATATAACATCTTCCTCCTTAGCTCAGTTGGTTAGAGCATCTGACTGTTAATCAGAGGGTCCTTGGTTCGAGCCCAAGAGGGGGAGCTAACAAAAGAAAGCCTTCACAGAAATGTGAGGGCTTTTTTATTTTATTGACTGAAACATATCTGAAACATTTTCTATTTTTGTTATAAGATGGAAAGTTTGAATATATTATTTGATTTGCAAAACATACTAACTTTTAAAAATATTAATTTTTTAAAAGAGAATTTTATTGCTAAGCATTACGACATAGAAGACAGTTCCCAAAAAGTAGATTATGAAAAAGGAATAATTGAATATTATGATTCCGTTAAAGGTGAAGTAGTAACTTTAGATTTTAATGATGAATTAAATAAATTACTTTGGAATGAGACCAAAAGAATAAAAAGCAAACTTGACATCTTTTACATTCAAAGTGACTATAAAAATGAAAAGCAATTTCTTGATTACATAAAAAAAACATTTAAATATATTGATGAAAATATAAAACAACTTGTTGATATACATCCTGTGTGTTTTTATCCAAAAAATGAGATTTATAAATATCTTTATAACAAATACAATATAGAAATAGAACATAAATCAATATCTAATAAAAATTCACTATTCAAATTTAAATCAGATTACAGTATCAACATTTTAAAAAAATTATATATAGCAACGATTGAAAACGACATAATTTATTCTGATTCAATTACTGAAAAAATGTTTATTGAAATTTTTACAGAAAATGAAACAGATTTAAAATTAACATTCAATTGTTCAACTCCGCTTTTAGTAAACTACTTAGAAAAAATAAGCGTATTATTTAATAATTTCAATGGTAAATCTATCGAAGTTTCAAAACGCTTTATAACAAAAAATGGTAAATTTTTAACCCAATCGAATTTTAACAAATCAAAAAAATCATTATCAGTAGATGATAAATTAGTTTTTGATGAATTTGTTAATGAATTTGATGAGTTATTATAATCTTACATTTAATCTTACTCCATTCATACACCAATCTTACGTTTTTAGCTTCTAAAAAAAATTCATACCGAATTTTGTGCCATAATAATACGAAGTCAATCATGGCTTCAAAATATAAAGTTATGGATATATATTTAGAAAAATCCAAATCAATTAATGTCAATAAGGAAATATTGAGCTTCAAAGAAGCCGTTCAATATTTAGATGTGTCCAAGTCTTACTTGTACAAGTTGACATCACAAAGTAAAATTAGTTTTTACAAACCAAATAACAAGCTGATTTATTTTAAAAAATCTGATTTGGATAATTGGATGCTTCAAAACAAAAATGAAAGCACTGAGGTTTTATTAGAAGAAATTAATAACATTTTAATTGAAAAGAAAAATGGAAAATGAATTGATTAAAAAAGAAGTTTACAATAACTTACCAAAGTTATTAAAAACCATTACTAGCCCATTTGAAGGCAGAGAAAAAGATATTGTTTTATTATCAACTATTGGGGTATTAAGTACATGCTTACCTAAAGTAAGTGGAATTTATGATGGTGATTTAGTTTACCCAAACTTATACGTGTTAATAATAGCACCACCAGCTTCAGGCAAAGGTGTTATGAATTATTCTAGGATTTTAATTCATAAAATTCATGACAAAATTTTTCAAGATAGTAAAAATAAACGTGAAAAATGTATTAATGAAGCCAAGATTGATGAAAGTAAATCTACTAAAGATTGTCCGCAAATTAAGGTAAAAATTATTCCTGCAAACATTAGTACATCTGAAATGTATGCTTATATGAGTAGAGCAAATCATGGTGTTTTAATTATCGAATCTGAGGCAGATACTTTATCTAACATGCTAAAAAATGATTGGAGTAACTATTCTGATGTTTTAAGAAAAGCATTTCATCACGAATCATTATCTGTAAGTAGAAAAACAGATAATCTCTATTTAGAAATTAACAACCCAAAACTGTCCTTAGTGGTAAGCGGAACACCAAATCAACTTCAACCATTAATAAAATCTAAAGAAAATGGATTGTTCAGTAGATTTTTAGTTTACTCATTCGATGAAATATCAGAATTTAAAAATGTATTTGAGATTAATAAAAATAACTACAAAGATGTTTTTTCAAATTGTTCTGATGAAGTGTTTACAATTTATGACACGTTAATTTCTCGCAATACCGAGTTAAGTATAAAATTAACCGAAACCCAGAGTAGAGTGTTCTTTAAAGAGTTTAGTAGATTGCGTTCTATGATTCTAGAAAAACATCCTCAAGACATTATCTCTAATTTGAATAGATTAGGACTTATAACCTTTAGGATTTGTATGATTCTTACAATTTTACGAAATCGTGATAATTTAAAAACACATGATGAAATATATTGTACAAATAAAGATTTTATAATTTCTTTGAGAATCGTTAGAACCATTCTAACTCATATTATACTAACTCATAGTACTATTGAAGATGGAGTATTATCTGAGTTAGATGAAGAAATTTTGTTTTCATTAAAACAAGAATTTACAAGAATTGAAGCTATTGAAGTGGGAGCAGAACTCAATGTCCCAAAAAGAACTGTTGATGACAAGTTAAGACAATGGCAAAAAAAGAAAGCTATCAAAAAGATAGCTAAAGGACTATACCGAAGACTTAATATGTAAGTCTGCAAAACCTGCAAAATCTGCAAAACCCACTTCATTCTGAGGTGGGTTAATAACCCAATATTTAAAAATATGAGAAGTACAAGTATAAAATTTGTGCTACAAAATAAACCAAATAGTGATGGGTTATATTCTGTAGCATTACGAATAACAAAAGACAGAAAAAAGAAAGAAATTAGTTTAGGTTTTAGATGTGAATTAGATGAATTTGAAAATGAAAGATTTACCAAAAAACATAAACTTTCAAAAAAAAGAAATATAATTCTATCGGAATTAAATTTAAAGGCACTTACAATTATAGATGACTTTGAAGCTAACAAAGAGAATTTTTCATTAAAAGATTTTGAATTAAAATTTATAGGTAAAGAAAAAAAAGAAGTGTTAGTTTTTGATTTCTTCGATGAAATAGTAGAAGACCTCGTAAAATCAGGTAAGACAGGAAACGCCAGAGTATATAAGGATACTAAAAATTCACTGAAAAAATTTGCTAATAATGATGAACTTAGATTTAAAGATATTACTGTAAACTTTTTAGAAAAATACGAAGTTCATTTAAGACAAAACAATAATAATGATGGCGGTATAGCTGTAAAAATGAGACAGCTAAGAGCTTTGTTTAATGACGCTATAAAACGAGGATTTGCAAAAGAAGATATTTACCCTTTCAAACACTATAAAGTCAGTAAATTGAGAGGTAAAGCTGTTAAACGTGCTCTTTCAATAGAAGATGTAAAAAAGTTACTTGCAGTAAATATTGAAAAGTACCCTCACTTACTTAATTCATACAACTATTTTGTTTTTTCATACTATAATCGAGGAATGAATTTTATTGACTTAATGAAGCTAAGATGGTCAGACATTCAAGGGGATAATATTATTTATACAAGAAGCAAAACAAAATCTCGATTTGTAATTAAAATGTTAGAACCTGCAAAAAAAGTGTTAGAGCATTATTCAAAAAACAAAAAATCCGAGATATACGTATTCCCTTTGATTGTTAATGAAAATGCAACTCCTGAACAACTTGAAAACAGAAAACTTAAAACACTCAAGAAGTTTAACAAAGACCTTAAAGAACTTTCAAAAATTGCTGAAGTTGAAAGCAATGTTACAAGTTACGTGATTAGGCATAGTTACGCTACAAATTTAAAGTTTTTAGGTGTTTCATCTGATATAATTTCCCAATCAATGGGGCATTCCAATGTAGAAATAACAATGACTTATCTAAAGGAATTTGAAAATGATATTTTGGATTCAGAGAATGAAAAACTGTTGAATATTTAAAAAATCTAAACAAAAAAGAAAGGTTAGTTTCATTTAGAAATTAACCTTTTTCAATTTAATAATTAACAATTTAACTTAAATATTAACTTTTTTAAAAAATTAAATTATGGAAATAAAAAAAGCTTCTAAAAAGGAAGCAAAACTTCGCATAGGGATTTCAGGAGCATCAGGGTTTGGAAAAACTTACTCCGCTTTATTAATGGCTTTCGGAATGACAGGTGATTGGTCAAAAATTTGTGTGATTGATACTGAAAATAATTCAGCAAGTTTATACTCAAATTTGGGTAATTATTATGTAATTGATTTGCAAGCGCCATATAATCCAGAAAAATTTATTGAAGCTATTAAACTTGCAGAAAATTCAGGAATGGAGGTCTTGATTTTAGACAGTATTTCTCATGAGTGGCAAGGAAGCGGTGGATGTCTTGATATTCATGAGCAGTTAGGTGGTAGATGGCAAGATTGGGCTAAGGTAACTCCAAGACATCAAGCTTTTATTGATGCAATACTATTATCAAAACTTCATGTGATTACTTGTGTTCGTAGAAAAATTGAATATAGTCTTGATACAGACTCAAATGGAAGAACAAAAGTAACTAAGCTTGGAACAAAGGAGCAAACACGAGAAGGTTTTGAATTTGAATTGACGGTAAATTTTGAAATTATCAATGAAAACCATTTAGCAAAAGCAAGTAAAGACAGAACTTCTCTGTTTTCTAATAAGCCAGAGTTTGTGCTAAATTCAGCAACAGGAAAGAAACTTATTCAATGGTCAAAATCAGTTAGTATTTCTATAGCAGAATTAAAGCAAAAAGTATTAGAAGCTAACAATATGCAGGAACTAACAGAACTTTACAATACATATTTTGATGTGTCAAAAACTATTGAACAAGACTTTATCGAAAAACAAAAATTACTAAACAGTCTAACATCTAATCTTCCAAAAAATGGTAACGGAACTCATTAATACAGCAGAAAATAATTTTACACCTGAGATTAAAGAAGTAACTTCAATAAGTCCAAGTAATTCACATTCATTTTTGAATATGGTTAACACTTCCGAAGAAGTTGTAGAAACAGAAATTATTCCATCATCAATAAATGAAAAAGGAAAGAAACCACCTTTCATTGAAGCAAATACAGAAGTAACTACTTTGTACCAACTTCAAAATGAATGTTCAACAGCAATATTTGCAAAAGACAATGAGCTTACAATTGCACATCAAGACTTTATTAGAGCTTCACAGGAATGTGTATTTGAAATTTTTAAAAATGAAATAGTTTTAGAACCTGATATTCGTGTCTCACACATAATTAAAGGACGTGTTCCAGAAGCCCTTAGAAAACCTGTAAATGAGCTTTTACCACATGAAAAAACTATGTATTGGGAACGTTTAGCTTTTTGTATCGAAATACCATCTATTACAAGACAAGTTGGAGGTAACACATTAAATTTATGTGTCGGTGGTGTTCGAGCTTTAAACCATCAAAATTTGTATAGCAAAAAAAGTGCAGAACGCTTTAAAATATTTATTGGGTTTAGAAATTTGGTTTGTTTGAATACTTGTATTTCAACCGATGGTTTTTTAAGTGATGTAAAAGTTTTAAGTATTGATGAGTTAAAAAAACATATCAATCAATTACTTACATCCTATAATATGGAAAATCATATTTCAGAGATGCAAAGTTTAGAGAATCAATATTTATCAGAAGCTCAATTTTGCCAAATTCTTGGAAGAGGTCGCTTATATCAACATTTGCCAAAAAATATCAAAGCAAAAATTCCTGAACTTCAATTTAATGATGGTCAATTAAACGTAGTGGCGAAAGCTTACTTTGAAGATGAAAACTTTTCAAAAAATTCAGATGGAAATATTAGTTTGTGGAAAATGTTTAATTTATTCACAGGAGCAAATAAATCAAGTTATATAGATAGTTTTTTAGATAAAGGATTGAATGCGTTTGAGTTTACTCAAGGAATTCAAAAAGCACTAATTGGTAGTGGAGATTACCATTGGTTTTTGAATTGAATGTTGCCCAACCTCTTTTAATATGAGGTTGGGTTTTTTATAGCCCTTTCAAAATCATCACATAATTGGTTTAAAATATCTTTAGTTTCTCGTTTAAAGAACTCTCCTAAATCTTTATTCATTATGGTGTATTTTCTATATAACTTATTAAAATCAGTATATATTTCTTCTTGAGAAAAAGCAGAACCGTCATCTTTGATTTTTGCAATTAATCTTTTACCTATTTCGTCTCCTTTAATAAAATCGAAAAAAGTATCAATTTTAGTTTCAAAATCGGCTATCAATTCAGCAATTACTTCTTCCTCTTGGTTTCTTTTTTCTATTACTTTCAATATATTATATTTAAACTTATTGCCATACTCTGTATGTGGTTCTCCTAAAACTTTTGGCTTAATCTCTCTAACTTTATAGTCTTGTGGAGCTATAATACCTATTCTATTATCAAAATAGATTTCTACATCATCTATAATCTCGTTATCTTTATTTAATTGACTATAAATAATATTATATTTTCTCCAAAACTCTAAAAATATTTCTTCGGTATATTTTTTTTCAAGTTCAATTACAAACTCTATTAAGTTTAATATTTTGAAGTATTCGTTTACAATCTTCTTTAACTTTTTAGCTTCTTTTTTTAACGTTAAAATGAAATTTGTAAAATCATTATCTATTGTCAAAATAACATTGAAATCAGCATTGTTTTTGCTGTATTCAGTAAATGATTTGAAATGTTTTATAAATAAATCATTCTCCTTCAACTCTTTCATATACACTTCTAACTTCTCTTCATCACCCAATGGATCGAAATCAGAAACCACAACGTTACTAAAGTGTTCAAATGCTTGTTTAATGTTTTTTACATTTACATTCTTATAAGACAAATCAACAATTTTACAATCATTTTTATATTTTGTCTTTCTATTAACTCTTGATATAGTTTGTATTGCGTTAATACCTCTTATTTCTTTATCCAAAAACAAGGTATGTAGCTTTGGTTCATCAAATCCTGTTTGCAGTTTATCAACTACGATAATTAAGCCGTTTTTGGCTAACTTAAAATTTTGAAGTACCTGTTTTTCATTTAAACCATCATTTACACTATTACTACTTGGTTGGTCTTGACTATCAGAATAAACTATGTAAATAGGAGCTTCTTTAAATCTTTCGTATTTTTTTTGTTCTACTAATGCTTTATATTGTTTTTCTATTAAACGCTTATATTTTATGGCGTTTGGAATAGTAGAAACAGCTAACATAGCTTTAGCAGTTCCTCTAATATTATGATAAACAGTGGTAACTAATCTTTCTGAAATAAACTTTGATATTGCTTCTATTCTTTGCGAATTTGAATATATTTTCTTTTTACGAATAGCATATTTTTTTCCTTCTTCATCTATTCCTGTATCTATTCCATCAGGGATTTCTTCATAACCCATTGACTTTTCAAATCCTTCTAATTCGTTATCAGGAATTTCAAAATACATTTTTGAAGAAACAGGCACAATTCCTTTGATTGGATTTAAAATAAAACCATCTTCTATAGCTTCACGCATGGTATAACTATCAAATGGAATCCAAATTTTTTCAGCTTCGGCATACTTATTATATTCCCCAAAACGTGCTAGAGTATGGTCACTTGGTGTAGCTGTAAAACCAATAATTAGGTTCTTTTTAGTATTGGTCAAATGATATTCTTTATTGTTATCAAAACTACTTTGTAATTCATCAAAAACACTTATCATTTCTTCATGCTGAATTCCACTATTACTTCTGTGGATTTCATCAATTAAAAATGCTATTCGCAATTTTGAAAGTTTTTTAGTTACTTCGCTATCTAAAATATCTTTTATCGTAGAAAATTTTTGAACGTTAACAACCACAATTCTTTTATCACTACTTAAAGCTGTCATAAAAGTTTTCTTATCCGAAGCTTCCATAAACATCCCTTTTTGAATATTCATGTTGTGAAGCATAGTATCTAATTGGTCTCTAAGTTGTAATCTATCAACAACTAACATAACTTTATCGTAAACATAAATTCCGTCCTTACGAAAATCTTTTAGCTGTAATGCTGACCAACCTATAATATTACTTTTTCCAAAACCTGCTGCATATTGCATTAACAAAGAATATACGTTTTTGTTGTTTTGGTATTTTTGCCTTTTTGTTATTAACTCTTTGATTTGATTTTCACCAATTCCTTTTTCTTTTAATTCTTTTTCAAGTTTATTAATAAAATAATCGGGTTCATCTTCATGCTCCAAGAACTCATTTATTTTATTAATGATTTTATCAGTGCCAAATTTTTGTTTTGGTCTTGGACTAATTAACCTACCATCATTGTGTTTATATTCTTTTACTTTACTACCTTCTTTTTTAACTAATTCACGTTCAATAAAGTTATAATAGAGGATTTCTTTCTCTATCATTTTTTTATCGTATAATGCCTTGAAAACCTCTTCAAATTTTTGGAGTTTATCCGCTTCTTTATTTAAAATAGGATAGGGTTTAAAGTCTTTTAAAACCTTTTTGTTATAATCTTCAAAATCGTAATTGTTGTTTACAACAGTGTTTTTAATTTCTTCAAATTGATTAGAAATATTTCTAATAATATAAGTTTCATTAATATCTGTTGATGTAATATGGATTGCCTTTTCAAATATTTTTAAAAAGTCTTTCCTTATCGATTGCGATATATCATTCCCTTCTGCAATTTCTAAATATTCTTGTACTGCTGAAAGATAATCTTTTGCTACTTTTTTTCTTCCATTGGTTTTAGCATTCTGATTATTCCAATTGCTTTTTAATTCGCTGTAACCTAAAAATATTCCATTTAAAAAGAAAGATAAATCTGGACGAAATGAAAAACGTGGTTTCCCTTCATATTTGAATGTATAGGGCAACTCTTGAACTATTGAAAATATATTTTCATCAAACAACTTATCTTCATGTACCTCGCTTCCACTTGGGTAGAATAGATATAATTTTAATCCTTCAAAAGTAACTGACTTGTTCGTATTAATAAATAAAGCCATATTCATTGATGATTTTACTTTTTCATCAAGAAATAAAGTAAAAGCATCCATTAGCTCTTTTTCATTATTTCCAAACTTACGTAACAACTTTTTATAATTGTCTTTGTTTTGGGATGTTTGAGAAATAAAGTGTTTTAAATCTTCGTTGATAAAGAAATGATTTGAAACCGTGTTAGCTTTGGCTTCTTTGTATTGCAAACCATCTGGACGCTCACAAAAAAAGTGTACTAAATATTTATCTTGTAGGTCAAGTTCGTTCATTAGTTTTCTAATTTATCTTTTGCTGGAGTTACATAATCAAAATTCGTTAATTCTGAATGAAGAAAATCATCATTCATAAGTTTTAAAAAGAAATTTTGAGATTTTTTTGTGTCTAAAACTATTCTTGTACCGTCTGCTGAATATCTAAACTCATTACCTAAAGTTTGATGAGTCCTAACGAAATTCATTATTGTTTCTTTTGGCAATTGAAATACGGGTGAAGTAGTTGATATTTTAGAAAGTTTTCTTGCGAATGCTATGTCGTTTACCCTTCCACTCAAAACCTGTACGTTTTCTAAAATTTGTAACGCACTTATATTAACTATCCTACTATTGGCTTCATTTATAATTATATCGTTAAATTCATAATGTCGTTCAAGGATGTTGATATTATTTATAAACTTACTTTCTCCAATTTTAATTATATCAATTTTACTATCTATTCTTAGAAATTCCTTATCAATGTTTGTAAACTGTGTATTATGTCCTTTAATTAAATATATTTTCCCTTGCTTAAATAAATTTACAGACATTTGTTTTCTGTAAAAAAGTATATTATTCTCAAAATCACCAAAAAAAACATAGTAGCCCTCTAAATCCTCTAAATTATCATTCTCAAAAGAAAAAAGTGGAATTGGTACTTCTGCATTGTTTTGAATTTGATTAAAGTAACCAAAGATTAAAGGTTCAACTTCTAAATTATAATTGTAAATAACATTCTTTCTATCATCAGCAGCAGATAAGTTTAAAAGAGATAATTCCTCGTTATTAATTATTGTCCTTAAGGAAGTTTTATAGGCATCTATCATTTCTTCTTTGGCATCTTCAATAATATTTGCTCGTCTTATTTTATACTCATCATTAGTCTTTAGTAAAAAATAAACATTTGCACCTATTCCTTCTATTTCAACAATAGAATTTAACTTTTCTTTTATCGCTTCTAAATTCATAATTTATACTTTTTTAGTGAAATAAACTTTTTCAGAAATCTTTAAGTATTTAACTTTATCTCCTTCTTTTATTTTATCTTTTGTTATAAAAATACTCTTTGATAAAATTAAGTTATTAGTTTCTGCTCTGTAAATGTGAAATCCTAGTAATGCAAATGATGGGTTTGAATAAAACAATTCTGTTTTTATAAATATTGCACACATAATAACTAATAAAATCAATAAGAGTACAAGACCTCTTACAGTTTTAAAATCCAACGATATTAATGATACAATTGTCATTAATAAGGCAAAATATTCATAATTAATATTATCAATTTTAATTATTGTTACAGGTACATCTAAATCTCCTTTAAGTCTATTTTTAAACTGATAGTAAAACAAAACTCCTAATAGCAGAAATAATATACTTCCTATTGCTATACAATTCGGTATAGTTATTAAACTTGAAATTTCAACAAACTCATATTTTTTGCAAAAACAAATTGGAATGTCTATTGTAACTATAAATAGTAACAAAAAGAATATCCAAAATGACATTATAAATAATTTAATTTTGTTTATCATGACTAATTTTTACTTTACCTGTTACCACATCATTAATCAAGGTTTTACGTAACTCTTTTAAGCTTGTTACTTGATTGTTAATATTGTTAATTATTTTATCAATGGTTTGTGTTTTCCCATCAATATAATCTACAATTCTGTTTTGTTCTTCAATTGTGTTTGGAATGTAAACAATGAAATCATTTATTTTTTCCATTTTCAAGTTTATTCTTGTAAACCCTTTACCTTCAACTGTAATTAATTTTTTATAATTGTCTGATAATAAAAGATAATTTAAAAAATATGGATTTGCTTTTTTACTAATAACTCTATATCCTTTGCAAAAACTGTTCAAATAAGTTTCCTCTAAGTCATCATCTAAAATCGCTGATTTACCTATATCTTCATATCCCTCTGAACTCATTAAGAAGAAAATATCTCCTTTTTTTACTTGGTTTTGATTTTCATTTTCATAAACTACAACAGTTCCTAAATGGTCTTTTTTAAGATAGGTATTGTTAGCAATATTTGTAAAAGGTATAAAATATTTATTTTTCTCATTATTATCTTGATTAAAATCGTCTCCTGCTTTGCCTGATAAACCACTATATAGCTTACCTAAATCTTTTAATCTGTAACTATTAAAATTTGAATTAACCTTAAATCCAAATTCGGTTTCTTTAAGTTTTAGTTTCTTATTTAATCCCTTACTAACAGTATTATTAATTAAGCTTCTTCGATACTCTTTATAATAATTGGCTTTTTGAGTGAGTAGTTTTATTTTTTTATCTATAGCTTGTGTTTTGGCATCAAGATAATTGGCTATGTTTATTTGAACATTTTTACATGGTAGTATTAAGAATATTGTTTTAAAATCATCAAACTTCATAGATTGTCTCATACTCCCTCCTTGTGAATAGAAAACTTTTTTTATATCATAAGCATATAACAAGTAATAAATAAAAATAGAATATACTTCCTTATTAAATTTTAAACCCAAATAAGCAGAAGTAATAATGCCTTTTTCATTAACTAATCCAACTCTTAAACTATTTTTGTCATTCTGCAAATCTGTTAATCTTAATATAATATCTCCTTTATCAACAATTTGATAATTTTCAAATGAAGCTGGGAGCAATCCAAACGCAGTGTTTATGTCTTTTTTTATTATTTTCCCATAGCTCAATGACAATAAGTTTTTTTCAATTAAATCTTTATTGTTTATTTTATTTTGCTTACATATGTCAGTCGTTCGCTTTAGAATCCAATCACTAGGAATATTTCCAAGCCAATCTATTTCTGATGGCTTATATTTGTCATACCTAATCATAATGTTAACTCTTTTTCAAGTTTTGCTAATTCATTTTCCAACTCCATTAAATCTGCTGTTATTTCAATAATATCTCTTAGCTGTTCAGGTTTGTAGAACTCTTTATTAAAATTGATTTCAACTCCTACTGCATTATCTAAATAAGTGAATGGCTTAGTAATGTATTTAGCCATAAAATCAGCAATCAATTTTTGGTTTTCTTTTTCGTTTGGGGAATAGGGTATTATTTCATAGTCTTTTTGAAGGTCTTTAGTAAGTTCAGTAGTTACAATTATTTGGGCTTCTTTAGTAGCTGTAGCTTTTTTAAATGATGCTTTTACAACTATTTTTCCATTGCCTAAATAACTTTCTTTTTGCTTTTTATCTTTTACTTTAATACTCTCTTTATTATTGTCATAAGTAAATGAATTACCTTGCTCGTCTATTAAAACGAATGCTTCGTGTTTATAATCGAAGCTATTTACAAAGGTTTTAAAATAATCATTGTAATACTGCTCCAAACTTTTATATACTTTACTATCAAATTGAGTAATAACCATTTCATTAATAGCTTTCATTCCGTTTGTTTCAAAGCTGTCTAAAATAGCTATCGATTTTGCTTCAATCTTAATGCTTTTTTCTTCAACAATTACACCTTCTTTGGTTACTTTATTTGGCATTTCAATCGCTTTTCCATCATCATCAACATTGGTCAACATAATGCTTTGCTTGTTGTAATAAAAATGCCATTTGTCAAAAACTTTACAAAAATCATTGGTCTTGAAATCAGTAAATGCTTTTACAATTTCAACCCTATTTTTGCTACTCATTTTTTTACGTTTCTTACCTCTACTTTTCTTTAGTGGAACAAATAAATCACTTGCATTAATTAGGATAACTTTATCGGTTCTTTCAATAGGTTTGTTCTTATTGAAAATCCATAAATAAGTGTAAATTCCTGTGTTAAAAAACTCATCGGTTGGCATTTGTATAATAGCTTCAACCCAATCATTTTCAAAAAGGTATTTTCTAATTGCGCTTTCGCCACTACCTGCATCACCACTAAACAAGGTTGAGCCATTATGAACCACAACTGCTAAGCCATCATTTGCCAATTGATACAAAATGTGTTGTGTAAACAAAAATTGACCATCAGAAATTGAAGGTAAAGCCACAAATCTTTCAGTAGTATCATTTGCAATATCCTTTTGATAACCTTTCCAATCTACTCCATAAGGTGGATTAGCTACAATGACATCAAAACGTTTTTCAATAAATGAAAGATTGGTTAAAGTATTTCCATACTTTATTTCGCTATCAGTACGAAAACGACTTTCTATTTTTGCAAGTGCATACAAGCTGTCACTCCAATCTTCACCATATGTTTTAGTTGGTCTTGTGAATTTTTCTTTAATTTTGTCTTCAACTCCATATAGCAGGTTTCCTCCACCACACGTTGGGTCATATATGGTTAAAAATCTATCATTATCTTCAATCTTTGAAGCAATAATATCCGTTATTAAAGAAATAATATCATCAGGTGTATATTGCTCTCCAGCTGTTTCTGCTGAAATATCTGCCCATTTTCTTTTTATATGTTCTTCTAAAGTAGTTATTTCGGAATTATTGAAAGGTGTTAAATCTATTTCGCTCCAAGCTTGTACCGTCTCAAAAAGAACTCTTTTCTTTTTAAGCTGTCCGCAAATTCCAGAAATATCTAAAAATTTTTCTTCTTCTGTTCCTTTATCAACACCTAACAGGTATTTTGTTTCAGGGTCAAAAGATTTTAAATAAGCATGAAAATCAACATCAAAAGTTTTATCATTTTTACATATATCTTTTAGTGTTTTGTTGTGTCTAATAACATAATCATTGTAACCTAAGCCCTCTAATTGAAACATTTCTATAAAATCTTCAATGTCTGTTTCTCCTAAAGCGTCTTTTAATCTATTAGCTTCACGAATTAACCTACTTTCTACCATTAGCAAAGCAAAAAAGGGCATCATAAATTTTGGGAAATCACTTTGTTTAATTCCTGCACCAATTAATAAATCGGCAGTTTTCCAAATATCTCCGTCGTGTTTTAGTATGTTTATGCTCATTTTTGTTGTTAAAAAATAATATTCGGTAAATGTAAATATTTAAAAAGAAACTTCATTTCAATTTAGGAAAGGATTTTACTACTATAAATTTTTCTTAAAAAAAAATTTTTGAAAATAAATATAAATACTCACCACCCTAGCATTTGCCCCCACCCATCTTTATGATTTCTGATACCCTCCCCCCAGTCTCAAAAAAAAGTAAAATTCATGGGAGCTAATAAAAATCTAAAAAAACACTTGCTTTCTTCTATTCATGGAAGTTGAAAACATCAAATGAAAACTACACTTTGTATTTATTGTATCCACTTCATGATATGAATTTTTAAAGTTAGTACTACTTCAACGAAAAGAAATATATCAAAACTTCAAAATACATACTATTGATTTACATAAAGCCTTTTTTATTAAAGAAACCCACTTCAAAGCCCCCACGAATACACAGAATTCATTTAGAATTTATTACTCGCTTTTACTCAAGGTGATAGTTGTAGTGAATGTTAGTGAAGATAATAAATGAATTAAAAAATGTTCAACTCAAAAATTAATTAAAATGGTACGAATTGTAAACTATCAAAAAAGACAAACAGAAAACGGAAAAGAATTTTTTGTTTTAGAACTACAAGGTGGGATTGAAATGGTTAAATCTGCTGAAACAGGTAAATTTTATGTTACAGCAAGAAAAGCATCAATTTCCTCAACTTTTGACGAGGTAACCTGTCAAGCTTTAATTGGAACTGAATTACCAGGTAAAGTGGAAAAAGTAAATTGTGCGCCTTATGAATATACAATTAAGGACACAGGCGAAGTAATCACTTTAACTCATAGATTTGAGTATGTTGAAGAAGACGCAGTTACCCAAAATGTTGAGAAATCTAAAACAACAATTGATGATTTTATGAGTAAAGCACCAATAGGAAATGCTTTCTCTTCAAATGGGCAATATGCACATCAAGATTAAAATTTTGCCTATACTCAGTAAAAAGAGTATAGGCATATTTCATTTTTAATTAAATCTCAATTTATGAATCAAGTTGCAGAAATTAGTATCTCATATTCTTCAATGAATAACCATAAACAAAAAATTACCTCAAGTTTAAACGCATACAGCATATTAGTTAACTCATGGTCTATTAATACAATTGAAATTCAAGAAGAATTTAAAATATTACTTTTAAATAATTCAAACGAAGTACTTGGAATATATCCTATGTCAAAAGGAGGAATTACAGGAACTGTTGTTGATATTAGATTGATTTTTGCTGTAGTTCTAAAATGTAATGCTACAGGTATTTTACTCGCACATAATCATCCATCAGGTAAATTAAAACCAAGTGAGGCAGACATCTCAATTACTAAAAAAATTAAATCAGCTGCTTCAATTATGGATATATGTCTATTAGACCATCTAATTATTACAAAAAATGGATATTACAGTTTTATTGATGAAGGAATATTACAAACGTTAACAACCTCTTATGTTCGTGAATAGTAAAAATAATTCAATTCAAACTCAAAGCAACATTATATAAATAGCTTTTTTTACTAATTTGAAAAGTCATTAAAATTGAGTAATTCTGAAATATTAATATTTAACTTTTCAGCAATCTTTTGAAGTGTAAAAGCTGTTGGGTTATTATTTCCTGCTTCTATCCTATTAATTACTTGTTTATCGAAGCCACAAAGATGGGCTAAATCAATTTGAGTTAAATTTTTTTCTTCTCTCAATTGCTTTAG
Source organism: uncultured Flavobacterium sp. (assembly GCA_964414655.1). Taxonomy (GTDB): domain Bacteria; phylum Bacteroidota; class Bacteroidia; order Flavobacteriales; family Flavobacteriaceae; genus Flavobacterium. Next base: position 23,975 of record CAYPXI010000009.1, on the reverse strand, counting down.
CCTTTTACCAATAAGTATTTGTAATGTAGCCTTATCCACTTTTTATATTTAATAGCCAAAATTTGGTATTATTTATACAAAAGCGGTCAACATATATGCTTACTTTATATCTTTGTACTCACATATTAACCACATGGAAAATCAAAAAATCAAAAATTGGGTTGCTCTGATATTCAAGGACTATGAAAATCAATATAATAAAACACCTACTTTTAGAGACCTAATAAAAGATTGCATTTACATTAAAGGCATAGATGCTACTGAATATTTATCGAAATATATCATTAAAGGATGGGAATTAAATAATTACCCAACTACAGATTTTAATTTAGTTTTAAAAGAGTTATTGTGTTCAGATAGAGATTATTTCTATACTGAAATGATTGATTACTTGACAGATTGTGCTGATAATGAAATAGAAATTTATACTTCAAATTTATCAACAAGTGAGCCACAAGAGGAGAGTTTTTATCAATGGAGAGATAGAAGTATTAGAGAAGCATTTACAGAAAACAAAAGATTTAATGTTTTTGTAAAAAATGTTTATGATGAATATATTTCTGTATTTATTCTGCTACCAAATGAATTTGAACTTCCTAAAAATGAATACATGGAGGACTATTTTCTTAAAACTGATATACCAATACACAATTTTAAAAACTACACCCAAAAAAAAATTTCAAGTGCAGATGTGAACAAATACGAATTTTCAACACTAACTGCTACCATAATAAGTATTGACAAAAATGAATGTTTAACTTTAAAAATTATAGAATGAAACTAACAAAAATAATTATAGCTTTAATTTTTACAATTCTAAGCTCAACAATAAATGCACAAAATTCTGAAACATACATTGGAAAAACTACAGATGGTAAAAGCGAATACTATTTGATAAACAACACAATCAAAAAATCCGATTATAAAAATGAAATTTATGCTTGGATAAAAGAAGTCTATGTAGGAGCAATCAAAATCAAAGGCAAATTTTACAAAGAAGCCTATAAAATGCAGAGAGTTATTATAGATTGTGAACAATATAAGTTAGGTATCAGTGACGGATTAACATATAACAAAAATGGAACTCTAATAGAAAGTTATCATTTTGAAGATTACAATACCATTAAAAGCCCAACAGCTCCAAATACAATAGGTAATTCAATTGTAGAAACTATCTGTAACTATACAAATGATTAAATGGTAGAAGATTGTAAAACTGCTCTTTTAGAGTACAACCAAATTGAATTGGGTTTACAAAGCACTAATTCGACAATTAATTTATTTCTAAACCGAAATAAAAATCTTTATGACTCTTGTTTACAGATAATAGATATCGAACATTGTAATAAATGTAAAGAATTAATTGAAAATGATTTGCCTTATGATTGCCTTTGTCAACCAGCATATTGTACCAGAAAGAATTTTACAATCTTTCAAAAATTCATTTATTCTTATGAAGAAATATTAAGTTACCAAATAGATTAGAATTTACTCAATATTGCATGTTTTGCAAGTTTTACATTGTTACATATTTTCTACAAAACAATAAAATGACTGAAACATTACTGAAACATTTTGTTTAAAATATGAAACAATAGGAAGTTAAATAAAAAAACGAAAATCATTTAATCCTTTGTTAAACAATCAAATACAACAAAAAGCAATTAAAAGAAAATTAAAAATAACGGTCTGTTAATCAGAGGGTCCTTGGTTCGAGCCCAAGAGGGGGAGCTTTCTTAGACTCCTCGCCATTTTGGCGGGGAGTTTTTATTTTTAGCAGCCTGAAAGGCTTGTGTTTACTAAGGAGGAGCGCAATTAACTCATTGACAAAAGCGGTTCGATAACTGTTTTTAAAAATTGAGTTTTTCAGTAAATTTAAAATGTTCTTCCAAAAAACATAAAATTAAAAATCCATTTTTTATAAAAAACAACACCTGCAATTAAATAAAATTCGAAAAGCAATTATAATAATTGAAATGGTTCGATGTCCAATAAGGGTATAATAAAAGCACTATCAACTCACAATTTGACAGAAAGTCAAATACTTGATTTAACTAAGCTATTAGAAAAGCTATTAATTTCTTTAGTTATCTTTTGAAAATATCTTTAAATTGATACAAAAGTCTTTCAATTAATTTCAAATCTTCAGTTACTATTTCAGCGTGGCCAATCATTTCTTGCTGAAATGAAATTTTCTTTTTGTACGAAGTATTGAGACCTTCAATAAGTGAAATATCTATTAACAAAAGACCATCTTTGTCAGGCGTTAATGAAATGCTTTTAACAACACCTTTAACATATCCAAATTCTCGTTCGGGGTAATTGTCTAAGTTAATATTTACACGTTGTCCAACTCTAATCTTTCCAGAATTTAGCGCTACCGCTTTTGCTTTACCAATCAACCCATTTTCGTCTTTAGGTATAACGGTAAAAACATTATCGCCTAAACTAACATTTTGATTCTTTGCCCAAACTTGAGAATAACTTAACTTGCCATCAATTGATGATCTTAATACATAATTTAACTCCCATTGTTTAACAGCATTTTTAAGTTGATAAATAGCTTGGTATAAATTACGTTCTAAATTAACATATTCTTTTTCTTCATTAATTGAGTTTTCTTTTGAGCTGAAATCTGTCTGATTTAATGATGATTTTAATTGAGAAATGGTATTTAAAATGTTCTTATAGTTTTTTTGAGCTTGTAAATAAACAATCCGTTGTTTTTCTATTTCCTGAGATGAAATTATTCCTTTTGTAAAAAGAGTTTCATATCGATCTAAATCGTTTTTCTGAAAAACTAACTCAGATGAGTTAATTTCCCTTTGAGATTCTAGTATGCTTATTCTTTGCCTAACTTCATTAGTTTCTTTGTTATAAGCCATACTTTTGGTTCTGAAGGGTTTTAGTTGAGAGTTTAATTCACTCGCAACAAATTCCCTTTCGAACGAATTGTAAGCGTTCTCGATGTCTCCCAATTGAGCAGAAGCGAATAATTTAAATGGGAATTTATTCTTTTCAATATCAATTGTATCGAGAATATTTTTTAATAAAAAAATATCTTTGTAACTCGCAGAGTTTTCTATTACTGCTACAGCGGTATTTCTTCTAATTTCGGATTTGTTTCTAATAAAAACAGCTTCAATTTTTCCACTTGTTTTAGCAACTAACTTCTGAGGTGGAACATTAGTTGTAATGGTTATTTGAGCCGAAATTAAGTCAGGATAACTGATAAAAAAACTTAGTACAAAAAACAATGAAAAAGACAATGAAATTACAACAATTCCCCATCTAATAATCCATCTAGGCTCTTTTTTATATAGTTCAATAAACTCCTCACTATAATCTATTGAATCATTGAAAGGGAGTTCAGTTTTATCTTCGTCATAATTTATCATAATTCTAGTTGATTTCTTACAAGATTAAAATATTTTCCTTTTAACTTAACTAGGTCTTCATGAGTTCCTGACTCAATGATCTCTCCATTATCTAAAACAAGTATATTGTTGGCATTTTTCACTGTACTTAATCTATGAGCAATAATCAGAACCGTTTTGTTTTGAAAAAACTTATAAAGGTTATCCATAATTATTTTCTCGTTATCCGTGTCTAAAGCAGATGTTGCCTCATCGAAGAATAGATAGCTTGGATTTTTATAAATCGCTCTAGCTATTAGAATCCTCTGTGTTTGACCACCACTTAAACCCATACCGCTTCTTCCAATTCCTGTTTGATACGAATTTGGAAGTGACTCTATAAATTCACTAATATTAGCAATTCTTGCGGCATATTCAACTTTTTCAAAATCTATAATGCCCATCGGCTCAGATTCGGCTATATTTTCTTCAATTGTTCCTGAAAAAATAAACCCTTCTTGCATTACAACACCGCATTTACTTCTCCATTCTTTCGGGCTGATATTATTAAAATCTTGATTATCAATCTTAATTTTCCCTTCTGTTATTGGATAATATTTTAGAAGTAGTTTAAGTAGTGTAGTCTTACCACTTCCACTAACTCCAACCAAAGCTGTAACTTGACCTGCTTTAATTTTAGCATTTATTTTATTTAAAATGTTTTGATTTGAACTATCTCCATATCTAAAATTTAAATCTTGAATATTTATATCCCCAATTTTAAACTCACTTAGCATACTATCATCCTCTTCATTTTTTTGCGAATATACTTCCTCTAACCTCTTTATACTCAATTTAGCATCTTGAGCAGATTGTATAAAAGAAACAAAGCTAGCTATAGGAACATTTAATTGCCCTAGAATATATTGAATTGCCAACATCATCCCTAATGTAATTTCACCATTAATTACAAGGCTTGCACTTATAATTGTAATTAAAATATTTTTTATTTCATTAATAAAAACACCACCTGTATTTTGAGTTTGAGTGATTGCTAAACCCTTCATTGATATCTTAAAAAGATTAATTTGGATGCTCTCCCACTCCCATCTTCTTTTTCTTTCCGAATTATTAATCCTAATTTCAGACATTCCCGTAAGCAACTGAAATATAGATGTTTGATTTCCAGATGAAGCATCAAATCTTCTATAATCAATTTCCTCTCTTCTTTTCATAAAATATATTGACCATATAAAATACAAAAATGCACCAGTTAAAAAAACCACAAAAATTAAGACATTATAGTAAGCCAATATTAAACTAAAAATAATAAATGTAATTCCAGAAAACAGTATGTTGAGTGAAGTTGTTGACACAAAATTTTGAATTCTACCATTGTCTTGAATTCTTTGCATGATATCTCCCACATTTTTTGAATCATAATAACTTAGAGGTAGTTTCATAAGTTTTATTAGATAATCAGATGTCAAATTAATATTAATTTTATTTGTGACATATAATAATAACCAATCTCTTATAATTTGAATTGATGTTTGAGAAAAAATCAACATAAGTTGAGCAAATAAAACCACATAAATAAATTTCAAGTTTTGTCCCCTAATACCCACATCAACAATTGATTGGGTTAGAAACGGAAGTGTTAATTGAAATAAAGCTATAATCAAAAGACCAATCAAAATCTGAACCCATGCCTTTTTGTGGGGCGAAACATAAGGTAACAAATATTTAAATCCTTTAGATTTAGGTTCATGCTCATCTTCACTTTTCTCATAAAATTCTGGAGATGGCTCCAAAAGCATTATTATACCCTCATCTGATTGCTTCTTATTAAAAAGCCAACCTTTAAAAAACTCTTCTTTCGTATATTTTATTTTTCCAAAAGCAGGATCAGCAACGTAAATAATATCTTTAACAATCTTATAAATAACAACAAAATGTCGTTGCCTCCAATAAGCGATACAAGGGAAAGTTATATCTTCCTTGAGCATTTCCCAAGGTATCGAGACAATTGCATTATTCAAACCTATACTATCCGCAGCGTCAGCAAGTCCAACAACTGTAGCACCATCTCTTGTAACATGTGCTTTTTTGTTTAGGTATTCAATAGAAATTTTTCTTCCATAATGTTTAGCAACCATTTTAACACAAGTCGGACCACAGTTTTTTTGATCATATTGCTTGTAAAAAGTAAAACTTGCCATAATTTAAAAATTAATGAAGCTATTTACCTCTAAGTATTTTTTGTATTCAAATATATAATCTTGGTTATCATACTTTAGACCTTTAATAAAGCTAGAATGTTTAGCATTAATGATTCGATGGCCTTCTCTAAACATTTCTAGGTATTCAAGACCTTCTTTGGTAAGTATACTTTTATTGTCCATTATCTCTAAATCAATGCTGAATTTTCTCATATAAAAACCTAATCTTGCTATCAATTCGTTTAATCTTATATCATCTTTAAACACTTTCAACTCAATACATTTTGATAATGAATCTATAATCGTGGTGTAAGTAAACAATCCATGAAAAACACCGTATACATCTCTAGTTTCATTCTCTATTTGAGGAGCATAATCGGAAATTTTTGCATCAATTGATGGTACAATATACCTCTTTTGATCTAATGTTAATGCATAAAAAATATTGTGCCCACATTGATGTGCAAGATCATCAATAAAAAAAACTTCGTTATGATTTTGACTGTCGATATTAAGAAAAGCTGTACCAAAATAAAATAAAGCAGCCATTGAGACTGGAGGAGTTTTAGAGTTAAAAACACATACTTCTTTATTTGTCATCTCTATTAAATCAACAAATTCGTTTGAAACTTTTCTCAATATTTCAAAAGAGTTATTTAAAAAATCATTGTTGTTTACTGCCGTTTTCTCAACACTTTCATTAAAATAAGTGACAAAATAATTAGACAACAATTCAGGTTGATTTTTTATTAACTTAATATTGGTGTTTTTGATGTAAGTAAACTCTTCGAACCGGTATTCTACAATTGAATTGTTTTTATCTTTTAATATCACACCTTTACTATCTTGAATAGATTCTAACATAAATCTACTATTAGGAACAGTTTTCAAATATCCAAAACCAGGTAAATTAATATATCCATTACTATCAGATATAACTGAAATAACTCCTAGATTTTTTTTATCCTTAACGTGCCCGAACAAAAGCTGCTCTACTGGCGTTGTAAAAGAATATGATTTGTTTTCAACTGGTAAAAAAAACAATGTTGGCTCCAAAAAAAGATTATCATCTTCGAAATCAATAAGGTTGAGTATTTTATCATTTACTTTCCCAATATAATGCCTATTTAAATCTGAAAACTCTTCTAGATTATTTTTTATGAGATTTATGTCTATGGTCGTTTCAAGTAATTTCATTTTCTTTATATTTGTGTTTGTAACAAACTTAAAAAAATATGTTGAAAAAAGTAGCTTTTTATCTATTATTTTTTGCAACCTTCTACTCTAATGCAAAAAACGAAAAATCAAAACAAAATAACTACAAGGTAGACTTTTGCATAACCAACAACAAGGTTTCTGTTAAAGTCATGTTTACACCTGGTTCTGATTTTTTTGTTTCAAACTCGATAAAATTTAGACTAGATAAATCTTATGAAAACATAAAAATTCATGGAACTAGTTTAACAAAAAAATCTATAGAAAATTTAGAAGATAAAACTGTAATCAATTTGTCCATTCAAGATAAACTAGAAAGCATTTCTTTTACTTATGATACAAGTTTAGATAAATTAACAAATGAGGTTGGCGACAGTTTAGGTTTTATGTTATTGGATGAAAAAATAATCCCAATGATTGAAAGTAATTTAAAATTTGATTTGTTTACTTTCGAAGTTAATCTGAAAAATAAGAACGTTGATTTTTCTAACTTTTTCATAAACGGAACAACCACAAAAAAAAATCACCTCATCAGCAATTGTCCAACAGATAGAATCTTAATGTTATTCTCAAAAAATAAGTTTGTAAAAACTAATATCGAAAACACTAAATTAAATATTTACACAACTGGAGAAATTGACAAAAAGAGATTAAATTTTATTAAAAATAAAGCAAATGAGATAACCTCGTTCTACAATGTTTATTTTTGTGAAAATGAAATTGATAGCTTAGATATCATAGTAAACAAATACCATAATTATTCCTTTTTTTCAAGACCTAACTTTATGAGTTTACAAGACATAGAATTTGAAAGAGGAATAATGTATTTACTTGCCCATGAATTAGCTCACAATTGGTTCTGTAACGCATTAATATACAACTATTCACCTGATGCTTTTATGAATGAAAGCTTTGCCGAATATTCAGCATATTTGTATAACAGGAATGCTAATGGGGAAGACGTATTTTCTGAATTAATTGAAAGAAAAAAAAGAGAATTTAAAGATTTTAATTACTCTGTTAATAATATCTCATTCGATCTTGATCCCACAATTAGAGAAAAGATTCTATATACTAAAGGAGCATTAATTTGCTATGAATTAGAAAATCATATTGGAAGGGATAAATTTAAGAATCTAATGTGCGAAATAGTTACAAACAAAACAAGCACTTTGAACGACTTTGAAAAAATACTATTAGACAAATTTGGAACAAAAACATTAGAATTCTTTAAAAGTATGTTATGAATAAAAAAGAAGTTTACAACGAATTAGATTCTATTTCCGATTTTTTGTTTCAATATGATATAAATCAGCTCTCAACTATTGGCGTGAGATATGGAAAACTTGGTGTAGCTCTTTTTGATTTGATTTATGCTAGTTTTTCAAAAAATCAAAGTTTTTATAAAAAAGCAGATGAAATAATAAATATTGTCGTACAAGATGTTTTAGACAACAATATCTCTGAAAAAAGGTTAATTGAAAATATTGTAGATTTTGGAAAATTCTTAGAATTTGTAAAAAAAAACAATCTATATAATGTTGAAACAAACAAATTATTAGGTGATTTAGATGAGTTTCTGATTTCCGAAATGGATGCACTTTTTGAAGAAGGTGACTACGATGTAATCGGAGGAGCTTTAAGTATTGGTTACTATTTTTTGCTTCGATACAATTCAGACAAAAAGGCTATCACAATTCTTGAAAATACTATTGAGCGATTATACGATCTTGCAATTAAGGACAGAAATGACCAATTGTATTGGAGATCTACATTATTTGAAGGAGATCGAATATATTTAGGAATTCACGGATCTTCTGCTGTTATTCTTTTTGCTTTTAGACTTTTAGAATTAAATATCAAACCCAAACTCTGTGAAGAAATTATTAAAAAGAGCTGTAATTTTATAGTTGAAACAGAGTTCAATCATGATTTATGTCATTTCCCCGTCATAATTGGATACCCGATAGAAAGAGGACCATTGGAATGGGCTTATGGAGATTTATTAGTTGGTTTTGTTCTGTATAAAACAGGAGTAAAAACTAATAATACCATTTTCAAAGAAAAAGCAATCAAAGCCTACGATTATGCTTTAAAAAGAATACATAATGACAATGTTGTAGTTGATGCAGGTATTGTGCATGGTATTATGGGAACCGCTATTATGTTTGACAAAATGCATTTATTATCTGGAGAAATAAAATACAGACAAACAGCCTATGATTGTTTTAGAATAGCTTTCACAAAGTTTAATAACGACTTTAATGGTCCGCTTGGTTTTAAAGCTAAATATGACATTGACTGCCCTGGGTCTGACATTAGTTTTATTTCTGGAATTTCAGGGATAGGAATCGCACTAATTGCATTAATTGAAAGTGATTATTATTACTTTGACGAACTTCTCTTTTTTTAAAATATCCTATGAAAAAAATTCCATTTAATTTTTTTGATAATGTACTAATCAGAATCCCTTGTTCTACAGAATCGTTTTTGGATAATTGCGATTCAGAAGAAAAGATTCTAGCTAATTTCGAAAAAGTAAAAGAAGCTATTTTATTGTCATCTCCTGATTTATATAATACTATTATTCGTTATCAAAACTTAAACGATGAGAAGAAAGAAAAAGCACTTCTTAGTTTATACAAATACCTGATTCGAACCTCTACAAGAGCAACCCCGTATGGCTTGTTCTCAGGCACATTTTCAGGGGAGTGGGGAGAATCTAAATTTCCAATAAAAATTAATCAAGAATTAAAATTACATCTTTCTTTGGATTATAGGATTTTAAATCTTTTTAAAAAAACATTAGAAAAACAAGCATTAAATCAAACTAATTATTACATTAACAACACTTTAGAAGAAAGTCCAGAAAAAATAAAAATCTTAAAATTCAGTGATAATGAAAACTCCAATAGGGATTATTTTATTTCTGAGTTTACCTTAAGCGAACCCCTGAAAATAGTTGTTAACTTTATTAAAAAAGAGAAAAAAAGAAAAAAAGACATTATTAATCACATTGTTAGTCTTGGTGCCGATTTAGGTGAAGCAGAATCCTATATTGATGAATTAATAAATGCTAAAATTTTAATTTCAGAAATTGAAATTTTTTTTAACAACAATAGTTATTTTGACTACCTCTGTAATAATGTCGATTTCTTTTCAATTTCTGAACAAAAAAAGAGTGAGCTTTTGTTAATCAAAGAAGAAATATCTAAATTGAATACTAATAGCGAAATTATTACTGATGATATTATTAAAATCCAAAACTTAATTTCTTCTTTTTTAGATAACAATATTCAAAATAAAATTTATTTTAAAGTTGACTTAATTGAGTTAAAAAACGATTGTTTAACCACAATACCAGATCATATTAAACAAAATCTTCTTAGGTCAGTTTCATTATTCAATAAATTAGATTTAATAAAAGGAAATCAACTTTTAGAGCATTTTGTCAAAAACTTTATTTCAAAATATCAACATCAAGCTATCCCTATAATGCATCTTTTGGATCCAAATTATGGAATAATTTATGGTGAAGAGATTTCCCTCAGCAAATCACCTTTGATTGATGATATGCCTTTTTTTAATCAACCTACTGAATCTAGTTATTATACATCATCATCCTTTTTTTATTCATTACTAAACAAAGCATTAGAAGATGAAAAAGACGAAATTGTAATTAACGATGTTGATTTAACTTCTTTTGATGAAAATTTATCTAACTATTCAGACACAATACATATATTATTTAGAATAATTGATACAGAAAAAAATTTATTACATATCGACACTGTTGGAAGTGGCGCCTTAAATATTGCCTCTCGATTTAGTTATGCTAGTCCTAAACTTTCTAATAATCAAAAAATTATTGCAGAATATGAAAAAGAAGTTGCTGATAAAAAAAATCTCCTTCTTGCAGAAATAATGCACACTCCTGATCGAATAGAAGCATGTAATATAATTGACAATGTTGATTTAAGACCACTCTCTATACCAATCACTTATATTGATAATTCAAGAGTTGATACAATTTTATTAGAAGACATCCTAGTTACTGTCAGACAAAACAAGATTGTTTTATTTAGTAAATCTATTAAAAAAGAAATTATTCCTTGTCTTAGCTCTATGTTATTACCTACATCAGTAAGTAAATTACCCATTTATCGCTTCTTAGCGGATATTTCTATTGATCATAAAAAAAATTATTCTTTTTCATGGCTGAATGTAATGGGCTGCCAAAATTTCAATTATTTTCCTAGACTTAGATATAAAAATATAATTCTTTATCCTGCAATTTGGAGGATATACAAAGCTGATGTTGAAGATATAATTAATTCAAATTTATCACAAGAAAGTCTTGAGCGGTTCCTAAGTAAAAATAAAGTTCCTAAAAAAGTAATAATAAAAGATTTTGATAACGAATTGTTAATTGATTTTGACTCTCAACTTTCTGTTAAGCTGTTTATCAATGAAATTAACAAAATGCAGATGTTAACTTTAGCTGAATATTATCAAAATACTAATAGTGCATTTCAAGACATTAATTCACAAAACATTAATTCACAACTTGTTGCTCAATTATATAAGACAGAATCCTTAATTTCAAATGAAATAAGCAACATCACAAATACTAAGATATATGTTGAAGAAGAGTTAACTATTAAAAGGAATTTTCCTCCTGGCTCAGAATGGGTATATTTTAAAATTTATTGCTCTGAAAATGAAGCTGATGATATTCTAACAGAAAAAATAGCATATTTGGTTGATGAATTAATACAAAATAAATTAATTAAAAGTTGGTTTTTTATTCGTTATTATGATGATTTGTTTCACTTAAGAATACGGTTTTTAGTCAATGAAACTTCTCAAATTTATTACGTTATGAATCTAATTAATAATTTTATTTCTAACGAAATGAAAAATACGAGGATTTGTATTGATACATATGAAAGAGAAATTGAACGCTATAGAGAAGAAACTATGGAATTATCTGAAAATCTTTTCTTTTATGATTCTCAATTCACAATTAACTTTTTAAGACTTTGCGATGACAATTCTAATTTAAGATGGCTACTTATTATCAAAGCAATTGATAGCCTTTTGGATTTATTTGATTTTAAAATAGAAGATAAATTAATAATCTTCGAGGAACTAAAAACAGAGTTTAGTGATGAGTTCAATTTCAACAGTAACATGAATGAAGTTATAAAATTAAAATTTAGAAATTATAAATCAATTGAATACAAAACGATTGATGAAATGGAGGACTTTAATCAGCTTTTGAAAGACAGAGCACTTGCATTAAAACCTACAATTGAAAAAATAAAATCTACCAGTAAAGTATTGCAAACATTGATGAAAAGCTACATTCATATGTCAATTAACAGGTGTTTCATGTCCAACCAAAGAAAACACGAAGCGGTACTTTACAATATTATGTATAAAGACTATTTGAATAAAAAAGGATACCTAGAGAACATAAAAAAAACTGAAGCAAATCAATAAAATAATTTGCTTCAGTTTAATTTAATTAATCTGAATTCTACATTCCTGACATTGGTGAACAAGAACCAGTTAATCTATCGCAACCTACTCTAGGTGGTACGATTTTACCCAAGTGGCAATCTGCAGCAGCTAAACCACCTTTGATGTTAGAAGCATTTTGAACTAACATTTTTGAAAGCTTCGTAGACTTTAATTCGTCTAATTTTAATTTTCCCATAATTTCTAGGTATTAAAAGTTATTAATAGAGTAGCCAAATTAAGAAAAAAATTGAAAAGAAAAAATTTTTTTGTATTAATTTTGTGGAAATGTTTAAATTTGTTGTTCAACTAATTAATTTTTCACAATGTTAGATAAAATATTTTGGAAAAGTTTTCTCTCAAAGTCAGAAAATTTTAAAAAACCAATTTGTATTAATAATGTTTTCACTCCCGAAATTAGCACTTTGAAAGAACTTTATTTTGATTCTTTTAAAATGATGACTACTCAAGAAGTGTCTCCCTATGGAATATGGTTAGATGGAGGCAACAGAAATGAGTTAAAAGGATTAATTTCAGAAGCAATAGTAAAGCCAGAATTCGAAAATCTAGATAGTTTTTGCAGTAATTTTTTTGAGGGATACAGTTTTGGAGTTGTTGCACACCATACAAACGCATATAATTGTGAGTTAGGAAAAAAATTCTATTCCTATTTACACCCATTGTATGAGGAATTTGGGGTAGGATTCAAAGGAGTAGATTTAAATGTCTTTATGGGCAACTACGGTTGGACACCCTTTGGAATACATCAAGACGGTCCCGGCGAAAATGTTATTCATTTTCACTTAGGCCCTGGTGTTAAAAAAATGTACTTATGGAAACCTGAAAATTATGTAACTATTGAAAATGATGATTTTGAAGATAAAATCTCAAAATCTGATTTTGTTTTTGAAATAAATGCTGGCGACATGTTTTTTATGCCTGAAGGATACTTTCATATTGGCTATACTCCTGAATACTCTACAGGTATTACTTCTTGGTTCTGTTCTCCTCCAGTTAAAGAATTTAGAGAGAAAATAATACACAATCTATTTAATCACAATTTAAAAGAAGATTATAATACGTCAAATAATTTTGACCTGTCTATTACTAAAGAAAGTGTAATTCAAGAGAAGTTTGATCATAATTTTAAAAACATAAGTGAATCTTTCTACGGGTCATTAAAACTAGAAGATGCGATACAACTAAAAATAAAGCAGCATCTTTACGCTTTGAAAAGTTCATTATATTATACTTGGCCAATGCTACTACTAAATGATGAATCCGCTAAAGAAGATCTAACAGAAGACAACATTATAGAAATAAACCTCCCTTTTATTATTGAATACTTTGCTGAAGACCAAATCAATAAAATTTTTATTTACTCAGGTGGTCATGAATTAGTCTTGAATACTAATGATAGCAAATCAATTATTCTTTTTTTAGAAACTCTAAACTCTGGTGAAAAATTAAGAGTTGGTGATCATAAAGATAGTGCAGGAGAATTCTCTAAAGTGATGAATTTCTTAAATAGATCAAATGGATTAATTTTAGTTAAATAAACTTTCAATTTCTCCACTTTTTTTGATAAGGATAGGTTTCATAAATTATGTTATCCTCATTTATGGTATAACCTAGTTTGGCATCCGATTTTGATTCTTCAATTAATTGATTAACTTCATCTTGACTTCCATTAATCTTTGTTATACATACTGCTTTATAATATTTTACATCAGAAAATTGAGGATACAACTTTAGCGCTCTATTAAAAGTTGCTATAGCCTCTGATAACTTTTTTCTCTCCATTTGAGCAACTCCTAAATAAAATAATGCTGTTGGATGTACCCAGTCCTCTCCGAGTTTATTTTTTGTAGATTCAGTATAATCCAGTAGTAAGATTTCTGCTTTTTCATACTCGTTCAATTGTAAATAAGACAATGCAATGTAAAAATTATATGTGTGATCCATAACAAAGCCATTTCCAAACCTTTTTTTACAATCCTCAAAATCAACAATTGCTTCTTTATAATTTTTAACAAAAACACATTTGATAAAGGCTCTATACGGTTGCCAGTTAATCCTATCGTAATAAACTGCCTTATCAATCAGAGGTAACCCAACCTCGTATTTTCTAGCTTTAAAATAAGGCATAGCCTTTTGTTGCCATAAATAAGCTATTGTACTATCTTTTTTTAAACCTTGATCAAGACAATCTTGCCACAAATCCATTTGATAATTATAATCATATTTATAAGCACAATTATTGGTAAACTCTTCAATTATAAACTCTTGTTTCTTTTTTTTATTCAAATCAACATCATTTTGTCCCAAACAAATCATTGATAGAAAAAGAGAAAAAACAACTAAAACATTTTTCATATTACAAATGATTAAAAATTTATCAATATCAAATATAGCATATTTACTCTGTGAAAAACTTAAATCATTAATTTTATGAATCTAAAAAACCCAAAAGTTGTTTCTCATATTTTTTAAGACCAATATTCTTTAAAAAACAAATGGTTGTAATAAAACCTAATTCTTAAAAACAATCTGGTTCGATGTCTAAAAAGGGATTAAAAAAAAGTAACTAATAAAAAATCAAACACTTACGGTTCGATAGTAAGTCATGAGGGGGAGCTTAATTAAAAAGCCTCTACAGAAATGTAGAGGCTTTTTTTATTATTACCTCTCAACTCAGAACTTGCTTGATTTTATTCCATTGATTGCATCTATTTATCTTTCAAAACACAACAATCTGGCCGTAAAACACTTAAAGTGAATAAAATAAATAGTATATTAGTCCAAAAATTTGCTAATCCAACATCAAACAAAGATTATTATGAAAAAAATTTACCTCAAAAGCTGTCTTTTGCTGCTTTCTTTTTTTGGCTTTGCACAAAATGGAAACCTCCAAAAACAGTACAGTCAAATTCCCCAAAAGTACCTTTCGCATCCCGAAATTGGCAAAACAACGTATTCCGCTACGGTGCATGATGTAGCCTACGAACTTGTACAAGACAGAACGATGTTTTCCCGTACGTTCCTTAACAAAAACACTACAAAAACTACTGTTCAGTCTTCAGTACCATTGCATTATCTTGGCGATAACAATATGTGGTACAGCATTGATTACAAATTGCAACGCAACAACAACAAAATTATCTATCCATCTCAAAACCCTTTTTTAGAATTGGATACCAACACAATGAACATCAATGTAGGCAATCAATCCATTTCCTTCAAAAAAGAAAACCATTTTATTTTTGTCCACAACAATGCCATTATTAAAACCATTAAAAGTGTAGAACAAGAGGCTGTTTTAGAAAACGATAACCAAATCGCATTCAAAAACATTGCTACCAACCTCGATAAAAATATTACTTTATATCCTCAGGCTTTCAAATACAGCTACCTGATGAATTCTAACACTCTTTTGCCGCAATCTTTTGATTACATGTTGGCTGAAGAAACCATCACACTTCCCAACGGCTATGCTATTCAAGAAGAAAAAAACACGATCAACAATACCTTCCGCCTTACTATTGTTAATCAAAAAGGGGAAGCTGTAATGGCTTTTCAACAACCCGTAATATCAGACAGTAAACCATCGGAACGCAACATCCGTCAACAACCTTTTGAATCAGCATACCAACTCATTCAGGTCAACGAAACGACTTACAAAATCCAAATCCGAATTGACAGTACTTGGTTGCAATCAACCGAAAGGGTTTTTCCAATCCACATTGACCCAGTAGTCACTGTAACCAACAACACTGTTGTCAATTCTTGCTTTTTACCTACTTACCAACAATCAACGCTACAAGCTATCGTCCCAGCAGGTCAAAATATATTGTCATCCAATTTTAGTTACGATTTTATTGCGGTGACTGGCTCCAACGCTTGGATGTCTGATCAACGAAGCTTCGTTTCGGGTCCACTCGGCCAAACACCTGTAAATATTGGGGTTGGCAATACCGCAGGAACCTACACGTACAACATTACTGACAGTCCAATTGGCAATATAGTGTCTGGTGGTCAAGTTTCTTTTACTTTTAATTTTGCAAGAAACTATGGAGGAACTGGTTGCAACGCTACCTACAATTTTGTTAGCCGCCACAAAGTAGCCGTTACGTACGGAACTTTTGACTTCGGAAATGGCCCAATAGTAATCAACGAATACTCTGCATCCAACCGAAATTTCAACGATGGCTTTGGTCGCAACGAAGACTGGATTGAACTCTACAACGCAAGTCCAGACACCTATTTCAATTTGGCTGGTTATCATCTAAGCAACAACATCAACAACCCAACCAAATGGCAAATCCAAAATGGCGTTATCCCTCCCAACAGCCGCGTTTTGATTTTTTGCTCCAATAGAGACATTGCTTCTGGAACCGTACTACACGCCAATTTTGATCTCACACAAACCGATTCCGATGAAATAGTCATTGCAGACCCAAGCGGAACAGTAGTCGAATCACTCAACATGTTTGTCACGCAAACCAATCACTCCTACGGAAGAACTACAGATGGAGCTTCAACTTGGAGTGTTTTCAACACGCCAACTCCAGGCACTCAAAATACCAATGGTTCTTCCAGTTACGCAACAAAACCTACAATGAACGTGGCCGCCGGAAGATACCCAAGCGCTGTAACAGTTACGCTCACTTCTAATGGCGCCAACGAGCAAATTCGTTATACAACCAACGGCGCAACACCAACGGCTACGTCAGCACTTTATACAGCTCCTTTAAGCATCGCTACAAACACGGTCTTGAGAGCACGCGCATTTAGTACATCGCCCAACATTTTACCCGGATTCATCGAAACCAATACCTATTTTATCAATGATACGTCTACATTACCTGTAGTTTCCATTTCTGGGGATGCCAATTTGTTGCAATTGCTTAATGGTACTACGGTAGAACCTACAGGATATTTTGAATATTTTGAAAGCAATGGGGTTTTAGTCGACGAAACCATGGGTGATTTTGACAGACACGGTAATGACTCTTGGGCTTACGACCAACGTGGTATTGACTTTGTGGCTCGCGACGATCATGGCTACAAACGCCGTTTACAACACCAATTTTTTAACACCACCGACCGTACCAACTTTAGAAGATTGATTCTTAAAGCCGCGGGAAGCGACAATTATCCTCACCAATCGGGTGGCGGACATTTCAGAGATGTATTTGCTCAAAAACTTTCTGAAGCAGCTAATTTGGATTTGGACGAACGCAGAAGTTCTTTCATATCTCTTTTTGTGAATGGCCAATACTGGGGTGTTTACGACCTACGCGAAAAAGTAGACGACAACCAATATACCGACTATTACTACGGTCAAGATTACATTTACAGAGACAGCAACGATTACATTCAATACATCAAAACATGGGGCGCTACTAATCCTGAGTTTGGTAACCAACCCGCAATTGTTGCTTGGGACAATTTAATGGCTTTTGTACAAAACAACGACATGGCAGTTGAAGCCAATTACAATTATGTAGACAGCCAACTCAACATCGACAGTTTGATTGATTACTTTGTACTCAATTCGTATTTGGTAAACAAAGATTGGCTCAACTGGAACACCTCATGGTGGCGCGGAACCAATCCGTCTGGCGGTGCCTTAAAATGGCGTTATGCACTTTGGGATATGGACGGCATATTAGGCCATTACATCAATTATACCGGAATTCCTGATATCACTGCGGGCGCAGATCCTTGCCAAGTTGAAAATTTAACCGTTGGTGAAGGTCACGCTCAAACCATAGAAAAACTAATTACTGAAAGTCCAATTGTACGCCAACGCTACATTGCGCGCTATGCCGATTTGCTTAACACGCATTTCTCATGTGATGCTGTTACCCAATTATTTGACAACATTATTGCCCAAATGACTCCCGAAATGCCACGTCAAATTCAACGCTGGGGCGGAAACATGACGACTTGGCAAGCCAATGTACAAGCCGCAAGAGACTTCTTACTCACCCGTTGCTCGCAAACCATCAGCACCGGATTGGTAGATTGCTATGATGTAACCGGACCGTTTGAAACCAATTTTATCGTAGAACCAGCCAACTCAGGAAAAATCAGAATGAACTCTGAGTGGTTGGCTAATTACCCTTACACAGCACAAATATTTGGTAATCTTGATACGTTACTCAAAGCCGAAGGCAATACAGGCTATCAATTCAGCCATTGGGTGGTAGACGGCGCCGTTATTTCGCCCGATGATACCAACCCCGATATTGTATTACAAATTGCGCAAGCTACTACCGTTACGGCTTATTTTACCGAAATACTCAACCCAGAGCAAGCGCTGTATTATTGGCATTTCAATAGTTTAACTACTCCTACCGACGTCACCACTATTCCCGCCGACTACAACCTTATTCCAACCGCTACACCAATGATGACGTATGCTGGCACTGGTCCGCGCGATATTGACGCCAACAATACTGGTTCGATTATCAACATCCATTTTAGTGAAGCATCTGGTAAAGCGGCTCGTGTTCGTAATCCTTCCAACGGTCGTGCCTTGGTTTTTGATTTGCCAACTACAGGTTTCAAAGACATCAAATTTGCTTACGCTATACAACGCACCAACGAAGGCCAGCTTGCCAACAACATTGCCTACAGCATCGATGGCACCAACTTTATACAAAATGGGTTGACCCAAACGTCTTTTGGAGCAACAACCGACTTTAGTTTGGTACAAGTTGATTTCAGCACCATAACCGCAGTCAACAACAACCCCAATTTCAAAATACAAATTACTTTTACAGGCAATACTTCGGCCGACACGGGCAACAACCGCTTCGATAACATTACGCTCAAAGGAGTAGACAACACCTTAGCAGCGCCAACGTTTAGCACCACCAAGTACCAAGTATTCCCAAATCCGTTTACCAATACAGTGCAAGTAGTAGCCAACGAGCCCATCACCGAATTGACGGTATACGATGTAATAGGCAAACGCGTGTGGCAAAAAACCAACACCAACAGCTACGACCAAACCATCGATTTAGCTTCCTTAAACCAAGGCGTATATTTCCTAAAAATCAAAACCGCCACTGGTATTAAAACGCATAAGTTGATTAAGCAATAAGCAAATTAACTCCAATTAAAAAGCCTTTACAGTGATGTAGAGGCTTTTTTTTGTGGTTATATTTTCAAAGATGTTTCTATTTATTAAATGGCTAATTAACCAACAGACATTTTTGCTGATTCTTTCCATAAATAATTTGGCATTGGTTCATTAAGTTCCCATTTAATACTCATTGGCTTTGAACCTTCGCTTTCTTGAAAATCACCTTCACCAACAAAAACATAACCATTGGTATTTTTATATTCATTTGTTGATTTTTCTCTTACAAATAATAATATTTTTTTACCTAATTTTTTATGATTGATATAAGTTAGTCCTTTACCGCTATCATTCCTCGTTTGATTTTGTGATTGCCAATGAAATAAAGTTTCACTAATTGCATAATCATCATATAAAGTTGTAGGTGAATAATCTTCTTCAGATTTAATTAAATCTATAAATAATATTTCGGTATTAATATCTTTATTTTCAGCAACTCCGACTCCAATGGCATTTGAAGATCTTTTTTCAAATGTTGACATTTTAAATGCAACTAAAATTTGATCTCTTGTATAGCGTGCATGTAACTTTAATGGTTGTTCATATGGAAGTTTAATATCAATTTCTTTGAAACCTATTCTATCAATTAAAAGTTCTAAGACTTCAATAATTTCATTCACTAACACTTTATTTTCCCCAATTTGTTTTATGCTTTTCTCCAATGAATCAAAACCACCAGCACTTTGCCAAACATCGTAATGTAACATTAATAACATGGTTTTTTCATTTTCATTAAAATCTTTAATTTGAATATTGAATTCAGATTTTGCAATTTTTAAAATGAAATTGAAATAACTTGTAGAATTTGTAGACAACCATTTTTTACCAATAGCAGAATAAATTTGCTTTTCATTAATTGATTCAAAATCATCAATAACTCCTGCTTTTTGACATAATCTAGACCATGTTTCTTTTTTAGAATAAAGAGTTTCGATAGAAATATTATTTAATTGCATAAAATTTTCAATTGTCAATGGCAATGTTGTTTGATGTTGAAAATTTCTAATTTTTGCTATCAATTGAGTTACATTTAAAGATGTTGCTCTTTTTATATTTTCAAGAATCGTATCTTTCGCTTTCTTTTCTAAAATAATTGAACATCCTAATGGTAAGTGAGGAAAATCATCCTCTATTTCTTTTTGAACTGATGTCGTTGTTTTTCCTATTAATGCTCTAAACTTACTTTCAAAATCATATTCAGGTCTTGAATTTGCAACAAAATCTAAAACCGTCAAACAATCTTTTCCTTCAGCTAAACGTAATCCACGACCTAATTGTTGAAGAAAAACTGTTAAGCTTTCTGTTGGTCTCAAAAATAAAACTGTGTCAATTTCTGGAATATCTACACCTTCATTAAAAATGTCAACTACAAACAAATAATTGAACTCTTTTTTCTTGAATTGAGCTCTAATTCTATCTCTTTCATTTGAATTTTTACTTGTTAAACATTCTGCTTTTAAACCAGCTAAATTGAATTTCTCTGTCATGAAAACTGCATGCTCAACTGTAACACAAAATCCAATTGCTCTAACATCATTTAAGTCGTTTGTATATTTCTCAAGATTTGAAATTATTTGACCAACACGCACATCATTTTTTGTATATAAACTTGTCAATTCACTTGCGACATACTTTCCTTTTTCCCATTTAACGTTAGTTAAATCAATACTATCTGTAATTCCAAAATATTGAAACGGACTTAATAATTTTTTATTTAATGCTTCTGGAAGTCTAATTTCAGCAGCAATACGATTACAGAAATCTTCTAAAATATCTTCTCCGTCCATTCTTTCTGGAGTAGCTGTTAATCCTAAAAGAACTTTAGGTTTAAAGTAATTTATTATTGGTCTGTATGTTGATGCCGAGATATGATGTACTTCATCAACAATAATAAAATCGTAATATTCAGGTGAAAGTTTAATTTCTTTTAATCGATTATTTAAAGTTTGAACAGAAGCAAAAACATATTCATTTGAATTTGGTTCCATTCCATCAACCCATAAATAGCCAAAATTATTATCTTTTAAAATTCCCTGAAAAGTTGCTTTTGCCTGCTGTAAAATTTCTTTTCTATGAGCGACAAAAAGTAACTTTGATGATTGATTATTATTTCTAAAATTTTTATAATCAAAAGCAGAAATAACTGTTTTCCCAGTTCCTGTAGCTGCAACTAAAAGATTTCTATATCTATTATGAATCGATCTTTCAACTTCTAATTTTTCTAATATTTCACTCTGATAATGAAATGGTTTTAAATCAAAATAAGATGTCGTAAAAGTATATTCTTTAGAAAATTTTCCTTGCTTTAAAGCATCAACTAATTTTGCAGAATGAATTTTCTTATCATATAATTCAAATTCTGAATTTTGCCAATACGCTTCAAAAGTCTTCTTAAATTTATCTATAATATGACCAACTTCTTTGGTTGTTATTTTTAGATTCCATTCTAATCCATCTGTTAATGCCGAACGAGAAAAATTTGATGAACCAATATATCCAGTGTGAAAACCTGTTTTTCTTTGAAACAAATAAGCTTTTGCATGTAATCTTTCGTTTCCTGTATTATAAGAAACTTTAACTTCAGTATTTTTTAATGAAGATAAAAACTCAACTGCTTTTGCATCAGTTGCGCCAATATAAGTAGTTGTAATTACTCTTAATTTTCCACCTCTGTCAGTAAACTCTTTTAATTCACGTTCTAAAATTCTAATTCCTTTCCATTTAATAAAAGAAACTAACAAGTCAATTTCATCAGATGATAAAATCTCTTTTCTTAACTCACTTTCTAAAGTTGTTCCAGAATTTCCACCTGTAAAAAGTTCACTATGAATTAATCTTGTATAAGGTGTGATTTCTTTTAAATGTAAATCTAAATCTGTAAAATGACTATCAACTTTTGTGAAAACTGCTTTTAATATTTTTCCTTCTGTTTCAATTAAATCATCTTCAAACTCTTCTCTTTTTAATTCTTCTTTTAAAAACAGAATAATTTTATTAGCTATTTCAATTTGAGTCTCTAAAACATCTTCTCCTTTAATTAAGTTAAAAGCTTGTTTAATGGTTTTACCAATATGTTGAGATAATAATTGAGCTGCTTCTGCTTTGTCAATTGAAGTTTTCTTAACTTGAAAAGTGTCTTTATCTAATTCGTTTAATTTATAGTTAATTAGTTTCGTAACTAATTCTTCGTAAAGTCCTTGGTTCATAGTTCAAGTTTTAAAAATTCTTCAACAATTGGCAAATCTGCTTCTGCCCAATCTAAATTTAATAATTCTGATTTATCAAGTAGTTTATAATCCTTATGCTCAGACAAAATAATTTCTCCAGAAACATAATTTGAAATAAAAGGAATCAAATTTATTTTAAAAACTCCATAATCGTAAATGCTATTCGATAAACTTTTTAAAACTTCAATTTCGATATTTAACTCTTCTTTGATTTCTCTTTTTACACAATCTATTTGACTCTCGTTTTCTTCTAACTTTCCACCTGGAAATTCCCATTTCAATGGCAATTTCATTTTTTCACTTCGTTGAGTCACTAAAATTTGATTATCAAAAAAGATAATTGCACATGTAACATTAATCATTTCTAATTTTTTTTATAAACTTAATTATAATTTCCCGCTCAGCAAAGGCCAGAATATGCAAAATCTCCCGCTCTACAAAATCTCCCGACCTCATATCCAGATAGGCCGAAATAACGCAAATTTATAACCATCTCTTTTGTGCCTTTTATGGTTAACCTTCGACGACTCGAATTTTTATGTCCCGATCGCGCAGATTTACAATCCGTGCCCTCATACACTAATCTTTAGTGTGTTTCCTCTAAACAAAAGCCTATTCCAAATACTACTTGTATAGTTATTTTAGTACGAGTCAAAAAGTTAACCCGTCATAGATGCGTCATAGATACGTCATAGATACGTCATGGATAACTTATACCAAAGCCGTAAATAACTCAGAAGGTAATACAATACAATTTTAGGCTTTCTTTTATGTTCTTATATGCCTTATATGGTGAAAAACAACCACACGATCGCGCGGATTTATAATCCATGCCCTCATACACTAATCTTTAGTGTGTTTTCTATAAACAAAAGCCTATTCCTAATCCTACTTGTATAGTTATTTTAGTACGAGTCAAAAAAGTTAACCCGTCATAGATGCGTCATAGATACGTCATAGATACGTCATGGATAACTTATACCAAAGCCGTAAATAACTCAGAAGGTAATACAATACAATTTTAGGCTTTCTTTTATGTTCTTATATGCCTTATATGGTGAAAAACAACCACCCGATGGCGCAGATTTACAATCCGTGCCCAAAAACACAATACCTGATGGCGCGGATTTATAATCCATGCCCTCATACACTAATCTTTAGTGTGTTTCCTCTAAACAAAAGCCTATTCCAAATACTACTTGTATAGTTATTTTAGTACGAGTCAAAAAGTTAACCCGTCATAGATGCGTCATAGATACGTCATAGATACGTCATGGAT
>CAYPXI010000008.1:0-128430 GCA_964414655.1 uncultured Flavobacterium sp. | reverse complement strand
AATTGTGGGAGGTTTTTCTTTTTTAACTAAGTATTAATAATAATTACAATTAAATCAAGAAAAATGGCAAATCATAAGTCAGCTTTAAAAAGAATTAGAAGCAACGAAAAAAGAAGAGTTTTAAATCGTTACCAACACAAAACAACTCGTAATGCTATTAAAGCATTGAGAATGGCAACTGATAAAAATGATGCTGCAGCTAAATTGTCGGGAGTAATCTCTATGATTGATAAATTAGCTAAGAAAAACATCATTCACGATAATAAGGCATCTAACTTAAAATCTAAGTTAACAAAACACGTTGCTAAATTATAGTAGATTGACTAGAGTATAAAAAAAAGCTTCCAAAATGGAAGCTTTTTTTTATTGCAACTCTACATGTTTTTAATGTTGTTCAGCATTTCAACAGTAATCGGT
Source organism: uncultured Flavobacterium sp. (assembly GCA_964414655.1). GTDB lineage: Bacteria > Bacteroidota > Bacteroidia > Flavobacteriales > Flavobacteriaceae > Flavobacterium. Next base: position 128,013 of record CAYPXI010000008.1, on the reverse strand, counting down.
TTTGGGAGAAAATCCAATACCATTGGGTAGTTTTTAGACTTATTGATATCTTTAGGGTCAACCGATGAAGAAAGAACAATAATTTTGGTCATTGGAAATGACGAAGTCAGGTTTTTTGAAAACTCATCCAAAAATTCCCATCCATCCATAATCGGCATATTTAAATCTAAAAAAACCAATTTTGGATAATTCTCTGATTTTTTATCATCATCGATTACTGAATTAAAAAACTGAAGTGCTTCTACGCCATCTTTAGCAGATTCAATATCGTCAGAAAAATTGGCCTTAGCGATGACTTTTTTACATAACATTAAAGTTATTGGATCATCGTCAACACATAAAATTTTATTGTGCATTTTGTTCTTCTTTATTAAAAGTTAAAGTAAATGTAGTTCCGTGATCTACTTTACTATCAATAGTTATAGTTCCACCCATTGCTTCTACCTGAGATTTTACTAAGTACAAACCAAGTCCTTTGCTGTCGGCATGGCTATGAAATCGTTGGTACAAACCAAATATTTTTTCACCGTGTCGATTCAAATCAATTCCCATGCCATTGTCTTTAAATGTTAAAATTGATTTTCCGTTTTCAATTTTACTAGCGATTGATATTTTCAGTGGTCGTTCAACATCTCTATATTTCAATGAATTGGTGGTCAAATTTAGCAAAATACTTTCTAAATACGATTTATTAATAAAAAGTGTTGGGCATTTATCCAAAGAAATCTTTAAAGTAGGCGTGTTGCTGCTAATCAAGAAGTTGAGTTGGTTAAATACATTTTCAAAAACTTCTAAAATAGTAACGTTTTCACGTTCAATAGAAGTACTATCTTTAATCACTATAATTTTCACCAAATCGTTTACGGTTTCATTGAGTAAATGCGTCGACTTCGAAAATCCATTGATCAACTCGAGTAACTCTGAATCTTGAATCTCACTGTCCTCAATCAAACTCAATAAACCAGTCAAGTTAGACAAGGGCGCTTTTAAATTGTGCGATATGATATAAGAAAATTGCTTCAAGTCTTTGTTGTTGATAGTCAGTTCATTAATCAGTTGCTCGCGTTCTTTTTCACGTTTTTTCTCTTCCGTAATATCTCTTTGAATGGAAATCCAGTGGGAGTGCTCGTTGTCTTTATTTGTGATGGGAATTGTAGTAAAATTAACCCAATATTCCTCATTTTTTTTATTCAGATTTAAAACCTCAAAACTAAACTCTATTTTCTTTTTTAAAGAATCTGCAATACGTTTGAAATCGTTTTTTACCGAATTCTTATTCATAAAAACTGCTGGCGTTTTACCAATAACCTCTTTAGGTTTATATCCTGTAATACTAGTAAATGCTGGGTTTACATAAATAATTTTCGGAATTCCTTTAGAAGAACCATTTACTTCAGTAATAATTACAGAATCTTTCGATTGGGTAATTACGGTTTCCAAAAGTTTCAAACGTTGTTCCTCTTCTTTCAATTTGGTGATGTCTTGCATGGCACCAATGATACGAACTGGTTTGTTGTTTTCGTCCATTACCAAAAAGCCTCGGTCATAAACATATTTATAACTTCCGTCAGCACATTGAAAACGATAGTAATCTTGCCATTTCTCAGTTTTTTGCTCTACGTTAGTATATACTTTTACCGACATTTTCAAGCTGTCTTCAGGATGTATTTTATCAAACCACCACTGGAAATTATCACCAACTTCATTTTTTTTATAGCCAAAAACACCGTAAATCCCTTTGTTCCATACAAAGCCTCCAGTACTCAAATCCCAATCCCAAATCGTATCACTCGTTGCTTTTGATACAATATCATAGCGTTCATTTGACTTGAATAAATCTTCGTTTATCATCTCCAATTCGGCCAACATTTTTCTGTTTTTGGTGTTGGTTTTTTCGATCAAATATTTTTGTATAAACGTCAAGACGATAGACGTAGTAAAGGCTACAAGAAGAACAGCTACTAAGCTGTAATGGTCAAAAAAAAGAAAGATAATCAGTTGACTAGTAAATACCAAGGAGAAGGTAACTAAGAAATACGAAAGTATTATTTTACTCGATTTTTTTTCCATTACTTCAAAAATAGGAAAATTTCTTTACATATAAATGAGGGTAAGTTTTTTTTATAAACAATGCCTTTTAAATAATGTTTAAACAATCTTGAATAGTAATTTTTTTAATCAAAATAAAGTGTACCTTTGCACCCACTAAAAAACACACATGGAATCGATTAGAAACATCGCTATTATTGCCCACGTTGACCACGGGAAAACTACTTTGGTTGACAAAATTATGTTCCACTGTCAATTGTTTCGTGAAAACGAAAATACAGGCGACTTGATTTTGGACAACAACGATCTTGAACGTGAAAGAGGAATTACAATTACTTCTAAAAACGTTTCTGTTGTTTACAAAGGAACCAAAATCAACATCATTGACACTCCAGGTCACGCCGATTTTGGTGGTGAAGTAGAACGTGTATTGAACATGGCTGATGGTGTTTGTTTGCTAGTAGATGCTTTTGAAGGTCCGATGCCACAAACGCGTTTCGTACTTCAAAAAGCAATCGACTTGGGTTTAAAACCATGTGTAGTAATCAATAAAGTAGACAAAGAAAACTGTACGCCAGAAGAAGTACACGAGAAAGTATTCGACCTCATGTTTGAATTGGGTGCCGAAGAATGGCAATTGGATTTCCCAACCGTTTATGGTTCAGCCAAAAACAACTGGATGTCAGATCATTGGGAAAATGTAACGACCAATATCGAACCATTGCTTGATATGGTAGTAGAACACGTTCCTGCGCCAAAAGTTTCTGAAGGAACACCTCAAATGTTAATCACTTCATTGGATTTCTCTTCTTTCACGGGTCGTATCGCGATTGGTCGTTTAGAAAGAGGTATTTTAAAAGAAAATATGCCCATTTCTTTGGTAAAAAGAGATGGAAAAGTTATAAAATCAAGAATCAAAGAACTACACACTTTTGAAGGTTTAGGTCGTAAAAAAGTAACCGAAGTTGTTGCTGGTGATATTTGTGCTATTGTAGGTGTAGAAGGTTTCGAAATTGGTGATACAATTGCCGATTTTGAAAACCCAGAAGCATTACAAACCATCGCCATTGACGAGCCTACGATGAGTATGTTATTTACCATCAACGATTCGCCATTCTTTGGTAAAGAAGGAAAATTTGTTACGTCACGTCACATCAAAGATCGTTTGGCAAAAGAATTAGAGAAAAACTTGGCGCTTCGTGTAGCCGATACCGATTCTGCTGATAAATTCATGGTATTTGGTCGTGGCGTATTACACTTATCTGTGTTAATCGAAACCATGAGAAGAGAAGGTTACGAGTTACAAATTGGTCAACCACAAGTTATCATCAAAGAAATTGATGGTGTAAAATGCGAGCCAATCGAAGAACTAACCATCGACTTACCAGAAAACGTTTCAGGTAAAGCAGTCGAATTCGTTTCAGTTCGTAAAGGTGAAATGCTTTCTATGGAAGGCAAAGGCGATCGTATGATCATCAAATTCAACATTCCATCTCGTGGCATCATCGGATTGCGTAACCAATTGCTTACAGCTACTGCTGGAGAAGCCATTATGGCGCACCGTTTTATTGGCTACGAACCTTTAAAAGGCGATATCGCAGGTCGTATCAACGGTTCGTTGATTTCTATGGAAAACGGAAAAGCGATTCCATATTCAATTAATAAATTGCAAGATCGTGGAAAATTCTTTGTGGATCCTAACGAAGACATATACGAAGGTCAGGTTGTAGGTGAAAATTCACGTGGCGACGATATGACGGTAAACATCACCAAAACCAAACAGTTAACCAACTTCCGTTCTGCGGGTGCTGACGAAAAGAACAAAATTGTTCCTGCCATCAAATTTACTTTGGAAGAAGCTTTAGAGTACATCCAAAAAGACGAATACGTAGAAGTTACGCCTAAATCACTTCGTTTGCGTAAAATCTACTTGAACGAAAACGATCGTAAACGTTTCAAAATTTAATATGGAATTCTAATTTCTGAATTCTAACTTCTAATTTCAAGAAACCATCAGCGCAAGTTGGTGGTTTTTGTCATTGCGAGCTTTTTAACGAAGCAATCTGAAGCTAATCCAGCTATACGTTCCAAGCTTTCTTACTTCAAACTATTTTTGTACGCTTTTCAATAGCTTCCGTTGGTCGCTCTTAAAAAGCAACAAAAATTAGTTTTCAGTCGCCAAAGGCTTTCCACTACTATCTGGGCTAGGGTTTAGAAGTCAGAAATTAGAAGTCAGAAGTTAGAAGTTAGAATTCAGATAAACTTATTGATTAGTGAAGATTTATTTCATCTGTTCGACCTTTGGTCTAAAGTCTCTAATTTCTTTAATCTTTGTTCCAAAAAAATGAGCGCAGCGAATATCTCTTGACAAAGCCAAAAACTTAGCGTTCCTTGCGTGAATCTTTAGCGTCTTTGCGGTAAAATTACCATTCCATAAGTGAGCAAAGCGAACGCTTATCTTCCCAACAAAAACACCAACGGAACATCCAATCGCTCGGCCCAAGCTTCTTCCGAATGATTCTTACCGGGGAAAAACCGTGTCATCCAATTATTCGAAGTAAAACCATTGGCACGCATCATTTCATCTACTTTTTGTTGCAACGGCGGATAAAGCGCATCCAAGGTTTGGTCGCCGTAATCAAAGTAAATTTTGTTGTTTTTAATTTTATTCAACTTACTTTTTAAATAATTCTGGAATGCCTCAGGAATCGGATTGTTCTCAACTTTAAATGTGCCAGGCCAATGCGTCGACATGCAAGCTGCACCACCAAACACTTTCGGATATTCACACAACGCATACATCGAAATCAATCCACCCATGCTCGAACCTGCGATAAATGTATTGTTTTTGTCTTTCAAAGTAGAAAAGTTTTTGTCAATAAAAGGTTTTAATTCTTTCACCAAAAACTTCAAGTACAAATCAGAATAGGGTGTAAATTGCTCTTTTACACGACCTGCTTTTTGCAATTGTTTGGTAACTGTATCTTTTTGAAACAATGTTAATTTTTCAAAAGGCTTCTGTGGAAAATACTCTGGATGACGCTTGGCTCCATTGTTCCAAATAGCAACTACAATGAATTTCTTTGTTTTATTTTCAGCTTGTAGTTTTCCTGCAACTTCATCAACATTCCACGATTGTTTGTTCCAAGTTGTCGAAGGGTCAAACAACATTTGTCCGTCGTGCATATACAAAACTGCGTATTTTTCATTTGTAGAATAGCCATCAGGCAACCAAACAGCAACATTTCGAGCATCAATCCATTGGGATTTAAAATTTTCAAAACGCTCAATTTTTCCAGTTGAAACCTTAACTTGTGCCACCAATTGTGTAATAGATAGCAATAGTGATAGAAGCGTTATTTTTTTCATATCATCGTTTTAAAGCAAAATGTCCTTTGGCGGTATTTCCGTCTTCTAAAGTAACCAAAAACCAATAATCATCAGACATCGATGCTATGCCATTTACTTTGCGTCCCAACCTTTACCAATAGCCGATATTTGTTTGATCAATTTTCCATAACGATTAAAAATAGATACTGTTGATTTCGAATTGGTACCAGCTTTCAATCCTTTGATGTTCCAAAAATCATTGATTCCATCGTCATTAGGAGTAAAAAATTTCGGAATTCCAATCATTGTAAACTCTTTTCCAGCCGTCCCACATTGATTAGTGTCAAAAACAAAAACAAAGTAATCGCCTTGATTTAAATTGTAAAACACATTGCTCTCTTGGTAATTTATGCCATCCAACGAATACAAATAGTTGCCATTTCCAGAAACTATGATTTCCACACTATTATTTTCATCTAAACCATTGATTACAATTGCTTCAATTGTAGCTATTTCGGATGTAACTACAGTAAAAGTTTTAGTTGCTGTACATCCATTACTGTTTTCAATTGTAACTGTATACGTTCCAGCACTGCTAACAGCAATTGATTGGGTTGTTTCACCAGTATTCCACAAATACGATGTATAACCACTATCGGCTACCAAATTTGTAGTATTTCCATTGCAAATTCCCAAGGATTCATCGACAATTGTGGCGCCAAATGTTAGTATGTTTAATGTAACAGGAATCGCCACATAGCAATTGTTATTGGCAATTTTGGCATAAATAGTTTGCGAAAAAGGAATCGTATTTTGAAACGAAAATGGGAGTGGAGTTGTACTAGTTAGATTTTCATAAAAGTTAACCGTAAAATTGGCAGGCAAATTACTATAAAGTGTTGGGATAATAGTGGAGAGTGAAACAGTTGTAATTCCGTCTTCGTCAGTATCACAAAAGTCATAAACTTGTTGGTTAACAATCAAATTGGGTGAAAACTCTAATGTTATATCCGACGTAATTGTACATGTAGGATTGTAAGTGACATCAACAGAGTAAACTCCGTCTTGCAAACTAGTATAAGGAGGCGTTAAAGTATACGTACTATTGGTAGCGCCAGGAATCGGATTTCCATTAAAATTCCATTGGTAGTTCGTAGCAGTTGATGTGGCGTTAAGTGTTATTGTTTCGCTGGGACAAACTGGGTTTTGTGTAGCAAATAAACGATCTGTGCCCAAGTCTACACCAAAATTAAAACTACTTCCTTTTAAAAATATAGCCGAATCGTAACGGTAATTTCCTTCATCGGCAATGACTAGTTTAATATGATAATTTGTACCCGGAATTACATCGGCTTTGGCTGTTAAAATAGCCGTTTGGCCATTAAAATTGGTGGGATGATTTAAATCGTTAAACGAACCAAAATATTGTTCGTTTTGAGCTAGGCAACCACCTGGAATTTCGGGATGAACAGTAGTTACTTTAACTGGAATCGTGGTGTTAGGAATCAAAGCCAAATTTTGGTAAGTTGAACCGCCAACGGGTTGTAATAAAAAAGCAAAACCATCCGAATAAATACAGGTTGCAGTGTCGTGGTATTCTTCTGAAGCAAAAATATAATCGAAACTGATTTTATCTCCGTACGGAACAAAATCAAATTCTAATACAGTTGCATTCATAGTGTTGCTAATGGATAATGCTTGGTTCAAATCACTGTCGGTTCCCCAACCCATACTTCCGCCATCATCTGAAATAAAAGAATTTGGTCCAACCGCATTGGAAATCCGACCTGTACTTAAAATAATTCCATCAGAAAAAGGGAAAGAAGAGCCATTAGCGTTGAAATAACCCCAACTTTTTTCACCACTAGCAAAGTTTCCACCAGAAACAGAAACATTAGTTACAGTAGCGCAACTAGTATTGAATAAAACATTTTCAACTAGTTGTGTAGCAGTCAAAGTTTCGGAGGTGCTGATGGATTGAGCAAATCCATTTGATAATGAAAGAAAAAGGCCAAAAAGTATAAAACAATACCATTTTTTAGCCTTCATAATAGAATTAATTCTCAATTGTGATAAGAAGTTCATATTATCGTTTTAACGAAAAATTTCCTTTGGCACTTCGTCCATCTTCAAAACGAACAGTAAACCAATAATCATCACCAGGCATTAAAGTTCCGTTATACGTTCCGTCCCAACCATTGCCTAAAGGTGAAAGCTCTTTTATTAGCTTTCCATAACGGTCAAAAATATAAATAATAGAGTTGGCGTTGAAATTGGTATCAATTCCTTTGATATTCCAAGTATCGTGAATGCCATCGCCATTGGGTGTAAAATAATTGGGAGCACCTAAAACGTGAACCGTTTGTTGCACTTCGCCACATCCATTCAAATCTTTTATAAAAACGGTGTGAATGCCCATACTTACATTGTCAAAGAAATTTTCAGGTTGGTAATAACTACTATCCAGCGCATAAACATAGTCGCCATCACCCGAAACTGTAACAGTAATGGAATTAATCTCTGTCAAATCAACAACGGTTATATTCTCAATCGTTGCCGCATTCGAAGCAATTACTGTAATGCTTCGAGTTCTTGAACAACCTATGCTATTTTTTACCTCGACAGAATAAATTCCACTTGCATTGACTTGTAAATTATAGCTTGTTGCTGTTGGTATCAATATATTGTTTAAATACCAAGTATAAGTATAATCGTTTGGATTGGAACCGTCATTTATTCCAGCATCAATGGTAACTAAAAATGTGGGTAAGTCAGTACATACCAATTCTTGACCTGTTAAATTGATATTGGGAACCAGATTCACTTCAAAATGAAGCAGTGTGGTTGCTGTACAAGTTGGATTAATTGTATTAATAACAGTCGCAATTACATCTTGAGTGCTAGTATTGAATGGATTTGGGAGTGAATTTAGTACTGTTCCGTCGGCTAAAGTATACGTCACATCCATTCCGGTTTGCCCATTCAAAATTTGAGTTTCAATAGTTGAAGTATCAAAAGGATAGCTTCCGTCTTGAGTTGTTGGATCAATTTCGTCATCACAAACCACCAAACTTCCAATTGGTAATGGAAAAGCTTCAGGTAAGTCATCCACTATAAATTGAAAAGTTACTTCATCATAACACGGTCCATTGGGCGCTAATGTACTATTATTGGTAACAACCGCAGTAATAGTAATTTGATTTGTCACCGTAAACGGATTGGGTAACGGGCTAGGTAAAGCATTTCCAAGACTATCCGTATAAGTAACAGTTACATTGGTTTGACCATTCAGAATTGTTGCTTCCAAGGTTGATGTGTTAAAGTTGAAAATACCGTCGTGGTCATCGTCACAGCTTCTAATAATGTTATCTGAACTGACAGAATTGGCAATAGGAAGCGCTTCCACATTTAGTTTAACAAATGGGCCAAGACCAAAACAAGCATTATCAATGTTACTATCTACTCGCACCCAAATGTTTTGTTGATTAGGGTAACCAATATTTCTATAATTGATAATATCTGTAATTTCATTCAATTCGGATAAAGCATCGGCTTCGTTACGAAAGTACTTTATGGTATAAGTATTGGTAGCTGGCAGCATCGCTTGAATTGCTGGCGTAACAGAACTGAAATTAAATTGAGAAATCCCGTCATAATCGTTATTTACAGCATCAATGTAGTCGTCACAAGTATAAAAAGGAAAAGCCGTTGAAGCAGGAATTTGAGTAGCTGATACAAACACATTAATATTTGAAATACTAAAACATCCATTAGCATTTTCAGTGCGAACATAAACGGTTGTAGTTGAAGTATTGTAAGCTAAAGGATTTGTAATTTGAACCGAAGTATCAGCATTTATTGCTCCTAAAATGGTAGTGTAATAAGTGAAGGTTTCTACAAGATAGTTGGTAGATATAAAATTATTATTCACAGTAAGATTAACATCAGAAATCCCATCGGTATCATCATCGCATTGCACCAAACCAATTGATGAAGCAACGACAGGAAGCGCATAAGTTGTGAGGGTTGCGGCATCAGAAAACAATCCACAAGCATTTCCATTTTTGAACAATAAGACACGGTATTGATAGCCAACCATTGCGGGTGTTACATTAGAAACCGTTAAATTAATTGATGTTACGCCTGAGTAAGTTGTATCGTTGTTCAAATCACTCCAAGTAGCGCCATTGTCAGTAGAAAGTTGCCACTGGTAGCTGTTTACAGGATTGGTATTGATTGTAAAAACAGCTGTTTGCAATTCGCATGTAGTTACATTTTGAGGTTGCGTGTTAATAATGATTATGGCATTGGTTAAATAGTCCGAATTTGGAACTCCGTAGCCTACAGCACTAAGTACTGTTCCATTTGGATTGTGAGCGGGTGGATTTTCATCACCGACAATTCCGTCACCATTGGCATCTGTGTAACCGGCTTCTATAATATCAATACAACCATCATCATCACTATCTGCTTCAATATAATTCAAAATTCCATCATTATCTGTGTCAGTGATGGTGTAATTTAAAATACTATTATCAATAGCTGTTTCTAATCCATTATCCAAACCATTACTACCAACTGGGTTGACGGTAATTCCATTAGTATTAGCACCATTTCCTGTGCTACCCGACTCAATTATGTCAAAAATACCATCATCATCACTATCGTAATCCAAATAATTCGGAATTCCATCTCCATCGTTATCTGCTGGAGAAAATGTACTTGAAAAAAGATTATCAATTCCGTCTTGATTAGAATCCGTATTAGATAAGCTATTTACAGTATTACCTTGTGACTCGATAAAATCAGGAATTGTATCATTATCAGAATCATAATCGATTTGATCTGGTATTCCGTCGTTGTCATAATCAGAAGGAATGCAAGTTGCTACGAATTTGAATGTTGCCTTGTTCGGAAGTATATCTGACAAATTTTTATGAATGATATTTATCGTAGATGTTTGATTTGCCAAAAACTGAAAAGTTCCAGTTCCAGCGGCAAGTGGTACACTACCATTAACACGAAAACGAATTTCGAACGATGAATATTCAGTGACATTGCTTTCGTACAAACCATCGTAATTAGTATCAATGAGTAGTTGATTGTCTGGATTCAAAACAGTGATAGTTTTATCCAAATTAGTTCGTACAATAAACTCTGCATTATCATTAATTAAGTCACTAGTATTGGCTGTTGTAGGATATTCTATTTTAAGATTAATAGGTTGATTGAAGACTAGCTTGCACATTACATAATAGCCTTTTCCAGGAAGGATTTCGGTTACAAAACTACCGCTGTTATTACCTATAAAAGGTGTCGAACTTGACGGACTTGAAGGTGTAACTTGTCCCAGAAATGAATTAGAGTAAGTGTTTTGGTTAACATTTCCGGCATTTGGATTTGTTAAATTTAGATCTACATTGCCAAAAGATTCCGTACAATTGGTAATTCCATCGTTATCAAGATCTAAATCGATGTTATCATTTACGCTATCATTGTCACTATCGAGAGCACAATTACTTACTGGAATCTCATCGGAAAAATAATCTAAACCACATTCTGTCAAGGTTGCTTTAACCTTATAATAACCAGGAGCTGTTGGAAAATAGTTGAAATTAGTTGCTCCTGCAATTGGATTGTTGTTAAAATACCATTGAAAAGTATCAAAACCACTTAGCGAATTCACTTTCAACTCAACATTAGGAATACAGTTGGATTGTCCGGCATTAATTTCTAAGAAAGTAACTTCGGGTTTGAAGGTAAAACCAGAATAAAATCCACCGTAAGTAGCTGCACCACTCGAGCCGTAGTAAGAAAGGTATATTTGTTTGGAAGAAAATACAGAAATATTACCTGTAAGTCCAGGAAGCGTATAAGTGACGTAATCTACATTTCCAGTAACCGAAAAAGGTCCATTAATGGTATATCCTGCTGCTGAGAGTTGCGACATGGTATAACTAACTCCATTAATTATAAAATCTAATGTAGCTCCAGTTTTGGTTACCAAACAAACCGTTCCTATAAAGTCGGAGATACCTCCAACTTCATTTATAAATGGAATATTGTTGATAGTTTTTGGCGTTTGACAACTTAAAGGTGGTAAAAAATGTAAATTTTGATTGGCCAAACTTGGAGATCCTGCTGGATCTAAACTACCGATTGCTTGGTAAGCAAAAACATTTTTACTAGTTCGTATGTATAAATTATTGTTGACAGAGAAAGCCGTTCCGTCTAGAGCATAATAGTCACCATGATTTAGGGTTGTTATTGGTGTTGCACTTCCATTTATGAATACTTCAGTATTGTCTTCATGAGCAATTATAAAAGGCCTTTCCGTAATATCAAACCCGTTTCCTTTGATGAAAATGTATTCATTTCCTGTTCGTTCTACTGATACAATTTGATCAAAACCCAAATCAATATTATTGGAATTTGCGTTACTTCCAGCAAATGAACCACAGTTGACAGCGATTGGTTTGTTAGAAGAAATTAAAGTTCCAATCAACGCATCGCGGTTACCATTATTAGGTCCTTGAACAGCAATAGCAAAACTTTCTCCAGCATTGAGATTAACATCAGGTTGTGAACTAGTTCCGTTGTTTAATAAACTCGCTGCTGGATCAATATCACTGAAGCTGACCACAGTATTGTTTTCTGTTGCCAAAATGGTGGCAAATGTGTAGTGGTTTTGATTAACTGTTGGTGGGTCTAAATTTAAAAATGCACCAACTCTAAACTGGGTTCCTAAAGCAGCAATTCCTTTTGAAACTATGCCTCCCGCTTGAAAATTTCCACCTGATGAAGTGAGTCGAACAGTAACATAAATTAAATCTGCGGCTTCAACTATATAACCTTTATTGTTTTTTACTGAACCTACATCCGAACTATCAATCAATAGTTGGGTGTCATATCCAAAACCTATAGTGTAGACATAAGGATTATCTCTGGAGACTGTTCCAGAAATAGTGCCTCCGCCAATTTCTTTGATAGTAAATGCAATAGGAGCGATACTTGGACAGGAGATATACATGAATTGACCTTGTGGATCTTGACCGCCAGCTCCAGTATTAGATACAGGCGGAATATAGTGCGTTTTGCTAAACTGAGAATAGCAAAATACAGAAAATAAGAGTGTTATTAGGAAAGTAAATAAAATCTTTTTCATCCGCTAAAATTAGCAAATATTTGGATTTTATCCACTATAAATAATGGTTTTAATTGATTTTAACAGAAGTTTACCACTTGTCTATAAATCTCTTTTTTTGATGATTTTATAGGATAGAAATATAAAAATGGCTGTCCAAGCTATAACGATAATCACATTGGTAGGATGAACACTGTAATCTTTGATATTTTCAATTCCAACTTGAGTTCCAATAGATTTTACAAATTTTAATCGGGTAAAGGGCTCAACAATTAAGTTAGACATTGATTCTAAAGGAAGAAATTGTGTAATATAGTCGGCATTATCACTCTCTGGGAATATTTTAAAATTGAGAACCCCAATGATAATTCCTTCGATTATATTCCAAAACAAAAGGAATCCTAATGCAAATGCCGAACGTTTGATTAGTATTCCTAAAAACAAACAGAACGAGAAGAAACCAACCAATTTGACAAAATACGCCAACAAATATTCCAAGTCAGAAAAGATGATTCCAACTTCGTTGAATGATGAAAATTGCAATCCTAAGATAAGGGAAACTATAAAAATAAATAGTGTAGAAACTCCAGCAAATAAAACCACTGTAATGAATTTGGATTGAATAAATTCCTTCTTACTCATTCCGTCAATTAAGTTTTGTTTAAGCGTTCCGTAGCTGTATTCATTGGCCATCATCGAAACAATAACAACGGCCAAAAATATTTTTAAAATAGCAGCAAAATAGGTGTTGAAATGCCAGATATAAGGAAAGTTAAAAATACCTTCATTGGCCAAATGCAATTTAAAAGGTCCAATATCAAATTTGATGGCTGCAAAAAGTGCTATGAAAGTCAATAATACAAAATAGGTTATTGTAAGTACTTTACTTGCTCGGTTTTTCCAGATTTTTTGAAGTTCTATAGAGAGTAATCTTTTCATTGTTAGATTGTTTAGGTAGGTGATAATTAGTTAGCAGTAAGTTCAAGGAATTGTTCTTCAAGTGAATTTTTGCGTTTGGCCAAATGGGTCAAACAAATTCCTTTACTAAAAAGTAACTTATTGAGTTCGCCAGAAGACAAATCGCCTTTGGTGTACACTAAAATTTTACCTTCTTCTTCCACTAATTTTTCAATAGATGGATGATTTTGTAACGCATCAAGTATTGCTGAATTGGATTCGGCTTGCAATTCATAAAACGAATGGGTACTCGACATTCCTTCTACTTTTCCTGAGTACAAAATTTCTCCTTTTCGTAAAACCAAAACATGACTGCACACTTTTTCAACTTCGTCCAATAAATGCGAAGCTAATAAAATTGTAGTTCCTTGCGAGGCTATCAAACGAATAATATCTCTAATTTGGTGAATGCCTTGTGGATCCAATCCGTTGGTGGGTTCGTCTAAAATTAATATTTCAGGATCATTCAACAATGCCGAAGCAATTGCCAAACGTTGTTTCATTCCCAACGAAAAGGTTCTGAATTTGCTATCTTTCCGGTCGTAGAGCCCAACAATTTCTAACTTTTCTTGTACTTTGGCATAATTGATCCCTTTGATTTTGCAAACCAATTCTAAATTTTCTTGCGCGGTCATGTAAGGGTAAAAATTGGGACGTTCAATGATAGCGCCTACTTTTTTCAAGGCATCATGAGTAGCCATTGTACCGCCAAACCAACTGTATTCGCCCGAAGTTTTGTTGACTACATTGAGTACAATTCCAAGCGTAGTTGATTTTCCCGAACCATTAGGTCCAAGAATTCCGTATACATTTCCTTTGTGAATTTCGAGTGAAACGTCTTTTACAGCGTGTAACTTGTTGTAAAATTTGTTCAGATTTTTGATTGATAAAATAGTTTCCAAAGTAACTAGGTTTAGGTTTTATGTATGACGAATATACTTCCTAATTGTTACTTTGCCTGTAGACTAATTTTTTAAAGTGTTGAAATTCAGGCCGAATGTTGGTGTCTTTTTAAGTGTAAATGAAATAAAGTTTCGTTGACTTCGCGCAGTTTTGAGGTCAAATACGTTTTTCTGCCTTTGTCGTCGTTGGTCATTTCCAAATGGCACACTTGGCATTCGTATTCTTCAAAATGATTGGTGATTTTTCTTTTCAAAGTCAATTTGTGTCCGAAGAGTAAACACTGAAACTTTTGGTTGGCGTTTTTGATTTCAATAGCATTCATAATCAGTAGGTTGTAGGTTAGAGTCAAATATACCTAACCTGTCGTTGAACTACCAAAAATAATCGTTTAACTACTTCATTTTTAATTTTATATAAGATAAAAACTTACAAAAAAACAACAATAATAAAAAATCCTTGACTAATTCATAATCAAGGATTTATAGTTTGTGTTTGAAAATAATTATAAAATAGCTTGAACAATGGCAGTAAAATCATCTGCTTTCAAAGCAGCTCCACCAATCAATCCGCCATCAACATCAGGTTTTGAAAAGATTTCTTTAGCATTATCGGGCTTTACGCTTCCACCATATAAAATAGAAACATCATCCGCAATCGACTCATAGCGTTGACGCACTGTATTTCGTATGAATTCATGCATTTCTTGTGCTTGTTCTGGCGAAGCGGTTTCACCAGTTCCAATGGCCCAAACGGGTTCGTAAGCTAAGATAATGTTGTTCCAATCGTCATTTTTAATATGAAATAATCCATCGCGTAATTGGTTTTCCACTACATTAAAATGTTGATTGTTTTGACGGTCTTTCAACTCTTCACCAAAACAAAAAATTACTTTCATATTGTGCGCCAGAGCAGTATTGACTTTATAAGCCAACAATGCATCGGTTTCGTGAAAATACGAACGACGCTCAGAATGCCCTAAAATAACTGTGTCAACACCAATACTTTTGAGCATATCAGCCGAAATTTCACCTGTGTACGCACCATTTTCGTTTTGATGCATATTTTGAGCCGCAACAGTAATATTGGTAAATTCTAAATGATCCACTGCCGAAGCCAAATTGACAAACGTAGGCGCAACAATAACTTGAGCGTCAATATCATGTGGAATTTTGTCAATCAATTCGTTCAATAAATCTTCAGTTTCTTCGGCATTTTTGTTCATTTTCCAATTGCCAGCTACGATTTTATGTCTCATTTTTAGCTTTTTAAAGTATTGTTAATTTTGTCAAAATCAGTTTCAATGGCTCTATAAATGATGATTTTTCCTTTTTCATCAATCACAATGTAACGCGGAATCCAATCCAAATCAATCGATTTACCGAATTCGCCTTTCATCATTTTTTCGTCATTTACCCAAAACAATTGCCCTTTTAGTTCGTGCTTAGCAACGGCTTCTTTCCATTTGTCCATCGATTTATCCATTGAAATGAAAACGTAATTCACATTCGGGTTGCTGGCTTGCATTTCCTTTACTTTGGGCATCGCTTTAACGCAATCGCTGCACCATCCAGCCCAAATTTCGATTACGGTTTTCTTGCCTTTGTTGGCATCAAGAATAGTTTGAAAAGAAGTTTTTGTTCCTTCCAAAGTCGTTAATTCGTAACTTAAACTTTCTTTTGAAAATTCAGTTTTCTGTGCATTTGTGCATGAAATTGTTGTTAGAACAATCGTCATCATAGAAATTATTTTTTTCATAAGTTCTTATTTTAGTCCTAATTCTTTTTTGGTTTTCGTTAATAATGGTTTTAACTCACTTCCGTGAAATTGATTCTCACCTTCTGGATTGAACCAATATTTTACTTCATTTCCGTTCCATAAATATTTCACTCCTGGCGTATTTTTATTGCTTCCCATTAAATCATAAAACGGAATAATTTCTACAATTTTATAAGGATATTTTGCACCAGCAATAGAGAAGAATTCAGGAATTTTCTCTGGCTCTTCGTTCATAAACAAAATCGAAATGGGTGGGAAATTTTTGTCTTTGGCTTTCATTTCAGTTAGTTCTTTACAAGCATGTTGACAGTGATCACAACCTGGAACAAAGAAACACAACAACTGTTTACCAGAATCAATTTTGGGATAAAATTTAGCGTAACCCGATTTTACTTTGGTTGGTTCGGTTGTGTTTTCAACTACTTTTTCTACTGTTTTTGCAGTATCAACTTTAATTGTAGTAACTTGAGTAGTTGTAGTATCGTTTTCAATAGTGGCAGAATTTGCATCCACTCCCAATGAATCAATCGTTGTTTCTAACGGAGTTACTGAAAACGAATTTTCTTCAACAGGTCGAATCGGAGCTAACATAAATAATGATAAAATTGAAGCAAATAAACCGGTCAATAAAACCCAAAAGTTGTGTTTTTCGTTTTCTTTAGGTAATAAAATGTATAGCCAAACCAACAATCCAATAGCAATTATGTTTTTTACGATGGATTCGGCTGGTGTCATAGGAATCAACTCGCCGAAACAACCACAATTTCCAGTATTTCCGTTAGACAAAATTAGGTAAGCCAAATGACCAATAAATACCGCCAACATTAAGATAGTTACTGGAATTATAAAGCGCTTTAGATAATGCTTTTGTAAAAGTAAAATTCCTAATGCCAATTCAATTCCAATCAAAATTCGAGAGAAATACGGCGCAACAGTTTGCGAGAAACCTAGTGTATACAATTGTTTTACTTCAAATGTGGAAATAGCAAAATAAGGCGAATCCAAGATTTCACTTTTCGATAATTTGGCTATGGCCGAAACAATAAAAAGCAACGAAACGACTATTCGTAAAACCCAAGCTATCGTTTTTTTGGTAGATGTTTGCATAGAATTCTTTTTTACAAAGATAAAAGTTGAATTAGAATGTTGTTGTTAATGATTTGTTATTGGTTTTTAAAATCCAAAAAGCAAAAAACAAATTACAAATAAGTTCAAAATAAGAATAATCAAATTTCAAAAATCAAAAGACAATTTTCAATAGCTATCATTTTGACTTTTCCACAATACTCGAAAAAATCATTTTTAATTCTTCGGCTTCTCTAATCAGTTTAGAAATTTCTTCTTCAATTTCACTTTCAAAAGTGTTTACGGATTTCAAAATTTTTAACCAAAATCTACTTTCTTTTGATTCTTTTCTGCAAATTTTAGCTCTGTAACAAAAATCTTTTTTACTTAAAGATTCATTCGCTTCAATATAATTCGCTCCAATCGAACCAGACGAACGAACCAATTGCTTGCTATCTTCATTATTAGAAATTGTTTTTGGAATTTTCGCTAAAAACAACCTACAATCAATGGCAAATTTTAGCGTTCTGTCCTCTAAATCGTATTTTTTTTGCTTCCATGGCTTCGAGTTTAAAAATTTAAATTTTGGCTTTTACTTTAAGTATTTTTTGAATTTATTTTTTTTGATTTTTATTATTTATTTGTTTTTTGGAAATTGTATTTTGTTATTTCAACGTTTCCATCAAAATCAGTGCAAACACCGAATAATTAATCATGTCTTGGTAATTGGCATCGATGCCTTCAGAAACTATGGTTTTGCCTTTGTTGTCTTCGATTTGTTTGACACGAAGTAATTTTTGCAGAATCAAATCCGTCAACGAACTCACACGCATTTCGCGCCAAGCTTCACCATAATCGTGGTTTTTGTTTTCCATCAATTGTTTGGTAATACCGATTTTTTCATCGTACAATTCAGCTGCTTTTTTGACATCCAAATCAGGTTGATCAACAACACCTAATTCTAATTGAATCAACGCCATGATACAATAATTGATGATGCCAATGAATTCGCCAGTTTCATCTTCATCTACTTTTCGTACTTCATTTTCTTGTAAACTTCTGATGCGTTGCGCTTTGATAAAAATTTGATCGGTCAACGATGGCAAGCGTAAAATCCGCCAAGCGCTTCCATAATCGGACATTTTTTTTACAAATAAATCACGGCAAATTGCGATTACTTGGTCATATTCTTGAGAGGTAGAACTCATTTGAATGCGGTATTTGAAATTTTCCCAAAAGTAAAGAATAAGAAACTATAATTCCAATTCTACACTAAAAAACTGTGTTTATTTGACTTCAAAAACATTGTCTTTTTTATTCGAATCAGGAACGTATGTGCTTCCCAACGTTACTTTCTTGATTTTTTTAGTGCTTTTGGTTGAAAGAACAATGGTTTTATTACCATTTTTCCAGGCTTCTACAGTTTTGTGTATTTTTTCAGTAGTTCCATCGGCAAATGTAATTTCAACATCAATTGGCAAAGGTTTGTTGCCTTTATTTTCAATCGTAATTTGTTTTCCTTTTACATTTTTTATTGCCAAATCAAGAACGCCGCCTTCAAAAAACCATTTTTTCCAAAACCAATTCAAGTTTTTTCCACTTCCAGTATTCATACAGTAAAAGAAATCATTCGGCATCGGATGCTTGCCATTCCAAGTTTTGATGTAATGATGTAACGCTTTGTAAAACAGTTCGTCCCCAAGTAAATCTTTTACATACAAATAGCCAAATGCAGGTTTTGGATAAGAATTGATAAACATTGCATCACCATACAATTGTGTGGTTAAAGTGGTCACTGGCAAATCAATTTCGTTGCCAGAAGTAAAAGCGGTGCGTTCAATTCCATACAAATCAACAATACTTGGATCCACCATAGGACTAACCAACCATTCGCCGATTGTAGCCCAACCTTCGTCCATCCAACCGTATTTAGTTTCGTTGGTTCCCATGTAAAAAGGGAACATCGTGTGAAAAATTTCGTGAACGGTTAATTCAATACTTTCCGCTCTATCTTCAACAGCATTATCATTTACCATCATTGGATATTCCATTTGATCTAAACCATCAAAAACGGTTTCGTGACTGTATGGAAACGGCCATTTCGGAAAATTGAAACTCATCGCTTCCACTGTTTTTCGAGCATCAGAAGCGACGTAATGGTAATCTTTGTGTGCGTCATTGAACACAGCATCAACACGCGTTCGGCGATGCGTTGTTTTATCTACTTCCACACTCGACGATTGCCAAACATAATGATTACTAAAAGCCACGGCAATTTCGGTCACATTTTTAACGTCAAATTTCCAGGTATTGGTTGGATTATTAGATTTTGTGATGTTGCCGTTTTTCAAATCATTAGTATCAATAATATAACGAATTTCGTCGTTATTTTCTGCTTCTTGAATGCGTGTGCAGTACTGTTCATTGTACACTTCACTGCAATTTTGTAAATCGCCAGTTGCCCAAACCATATACTCATTTGGAACTGTTATCGATGTTTTAAAATTGCAAAAATCATTGTAAAATTCATGGGTTCCTAAATACTGATTTCTGTTCCAACCATCGATGTCGTCATAAACAGCGATTCGTGGAAAGAAATAGGCGATAAAGAAGGCTCCGTCGTCAATTTGGCCCGTTCTCATGTGTGAGCCTTTATTTAAAGTATAGGAAAATTGAATAGCAAATTTGATACTTTGTTTAGGTAAAAGAGGTTGAATTCTAACGCTCATATTGGTGGCATTGATAAACCAATTGTTAGCATTGACCACCGAATTATTGACGCTCATACTTTCGATGTTCATCCCTTCATTCGTGTCTTCATCTTCAAATTTCATCAGTCGTGGCGATCCTTTCTTGTAAATGTTAGGATATAACTTAAACACAATTTCGTACAAGGTGTCGTTGCTATTGTTGAAATAAGTGATTTCTTCGGTTCCTTTTAACAAACGAGTAGTTGGATTAAAATCAACGTTGATATCGTAATCTGCTGAATTTTGCCAATAATTTTTGCCAGGATAACCGTCTTCTGAACGTGTTTTTTTGGCATAAGTAGCCGAAATGTTTTTGGGTGTTGGTAGACTTGTTTGAGCCATAGCAAAATGATTTGCAAGAACGACAAAAAGAGTAAGAAAAGTTATTTTACGCATCAATCGACAGTTTTAAAATTTAATGATTCCAAAAGTACTAAAAACACTTTGTTTATATGTATTAATCGAATTGTATTTTCTGTTGGAAAGATTTACCTTTACCAACAGAAGATAATTTTAATTCACTCAGAACAGCAATAAAAATGACAATCAATTGCAACGGACAACTCATTGACTTAACATCGCCTAAAGTAATGGGAATTGTGAATATAACGCCCAATTCATTTTACGATGGAGGAAAGTTGACCGATGAAAAAAGTGTGTTAATTCAAGTAGAAAAAATGCTTTTGGATGGAGCAACTTTTATCGATGTTGGCGGTTATTCGAGCAAACCCAATGCCGAATTTGTTTCTGAAAATGAAGAACTAGATCGTGTGATTCCGATTGTCAAAAGCATTGTAAAAGAGTTTCCCAAAGCGGTACTTTCAATTGATACTTTTCGCAGTAAAGTAGCCAAAGAATCCGTTGAAAATGGAGTAGCGATTATCAATGATATTTCAGCCGGAAGTATAGATGAAAACATGATGCCAATGGTTGCACAACTTCGCGTTCCGTACATTATGATGCACATGAAAGGAACGCCACAAACGATGCAAACCTTGACACAATATGACGATTTAGTCAAAGAAATCTTATTTTATTTTTCGGAAAAAATTGCGCTCGCCAGAAGTTTCGGAATCAGCGATTTGATTGTTGATCCTGGATTTGGATTTGCGAAAACTTTAGAGCAAAATTTTGAACTTTTGCATAAATTAGAATTGTTGCAAATGCTTGAATTGCCTTTGTTAGTAGGCGTTTCAAGAAAATCAATGATATACAAAACATTGTCCACTGATGCTAAACACGCGTTGAATGGAACGACTTCGCTGAATACTATTTCACTTATGAAAGGAGCAAAAATTCTACGGGTTCACGATGTGAAAGAAGCGGAAGAATGTGTGCAATTGTACCAAAAATTAATGAATAAATAAATGAAAAAAATAGTCAGTTTAGTTCTTGTTTTAGTACTGATTTCCTGCAACAGTAATGAGGAAATGTTGTTGCCCAAAGCCGACAAAACCATCGTGAAAGAAGTTTACGATCATTCGCCCATTTATTTGTTTTTTAGAGTAAAAGACATGGATACTTTGGCCGAATTGAATCGGAAAAACGCCATCGGAACATCGAATTGGATTTTTAATATTGACAAACGTTTGCCTTTGAAAGTGGTAATTCCGCATTTGCAATTCATGAAAGAAAAACGAAAAAAAGGCATGCACACCAACGACAAAGCCGAAGACTATTTTTCGTACGCAGATAGTATTGGTAAAAACCTGGCTTTTCTGCCTTTTACGAAAGTGAACTACAAATTAGAGAAACCCAAAAGCGGTGTAATTATATTCTTTTCTAGAGACAATAAAATTTTAGTTTTCAATAATTTATCTGATAAAGGAAAAGAAGTTACCAAGACCGAATTGCTAAAGCATTTACTCGAATTGAAAACCGACAAATCGATGCAGTTCGTTTTCTGTCACGATCAAAATAGTAGCTACGAGCAATTTCTACAAAACAGTATTTTTATCACTGAATTTAAACCTCAATTGCCAGTTTATAATGTAACTAACGAAGAATTTGTGTTTTAGAATTTACTTGTTGTTGAACTAAGATTTTCTGAGCACTGCGACTGAACACTAATCACTGATGATGATACGGTTCGCCTTTCAAAATAGTTAATCCTCTATAGATTTGCTCAATGACAAACAAACGCACCATTTGATGTGAAAAAGTCATGGCCGAAAGCGAAATTTTTCCTTGTGCTTTTTTGTAGACTTCATCGCTAAAACCATACGGACCGCCAATCACCAAAACCAAAGTCTTGATTCCGGCATTCATTTTTTTCTGTAAGTAATCTGAAAAACCAACACTGCTGAATGAACTTCCATTTTCGTCCAACAAAATCAATTGGTCAGTAGGAGAGAGCTTGGTCAAAATAAGTTCGCCTTCTTTTTCTTTCTGTTGTGCTTCTGAGAGATTTTTAGCGTTTTTAATATCGGGAATTACCTCCAAATCAAACTTGATATAAAACGACAATCGTTTGCTGTATTCGTCAATTAACGCTTGTAAATTCTTGTTGTCAGTTTTGCCAATGGCGAGCAGTTTGATGTTCATTTTTTAAGAGTAAGACAGCAAAAATAGGAATTATTCTTTTTTCTTAAATGCTGTAGCAATAAGAGTAATTAATAAACCAAGTAAAATCCCGATTCCCAAAATAGAAATGAAAACAATAGCTCTAACATTTTCAGTTCCTTCAATTCGTGCATAGTTCAAGCAAGACAGCATCAACATTACTGCCACTACAATAATTCTTTTTTTAGGCTCCATATTTAGTATTCATTATATTTAATACTTACCAAGGCAAACCATTTTAAAAACACTTGTTTGAGTTGGTCAATTTTTTCGCTGTCGGGATTTACCTCAGGTAAAGTATGTACAAAAGCATCACTTATTCCATAATCAAAAACGCCACCTTCCACATTTTCTTCTTTGAAAATTAGCAATGGTAATTTTAATCCAAACAAAATTCCCGCTTCAAGATTATTCCAAGGCGTAGGAATAGAAATTGGTTTGTCTATGCTTTTTTCATCCTTGGTTCCTCTTTTACGCTTACCTGATTCAACATGAATTTGTTCAAATCCCAAGATGATACCTCCAGCACAGTGCTTGGCTATAATGTAAACTTCTTTTAAAGGATAATCTTTTGGGTAATCGCCTCTTCCCAAAGCTCTGGGTTCTAATTGAAGTTCATCTAAAATCTTAGTAATAACTTCTCTTTTTTTCTCTTGTTCATCAGAAAGTGAAGTTGGACACGAAACAAAAACAGGAATTTTTCTCATGATACAAAGTGATTGCTTAACCAAATGTATAAAAAAAACTCCAACTATTTTTAAATTGGAGTTTTATTAGATTATTAGAGATTTAGCTTTTATTTTCTTTATTAAAATACACTAAATAATAGTACATCTGCTTTTCTTCGTCCCAGCCTTTCTCTACAAATTTTTCAGCGCTTTCTGGGTTGATAAAATCGAGTTTGATTTGAATATTCGTATCCAAATTGATTACATTTTTAATGGAACGACGCGCATCTGTCACGGCTGCATTGGCAATTGGAAACGACGTTACGTCTTCAATACTGTATTTTTCTCCACGATCGGCTTTGTAGCTTTTGAATTCCGGAATCAAATCAGGATTTTCCATTACGTCATTCAAGAAAGCTGTTTCTTCAAATTCGTCGTTTTTAGCAAAATGATTCACCGCGCGATTCATAAACATTACTTCTTGCTTTTTGTCTTCAGCTGGAAAAACCACTTCTTTGGCAAACTCTTGGCAGAATTTCAAGTATTTTTTGGTCATGAAGTTTTCGTCTTGAAACGCATCTACCGAAAGGAAATGCTCCAACCAATAACGCGCGTCGTAACGGTTGCTATCTACAGTCAAAATCTTGTAACCTTCTTCTTTTTTGTAATTGAAAATGATGCAACCTTTGTCTAATTTATTCAAGTTGATTCCTTCCTGTAAAATCATTTCCAAGTTGTTGTCTTTTTCCTCAAATTGCAAGAAGTCAGTGCGCAATTCACTTTTGAAAACGCCAATGGCATCGACTACATTATTATCAATAGAAATGTTTGTAAAATAAGAAACATACACTTCACCATTTTTGATGTGCGGATGATTCGATTGCTCAAACAAATGCTTCGTAATTTTTTTAGAAACCTCGTGAACGTTCGATGGATTGGTGAAAATTTCCGTTGCCAAATTGAACATATCGTTGTATTCCAAATCGACTTCATGCGCAAATTGAAAGTAATTTTCCTCTTTTTCACGAAACGATTTAAAGAAATATTCCTTCAATAAAGGCATAATTTCATCATTCAAAGCATACGGATTTTCAGAAAGAAAAATAGCTTCATTACGGCTTTTATTTCCAACGCGGTGGATGGATAATGTTTCGATGTGGGTGTTGAATAAGTTGATCATTTTAGCAATTAGCTTTTAGCAATTAGCCATAAGCTGTGTTTTATAGTTAAATAAAAAAATAGTCACAATTTGGAGTGCGCTAATAGCTGAAAGCTAAAAGCTAAACGCTTTTTAATTCCAATTCTCCTCAAAGCCATAATCTTCAAAGCTGTCGTCACCGCCAAACATGTCTAAATCGTCTTCATCGAGGTCGTCTTCAAATTCGTTGTACGCGTCGTGATCGTCATCGGCTTCAAATTGTTTTTCCATAGCTTCAGCAGGCATTTCACCATGTGAAAACATCAAATTTGGATACGTCGCTCCTGATTCTTCTGGTTCGATGGCAGCCAATTCTACCAAAAACGTCCACATGTTGATAAAATCGTACACGTAAATGATTTTGGTGTTCTCTTCATTCAAAATATCAGCCAATTCATAATCGCTCATAATGCGGTTTTCACCGGGAACATCGCCAGCGTCAAACATCGGAATTTCATCTTCTTGATTCCACGTATCATCACAGGTGTAAAACGAAGCGACTTCCATTCCATCAAAGCCAAAAGCGTTGACAATAGCGTTGTGCAAATCCTCTAAAGTATCGGTTTCTTGTATAGCAATATCGCGAAAAACATCTTCTTCGGCATCAAGAATGACTCTGAATTTATAAACCATAACTCAAATTTTGATTAAGACGCCAAAGGTAAAATTTAATTGCGAATTACGAATTGCGAAATGCGATTTGTTGATAAGATTTTTTGAAGCAATCTCCCGCTTTCCATTCCAAGAAATTAGCGCTACAAACTATTTTTCTACACCGCCAAAAAGCTTCTGCTGTCGCTTTTTGGCGCTAAGAAAAAATACGTTTGTAGCACTAATTTGCTTTCCATTGCAATCAGGGCTAGGCTTTAGTAGTTCAATTAAAACTTCGTCTTTTGAATCGTTTGATGAATTTCATTGACTTTCATCAATGCAGCGCTGCAATACCAAGGCGTAAGTTCGTATTCAAAAATTTTGCCTTTTACCGCAGGATCCGATTCAACCAAAGCTTTGGCTTCTTCCACAGTGGCAACATTAAATACAAAAATTCCTCTATAATTTTTATCGTTTTTCATAAAAGGACCAGCAACAGCCAACTTGCCTTCATTGGCCAATCGCTGAATGTTCTCCATGTGACCTTTAAAGTAGTCGTTACGTTCTTTTTCAGAAGCGGTTGTGTTCGAACCTGTTTTTAAGATGCAAAATACATATTGTTTCATGCCATAATCATCTGCGCCCAATGATTTGGCTAAATTTTCATCAAATTTGACTTCTTGCGAAAAGCCGAAGTTTAATCCCAAAAAAAGTAAGATAATCAAGTATTTAGTGCTCATGATCGTTTGTTTTTTATTTCAAAAGTACAGATTTAAATAAACCAACTTGCAATTCATCCGTAAAAATCTACAATTCGGTAACTATAAATTTTATAGTTTTATGGCTTGATGCAATTTTGCTGCATCAAACTTACACCATCATCATGAAAACAATCTTTACATTAACAGCAGTATTAGTAACAACACTTTTTTGGGCGCAAACCAAAGTCAACGGAAAAGTACTCGACGAAAAAAACAATCCAATCGTGGGAGCCAACGTATTTATCGAAGGTTCTTACGATGGCGGTTCAACCAATGAAAAAGGCGAATTCCTTTTTACTACAGAAGAAAAAGGAAGCAAAATTTTAAGCGTAAGCTTCTTGTCCTACGAAACAGCCAAAATTCCAGTTGATTTAGCCAATTACGAATTCAAAACTGTTAAGCTCAAAGAGAACATGAATATGTTGGATGTTGTAGTCATCAACGCCGGAACATTTGAAGCTGGCGATAAAGCCAAAGTTACGGTTCTAAAGCCTTTAGATATAGTAACAACCGCAGGCTCCAACGCCGATATTGTAGCTGCTTTACAAACCTTGCCAGGAACACAAACGGTAGGTGAAAGTGGTCGTTTGTTTGTTCGTGGCGGCGAAAGTGATGAAGCACAAACTTATATCGATGGAATTCGAGTAGCGCAACCTTATGGTTCTACAACGCAAAATTTGCCTACACGTGGACGATTTTCACCGTTTTTGTTTAGCGGAATTTCGTTTTCAACAGGTGGTTACTCGGCTGAATATGGTGAAGCGTTATCGAGTGTACTGCTTTTAAATACCATCGACGAAATTACCGAAGAAAAAACCGATATTTCCTTTATGACCGTTGGATTGGGTTTGGCCAATTCGCAAAAATGGAAAAATAATTCCATCAGCTTCAACGCGGCATATATTGACTTATCACCTTATCAACTAGTAGTACCACAAAATGTAGATTGGAACCGTGCGTTTCAATCACTTTCGGGAGAAACTGTTTACCGCCACAATTTTAAAGAAGGTTTGTTGAAAATTTATGCTGCTTTTGACACTTCACGTTTTGACTTGAACCAAGAGAGCATCAATACGATTGAAAAAACACGTGTTGATTTAAACAACAATAACTTCTATTTGAATGCATCGTACAAAGTCAATTTAATGCGCAAATGGCAATTCAGCACAGGTTTGAGTTACGGATATGGAGAAAACAAAATTGGTTTAGGTTTAGATAAAATAAACAATGTGGAACACGCGTCTCATTTGAAAGTAAAAGCTCGAAAATCGTTTTCTGACCGAATGAAATTGACTTTTGGTGCCGATTATTTCATCACGCAATTTGACGAAAGTTTTAATACTGATTCCAAAAGTCAATACGACGCTAACATAGCCGCAGGTTACACCGAATTGGACATCTTTTTCTCAAAAAACTTTGCTGGAAAAGCTGGTTTGAGAGTGGCGCACAACGATTTGTTGAACGTTACTGCTGTATCACCAAGAGCTTCAATTGCATACAAAATAAGTAAAGCCAGTCAATTTTCGTTAGCTTATGGCGAATTTGAGCAAGCGCCACGTCAAGATTATTTGAAATACAATACCAATTTTATCAATGAAAAAGCGTCGCATTATATTTTGAATTACCAATACAACAGCAATAAGCGCACGTTTAGAAGCGAAATCTATTTTAAAGATTATACAAATTTGGTAAAATATGATACAGCTGGAGCATTTTACAATTCCAATTACTCCAATGATGGTTATGGTTATGCCAAAGGTTTGGATGTTTTTTGGCGCGATGGAAAAACGATTAAAAACTTAGAATATTGGATTTCGTATTCGTACATCGACACGCAAAGAGATTACAAAAACTACGAAAGTAAAGTGACGCCGAGTTTTGTAGCCAATCACAATTTGTCTGTGGTAACGAAATATTGGATTAACGAATGGAAATCGCAAATTGGTTTTGCGCATTCGTTCAATTCGGGCCGACCTTATGACAATCCGAATGAAGTAGCATTTATGAACGGAAAAACCAAAGTGTACAACAACTTGAGTTTCAATTGGGCCTATTTGCTTTCGCCACAAAAAATTCTGTATTTTTCGGTGAATAATGTATTGGGAACCCAAAACGTTTTTGGTTATGAATACGCTAATTCGCCTGATAGCAATGGTATTTACAATCGAAGAGAAATTACACCAACGGCTGATCGATTCTTCTTTTTAGGATTCTTTTGGACGATTAGTGAAAATAAGAAAGATAATCAGTTGAATAATTTGTAAGTACAAAGTACAAAGTACAAAGTACAAAGTCAAAAGTCAACTTACGAATCAGTAAAAGCATTATGAAATACAAAATAGCTAAACTAGCCCCGATTGCAGCGGAAATCCTGTCATCTCGTTTTCAAAACGAGATGACAGATTGCAGCGGAAAGCGGGACATGAGTTGATTCAAAGCGATAGATGACTGCTTCTGATAAATTAAGTAATAAACAACAACAATTCATCCTTAAAAAACGACAGTTCAGTCACAATTAGTTTTATAAGAAGCACATCTGACCGAAATTTGTCTCATCAAACTAAAAGAAAATTTTAAACAACATTAAACCATTACATTATGAAAACAATTTTTACAGTAATCGCATTTATTATTACCAATTTAGTTTTGGCTCAAGGTCAATTTGAACAAGGAATGGGAAAAGCATTCGGATTGTGGGGCGAAGGTAAATCAGCGGAAGCTTCGGCTTTGTTTGAGCGCATTGCTTCGGCCGAAAAAAATAATTGGTTGCCTAACTATTATGTTGCTTTGGTAAATACAACCGATTCTTTTGATCCTAAAAACAAAGCAAATGTGCCAGCTCTTTTAGATAAAGCCCAAAAAGCCTTAGACGAAGCAGCAACGATAAGTTTAGACAATCCTGAAATTATGGTATTGCAAGCGATGATTTATACCGCTTGGTTGGTTCAAGATCCGATGACCAATGGGATGAAATATTCGGCCTTGGCTATGAAAGAATACGAAAAAGCATTAGCCATTGCACCAAATAATCCTAGAGCTGTGTTTGGTAAAGCAGAGTTTGAAATTGGTGGAGCTAAATATTGGGGAACGGATACTAAACCAATGTGCGAGCAAATTGCTAGATCGATAGAGTTGTTTGCTAGCTTCAAACCAGAATCGGCATTTCATCCAAAATGGGGATTGGACAGAGCGCAAGAAACCTTGAAAACCTGCAAATAAAAGGTTTGCATTCGTGTAGAAAATTTTAAAATTATTTCAAATGAACAAGTACATCAAAGATTTACCTAAGGCTTTATTCATCTCTTTCGCTATATTTTTAGTATTGATTGTGCTGAATGTAATCTCGGGTTACCAATTGAAATTAGACCACGAATTGTGGAGTCGATTTTTGTATACGATGTTGTACGGAGTTTGTTTGTACTACGCTAATGGATTCGTTTTTGATTATGTAGATTCGTTTTTCAAAGACAACCGATTTCCTCCGCGCAGATTGATTATTGGTTCTTTGGCTTCCTTTGTTGTATCAATTGTGGTGATTTTTTTACTCCGTGTGTTTGAGGATGTAATTATCGAAAACCAGCCATTTGAGGTTTATATGGCCAACGAAAAACCTTCCAATTATGTGGTTGCCATTGTCATCACATTTGTGGTAACCTTAGCACTCCATGCGTTTCATTTTTACAAAGCTTATCAAGAAAATAGGTTAAAAGAACAGAAAATTATAGCAGGAACCGCTTCGGCGAAGTTTGAAAGTTTGAAGAATCAAATCGACCCACACTTTTTGTTTAATAGTTTGAATGTGTTGAGTTCGTTGATAGAGGAAAATCCGGATAATGCGCAACGATTTACTACTTCATTATCGAAGATTTACCGTTACGTGCTAGAGCAAAAAGACAAAGAACTCGTTACGGTTCAAGAAGAATTGAACTTTGCCAAAACGTATATGAATTTGTTGAAAATGCGTTTTGAAAACAGCATCACATTTGAATTACCAGAAAATTTTGAGAATTCAGAAGCCAAAGTAGTGCCATTATCACTACAATTATTGTTAGAAAATACAATCAAGCACAATGTGGTTAGTGAACAAAAGCCATTACACATTAAGATTTTTGTCAAAGAAAATTATTTAATTGTTCAAAACGATTTACAGAAAAAAGAAGTATTACAAGATCGAAAAGGAGTTGGATTGCAAAACATTATCAGTCGCTACGGAATTCTGACCAATCGAAAAGTATTGATAGAATCTACTGAAAAAATATTTGCAGTACATCTTCCGATTTTAACCAAACAAATTACAACTATGGAAACAACATTTATATCAAACGAAAATTCGGCTTATTACAGAGCTAAAAAAAGAGTAGAAGAGCTCAAAGGTTTTTATGGCAATTTGATTTCGTATTGCTGTGTAATACCAGTTTTAATTTTTATCAACTTAAAATTCTCGCCACATTTCCAATGGTTTTGGTTTTCGGCAGCAGGTTGGGGATTTGGATTAATTATGCACGCGTTCAAAGTATTTGGCTACAGTTCCAATTGGGAAGAGCGCAAAATCAAACAGATTTTAGAAAAAGATACTAATACTAAATCATGGAAATAATGGAAGCATCAAATTTTAGTAGTATTGAAGAAAAAGAATTACTTGAACTGGCCAAAAAGCGTGTAAAAAAGATCAAAGATTTCTACATTCACTTGTTCATTTACGCTATTGGAGTTACGGTTTTTATTCTGAAAACCTATTTTGGTGTTCCTTTCAATTTCTTGCCTGTTCGCTACATTAATTGGTTTGTGATGTCAATTTGGACTTTCTTCCTGGTCGTTCAAGCACTCGAATTGTTCTTTAATGAAGTCGTTTTTGGAAAAAAATGGGAGCAAAAAAAGATTCAAAATTTTATAGAGAAAGATACTAATAAAAAAACTTGGGAATAATATGGAAATCATTAACAACGAAGAGGAACGCTATTATCAAGCTAAAAAAAGAGTAGAAGAAATGAAAGGATTTTATGGTCATTTGATTTCTTATGTTGTAGTCAATATTGGATTATTGGTGTTGAATCTCCTTACATCGCCAAAACATTTATGGTTTTTTTGGCCTATGTTGGGTTGGGGAATTGGATTACTATTTCACGCTCTAAAAGTGTTCAATTATTCGCCATTTTTTAATAAAGAATGGGAAGATCGAAAAATTAGAGAATTCATGGAGAAAGAAAATGAGTCAAAAAATAAATGGAGTTAATTTTAAAAAATACCATCATGAGAAGAAGAGAACGTTACCAAATGGAAGAAAAATTTAGAGAAAGCGGAATTTCGAGCGATGAATACCACATGGCTTTCAAACGAATGAAACGAATTAAAGGATTTTATGTGCATCTTTTGGTGTATATTTTAGTCAATGCTTTTTTTATTTTTAATCAATGTTTTGAAAGTGAAAGTTTAGCGCCTTTGACCAATTTGAAAACGTATTCTACTCTGTTTTTCTGGGGAATTGGTTTGGCTGCACACGGATTTTCAGTTTTTGGACGTGAATTATTTTTTGGAAATGATTGGGAAGAAAGAAAGATCAAAGAATTTATGCAAAGAGAGAAGTAGTTTTTTTGAAAGTACAAAGTTAAAAGTACAAAGTTAAAAGTAAAAAGTCGAAAGTAAAAAGTCATACAGTCACACCATTCTACAATCTAAAATCTAACCATCAATCATGAACATTATCATCATCGAAGACGAAAAACCTGCTGCACGATTGCTCCAACGCAAAGTTGAAAAGTTGGGTTTGCAAGTCAATACTTTGCTGCATTCTGTGGAAGAATCAATTGCTTGGTTTCAACACAATTCACATCCCGATTTGATTTTTTTGGATATTCAATTGTCGGATGGTTTGTCGTTCGAAATTTTTGAAACCATTGATATCAAAAGCGCGGTAATTTTTACTACTGCATATGATGAATATGCTTTGCGTGCATTCAAATTGAACAGTATTGATTATTTATTAAAGCCAATAGACGAAGATGATTTATCAATTGCAATATCAAAATTCAAAAATCAATTTCAAAAGAGTAGTGTGGCTGCATTGGATTTTGAAGCCATCAAAAAAATGCTAATCAACCCTATTGATCGCGAGTACAAAAAACGATTTACCATCAAAATGGGGCAACAATTAAAAATGATTCCAATTGAGGATGTAGAATGTTTTTTTAGTGAAAACAAAGGCACTTATTTGCATACTTTTGATAACCGTGATTACCTTTTAGACCTAACTTTAGAGCAAGTAGAAACCGAAATTAATCCGAAAGAATTTTACCGCGTTTCACGAAAATTTATCATTCCTTTAAAAGCAATTAAGGAAATTCAAATGTACAGCAATTCGCGTTTGAAAGTCATATTGCCTTCCTACAAAGACGATGAGGTCATTGTGAGTCGTGAAAAAGTAAGCGATTTTAAAGAGTGGTTGGGTTAAAATAGGTAGTATCCAAATGTTAAACGTGCATTAGCATTGTTTAATTCTATTCGATTACTGTAATAAGGGATTTCTAAGACAGGATTAAATCCTTGATAAACATCTAATTCCAAGAAAAAATTCTTGAATTTATGTCCAAATCCAATATTAAGTCCATAATCAAATGATGACTTAGGATTTTCGTCATTGAATTCGTTGTTTTTTGAAGAAACCAAGAAGCCAATTTGTGGGCCAATCACAACATAAGTTTTATTCCAAAACTTAACATCTAATGGAATTGTCATGTAATTAACGTGATAACCTACATACTTAGCTTCATAACTTGAATAGCTAACGGTTTGCCAATTTCCAGCATTTATATACATTAATTGAGGTCTGAAATGAATTTTGTTGGTAAGTTTCATTTCATAAAAAATGCCCAAATGCGGTGTTAAATTAAAATTTCCATGAACCTGCTCTAAAATACGCGCTGTAAAAACAGGGTTGGTTGCTCCAGCAAAAACTCCGAACTTTCTCTCTGTTTGGCTATTACTTGTAAGAAAAGATAAAAGGAAAGTAATACAAATTATTTTTCGCATATTTCTTTAGAATTTAAGGATAAATTATTTACTCAATCGATGCAAACTATACGTCATCGCGCTAAGCAAAAAGAAAGCCATAATTTGGTGAGTTAATCCCAACCAAAGAGGCACACTGTAAAGTAAGGTTAATACGCCTAAAGTAAATTGGAAAAAAACTAATAAAACCAATATATTCAAACCGTTTTTTTGTTGAACCGTTAAGTCGAATTTTTTACTTTTAAAATACAAAAACAGCATCAATCCGACTACAACATACGCCATAGTGCGATGTACAAATTGAACGCCACTTTTTCCTTCTGTTAAGCGCAACAACCACGAATTTTTTTCTAGTGTAATACTTTCGTGAAAGAACTGTCCGTCGTTCATCAAAGGCCAATGATTGTGTAGTAATCCAGCGTTTAATCCAGCTACAAATCCGCCATATATAATTTGAATTAACAAGAAAACTAAAGTAATTCGGGCAATTTTTTGCAACTGAATTACTGCATTTTTTCGTTCTGGATAAATCAAATCCAATGCTACCCAAAGTGTGTAAGCAAAAGTGATAAAAGCAAAAGTCAAGTGCAACGAAAGGCGAAAATGACTTACATCTGGATTGTCAATTAGGCCACTTTTGACCATAAACCAACCCAAAAATCCTTGAAATGCGCCCATTCCGAGAAGAACGATGCATTTTTTTATGGTAGCCGAATCGAGTTTCTTTTTAATTAAAAAATAAACAAACGGAATAATAAAAACGACGCCAATAATGCGACCGATGAAACGGTGAAACCATTCCCAAAAATAAATGAATTTGTAATCGTCAAGCCCGAAATCATTGTGAATGTTGATTTTTTGGTATTCAGGAAATTTTTTGTATTCGTCGAATGCAGCTTGCCATTTTTCTTCGCTCAAAGGCGGAAAAGTATCGGTTACCAAATGCCAATCAGTCATTGAAAGTCCGGAATTAGTTAAGCGAGTAATCCCGCCAACCGTAACCATAATAAAGAGTAAAACACAACCTGAAAGTAGCCAGTAAATGACTGATTTATTTGAATTCATTTTTAGAGTTTCTGAGTAAGATGTGCAAATTTATATAGAAACAAGTTTTTTTTATCCGAACAATCTATAATTTTTTACTAATGATGAACGCAATTAATTCGTTACTTTCTTTAATCCCATTTTCGTTGCTTTGGCCACCACATAATCGTAAGCCGCTTGGTATTCGTTAGGAATTTCACCTTCTAAAATGGCTTCTTTTACTGCTTCTTTTAAAACGCCAATTTCACGTGAGGGCTTTAAATTAAACAATTCCATGATTTCTTCGCCCGAAATTGGAGGTTGAAAGTTACGGACTTTATCGCGCTCTTCCACTTCAATTATTTTGCGTCGAACGATACCAAAATTGTTGTGGTATTTTTTGAATTTGGCTGGATTTTTAGTCGTGATATCCGCTTCACATAAGGTCATTAAATCGTCTACATCTTCGCCTGCATCAAAAACCAATCGACGTACTGCAGAATCAGTTACAATGTCTTCTGATAATACGATGGGTCGCGAGCTCATCATGACCATTTTTTGCACAAATTTCAATTTATTGTTTAACGGCATGTGCAAACGTTCAAATATTTTTTTTACCATTTTTCCGCCCAAAAACTCATGTCCGTGAAACGTCCAACCTTGCTTCTTGTTGAACTTTTTGGTAGGCGCTTTCCCTATGTCGTGTAATAATGCGGCCCAACGTAACCAAACATCATCGGTATTTGGACAAATATTATCAACTACTTCTAGCGTATGGTAAAAATTATTTTTGTGAGTTTGACCTTCAATTTCTTCAACATTATTCAATGCGGTAAGTTCAGGTAAAATAATATCCAACAAACCTGTTTTGTACAAATGCAAAAACCCGATGGAAGGTTTATTAGTTGATAAAATTTTATTTAACTCGTCTACAATTCGCTCGCCTGTGATGATTTTGATTCGCTCATTATTACGTTGAATTGCTTCTAAAGATTTGCGTTCAATTTCAAAATGCAACTGACTCGCAAATCGGATAGCGCGCATCATTCGCAATGGATCGTCAGAGTAAGTAATATCTGGATTTAAAGGTGTTTTGATGATTTTGTTTTCCAAATCGGACAAACCATTAAAAGGATCAATCAATTCACCAAAATTGCTTTCGTTTAATGAAAAAGCCAACGCATTAATGGTAAAATCGCGTCGGTTTTGATCGTCTTCCAAAGTACCATTTTCAACCAAAGGATTGCGACTGTCATGATTGTAAGATTCCTTTCGAGCGCCCACAAATTCGATGTCAATATCTTTGTAACGAAGCATTGCTGTTCCGTAGGTTTTAAAAACTTGCACTTTAGGTTTATTCGGTAATAAATCGGAAACTTTTAGTGCTAGTTCAATTCCGCTTCCAATGGCTACTATGTCAATATCTTTTTTAAAGTCGCGTTGCAACAAATAATCGCGTACAAATCCACCAATAACATAACTATCAACACCGAGTTGGCTACTCGCTTGAGCAATGATTTTAAAGATAGGGTTTTGTAGCGCTTTAGTGAAATTTTCTTTAGCCACGAATTGACGAATTTTTAGTATCAATAATTGAATTATATAATTATTCTTTTGTATTCTAATGAGTCATTATTGAAATTTGCTATAATAGCTAATCGATTTTCAGAAACTTTAAGATAATTCATTGCTTGCGCAATGTGCGAATCAGCAATCGAATTAGTTGCTTTAACTTCTAATATTATTTTACCCATTATTACAAAATCAGCATAAAACTTATGCTTTAATTTTGTATCTTTATATTGAATTGAATATTCTTTTTCTCTTTCGAAAAAAATCTCAGATTTTTCTAATTCGTATTCAATTGCATCTTTGTAAACTATTTCAAGAAAACCTTTACCTAAGTTATTATGTACTTCAAAAAGAAGACCTAAAAGTTTATAGCTTTCCGTTTTGTAAATGATATTTGGCATATAAATTCGTTCATTCGTGGCTTTTAATTAATGTTTTTTTGCAACTAATTTATTTTCGAATTATTTTAACTTGATTATCCAACGTTAATTTGATAATGGTTGAAGGTTTGTCGCAAATTTTATCTTGGTGCAAATTTACAACATAGTCAACGCCTTTTATAATTTCTGGACTGATTTCTTTGAACGATTTGGGTGTAAACATTCCCGATATATTAGCCGAAGTTGAAACCAATGGCGTTTTCATGCGCTCCATTAGTTTAAAACAGAAAGGTTCTTTGACCAAACGAACGCCTAAAGTATTGTCTTCCGCTATAATATTGGGCGCTACATTACGTGGATTATCCAAAATAAGTGTCGTTGGTTTTTCGGATAAATCTAGAATTTGCCAAGCAGTTTCTGGAATTTCTTTGAACACATTGTACATCATGCGTTCGCCATTCATCAGCACAATCATACTTTTAGAATCGTCGCGTTGTTTTAGTTTATAAATTTTAGCAATTGCATCTGGATTAGTCGCATCACATCCAATTCCCCACACAGTATCTGTCGGATAAAGGATGATCCCGCCGTTTTTGATTACTTCGAAAGCGTTGTACACTTCTTGATTTATTTCTGCCATTTTTGGAATTAGTATTCGATAAAAAATAGTTCATATTCTTTTATTTTTACTTTGTTTTGAAGCAAGTAAAAATTAAACAACCTTTCAGAAAGAAAAGCATAAACTCTTTGTTGGTAGAAATCATCTGGAATGGAAATTTCTTTTTCTAATTCAAAAAAAACAGTGAATAACCATTCGTGGTATTCATCCCAAAATTGCTTTGAGCTTACAAACATATTGCAAATTCGCAATGTCTTGTTTTTAAGAATTTGTTCGATGCTATCTTTGTATTCAGGCTGTTTTCTCAAAATCACTTCCACTACTTTGTCCATGTGTTCTTTGTGATGAGCATGAGCGTACTGTTCCTCAACAGTTATAGGAAAATGAATCGGTTTGGGTACAATAACATAGCCTTTTTTGAGGTATTTTAAGAGTATTCTTTTGTGTTTTTCTTCGGTGGTATTGAATAGTTCGGTTTTTTTAAAAGCTTCTTTACTTAAGTTGATTATCGAAGGTCTTGAATTTCCAAAGGATGTAAATAAGTCAAAGTATCTTCTGTAATGACACAAACCAATGTATTCAATATCTTTTTCATTTTTCCATAACCAATAAGCAGCGGTTAATTCGCTATAATTAGGGTTTTTATTTGCAATATTGTCTAGTGTATTATCTCTAACTATTGAAGGCAAAACATCGTTTTCAGCTCCAGCTTGCATTAAAACATACAAATTGTTAGTTAAGTCGGGAACTATTTTGTGTGTTATGCAAAAAATTTTAATCATAATGAATCGTCTTTTGAATTAAACTGGATTATGTCAATTATAACTGACGTTTCCCTTTCCTTTTATCACTCATTTTTCTAAAAATGTAACGAATAGGAAACTTTTGTCTCATTTCGTTATCTGCAGCGATGAATTTTTCTTTCATTTCATCTAAAATGATTTTGAATTTGGGCAAATTATATTGTTTATATAAATCATTGTATTTTTCATATTGACTAAAATGAAAACGAACTTTACTTTTACAATCTTTAAAGTTGGATGGCTTCTTAATTCCCATCATAATCTGATTGATTCTTCTATTATTTGCTACAACATTATTCGGATTTGCAATTTTTCCCACACCGAGTTGTTGACCGCTATGAAGGCGATAGGAAATCAATTTTTCAGTACTGAAACGCAACGTATTTCTTTCAGTTAAAACAAAGGCAAACCATTCGTCGTGAATGAAGTTTTTAGTTGTTAAAAATGGAATGCTAAACTCTTTCACTTCTTTTTTGATACACAAAGTAGCGCCCGTCAAAAAATTACTAATGTTTAACAATGATTTTTGCAAGTCTGATGGTTCTAAAATGGATTCTTTAAAGAAACAAACACTTTGCCAAAGCGAAACCTGATTTAAAATTGTAGCTCCATTTTCATCCATAAATGAAGCGTCAGAAAATACTCCTTCAACACTAGGTTCATTCTCGAAAATAGCTATTATTTTTTCTACTTTATCTTTCCTCCAACAATCATCTTGATCGGATAAAAAAATGTAATCACCAGTGGTTAATGTTATTGCTTTTTCAAAATTTTTGTTGCTACGTAAATTTTCTTCATTGAAATAAAGCCTGAAAAGATTGGGATGATTTGCAGCATATTCAGCAAGTATATTTTTGGTAGCGTCGGACGAACAATCGTCACAAACTACAATTTCATCAACTGGAACCGATTGGTTTAAAATAGAATTGATTTGTTCCTTTAAAAATCGTTCTCCGTTATAGGTGCATAAAGCAACTGAAATTTTCATACATCAAAAATTAAAGTTCAAATATAGTGTCAACCCAATGACTGAGTGTATACTTTTGGTAAATTTCATTGGGAATTGGCTGGTATTTGGTTGTGAAAAAACTAGCGTCAATTTGTAAATTGTTTTCATCTAAAACCAAAATATTGTTTGGGTTGTAAAAATCATAATTCCGAACAGCCGCATTGCTGGTGATAATTTTCTTTTGGTAAGCCATAGCTTCAAAGATACGAAAACTCAAACCCGTTTGCTGATCACGAACTAAGTCTAATATGACATTAGTTTGATTGTAAAATTCACCCAAATCTTCTTGGTTAATGCGTTCTTTTCTAATCTCGATAAAGGGAATTTCTTTGACTTTTTTGGTCACAATTATAAATCGAAAAGTAACTTTTATCGCATTGAGTTTTTGGGCAATTTGAGATAATAAAGCAATTCGATCATCAAAGCTTGCCAAGTAAAAAAGTTGATAATTGGGTGCTTCAATCCAATGAAAGTCTTTCTTTTCTAAATAATTGTAATTGGTCGTTGGCTTAAAATTATATTTTTTCACATCGTCTGTGTCAAACGAATAAATTTCATCAAAAACACCTTCTAACAAATCTTGAACAGGATAACGAGCCACACTATCGTACAAATAGGCAATGTATTTATGCGTATGTTCTTTGATCATTAAATGGTATTTTTTTTCAATCAAATCAGGATTGATAACCAAAATTTGGTCTTGTTTTCCAATAGTTTCCAGTTTTTCAATGATGTATTCTTGGCGTAAAATTTTCTTTAGGTTTTTCTTTAAAAATACTTTGTAAAAAAAATTCTTAATACGAGAGAAAAAGGAAGGATGTTTGTAATCACCAAAATTGATGTGTTGCGAAGTTATTCCTTTCGATTGTAGGTCGCTGATGATGTGTTTATCATAGTTCCAATGGTCTAAACTAATTACTACAATTTTTTGGGAAGACATAGTGGTCATTTTTTGCAAATGTAATTCTTAAAGTTACTATTTTTTTGCAATTCGCCCTCAAAAGTAATAATATTCTTTATTTTTGCTTTGAATTTACTCAAGAAAATGAAAAAAATACAAGTCGGATTTTTGATGTCTTATGACTACGAATTGTTGAAAAAATCAATTCCTCCAGTTTACGCTTTAGCGGACACTATTTTTTTAGCTATTGACCACCAAAAACGAACTTGGTCGGGCAACCATTTTGAAGTGGATAACAGTTTTTACGATTGGTTGAAGCAAATTGATGTCGATAAAAAAATAACCATTTACGAAGATAATTTTTATGTTCCATCGCTGAATGCTATTGAGAATGACACGCGAGAACGACACATGTTGGCCAACAAAATGGGATTGGGAAATTGGTTGATTCAAGTTGATTCAGACGAGATTTTTATTGATTTCAAAAAGTTTATCGATAAGTTAAGAAACTACGATAGTTACCTTGTCAATCCTGAAAAACATCCTATTCAGTTTGCGGGTTTTCATATTAATGTTTATAAGTATTTAGACGAAGGAATGTTGTACATTAATAAACCAACTAAATTGCTGTTGGCTACAAATTATCCCAATTATAAATACGCCAAAAACACCAAATCACGCATTGTATATGATGATACCTACATTTTGCACGAAGGTTTGGCTCGCACCGAAGAAGAGTTGAAAGTAAAGTTGGCCAATTGGGGACACAAGCACGAAATTAACGATACTTTTCTCGAAAAATGGCAAAAAGCCAATAAAGATAATTACCAAACAATCAAAAATGTATTTTACTTAGATGCAGATACTTGGCCAGAGTTAGGCTATTTTCCTTCATCCGATTTGAATGAAATAAAGAAAATGGTTTACAATGATCCTAAATTGGTGATTCCGAAAACCAAATTATGGTCAAAAAATTTCGGACAATGGTTTAAGCATTTGTTCAAACCTACCAATAATAGCTTCGAACCTTACTTTGATAACTAAATGAAACTTACATCAGCATTACTGATTTCTACTTACAACTGGCCAGCAGCGTTTCGATTGGTTTTGACAAGTGCTTTAGAACAAACTGTTAAGGTCAATGAAATACTTATTGCCGACGATGGTTCGACATCTGAGACAAAATTGCTTATTGAAGAACTTCAAAAACAGACGACTGTTCCTATTCGTCATTTTTGGCAAGAAGACAAGGGATTTCGGAAATCTAAAATTTTGAATAAAGCCGTTGCTGCTACAACTGTAGATTATATTATTCAGGTGGATGGCGATTGTATTATGCATCCCCAATTTGTGGAAGATCATTTGAATCATCTTCAAAAGGGCGTTTATTTGTATGGTTCAAGAGTGAATATTTTGCCCGATTTTGTGGCTCAAGTTCTCGATAAAAGAGTTACACATTTCAACTTTTTTTCTAAAGAAATTAAAAACAAAACGCGTTCAATTCACTTTGGGCTTTTGTCAAAATTATACCGACCTCACGACGGAATTTCAAGCAAATTCAGAGGTTGTAATGTATCGTTTTGGCGCCAAGATTTTATAGATATCAATGGATACAACGAAGATTATGAAGGTTGGGGAAGAGAAGATTCTGATTTAGTAATTCGCATGGGAAACAAAGGAGTAAAAGCCAAACGACTTCGTTATGCTGGAATTGTGTACCATATTCATCATAAAATAAATTCTAAGCACAATTTTGAACTCAACGATAAAATGCAAGACGAAACCATTGCTAAGAAGATTACATTTATTGAAAATGGCGTCAATAAATACCTTTGATTTACTCGATTTTTCGATACATCATCCAAAGTTGAAGGTAACGTTTGAATACTGAAAAGGAGTGAACATACGACAAAATAAATCCTTCTTTTCCATCCAAAATTCCCAATCTGAAAATATATTGCCACAAAAATCGGTACGTTGGACGAATGAAAAAGTGGTACAAATTGGGACGTTTTTTTTGTTTGTATAAATTTTCTGCCTGTAGTTTGCTGTACAAATTCAGTTTATCATTGTAATTATCAAAGTTTTTGTAACTAAAATGATTCAACTTATTTTTCAAAATACACGTTTTTCCGGTACTTTGAACCAACTCGTGAACCAAGTTTCCGTTGTATCTACAAAAGTTTTTATTAAATAAACGAATGGCTTTGTCATTTTGCCAACCACCAAACTTGATGAGTTTACCCATGAAATAAAAGTTTCTTTTGATGTAAAAAGCAACAATATCTTTAGGATTTTGAAGTGTATTTATAATTTCAAGTTCTAAATCTTTAGAAATAATTTCATCCAAATCAAAGAATAAAATCCAGTCGTTATTGGCTTTTTCAATAGCAAAATTACGTTGATTAGAAAAATCGTCGAATTTACGTTGTAGTACTTTTACACCTAATTGTTCAGCAATTTCAACAGTTTTATCAGTGCTTTGTGAATCAACAAAAATGATTTCATCAACAAACGATAAACTCTCAACATAACGTTTCACATTATCTTCTTCATTGTAAGTAATCGCTAAAGCTGTAATTTTTGGTGCCAAATTATTTTGGTTATTTTGGTGTATATCTTTACAAAAGTAATAATTTTACGCTAACTTTTTATTTCAATTCTTACAAATGGCTAGATTTCCTATATTAATGTACCATAATGTTTCACCAAATGCAAATGAGAGCGTTGATTTAACGATTTCTACAGATCGATTTGAGGAGCAATTACGCTATTTAAAAGAAAAAAATTACCGTAGTATTTTTGCTTCCGAAGTAGTGAGCATTTCTTCTAATAATGAAAAAGTTGTAGTGATTACTTTTGATGATGTTACCGAAAATCAATTGTTGTACGCGTTGCCATTATTAAAAAAATACAATTGTAGAGCTACTTTTTACATTCCGTTTGCTTATGTAGGAAAAACAGATGAGTGGAATGAAAGTACTCAAAAAATTATGACAGTCGAACAATTAAAATCGCTGGACAGTGAAATAATAGAGTTAGGTCATCATTCTTTTTACCATCGGAAATATGCTGATTTATCCGCTGACGAAATTCAACAAGACTTTGATTTAAGTTATGATTTTATCCAGCGTAATGATTTAAATGTATTTCCTTCCCTAGCTTATCCTTACGGGAATTTTCCTAAAAAAGGCGAACAAAAGGCTGTTTTTTTTCAATTATTAGAGAAAAACAATATACAATTGGCATTTCGTATTGGCAACAGAACTAATAGTTTGCCAATAAAAAATAAATTTCAATTGAAACGAATTGACGTCAAAGGGCAAGATAATTTACTCACTTTCAAATGGAAGTTACGCTTAGGAAAACTGCGATTATTTTAACTTTTTATCCATTAAAATCATCTTCACATAACGCGAAAAAACACCGTAAGCATCAATAGTGGCAACTGCCAAACCCGGAATTCCATCCAAAAAGCCTTTTCGGATAATATAAGTGTGAAAAAAACGGTAGAAAGGTTTGAAGATCAAATGCAAATAAGTAGCTTTCTTTTGTTTGTCTTTGGCCATTTTTGCCTGAAACCATGCATAAGAATCTTTCTTTTTGATGTAATGAAACAAACCTTTATAGGTGTAATGAATCATAAAATTAGAAAGCAAGCCAACAGTGCCTTCATGCATTAGTTTTTCGTGAACTTCACCTTCAAAACGAATGCCCTGATTTTTTACCAAACGCGTAACTTTGTTCTCAGTATGGTACAAAAAGCGATTCATGTAAAAGTGTGGAAATTTTATTTTATAGGCATTATGCTTAGGATTGGCGAGGGTTTCTACAATTTCATAATGCAATTTTTGAGGTACTCTTTCGTCAGCATCAATAAACAAAATCCAGTCACATTGGGCTAATTTGATGGCTTCGTTTTTTTGGTTTGAGAAATTGTCAAATTGACGTTGAATAATTTCACAATTGAACTGTTTTGCTATAGCAACAGTAGCATCTGTGCTAAATGAATCAATAACAATAATTTGATCGGCAAAAGCAACTGAATGCAAACAATCTTGAATGTATTTTTCTTCGTTGAAAGTAGGAATAATAACCGTGAGCGTTTGCATAGTAATACTTGTAGAGTTCAAACATAGAAAAAAAAAATTATCTTTGCAATCCAATGAAGAAAGATATTTCTGTAATAATAAGTACTTATAATTCGCCCGAATGGTTGGCTAAAGTGTTGTATGGTTATAACACTCAGACTTTCAGGAACTTTGAAGTTGTAATTGCGGATGATGGATCGGATGATAGAACCAAAAAGTGTATTGAACAAATTCAAAAAGAGGTTTTCTTTCCCATTATTCACGTGTGGCATGAAGACAATGGTTTTCAAAAAACAATCATTCTTAACAAAGCAATCTTACAAACTACAACCGATTATATCCTAATGACGGATGGCGATTGTATTCCGCGTGAGGATTTTGTTGAGCACCATATCAAACACCGTGAAGAAGGTTATTTTTTATCAGGTGGTTATTATAAATTACCAATGGATTTGTCTAAACAGATCTCAAAAGATGATATTTATTCGGGAAAATGTTTTGATATTGATTGGTTACGTGACAATGGAATTAAATTATCGTTCAAAAACAATAAATTGATTGCCAGCGGTTTAAAAAGTTGGTTGCTCAATTTTACAACGCCAACTACGCCCAGTTGGAATGGTCACAATGCTTCCGGTTGGAAAGCCGATTTTTTTGAAGTCAACGGTTTTGATGAACGCATGCAATACGGTGGAGAAGATCGTGAGTTTGGAGAACGTTTAATCAATAACGGCATCAAATCGAAACAAATTCGGTATTCGACTGTTTGTATTCACTTG
Organism: uncultured Flavobacterium sp.; assembly: GCA_964414655.1. Lineage (GTDB taxonomy): Bacteria > Bacteroidota > Bacteroidia > Flavobacteriales > Flavobacteriaceae > Flavobacterium. Next base: position 84,077 of record CAYPXI010000008.1, on the reverse strand, counting down.
GATCACGCTCGCAGTTATGTTAAACCCGAAATGATTCAGAAAAACCTTCAAATTCGTAAGGAAACCAAAGAAAAGAAACGCACTTGGACCGAATTCGGAATCAAAAAGTAATTACCTCAAGTTATTTTCTAAAAAAGGATGCAACTCAGAAATAATCATTTCAGGAGTTAATTTTAAATACAATTCACGCGGATTTTTCTCAATTTCTTTGTATTTTTCATAAGTCAATTCGGCGATTGCATTAGGAACAAAATCAAGCAAATGAACTGATTTGTGGAATTTTCCATCTTCAAAACTCGACCAATCATCTTTGTTGATGTAAGGCGAAAAAATCGTAAAAGTAGGTTTGTTAATCGCTTTGGCAATATGAACCGTTCCACCTTCGTTTGAAACTAACACCGAACATTGATTCATCAAAACAGCAAAATCGCGAATACTAGGCGCGTAAATATCCAATATAATCGACGATTTGTTTTGGCATAAATCGTAAATTTTATCAGCTTCTTCTTTCTGACTTGGCGAATAATTGAACAAAAGATAACAATTGAAATGCAAAGCAATATAGTCGACCAATTGTGCAACGTATTCGTAAGGCATTGATTTTTGAGGCGTACTTCCCAAAATACCCAACATAATTATGGGTTTGTCTTGGTATTGGGCAGGAACTCTGAATTGTTTTTCTTCTTCGGTCAAATAAATTTTGGGTTCGTAATTGATGTGGTCAAACGTATCGACTTGTTCTAATAAGTGAATGCGATCTTCAATGGCTTTTCCACAAATTTTAGTTTTTTCTTTTAAAATAGCTACCGGATGAGTGTAATAACCTAAGTTGCCAATTTTTTTTCGGCTTTTGTGTCCTACTGTTTGCTTTACACCGCTGAATTTACAAATCAACCTACTCTGCAATTTGGAGTAAGGATCAAAAATGATGTCGTATTTTTCTTTTTGAACTTCACGAATTTTTTTGAGAAGATTTTTGAATTTCTTCAACTCTTTTTCGTTGATGGCAATAATTTTATCTATATTGGGATTGTTCTGAATTACTCCGTGTGTAAATTCATAAGCCATCAAGTGAATTTCACTATCTGGGTATTTGGCCTTGTAATTATTAGCAATTACCGAGCTAATCAGTACATCGCCAATACGTTTATTTTGTATGATTAAAATTTTCTTCATAAAACGAATTCTTGGTGCAAAGTACTATTTTTTTTATACTTTTAAGCCAAATTATTTCTCACAAAGTGAAAATTATAGTACATCCAAATTTTAAAGAGCAAGAAAAAGCGATACTTACTTTGGTAGAAACTTTTTTTAAAAAAGGCAAAATTTTAGTCAAAGGTTCTCGCAATATTATCAAAACCAATCTTTTGGGCGATGATGATGTCAACATCAAGTTCTTTAAAAAACCCGGATTTATTAAGGCCATTATTTATTCTTTTTTTAAAGAAACCAAAGCCAAACGCTCGTACGATTACGCTTGTCGTTTAATTGAGAACAATATTCTCACTCCTTATCCTATAGCTTACGCAGAAGAACGAAAGGCTTTCGGATTATTGGGTAATAGTTTTTACATCTCTGAACAAGTAAACTATGATTTTACATTTAGAGAATTGATTCACAATCCGTTATTTCCGAATAGAGTAATTATTTTAGAACAATTTGCTGAATTTACTTATCGTTTGCACGAAGCCAAAATTAATTTCTTGGACCATTCGCCAGGCAATACATTAATTGTCAAAAAAGGAGAAACTGATTACGATTTTTATTTAATTGATTTAAATCGAATGAAGTTTGAAGATTTAACTATTGAGCAGCGTATGGATAATTTTAAAAAATTATGGTTGTCCAAGCGAATGGTTGAAGTTATTGCCATGCGTTATGCTTTTCTCTCGGGTGAATCTGAGTCAAAATTAAGAGCGATGCTAATGAAAAAATCACTTGATTTTAAGCGCAAAACAGCTCGAAAAAAGTATTTTAAAAAGTTTATTGGAAAAAAATAATTCTAGTCAACTATTTATTTCCCCATTCCCACAAACCAAAAGCAATCTTTTTGTCAATTGGATGTCCAGATTGTTTCAAACACATGGTAATTTGTCCGCGATGATGGCTTTCATGCGAAATCAAATATCCCAAAAACGCTGTTGGATGTGGTTTAAATCCTTTTAATTTACCTTCATCTAGCGCATTTTCAATTAGTTTTGAAATGGCGACTTCACTTTTGTTAAGTTGATTAAGTAAAATAGCTTTGGTTATTTGGTCTTTTTCAATTTTTTCAACTGTCGATAAAAGATCAGGCATTGCTGCTTTCAACCACATCAAGCGAACATTGTGAATATGAGCAAAATGTTCGCCCACAGTTCGCCCTTTTGAAAGCGAAACCGATGACAAATACAGTTCGTCAATCGAATCTAATAAATACAAATTGATTCGGTTGTGTATTTGCCAAGTTTCGACTAATTGATTCATAGTTTATACAGCCACATTATATTCGCGTAAAGCATCATTCAACGATGTTTTCAAATCGGTTGAAGGTTTGCGTTTGCCAATGATTAATGCACAAGGCACTTGGTATTCGCCAGCTTCAAATTTTTTGGTATAACTTCCTGGAATAACAACCGAACGCGAAGGAACGAAACCTTTGAATTCAACAGGTTCGTTTCCGGTAACGTCAATAATTTTGGTTGAAGCGGTAAGGCAAACATTGGCTCCTAAAACAGCTTCTTTCTCTACGCGAACGCCTTCAACAACAATGCAACGTGAACCAATAAATGCGCCATCTTCGATGATTACTGGAGCTGCTTGTAAAGGTTCTAAAACACCACCAATTCCAACGCCACCACTTAAGTGAACGTCTTTTCCAATTTGAGCACAACTTCCTACGGTTGCCCATGTATCTACCATAGTTCCTTCGTCAACATACGCACCAATATTGACATAACTGGGCATCAAAATAACGCCTTTTGATATATAGGCGCCATGACGCGCTACAGCGTGAGGAACTACACGAATTCCTTTTTCGGCATAACCTCTTTTGAGCGGAATTTTATCGTGGTATTCGAAAATTCCAACTTCAAAGGTTTCCATTTTTTGAATCGGAAAATACATTACTACGGCTTTTTTTACCCATTCATTTACTTGCCAGCCATCTGTTGTTGGTTCGGCTACGCGTAGTTTTCCAGCGTCGAGCAAATCGATTACTTCGCGTATGGCATTGGTTGTAGTTTCTTCTTGCAATAAGGCGCGATTTTCCCACGCTTGTTCTATCGTTGATTGTAGTTGGTTCATAAAAATAATTTTGGCAAAGATAAATGATTTTGGCTTTATTTTAGGCTTGAACCGCAGCTTTTCGTTTTAAAATTAAAGCACTAATTAGGGCAAATACAATTCCAATTGGAAGTACTTCGGTGTAGGTGTACAGAAAAATCTGCAACTGACTTTTGTAGATGTCTTTTACATCGTTGGCCGATTTTGTTATTTCAGCTAGTTCATCGGGTTTGGCATTTTTTATGATATATTCTGCGTATTTTTCGGCAAAATCTGGAAAGAATAGGTTGTATTCAAATAGCCAAACTACGACATATATCGTTGATGTTATAAAAGCAATTAATAATCCAATTTTAAGGCCTTCCCAAAAACTCAGTTTTCCTTCGTTGATTTTGTCTCTAAATTGTTTGATGCCAAGAAAAACAAAAATAAAAGCCAAAAACATTCCCGAAAAACCAATAATCATACTGGATTCAAAATTTTCAGGATAGCGCATAAATGTGATGGTGCTAAATACCATTACTGCAGCTACTATTAGTCCGCCAATTAGGCCATTCTTTAAAATAATTTTTTTCATATTGATTTCGTTTAAAATTCGGCAACAAATGTTGTGAATGTTTTCAAAAAAAAGCTCATACTTTAGCATGATTTTGCTTAAATACTACTAAAGTATTACGGAATGAGTTGTAACTTCTTAGCCGTTTCAACTGCTTGCGTGCGGCGTTTTACCTCCAATTTTTCAAACAAATTCGATGAATGTGTTTTGATGGTATGTAACGAAACAAATAGTCGAGCGGCAATTTCTTGGTTACTCAAACCTTCCGACATTAATTGCAATACTTCCAACTCTCGTTTACTTATTTTTCGAGCGTCCAGTTCGGCTTGATTGAGGTCAAAATTGAGGTTTTTTTGCACCACAATTTCTTTTTCAACGATAACCGTTTTTACTTGTGGTTTTGATAGTTTTTTAGAAGCCCAAATACCAACTAAAGTAAAAAATACAGCAATAATTCCGATGTAAAGCTCGGTTTGATTTTGAATGATTAGAAATCGATATTTGAACCAATTTAAAAGCAATAGCAAAATCACCGTTGAAATTGCGTACGTAATTAACTCTTTATGTTTTTTAATTTTTTCCAAGTAGTAAGCTGATTTCTTTTCAAAAATAAAAAATTTTAATTGTAAATTTACCGTTGTTAATTATTTGAAAAAAAATATGAAAAAAGAAGATTATTCGCAGTACTCAGTCGAAGAGTTGACAAAGAGGGAAAAAACCGCCAAAATAGCTACAATTGCTTTGGGAGCGATAATAGTAATGCAGTTTTTTCCTTGTTTGTATTTAACCTACAAACAAGGATTTAATGTGTTTACGGTAATGCCTTTTACTTTTTTGCCTATTTTGTTCATCAATTTTTCGACAATGAAAAAAATTAGAACTGAGATTGATTCGAGAAATAAATCTTCATAAGCAACTTATTTTTTACTTTTTTTTGCCAACGGATTGTAATTCAAGCACAATTGCAACCAATAGTCTAAATCACTGTTTTTTTTGAGGCCATTTTCAGTCACATAAATGTAGCCTTTCATTGGTTTTCCTGTAAATTCCATCGGAATACAATGTTCGTTTTCGAGTGCTTTTTCGTATTCGGTTTCGCCAATTCGACACATTAAAACGTCTTCATTGGTTTTTTTGTCGACATGTGTTCCGCAACACATTTTATCATCGACCATAAAGCAAATCCCGCTGAACATTTTCTTTTCAGTAAAATCAACGTTTTTTTCGTAAAAAATATTCCGAATGCGAATGGCAAAGGTTTCGTTGTAAGGCATAATTTATGATTAATGTAAACTAATTACTCGGGCTATTTTCCAGTCGTTGTTCTCTTTTTGCCAGATGATTACGAATCGTCCAACTTGAGATGGCGTTCCGATTGGTTGCGTGTTGTTGTGAAATTTATGCAAACCAATTTCAATAGCGCCATAGTCTTTGATCGGATATACTTCGATGCTTCCCGGAATCAATTCACGCGTTACTTTTCCGCAAACGTATTCTTTAGTAGAAGCAACTAACTCATTTTTAGAAGTCATTTTTCCGCCTTGATCGTGGTAAAATTCAATGTTTTCAGCATAAAATGAAGCGTATTTTTCTAAATTTTTGTCACAAGTATTGTACGCTTCAAAAAACGCGCTGTCCATTTTCACAATGGTTTTGTAGAGTTCTGCATCGTCTGGGTGGTAATTTTTTACATACGAACACGCAGATTCTTTTTTAGAGGAACAACTACTAATTAATAGTGCAAGAATTGATGCTAAAATTATCTTTTTGGAATTCATAGTAAAATCATTTTTTTAAGTAAAACAATTTGTCCTAAATGATAGTAACTGTGTTCAATCATTGCATCAATGTTACGCAAATAAGTTCCGTATTTTTCATCTACAAAAGGTTGTTGCAGTTGTTCCTCTGAAAGTTGCTCAACATGCTGAGCAAATGTTTCGGTGTCGTTCCAAAATTTGGCTAAAAAATCATTCCATTGTTGTTGTGATGTAATAGGAGCGAAGTCAAAACTGTATTTGTCACGTATTTCCAAGTTTCCGCCTTTAAAAACATTATTTATTCCATTGATGTAATAATCAATATGTTGTGCCAAAACCGCAATAGTATTAAGTGGATCAACTTTGGTTATAGCAATTTTATAGTCAAGATTGTCCAATTGGTCTTTGAAATTGGTGTTGGCAATCCAAGTTCCGTTGAGAATGACTTCACGGAAGCGATTGGCTGTTTGTTGAGCGTTATTCATTTTAATAATTTTGAATAGCTAATGTACAAAAAGTAGAGTACAGTAGTTATTTACCTAAAGTTTCTCGAATGATTTTTTCGAGTTCATTTCCAAAACTATTTTTATGGATTACTTTTCCATTGGCATCCAAAAGATAAATAGCTGGAGTGGTAGCGATATTGTAGTTAGAAACGACAGATGATTTTTTTATTGGAACTAATTCACACACGTTTTTCCAGTTTTTATTGAGGTTTTCAACTTTCAACCAATCTTCTTTTTTTTCATCTAAAGAAACCGTATACACTCCTAAGCCTGCATTTTTATATTTGGAAAATACATCGTTAATTTTGGGTAATTCTGATTGGCATCGCACACACCAACTGAGCCAAACGACCAATAAAGTCACTTTGTTTTTGCTGCAATATTCTCGAAGCGAATTGTATTTTCCATCTTTATCAGGAAGCGATATTTCGGGAGCCAAACCGCCAATAGAAAGTGCTTGCATGGTTTGTAATTTCTTCAATTCTTCAAAAGGCAAATTAAGTGAGCAGGCATTTCCGTAGTTTTCAATGAGGTAATTCGTCAAAGGTTCGCTCTCAAGTTTAATGAATGTTTTGAGAAGCAAATTGTAGGTAAAACTCGATAATTTTGAATTGTCCTTGATTTGATTCATAACCACATCAATTCCTTTTTTATTACCAACCTCACTTTTATCGCAATAGTTGGTTAAATAATTGAATAACTTGTCCTGATAGGCATAGTGGTACAAGTTGGAATCGTCTTTGAAATTGCAATGCAAGAAATAATTTTGATGTAAAAATGAAAGGTAGCTATCATACTGTTTGACCCATTCTTCTTTAATCGAACGAACCGGAATCAATGCCAGTGGAATTAGTGTTTTTGTGGTAAATGTTGTTGGATACAATTCGCCCAATTGAGCTAATTTATTATTGTAATTGTATTGAATGTTTTCGGTTTCGTGCTCAATTTCAATTGTTTTTTGCTTGTAATTGCTGTCAAATGGAGAAGTTGAGTTTCTTTTTTTATACAGTTTTTCAAGCGTATTTTCAAAATCATTACGCAACAAATTCAATTTGGTATAGGCTTCATTTTCTAGTGATTTTTCAATGCTAATTTCTCCATTTTTCAATTGGTAAAAATCGGCATCCATGTGAAGATTTTCAGAAGGATTCCAAATGAATTCGGCTTTGTTGGTTTCTTTTTCGGATGGATCGCCAATGAATATAGTATACAAGCCCGCTGGACTATCTTTGGGTAATTCAAAAGTAAAAGAAGCTACAGTATCTTTAGGGATGGTTTTATTGGCATACGATTGAAACGTACCATCGTAATATCTACCCAAAAGAACTTCTGTTTTCTTAGCTTGAACTAATCCTTTTTCGGGAATGCGATGAAGTGTAAAAGAAAGTTGAGATTGTGCTTGTATACAATAGAATACCAATAGAAAAAGTATACTTAGTAGTCTTTTCATTATGATTTAATCAAAGTTCATACACATCGCAGCACAATTGGTTGCATTAGTATCGGCAAAGCCTTCCAAATACATAAACCAAATTGGACGTTGATTGAATTGATAAGTAAACCATGAATCCCATTGATTGGCTTCTCCAGGATCAGCATGCGCTTGTGGATAGACACTACACATCACATCATCGTCTTCATCGGTTGCAGAGTTGGTATTTCGAAATCCGAAACCTCCAACGGCACAGAAATCCCAATTGCCTAAATTGTGTGTTTGCGAGCCCCAACCAAATCCAGTTGTACTGCCATAGCGATTAATCCAACGGTAGTTTTTACGAAAACGAATTCCACCGTCTTCAATATCCAAACCAGTGGTTCCTATTCCTCCACCAGCCGAACGATAGGAGCTATTGATAATTACTCGACTTCCGCCTGGCGGAGAAATATGTAAATTACTGTTGGTTGAAAGTACGCGACCTTGAATAACCAAATCACCCCAATTTCCTCCTGCACCATCCGCAATATCGTAAGCTGTTGTAGAACCACAATCGTTACAGTCAAACAGAGTAGCGCGGTTAACATAAACGGTTCCTTGTCCATTTACAACTAGTCGGTCTGAAGCCGCTAATCCGGTTTTGAGCGTAATATCGTCATCGCTGTCATTGATGTTAGCGATTACTAGTTTGGTGTTTTCACCCGCTTCTACATAATGCCGAATGTAGGCTTCATCTCCGCCGCCGCCGCCAGGATTAGGAGTAAAATAAATACCAGCCGCCGCTGAATTTCCAGTTTGAGGCATGATGGAACCATTGGCTACTTGTAAACGTGAGGTTACATATGGAGCAGTAGTGCCAATACCCATATTTCCAGCATTGTTGATTACTGCTGCATCTACATTACCCACTCTAAATCCTATGTATCCAGAACCAGTATTGCTTTTGTTTAAAAGCGTATATTGTCCATCACTAGAACTCAACATTGAATATCCAGTTGTACTTGCATTAAGCGAATGTCCAAAACCAGCCCAACCAGATCCATGTCCAACATCACCAATAAAGGCATTATTGATGCGAGCATTTCCTCCTTGTACATCCAATCGTTGAAAAGGAATAGTAGTTCCAATTCCGATATTTCCTGTATTGGTTACACGCATTCTTTCGATGTTATTTGTTCTGGTAACAAAATCAATAGCATCGGTAGTTCCAATAAAATTAGAAGAAGGATTGGTACCACTATTTCCTAACAATGACCAACCATAGGTGTTAAAATTACTTGTTGAGAGTAGGCGAGACCATGATTGAGTTGCTGAACCATTTGTTTTACGGTACCATAATTCTTGATCAAAAAAACTACCCGCTATTTGAAGGGCATAATTGTTAGTATTGTTGGAATGGCGCGTGTCAATAAGATGCCACCAAGATGTTGCTCCAGCAGGGAAATTTACTGGCGAATTTGTCTCAAAAAAACCAGATTGTGTGGCTAGAGTTCCAGCGTTATCTTTGGTTTCAGTTCTTGAACGATACGAACCAGCAGTACCATTTCCGTAGCCAAAAGTTGAGCCTAATTCTAAACCATAAGCTGGATTAGTTACACCAATTCCGACATTTCCAGCTGGAGTTATTCGCATTCGTTCAATGTTGTTCGTGCGAGTAATGAAATCAGCTGCTGTAGTAGTACCAATAAAATTGATGGCTGGGTTGATTCCGCTGTTACCTGTTGTGGTCCAATCCGCATTGGTACCATTTTGCAAACGAATCCATGATGTTCCGCCCCAATAATAATAACCAGGCGTTACATCACTAACCGTTGCTGTATTGTAAACCAATAGGGAAGTTGCTGGCGTAACAACTGGTGTAGCTGCAGCAGTAGAAACTAAAGCTACTCTGGGAACCAAAAGTCCTTTATCAGTAGATTCAATGTCTAACATTGAACTGGTGTTTGGATTAGTAGTTCCGATTCCTACTTGAGCGGTTAGACTCAAACTAAACAAAAGTAAAACGGTTGAAAAGTAATTTTTTTTCATTGTTTTGGTATAAAATTAGTACTCAAATTTCAGAAACAGTAATAAAAATGTTCCAAAAAGTAGTTTAATAGGAAATGATTTTGGGAATCGGATACAAATTTACTTCGCTTTTTGTTCAAAATAAAATCTTTTTTGGCTCAAAAAAAGCTCATCGAAGAAATATGCCGATGGTCTATAAAACGCGAATTAATTTAGGAAAAAGTACTTGAATTCACTTACAAAATTAGGAGTTGAACTGACCAATATGCCACAAGATGCCTGAAGGATCATGCAAAAAACATTCTTTTCCCCAATGGTGATTTTGAATTGGAATAAGTCGAACAGTTGAGTATTTTGAAGGCAAATTCAAATCCAACAGAAATTGATAAAATTCTTCTACATTGGCTACTTCCATAAAAACCATAGTGTTGTCAACCCAATCTTTGACGTAGGCGTCTTGCAAATAAAAGGCGATGGTTTCGTTTTGAAATAAGGAAAAGTTGGGAAGTATAGCTACTTCTTCAAAACCTAAATCACGATAAAATTGACGCGATATTTCGTAATTCGACGCGCCGATAAAAGGCCGAATGGATATTGTTTTGGGTTGCATGACGTATTGTTTTATTCAAATGTACTAATTAACTACTGATTTTTGCAAAAGACGTTGCTAATTTAGCCCCGATTGGAGGAAATGCCGCGCATGACGGAAAGCGGGAAATACGATTGCAAGGAAGCCCAAACCTTTCGCTCCAAATCAAAAAAAATCCTAACAGGAAAAAAATACCTGTTAGGATAACCAAACTAAAAACCAATCTCTACTTATAAAAATCTATTTTCTATGTTCTTTATTCTATTTTCTCAGACACTCAGTTACTCAGTCACTCCGTTACGAAAAACGAGCTGTCCGTCAAAACAATCTAGCAAAATAATACTATCAACGGTTATTTTTCCGGCGAGAATTTCTTTGGACAACTGATTCAAGACTTCGCGTTGAATAACTCTTTTCACAGGTCGCGCACCGTATTGCGGATCATAACCTTTTTCAGCTAAGTAACTGATTGCTTCTGGCGTAGCGTCCATGGTGATGTTTTGTTGCGCCAGCATTTTGATGATGCCTTTCAATTGCAAACTTACAATTTGCTTGATGTTGGCTTCGGTCAACGGCGTGAACATTACAATTTCGTCGATACGATTGATGAATTCGGGGCGAACTGTTTGTTTTAATAAGCCTAATACTTCAACCTTAGTGCTTTCGATGACGGCTTCGATATTGCCTTTGAAATTCTCAAATTTCTCTTGTATAATGTGGCTTCCCATGTTGGAAGTCATAATGATAATGGTGTTTTTGAAATCGGCTACGCGACCTTTGTTGTCGGTCAAACGGCCTTCGTCTAAAACTTGCAATAAAATATTAAAAGTGTCGGGATGCGCTTTTTCAATTTCGTCCAACAAAACCACTGAATACGGTTTTCTGCGAACGGCTTCCGTCAATTGTCCGCCTTCGTCGTAACCCACATAACCCGGAGGCGCACCCACCAATCGACTCACACTGTGGCGTTCTTGGTATTCGCTCATGTCGATGCGCGTCATGGCGTTTTCATCGTCAAACAAGTATTCGGCTAGTGCTTTAGCTAATTCGGTTTTTCCCACACCTGTTGTACCGAGAAAAAGGAAACTTCCGATTGGTTTTTTTAGGTCTTGTAAGCCTGCGCGACTTCGGCGTACAGCGTCACTCACGGCTTCAATGGCTTCTTCTTGGCCAACCACTCTAAGGTGCAATTCGTCTTCCAATTTTAGCAGTTTTTCGCGTTCGCCTTGGAGCATTTTCATCACCGGAATTCCGGTCCATTTGGCAACGACTTCGGCGATGTCTTCACGAGTGACTTCTTCTTTGATGAGTGAATTTCCCGCTTGATTTTCGGCCAATTGTTTTTGTAAAACATCCAAACGTTCTTGTGCTTCTTTGATTTTTCCGTAACGGATTTCGGCTACTTTTCCGTAATCGCCATTTCGTTCGGCTTGTTCGGCTTCGGTTTTGAAATCTTCAATTTCGAGTTTGACTGCTTGAATGTTATCAACTACATCTTTCTCCGATTTCCATTGGGTAAAAATTTCGTTGCGTTCTTCTTTCAAATTCGCCAAGTCTAAGCCTAAACTTTTCAGTTTCACATCGTCATTTTCGCGTTTGATGGCTTCCATTTCGATTTCCAATTGCATGATTTTTCGATCCAGAACGTCTAATTCTTCGGGCTTTGAATTGATTTCCATGCGCAATTTAGACGCTGCTTCGTCCATCAAATCGATGGCTTTGTCAGGTAAAAATCGATTCGTAATATAACGTTGCGAAAGTTCTACAGCCGCAATAATCGCGTCGTCTTTGATGCGAACTTTGTGGTGAGTTTCGTATTTTTCTTTAATTCCACGTAAGATGGAAATTGCACTTTCGGTATCGGGTTCGTCGACTACTACTTTTTGAAAACGACGCTCCAAAGCCTTATCTTTTTCGAAGTATTTTTGGTATTCGTCCAAAGTTGTTGCTCCAATTGCGCGTAATTCTCCACGAGCCAAAGCAGGTTTTAAAATGTTTGCAGCATCCATTGCACCTTCGCCACCACCAGCACCAACTAGTGTGTGAATTTCGTCAATAAAAAGTACAATATCGCCTTCGGCTGAAATGACTTCTTTGACTACCGATTTGAGTCGTTCTTCAAATTCGCCTTTGTATTTGGCTCCAGCGATGAGTGCGCCCATATCGAGCGAATACACGATTTTTTCCTTGAGGTTTTCTGGAACGTCGCCATCAACGATTCGGTGTGCCAAACCTTCTGCAATAGCGGTTTTACCAACTCCAGGTTCGCCAACAAGCATCGGATTGTTTTTGGTTCGACGCGTTAAAATTTGCAACACACGACGAATTTCTTCATCGCGACCAATTACAGGATCGAGTTTGCCATTTTTGGCTAAATCGTTGAGGTTTTTGGCGTATTTGTTGAGTGAGTTATAGGTTTCTTCGGCTGAAGCTGAGGTTACTCGTTCGCCTTTTCGGATTTCGGCAATGGCCATTTCTAAACCTTTTTCAGTAACGCCTTGGTCTTTCAAAATCTGAGCTACTTTGCTTTTTGATTTGAAGATAGCCAAAAGCAAGTGTTCAATCGAAACGTATTCATCGTTCATTTTTTTGGCTATAGTATTGGCTTCATTGAGCATACTTCCTGCATCGCGTGAAAGCATGATATCGCCACCTGAAACTTTTGGAAAGCTTTGAATGGTACTGTCAAGGACTTTTTTGAACAAGTCGATATTGACATTCATTTTTTTTAAAATAAATGGTGCTACATTTTCGTCGACTTCCAAAATGCCTTTGAAAATATGTTCGTTTTCGAGTTGTTGTTGCCCGAAACTTTGCGCAATTTGCTGTGCTTGTTGCAGTGCTTCTTGCGATTTGATGGTTAAATTATTGAAATTCATAATGTTCTCCTTTCCAACAGTAATTAAAACTGTTGTTGTGTTGTTGTAAGATATAAGTTTTGAAAACTTCAATTTAGAGTAGTCAATATGTGTTCCATTGTTAAAAACAAGTCAAAATGACTGGTTTAAGCCTATTATAATTGTAATTTTGCGCCAAATAGTCTGATTTAATGCCAAAAACATGAGTTTATTTAAAAATATATTTGGAAGTACCAACGAGGAAAGTAATTCGTCAACCATTAATTGGCGCGAATTAACTGATTTAGGTCAGTTGAATGAAATTGTAGATGCTTCTTTTGAACAACCAATATTGATTTTCAAACACAGTACGCGTTGTGGTGTTAGTAGAAGTGTTTTGAAACGATTTGAAAATGAATTTGACTTAGCAGAAAAAATTACGTCGTATTTCTTAGACTTACTTGAGCATCGAGAAATTTCAAATGAAATTGCCAGTCGATTTGGTGTTGTTCATCAATCGCCTCAGCTGATTGTTGTTAAAAGTGGAAATACTGTTTATGATGCTTCACATGATAGTATTGATGCTCACGATTTAAAATCATTTGTATAAAAAAACGCATCCAATTTTGAATGCGTTTAATTTAGTTATCGTCTAAATTTGTTTCGGGTAATAATATTTTTGAGTTTGGCTTTCAAATCTTCACCTGAATCGTATACCATTTGTTCGTTGCTAGGAAATGGAACGGCTCTTTTGTCAAAATACGTTAAGTAGCTGTCATCACAAGCTCTTTTATCGCCATTGTAAGTAGCGTAAATATGTTCAAAAATAAACTCACTTGCCAACGGAAATGTTTCGATCAATTGGTTGTTTTTAAAATCAATATAATCTACTTTGGCGGTCACTTGTGTTGATTTGAATTGTTTGAATTCGTAGATATTGACACGAACCGTTTTGAAATTATCTACTTTTATAGGATTGCCCAAACTATCTTTGACTACGTTTCCATTACTGTCGAGCAAAGTTTTTACACCGTCTTTGATTTGTTTTTCTTTAATGAATTCTTTCTCCTTGATTTGCTCAGGCGAAATGTTAATTTGACGGAAATTTACAATCAAACCATAATCGTAATTGATGTCTTTTTGGCGATTGCTGTGATACACTGTCCATTTATCATTTAAACCAAACGTGCTAAAATCAAGCAAATCATTTTGCAATCGAACCGGAATAACCATATTGGTTTCGTTTTTGGTAAAAACACTAACATAATCCGTTCCTTTGAATTGGGCTTCATTCATTAGCGATGTAACATCTTTGTAACCTGGATTAATTTGATTCAAGTAAGTTAAATCATCATAAGCTTTTCGGAAATTCATTTTGTCTTTGGAAGCCAAAAGCGTTTTGGAATTGTCGTACAAATGTTTGGACAACGCATTTTTACTACTTACAATCTGATCCGTATAATCTTCAAAAGGGAAAATGGCATTACGACCTTCTTTAATCAACTTTAATGGCAACAACGGGCGAATCGATTCTTGTCTGTTGTTGAGTTTTTGATAGGTGTTGAAAATTTGCTCCAAATTACTCGGATTAGCATCTTTGAACCAAGCATTGATGTTGCGCAAGTCGCGTTCTTTGGCTTTAGCAAAAGCTTCTTCCAACAAATACACATAATCTTGTTTTCCTTTGGCATCTTTTCGGTTGCGTAAACCATCAATTGCATTTTGAATAGCACCGTCATAATCGCCAGAAGTTAGCGACTCTCTAGTTTGTTTTACCCCACATGAAGTGATGAGAACAAAAAAGGCAAGTAATAAAGTAATTTTTCTCATGGTGTATAATTTTTAGAGTTCCTACTTGGTGCAATCCAAATATTGAGCCACAATTACTTTCTCACAAAAGGCGGCAATAATTTACTCGAAACTTCACCAAAACCAATGCGAACAGCACTGTTTTCACAATACCCTTTAAAAATTACAGTGTCGTTGTTATTGATGAATTTACGTTCGGTTCCATCACTCATTTTGATTGGATTTTTTCCGCTCCAAGTGAGTTCTAACATCGAACCAAAACTATCAGGAGTTGGACCCGAAATGGTTCCAGAACCCATCATATCGCCAGAATTCACACGACAACCATTAGAAGTATGATGCGCCAATTGTTGCGACATCGACCAATACATGTATTTGAAATTCGATTTAGAAACCAAAGTTGGGGCTGCTTTTTCGGGTTGAATATAAACTTCTAAATTAATGTCGAAAGCATTCTTGCCTTTTTGTTGTAAGTAAGGAAGTGGCGTTGGATCTTGTTTCGGTCCTTTGGTTCTAAAAGGTTCTAGAGCATCCATAGTGACAATCCAAGGCGAAATTGACGATGCAAAGTTTTTGGCTAAAAATGGTCCGAGTGGTACGTATTCCCATTTTTGAATGTCGCGCGCACTCCAGTCGTTCAATAAAACCATTCCGAAAATATAATCTTCTGCTTCACTCACAGGAATATTTTCGCCCATAATATTGGCATCTGTAGTAATAAAAGCCGTTTCCAATTCAAAATCAACTAAGCTAGATGGCCCAAAAACAGGCGAACTTTCTCCATTAGGTAAAATTTGACCCATTGGTCGATGCACTGGAATTCCTGAAGGAACGATTGTTGAACTTCTACCATGATAACCTACCGGAATATGTAGCCAATTAGGCAATAAAGCATTTTCGGGATCGCGAAACATCTTGCCCACATTGGTAGCATGTTCTCTGCTTGAATAAAAATCAGTGTAATCGCCAATTTGAACAGGCAACAACATTTCAATGTCTTTTATTTTAAAAATAATAATCTCCCGGTGTTCTTTATTATCGCGAAGCTTCGGATTGTTTACATCAAATAACTCAGCCAATCGATTGCGAACCTGACGCCACGTTTTTTTACCGTCAGAAATAAAATCATTTAAAGTATCTTGCATGAACATATCATCGGTCAGTTCGATGCCTTCAAAATAGCCTAACTGTTGTAATGCGCCCATGTCAATAGCACAATCGCCAATGCGAGTGCCAATGGTTACGACGTCTTCTTTGGTTAGAAAAACTCCAAATGGAATATTTTGTATCGGAAAATCACTGTTTTCAGGAACTTCAATCCATGATTTTCGGCTGGGGTCATTGGCTATATTTGGCATATTTTGGGATGTTGATTTGTTGTTGAAAAATTTGTAATCAAATATATCATTTAGAATTTATATCACAAACATATTTCGTAATTTTGGGAAGTTTTAACAAAATCCATAAAAAAATGCAACGCGACGAACAAATTTTTGACCTAATTTTAGACGAACAAGACAGACAAATACACGGAATTGAATTGATTGCTTCTGAGAATTTTGTGAGCGACCAGGTAATGGAAGCTGCAGGTTCTGTTTTAACTAACAAATACGCCGAAGGTTACCCTGGAAAGCGTTATTACGGTGGCTGTGAAGTAGTTGATATTGTAGAGCAAATCGCAATTGACAGAGCCAAAGCACTTTTTGGTGCTGAGTATGTAAACGTGCAACCACACTCAGGTTCCCAAGCCAATACTGCTGTCTTTGCGGCTTGCTTAAAACCAGGTGATAAAATCTTAGGTTTCGATTTATCACATGGAGGCCATTTAACGCATGGTTCACCCGTGAATTTTTCAGGAAAATTATACAATCCAGTTTTTTATGGTGTTGAACAAGAAACAGGGCGATTGAATTACGATAAAATTCAAGAAATAGCAACCAAAGAACAACCAAAACTAATCATTGCTGGTGCTTCGGCATACTCACGCGATATGGATTTTAAACGTTTTCGTGAAATTGCGGATTCAGTTGGCGCTCTATTAGTAGCTGATATTTCTCATCCAGCTGGTTTAATTGCCAAAGGTTTGATGAATGATCCGATTCCGCATTGTCATATTGTTACCACTACTACGCACAAAACATTGCGCGGACCACGTGGTGGAATGATTATGATGGGTAAAGATTTTGAAAATCCTTGGGGATTAACAACTCCAAAAGGCGAAATTCGAATGATGTCGCACGTGTTGGATATGTCGGTTTTTCCAGGCAATCAAGGCGGACCATTGATGCATATTATTGCGGCGAAAGCAGTGGCGTTTGGTGAATGTTTGTCGGATGAATTTTTCCGTTATGCGATTCAAGTGCAAAAAAATGCCAAAGCAATGGCTGAAGCTTTTGTAAAAAGAGGTTACAATATCATTTCGGGTGGAACCGACAACCATATGATGTTGATTGATTTACGCAACAAAAATATTTCGGGTAAAGAAGCCGAAAATGCTTTAGTGAAAGCTGAAATTACAGTAAATAAAAATATGGTTCCTTTTGATGATAAATCGCCTTTTGTGACTTCTGGAATTCGTGTAGGAACGCCAGCTATCACTACTCGTGGTTTGGTTGAAAGCGATATGGAAACGGTGGTTGATTTAATCGATCGAGTAATCATGAATCATACCGACGAAGCGGTGATTGAAGAAGTTGCTGATTTAGTGAACGATATGATGAGCGAGCGACCTATTTTCGTTTATTAATTGTGAAACAAACCTTATTTGTTACGAACGATGGTTCAACTTCGATTCACATTGAAGAATGGAACGAAAGCTATCACTCGAAACATGGCGCCATACAAGAAGCGTATCACGTATTTATAAAAAACGGACTTTCTTTAGTGCAAGGAAAGTCCGTTGCTATTTTAGAAATTGGTTTTGGAACAGGTTTGAATGCCTTAATTACATTAAAAGAAGCGCCAAATTTCAATCAAACTATTGATTATGTTGGAGTTGAAGCTTTTCCAGTCGCGATGGAAATGGCTATGCAAATGAATTACGTAAGTCAATTAGAAGACGAGTCATTAGCAAAGTATTTTCAAAAAATGCATGAAGTTGAATGGGAACTAAGGCATCCAATTTCAACATCATTTTGCCTAACCAAAGAGAAAAAAATGTTTCAAGACATTTGCCACAAAAACCAATTTGATTTAATTTATTTTGATGCTTTTGGTTTTAGGGTGCAACCCGAATTGTGGTCGGTTGAAATTTTCCAAAAAATGTATAATGCTATGAAAATTGGCGGAATTTTAGTCACTTACGCTTGTCGAACATCCATTAAAAACGCCATGAAAGAAGTTGGTTTTACCGTTGAGAAATTGCCTGGAGCACCCGGAAAAAGGGAAATGTTGCGTGCCATTAAAAATTAACATTCCTTTTATAAATGTGAATTTTTATTTTTTTTAAATTTGAAACAATAAAAATGAACACTTTACGTTCTTAACTCATGTTCTTCAAAATTTTCTAACCAATTTTAGCGAATTAATATGTCAAGATTAATTTATGACTATACTAAGTCAGTTCTTGAAAGAGTTAGTTTTGATGCTAAACTTTTTCGGAAGGAATTAGAAAAAGCTATCAAAGTGCTTTTACCTTATGAAGTAGAACAACTAACTGAATGGTTGTTAAGTTTCACCAAAGAGAAGCCAGAATTAAGGCAATGTTTACGGAGTATCAATAAATAAAACTAAAAGGAACTTAAACGGTTCCTTTTTTTTATGCTTTCTGTTAGGGTTTTTAATTTATGAAATGTTTTATAAGTGTAAAGTACAAAGTGTAAAGTACAAAGTGTAAAGTACAAAGTAAATAATAAATATTTTATAAATTATATCTTACAAATAATGTTAAATAATGTTTTATGTCGAGTATAATAACATTTTGTCGACTTATTATTTTGCGATTACAAGGAATAATTTTAGTTTTACTTTACGTTCTTAACTAAAGAGATGAACCCTAAATCTTAAAAACCTATGCCAAGAATGATTTACGACTACACAAAATCTACATTAGAAAATGTAAGTTTTGACCCGAACCTTTTCAAAAAAGAGTTGCGAAAAGGAATTAAAAATTTAATGCCATACGAAATAGAATTACTAGGAAGATGGTTGATGTATTACACCTCTAGTAGGCCCGATTTAAAGAATTGTTTGAGTGAGTTTAGTTCCGATTTTAACGTAAAAGGATTGGCATAACCAATCCTTTTTTTATTTCACTGTTTTCGGACTTACAATCTGAACGTTGTTAAACACAATTGCTCCTTTTATAACTCCCGCTATAGTGCTTCGTAAAGCATCAATGATATGAATTTTTAATTCGCTTTTAGGATAAATCAAACTCACTTCACGAGCTGGTTTTGGTTCACTAAATTGACGTAATTTGACTTGGTCTTTTTCTTTTAAATCGAGTGTGTGTAAATAGGGAAGAAGCGTAGTTCCTAAGCCTTCGTCAGCTAACTTGATTAAAGTTTCAAAACTTCCACTCTCCAATTGAAAATGATTTTGTTCTAAATTTTTGTTGTTTTTACACAAATTTAAAACACTATCTCTAAAACAATGACCGTCTTGTAATAGCAATATTTCATCTACATTCAAATCGTCAATAGTGATTTCTTTTTTGGTAAAACTATTGTGATTTTCAGGAATATAAGCAACAAATGGTTCAAAATACAAAACCACTTCTTTTATTTTTTCTTCGTGCAATGGCGTTGCAGCAATTGCGGCGTCTAAATGACCATTGTTCAATTTGAAAATAATATCTTCCGTATTTAGCTCTTCGATAATCAGCTTCACTTTTGGATATTTTTTGATAAAATTATTCAAAAACATAGGCAACAATGTCGGCATAATGGTCGGAATGATTCCCAATCTAAATTCGCCACCAATAAACCCTTTTTGTTGGTGTACAATGTCTTGAATACGATCAGCTTCATTAACAATGTTCTTGGCTTGGTTGACAATTTTTTGTCCAATTTCAGTCAACTGAATGGGTTTTTTTGTTCGATCAAAAATTTGAATACTGAGTTCTTCTTCTACTTTTTGTATTTGCATACTTAAAGTCGGCTGTGTAACAAAGCATTTTTCGGCGGCTAAAGTGAAATTCTTGTGTTCGGCTACAGCCAAAACATACTGTAATTGCGTTATAGTCATTTTGATAGTAAAATTTGATGCAAATATAAAAACTATCAATTTAATTTATAGTATTAATTGTGTTTTTATTATGAAATTTGTAGTATAAAATTAAAATTATGAAACTAAATAACATCGGTTTACCCAAAAAAGAAGCAGAAATTGTGGCTGCTGAACTCAATATTTTATTAGCAAATTTTCAAGTTTATTATCAAAATTTACGCGGATTACATTGGAATATTAGAGGAAAACGTTTTTTTGATTTACATTTAAAATTTGAAGAATTATATAATGACAGTCAATTGAAAATCGATTTAATTGCTGAACGAGTATTGACCTTGGATACAACACCATTACACACTTTTGAAGATTACATCAAATACAATAAATTAGAGATTGGCAAAAACATCAACAATGATGAACTTGCCATTCAACTGATATTAGATTCATTAGTTAAATTACTTAAAATTGAACGTGTAATCCTCAAAAAAGCAAGTGAAATTGAAGACGAAGGAACTACTTCAATGATGAGTGATTTTATCGTTGAACAAGAAAAAACCATTTGGATGATGAAAGCATGGTTGGAAACCGAATTGTAATGATTTAATTGTTAAAAAAATAACAAATAGCTTTTTATTACTGTAATGAAAAGCTATTTTTGCAATATGAAGTTAATAGCTCGATGTATTTTATTCATATTTGTGGCTTTTCTTTCAACTCCAACTATTGTGACGTTGATTGAAAAGAATACTGATATATCGATGTTTTATAACTTCGCCGAAGAGGAAAATCACAAAGACATCAAAGAAATTAAAGCCGATTTGAACTTAGGTTTTGATTATCCGTTTATCGAATTGAACCCAATTCGCGATTCAAAAATTATTTCTCAAAATTTACTTCGTCACGATAATAGTGCCGAAGAAATTTTCATTCCACCACCAGAATTAGTTTAATACAGCATTTCGACGATTCGCTTTGGCGGTCTGTTTTTAGTATTAAATTAATTTATTGGTATGACAAAAAAAATCAATCTTTTTGCGAACCTTAAATCTGATTTTGCATCGGGTTTAGTGGTTTTTCTGGTGGCATTGCCGCTGTGTCTCGGTATTGCATTGGCAAGTGGAGCACCTTTGTTTTCGGGTATTATTTCAGGAGTTGTAGGCGGAATTGTGGTAGGTTATTTAAGCCAATCGCATTTAAGCGTTTCCGGACCAGCTGCTGGTTTAACCGCTATTGTTTTAACTGCTATTTCAGATCTTGGAGCCTTTGATATTTTTCTTTTGGCAGTTGTATTGGCTGGATTAATTCAATTGGCATTGGGTTTTATAAAAGCAGGTTCCATTTCTAATTATTTCCCGACCAATGTAATTGAAGGAATGCTAGCCGGAATTGGAGTAATTATTTTCTTAAAACAAATTCCACATGCTTTTGGCTATGACCAAGATTATGAAGGAGACTTGGCTTTTCTGCAACCTGATGGTGAAAATACTTTCTCAGAAATGTTTCAAGCTATCAGTCATATCCAATTGGGTTCGGTCATCATAACATTAATTTCTTTAGTAATACTAATTACTTGGCCTAAAGTTGAATTTCTAAAAAAAATTAAATTACTTCCACCAGCCTTAATTGCTGTAATTGTGAGTATTATTGTAAATGAGATTTTCATTCAAACAGGAAGTACTTTTTCCATCAAGAAAGAACATTTGGTTAGTTTGCCTGTACCAACATCTTTAGAAGAATTTAAAGGAATTTTTGTACTTCCAGATTTTACTGCAATTTCAAATTCGAAAGTATGGATAGTAGCTATTACAATTGCTATTGTAGCTTCAATTGAAACGTTGTTGTGTATTGAGGCTTCCGATCGTATGGATGCTCAAAAAAGATACACTGATACCAATGTTGAATTAAAAGCACAAGGAATTGGTAATATGTTGAGCGCATTGTTGGGTGGTTTGCCAATGACTTCTGTAGTTGTACGAACAACTGCAAACAATACGGCTGGAGCAAAATCAAAAATGTCAACTATCATCCATGGTTTATTCTTAATGGTGAGTGTAATTGCAATTCCCACTTTACTCAATAAAATTCCACTTGCAACTTTAGCTGCTGTACTCTTATTGATCGGTTACAAGTTAGCCAATCCAAAAACTATTAAACATTTCTGGGAAAAAGGAAAATACCAATTCATTCCTTTTATAGCTACATTATTGGCCGTAGTATTTACTGATTTGTTAAAAGGAGTAGCTTTAGGAATGATCATCAGTGTGATATTTGTTTTGAAAGGAAACATGAAACGCGCCTACAATTTTAGAAAAGAACAATACCATGACGGCGATATTATTCACATCGATTTGGCTCAAGAAGTTTCATTTTTAAATAAAGCAGCTATCAAAACAACCTTAGCTTCCATACCGGAAAATTCATCGGTGATTATCAATGCTTCGGATACAGTTTACATCGCACATGATGTGTTGGATTTGATTAAAGAATTCAAAAAAATACGTTCCAAAGAAGAAAATATCAAAGTAAAATTGGTAGGTTTCAAAAAAGCATATGATTTAGTAAACACTGGTGATGAAGAGAAACACGTTTTTATGGAGCAAAAAAATGAATCAAAGTAAATTTGCTTTAATGAGATCATCATTCAAAATAATTTTTATTCTTTTGATGAGTTGCTCAACGGGCGCTTTTTCACAACCATCGGATGTTGGTAATTGGTTTATTTATTTTGGAAATCAAGCGATTAATTCAAAGTGGAATTGGCATAACGAAGTACAATACCGAAATTTTAACTTTGTAGGTGATACGAATCAATTGTTAGTTCGAACTGGAATAGGTTATAATTTAAGCGAAAATAACAACAATTTATTGTTAGGTTACGGTTTTATCAATACGCATCGATATATAGCCAATACTGATGATAAAGTAAGTTCGAATGAACATCGAGTTTTTCAACAATTCATTACAAGACAAAACTTTGGACGATTCTTTTTACAACACCGCTACCGAATTGAAGAACGCTTTTTACCTAACGAATTTCAGCTTCGTTTTCGTTATTTTTTGGGATTAAATGTTCCGATTAATAAAAAAACAGTAGAAAAAAACACAGTGTATTTGTCTGCCTACAACGAACTGTTTGTCAATGCCGAAAGTCCATTATTTGATCGAAATCGATTGTATGGTGCTTTGGGTTTTGTTATCAGTAAAAGTTTTAAAATTGAGGCAGGATTTATGGCACAAACACTAGAGAATTCAAATCGCAATCAATTTCAAATTGTGATTTTCAATAATTTACCACTTTAAACTATATAAATATGAAAACATTAAATAAAGAATTACAGGCACAAATTACACCTCGCAAAGCATTAGAATTATTGCAAGAAGGAAACAAACGATTCATCAGTAATTTAAAAGCACATCGCAACTTGCTAGAACAAGTAAATGATACTCGTGATGGTCAATGGCCTTTCGCTACGATTTTGAGTTGCATTGACAGCCGAACTTCTGCCGAATTGATATTTGATCAAGGTTTGGGAGATATTTTCTCCGTTCGAATAGCTGGAAATATTGTCAATACTGATATTTTAGGCAGTATGGAATTTGCCTGTAAAGTAGCTGGTTCAAAGTTGATTGTCGTTTTGGGACACAGTAAATGTGGAGCCGTAAAAGGCGCTTGTGATCACGTTGAAATGGGCAACTTGACAGAATTGTTATCCAAATTGCAACCAGCAGTTTATCAAGAAAAAGCGACCACAGAAAATCGTTCTTCAAGTAACGCACCATTTGTTGAAAATGTGGCTGAAATTAATGTAAAGAGAAGTGTTCAAAGCATCATTCAACGCAGTTATGTTTTGGAGCAAATGATTGAAAATGGCGAAATCGGAATCGTTGGAGCCATGCACAACATTGAAACAGGTGAAGTTACTTTTTATGACGATGTGGTTTACATCAATGACGAAAAAAATCAAGCCTTTTCATTGGCTGAATTAAGATAAAGGTTAAAGTTTGGTTTTTTGCTGCCATTAACCACATGAAGTATCCGATTGTGGTTAATGGTTTTTATATATTTGATAAATAATCGAGTGAGTTAAGTTTAGATAAGAAATTATGAGTGAGTTTTACAGAAAAATTTTGGATAACAACAAACAATGGGTTCAAGATCAATTAGCCATCGATCCTGATTATTTTAGCGATTTGTCGAAAGGTCAGAACCCGCCATTATTGTGGATTGGTTGTTCGGATAGTCGCGTGCCAGCCAACGAAATTATTGGCGCCAAACCAGGCGAAGTTTTTGTGCACAGAAATATTGCTAATCTTGTAATTCACACGGATATGAATATGCTGAGTGTGTTGGATTATGCGGTGAATGCCTTAAAAGTAAAACACATCATAGTTTGTGGTCATTACGGTTGTGGTGGTGTAAAAGCGGCTATGGGAAATGAATCCATCGGAATTATTGACAATTGGATTCGCCATATTAAAGATTTATATCGTATTCACGAGGTAGAATTAAAATCAATTGAAAACGAAACCAAGCGTTTCAATCGTTTAGTTGAATTGAATGTAGTCGAACAAGTTTATGATTTAGCCAAAACTTCGATCGTTCAAAATGCATGGAAAATAGGTCAAGATTTAAGTTTGCACGGTTGGGTTTACGGACTCAATTCGGGTTATGTAACCGATTTAAATGTGAATTTCAGTTGTAATAAAGATTTGGATGAAGTTTTCAAATTGGATTTTTAGTCGTCCAAATTTTCATTAAACGCAGAAGGCAATAATTGCGGAATGAATTTAATCAAAATAGGAAGTAACAATCCGCCGCCAGGAAGTAAAAATATAGTCAAAGATGGAATCGTTTTACAAACATCCAACAACTGTTTTTTGACTTTCTTTTTTTCATCTGGACTCAAATCTTTCTGTGTAGATTTGGCCAATAATTGCATCAATTCTTTACTTTCAGAGATTTCTTTGGTCAACCGTTTTTTATTTCGCTTAATCAAAACTTGAACGCCAGTTGTGGTTTGATCGTAAAAATGTTTTACTGGATTCGAGTAATTAAAATACTGTATTTCTTCCTTGTATTTGGAAATAAATTGATGCGTATCTTTTACACTTTCATTGACAAAATCGTCTGAAATACCAATTTTTTCTGCCAATTTATGTAAAAAGTACAACTCTTCATTTTCAATTTTGTTGTCGTTCCACAAAGTCAATCCAGCCAAATCGAGCAAGTAAAATTTCTCTAAATCGTGCTCCAAATTTTCAAAGGTAAGCGAATCCAAAACCTTGTTTTTCGACTTCTCAATATCAACCGAAAACTTGCTGTAACGCACCGAAGATTCAAATAATTTAATCAGCAAATCGTCGTGCTGCGATTTTTTTGTTTTAACTTTTAATGCTAACGTAACTACACTCAAAATGGTTTCTTCACTATTTTTGATGTATTTGTTGGAGATTTTTTCTTTCAATAAAAATTCACGAAATGCCAAAACATCCACAAATAAAAGAGCATTGGTTACAATATGCGAAAAGTTTTTACTGATAATATCTTTATTAGTTTGGATGCGATCTTTAATGATATCTTCCAATTTAGTAGCATTGGATTGCGAGAGAATTTTATCGAAAATAGCAAAACCTTTCGGATTCAATTGGTTGTAAAACGCGATGGTTTTTTCAATAAATGTTGGAACATCAGTTGTAGAACTAATATGTAAATACATGCAAAACAATTGATTAATCAACGCTAATTTCGATATTTCATCCGATTTCCATTGTGAAATATCAATATTGAGTTGCGGATTGATAGTCACAACATGTCCGTAAATAAATCCGCTTTGGCGTACATTTTTATAAAATGCCAAATCATCGGTAAAACTAGTGTTGAATAGCTTTCCTTGCTCTTGAAAAAATTTTTCAATCCAGCCATTTGCCGATGGATTAATCATAGTACTAATTTAAGTTGCAAAGCTATATATTTTTATGAAAGTGCACTCGATTTGAAGTTTAAGTTTTTGCTAATTGGTGTCGAATTTTACTGACGCGATTTGATGTTTTTTGTGCACAAATCAATAATTTCACTAATACGATTTTGTCGCGTTTCCTCTCGCTTGGCTTGGTTCAACCAATATAAATAACTTTTTCGGTACGACTTGCTGAAATTATTATAATTCTCAAAAGCTATTGTATTGTTGTCAAACGCCTTTTGTAAATCGGCTGGAATTTCCAAGTTCTCAACCGCATCCAACGATTCCCAAGAACCATTTTTCTTAGCAATTTCAATTTTCTTCAAACCACTTTCATGCATCAAATTCTCGCGTATCAATTCGTCAATATACGTTTTGTTGAGTTTACTCCAAACACTTTTATCTTTTCGTGGCGTAAACATTTGTTTTCGTCGCTCGTCATCCAATCGTTTTACCGTCGAATCAATCCAACCATAGCAAATTGCTACTTTTACGGCTTCTTCCCAACGCATACTTTCAAATTCGCTATCTACGCGATAAAAAATCAAAAAAACACAATCGTGCGAATGGTGGTTTTCATGCAACCATTCGCGCCATTCTTGCGCATTTTTAAAATATAAATGTGGTTTTTCAGACATACTATTCTTTGATAATTAATTCGTATTTATCCAATAAACCTCTGATGTTGTAAGTCGAAAAAATCGCTCGTTTCAATTTGTTTTTTTCGGGATCGATAGAAAAATTGTAACTCGTGTACAAATCGGCTTTGTTCATAATGGTCTCACTAAAAACAGCCAAGCGCAAGTTGCAATTATCAAACAACGATTCACTCAAATCACTTGCCATAAAATCGACCGAAACCATACTGCAATTGATGAACTGAATTTTTTTTAGCTTCAACTTGTAAAACTGCGCGTAATCCAACAAGCAATCTTTAAAATGAAATTCGTAAATTACTTGGTCGGTCATCGCAAAATTCACACTCGTAAAATTACATTTCGTAAACCAAACACCACGCAACGAAACGTGATTAATTTTGGTGTTTTGAAAGTTGCAATCCATAAAATTACAATCTGAAAACGTCACTGCTTGAAAGAAACACGCTCTAAAATCACAATCGATAAACGTGCAATTTTCAAACTCAGTTTCTCTAATTTCCTCTGATGTAAAGGTGTGGTTTTTGTATTCTTTGTCGAAAATAAAATGCAATCCCATGGTTGATAAATTTGGTTCAAAAATAGTGATAAATTGAGTAGTTTAATGTTAATAAAAAGGCACTTTCTTTTAATAACTAAATGTTTAATTTTTGCATTAAAACTCTAATTTTGATGATCAAACTGATAGGAATTATGAGAATAGAAACCGACTTGAAATTGGGATTTAAAGATGTAATGATTCGCCCAAAACGTTCTACTTTGAGTAGTCGTTCGCAAGTGTCATTGGAACGCGATTTTAAATTTTTACACAGCACAGTCGAATGGAACGGAATTCCAATTATGGCAGCCAATATGGATACAGTTGGTACATTTGAAATGGCAAAAGCTTTAGCTGAAAAGAAATTATTCACGGCCATTCACAAGCATTATACACTCGAAGATTGGCAACATAACTTGTCGGATGTTTCGCCTGATTTTTTCAAATATATCGCGGTAAGTACAGGAACTGGCAAAAACGATCAAGAACATTTAAGTCAAATTTTAAATGCTTTCCCGCAAATCGATTTTATTTGTATTGACGTGGCCAATGGTTATTCAGAACACTTTGTGAAATTTGTTAGTCAAACCCGCAAAAATTTCCCCAACAAAGTCATTATTGCAGGCAATGTAGTTACAGGCGAAATGGTAGAAGAACTGCTCATTTCGGGCGCCGATATTATCAAAGTCGGAATTGGTCCGGGTTCGGTGTGCACAACTAGAGTAAAAACAGGCGTAGGTTATCCGCAATTGTCGGCTATCATTGAATGTGCCGATGCGGCTCATGGATTAGGCGGACAAATCATCAGCGACGGTGGCTGTACAACTCCAGGAGATGTCGCTAAAGCATTCGGAGCTGGAGCCGATTTTGTGATGTTAGGCGGAATGCTCGCAGGTCATGTCGAAAGCGGCGGCGAATTGGTAGAAGTCAACGGCGAAATGTACAAACAATTCTACGGAATGAGTTCAGAAACTGCCATGAAAAAACACGTGGGTGGCGTTGCTAACTACCGCGCTAGTGAAGGTAAAACAGTCCGAATTCCGTTAAAAGGTAGCGTCGAATTTACCATTCAAGATATTTTGGGTGGAATTCGCAGTACGTGTACATATGTTGGCGCTTCTCGTTTGAAAGAATTGACAAAAAGAACCACTTTTATCCGTGTAGCCGAACAAGAAAACCAAGTCTATACCAAATAATGACCGATTTTTCGACTTCTTTTTTTACATTTTGTCCCAATTGCCAATCGCAAAATTTTGAGTTTGACAATTGTGTGAAATTTCAGTGCAATGATTGCCAATTTGTATACTACCACAACATTGCAGCTGCTGTAGCTGTAATTTTGAAATTTGAGGATAAAATTCTTTTCACGGTGAGAAACGTCGATCCCGACAAAGGAAAATGGGATTTACCAGGCGGTTTCATCGATCCAAACGAAAACGCTCAAGAAGCTGCTTGCCGCGAAATCAAAGAAGAATTAGGTTTGGATTTGCAGCCTTCCGATTTGAGGTTTGTAACCACTTCACCCAACAATTATTTATACAAAAATGTACCTTATCGAACCATGGATTTGTTTTTTGAATGCGAATTGCCTTCTGATAAAATAACCATCACAGCCAAAGACGAAATCAAAGAATTGCTTTGGGTAAAAACCAACGAAATCGATTTGGAGAAAATTGGTTTTGTCTCCATCCGAAAGGTCATTGGCGAAATTTATGGTTGATTTTTTTTAGAAGCTATTCCTGCTGTCCGTTGCAAGTCCTCAGCTACCACCTTGTTTTTGTAAGTCGCCCGTTAGCTTCCGTTGGTCGCTATCGTTCGCCAACAAAAAGCTAAGGTTGTACCTTGCGGGCTTTCCTCTACCATCAGGGCTAGTTTACGTAAAGTGTGAATAGCTTGTTTAGTGTTCTGTTGTCGAATTGGATTTTGCTTTGTTGACGTTTCACGAACAGGATTTTGCTGCGCAACATCCTTCAAAGCCCCGCTTTGAAAATAGTACAAAAGGAAAAATACGTTCAAGTAAAACTTGGCAATTGTGATGATTTACAGTAGGATTGACTTCGTCCACCCATCAAAGCTCCGCTTTGATAATACTATAAAAACAAAAAAAACACTCAAGCGAGCTTGGTTTTGAAGGTTTTCACGAACAGGATTTTGCTGCGCAACATCCATCAAAGCTCCGCTTTGAGAATACTATAAAAACAAAAAAACACTCAAGCGAGCTTGGTGTTTTTTCTTTTTTTATAGTATTCATTCGTGACCTCGACAGGATTCAAACCTGTAACCTTCTGAGCCGTAATCAGATGCGCTATTCAGTTGCGCCACGAGGCCTTTTTTGTGGGTGCAAATATAGACATAATTGTGTAACTTGCAAACCAAAATTACGATAATATTCAAAAAAATGCCACTAAAAAAATACATCCGTGATATTCAAGATTTTCCAAAACCCGGAATTGGTTTCAAAGACATTACGCCTTTACTCAACAATCCAATTGCCCGAAAAGAAACGCTTGCTTTACTACTTTCACAACTTTCCAATCAAAAAATTGATAAAGTTATAGGCGTGGAGAGCCGTGGTTTTTTCTTCGGAATGTTACTTGCCGAAGAACTCAATGCTGGATTTATTCCCGTTCGTAAACCTAAAAAGTTACCTTATAAAACCATTTCAGCATCTTATGATTTAGAATACGGTTCTGATGCTTTAGAAATGCACATCGACGCCATTCAAAAAGGAGATAAAGTACTTATTCATGACGATGTTTTGGCTACAGGAGGAACTGCCAAAGCAGTTTGTGAATTGGTAGAACAGTTGGGCGGTGAAATCGTTCAGGTCAACTTTTTAATGGAATTATCATTCCTCAATGGAAGAGAGAAATTAGGAAAACATCCTATTTTTGCTGCAATAAGTTATTAAAAACTAAAAACTTTATTAATTATCAAGTGCTCTTGTAGTTACAAAATAACGCCAACCAATGATTGCCATTTGCCATTTTTTGGCTTTGGATAAATCCAATTGTTGTTTGGTGAAACTCGGTAAAATGAGTTTATTGATTTTGGCTAACACTTTGTACATGAGAAGTAATTTTCACAAAAATAAAAAAAAAGACCATTCAAATCGAATAGTCTTTTTTGTTTAATTAAGATTTACTTTTAAGCTTTGCGTACTTTCAAAGATGATTTTGCTTTTTCTAACTCGGTTTTGGCTTTTTCCATTTCTTCTTTGGCTTTCAACATTTCCTCTTTGGCTTTGATCATTTCGTCTTTGGTTTTCTCTAATTCTTCAGTATCATCACTTCCTTTTTTTGATTGACCTTCCATTTTGTTCATTTCTTCACGCATTTTTTCAAATTGTGATTTGAAGTCGTTTTCGCCATCCGAATTGAAATTAAAATTGTAGCTTTTTCCGTTACCTCCAAATGATTCTACTTTGTGGCTTTTTTTGATTTCCTCAATTTCTTCTGGAGTGTAATCTTCAGCACCTTCTGTTACTTCGCCATCTTCAATGACCAACGGTTTTTTGCCGTCTTTTTGAATCATAATTTTTGACTTGCTTTTTCCCATTCCTTCTCCATCAGGAAAACTGAAATTGAAACTTTGCATTTCAGGCATTCCTTCAAAATTGAATTGTTTCATAAAACTATCGCCACCAGCAAAACCGTTGAATGGATTTACACTGAAACCATTTCCGTTGGACGGCTCACCAAATCCAATTTCGTCATTAATTTTGAAGAATTTAATTGTATTAATTGGCGATTGGTTTTCCAATTCCATTTTGCCTTTGTTGCCTTTGCGATCGGAATATTCTACTTTGATGGCTGTAATTTCATCTTTTGAATTGCGTTTTACACCCGAATACTTGATGGTAATTCCTTTTTCTGCCAAGGCTTTGATATCGTCTTTCATTTCACTTTCGGGCGTGGTTTTGTTCCACGTCATGATGATGTTGTCGTTTGATGCTTGATTGTCATTCCAAGTAAACGATTTTTTATCCTGAGCTATCGCATTTGTTTGAAAGAACAAAGCAGTAAGTAACACTGGAATCAGTAAGGCTAAAGTTCTAACAGTTGTTTTCATTTTTTATTTTTTGATGTTTTGGTTATACTCTTGATTTATTTCTAAACAAATTTATAAATAGATTAAATTCAGAAAAATAGATTGACAAATTTTTAACTTTTGACGTTACTTTTTCATTTCAGCTTTGGCTTTTTCAAGTTCCGCTTTAGCTTTTTCCATGTCGGCTTTGGCTTTCATCATTTCAGCTCTAGCTTGTTCCATTTCGGCTCTAGCTTTTTCCAATTCAGGTCGACTTTCGTCTCTCATTTTTCTCATTCT
This sequence comes from uncultured Flavobacterium sp., assembly GCA_964414655.1. Classification (GTDB taxonomy): domain Bacteria; phylum Bacteroidota; class Bacteroidia; order Flavobacteriales; family Flavobacteriaceae; genus Flavobacterium. The sequence continues at coordinate 52,665 of CAYPXI010000008.1, read as the reverse complement.
TTCTTCCATTTCCGGACGATCACGTTCCATTTGTTCACGTGCTTCTGCTATTTGACGTCGTGCATCTTTCATGTTTTCACGAATCTGTCTTTTGATTTCTGGGCTCAATCTTTTTAACTGAATTCGTGCATTATTCATCGCTTCAGCTTGTATTTTATCGACATCAATATCGGCTATGATTTTCATATTTTCATCATCAAAATTAAATTCAAAGCCATTTTCTATCGACTTCATTTGTTCTTCTGATAGTTCTTCTCCACCTTCAATAACTTTTCCATCAATAATTACAATAGGTCTATTGTTGTCTTTTTTAATATACACACGACTTTTTGATTTTAAAGGAGCTAAACGCTCAAGTTGTTCTGGAGCCTCAGCAGCCTCTGGAGCTTCAGCTAGTTCAGGTAATTCGGCTATTTCTGGAACTTCAATATTGATGTCAATATCATCCATCGGATTATCAAAATCAAACACAAAATCATCCTCATTATCGGAATTAGCATAAATTTTGATGTCATTCGATTTCCCAAAACCAATTTTATTGTCAGTTTTATAAAAATAAATCGGTTTGATTGGCTCATTTCCGTTGAATTGTGTTGTTCCGGTGTTGCCTTCTTTGTCTTTGTAAGTTACTTTTATTCCCGTTATTTCTCCATTTGCATTGCGTTTTACTTTAGAAAATTTAAGAGTTACACCGTATCTTTCTTTGGCAAGAGCGGCATCTTTTTTCATTTCAGCATCAGTTGAATTTTTATTAGTAGTAATATAAATTCCGCTATTATCATTTTTTGTTATTGAAACCATTTTAGTTTCTTGAGCAATTGTTTTTACTTGAAACAAAAAGACAAAAGCAATTAAAAATGGAAGTACTATAATGTATTTCCACGCATTTCTTTGATTCGATTGATTTGTGTTTAACATAACGATTCGTTTTTTGATTAATGATTGATAAAAATGATTAGTAAAAGGTAAGCAGCTTTGATGAGAAACTACTTTAAGTAAGGTTAATTGATAAGAAGTACGGTCTTGAACCTCTTCGATGGCTTTTTGGTCAGCTATAAATTCTAAATTTTGTGCAATGGCATTTTTATACCAATACATAAAAGGATTAAACCAAAATACGATTGAAAAAAGTTTCGCAACCAAGATATCCAAAGAATGTTTTTGTTGGCTGTGAATTTTTTCGTGAGAAAGGATACTATCTAATTCAGTTTTAGAATATAGATTGGAGTTGAATACAATATAATTAAAAAAAGAAAAAGGAGCTATATCTTCCATAATATCAACCAATAAAAAACGGTTCTCTCTTTGGATTGAACGTTTTCGCAATAGTTTATAAAGTGAAAAACTGTTATAAATGACTTTGCATAATAGAAAGATAGCAATTACACCATAAATGTAAAAAGCAATTTCAAACCAATTTATTGGTGTTTTTTGTGCTGACAACGCAATAGGAGTAATCTTATTTTGTTGTAACGCAATCAAATCAGAAAGGACAACATTAGGTTTTTCTATATACACCATTTTTTTGATGAAAAATAATGGAAGTAAAACCGAAATCAATAATCCGGTGATTAAAAACAAACGATTGGTATTGAAGAACGTTTCTTTTCGTAACAAAAAATAATACGCTAAAAAAAACAGCACAATCAATGTACTCGACTTTAATAAGTATATGAAAATCGTTTCCATATTATTTCTTTTTTTCGATGATTGCTAAAATCTCACGAAGTTCTTCGGCTGATATTTTGTCTTCTTCAGCAAAGAATGATACCATACTTTTGTACGAATTATTGAAATAGTTTTCAATAGCTGTATTCATAAACCGTTTTCTGTAGTCTTCCATCGAAACTACAGGAAAATATTGATGTGTGTTGCCGTAAGCATTGTGTGAAACAAAACCCTTCTCTTCCAAATTGCGAATAATTGTAGAAAGCGTGTTATAGTGAGGTTGATCTTCAGTGATTTCGGCCATAACCTCTTTTACAAAAGCTTTTTTGAGCTTCCATAAAATGTGCATAATTTCTTCTTCTTTATTGGTGAGTTTTTGCATGATTTTAATTTTGATGAATCAAACTTACAACTATGTTTTTAGTTTTACAACTATTTTTATAGTTATTTAACTAAAAATTAAGTTTTATATTGTGTTGCGTCTATAAAAATAACAGGAAAGTCATATATTTGCTGAGATGGCAATAGTAAAATACAATCGCAATAACTTTCACAAACACTCTTTTTGTATTTTCAAAGAAGTAGATTTTGCTGCTTTAAAAGAGTTGAAACTTAATTATAAAAGTAAATCGGGCAGTTCGTATTATTTTACTGACGAAGGTGTTTTTCGTTTGTCCAATCATTGGAGTAGAGTAGCCAATTGCCGTTGGCGATTAGAGCCGAATCTACAGTTACAAAATAGAAGTGATAACAGAACTCGATTAGGTTTTGCCAAATGGACCGATTTTTATTCGGATAATGAGTATGAAAAGTTGTATTTCATAATAGTTGATTTTGAACAACAAACGGCTAATTATTTTCACAAAGAAAGCCCCAATTACCAGAGAGAATTTGTATTAAGAACTGCTTATGACACGATGAAAACAATCAAACAAATTCGAGTTTTGTTGCAAGAATCGGCTTGGGCAAAGCATTTAAAAGAAATGGATATTGCTGTTCTTCGTCAAAAAATAATAACAGAACTGCTAACTTCAAATCGTACTTTTCAGGAAATTCGACGACACTATTTGCCTTAAATTTCGCGTTCGCCACCTTCTGCAGGATGCTCAAAAGGTAAAGATGTTTCACTAATAATGGGTTTGTTTTCTTTTCTAACCAAATCCATTACCCATAATCCCAAGGCAGTTCCAATTAATCCTAAAACGCCCATAAATGCCCAGTTGGCTTGATATCCAAAATGATCAATAATACTCATTCCTACTTTGGCACTCAAAATATGCGCCATGCTATAACTCATTGTAAAAATAGCCATGTAACGACCTTCATGTCCTTTGGGTGCTCGACTCATGGCAAATGAATTGGAAAAAGGAAACGAAAGCATTTCGGCGAAACTCATCACTATCATCATCAAAATTAAAATGCCTGCCCAAAAGTTAATTAGCATCAAAAACAAACTTGCGGCCATCAACAAACAACCAGTAGTTACCACTTTAACTTTGTTAAGTTTATTACGCTCGATGTAGCTCACAATGGGCATTTCGAGGAAAAACACCAAAACACCATTCATCGTTAAAAGTAAGCCCGTTTGGAATTCGGTTAAGTTGAATTGTTCTTTGTGATACAACGGAATGGTAGTAAATAATTGAAAGAACAAGATGCCTGAAATGACACAACTGAATAGGAAAATCCAAAACGGTTTGTCTTTAAAAACCGATTCTCTGTTGGCTTCTAAAACTTGTTTTTCTTCTTTTGAAATTACAGCCGTTTTTTTCTCTTTGACTTTCATCCAAAATATTAAAATGGCAATAATACAAGTGGCTCCATCAACCCAAAATAATCCTTGGTAGCCAATTCCCATAATGATTAAACCTCCTAAAGCCGGACCAGCGGCAAAACCTAAATTGATAGCCAAACGCACCAAAGTCAACGCTCGCGTACGGTTTTCAGGTTTGGCATAGGTTGCAATCGATACAAACATTGCGGGTCGGAACATATCAGCAATGGTCATAATGACAAACATCGAAATGCACAACCCAACAAAACTTGTGATGTATTGCAAACCAAAAAACAGCAATCCACTTGTGAATAAGCTGAAAATCATGATTTTATAAAAGCCAATTTTGTCAGATAATTTACCGCCAAGCCACGAACCCAACATCGAGCCTATTCCAAAGCTTACCATAATCCAACCGACTTGACCGTATGAAAAGTGCAAATCTTCTTTCAAATATTTGGACAAAAAAGGCAATACCATCGTGCCCGCTCGGTTGATGAACGTAATAAAGGTCAGTATCCAAATTTCTCTGGAAAAACCTCTAAAATTATCGATGTATTTGTGAAATCCTCTTTTTAACATGGAAGTTGGTGTGTGGCGCAAAGGTAAAAAACTTTATTGCTTTCGCTATTGGAAGCTTCACAACTTTTGAACTATTTTTGTAAAAAAATCAGCTATGAAAAAAGCGTTGTTTTATGTCTTATTATTATTTTCGTTTGCTGGAATTGCTCAAGATGTTACTTCACAAACAGCAAAAGAATTCCAAGACGATTTGAATTTGCATTATGCTGATTCTACCAAAAGTCCGCTGACAGAAGCCGATTTGAAAGTATTTAAAGGCTTGGATTTTTTTTCAATAAATGAAAAGTTCATCGTAAAAGCCCAATTTATTCGAACTAAAAAAGAAAAGGTATTTAAGATGAAAACGTCAACGGCGCGTTTGCCCAAATACAAGAAATACGGCGAATTGCATTTTACGATTGATGGTGTTGCGTATAAATTGAACGTATACCAAAGCATGGATTTGAAGAAGCAAAAAGAGTACAAAAATCATTTGTTTTTGCCTTTTTCAGATTTAACCAACGGAAAAGAAAGTTACATTGGCGGTCGCTACATCGATATGGAAATTCAAGATGACAAAGTTTGGGAAATTGATTTCAATAAAGCCTACAATCCTTATTGCGCCTACAATCACAAATATTCATGTCCAATAGTTCCATTAGAAAACGATTTGGAAGTGGCGATTTATGCTGGTGTAAAAAAGTTTCACGATTGATGCAGTATTTTAACTTACATACGCACAAATTCACCAATAACCCAAATTTTTTAGAGTTGGTTAACCAATATCCATGGGAATTTGACGACTCGATTCCACAGTATTCCATCGGAATTCATCCGTGGTATATTGACGAAAATCGTTTGGAAAATGATTTGAAAGCAATCGAAGAAAAATTGCAATTACAAGAATGTTTGGCTTTGGGCGAATGTGGTTTAGATAAACGAATCGACATTCCAATGGAATTGCAAATTTCTGTTTTTGAACGCCAGATTGCTTTAGCAGAAAAGTATCAAAAACCGTTGGTATTACATTTGGTAGCAGCATTTCAAGAGCTAATTGAAATCAAGAGCCGATTGAAAATTTCAGTACCTATAATCATTCACGGATTTTCCAAAAATGAACAAGTTGCTAAACAATTAATCGAAAATGGTTTTTATTTATCTTTTGGGAAATATTTGTTGCGAAATCCGGAGTTGAAAAGCGTTTTTCAGTCAGTTCCCAATGATAAATTCTTTTTAGAAACCGATACAATTGACGAAACTTTGGAAGAAGTGTATCAGATAGCATCACAATATAAAAATTGTAATTTAGAGGAAATTCAAACGATAACAACAACAAATTTCAACAAAGTTTTTAAATCATAAATCATATATTAAATGGCAAAGTGGCAAGAAAGAGCAGAACTTTTATTTAAACCAGAAGGATTAAACAATTTGAAAAACGCCAACGTTTTGGTTGTTGGTTTGGGCGGAGTGGGTTCGTTTGCAGCTGAATTTTTAGCGCGAGCAGGCGTAGGAAACATGACTATAGTTGACGGAGATGTTGTTGATATTACCAATATTAATCGACAATTACCAGCTTTGCATTCTACCATTGGAATGCCCAAAGTACATGTGGTTGGTGATCGGTTGATGGATATTAATCCCGAATTGAATTTGACTCGTTTGGAAGAATTTTTGTCTCCCGAACGTGCCACTGAAATTGTAACACCCGAATTTGATTATGTATTGGATTGCATTGATAGTATTACACCCAAATTGAATTTGTTGATTGCCTCCAAACGCAAAAAAGTAAAAGTGATTTCAAGTATGGGCGCTGGCGGAAAGTACGATGCTAGTAAAGTAAAAGTGCGTGATATCAGTTTTACCGAATATTGTCCATTAGCCAAAAATATTAGAAAACGGCTCAAAGAGCACAAAATTTCAAAAGGTGTAAAAGCGGTTTTTTCAACTGAAATGCCTGATCAAACGAGTGTAAAATTAACCGATGGTAAAAACTACAAAAAATCATTTTACGGAACCAATAGTTGGATGCCTTGTTTATTTGGATTGCATGCAGCAGAAACGGTAGTGAAATACTTATTAAAGAAAAAATCAGCAACTCAGTCACTCAGCAACTCAGCCTCTTAATATGATACAAACCGTAATTTTCGATATGGATGGCGTAATTGTAGACACCGAACCGGTTCACCATTATGCTTATCACCAACATTTTAAACAATTGAATATTGAGGTTACACCCGATATGTATGCCTCATTTACGGGCAACTCAACCAAAAATATTTTTGAAAAATTAAAACAGCAATTTGATTTAAAAGAAGATCTACAAACTTTGGTTGAAACCAAACGTCAACTTTTTAACGATGCTTTTGATAGCAAAGAAGATTTATTTTTGTTGGATGGAGTGGAGGCATTGATTAAAGATTTGCATGCCAACGGAATGCAATTGGTTTTGGGTTCTTCTTCTGCAAAAGTTACTATCAATCGCATATTTAACCGTTTTGGTTTGCACAAATATTTCACACACATTGTTTCGGGAGAAGATTTTCCAAAGTCGAAGCCACATCCTGCTATTTTTGAGCATGCTGCTTTCTTAGCCCAAACTTCAGTTGAAAATTGCATAGTTATTGAAGACAGTACCAATGGCATTTTAGCCGCCAAAGCTGCAGGAATTTATTGTATTGGTTACGACAGTTTTCATTCCAAAATGCAAGATTACTCAAAAGCAGATCAGGTGATTCGTCATTTCAGTGAATTGAGTTTTGAAAAGTTGAAAAATTTGAAAGTATAAGGAAAAGAATTTTTATCCCACAGCCGTTTTATAAACTACCAAGCATTTTTCTCGTGCTTCTTTGTGATCTACAATTGGAGTAGGATAGTCTAAAGAATTCAATTCGGGAATCCATTTTTTGATGTAAATTAAGTCTTTATCAAACTTTTTGATTTGTTCAGTTGGATTAAAAATTCGGAAGTAAGGCGCAGCATCAACGCCACTTCCTGCAGCCCATTGCCAGTTGCCTACATTGCTTGCTTGTTCGTAATCCAATAATTTGGAAGCAAAATAACTTTCGCCCCAACGCCAATCAATGAGTAAATGTTTGCACAGAAAACTCGCCACAATCATACGCACACGATTGTGCATATGGCCTGTAGCATTCAACTCACGCATTCCGGCATCTACAAAAGGATAACCTGTTTTTCCTTCACACCATTTTTGAAATAATTCTTCGTTGTTTTGCCACCGAATTTCATCGTATTTGGGTCGGAAACTTTTAGTTGTTGTATGGGGAAAATGCCAAAGAATTTGCATAAAAAACTCCCGCCAAATCAGTTCTTTCAAAAAAGTTTCGTTCTTGCTTTGTATTGCTTTTGCTATCATTTTTCTAACTGATACCGCACCAAATCGCAAATAAATGCCTAAGTAAGATGTTTTATTTAATGCTGGAAAATTACGTGTTGCTTCGTAGTTGTCAATCAATGAATTTGAAATGTTGTAAGGAGTAACTTTAATCGATGAAGGTGTAAAACCGATTGTTTCTAATGATAAAAATGAATAGTTATGACTTGTTATATTGTGGAGGAAATCTTCTGATTTGTAATGAATAAGCGCTATTTTTTTGAAGTTTTCTTTCCATTTATTGGAGTACGGTGTGTATACCACATATGGACTTCCATCGTCTTTTATCACTTCACTTTTTTCAAAAATGACTTGATCTTTGCTGGTTTTAAACTCGATATTATTTTCTTTAAATAAATGATACAATTCTAAATCACGTTTGCGTGCATAAGGTTCGTAATCGTGATTAGTGTAAACAGCTGTAATTGAGTTCTCAGCAATCAACTTCTGATAAACTTCAAATGGTTTTCCGTAAAAAACCGCCAATGATTTTCCAATTGCTTGTAATTGTGATTGAATATGCTGTAATTGCTCATGAATGAATGTTACGCGAGCATCTTTTTTTTCTAATTGTGAGAGAATAGATTCATCAAAAATGAAAATAGGCAACACTTCTTCACCACTATTTAAAGCATGAAAAAGGCCAACATTGTCATCCAATCGTAAATCGCGTCGAAACCAGAAGATGTTCATAGAGTAAAGTCAAAGGTTAAAATTCAATGTCAATGTCAATATCAATATCAATATCAATGTCAATGTCAATGTCAATGTCAATGTCAATGTCAATGTCAATGTCAATTCATGACTGAAAGTTATACTTTTTTATTGATTTTTGTAATTGTTATTGATTAACAAGCAAAGTCGACATTCCTCCATCAACATGGAAAATTTGTCCCGAAATCCAACTGCTTTTGTTGCTGAGAAGAAAACTCGCCATGTTCGCACAGTCTTCTGGTTTTCCAAAACGTTTCAAAGGATGACGTTCAGCCGATTTTTCTTGTTTGGTTTCGTTGTTCAAAAATTTGTCTGCCAAAGGTGTATCAGTCAATGACGGCGCAATAACATTCACTCTGATTTTTGGAGCATATTCGGCAGCCAGCGCTTTTGCAAAACCTTCAATCGCACCTTTTGCTGCGGCAACACTAGTGTGAAAAGGCATTCCCATGCTAGCTGCAACCGAACTAAAAACTACGATACTTGATTGTTCAACTGCTAATAAATTGGATAAAACCGACTGAATCACTTTTACCAAACTGATGAAATTAATTTGCAAATCGCTTTCAAAACTTTCGGGTTTCAAACCTTTGAACGGACGTAAATTAATGCTTCCAGGGCAATAGACTAATCCGTCAATGCGTTCAGGAAGTAAATTGACATCAAGTGTATCTGTAGCTGCATCAAAAGGAATATGAGTTACATGCATGTCTATGATGTTTTCATTTGTACGAGAAGCTACATACACTTTGTTTTCGTATTGCAACTCTTTTGCGATTGCCAATCCAATTCCGTACGAGCCGCCAATTAAGAGGATGTTTTTCATTGTTTATACTTTAAATTCTCCAAACAGTTCGATTAGTTTTTTTCTTCTAAAATCAAATATTTCCTTGAGCTTGGGAGCCACAAGTATTGGATGTACCAATTGACCAATTATTCCCATCGGAACTTTATAATCAACAATATCTTCCATTTCGACGCCTCCTGGAATTTCTTTCAAAAAATGCTTATGATGCCATAGTGAATAGGGACCAAAACGTTGTTCATCAACAAAATAGTTTTTATCTTGTACATGCGTGATTTCAGTAACCCATTTCATTGGAATTCCAAATACAGGTGTAACGATATATTGTATAATTTGTCCAGGAAACATTGGTCTTTCATCACCTGAGAGCGTTTTAAATCCCATATAATCTGGTGTAATGGTCTTTAGGTTTTTGGGATTTGATAAAAATTCCCAAGCTTCATCAAGTGAAATGGGTAAATTTTGTTTGCTATGTAAAGTGTAGATCTTCATATTTTTACTTTTCAGTGGTAAAAGTACTAAAATTGTTTATTTTATTTTTAAAAACATTAAACAAAATAATTGATTTATATTTTAATTAACATTTGAACGATTTACAATTCGTAATTTTGAGGCACTAAACAATTTATTTATGAAAAAAATTATCTTTATTCTAGCAGTAATTATTGCAAACTTCACCATTGAAGCGCAAGTAAAAACGCCACAACCTAGTCCGAAATCAACTTTAAATCAAGTAGTTGGATTGACTGATGTCACTGTTGAATATTCAAGGCCAAGTGCCAAAGGAAGAATTATTTTTGGTGATTTAGTTCCTTTTGGGAAACTATGGAGAACAGGTGCCAATGCCAATTCAACTGTATCTTTCAGTGATGATGTTGTAATTGGAGGTAAGACTTTGAAAAAAGGCAAATACGCTATTTTTACCATTCCAAAGGCAGATGTTTGGGAAGTTGATTTTTACACCACAACTGACAACTGGGGAACTCCAGAAAATTGGGATGAAAACAAAGTTGCAGTGAGCGTTATGGTTGATCCGATTGCATTAGGAAATAATGTAGATTCTTTTACAATTGGGATTAATAATTTGACGAATGATTCAGCAACCTTAGATATTTCATGGGAAAAAACAATGGTTTCTGTGAAATTTGAAGTTCCTACGCAAAAAACGGCAATGGCAAGTATTGAAAAAGTTTTAGCTGGACCAACGGCTGGTGATTATTTCTCGTCTGCGCAGTATTTTTTGAATTCGAATGGTGATTTGAACAAAGCTTTAGAGTACATTAACAAATCAATCAGTATGACAAAGGCTGGAGCAGATGTTCCGTTTTGGTATTACAGACAAAAATCGTTGATTCAAGCCAAATTAGGAGATAAAGCGGGTGCTATTGAAACAGCAAAATTATCATTAGCTGGTGCAACGAAAGAAAAAAATGACGATTACGTTAAAATGAATAACGATAGTATCAAAGAATGGAGTAAAAAATAAGTACTTCTTTTACTAAAAAAAAAACACGAATACTCAAAAAAGTACTCGTGTTTTTTTATTCAATTGCTTTAGCTTCAAGTTGTTTTTTTGAAAACATTTGGAACAACAATCCGAGTAATATTGTCAAAATTGCACCAATAAAATTCAGCCATAAATAGCCTAATTTTTCATCGTCTGGATGAATATGAATGGCAAAATAGTAAATCACAATAATAGTGGATTGACTAATAATAGCACTCCAAAACATTGCATTGGCTCTGACGTATCTAATATAAAACCCAACTAAGAAAATACCCAAAACCGTTCCGTAAAAAACCGATCCAATAATATTTACTAACTGAATTAAGTTTTCAAACAAAGCACTAACGCAGGCGAAAAGGATAGCAATAATTCCCCATAAAATAGTAAAATAACGAGTAGCATTGACATAATGTTTCTCAGATTTTTCTGATTTTAAATTGCGTTTGTAAATATCAATCGAAGTAGTTGAAGCCAAAGCTGTCAAACCTGATGCAGATGAAGACATAGCAGCCGAAATAATAACGGCCAATAAAAGTCCGATTAAACCATTGGGTAAATAATGTAAAATGAAATAAATAAACACGTAATCTTTATCGTTGGTTTCTGCTTTTCCATCCACTTTATTGATTAAATCTTTAGCTTGATCACGTAAATCTTTTTCTTTTCCAGCCAAATCAACTAATTCACTTCGCAATATTGGATTGTCATAGTTTTGATTTAAATGATCAATATAGAGTAAATTATATTCCTTCTTTTCTTCAGTCAAAGCGTTGAGTTGTTTTTCTAAATTGTGGTATTGATCTGCATAAACTGATTTTTCAACTAAGGTTTTATTATTCGGATTAAAATGTAAAGGAACTGGGTTGAATTGGAAAAACACAAACACCATAACTCCTGTTAATAGGATGAAAAATTGCATTGGCACTTTCAAAAAACCATTCATAATCAATCCCATTTGACTTTCGCGATCAGATTTACCCGATAAATAGCGTCCTACTTGCGATTGATCAGTTCCAAAATAGGCTAAGAATAAAAAGAATCCTCCTGCAATTCCGCTCCAAAATGTATAACGTGTTTCTGGGTCAAATGAAAAATCAACTATTTTCATTTTGTCATTGGCACCCGCAATATGCATCGCATTACTCAAGGTCATTTCGTTGGGAAGATAATGCAATATCAATCCGAATGTAATGAACATGCCGCTCATAATCACAAACATTTGTTGCTTTTGAGTCACATTTACCGCTTTGGTTCCACCAGAAGTAGTATAAATAATGACCAAAATTCCGATGATGATGATGAGTAAATTCAAATTCCAACCCAAAATGGTCGACAAAATAATAGCTGGTGCGTAAATGGTAAAACCTGTTCCTAGTCCGCGTTGAATAAGAAAAATAATCGAAGCAAAAGAACGGGTTTTTAAATCAAATCGTTGTTCGAGGTATTCGTAAGCAGTAAAAACTTTTAATCGATGAAAAATTGGAATAAATGTGTAGCAAATTACCACCATTGCGATTGGTAAACCAAAGTAAAATTGCACAAAACCCATTCCGTCATGGTAGGCTTGTCCGGGAGTTGACAAAAACGTGATAGCACTAGCTTGGGTAGCCATAACCGAAAGTCCAACCGTCCACCAATTGGTTTCTTTGTTGCCCAAAATATATTCTTGTACGTTTTTACTTCCTTGTGTTTTATAAACGCCATAAACCACAATAAAAAGCAAGGTAACAATAAGAATGAACCAGTCGATTTGTAGCATAATTATGAGAAGATTTGCATTAGGATGAAAAATATAATAATGTAAACCGCATTGATGACCAAAAGCCAAACGTAATTATTACTCCAATTTTGTTTGTTTGTTTCCATGTTAATTGCGAATTGAAATCATATTGGCCATTAAACGATAAGCGCCTGAAACACCTTCGGGCAATTCTCGGAAGAAACTTAAACCAGTATAAATATAAGTTCCTTTTCCGTATTTAGCTACCAAAATAGCACCATTTTTGGCTTTTTCTCCTTTGTCATTTGATGAGATAATAGGCGTGAAATTAGCATCCCATTCGTTAGGATAATACAAACCTTGTTCTTGCTTCCAGTCTTTAAAATCGGCAGCCGTAATTTTGTTTGGAATATTCAAAATAGGATGTTCTGCTGCTAAAAACCGAACTTCTGCGTTTTCTTCAGTAACACGATCACGTGAAATTTTCAACGGAAAAGGCGCAATCTCTTTGGTTACCAAATCATCCGTCGTGTTGTATTGTACAATCATCGTTTTACCGTTTTTCACAAAATCAAAAAGAATATTTTGTTTAAAAGCCAAATCAGTAATTACGTTGTAAGCCCGAATACCAGTGATAACAACATCAAAATTAGCTAACTTTTCAATTGTGATTTCTTGTGGTTTTACGATGGTAACTTCATACCCCATTTGCTTTAAACTATTTGGTACTTCGTCGCCAGCGCCCATGATATAAACAATTTTTTCAGTTCCGGTTTTGATATCCAATTTAATCGCTTTGGCTTCGGCCGATTTCAAAACCATTTGCTTGTAAATATGCGGATAATTGATATCGATTTTTTCTTTATCGAATGCAGTTCCGTTTACAGTAACGATACTTTTCAAGTGTACTTCAGAGGCATCTTTTGAGGGGGTTACGGTAAAATTTACTATAGTTTCTTCACCATTTTTGTTCAATGAAAAAGGATGTGAACTAGGCGAAATAGTCCAATTTTGTGGTGCTTCCAGTCGAATAGTTCCCGATACATTTTCTTTGCCAGCTTTTACTTTTACCGAAACTGTTTTGGCTTTGGCAGAATTAAAAATATATACTTTTTCAGTAATCGTCGACGATACAATTGGAACAATGTCTAATGGTTGATAAACTTCGCCTTTCACATCGTCGTTGTATTTGTAAATGATATAACGTTCAAACGGAATAACTGAGTTGCCAATTTTGATATTGAAAATTGCTTTCATATTTCGAATCACGTCAGGTTTTCCGATGTTGGTTTGATTTTCAACTGTATACATACCCAAAGTTCCAGTCTTTGATAACCAATAAGGAGCCGTGTTTTCGATGTTGTCAGGAACCATCAACTCTATATCAAATTCATTTAATTTATTGAAATTCAATACTTTGTTGAAAGGTGTGTTTTCTGAATTGGGTAATGAAACAGAAACTAATTCCATCGGAATACTACTTCTATTAATTGCTTCGATTTTAATGTCGAGCTCACTACTGGCATAGGCTTCTTGCGTTTTTGATTTGGCTTCTAAATACAAACCCGAACAAGCAGCGATAATTTTCTTTATTTCTTCCGATTTGATAGTTTTCCAATGATTATCATCCAATTTTTGAATTAAATCGTAGGCTTTTACCAAATCAGGAATGCTTTTGGCTGGATTTTTAAAATCAAAATTTTGTTCTACAGTGTGCAATAATTCGCCAATTGGTTTTCCGCCATTTACGCGATTCCATGTAGTATCAATGCCTTCAAAAACGTTACTTTTATCTTTTGGAGACTCGCCTTTTAGTAATTCTAAATATTCATCTTCTTCACCTCGAGTTCCAGTATTTCCAAAACCTTGCGATTGGTGACAACTTCTACTCAAAGCTGCTATTTCTTGATTGGATTTTCCGACCGATTGGTAATAAACGCCTGTTTTTAAATTAGTTAAATTGCTCTTGTCGGCTTTTTCGAACTTTTCTCTACTTCCGTAAAACCACCATGAAGTATTGAAATAAATGCGTTTGGGTTGCCAAACTGATGTATATTCCAACTGATTGGAGTAGTTGTTTTTATCGTTTGTTAAATCAAAAGCTTCCAAGCCTAACATCGCAGAAGCTGTATGATGACCGTGAGTAGTTCCAGGCGAACGATGATCAAAACGATTGATGATTATATCGGGTTTGAAGGTTCGAATGGCCCAAACTACATCGCTCAGTACTTGATCTTTGTCCCAAATGTGTAAGGTTTCATCAGGTGTTTTAGAATAACCAAAATCGTTGGCGCGTGAAAAAAGCTGTTCGCCTCCATCAATTTTTCGAGCTTCAATCAATTCTTGTGTGCGAATTACGCCCAACAATTCTCTTAACTCTGGACCAATTAAGTTTTGCCCGCCATCTCCACGAGTTAGCGATAAATAACCCGTTCTCGCTTTTACTTCATTTGAAAAGTACGAAATCAATCGTGTGTTTTCATCGTCAGGATGTGCTGCCAAATATAAAACAGTTCCTAAAAAATTGAGCTTTTGGATTTGGTTGTAAATTTCAACTGAATTGGGTTTTTGTGGTTTTTGAGCCAACAAATAGCCACTGAATAGGAATAGAAAAAAAAGACTTATTTTTTGCATTTGCAATTGATTTTGGCAATAGCATCAAATATAGGAATTTAAAATAAGGCGTTTTTGTTTTTTTAATTTCTTTAACACTAACCCAATTAGTCTGTAAAATCAGTATCGTTGGCTTCTTTGGTAATGATGGAAATGCCTTTTTGAAGGAGCAAATTATTGGGATATGTAATGCGTTCGCCATCAATTGTAATCAGACTAACATGGAAAGCGCTAATGTCTTCAATTTCGGCTTGAATAGGAAAATCTTTGTCGTGAATTTTGATAACATCACCAATTTTAAAAGGAAAAAAGAAAAACAAAATAATGCCAGAAGTAATATTACTCAAAATCGACCATTGGGCAAACATGGCTACACCAATTACTGTGGTGATGGATGAAACGGTAAAAAGAATATCTTTTTTTTGTACTCCCCAAATAACAATGAGCGCTATAGTAGCAATAATATTGATTAGTAAATGAATGTACTTGATAACTAAATTAGCGCGCTGTTCTATAGTGTGACTGGATTTGGCGAATCTTTTGACCAATTTGGCTACCAAAAAACGAAGTACAAATACAATAACTAAAACGGTTATAGTTGCAATAACTTCGATGGTAAAATGAGAGAAGAAATTCATTCTAACGGTATTAAAGATGACCTAATCCTTTGTGCTGATTGATGTAATTGAGTTGGTGTTCGGCAACATATTTTCGGAAAATGTCGAGTAAATTGTCGTGATATTTTTGGAGGTTTTTGGCGTTAATCTCAGGATTACTGTCAATTGGAATGGTGATGGGCATTTCGTTTAAATACTTCATCAATTCGGGGTAATTTTCGCTAATTACCATTGTAAGTTTCATGATTTTAGCATTGATTTCGGCTTCCGTTTCCATAAAGTAGTAGTTTCTTTTTAGAAGAACGTAAAGTTATGAATTTATACCAAAATGTTTTGTTAAATATTGGTAAACTTTTTCGGTTGGCAAACCCACCACATTGGTATATGAACCTTCTATTTTGTTAATACCAATTAAACCAATCCATTCTTGAATTCCGTAAGCACCAGCCTTATCAAATGGTTTGTATTTATCCAAATAATGATGAATTGCTTGTTCTGATAATTCGGCAAATGTTACTTTGGTTATTTCGTGAATGGTTTCTTGCTTATTTTTTGTCTTAAAACAAACCGATGTGATGACTTCGTGGGTAGCATTTGACAAACTTTTCAAAATAGCAACAGCGTCGTCATAATCTTTAGGTTTTCCTAACGCTTTTCCGTTAAGCCAAACAATGGTATCACTCGTAATGATTACTTCTTTTTCAGCAATTTCATCATCAAAAGCATTGGCTTTGAGCTCGGCTAAATAATTGGTTATTTCGGCTGCTTTGAGTTCATTTGGATAAATTTCGTCTACTTCTTTTAAACGAATTTCGAAATCCAAATCCAAATCTTTAAAAAACTGTTGGCGTCGTGGCGAACCCGAAGCTAAGATGATTTTGTAATTATCCATGATGCTTAGTATTGTAGGTAACAATTGCAATCGAAAGAATTCCGAAGAAGATAATCCATTTCAAAAGTGTACTGATAAAACTGAAATCGGCTTTTTCTTTGGCGTTCCAAATTTTAAGTAAGGCAAAGATGAGTGGTGCTATTACAAAAATTAGCATGTAAATAATACCTAAATACAAGTTGTTATTGAAAAGATAAGTATTTAAATAATAAAGCAAATACAACGTTGGAAGCAACAATAAAACAAACGCAATTTTACTAGTTTTTTGTGCTCCTATAAGAACGGGAAGCGTTTTCATTCCTTGTGAATTATCGCCTTCAATATCTTCAATATCTTTAATAATTTCACGAACTAAGTTGATAACGAAGGCAAATTTAGCATAGTCAAACAAAATGGCAAAAGCCAATACCATTTGATCTCTATTTGTCTCAAAAGTATTCGGGAAAATATCAAAAACACCGATAATCAAAACACTAGAAGCAAGCAATAAAGCCACTACTATATTGCCAAGAAGCGCAATTTGTTTTAAAGTTGTAGCATAAAAGTAGAGTAGAGTAGCAATCAACACAAATAGAACTCCCAAGTTAGGATGATTGACTATGTTGGCTAAGATAAATCCGAGTCCAACACCAATAATGGTTAGTGTTACATAAATAGTATACGCCTTCGATTCAGAAATATATTTTCCAACAATTACCTTTTCGGGATGGTTTTCCAAATCAGTATCCTGATCCATAATGTCATTGATAACATAACCTCCAGCAGCAATTAAAATGGTCGATAAAACCAGTAATGAATATTGCCAAAACCACAGCGAAAGTGGAATTTTGATGGGTTCCAAATACCCAAAACGGAAAATGAATTGCATTAAGGCAATTAATATTAGGTTTTTGTATCGAATTAATTTTAAGAAATGTAACATCAAATAATCAATTTAAAAATTCAAGTTTAATCGTGTTTCCCATTGTAATAAACGTGCCATTTTTCTTGTACTTTCATGACTTGTTCAATGACTTCACGCACAGCACCTTTTCCTCCATTTTTGTGCGAAATGTATTTTGAAATCGCTTTGATTTCTGGACTAGCATCTTGCGGACAAGTCGGTAAACCAACCAATTGCATCACATGATAATCGGGAATATCATCTCCCATGTACAACACATTTTCAGCTTTTATATTGTATAATTCGATGTATTCTTTAAAAGTTGCCACTTTATCGGGTGAACCTAAATGAATGTCGGTGATTCCTATATTGCGCAGACGAATGCGAACACCTTCATTGCTTCCGCCTGAAATAATACAAACATTGTAACCACTTTCGATGGCAGCTTTCATAGCAAATCCGTCTCGAATGTGCATTTCACGGAGCATTTCACCTGTTGGGGAAACATGAACAGTTCCATCAGTTAAAACGCCATCCACATCAAAAATAAACGTTGTAATGGAATTCATTATTTCTTTATAACTTTTTGCCATGATCGATTATGGATTTGGTAAGGATTTTATATATCTCTTTCTGATTTTCATCCGTTAAAATAGCTAAATGTTTGTTGATTGTAGAAGTGTCATTTCTTTTGGCTGGACCTGTTTGCGCATCAGCAGGAGCAAGCGATTGGATCTTTTTGGCAGTTTCAGTAATTAACGGTTTTAAGATTTCAAATGGCACTTGGTGTTCAGTACAAATATCATTACCAATTTTGTACAAATGATTGGTGAAATTGCTCACAAACACAGCGGCAACATGTAGTGATTTTCGTTGTTCTGAATCAACATGGTAGACTTGATTTGATAGATGTTGAGCTACTTCGGTTAAAAGATGCAAATCAGTTTCATTTTGGGCTTCAATGCAAAGCGGAACGGTTGAAAAATCAACTTCTTTTTTCTTGGATAAGGTTTGCAACGGATACAAAACTGCTTTTCTATTATTGTCACTCAAGTCTTCCATAGCAACACTTCCCGAAGTATGTGCTACCAATTTGTTTTTGAAAATAAGCGAGTTGGAAACACTTTGAATGGCATCATCTGAAACCGAAATGATATACAAATCAGCTTCTTTCAAAGTTGTGATTTCTGATGTAATTTTATCTGAAGAAATCAAATGCGAAATGGTTTCTGGATTTCGAGCAAAAACCTGAACCAATTCCAATAGATTGGATTTTACCATCGCTTTGATAAGATGTTGCGCTACATTTCCGGAGCCAATGATACTAATTGAAATCATGTGGCAAAAGTAGTAAAAAAGCGACTATTTTATCTAATTAGTTCGTTGGAATAGCCGATAGTTGGTTTTCAGACCAAAAATTACTTCCTACTCCAGCCATTGTAAATGCTGTTGGAGTTGTTCCGAATTTTTGAACATTGGCCCACAAATAATAGCGTTTTGTTGCTCCGCTGGTATTGTTAATGATGGTTTGTCCGTTGGCTAAACCAAAATCACACGGACCAATCAATGTTCCAGAAACCAATCCACCCGAAATAATATCGGTATTGGTTTGTACAACGTTGCTGGTTGAAAGTGTGGTTCGAACAAAAACACTTTGACCTGTTGTTAGCGAAGTGGTTCCAGCTAATAAATAAGTTCCAAAAACGATCCATTTTCCTACGGGTAAATCAATGTATACGTTGCAATACGTCATTGGCGATTGTACTCCAACTGCTGTTCCGTTTCCTATGTTGGCTCCGCCACCAGGAAATACTCCAATTACTGCTGGAGTAATAGCCGTATTGTTTACCCAAGTTCCGACACCATTGACATCCGATGAAAGTACTCTTCCTACTGCTTGCGAACCATCGGTGATTTTTATTTTTCCGATAATGTCAACTTTTTGAGATGGTGCTGTTGTTCCAACACCCAAATTTCCCGAATTAGTGATTACGGCTTGATCGATATTTCCTACTCTAAAACCAATGTAACCTGCGCCTGTATTTTGTTTATTTATGAGTGTAAAATTTCCATCACTAGAATGCAAAAATCCATAGCCTGTAGTACTCGCCTGATTTTGGTGCGAAAAGTTAGCCCAAGTTGCTCCGTGTCCAACATCACCAACAAACGCATTGTTGATTCGAGCATTTCCACCTTGGACATCAAATTTTTGTGAAGGTGTTGTAGTTCCAATACCGACATTTCCACCATTGAGAACAGTTAGTTTGGGTAAATTGTTTGTGGTTAAATGAACGGCTCCCAAATTACCAGAATACGTTCCAAATTCAATGTCTTCGGGGTTTCCGGCGTAACTTCCGAAATAACCACGGTAAGCTCCATTCTCAGCAAAGGAAATAAACAAATTCGTGCCTCCGTCAAAAATTGCAGGATTTGAATAGCTTGAAACCAAGTGTAAGTTTGTAAACGGATTGTTGGTTCCAATTCCGATTAGATCAGTTAGTGTAGTTGGGTATAATTGTCCCGATCCATTTCTTGTCCAAAGTTGCGGAACCGTTGTATTGTCGTCAAACAATTTTGTCCATTTTGATCCATCCCAATAGTAATAACCAACGCCAGTTCCTCCAACAACCGCTGCGTTAGTATTGTACACTAGCAAACTGGTTGCTGGAGAATTGATTGGCGTTGTTC
Organism: uncultured Flavobacterium sp.; assembly: GCA_964414655.1. Classification (GTDB taxonomy): domain Bacteria; phylum Bacteroidota; class Bacteroidia; order Flavobacteriales; family Flavobacteriaceae; genus Flavobacterium. Next base: position 32,829 of record CAYPXI010000008.1, on the reverse strand, counting down.
CATTGGAAATAGCAAGTAAACTAACTCGGGGAATTAACACTCCAGAAGACGTGGATGAAATGTCTAAACTGGAGGAAGTATTTGGATTTGTTGTTCCAATTCCGACTTGGGCATAGGAATTCCAAAACAATAATAATAAGGTCAAAATGTGTAGTAGCTTTTTCATAATGATAGTTGTTTTCCGATTGGTATTCAATAGGATAAGTTTTTTATCATTACAAAATTAGAAGTTGATAGCGCAGTAGTCAATCCACCTTTTGTATCATTTTTGGGTAGAAAATTTAATTCTTCCCGTAGAGTTTGTTGACTGCTTCGGTTTTGTTTTGCACTTGTAACTTTTCATAAATATGATTAATGTGACGTTTTACAGTGCTTATGGAGATAAATAATTTGTTGGCAATTTCTTTGTATAAAAAACCTTTGCTTAATAATTCAAGGACTTCAAATTCTCGATGCGTTAGCAAATCTTCTACTTTTTTGCTCGATAAATTGCTGTTAAAAGTATTAATCACTTTTCGGGCAATTGAAGGCGACATTGGACTTCCGCCTTCGCTTAATTCGATGATGGATTCAATGATTTTGATTGGCGTTGTGTTTTTCAAAATATAACCACTTGCGCCCGATTTTAAAGCGTCAAAAACTTGATCACTATCTTCATAAATGGTAAACATTATGAATTGAATTTGTGGAAACAGATTTTTGATGAATTTCATAGCATCAATGCCACTTTTGCTAGGAAGGTTTATGTCTGAAATAACAATATCGGGCATCAATTGTGGTATTTTTTCCATTGCTTTTTCAGCCGTAGAAAAATTTCCAATGATAGAAAACCGATTGTCTTTTTCTAACAAATCAACCAAACCTTCATTTATTTCGGGAATATCTTCGATGATGCAAATGGTTAGCATAATAAATATTTTAAACAAAATTAAGTATATCGCTTTCGAAAAAAATGGTACTTATGGTTGATTTATTCCAAAGGCAAGGAAATAGTTATTTTGGCACCATTATCATTGATGAAATTCACTTTTCCATTCATTTTTTCTACTCTATCGGTAATGTTTTTTAAACCATTTCCATTGTTCTCATTTTCAAAATTGATTCCACATCCGTCATCGCAAATCGTTAGCTCAATGTTTTTATCACTACGAAAAGTAAACTCAACTTTGTTGGCGCCAGAGTGTTTTACAATGTTGTGTAGCGCTTCTTTGACGATGAGGTAAATGTTTTTTCTGATATCTCCACTGATTTGCAATTTTTCGTCACTAATGTTAGTGGTGAAATTGATTTCGAGATCGTTTTCTTCACAATAGGTATTGGCGTATCTTTTTAAGTAAGAAATCAACTCAATAACTGAATCGTTTTCCGATTTCATAGACCAAATTAGGTCACTCATATTTTTAATAAGCTCTTTTGATTTTTCATGAATCTTACTATTCGTGTCTTGCTTTTGGCTTAAATAGGCAATCGCCGTCAAGCCCGAACCCAAATCATCGTGCATGTCGTGTGCAATTCGTTCGCGTTCCAATTCAACTGCTTTCAATTTTTTAATTTCGGCTTCTTGTTGGTTGACTTGCGCCAAATAATAGCCGCGTTGGGTAAACCAAATAGTAAACGCTACAAAGCAAAATATGAGCATCCAAAACCAAATACTTTTCCAAAAGACTTGTTTTACCGTGACTTCTATTGTTTTTAATCGGTTATTATCGGGAGTTTTAACATAAAACTTGTACTTTCCTGCTGGTAAGTTACTGTATCTAATGATTTGATTACTTTGACCTGAAATCCATGTTTTATCAATTCCATCTAGTTTATACATCAAGTCGTGTATAATTAAACTTGAATTGTAGTTGATGACAACTGGTTTCATACTAAACGTATTTTGGTTGTTTTTTAAAATGATATTGTTTTTTGACAAAAATTGGAACGATTCATCAGTGATTTTATCTTCTATTTTTAATTCTTCAAATTGAATAATGGGTTTGTTTTTTGTATAATAATTTTCGTACGGATTAATGATGTTTAGTCCATTTGTACCACCAAAAAAAAGAACACCTTGAGCGTTTTTGGCAAAGGCTTTTGTGTTGAATTCATAACCTTGTAAACCATTACTTAAATTGTAATGCGTAGTTTTGTTTTTGGCGACATCGTATTTGGTAATTCCGGCATTATGACTCACCCAAAGATTTCCAAAGTCATCGGGTAATAATGAATACATATAGGTGTTGATCCATTTGTTTTTAGAGTTGTCTAGCTCTACTTTATTGGAATTAATGGTGTGTTTTATAACGCCAAGTGTTGAGGCAAACCAAACATGATTATTGTCTTTGCAATACAGGTCTTTTATGCTTGCATTGATAAGAAATGATTTGATTTTTTTTAATTTATTATTTTCATGAATGTACAAATCAAAACCTTTGTAAGGTCGGCAAACATAGAGGTATTTTTTGTTGACTAAATAAGTTCGTAAGTAGGTTTCATTGGTGTCAAAAACACTAAAAGTATACGATTTCTTAAAATCTTTCGTAACGATATAAATTCCTTTTTGAGCAGAGATGATGTAATGATTTTCATCAAAAATGGAGATGTCGTTAAACGTATTGTTCTGTAATCCAGTACAATTAATTTTGACTTCAATAATTTGTTTGCTAGCCATTTTTAATTCATACAGTTTGTCTAATCCTGAGATGAAAATTTTATCATCAAAACCATAATGTAAATAAAGATCACCACCAAAATTGGTTCTGTTGAACGAATTGATATTGGCTATTTTTTGAATGTTTTTGCCTTCTTGATTTACCCTATAAAAATCGCCCGACTTGGTGTAAACCAAAACATCATTGTTCTTTAATGGAAGAATACTACAGATGTATTGGTCAGTAATAGTTTGGTTTAAAATATCCGATTTGGTAAAACTGTATTTAAACAGCGAATTGTTTTTATCATAGCAGGCAATTCCTTTTCCCCAAAGAGTAAAAAACACATTTTCTTGCTGGTCTACAAATAATCGTTGAATACCATTTTTGGTGCATTCGTTTTTATCTTCTTCTGAAAAAAAAGGAAGCAATTTGATTTTATTTTTCGTAACATCAAGCTCGTAAATCTGACCATTTTTTGTACTCAATAAAAATTTGTTGCCATTTGAATGATCAATTGCAGTTACATCACCATTAAATTGATTGGATAAAAAAGAAGTAATTTTTTTAGTTTTAAAGTCAAATAAACTCAATCCTAAATTAGTTCCTATTAAGTAAGTATTCTCATCTATTTTTTCAAATGCTTTGGTGTCAAATGATGTGATAATTGGAGTTATTTTAGGCTTGCTTAAGTTCGATTTATTGAATTCATACACTCTAAAAGTAATTTTTGCATCGGTTCTATCATAATTTGATTTCCCTTTAATAAATACAATGTAAGAAGAACTAGTTTCAAATGTTTTGGATGAAAAATTCGTGTATTTAAATGCTTCATCAGTAAAAAACAATTGCGATTTATAAGTGTTGATGTCATTGAAGTAAAAACGATTTCCTTTTTGAAAAACTACAGAACTTTTGTTTGCAAACAAAGGATAATGATAAAAACTACTTTCATCATTCACTTTTATATGTTTGAATTTATTTTGATGGTATTGATAAACATTCAAACATTCATTACCACCAGTCCAAATATTTCCTTTTTTATCTTCCACAATACCAATAGACAAGTTGCCCCAAAAGGAATTTTTATCATTATAATCGTAAGTGTATTTGGTGATTTTATTACTGTCAAATTTATTAATACCTTCATAACTCGTAAACCACATTACACCTCGACTGTCTTGAAAAATATCATAACTAATAGCCTGACTCAAGCCTTTTTCAGTTGTCAGATAGGTTAGTGGTGGAATTGAGTTTTGTGCATTGATAAACAATTGAGCAAAAACAACAACGAAAAATAAATAAGTCTCCTTTAGCGATTTCAAAAGTCTTTTTTGTAAAATTAGCTCTTGTAAATGTAATTAAAAATTGTACAAATGGTTGATTTTTGATCAATACTCTACATCTCTTAAAAAAGACTTAAATCCGGTTAGGTTAATTCTATTGTTACACTTTTTTGAATTACTTTTGTGTCGCTAAAAATAGCCCAATTACAATCATGGAAAAACTAAAATCGATACTTTTCTCAACGCGTTTAATGGCCATTTTGTTTGTTACTTATGCAGTAGCAATGGCTTGCGGAACTTTTATAGAAAGTAAATACAATACTGATACTGCCCGAATACTCGTTTACAATGCTTGGTGGTTTGAGGCGATTCATATTTTCTTTGTAATTAATTTTTTCGGAAATATCCAACGCTATCAATTGTATAAAAAGGAAAAATGGGCCACTTTGGTCTTGCATTTGGCTTTCATTTTTATCATTATAGGCGCTTTCATTACTCGTTACATTAGCTATGAAGGAATGATGCCTATTCGTGAAAGCGAAATTTCAAAAAGTGTTTATTCAGAAAAAAGTTTTCTAACCGTTTATGTTGATGGTGAATACCAAGGCGGAATGAAACGCAGAGTTTTTGAAAAACCATTATTGCTTTCTCCGGTTACTTCGAACCATTTTTCAATTAGCGAAAATTTTGCAGAAATTCCTTTTGAAATTGAATACCAAGATTATTTAATGGATGTAAAAGAAACCATCAAACCCGATACTAATGGTAAACTTTACCTGAAAATGGTTGAGTCAACTGATGGAACGCGTCACGAACATTATTTGGTTGAAGGCGAAGTGCAAAATATTCACAATATTTTATTCAGTTTAAACGCTCCCACTGAAGGCGCAATCAATATTAGTACAAAAGGAGAAAAACCAACTATTTCATCACCTTTTGAAGGGCAGTTTATGCGAATGGCTGATAAATTGCAAGGCAAAGTCACAAAAGATTCTATACAAGATTTGATGTTTCGATCGCTTTATAATTTAGGAGCAGCACAGTTTGTTTTTCCCGATCAACCTATAAAAGGTGTTAAAGATTACGTTTCAAGTGAAAATTTTAAAGCCAAACAAGCTGAAAACATTCTAAAACTGAAAGTAACTTCAGATGGAAAAGAAAAAATGGTATCATTAAAAGGAACAAAAGGAAAAGAAGGCGAACCACAAGTTTTTAAACTCGGAGAGTTAGATTTTACCTTAGTTTATGGAAGTAAAATTTACGAATTGCCATTTCAAATACAACTCAACGATTTTGTAGCTGAGAAATATCCTGGAACGGAAAAAAGTTATTCGGGTTTTGAAAGTAAAGTAACTGTTGTAGATGGTGCTGAAAAATTTGATGCTAGAATTTTTATGAATAACATTCTCGATTACAAAGGATATCGATTTTTCCAGGCCAATTTTGATCCTGATGAAAAAGGAACGGTTTTATCGGTAAATCACGATTTTTGGGGAACCAACATTACTTATTTAGGCTATTTTTTACTTTATTTTGGTTTGATGGCGATTTTGTTTTCTAAAAATTCTCGTTTTGGCGATTTAAAACGAAAATTAGAAGCTGTTAAGAAAAAGAAATCAGCACTAATAGCGATTGCTTTGTTGCTTTTTTCATGGATTGGAACGGCGCAAAACCACAGCAATCATGCTAACGCGATGCCAACCTTAAAACAAATCGATTCAGTTATTGCTAAATACAAGGTAAACGAACGTCATGCAGCGCAATTTGGACGATTAGTGATTCAAGATAACGGCGGACGCATGAAGCCAATCAATACGTTTTCATCAGAATTGTTGCGTAAAGTAAGCAAAAGTGACACTTACAAAGACATGAATTCCGATCAGGTTTTTATGTCGATGACACAGTTTCCAACAGTTTGGTTTGAAGTTCCCATCATTTATTTGAAGAAAGGAAATGATAGTATTCGTAAAATTTTGGGTGTTGATAAAGCAGCGCAATTTGCTACTTTTCGTTCTTTTTTTGACGAAAAAGGGAACTATAAATTAGCGCCATTTTTAGACGAAGCCTACAAAACACCGAATCCAAATAATTTTGAAAAAGATTTTGTAGAAGCCGACAAAAAAGTCAATTTGATGAACGACGCATTGAGTGGAAAAATTTTGAAAGTATTTCCAATTCCAAATGACAAAGGCAATAAATGGGTTTCGTATTTGGAAATCAATCACCAAACCGGAACTGCTTTAGATACAATCAAAAACGTTTTGCCCGTTTATTTCCAAGCTTTAATGAAAGCATCAGACAGCAAAGATTATACGATGGCTAATACCTTTTTGGTTGGTTTAGAAAATTACCAAAAGAAATTCGGGAAAGCAGTACGACCTTCTGATGACAAAATTGATTCTGAAATTCTATACAACAAATACGATGTGTTTCAAAAATTGCCTTATTTGTACTTAACAATGGCCGCTTTGATGCTCATTTTTACCATTATTCAAATTTTTAAAGACCGAAAATGGTTGCGTATTACCATCAACATTTTTCATATCATAATCGGAATTTTATTTGCCGTTCAAACCTTGGCATTGATCACTCGCTGGTATATTTCGGGTCACGCTCCATGGAGTGATGCTTATGAGAGTATAATTTATATTGCTTGGGCTACCATGTTTTTTGGTTTGGCATTCGACCGAAAATCGAAACTTACTGTAGCTTCTGCAGCTTTTGTCACAGCAATGATATTGGCTGCGGCTTACGCCAATTGGATTGATCCAGCAATTGGTAACTTACAACCTGTTTTGAATTCGTATTGGTTGATGATTCACGTTGCCGTAATTGTGGCGAGCTATGGCCCGTTTGCACTTGGTATGATTCTAGGTTTTGTATCATTATTGTTGATTTTCTTTACCAATGACAAAAACAAAGCGAAAATGGAATTTAACATCAAAGAAATAACCTACATCAACGAAATGGCTTTGACTGTCGGTTTGGTGATGCTAACCATCGGGAATTTCCTTGGCGGACAATGGGCTAACGAAAGTTGGGGACGCTATTGGGGTTGGGATCCTAAAGAAACCTGGGCGCTAATCAGTATTATGGTGTATGCATTTGTAATTCATGCTCGATTTGTTCCAGCTTTGCGTGGCATTTGGATTTTCAATTTGATGAGTATGTTTGCTTTTGTATCGATTCTTTTTACGTATTATGGTGTTAATTTCCATTTGGTTGGTTTACATTCTTACGCTAGTGGCGAACCTAAATCGCTGAGTTGGATTTATTATACACTCTCGGCAATGGCTTTAATTGGAATTGTAACCTATCCGAAGTATAAAAAGTTTTTTAAGAAATAAAATAGATTTTTGACTATTGTTGATTGTTTTTTTTGAAAAACCATTATTTTTGAAAATATTTAAATTATTTAACATGAAAACGATACGAATTATACACTTGTTTCTTTTTTTACTTTTGAACAACTTGACATTTTGTCAAAATAGAGTGTTGAGCGAACAGAATGAAAACGGAACTCAAAAAGATAAACCAATCGATTATAATATGAGTTTTTACAGTATAAAAATGAAAAATATTGATGGTAAGGAAATTTCCTTTGATAAACTAAAAGGGAAAAAAGTACTTATCGTAAATACTGCTTCAAATTGTGGTTATACAAGACAATATGCCGATTTACAAGACTTATACAAAAAACATGGTGGACCAGAAGGTAAATTAGAAATCATAGCGGTTCCTTCTAATGATTTTGGCGGACAAGAACCTGGAAGCAACGATGAAATAAAATATTTTTGTTCTGAAAAATACAACGTTACCTTTCCTGTGATGGCTAAATCAGTGGTCAAAGGAAAAGATATGTGTGAATTATACCAATTTTTAACCCAGTACAGTAAAAATAATGTTTTGGACAGCACGGTAGAATGGAATTTCCAAAAATATTTAATTAATGAAGATGGAAATCTCTACATGATGTTGCCATCAAGTACTGAGCCTTTGAGCGCAGAAATTGATAACTGGTTGAACAGTAAGTAATCTCCAAAGCGATTTTCTTTTTTGAAGGTCGCTTTTTTTATAGCATTTTTTGCATAAAAACCGAATGCAACCAACGGTCAAATTTGAATCCGGTTTCTTTGATGATTCCTACGGTTTGAAAGCCGAATTTTTCATGAAATGCAATACTATTCAAATTTTCTGCATCAATCACACCAATCATTGTATGTAAGTTTTGTTTTTTGGCTAAAGTAATTAATTCAGAAAGTAATAGTTTCCCAATTCCTTTTCCTGTATGGTTTTGATGTGCATAAACTGAATGTTCAACCGTAAATTTATAGGCTTCTCTATATCGAAATTCACTATAGTAACCAAAACCAACAACCGTTTCATTTTCGACAGCAACTATAACTGGAAAGCCTTTTTTTAATTTATCATCAAAAATGGCAATTTGATTCTCTACCTTACGTGGACGGTAATCGTACAAGGCTGTAGAATTCAAGATGTTATAATTTACAATCTCTAAAATTGCACCAGCGTCATTGATTTGATAAGGTCGAATTATAATCTCCATTGCTCAAAAATAGTGATTTAAAAAAACATTTCAAAACTAGAAAAAAACCTAGAACTTAGTAACTTTGCAACTTATCAAGTCAATCCAATGATGTATCCAAAAATACCTTTAGCACAATCGATCATCGAAATTTTTCGTGCCAAAGGAATCCAAAATATAGTTATTTCTCCAGGCTCACGAAATGCGCCGCTGACAATAGGTTTTACCAATCATCCTTACTTTAAATGCTATAGCGTTGCCGATGAACGTTCGGCTGCCTTTTTTGCTCTAGGAATTGCACAACAATTGCAACAACCTGTTGCTGTAGTTTGTACTTCTGGTTCGGCTGTACTGAATTATTATCCAGCTTTTGCGGAAGCATTTTACAATCAAATTCCATTCGTTGTGGTTTCTGCCGATCGTCCTTTGGACAAAATTGATATTGGAGACGGACAAACCATTCGTCAAGAAAATGTGTTTGCTAATCACAGTTTATTTAATGCCAATTTGATTGAGGAAGCGTGTGATAAAAATGACGAATTAATAAATGAAGCAATTCAAACAGCAATTCAACAAAAAGGTCCAGTGCATATCAATGCGCCATTTGAAGAACCATTGTATGAAACGGTAGAAGAATTAGCTGTAAATCCAAAAATAACGTCTTCGCTATCAACAGAATTACCTGTTGAAGATTTGAATTCATTTGCAACAACTTGGAACCAAGCCAAGAAAAAATTAGTCTTAATTGGTGGTTTGGATCCGAATACCATACAACAATCGGTTTTGGATTTTTTAGGAAATGATAATTCCGTAGTAGTAATGACCGAAGTTACGTCCAACGTACATCATCCGAATTTCATTACCAACATTGATACTATAATTACTCCTTTTTCTGAAAATGATTTTCTCGATTTTCAACCTGAAGTTTTACTTACCATAGGAGGAATGATTGTTTCTAAACGCATCAAAGCTTTTTTGAGAAAATACCAACCCCAACAACATTGGCATATTGATGTATTAAGAGCTTACAACACTTTTGGTTGTTTGACAAAACATTTTGAAACAACAACATTAGCTTTTTTTGAGCAATTTATACCTTTAGTTCATTCGTCAGAAAGTGATTATCAAACAAAAATTCTCGCAATCAGAGCCAAAAGAGCTTCAAAACATGAAGAATATTTGAGTGCTATTCCGTTTTCAGATTTGAAAGCTTTTGATATTCTGTTGCCCACAATTCCTAGTGACTATAGTTTGCAAATAAGCAATAGCTCACCCATTCGTTATGCACAATTGTGTACCATTCATCCCAAGGTAACAGTTTTCTGCAATCGTGGTACCAGTGGAATTGATGGAAGTACTTCAACGGCAATTGGCGCTGCAGTTGCTTCAGTTAAGCCAACAATTTTGATTACGGGTGATATTGGATTTTTATACGATAGTAATGCCTTGTGGAATAATTACATCCCGAAAAATTTCAAGGTGATTTTGATTAATAACGGTGGCGGTGGCATCTTTAGAATTCTACCTGGTCATCAAGAAAATTCGACTTTCAACACGTATTTCGAAACATCTCATTGTTTGACCGCTGAGTATTTGGCAAAAATGTTCAACTTCGATTATATGATAGCTAGTGATGAAATGAGTTTGAAAGAGAATTTGAATTTGCTTTACCAATCAAATCAACCAACTATCTTAGAAGTTTTTACTCCAACTAAAAACAACGATAAAATCTTATTAGATTATTTTAAGAATGTAGTTTAAATTCTACAGTTTCGCGTTTCTCTCTTACTTGTCAATTCTATATTTTTGAATGCCTTAACAAACAAAACTTTAAAAATTGATAATTATGAGTAAAAGAGACGAATTAATTGTAAAATACGCAGCTGATTTAAAAGATAAATGCGGTGTAACGCCCAACATGGATTTGTTGACAAAAGTTACTATTGCTTGCGGACCTTCTATTTATAACCCAGATGCAGCTACAGTTTCTGGATCACAAGAATCAGAAATTGCAACCGTAAAAAACAATTTCTTAATCAAAAAACTTGGCTTGAAAGATAGTACTGATTTAGATAAAGGAATCGATGCTGTAATTGAAAAATATGGTCGTTCCAACAAAAATAAATACAGAGCAGTAGTTTATTACTTGCTAACAATACACTTTAAAAAAGAAAGTATTTTTTAAAGATTAATTAGGTTAAAAGTAAAGAAGCGTTCATCTATGAGCGCTTTTTTTATTTAAGGCTGTATTCTTTGTATCTTTGCCACTTTAAATAGGAATGATGATAACAATTGGTCAATACAATACATTCAAAATAGATCGAAGTACTAATGTTGGACTTTTCTTAACCAAAGGCGATAAAGACATTCTTTTGCCCAACAAGTATGTTCCAAAAGAGTATGCTATTGGAGATGAAATTACCGTTTTTGTCTACTTAGATCATAAGGAACGACCTGTGGCTACTACGCTTGAGCCTTATATTAAACTTAATGAGTTTGGTTGGCTTCGGGTGAATTATACCAACGAATTTGGCGCTTTTTTGGATTGGGGATTGGAAAAAGATTTGTTTGTTCCTTTCAAAGAACAAGCGCGACCAATGGAACAAGGCAAGCGTTATTTGGTTTATATGTATGCTGATGAACGTACCAATCGACTAGTTGCATCAAGTAAAACCAATCAGTTTTTGAGTAATGATGAGGTGAATTTGGAAAAAAATGAGGAAGTAGATTTAATTATTTCTCACATAACTGATTTAGGTATCAATGTTATTATCAATGAAAAGCATAAAGGTTTGGTGTATAAAGATGAAACATTTGTTGAGGTAAAACCTGGTCAACGCTGTAAAGGTTATATTAAAAATGTTCGCCCCGACGGAAAAATTGATGTTTCTTTTCAAAAATTGGGTTATGATGCTGTTGAACCTAATGCACAAAAAATTCTTAACGAACTCCAATCGAGTAGAGGTTTCCTTAGATTGAACGATAATAGTCATCCAGAAGATATTAAAACCGTACTTCAAATGAGTAAAAAAACGTTCAAAAAAGCAGTAGGCTTACTCTACAAAGAAAAATTAATCGAAATCAAAGACGACGGTATTCATTTGGTAAAATAATACCAAATAAATGTTAATTAACTTTTTTTCAATCATTTTATCACTACATTTGTATATACAAATATTAAAATTGGAAAGAAAAGATTTCATAAAAACAATGCTTGGTGCTATGGCAATTACATCGCTAGATCCATTTTTTTGTTGGACAAAACAATTAAAAAGCAACGATACCATTATGCCTGTTTTATTCATAGGTCACGGTTCGCCCATGAATGGAATAGAGGACAACGAATTTTCACGCAATTGGATGAAGTACGGAAAAGAAATTCCGCAACCAACTGCAGTTTTGGTAGTCTCAGCGCATTGGTTAACCAACGGAACGTATGTTACAGCGATGGACAAACCCAAAACGATTCATGATTTTGGTGGTTTTCCGAAAGCGCTTTTTGATGTGCAATATCCAGCCAATGGAAGTTTAGAAGTAGCCAAAGAAACACAAAAAATAATTACTTCGACTAATGTGCATTTGGATCACGATTGGGGTTTGGATCACGGGACATGGACAGTTGTTAAACATATGTATCCTAATGCTGATATTCCCGTATTGCAATTGAGCATTGATTATAGTAAACCTGCAGCTTATCACTATCAATTGGCTAAAGAGCTTTCACAATTGCGTAAAAAAGGTATACTAATTATCGGTAGCGGAAATATGGTGCATAATCTCGGAATGATTGCTTGGGACAAACTCAGTGCTGATAATTACGGTTTTGATTGGGCGATAGAGATGAACAGCATTTTTAAAGATAAAATCGCTAAAGCTGATCATCAAGCTTTGATTGATTACCAAAAGTTAAATAAAGCAGCTACATTGGCAATTCCTTCACCAGATCACTATTATCCATTATTGTATGCTTTGGCTTTGCAATCTGAAAATGATAAGATAGAGTTTTTTAACGACAAAGCTGTAGCTGGTTCATTAACAATGACTTCGGTCAAAATTGGTTAATCGTTTACTTCAATATTAGGATTGATTTTCTTTAACTCTTCTAAAAAAATCGACCTGTTTTTGGGTGAAACAAACACATCATCGTATTGATTATAAGTGATGATTAAACCATTTGTATCCAATGATGGTTTCATAGACACTGGTACAAATAAACCCGAATGAATTCTTATTTTCTTAATTTTTGTAATGTCAATTCTGCCACGAAATGGTCCAGATCGATACAATAAAAAATTGGTTTTAATTACATAACGTGTATCAACCAAAACCCAAACAATCATTATAATTACCAATGATAAAATAATTGTTGGGGCAATTGCTAAGTTGTCTGAAATTATACTGTTTACTAATAGAGCAACCATTCCAAGAACAATTGCCCATAAAGTAAAAAAAGTGATATTGTTTTTTGTTGATAAAAAACGTTTCATAATTATTCGATTAAAAAAACAATTATTTTATCATTCCTAAATTACTCATTGTTTTCTTCGACAATCCATCAACATGAAGTAATACCGAAATAGTTTTTAGTTTTAAATAACTTTCACTCATGTACATGTAACCTTCTTTTCCTGAGTCTTTACCCCAAGAGTTTTTTACTTTGTAATAGATGTTTCCTTTTTGATCTTTTACTTTTCCTACCAAATGCATCAAATGATCATCTGTAGTGTTGTAATTTTCAAATTCGGCTTGACGTAATTCTTGGGTAATTATTTTTTCTGGCTTTATCTCGGTTAAAATTGAAACTGCATCTTCGTCTTTGGCTGGAATTACTGCCATTCCCGTTTTACTTGAAAACGTTTTTTCACTAACATCTATATCTAAAGATAAAGTAAATCCTTTATCGAGAGCGCTATCAATATTATACATTAATTCATCCAAAGGAATATTGTAAAAAGATCCATTGGCAAAATTATCAGGAATATCCAGAATAAAATTTGTATGAAAAGGAGCTTGTGTAAACGATGTTAACGTTATGTATTTTGAAAAATCGAGTCCTGTTGAAGCAGCAAACTCTTTTGGTGTGTACTTTTTGCCTTCATAAGTGAAATCAGCAACTGGTTTACCTAAATAACGATCCAAAAATCCACTGTATTCGTTTTTCCAATTTGTATTAAAAGGTTTGTTTGAAACCACTCCTTTCAAATAGGTTTCTAAATCGGCAACCATTTTAGAATGATCATGGATGGCTGCTGATGTTTTGCCATTGTAGACACTCTCCGGTACTAATCCATAATCTCTAGCACTGTTGATAACATCATGTGCTAAACCTCCTTCGCCAAATTGCGCTTTGCCTTGACGCATTATGTAGTTGTATGCTTTTTTGGGATAAGTAAATCTTACATTATACATTTCTGATAAATCAATTTTCTGTCCCTTTATTCTTAAAATTTCAGACTCTAGAAATGAAGTTGTAGAAAAACTCCAACAAGTTCCTGTTTTATCCTGTGAAATAACAGGCAAACACGAAATGTCTTTTACAGTACTAAACTCGTATTTCTGTGAAAAACCAATAACTGAAAGTAAACTGATTACGACTAAATAAACTCTTTTCATTGCTAATATATTTCTTAAATTAATTTAAACTTCTCTACAAATGTTTCATAAGCTGTGTTAATGTCTGTTCCAAATAGTAAAATCTGATACAATTGACCATTTCTATTAATGAACAACGCATTAACATTTAAATCATCCATTTTTCCTATGACTTTTAATGCAGCATGATTTTGAAACGTAATAAATTCCTCGCTAGTTTGCTCAAATTTAGTGCCTAACTGAGCCGCCATAGCATTCATTGCGCCATTTTTGGTTCCTGATAAAAAAGAATTGGAATTATTTTCATTAATACTTTTAGATGCTTCTTCGGGCAATTGGCTCTCCGATACAATTAGCATGTCGGCATCGCCTTCACACATATACATATTCAAAACTATTTTATATCCACCAGCATCAATAGATTGTTTTTCAACTTTGGGTTTGGTTGGAAAAGCAGCTTCGAAACCTGATTTTGAATATTTTACAACTTCTTGCGAACTTGCTATCGTTGTTACAATTAAGGCAACTAACAAATAAATGGTTTTTTTCATTTTTTTTATTTACAAATTGGGGCTAAATATACTATTTTTACGCTAATAAATTTTTTTTCTATGGATAAAATTAACTGGCAAACGGTAAGAGAGTTTGAAGATATAACCTACAAGAAATGCAACGGTGTAGCCCGAATAGCATTCAATCGTCCAAACGTAAGAAATGCTTTCCGTCCGAAAACAACTTCCGAATTGCTTCAAGCATTTCATGATGCTCACGAAGACACTTCAATTGGAGTAGTTTTGTTATCTGCTGAAGGTCCTTCTACCAAAGATGGTGTTTGGTCATTTTGTAGTGGAGGCGATCAAAAAGCACGTGGTCATCAAGGCTATGTTGGTGAAGATGGTTATCATCGTTTGAACATTCTAGAAGTGCAACGCATGATTCGTTTTATGCCAAAAGCTGTAATTTGTGTAGTTCCAGGTTGGGCAGTTGGCGGCGGACATAGTCTTCACGTAGTTTGCGATTTAACTTTAGCTAGTAAAGAACACGCTATTTTTAAGCAAACTGATGCTGATGTTACGAGCTTTGATGGCGGTTACGGATCAGCTTATTTAGCTAAAATGGTCGGTCAGAAAAAAGCACGCGAAATTTTCTTTTTAGGTAGAAATTACTCCGCACAAGAAGCTTACGATATGGGAATGGTCAATGCGGTTATTCCACACGATGAATTAGAAGATACGGCCTATAATTGGGCGCAAGAGATATTAGGAAAATCGCCAACATCAATCAAAATGCTCAAATTTGCAATGAATTTGACGGATGACGGAATGGTTGGTCAACAGGTTTTTGCGGGTGAAGCAACACGATTGGCTTACATGACTGATGAAGCAATTGAAGGTAGAAATGCTTTCCTAGAAAAAAGAAAACCTAATTTTGAGAAAAAATACATTCCTTAACTATGGAAAATTTCACCAACGAAACCATCGATACCAAACAACTTCCTCGATTTGAAGAAGTTCAATTGTCGTCAATGCATCCAAGTTACAAAAAAGTGGTGTTGTTAAATGCTTTACTCGTTAGTTTGATTTTAGTTGTTGCTTATGGTTTTATTTCTTTTGCTAAAAACGAAGAACTAACTGTAACAAGCTGGTTGGTTGTAGGAGTAATTTTGGCTGTAATCGTGTTTTTGATAGTGTTTTTCTCGTTACTTAGTTTTAAGAAAAAAGGTTTCGCTTTTCGCAATCATGATGTAATTTATAGAAGTGGAATCATAGCTACAAATACAATGGTAATTCCTTATAATAGAGTGCAACACGTTGCTTTACATGAAGGATTAATTTCGCGTTATTTTGGTTTGGCTAAAGTAGAGATTTTTACTGCTGGTGGAAGTTCGAGTGACATTGAAATACCTGGAATTGCCAAAGAAGAAGCCGAAAATATCAAACAGTTGTTGATGGGTAAAATTCAAAAACAATTGTAATGGAAACCAATTTCAATCAACCACAACGGCAATCTTCCATCGGGATTTTAGTGATGTTTGTCGATTCACTTCAAAAATTTGCTAGAGCATTCCTTCCCATCGTATTCATTTATGTTTTCAAATCAGAAAAAATGAACACTGTTTATTACCTGATTGGAATAGTAGTTTTGCTAGTTATTGTTGGTGTTGTGGCTTATTTGAGATGCCTCAATTTTACTTTTTATATTGATGATGATAACGACGAATTTATTATTCAAGATGGAATCATCAATAAAACAAAAACAGCCATTCAACTCGACAAAATTCAGCAAGTTAATATCAGTCAATCGTTGATACAGCGACTTATTGGTGTTTATGCTTTGGATGTTGATACTGCTGGGAGTGACAACAAGGAAGGCAACATCAAAGCAGTTTCTCATGAATTAGCATTAGCCTTAAAAGCAAAGCTTCTAGAAAACAGATTGCCTCAAAACAAATTTGAAATTACCAACGAAACAGATGTTGAACTCGAACAAAAACAAATTGTAGCCGAGACTGAGCCATTCCTTAAAATCAATTTCTTGAGCTTGGTAAAAGTCGGAATAACCTCAAACTACGTGAAAACCATCGGTTTATTACTAACTTTTTTCTTTACCATCATGGAAAACCTAGAAAACATTGGTAAAGATGATGTAATTGATGACGATAAAGTAACGCAGTTTGTGACCCAAAATGCGGTTTGGTATTTCTTTCTAGTTGCTTTAATTGGTTTGTTTACAGTGGTTTTTATTATTAATGTTTTGAGAACAATCATCAAGTATTTCAATTATACAATAACAAAGCAAAAAGGCTCTTTATTGTTGTCGTTTGGCTTGATCAATACCAAAAGCACTATTGTAAAGCCTGAAAAAGTGCAAATTGTTTCCATTTCACGTAATTATTTTCAGAAAAAGCTCAATGTACTTGAAGTTAGAATAAAACAAGCAGTAAGAGACGAAAAACAGCACCACAAATCGCAAATCGAAGTGCCAGGTTGTAATGAAAGTGAGAAAAACGAAATATTACAACTCATTTTTAACGAATTGCCACAAAAAGGAGCTGTGTTAAAGCCCAATTTCCGTAAACTTGGATTTTCAATTTTCTTAGTAATTGTGCTACCCTTAACTGTTTTTTTTATGTTGGGAAATTATGCTAATCCAAAATTGTTGAATTATTACAGCTTTGCCTTGGTTTATGCATTGTTCTTTTTGGTAATTTTGTCCTTCGGATTCCGAAATTATCGTTTGTTTGTCAATGAAAAACATATCATCAAACAAAGCGGCGCTTGGGATATTGAAAATGAAATTATTGAAATTGGTAAAATACAAGCCTTGTCAACATCGCAACTATTTTGGCACAAAAGTCTAAATATAGGTTCGTTAACCTTGCATACAGCAGGCGGAAATGTTACTTTTCATTTAGGTAATTATGCCAAAATAAAAAATTACATCAACTTATGGTTGTACCAAATCGAAGCCTCTAACAAAAATTGGATGTAAATCGTATATTGTAAATCTAAAATTCTAAATAAACATGAAACATTGGATTGAAGCCGCACGTATTAGAACTTTACCACTTTCGGTGTCAGGCATTTTGGTTGGAAGTTTTTACGCTATGTCGCAAGCACACTTTAATTGGAAAATCGTGATTTTTGCACTCACCACAACGTTAGGATTACAAATCTTATCCAATTTTGCCAATGATTATGGTGACGGAATGAAAGGCACAGACAACGAAGATAGAGTAGGACCAAAACGTGCCATTCAAAGTGGAACCATTTCGCCACAAGCAATGAAGGTTGCTATGTTTTTCATGACGTTTCTTACACTAATGTCGGCTTTACTGTTGATTTATTTTTCTTTCAAAGGTAAGTACTTGTTGTATTCTGTTTTGTTTTTTATACTCGGTTTGTGGGCTATTTCTTCCGCTATTCGATACACTGTTGGTAAAAATCCTTATGGTTATCGAGGTTATGGAGACGTTTTTGTTTTTATCTTTTTCGGATTGGTAAGTACGTTCGGGGTTTATTTTATGTTTACCAAAGCATTCGACGGATTACTTTTGCTTCCAGCAACAGCAATAGGTTTTTTGAGCGTAGGTGTTTTAAATCTCAACAATATGCGCGACGAAGAATCGGACAAAAAAGTGGGCAAAAATACTTTGGTGGTTCAAAAAGGAGGAGCTTGGGCTAAAAAATACCATTTCTTTTTGATTATTACGGCGATGGTCTTGGTATTGTTGTTTGCTTTTCTCAACAAATTCAACTTCGATCAATACATTTTTGTAGCGGCCTATTTCCCAATGATTGGCCATTTGATTACGGTATATAAAAACAAAAACCCTCGCTTTCTTGATCCTGAATTAAAGAAGTTAGCCATCAGCACATTTTTGCTTTCGGTACTATTGTCACTAGCTTTAATCTTTTTTGTGTCAGATTTAATTATTTATTATACGAGTAAATTTTTCGGAACTTATTAATTGCAACTCTATGAAAATTACATTTTACGGTCACGCTTGTCTCGGAATCGAAGTTAGCGGTAAACATATCATTGTAGATCCATTTATTACAGGCAATCCCAAAGCATCGCACATCGATGTAAATAGTTTAAAAGCCGATTACATTCTTCTCACGCACGCTCACCAAGATCATACGCTCGACGTAGAAGCTATTGCAAGCCGAACAGGAGCCGTTATAGTCTCTAACTACGAAATCGCCTCGCATTACGGCGCAAAAGGCTTGAATTACCATCCAATGAACCACGGAGGAAGTTGGCAGTTTGATTTCGGAAAAGTAAAATACGTAATCGCACTGCACACGAGTTCGTTTCCCGACGGAAGCTACGGCGGTCAACCAGGCGGATTTGTAATTGAAGGCGAACATAAAAACATCTATATCGCGGGCGACACAGCTCTAACAATGGATATGAAACTTATCCCAATGCGCACCAAACTTGATTTGGCCGTTTTTCCAATAGGAAATAATTTCACCATGGACGTTGATGATGCTATCATTGCCTCTGATTTTGTCGATTGCGACAAAGTTTTGGGCTATCATTTTGACACTTTTGGTTACATCGAAATCAACCACAACGATGCCAAAAAGAAATTTTTCGATGCCGGAAAAGACTTAATGTTACTCCAAATAGGTGAAAGCATTGTTTTGTAGTTTCATTTGAAGCTAATCCAGCTATTCGCTCTATCTTTTATGTTTTAAAGAAAAACATAAAAGGATGCCGCTGCTATCTGGGCTAGGGCAATCGCGCTTGAAAGCAGTTTTTCTTAAAATTGGCACTTTAATTGTTACAGCCACTAAAAAAATAAAAATGAAATTACTAAAAGTAGCGCTATATTTAATACCATTCGTGTTGTTTTCGCAGTCCAAAGAAGGTTATTGGGATAATGTACGCACAACCAATCAAACATTCACACTCAAAACCAATGAAAGAAAGGTAGTAATGTCTGAAGCACTACCAGTAGGAACCACTGAGGTAGTATTCAGAATAACAGTGCTCGACGACAACCAACAACTCTCAGGAAGCTTAGTATCAATATTAAAAGCTATTCCGGATCCAACCGGAATCAGTCAAGGTTCTGCCGGCGCTTTGTTTTTGGTCTCCAAAATTGCAGGTGACGATAAGTGTAAGTTTGCTGTTTTTAACTCGCAATTGGAAGCAGAAGCTTTTCAAAAATCTGGTAAATCATCCAAATCAATTTATTTGCAAGACGTTCCAGTAAATAAAGAAGCTAAATTATTAAAAGGATTTACCAGTCAAAATTCGCGCTTGTGGTTCGTTTTTGAAAGTGATAATTGGTTCATGAAACAAAAGGTGGTTTTAGAAATAGTGCCTTGGGTGGATAATAAATTGAATAGAGGCTGGAATTCAGAAACAAAAAAAGAAATTATTTCATTGCTTGAAAAGCAAAAAGTAACCGCGTCGCTTAAGAAAAAGGACGAATATTTCGCCCTTTTTCTGGATGCAATTACTCAGAAATACACGTATACAGAATACAAACAATTACTTCAATTAGAGAAGAATAATGTACTGGAAACCATTTCAGAAGAGAGTTTAAAAAAGTCAGGTGAAGTCGAAAAATATTACAATACAATACGCGATAATTCTTATCAATTATTTGAACAAGGAAAAATTAACGAAGCAATTGATGTGATCAACTCAGAAATGATTGCTAAAAAAAGAGCCAACTACAAAGATTATGGAGTTATAGGTGATTATTATCTTCTTGCAAAACAATTTACCAAAGCGGAAGAAGCTTATCAAATGGGGTTAAAATTAAACGCTTCTGAAATCATGTTCAAACTCAAATTAGCTCACGTGTATTTATTTACAGATCGTGCCTCAGAAGCAAAAGAAATCTACAAGAAATACATAAACCAAACCCTTTTCACAGGCAAAACATGGAAAGAACAAGCGGAATCTGATTTTGCTGAATTTGAAAAACGCAATTTCCCAAAACAAAATTACAAGAAAATCCTCCGAATAATGGACTGACCGAAACAATGAAAGCGTTTTACTACAAGTACATACTCAATTTCAAACGTCCGTCGGGAACCTCGCGTGGCGTTTTGACAGAAAAAGAAACATGGTTTATCATTCTCGAACACCAAGGCAAAAAGGGAATAGGAGAGTGTGGGCTGTTACGCGGATTAAGTGTTGATGATCGCGATGATTTTGAAGAAAAACTCAAGTGGACTTGCGAAAATATTTATCTCGGAAAGGAAGTTTTGTGGGATGAGTTGCTTGAATTCCCATCGATACAATTTGGAGTGGAAATGGCTTTTTTGTCTTTAGAAAGCGAAAATCCTTTTGTTTTATTTCCTTCTGATTTCACCAACGAACAAAAATCTATCCTAATTAATGGTTTGGTTTGGATGGGTGAAGAGGAGTTTATGAAGGCACAAATCGAGGAAAAATTAGCACAGGGTTTCAATTGCATCAAACTCAAAATAGGCGCTATAGATTTTGAAAAAGAACTCGGTTTGTTGCGGTTTATACGTCAAAATTTCGATGAAAAAATCATTGAAATACGAGTCGATGCTAACGGTGCTTTTAATCAAAGTGAAGCTTTTGATAAAATAAAACAATTGTCTGGTTATAAATTACATAGCATTGAGCAACCTATTCAAAAAAACAATACTGACACAATGTCAGAGCTATGTAAAATCACTCCAATTCCTATAGCTTTAGACGAAGAACTCATTGGCGTATTTTCATTGGAAGAAAAAGAACAATTATTGCAAAAAATTCAACCGCAATTCATCATTTTGAAACCCAGTTTGGTGGGTGGATTTAAAGGAACATTGCAGTGGATTGCATTAGCGGAAAAATACAATATTGGCTGGTGGATAACTTCGGCACTTGAAAGCAATGTGGGTTTAAATGCGATAGCTCAATTTACGTTTGAACAACGCAATCCGATGCCTCAAGGTTTGGGAACTGGAAGTTTGTATACAAACAATTTCGATTGTCCTTTGGAAGTCTCACAAGGAAAACTTTGGTACAGAAAATCATTGTCTTGGAATGTTTCTTTGTTTTAAAACTAGAATCAAACTTTTAGAACGCCACGAAAACCACGAGCAGCATAGTACGATTGAGCACCGTTATGGTAAATAAAAGTGGTATTGTAGCGAAAATCCGCAAAGAGAGCACCACCCAATTTCCGAATGGAATCAGGAGTTTTAATCCAACTGGATGTTTTGGTGTCAAATTGACCAAGTTCTTGTAATTCTCTGTACTGTTTTTCGTTCATTAGTTCGATTCCCATTGCTTTTGCCATATCAATCACATTGTTTTCGGGTTTAAACTCTTTACGAGCTTCTAATGCGTCGCGATCGTAACAAAGACTTCTTCTGTCTTTTGGACTTTCGGCAGCACAATCAAAAAAAACAATTTCGTTTGTTGTGGTATCAATAGCAACAACGTCAGGTTCACCGCCTGTTTTTTCCATCTCATTCAATGACCACATTTTTTCAGGTTGTGCATCTAATCGCAGTTTTACTTTACTCCAATCAACATCCAGATGACGGTGCTTGTTTTTTTCAAATCGTGTTTGTAAGATTTGCATTAACGCATTGTGTTCGTCAGATGATAGTTGAGATTTCATAATCATTAGGTTTAGCTTTTGAAAATAGAAGTTTAAAACGAAGATAAGAAAATGAAATGAGTTCTAAAAGGTTTATAAAACAAAACCCGCAGATTAGCGGGTTTCGTCGTTGTATTCTAAAATATCACCTGGTTGGCAATCTAAAGCCTTACAAATCGCTTCTAAAGTGCTAAATCTGACAGCCTTTGCTTTCCCCGTTTTTAATATGGAAAGATTGGAGAGTGTTAAATCTACTTTTTCGGAAAGTTCGTTGAGTGATATTTTGCGTTTTGCCATCATCACATCGAGGTTGATAATAATTGCCATGATTTAAACAGTTAGTTCATTTTCGGTTTGAATTTCGATACCTCTTTTGAAAATGACCGAAATAATATATATAATGGCCGACATTAAAATAAATGCTGAACTGTCTACCCAAAATTGGCTTAGTTTATCAATTTGGTAACCTTGAAGTTGTAAACTGTTCGCAATTTGTCTGGCTATAAAACTCAAAATTCCTATCGAAAATACATAATGGCTAATCTTTGAGATTTTGTTTGATACAAAGCTACTGAAAGGACTAGTTAAATCTAACTTGAGTAGCAATTCTATTACAACATAGAAAAGTAGCGCTTTCAAAACTGAAATGAAAAGTACAAAACTGTACATTCCATAAAAAACCAATTGGCTTTGTTTGTATAATATACTTAAATCAAGCTTTTGGTAAAGATTACCAACAACTTCTGGTTTAAAAACACTAAAAACAAAGTTTACAATTAAAGCACCTGCTTCAATGCATAATCCAACAAAAATTATCCATGCAATAACATGTAAAATAGTAAATATTAATTTGTTCATCTTTGACATAATTATATTATTTAAGTTTGATGAAGCAAAAATAATAAAAATTTATTGATAAACAATAAATAATTAGTTTTTAACATTAATTTTTTTTCGAATAGCATTTAAGTTTTAGTTTTTGGAAAGTCTAACTTATTATAAAAGGCTTTAATTATATGGCAAGGAGCATAAATTTAGTTTCAATCTAAGAACAAGGCTCCTATGGAATAGGTTTTTGCTTTTCCACCAATAATTACACGATTTTCTTTATTAATGCAATACAATTCTCCAATTCTATCAGAGATTTGCATCGCTAAAAGCTCATTTTTTCCTAAACGATCGGCCCAAAAAGGTATTAAAGAACAATGCGCTGAACCCGTAACAGGATCTTCTAATATTGATGATTGTGGTGTGAAATATCGGGAAACAAAATCGCAATTTTCGCCTTTAGCAGTAACAATTACTCCGCCAGGGTCGAGATTTATTTGATCAAAGAAATGACGGTTAATTTGAATATTTTTGATTTCTTCTTCAGTATCATAAAGCAACATGTAATCTCTTGATTTGAATACTTCTTTAGGTTGAATGTTTAGTGATTTTACTATTTCTTGGGGTAAATTGCGTTTAATTGGAATTCTGGATGGAAAGTCCAAATAATAAAATTCATCTTTTATATCAACAGATAAATCGCCACTTAACGTCTCAAAAACAATAGGATTTTTATCGTAGCCAAGAATAGTTTTCAAGCAATGCGCTGCAGCAAGTGTGGCGTGACCACACAAATCCATTTCTATTTCGGGTGTAAACCAACGCAAATGTATTTTTTCTTCTTTCATTACAAAAAAAGCAGTTTCAGCAACGGCATTTTCTTTGGTGATTTTTAACAGTATTTCGTCTTCTAGCCAATAGTCTAACGGCACAACACAAGCTGGATTTCCTCCGAAAATGGTATCTGTAAACGCATCAATTTGGTACAGTTGTAATTTCATTTTTGTAGATTATACAATTGAATAAAGGAGTTATTTTTATATCAAGTTATTTTGATGATATAATTCTATGAATATCAATGTTTAAAGAGATATAACCGCCCATTATTTTATTAGGTTTACTTCCTTCAAATTTATAAAATGGTGTTAGACCATAATCTAGTTTACCTTCAATCTCTAAAAATTTTAAGAACCTTTGACCTAAGCCTAATTCTAAGCCAATGTTTACCTTTTCAAATTCAGAAGTAACGTTTTGTCCTTCAAATTCAGCTTTGGTCATTAAAGCAAATTTTGGACCGAGCATCATGTAAAATCCTTTGCGGTATACTTTTCCAAAATCATATTTAAAATTGGGATTGATGTCAATAAAATGAAAAGTATATATTTCTTCCAAACTATGTTGCATATATCCTTTTTCAAATGTTTTAGAATTGGAAGTAAGCTCCAATTTTATTCCCATGTTTTTGGTGAATTCATATTCTACATAACCTCCTAAATTGGGAATAATGAAGTCAATATGTCCAGAATCCCAACCTACGTCATTTGGTCCGCCATTTGAGCTTTGATCGTTGTAAATATTTCCTCCAAGAATGATTCCGTATGAAAGCTTTTGCGCGTTGACATAGTATTGATTGAACAAAAAGAAAAGAGCTAATAGTGATTTAAAGTAGTTGATTTTCATTGTATTGAGGTTTTTTTATTTAAAATAATCTTGAAACCATTCGTGTTGGTCAAAATCCTTTGCTGATTGGTCTATTTGATGATTTGGGTCTATTTTTGAATATAAGATTTCAAGCGATTCATATTCTCTCCAACTAATAATTTTAAAACCCGCTTTGTGAAGTTGGGCTCCACAAACACCCATTCCAATTTGGTATTTTTTATCTTTTGCGTAGCGATTGCCGTCATAAATCACGTGATTTCCGCAAGCAGCACTTACATCCATCATAATTGCTAGTTCAATATTGTTATTTTGAGCAATTTCAAGCATTTTTTCAGAGGCTTTTATCATTCCATCAGTCCAATCGATGCCAGAAGTTGTTAGTATTTTTGCTTTCCCTTCCAAAACATCGTGTCCATTTCCTCCATAAATATCACACATTTCTCTTGGAGTGCCAAACACAAAATCTTCAGGGCAAAAGTTTATAAATTTTATATTTTCATAATTCAAAAGCCTTAAAACACTAGAGTATTCGCCATAATTTTCACCATTAACACCACATTTGATGCCTAGTAAACAAGAACTAACTAGAATTCTTAAAGGATTTTCTTTTGTTGGGATTCTTAAGTTTTTTAAATAATTTTTATCAGGCATTTTTTTAAAATTTGGTTATGGATTATTTCTCCATTTGATTTCAATAAATTGATTGAAAATGCGGGTTAAATTTCTGTTATTCGTTTTTTTTATTGTTTTTCTAATATGTATTTTATATCACCTGATATAGAAGTTAGATTTACAAAATTATTAGCAAATAGGGAGTTGTATGGAATGGCGTTTCCTTCAAAGAATTGGATATAATATAGTTCTCCCGATTTACTCCAAGTACCATTAACGTTGACAGTTTGATTGCATGTGGCGCCTGCGCCCGAATATCGTATTAAATTGACATTATTTGGATTTTCAGTAAAAGTAAACCTATCCAATAGCTGACAATTTTCGATATTAGATTCAGTGTCATAAACTTTTTCATAGATGATTTTCCAACGCCCAACTATTTTATCGGGACTATCTTCTTTCTCTTTTGAACAACATTGTAACATAAATAATAAAATAAATAAAGGTATCAATTTTAATTTTGTTCTCATGTGTATTATGATTAGTCTTGATTATTGTAAAGTTAGAAAAAATATTGTGCATAGCATCATTGCTAATACTTGTAAATGGTCAAGTAAGTATAATTTTTGCTGAGTATTTTGTCTAATTTATTTTGTGAAATTTATTGATTTTTTTAATATGTCATGTATGTCTGCAGGGAAGTTCATAGAATTTACTGTTAATGGCTCCATGCTTTGCTACTGTTATTACTGCAATCACTGACCAAAACAAAACTACAACATTTTTAAGAAAGATAAAATTGAAATAACCAGCTTACTTTCCATGAAAACTAAACAGCAAGCCCAGCAATAGCGCAAAACTGCTGTTACCAGCTGTCGTTTTATTATAAAAGCTTGAATGAAAATTATTTATTCATCATCATCCTCTTTTTGATAACCTTCGTAATAATATGATTGTTCTATTCCTTTAAAAATAACTTCTCGATTATTAATTTCGTCAGTTAAATTTTGACTTAACAAAGTTCTTAATTCCAAATCATTTATTGGACTTCTTTCCATAGCTTGTAAATAAAGTGATTTGTCTACAAACTGCCAATTAACTAATTTTTTAAGCTTAGATTTTAGAATCATATCAAGCCATATTCTCATAGTTCTGCCATTGCCTTCCATAAATGGATGAGCAATATTCATTTCTACATACTTAGCGATAATTTCTTCAAAATTATTTTCAGGCATTTGTTCAATTTTGACTAAGATTTCATTTAAGTATAAGGCATTGGCAAATCTAAAACCGCCTTTTGAAATGTTAACTTTACGAACTTTTCCTGCAAAATCATATAATCCACCAAATAGATAATGATGTATTTGTAATAAACCTTTTGTTGTCCCGACTTCTATTTTGTCTATATCATTTGATTCGAATAAGCGAAAGGCATTTTCTATACTTTTTCCATCAATATTTTTCATAACAAATTAACTGATTATACTTTGTCAAAAATACTTTAAAAATTTGTTATTTGATTAAAATTTCAGCTACTTTTTAAAACTAAAATATCATAGTTTTACTGCTGCGATACGCTTGCTGGTAACGTCTGTGGCTTTGCGTCTCTTGCTGCTACAAACACAGACCAAAGCAAAACTAGAACTTTTTTTAGAAATATAAATTGGAATAACCAGCATATTTTCCATGAAAACTAGATAGTAAGCGCAAACCCAGCAATAGCGCAAAATCGTGTTGTGCATTGCTTTTATTCACTTAATCTTCTCTCTATATCCATTCTTTCATGAAGAACTCTAATTACTTCAATTTCGTTGAATTTATTTTTCTTGAAAAATATTAGATGCGATTTCACTTTTGAACATCTGTAGGATTTTCTAACATTCCCATAATCTCGCGCCATTTCAAAATTCTGCGCAATAAATTCAATTTCATCAAGTATTAAATTATAGTAGCGATCAGCTTGCTCAATTGACCAATTTTCAGCAGTAAAAATCCATATTTTATTAATGTCTTCAATTGCCTTTTCACTAATTATGTATTCTGACATTATTTCTGAAAATTAGCTTTAAGTTGTTCAAGATTTTTATAACGATCAAAATTTTTAACTCGACCACTTTTTTCACCGATTTTAAGTTCGTTTATAAGAGATTTTGTTTTGTTTTCTTCTTCCTCAAAAATTCTCAAGGCAGTTCTCACAACTTCGCTTACAGAATTGTATTTTCCAGAAGCAATTTGTTCATTAATAAAATTCTCAAAGTAATCACCCAAAAGTATAGAAGTATTTCGTGCCATATCTTTTTTTTGCTAAAATACCAATTCTTGGTATTTAAAACAAATTTTTGTATAAAATTCTGAAGTTAAAGTAATGCACAACGGTCCCGTGCTTGCCATCAGTTGCTGCTACTAACACTAACCAGAACAAAACTACAAAATTAAATTGAAAGACAGAATTGTAGTCACCAGATTATGTTCCATGAAAACAAAATAGCAAGCGCAAGCTCAGCAATTGGTGTAAACGGTGGTTAGCAGCCGTACTTTATTAGTAAGCTTGAATTAAAACATCTGTTGGTATGTGAAGTCTTTCATGTAATTGTCTTATCATTTCCAATGAAAGCTTTCTTTTTCTATTTAAAATTTCACTTGCACGACTTTTCAGCCCCACAATATTGGCTAAATCATTTTGATTGTAACCCATCTGTTCCATTCTGAATTTAATTGCTTCGATTGGATCTGGTAAACCAATAAGGAAGTGTTCGTTTTCGTATTGGTCAATCAAAATGCCAAGTACTTCAAGTTCGTCTCCTTCAGGAGAACCACTTTTAGCATCAAAGATCATTTCAAGTCTTTCCAAAGCTTGATTATAATCGTTTTCTGTTTTTATAGGTTTAATTTCCATAACATTTAAATTTCGTTAGCATTAATTTTGTCATACTCTGCATGCGTTCCAATAAATCGAATCCAAATCATTTGATAATCATAATTTAGTTTAACAATTAATCTATAATTATTTCCTTTAATATTGAAAACAACTCTATTATCATTTAAAATACTAGCACTTGGATAATCTAGCTTTATTTCGTTTGGGTTTTTCCATTCCGCTTTACTCGCTTCCTGAAACCAAGATTTCAATTGTTGTTCACAATCAGCATGCATTTCCCAAAAATCCCTCAGTATTTTTTTAGCTATTACTCTCAAATGTCTTAATTTTTGACAAAGATAAAAAAAAAGTTCCCAAAACGGGAAAATTATTTTGTATTTTTTTTGACGCGTTGAGCTAGTATGGCTGCTAACGGAATGCCACTTGCCATCAGTTGCTGCTGCAAGCACAGACCAAAACAAAACTACAACTTTTCTTTGAAAGATAGAATTGTAGTCACCAGATTATGTTCCATGAAATACAAAATAGCAAGCGCAAACCCAGCAATAGCACGAAACCAGTGTTATCAAATGGTATAATTAGTCAAAAATAAGATTAACTTTTTTTCCTAAACCATATTCAAAAATTCGATATAAAGTTGATAATTGAATATCACATTTTCCATTTTCAAGCCTTGAGATATAACTCTTTTTTGTTCCAACTTTTACTGCTAGTTGTTCTTGAGTCATTTTAGATTCCTTACGAGCTTCTTTTAACATTTCGCTTATCACAAAATATTGAGCTTTCTCTTCAAAATCATCTCTTTCTTTAGTTCCAATTTTTCCATATTCGATATCTAATAACTCGTCAAAGTTTTTAGCATTTCTTATTTTATCATTTTTAGTCATAGTCTATTTCTTTTTTGATTTAAAATATTCATCTTTCAATTTTTCAGCAAGCTCAATCTGATTTTTAGGAGTTTTTTGCGTTTTCTTTTGAAATCCATTGAAAAAAATCACCAAATCTCCTTTATCAAAACAACAAAATATTCTGTAAATATTACTTTCAAATTCAATCCTAATTTCAAAAAGACCATCACTACCTTCCATATGTTGTAAGAACTTCCTTGGCGCATTTTGAACAGTTCTAATAATTTGAAAAACATATGCAATCTTTTCTCTTACTTTTTTATTTTGTTCAAGATAAAAATCTTGAAAGTAATGTTCATAAAATATAATTTGTCTTTCTTTTTACATTCAGCAAAGTTAACTTAAAAGTTATCAAATGTCCAAATTTTATAAAAGATATTTTTTGACTACTACTGAACGAATACTATTTGATAACGTCCGCAGCTTGCCATCAGTTGCCGCTGCAATCACTGACCAAAACAAAACTACAACATTTTTTAGAAAGATAAAATTGAAATAACTAGCTTATTTTCCATGAAAACAAAACAGCAAGCCCAAGCCCAGCAATAGCGCAAAACGATGGTTAGCAGTAGTTATTCTTCCTCAATTAATTTTTCTACTTCAAGTTTTAGTTTTGGTAGATGATTAGTCAAAATTGACCAAATGCTTTCGTCAGAAATATTATCATAAGCATGAAAAACCTGATTTCTTAAACCAACAATTGCTTTAGCATTGGAGATTTTCTCTATGAAGGTATTATCACGAGTAATTATTCTATTTACTGCTTCTCCAATAATTTCAAGATTTCTTTCAACAGCTCTTTTAAGCATTAAGTTTCTTTTATACTTAAAAAAATCTTTTTCTTCATCGATGAAAAAATTATCAATTTCATCAATGCACATTTTTATATCAAAAAGCCATTTAAGAATTCTTTCATCCATAAATTAGCTCTTTTGACTTGTTGATTGATCTAATCAAAATTGGGTTTCTGAGAGTTTGTTCTTCTACTAAATCGACTTCTCTACCAAACAAATTTTCTAGTTTTTCTTTAAAATCAATGTAGTTGTCAAAGTAATTAGATAAGTCAATATTTTTAAATTTTACAAGAAGATCAACATCACTATTTTCGTTGAAATTAGAATTTAACGCCGAACCAAATAGATACATTTTCTCCACATTGTACATTGTACAAAGTTTTTTCAAATCTTCTATATTGTTATCAACTAGTCCCATATTGCAAATTTAGTCAAAAAAAATTCTATTTCATCAATGTCCATGTCTTTTCCTGAAATAGGTTGACAACTTTTGTTAACTGAAGTGTTTACAGTTTTATTTTGACTATTTTATTATCTTGAATTATGACAAGCTCACTTTTTCGCTCTTTTTTAAAAGCAATCATTTTTTCATAAGCTTTTTCAAGACCTTTTAAAATTTTATTTCTGTTTTCTATTTTAGTTTCTGAAGTCATAAGTAGCTTTTTAATTCGTTAAATTTAGTTTCATTTAGAATATTTAATTCCTCGCTTATTGACATTTCTGCAATTAAATTATGTTTTCCTTCTGAGTTGTCAAAAATTAATACTTGATCAACGATTGAAAGATAAATTTCAAATAAGTTTTTAATTCCTTTATAGTAACGTCTTTCTACTACATCTTCAGGAATATTGTGTCCACCTTCAAGAACTCTAGTTTTTACTCTCTCTTTTGCTAATTCAGGATTTTTAAGCCAAAAGAAAAGTAGAGTTACGTTGTAATTCCTTTCTTTGGCTTCAAGAATTTTATGTTTGTAACTTCTTGTTGAGAGTGTTGTCTCAAAAGCAAAATTTTCATTTTGAGATAATAGCTCATTAATTCTATGTAGCATTATTCTACCAGCTTCAAAAGAAACTTTTTCAGGTTGAAAAGGAGAAAGACCTTTTGCAATTTCGTCAGCATTAACGAATTCTTTGCAATCCAAAATTTCAGGTAATATAGTGAAAGAAGCTGTTGTTTTTCCTGCTCCGTTACATCCTGCAATTATGTATAAATTCTTTTCTTCCATAATTGCAAATATAACTAAATTGAAAGAAAAATTTCTTTGAACTGCTAAAATAACATTTCAGTTAACGGTTCCTGGCTTCACGTCTGTTGCTGCTGTAAAGACTGACCAAAACAAAAATACAGAATTTTTTAGAAAGATAAATTGGAATAACTAGCTTATTTTCCATGAAATACAAAACGCAAGCCCAAGCCCAGCAATAGCGTGAAACCAGTGTTACCAGCAGGCTTATTGTTTTGAAAGATGTTCTATTTCAATTTTCAGATTCTTAATGTGTCTATTTATTATTGCCCAAATAATTGAATTGTCTAAACTATCATAAGCATGAATAAGTCTATTTCTAAAGCCAATAATTTGTGCGTCATTTTCAATCGTAATATTTGGTTCGATTTTTCTCAATTGATTTAAAGCTTCACCAATTATTGCTAATTGTCTTTCAACAGCACTTTGAGTTTTGCGGTCTTTTTCGTAAATATTAAAGTCATTGATTCCAAACGTAAATTCTTCAATTAATTCGATTGCCATTAAAATATCAGAAAGATACTTCTTGCTTTTTTCCATCATAAATTAAAATTTTCGTTGATTCAATACTCTTTTTTAATATTGGATTTCGTATCGAAGAATTGGTTAATAAATCTACTTTTCTTTGGAACAATTCTTCAAGTTTATCCCAAATACTAATTAATTTTTCACCACGAACTATTGGATCTTCAGAATCGATTTCAATAATCAAATCAAAGTCACTAGTTTCATCGTTAAAGTTGTTGTTAACAGATGAGCCAAAAGCATATATAGACTCAACATTATGGCTTTTGCACAATGTTAAGAATTCATTTAACTTTCTTTGTATAGACTCTTTCAAATTCATACAGCAAATATAAAACAATATATCAATATAACTTTATATTTCTGAAAAAAGCTTGCTGGTAACGTTACATCGCTTTGCGTCTGTTGCTGCTGCAAGCACAGACCAAAAACAAAACTACAAATTTTATTTGAAAGACAGAATTGTAGTCACCAGATTATGTTCCATGAAAAACAGAATAGCAAGCGCAAGCCCAGCAATTGTGGCAAACGGCGGTTAGCAACTGGATTAAATTTACATCTTTTTCATTTTGACAGGGTTTTGCCTAGTATCAAAAACATGAGAAACAAAAATCATTTTATTAATTTCATCAACCCAATATATAATTTTGTAACTTTTATAAACTAAATATCTATATTCTTGAATTCGATCATCAAGTAATTCCTCTTTCTGACCGATAAAAGGACTCTTTTCTAATTTTATAGATTCATCAAGAATTCCGTTTATTAACTTTCTAGCAACTCTTATTCCAGCTTTGTATTTATAATATTCAAAAATGTCTGCTAATTTATCTTCAGCAAAT
The DNA here is from genome assembly GCA_964414655.1 of uncultured Flavobacterium sp. Lineage (GTDB taxonomy): Bacteria > Bacteroidota > Bacteroidia > Flavobacteriales > Flavobacteriaceae > Flavobacterium. The sequence goes on along the minus strand of CAYPXI010000008.1, from coordinate 385 downwards.
TGAGTCCAATAAACTTCTAACTCCATTTTGAGATTTCACTTTTTAATTTTTTAGCTGAAGTAAATCTACCACTTTTAGAATCTTCAAGAGAATGTTGAATGTCAGAGTTAAATTTTTCAATACTCATTGGTTTCATCTCGCTTTCAATGAGTTCTGCTTTACGTTTATGTAATAACTTTTCAAGTCCAATGATAATCTCTTCGTTTTGAAGTCTAACGAATTCTTGAATAAATGTTAATTTGCGAGTTTCGATATTCATTGTTCTAATTTTTAACAAATATAATAAAATTCAATTCAATCTTTCTTCAATGCGAGAAAAAATCTAGTTGCTAACGTCCGCGGCTTGCCATCAGTTGCCGCTGCAATCACTGACCAAAACAAAACT
>CAYPXI010000007.1:0-131850 GCA_964414655.1 uncultured Flavobacterium sp. | reverse complement strand
TGTAAAGGCAGTAATGTCATAGTCGAGTAGTACTAATAACCCGTAAGCTTATGTATGTCGCTCTTTGCTCTGTGGTTTTAATAACTAGAGAGCAAAGGAGTTCTTTTGAAAATAAATTTTTATCTCAGTATGTTAAGATATTTTCCCGTTAAAGACGGGAGGTTGATAGTTGTCAGTAGCTAGTTGCCGGTATTTTCCGACAACCAAAAACCGACAACCGACAACCAAAAACTTAAGGTGGTTATTGCGTCGGGGCTCACCTCTTCCCATCTCGAACAGAGAAGTTAAGCCCGATTGCGCAGATGGTACTGCAGTTTGTGGGAGAGTATGTCGCCGCCTTCTTTTAGTGAGTCCTGACTAAAAAGTCAGGACTCATTTTTTTTATAGGAGCGGCGCAGTCGTAGACTCGTGTCGCCGCCTTCTTTTGGACCCGAGCAAAGCGAACGGACGAAGTAAAGCCTGTCTATCTAGACAGGCTTTCTTGTTTTTATAATCGGTTCGATATTCAAAATTGGAAGTTCCATGGTCAAAATTCAAAAACAATGAATGTTCAAGTGGGTTTGCGTGAGTTCCGATAGCAATCGGGAGTAAACGATTGGAGCGGGATCCTTTTGTGTAATGCAATGGAGCAAAAGATATAGTGGATTGCTTCGCCAGTTCGGCTTTCAGCCTCGGGTTGCCCCCTTCTTTTTGAAAACCCTATCCGATTGGATGGGGTTTTTTGTTTTTAATTATTTGCGAACTGAAGTTCGCGTACCTGAAGCCCACTGGGCTTCCTCCTCTTAATATCAAATGCAGATGGTACTGTCTCGTCTTTTGAGACGAGATGGGAGAGTATGTGCTATGGCAGTTCCCCACCAAGGCGGGTCGGGTAGTTGCTTTTTTATAAAAAACCCTATCTGATTGGATAGGGTTTTTTGTTTTGTTTTGTTTTGTTTTATATTCAAGATAGGAAGTTCCTTATTCAATATTAAAAATAATGAATGTTAAACAAGGGAATGTTGAAGATGGAATGTTGCTATTTGAGTTGTGGAGTTATTTATTGCTGGGTTTATTGTATAAACTAACTGCAACTTGCGTTAATGACTTGCGGCTATAGGCTTTTGTTTTAATTGGAGAAGTTAAGTCCTTTGATTAGACTGTATTCTGAGGAGTTGAGGCCGTATTGTGATTTAATCATTTCTTTGATGCTGGTTGCTTTTTCGTTGAGCAGATCAAAGTTGATTTGACGTTGTGTTATTTTGGGTTTGAATTCGGAGATGCGTTGGGTTACGGTATTGGTTCGGAGGAGTGCTTCTTGGTACGTGGCTTGTAGTTGGGGTATTTGGATCAAGTTGTTGGTTGGCTGGTAATTGGTACCGAAACTTTGGAGTAGTGTGATGATGTCTTGAAAGTTTTGGAGTTGGCTACCAAACGATTTTTCTGAATTGGATATTGAGTTTTCTGTGGGGTTGGTTGTGCTTGATTTGCTTTTTCCGCCTCTTATTTTTAGGGCAAGGTTGTTTACATCATGGTATTGCTGTGATGTTTTTTTCATTTTGGCTCTTACGTAAGAGGTTACGGGAGAGAGTAGTTTGCCTATGGAGTTGGGTTCTTTTTCAAACATTTTTCTGCGTTCGAAAGTGGCGAGTAGGTAATTGTGTTTGGCATTGGTGTGCTCGGTTTGTACGGTGTGCAATTGACTGATTAGGTTGGCTAGTGCTTGTGCCGTTAAGGTTTCATCTGAGGGCTCGTAATTGGTGAAGCTGGTTACGAATTGGTGTAATTGCTCGGCTCTTGCTAAACGAGCCACAAATGAAGCTTGTGAAGTTGATTTCATGGTTTTAAAAAGTTTAAGGTTAATTATAAATGAAATGCTCAAGACGTGTGCCATTTTTTGGGAATTTGTAAAAATTAACTTAAAGTGTTAATAGGACTACGCAATATGTTAAAAGGAATGCCCAATATGTTAAAATTTTGCCTCAAGTGTAGTTTTGGGTGGCTTACTAGTACGCTAGTTGTACTTAATAGTACTATTGGAAGCCAAAAGAGCAACAAAGACCCACGCCGGTGTAGCTTTGGAAGCCCAAAAAGTAAAAAAGGAAGTGGCAAAAGTGAGCAGGAATAACCCGAATTATAGATTGAAAAGCGGGTTTGTTGGAGGATGTGAAGCTACAGAAAGTAAAAAACAATAATTTTCTGTTGGGTGTGGAGGAAAAAGGCTGTATATTTGGTTAATTACTGCTGTAATAATGAAGATGATTTTGGTTATTAGTGATATGCAGTAGTAGTGAAATTATAGATTAGAATTTAGTTTCTAACGCAATTTTATAACTCCCATAAATAATTTAAGATGATAAAGAAAGAAGTAAGTTTCTCAGACCTTGTTGACTTTTTTAAAAAGAATTCAGTCCCTACATTTGACGAAGAAATTGACAAGTTCGGAGGATATTTTATTACCGCGGCAAGAATTGCCGCAGTTATAATTGCTCCTGACCCTGTTTCTAAAATCAGTGTGTTTTGCGCAGGTATTGACGCTGCTTCATTGAGAGCATCTAAACTCTTTTCTTGGCTGCCTGATAAGTTCAAATACAAGGACAGAGAGAAAACGGCTTTGCAGAAGTATGAACTTGCTTCTTATGTGAATTTCATCCTATTACAAATAGCTATAAAGAATGGAGTTAAAGAAATCATCATGCCTCATATTGAAACTATTTTAAAAAACATAGAACTTTCTGATGAGGATAAAAAGGAATTGGAAAAAAAATCTAAAGAGTCCGACAAGGAAAGAGAAGTCTTGAATTTGCCAAGCAATTGTTCACTTTCAAGAGAGGATATTATTAGTCAAGCAGACAAAATTATTGACCCAGTTTTTTCAATTCTAAACAAATGCATTGCTAAAGAAGAACAAACAACAAAAGAGTTAAAGAAAATTGATTTTTCAAAAACAAAAGAACTCTTTATTGAAAATATTACACTGCAATATCAAGCTTTCCTTATCAATTTCTCAAGTGAATTTCATGAATTCGCTTTGTGGGCAGATGTAACTCAGAAAGCTAAAATTATCAAAGAGTTAAAAGACACTACCAAAACCATTGTTATAGCCAATAGAAAAGAACATGAGAGATTTATAAGTCAAACAGAAAAACTGATTGCTAAAATTGAAGAACTAAGAGATAATACTTTTATTAAAGAAAGCGGCTTCCCTTCTTTCATAGACATATACAAAAAGATGTTCAAAAGCCAGGAAGAGCATCTTTCAAAAGTTCTTCTTAGTGGAAGAACAATAGAGAATATAGTTGCACATCAAAATCAAATAAAAAGTGAATTAAATAAACCGCTATCAGACAACACAGATGTTGAGCAAATTATTTACCCCTTTAATAAGAATATTTTTGTAGCACAAAGTTTTGAAGCCATTACATACAGGAAGAAAGAACACAGAAAAGGTTTTTTGACAGCAGATTCTTTGGGTGAAAAAGCCGAGAAAGGTGAAAATATTGGAAACTACCTTTTAAAGACTTTGGTTGACCCAAACTATGCAACCAAACCAATCATCCTTCTTGGCAACCCAGGTGCAGGTAAATCAATGTTGAGTAAAATGTTTGCTGGTCTTCTTTGTGAGACAACTGATTTTATTCCATTTCTAATCAAACTAAGAAGTGTAGCATCAAGTTCGGCAAGTATATCAGAACACATAAACAAAGGACTTCAAAACTCAATTGAAAACACTTCTGATGTAAACTGGCTTGAGTGGGCTAAGGAATTTAGAAATCGTATTCCTGTAATAATCATGGACGGATTTGATGAGTTAATGCAAACTTCTAATCGTGAATTGAATGGATATGTTGATGCAATTCGTGAATTTCAAGAGAAAGCAATAAGCAGTGGTATTTGCGTAAGAATCATTTTGACAAGTCGGGTTACAGTGATGCAAGATGTTTCTATTCCAGAATACACTAAGATTATAAAGTTGGATAGTTTTGATGTTAAACGGAGAGATTTATGGATTAATAAATGGAACGATGCACAAGAGAAACCCAAATACAAATTTGCAATTCCCAAGAATGATAAAATAGAATTGCTTGCTAAAGAACCTTTGCTAATGTTCATGCTTGCTGTTTACGATTTTGAAAACGGAGAACTGCAACATATGGCAAACGACAAGAGTTTCAATCAAAGTAAACTTTATGATTCTTTGCTTAACAAGTTTATTAAAAGACAACTTGATAAAAGTGCAACATTTAAAGATGCTTCTAAAACTGCAAAAGACAATGAAGAAGAACTTTTTCGGTTGCGTTTAGGTATGATTGCATTGATGATGTTTATGAATGATACTACGAGCAGAGATACACAAAAGCTGATGGAAGAGATGACTGCTTTTGGTATTCATAAGTCAAGTATGCAAGCAGAAAATATTTTAGGTGGTTTTTTCTTCATTCACGAAAATAAATCAACAACCGAAAGCGATGTTGAAAAATTCAATTACGAATTCTTGCATAAAACATTTGGGGAGTTTTTAGCTGCGGATTTTATTTTGAGAGTTGCCAAAAAACAAACTGATAGAGCATCTGGGACAGATGAAATAATTTCCCAAAAGGAAACTTTTAATTTCTGCTACGGATATAATTGGCTACATAAACATAATAACATTCAAAATTTTCTTTTTGAACATGCAAAACAAATTTTGAAACCTGACACAAATGAGTTAAAATTTGTTCTTAACTTAATCAAAACAGATTTGAAGGATTTGTTTGATAAGGGACATAAAGATTTTCCAGTCACAAAGATTAGGTTGCTTGAAAACAAAGATGTAATTGAACATTTAGGAATTTATTCACAGAACTTAGTTTTTTTATGGCTTGCTATTAACAGTAATAACCATCCAAGTAAATTTGAAATATTTGATGCTGATGAATGTATAGGTGAAGTAGTCAATGAACCTAAATATGAATCCCAAGACCGAGATGAAACAAACAAAAACAAACTTCTTTGGAAACGACTTTGTAAACTTTGGACTTTAGTAGGAAATTATAGTGCAACCGCAAAGCTTGCAGAGTGGGTAACAGTTAATGAAATTGGAAACTCAATAGAGCTAAGTAAAACAAAATCTGAAGTAATTCACAATTTCTCCGATTCTGCAAATATTGGATGCAACGACTTTGAACTTCTCTTATCATATTTTGACAACGAATATAAATTTTCAAAAGAACAGAACACATTTCAAATTGTTGAGAATATTATTTTAAAAAAGCCTGAACTATTCACATTAGCAGTTGATGTTGTTCTTCATAGGTTTCATGATTTATTTTTGACAGAAAGGATGAATCTATTTGAATGGTTTAATGATAAGGAGATTAGTAAGAAGCAACAAGTCGCTTTTATCAAAAAAACAGGATCGCAGAAATGGCAAATTGAACCAAGAGAATTTGCATATGTAATTCGTATGGTTAGTGAAAATCGGTCGATATTCAGGGATAATATTCAAGCGACGATTGAATACCTGAAAATTTTAATTGATATTAAGACATATATCCCACTAACCGAAATCATTCATCCAGAAATGTTGGATGATATTTTTCTTAGATTCAGTAAAGATTTAGAAAGACATAATAGAGATAATCCTCTATTAATATTAGAATTTATCAAGCTTCTTAACGAATTTAATAAATATTATCCATTTAGACGAAAGTTAAAAGGTGATTTTATGGAAGAATCTTTATATTACCTAAATAAAGACATGAGACATTATGTAAGAGAAAATCCATATTCAGCATTTGAATATTTAAGATTAGTGAATGAATTAAGACAGTATTACCCCATGAGAAAAATGAACCCAGAGTTATACGAGGAAATGCTTCATATTATTTCGAAAGACATTAAGCATATTGTAATAGGTAATCCACAGTTAATGTTGGAGTATTTAAAACTCCTTTATGACATGCAGATGCATTTTCCAATAAAAAAGAAAGTGCCACAAGAATTTTTCATTGAATCATTAAAATACATAACGGAAGAGTGGGAGAATATTTTCAGAGACAGCCGATTTAATCTTTTTGAATACTTAAAAATAATTGCTGCGTTTGGTAAGAATTACCCGATAGAGGAGTTTGTTCCTTTCAGCTTTATTCTTAATGCATTTAATCGTCTATCAAAAGATTTGCCTTACATGATTCGTGACAACCCTAAAGAAGCGTTAGAGTATTTACAGGTTGTAAGACACTTCTATAAGTATTATCCAAGTAAGCAAAACTTTAAAGAAAAAACGATGAACGAACCTTTCTTTAGAATGTCAAAAGAAATGGATATGGAGTTTAGAGAAAACCCAGAATCAACTTTAATTTATCTGGAACTTTTGCTCATCAATCGAGAATATTACAATGGGGATAGAGAGGAAAATATGATTGAACGATTAATCTACTCATTTCACAAGAGTGACTACCCAAGTAATATATTAGCAAAAGCGGCTGTTGTGCTTATTCAATATCAAGCCCCGATATTTTTTATAGAACGATTGTTAGAAAAACATCCAAAATTTAAAAACCTTTTTTCCAGCTCTCCAGAAATAGCGAAAGAGATTTTGGAAGCAACCGCAGAACTGAACGATTATGAAAGATTTAATTAAGATTTTGATAGCACTTGCTTTCATAGCTGGTGCATTTTGGTTCGGTAATAATGAGGCAAATGAAAAGTGTAAGATTCATGTGAACGAGTTGAAAAGGAAATCTGAGATAGATAAGAAACAAATTCTTCAACTACATGACAGTTTGAATTTTTTGAAAACAGAATTAGAAAAAGCTAGAATCAACATTGATAAATTAAAACCAAAGCAGGTTATTAAACAGAAAAAGAAATAGTCAATAAACTTTGCAAGTACAATTAAAAACTGCAAAAGCCAATACACCAACAATGTTTTTAATAGATATTGCAAAACAGACAAAAAAGTGTTGTTAAATAATTTCCAATATTTGAAAAATAAAATACAGACACATAAGCCAGACAAGTATGAACTCGCAAATGACACAAACGGACAATATAAAAATGCCTATAACCAAAGATAGAAAAGAACGCCTGTCCATACATAGTTTTAATCTATTGCCAGGCTTGCGCTTGCTATTTAGTTTTCATGGAATATAATCTGGTAATAACAACCGCCTGTCATCAGGCAAGTTCAATCTTTTAAAGGAATTTCGCGGTTTTGTTTTGGTGAAACCTTATTTTACTGCTAAGTTTTATTTTACTATTGTCATTTTGGCAAAAGGAGAAATTATATTGGGGTGTTTTTTGTGGGATTCCTGGTGCCTCGGAATGACAAGATTGTGGGGCATTTGTGAATGCTAATCCACTTGAAGGGTAAGCCCAACTTTTGTGCTTATGACAGTAATTTGCTGCTAAAACAAAACCCTATTCGATTTGGATAGGGTTTTTGTTTTAAATCAGCCACGGATTAAACGAATTAAACGGATTAGCGCTGATTTTGAATGGAAAGATTCATTATTAAAATAAAAAACCTGCTCACTTTGGTAAACAGGTTTTTAATTTTATAGATTCCGAAACAAGTTCGGAATAAGCGATTCACACCTTTTTTGATACTCAAAAAAGGGTTCTCTGCTTACTTTATCAACTCAAAGCTTCTTTTTACAAAAGCGGTTAGTTCTTCGCCTTTTAGTAAACCTTGGGAAATCTTGGCCAAATCGAGTGCTTGTTTGACCAAACTTTCTTGGGCTGATTTGTCTTCGGTGTTGAGGATGGTTGTGGCCAAATCGGAGTTGGAATTGACGGTTAAATTGTACATTTCTGGGAAGTTCCCCATTCCAAACATACCGCCACCGCCGGTTTGACTCATTTCTTTCATTCGTCGCATGAACTCGGGTTGCGTAATCATGAATGGCGCTGCATTGCTGTCCATTGGTTCTAATTGCACCGTATAATTGGTTTTGGGTACAATTTCTTCCAAAACGGTTTTCAATTTGGTTGCTTCTTCTTCCGATAATTTGGAAATCGTTGTGTCTTCTTTTTGGATCAATTTATCGATATGATCGGAGTCGACACGCGTAAAGGTTAGGTTTTCGTTGTCGCTTTCTAGTTTCTGAATCAAATGCGAAACGATAGGCGAATCTAAAAGTAAGACCTGATAGCCTTTTTCTTTTGCGATTTCAATGTACGAATGTTGCGTGTCTTTGTTGGAAGCATACAGCACCACTAATTTGCCGTTTTTGTCGGTTTGATTGGCGGTGATGGCATCTTTTAGTTCGGCAAGCGTGTAGTATTTGTCGTCTACGGTTGGATAGAGAACGAAATCGCCTGCTTTTTCGTAGAATTTTGGTTCAGAAAGCATTCCGTATTCCAAAACAATTTTGATGTCGTTCCATTTTTTCTCAAAATCTTCGCGGTTTTCGGTAAAGAGCGATTTTAATTTATCGGCCACTTTGCGCGTGATGTAATTGGAGATTTTCTTTACGTTGCCATCGGCTTGTAGGTACGAACGCGATACATTCAATGGAATATCTGGTGAGTCAATCACACCTTTTAACATTCCGAGAAACTCAGGTACAATGCCTTCTACATTATCCGTTACATAGACTTGATTTTGGTACAATTGGATTTTGTCCTTTTGCAATTGCAAATCCGATGACATTTTTGGGAAATACAGAATTCCCGTTAAATTGAATGGATAATCTACATTTAGGTGAATGTTGAACAACGGTTCTTCGAATTGCATTGGGTACAACTCGCGGTAGAAATTTTTATAGTCTTCATCCGTCAAATCGACAGGTTGTTTGGTCCAAGCCGGATTTGGGTTGTTGATGATGTTGTCTACTTCGGTGTATTCGGTTTTGTAGTCTTCAGGAGCGTCTTCTGGCTTTGGTAGTGCTTCTTTTTTGGTTCCGAATTTGATTGGAATTGGCATGAATTTGTTGTATTTGGTCAACAATTCACGAATTTTAAACTCTTCCAAAAACTCAACTGAGTCTTCAGCAATGTGAAGAATGATTTCGGTTCCGCGTTCGGTTTTGTCGTGAGGTTTTAAAGTAAATTCCGGACTTCCATCGCACGACCAATGTGCTGCAGGTTCGTCTTTGTAGGATTTAGTAATGATTTCAACTTTTTCGGCTACCATAAAGGCAGAATAGAAACCTAGTCCGAAGTGACCAATGATTCCAGCATCCTTAGCTGAATCTTTGTATTTTTCAAGAAACTCTTCGGCTCCGGAAAAAGCCACTTGGTTGATGTATTTTTCTACTTCTTCGGCTGTCATCCCCAAACCTTGGTCGATGATGTGTAGTTTTTTACCTTCTTTGTCGATTTTGACTTCAATTAGTGGATTGCCGTATTCTACTTTGGCATCCCCAATACTGGTTAAATGTTTTAATTTTAAAGTTGCATCCGTGGCATTTGAAACCAACTCACGAAGGAAGATTTCGTGGTCGCTATAAAGAAATTTCTTGATTAAAGGGAAAATGTTTTCTACTGAAACATTGATTTTTCCTGTTGACATATTTTGAACTTTTAAGTTAAACAATTTGTGATCTTGTAAGTCAAAATCAGTACCAAAATGAATTTTCTGCCAAATTGACACTTTGTTATTTCTCAATTATTTTGAAAAACATTTAACAAAAGATTTGCTATAGTTTAATTACAATAAAGTAGAGTGAGTTGTAACTTTACACTAAAATCATTCAATATGGAAGCAACCAAAAAAACAACAGCCAAAAAAAAGAAAATAGATGATACTAGTATTGTTACAATCTATATGGATTGGGTTTTAGCAAACAATGCAGAACCTAAAAGTGTGTATTCATTTTGTAAAGAAGCCAAAATTGAAGAAACCGATTTTTATACTTTTTTTGGATCATTGGATGGTTTGAGGCAAGCGATTTGGGTCAAGTTTTTTGAAAATGTGGAATCATCCATTGCAAAAGAAGCTGATTTTGCGAGCTATACGAACAAGAATAAGTTATTGACCTTGTATTTTACTTTGTTTGAAGTGTTGACACTAAACCGAAGTTATGTGCTATTCTCATTAAAAGAAAACAAAGAAGGATTGAAAAATTTGAAAGCATTGAAGTCCTTTCGAACTCATTTCAAGGATTTTATTGAAGCTAATATGACAGTAGAAGAGGGTGTTTTGAGCGAACGAATCGACAAAATTACGCGTCCGGTTTATACAGAAGGCGCTTGGGTACAGTTTTTATTTCTGTTAAAATATTGGTTAGACGATACATCAAAAGGTTTCGAAAAAACGGATATTTTAATTGAAAAATCAGTCAATACTGTAGTTGATTTGCTCAATACCAAACCGTTGGAGAGTTTGATTGATTTGGGGAAATTTTTGTGGAAAGAAAAAATGAATTAATTCACCATGAAAACATTAGATAAAATACCGACTTCCAAAATCGAACGTGCGAGCCAACTGGTCAAAACCGGAATCAAAGTAGGCGGAAATTACGTTGCCTATTATGGCGAAAAAATCGTGAATCCATCGTTGACCAAAGATAAACTCAACGAGAATAATGCTGAAGATATTTACGATGGACTAAAAAACTTGAAAGGAAGTGCATTGAAAGTTGCCCAAATGTTGAGCATGGACAAGAGCATCATGCCACAACAATACGTGGATAAGTTTTCATTATCACAGTTTTCCGTTCCGCCTTTGTCAGCGCCATTGGTTCGTAAAACATTCAAAAAATACTTGGGCAAATATCCAGAAGAGTTATTCGATACTTTCTCGTCGGATGCTAGGAATGCAGCTAGTATTGGTCAAGTGCACAAAGCCACTAAAGACGGTCAAAATTTAGCTGTAAAAATCCAATATCCAGGAGTTGCTGATAGTATCAGTTCGGATTTGGCTTTAGTGAAACCGTTTGCTATTCGCATGTTTAACATTAAAGGAAAAGATTCAGATAAATATTTTAAAGAAGTAGAAGATAAGTTACTCGAGGAAACAGATTATAAACTAGAGTTAAAGCAAAGTATTGAAGTTTCACAATGGTGTTCTATGATAGAAAATTTGCGTTTCCCAAAGTATTTCGAACAATGGTCATCGGAGAAAATTTTGACGATGGAATGGATTGAAGGCGAACATTTATCAGAGTTTGCAGCTCACAATAGCAATCGAGAAAAAGGCGATTCAATTGGTCAGGCCTTGTGGGATTTTTACATGTATCAAATGCACCAATTGAAGCAAGTACATGCTGATCCGCATCCTGGAAACTTTTTAATTGATGATGAAGGAAAATTAGTAGCAATTGATTTTGGTTGTATCAAACAAGTTCCAGAGGAGTTTTATGTTCCGTATTTTGAACTGGCCAAACCTGAAGTGATTAATAACCCAAAGTTATTCAACGAAAAGTTGTATGAATTAGAGATTTTAAGAATTGATGATACACCAGAAGAAATAGCTTATTTTACCCAATTGTTTCATGAATTGTTGCGTTTGTTTACCCAACCTTTTCACAGTGATTTTTTTGATTTCTCTGATGAAGTTTTTTTTGGAAAAATAGCTACTATGGGAGAGGAGTTTGCCAAAGACACCCAATTACGAAAAATGAATGGTAACAGAGGTTCCAAACACTTTTTATACATCAACAGAACCTTTTTTGGGTTGTATAATTTGTTACATGAGTTGAAGGCACGTGTGCACACCAAAACATTTGAGAAGTATTTACGATAATTTTTGTTTTATTGGTTAGGTTTGATTGAAAAGAGCGGTCACTTGTATAAGTACCGCTCTTTTTATTATTTAGCTGTATTTGGTCGTGCATAACGTTCAGTTTCCCTGTCGACCTTATCATTAATAGGCTTGTCCCAACGAATTTGAGTTCCGTCCCACCATAAACTTTGTGGAGTGTCAACGGTATTGTTATCATTGAACATTACACCATCCATTTTAGTGTCAAAATCATTGGATAATAATTCTTTTGGAACTTCAGGATTTTCTTCTCCTTTGATTTTAGTGATGGCAATCCAAGCAATTTTGGTATTAGAAGTACCGTCATTGTTTTCATAAATCCAGAAACCTTCTTTAGTAATTTGATCAATGTACACACCATTTGATTTTCCTTGCGGTGAAGCAGTAATAATTACATCATCAATATTGGAAATTATTTGACTAAATGATTTGTCAAAAGCAACAAAAACTTTTCCGTTTTCTAAGTTAATTTTCCCATTTACAGTTACTTCTGGCTTTATAGAAGTACTCATATAACTTGCTGTTTTTGAGTCTGTATCCGTAGAAATTAAGTAAGCCATTGGTTTGTTGGTATAACCACTTCCATCTACATACAAACTGTAGGTTTCTCCTTTGGTATGGAAGCCAAATTTTAAACCGCGCACCCATCCGCCCATTACACCACCGTAAATTCCTAATCCGATGGTTGTATCTTTTTTGTTGAAGGTATTCGATAGTCTTCCTCCTGCAACCCCAGTTTGATACGCTTGTCCAAAACCATAAACACCATAATCTATTGCAGAGTTGGCATAATAACCCAATGCACCAATTGATATTCCATAGTCGTATCCCATGACACCGCCAGAACGTCCAGAGGTTCCACCTGAACCATAAACCCCAAATTTGTAGGTGCCTGAAGTTGTTGCTTGTCCATTTACACCAGTATGAGTTGCGCCAAATCCGGTTCCTGCTGTAGTAGTTAACGAGATTCCTCTCACTCCAGTTCCTTGTGCATTGGTTCCGTTGTATTCACCTTGAACAGCTCCAAAAATTGTTGTTCCTGCAGTAACTTGTCCATATACACCTGAACCATTTTGGTCTGAATATCCATTGGCAGCCCATGGAAAAGCGGCATTTGATACGAAATTGGCCAAATCACCTGTGATAACAGTGTTTAGAGTTCCTACAAAAAACTCACCCAAATTGCTAAAACGTCCTCTGTATATATTGTTGGTTCTGAAATCGATGTTTTGATTGTCAGTTGTTCCAATAAAGTTGGTACCTGCCGTGGTTGTGTTTCCTCCAACTGTTCCGGCGTTTCCTGTTGTAAGCCAGGCAATACTTCCTGGATTTTGCCAAGTCACAACACCAGTTCCATTGGTTTGCATAATCTGTCCGTTTGTTCCACGAGATGGAGGTAATGTATACATATTAGCGCCTGTTGTTCCAATACCTACATTTCCTAAGAAATATCCAGCGAAATTTGTAGCTCCAGCTTTTAAAACTTCTGAATAAACTCCATAATGTGTTCCGCCAGCAGCTGGTAAGATGTAAGAATAAATTCCTGTTTTCAATCCTACGCCACTTCCTGACATCGTTGACAGAACGCCTGTGTGAGCAGAACCATTGGTTGTTGTGATTTCGTATAGGTTCCAATTTGTAAACCCGTTCCAGTACCTGTTAGAATGTTAAAGTTTCCTGTTTGATTACCATTTCCGCTGAGTTCATTTCTAGTTCCATATTTTAATCCATTACCCGAACCTGTCATACGATTGAGCGCTCCGTAATGAATTCCAGTTGAAGAGTTGCTTATATCGATGTAGGAACCATATTGAGCGCCAGTACTATTGCCTGAGATACTACTGTAAATACCATAATTGATGCTGGTTCCTCCACCAGTCAAAATATTATTTACGCCATAAATTCCACTTGTAGTGTTAGACGTGATTTGTGAACGTACACCAATTTTAGAACCAACTCCATTTCCAGTTAAGCTATTGTAAACACCTAAATGTTCCCCAGTTCCTGTGTTGGTTATCGTATTGAAATTACCAAATTGTAATCCATTTGAGGTACCAGTTATTGCATTGTAAAAGCCGTAATTGATGCTGGTGCCACTAGAAGTAAAATCGTTTCTTACTCCATATTTAAGTCCGCTTCCCGTTCCAGTAAGCGTGTTTTTAACACCATAATCAGCTATTACAGCTGAACCAGTAATGGTATTTTCCATTCCAATCTGATTGTTTGGACTTGCTCCAACAATGTCGTTGTACATTCCAATCAAATCACCACTTGCAATTGAAGCCGCAATAGTATTGTGCACACCATAATTGGTTCCGCCACCTGGAATATTTAATAAATTTCTAACTCCGTATTGAGCAAATATTGAACTTCCGCCTGTTAGAGTATTATTTACCCCATATCGAGTTCCTGTTCCAGTATTGGTTAAAAGATTGTTCACTCCATATTGAAGAGCGCCTCCCGTAGTTCCTATTATATTTTCTGCACCAATAACACGTCCGTTAATGCCTGAGTGACTGAGATTGTTTCGTATTCCAAAAGTAAATCCGCCTGACGACGAGTTTGCATTTACGTCATTATTAATAGCATAAACGTCACCTGATCCAGTATCAATTTGATTATACAATCCACTGGTAAAGTTTCCATTAGTAATTAGATTATTTCTAACTCCAGCAGCAAAGTTTGTGTTGGGTGAGTATATGTCGTTATTAATACCTAAAATTGCATCTAACGAAGTTCCTGTTATTGTATTATTGATACCCGATTTATTGATTGCATTACTAATGCTGAAATCAGAAGTCAGATTGACTGAAGTGTCTAAGGTTGTGTTTTGAACCTCCAATGGATAATCTGCTGTGTTTTTCCCAATTGCAACATTGCCTGTGTGAAACATATCGTCAGTAATGGCATTAGGAGCTGTTGTAGTGCTTTCTTCATACCAATCATGATCGCCATTGGCACTCGAATTCAATCCGATCCAATCCGATGTAGGGTTGTTCCAATAATAAAAACCAATAGGTTTAGGATTTCCACTAAATGTGGTAGCGGTTGTTAAATAAACCAACATTCCTTGTTGTGCAACTGTTGGGTTTGTTGCTGGGAAAGTGTCTACTTTAGGAATCAAAATACCATCGTTGTTGGCTGGAGTAACCTGATTACTCGAACGGATATCTAACTGTGCATCTGGTGATGTAGTTCCGATTCCGATTTGTGCATAGAAATTGTTAAAAAACAAAATTAATACAAATAAAAAATACTTTTTCGTTTTCATAAGCGTGGGGATTTGTTAATAAAGTTATAGATAATTAAATTTTTATTATCATTTAACCGATTAAGAGTAAATTTTATCGATAATTTGTTTCTTTTCATAAGTCTAATGAGTCGAAAATATTTTTATTTGATATAAAACAAATTATACCCAAATTTGTAGTCCAACTCTTTACTATGCTATTAGTTCAAAATCTGTCATTTTCCTATTTAAAAAAAATAACGCTTCATAGCATTGATTTTTCTTTAGAGAAAGGAAAAAACTTGGCTTTAATTGGCGAAAGTGGTTGCGGGAAAAGTACATTGCTCAAATTGATTTATGGTTTGTATGATTTGGACGAAGGGCAGATATTCTGGAATGATGCAGAAATCTTAGGTCCAAAATACAATTTGATTCCAGGAGTTGATCAGATGAAATATTTGGCTCAAGATTTTGATTTGATGCCTTTTATTACTGTGGCTGAAAATGTTGGGAAATATCTTTCGAATATTTATCCTGAAAAGAAAAAAGCCAGAGTGATGGAGTTGCTTGAAATTGTTGAAATGACCGAATTTGCTAGTACAAAAGCTAAAAATTTAAGCGGCGGACAAATGCAACGTGTAGCCATTGCTAGAGTTTTAGCTTTAGAACCCGAACTGCTTCTTTTGGATGAACCTTTTAGTCACATTGACAATTTTAGAAAAAATAGTTTGCGTCGAAAATTGTTTTCCTATTTAAAAGAAAAGCAAATTACTTGTATTGTAGCAACTCACGATAGCACTGATGTTCTTTCGTTTGCCAATGAAGTTTTGGTAATGAAAGAAGGCAAAGTTATCGAAAGCGGAATTCCCAAGTTCATTTATGATAATCCAAAAGATAAATACATTGCATCATTATTTGGCGATGTAAATGAAATGGAAATAGACGGGAAAATGCAATTAGTTTTTCCGCATCAATTGAAAGTGGTTGAAAAATCGGATTTAGAAGTTACCGTTCAAAATTCGTATTTCAGAGGAAGTCATTATTTGATTGAAGCCAACTGTAATGACCAATCCATTTTTTTTGAAAATGAAGTTAGTATCGAGAAGTCTTCAGTTATATATCTAAAAAAAATAGACTCCTAAGTTACACCAGAAGTCTATTCTCTCTATTCTATTTTCTTTGTTCTATTTTCTAATTCTTCAAATATTTTTCCAAAAACTGATCTTGTTCCCAAAGCAAATGCAAAATGTTTTCTTTAGCAACATAACCATGTGATTCTTTTGGTAAAATCACCATACGAACTGGAGCTCCCAAGTTTTTTAATGCTTGAAAATAACGTTCGGTTTGTAAGGTAAACGTTCCTGGATTATTGTCGGCTTCACCATGAGTTAGCAATAATGGAGTCTTCATTTTATCGGCATTCATAAACGGTGACATTCCGTTGTAAATTTCAGGAACATCCCAATAATTGCGTTGTTCGCTTTGGAATCCGAAAGGAGTTAAGGTTCGGTTGTAAGCGCCACTTCGGGCAATTCCACAAGCAAATAAATTGGAATGTGTGAGTAAATTCGCTGTCATAAAAGCGCCGTACGAATGTCCGCCAACAGCGACTTTCTTGCGATTGATATAACCCAAATTATCAACAGCGTCAATAGCTGCCTCTCCGTTGGAAACTAATTGTGGAATGAAGGTATCGTTGGGCTCTGTAGTTCCTTCACCAATAATTGGAAATGAAGCATCATCCAAAACAGCATAACCTTTGGTAACCCAATACACAAATGAACCGTAATTTGGAAATGTAAATTCATTAGGGTTTTTATTGTTTTGTCCCGCCGAATTTTTGTCTTTAAATTCTTCTGGATAAGCCCAAATCAACAAAGGTAATTTTTCGGTTTTTTTCACACGATCATAATTGGCTGGTAGATAAAGCGTTCCTGACAACTCAACGCCGTCTTTTCGTTTGTATTTAATGACTTCTTTGTACACATTTTTGATGCTTTCAAAAGGGTTTTTGAAACTGGTAATTTGTGTTAATTTGTCTTTTGATTTGATGTTGCGCAAATAGTAATTCGGAAATTCATTTTTCGATTGAATCATTACCAAAACATCGCCTTTTTTGAAATCTTCTATCGAAAGTAAATCTTCTTTTTTGTCTTTGTATGTTGACGTATATAATCGTTTGGTTTTTAGTGTTTTTAAGTTGAATTCGTCTATGAATGGAAATTGACCGTCTTTAGTAAATCCATTGCCAATTAAGTATGTGTTGTCATTTTCAATGGCCAATACATATCGATTGTACTGATTGCGCTTCGTTTCAAAATTGCCTGGATCGGAGTAAATGTCTTGCGAATTACGATCGGTAATAATTTTGGCTTTTTCATTGGGATTGGAAGGATTAAACAAATAGGTTTTTTCGTTACGAGTGTCGTACCATGTGTCAATTGCAATGGCATTAGTCTCATTTCCCCAAACGATTCCACCATAACGTTGTTGCAATTTAATTAATGAAAGAGGAGCGCCACCAAACGGAGCATCCCAAGAGAAAACTTCATCTCTAAAATCTACTTTATTGGCTTGATCACCTTCATCTAAAGCTACAACATAAGATAATGTGGCGGGTTTGTCGGCTCTCCAACTCATACTTCTTTTTCCTTTTCTTACCGAAGAAAAACCTTTTGGCATTACTTCAGTCAAAGGCACTTCATTGACTTGTTTGATTTGATTACCATTGGTGTCGTAAATAATTGTTTTTTGTGGGAAACGACTCAATGGAACAATGTACGAGTACGGTTTTTGAATTGTGGTGAGCATCAAATAATTTCCGTCAGGCGAAAAGCTTTCTCCAGCATAAATATCGGCTGATTTGAAGAGTTGCATCGCTCCAGAAAGGGTTACTTTATACAATTCGGCAGTCACCAAAACATCAAAATTGAACTCGTCAGTTTTGTTTTTTAATAAATCTTGGAAAGTTCGGTTTTGTGATTTTGATCCATCGCTAACCGAAACAGTCGGTCCTTTGGGTAAATCTTTTTTGCTGTCAATCAAGGCAGGACGATTTTGTGGCAAAACTTTAATTAACAGTGTTTCATTATCTTTCATCCAGTTGAATGGACTTCCCAAATTGGCATTCAAATTATCGGAAGTTATTTTTTTTGCCGTAGCTGAAACCACATCGATAACCCACAATTCAACACCTTTGTTAGTGGTATTTGTAAAGGCAATTTTCTTTTCGTTGGGCGACCAAGAAAGGTTGGCAATTCGTGCATTTTCTGGTAAGCCAGTTACTTGTTTTTCTACTTTTTCAGCCACTTTTCGCAGTTTCAAATTATTGATGTAAGTTACGGTACTTGAAATATTTGTAATCGGATTAACACGCAATCCGCCCAATTTCATTTCTTCCTGATTTAAATCGTCGAGTGTTTTGTAGGTGTTGCGGTAGCTCAATAGCATGTATTCTTTTTTCGAATCCATGTTTACCGAAGGAGCTCTTTCGTAATCGGCCAAAGCCAAAATTTCAGCAGATGGTTTTTGATACGTAACATTTTCTTGGGCTTTTAAACTAAAACTAAGCGATAAAAAGGTTACAAAAAGTAAAAGACGTAATTTCATACTAGTTGAATTAAAGATTAATCATTTGTCTAAGATAAGGTAAAGTCGTTACAGTCAAATTTTGAATTGTGTTAAAATTATGTAGAAAGTCAACCTTTTTTTCTGAGGAATTACTTAACTTTGATAGAGATAATCAATTTTATAATCATAAAAAATAATACAATGGGAAAATTTGTAATTACAACTAGAAAGAATGGTGAATATCAGTTTAGCTTAAAAGCTGGAAACGGACAAGAAATACTTGGTAGCGAAGGTTATACTACTAAAGCAGCTTGTCAAAACGGAATTGAATCGGTAAAGAAAAATTCACAAGACGATGCTCGTTTTGAACGATTAGAGTCGAAAAACGGAAAATGGTATTTTAATTTAAAAGCAACTAACGGACAAATTATTGGAACCAGCGAAATGTATGAAAGTGCTTCTTCTCGCGATAATGGTATCGAATCAGTTAAGAAAAACGCTCCTGACGCTGATGTTGACGATCAATCGGTATAATTAAAGTTTCATTTGTAAGAAAAACCAGTTTAGCAATAGACTGGTTTTTTTGTATTAATAGCGTTGCCAGTAATTTACAAATTCCTATATTTATACTTTCAAAAGGCATGCTTTTTGTCAAAACAATAAAAACAGACTATTCATTTTATCAATATAATAAATTATGTACCATTCAAAAATAGCGGGTTTAGGATTTTATGTTCCTGAAAATGTGGTGACCAATGACGATTTATCAAAAATAATGGATACCAACGATGCGTGGATTCAAGAACGAACTGGAATTCAGGAACGTCGTCATATTATTCGTGGAGAAGATACGACAACTACGATGGGAGTGAAGGCAGCCAAAATCGCCATTGAGCGTTCTAAAATAGCCTATGAAGATATTGATTTTGTCATTTTTGCCACTTTAAGTCCTGACTACTATTTTCCTGGTCCTGGCGTTTTGGTTCAAAAAGAATTGGGTTTAAGAACCGTTGGCGCACTTGATGTGAGAAACCAATGTTCGGGTTTTGTGTACGCCATTTCAATTGCCGATCAATACATCAAAACTGGAATGTATAAAAATATTTTGGTTATTGGTTCAGAAGTGCATTCGACAGGTTTGGACATGACCGATAGAGGAAGAGGTGTTTCCGTGATTTTTGGAGATGGAGCAGGAGCAGCCGTTCTTACGCGTGAAGAAGATTTGTCAAAAGGAATTTTATCCACCCATTTGCATTCGGAAGGACAACACGCCGAAGAATTAGTGCTTGTCGCTCCTGGAATGGGAAAACGTTGGGTAACTGATATTTTAGCAGACGACAATCCAACTGACGAAAGTTATTTTCCTTATATGAACGGTCAATTTGTGTTTAAAAATGCTGTGGTTCGTTTTGCAGAAGTAATTAATGAAGGTTTACAGGCCAATAATTTGCAAGTAAATGATATTTCGATGTTGATTCCACATCAAGCCAATTTGCGCATTTCGCAATTCATTCAGCATAAATTTCAATTGACAGACGATCAAGTGTATAACAACATTCAAAAATACGGTAATACAACAGCAGCTTCAATTCCAATTGCTTTAACGGAAGCGTGGGAAAAAGGTAAAATCAAAGAAGGTGATTTGGTAGTTTTAGCAGCTTTTGGTAGCGGATTTACATGGGGAAGCGTGATTATCAGATGGTAAAAAAAGTGTTCTGTCATAGTCACAGTTTTCACTAAATAAAAAAGGTCGATTCTCTTGTATGAAAATCGACCTTTTTATTTTAAAACATTCCGCCACCGCCTTGGGTTTCGTTTTTATCACGTTGTTTGCGTTGTAGTGCTCTGTTTTTTCCTGTACCAAATTTATAGTTAAATCCTAAATAAACCGAACGACTTTCCCAATTGAATTCGCCCACTCTCGGATTCGGTTTTGAACCTTCAAATTGGAAATTCATGGTTCTAAAAATATCACTAAATCGCGCGCTAAAAGTTCCGTTGCCATTTAAAACGGTATAACTGGCTCCAATATCGGTTTTCCACATGGCTTTGCGAGTGTATTGCAAACTTTTGTCTTGTCCGCGGTACATTCCAAACCATTGCATGCGCAGTTTTTTCGTTATTTTAAAATTGTTGTTAATTCTTGAGTTAAATAAAACAGCATTAACCGAAGCAGATTCGATTGCTCCTAACTCGTTTTCGATCGTTCCGTTTACAGTTCTAAAATAAGAATCTAAACTGATATTGGCGCTCCACCATTTGGTAAAATCAAGGTTACCCGAAAGTTCAACTCCGTATGCATTATTATTAGAAAAATTTTGATACGTCAACAATTGTCGGTTTTCATCCAATGGATCCGTGTAAACAGCGCGTGTAATTTCGTCTTCAATCATACGGTAAAAAACGCCCGAAGTAATACTACCAATTTTGGTTTTGCGCGTGTAATTCAATTCGAAAGAGTTGGTGAATTGTGGTACTAAAGTAGGTTCTCCAACCGAAGTGATTGTTGGTGTGCTCCATTCTCTAATTGGATTTACTTGTCCGATACTAGGTCGATCTACACGGCGAGAAAAATTCAAGTTAAACGAATTTTTTTCACTTGGAGTGTAGGTTAAATAAGCCGATGGATAAACGGCAAAAATTGCATCTTCATAATTTTCACTCAATATTTCGGTAGTGTTTCCGTTAGAATTTGCGTCTTCTGAGTCTAATTTTCTAAAAGTAGAATCTACATTGTATTGTTCTAATCGCGCACCCAATTGGTAACTCCATTTTTCAAATTGCTTACCATAAGTAGCGTAAGCTGAATAAATAGTTCGTTTGAAATCGAAATCGGAATCGTAATTATAAGAAATATCAAATGAGTTTTTAGTTGATTCAATTCTGCTTTCCAATCCCAATTCTAATTTGGCTTTTTCACTCAACGGATTTATATAATCCAAATTAATAATAGTGTTTTTTCCATCAGTATTGACATAGTTTCCGAACGCCGAATTGAGTAAAGGCAATGAAAACAAAGCATTTTCAGTTCCTTGGTTGATGTTATGGTTAATTTCCAATTCGATATTTTCTCCTGCTTTTGCAAAATCATGCTTGTAGTCTAAATTGTAAGTTTGTGTAGTGTTGCCGTTTTTGTTATCAAATAATTGAATAATGTCAGCATTGGGTCCAGACACATAATCAACAGTTGTTTTACCATTTCCACTGCCATCAAAACGACTTTGGTTGGTGTAAAACGAAATGGTGTTTTTGTCATTGATGTAAAAATCCAATCCAACTTTACCAAGATGCGAAGTGTTTTTGTTGCCAAATTCAAACAATTGATTACTGCTGTTATTCAGTTCAAAAAAATTAATAAATCCGTTGTTGGCTTGTTTTCCGTGATTAAAACCGTAATTACCATAAAAATTGAACTTTCCAGAGCGATAATTCATATCTAAAGAAGAATTTACTTTAGGTGTTATAGCAAATGTGACACCATTGTTGATACTTCCATTGAATCCTAGTTTCGAGTTTTTGTGTAGCACAATATTGATAATGCCACTCATTCCTTCAGGATTGTACTTGGCAGAAGGATTGGTAATCAGCTCAATTTGTTTGATAGAAGCCGACGGAATTTGTTGTAATAATTGAGAAGCGCTAATGTTTGTTGGTTTTCCGTCAACCAATATTCTAACGTTTTCATTACCTCTCAAGCTAATCGCATTGGTTTGTGGATCAACCGAAACAGAAGGAATATTGTTCATGATTTCGCCAGCAGTTGCTCCAGCCGAAATTAAATCTTTACCAATATTAATGACTTTACGATCGATTTTTTGTTCCACTATTGATTTCTCTCGAACCACTTCCACTTCATTTAGTTGAGTAGCTTCTTCTTCAAGTAAAATAGTTTTAAAATTATACGATTTATTTTCATTGGATAATCGTAAATTCAATGTTTGTTTTTTGTATCCAATAAACTGAATTTCAACTAAAAGGTCTTTTAGAGGAATGTTTTTTACCGAAAAATTACCGTTTTCTTGGGTAATTCCACCAGTGATAATTTTATTGTTTTCTAATACAGAAACATTCACATAAGGAATAGGTTGATTGGTTTTTTTATCTATAATTTTACCCGAAATACTTCCCGGATTTGTTGTTGAGCTATTACCTTGAGCGTGAAGGTGAAAAGTTGACAAAAAGACAATGAACAAGTAATAAAGTTTGATTTTCATAGCAAAAAAGTAAAAAAATGTTTGGATTGTTGATTTTATTGCAAAAGTAAGACTACACTTTTTTTATTATGTTACAATTTTCATAAAAAAAACTCCCAAAATTATTTCGGGAGTTTTTTTAAAAATATATAAAGGTAAATTTGGGGACTTATCGTTTGAGCGTAAAATGCGCTTTAAATTGTCGTTCTTCTTGGTCTTTTACATACGTTACTGTAAACCAGTAATCATCTGAAATGGCTTGTGTTCCGTTGTACATTCCATCCCAGCCAATGCCAGATGGGAAGATTTGTTTGATTAACTTTCCGTAACGATCAAATATGAATATTTCGGCATCAAGTTGTTCTTTTAAATCTTTGATGTTCCAAGTTTCGTGAATTCCATCACCATTTGGCGTAAAGTATTTAGGATAATTAATAACTAATGCTTCAATAACCGTAATTCCGCAACCATTTTTGTCACGAACCGTTATAGTGTGTAACCCTGAGTTTACATTTTCAAAAATTGGACTGTCTTGGAATGGACCGTCGTCTAATGAATATTCGTAATCACCAGTTCCAGTAGCTACTACGCTTACCGTTTGGTTTTCGGTAAAATCTTCACTTACACTATACGCCACAACCGCAGGAGCAGAAACAGTAACGGTTACAAACGTTTCTTCAGAAGTACAACCTGTAGCAATGTTGGTTGCCAATAAGCTATAAATTCCTGGCGAAGTCGCTACATAAGAACTTGTAGTTCCTACAACTTGTCCACTAGCATCAAACCATTCAAAAGTATGACTTGAGGCAGATAATCCGCTTGTAATTGTATAAGGATTAAGTAATCCACCGTTATTGTCAATACAAACAATTCCGTCTTGTAAAGTAGTTTCTGGAATTTTATTAATTGTAAAATTGATTGGTTTAATGTCAAAACAATTTGGTGCTAAAGAATTATTCACTCTTGCAAAAATTGTTGTCAGTAGTGTTGTTGTAACCGGATTCACATTTGCAGCAGCGTCAGCAAAACTTTCAAAGTATGTTACGCTAAATTCAGAACCTGTTTGAGTTCCTAATACACTAGCTGTAATTGTTGACAGATTGATTACTGTGATGCCGTCATTAGTGCCATCTTCATCACACAATACGCGCAATGATGCGGGAACTGGATTTACGGTTGGTGTATCAATGATAGTCACATCAAACGAAGTTTCGTCAGAGCAATTTGGATTGAATCCTGAATAAGCAAATACATAAATGGTTTTGGTAGTAGTAATGTGACTTCCTTGTGGAATCATGCCTCCAGTTCCATTAGGGCCATTGAAATAATTTCCAACAGTCAATGCTGGTAATGTATAACTTTCACAAGTAGTTACATCTTGTAGTTCATCTACATTAAATATAGAAACGGTAAACGATTTCTCATCACTACAATTTGGAGTTGTGCCTGATGATGCATACACATATATTGTTTGATTGGTTGTGATGATGTCGCCAGCATTCAATTGAGTTCCTGTTCCGCCAGATTGAGTGAAATAATTTCCTACTGTTAATGCTGGTAATGTGTAGGAATTACAAGCGCCAATATTTGAAAAATTGCCTACAAACGGAGTTGGAATAATGGTTACTGTAAAACTTTTTTCATCAAAACAATTGATTCGTTCAGCAGACTCTTTATAAACATAAATAGTTTGTGTAGTGGTTATCACATTTCCTGGAAAGAGTTCTGTTCCAGTTCCATGTGGTCCGCCAGGCAATGTATAGTAATGATTGTCAGTTGTAAGCGCGGGTAAAACATAACTATCACATGTTGTAACATCTGCAATAGTATCTGCGGTAATTACAAAAATTTCAATCAAGAAACTAGTTTCGGCAACACAACCATTACCGTTAGTTGCGTAAATGTATACGGTTTGAGTAGTTGTAATTACATCGCCACCGTTCAACATTATTCCAGTTGCATTTGGACCAGTGTAGTAATTTCCGTTTGCTAATGCAGTCAATGTATACGAGTTACAAGGCGTTTGATCAGGTCGTGAGTCGATAATTGGCGCTGGATGTACTGTTATAGGAACTTGTACCTCATTTTGACAGCCATTACCATTATCCACAAAAATATAAAGTGTTTGCGAGGTAAATACTTCATCACCAGCATTTAACATTGTTCCAGTACCAAGACTACCAGTATAATAATTCCCTACAGATAGAGTAGGCAAAACGACACTCACACAATTGGTTAGATTGTTTGGAACTACAATTTCAGGTAAAGTTATCGTTACCGAAAATGAGTAGTTGTCAGTACAATTTGGTGTTGTTGCTGTTGGAACATATATATATACATTTTGGCTAGATGTTATTGCAGTTCCCGCTGCTAATTGAGTTCCGCCGCCCGCTGGAGCTGTATAGTAATTTCCGATAGGTAATTCAGGCAAAATGAATTGAGCGCATTCGGTAACATCAGCTTGGATGGTTAAGCCAATGATAACTTGAAAGCTTGATTGGTCAAAACATTGTCCATTTGTGGCAAAAACATATACTGTTTGTGTTGAAGTAATTACTGTTCCAACAGGTAATTCATTCCCACTTCCACCAGGAGCATCATAATATTTACCATTGGATAAAGGTTGTAAAGTATAAGAGGTACAATCGAATACATTGGGTAAATTAGGTACACTTGGTGAAATTGTAATAATCACATCAAAAGACAAATCGATCACACAAAATGGTGGAATAATGGATTCAAAATAGAAATAAATAGTTTGATTAGAGGTAATCACTGTTCCAGCTGATAATTCATCGCCTTGTCCACCAGGTTGAGTAAAGTACTGACCAAAAGGCAATGATGGCAACGTATAGCTATCACAAACATCTTTGGTACTCATGTCTAACTCTTCTGGTTCGATGATAGTAACTGTAAACAATGTTTCTCTATCACAAGAAGGTGTAGTGTTGGTGGTGTTATAAATGTAAATTGTTTGTGTAACAGTAATTATATCACCAGCAAACATTGGCGTTCCCGATCCACCACTTCCCGAAAAATAGTTTCCGTTAGTTAATGGAGGCAAAGTATAGCTTTCACAAGTAATCACATCTTCTAGTTGATCTACTAGTGGAAGTGCATTCACAATTAAATTAACGGGTACAACACTCGAACAAGTTGGATCTGAAATCAAAGTAACACTTGCGTAAATAGTTGTTGAACTTGTAAAATAATTTGGGTTAGGATACGGATTTGTTCCTGCTTGGGCATCTGCTTGCGTTAAGTAATAAGTTACAGTATAGATACTTGGTGATTGACCATTTAAAATAGTACTTATCATACTTGATAAATCAAACCATTGACTACCAGGTTGTGAAAAACTTGAGCATCTATTAAAATCGATTGGCACACCAGAGGCTGGCGGATTAGCAATTAATAAGTCAAATGTTTTTACTACATAACATCCTGTTTCAGGGTTATTGATTCTTACGTGAATTGTTTGATTTCCTGCTGAAACGTAGTTGTTAGGAAGTGCGTTTGTATTATTTTGTGCATCTAAAGCTGAGGGAAAATAAGCAACCGTAGTTCCTGTAGGCATTCCAGCAGTTAGTATTGGAGTATTTAGCGTTAAATCATAAGTATAGTTTGCAGCTCCTGTATTACATTTGTATAAATTAATGGGCGCTGGAGTTGTAAAATCACTTAAGTATTCAACAATAATTGTATCGGTTATAACTTGACAGGATAAAGTTAAATTGGTGTAAGTGAGTTCGTAAACACCAGGACCAGAAACTGTCAATGAAGGACCAGTTTCTCCTACCAAAATAACGCCATCTTTTTTCCATTGGAACGTATATAAAGCTGGATTTAAACCTGAATTTAAAACATGTGTAGAATTTGGACAAATGCCCGAATTAGTGGCAGAAGTTAAGTCTTGTCCTAATACTTCTTGACCAATATTAAAACTGTTTGATGATAAAAATATAGCCGAATCGGATTGACTATCTTGACGGTCAGCAATAACTAATTTTATACGATAAGGAACATTCGGGGTCAACACTGCCGAAGCATTCATAATAACTGTTTGTCCGTTGTAATTTATTGCTGCACCAGCCGCATTAGAACCACCATTGAAAGATCCAAAATATTGTGGATTTTGCGAATTACAAGTCGAATTATATAAAAAATTACGAATTGTCACTACTGAAATAGGATCAGTTGTACCTGGAACAACAGCTAAATTTGTAGTAACTCCAGTATTTAAATTGGTCAACAAAAAGGCAAAAGCATCCGAAAATTGGCATTGAAAGTTACCATATTCTTCTGAAGCAAATAAAAAGTCAAAATCGAAATTGGAAGAAATAGGTACGAAATCAAATTCTAAAACCGTTGCATTTACTGAGTTCATTGAAATTCCCGAAGTTGCTAAAACAGCTTCTAAAGATGCATCACCAGTCCAAGCAGCCGTTCCATTATTAAGCATTGTTGTATTTGGGCCAGGAGCATTCATCACATCTCCAGTAGTCAAAATCACACCACTTTGCATTGGAAAATTTGGGTTGGTATTTTGAAAGTAGCCAATTCCATTGGTTGAACCAAAATTAGTTCCAGTCCGCCAGTTAATATTAGTAGCACTAATACAATTGGAATTAATCAATACATCATTAACAAGTTGTGGCACAGTATGCGAGGTAACATCAACAGTTATCGCTTGTGAGAGTAGGTTTAATGATGAAAAAAGTGCAATTAGGGTAACAATCTTTTTCATTTTACTTCGATTTGAGGATTCAAATATAATGAGCATAATTAAAAATATCGATAAAATGAATATAAAAATCGATTAAATGCATTTTATTAAAAATAAAATAAATAAAAGATTACAAAATATTTTTCAAAAAAATGAAATTTATTAATCCTTTTGAAATCAGTTCGGATGATTTATAATGTTAGAATTTGTTATTGATTTTTTTATAATAATCCTATCTTTGCCAACTCAAAAAACACCAATATCATGTCAATAGTAGCCATCTTGCATCCAAGTATTCAAAAAGCAATCACAACATTGTTTGAAGTTTCTGTTGAAAAAATTGAATTTCAATCGACTAGGAAAGATTTTGAAGGCGATATTACAATGGTGATTTTCCCTTTGTTGAAAGTAATCAAAGGAAACCCAGTTGAGATTGGAACCAAAATTGGTACATATTTAGTAGAAAATGTAGCCGAAGTTGAAAAGTTCAATGTAGTGGCTGGTTTTCTCAATATTGTAATTTCAGATGCGTATTATGTGAATTTTTTCCAGCAAATAAAAAACGAAACTACCTATGGTTTTGTTCCTGTTATAGCTGGAGAAAAAGCCGTAATGGTCGAATATTCGTCGCCTAACACCAACAAGCCGTTGCATTTAGGTCACGTTCGAAACGTACTTTTGGGTTATTCAGTTGCCAATATTATCAAAGCTTCGGGCAAAAAAGTATATAAAACTCAAATCATCAACGATCGTGGTATTCACATTTGTAAGTCGATGTTGGCTTGGCAGAAATTTGGCAACGGACAAACACCTGAATCAACTGGTTTAAAAGGCGATAAGTTGGTAGGAAATTTTTATGTACAATTTGATAAACAATACAAAATTGAAATCAGCGAGCTAATGGCACAAGGTAAAACTGAGGATGAAGCCAAAAAACAAGCCCCAATTATAGTTGAAGCCCAACAAATGCTCTTAGATTGGGAAGCAGGTAAACCTGAAGTAATTGAGCTTTGGAAGACCATGAACCAATGGGTTTACGACGGTTTTGGTCAAACCTATAAAACAATTGGCGTTGATTTTGATAAAAATTATTACGAATCCAACACGTACTTGTTAGGTAAAGAAGTCGTGCAATTCGGATTGGAAAAAGGCATTTTTGAAAAAGATCCTGATGGTTCGGTGTGGATTGATTTGACCGAAGATGGTTTGGATCGAAAAATCGTTTTGCGTTCAGACGGAACAGCCGTTTACATGACACAAGATATCGGAACAGCTATTCAACGCGTAAAAGATTTTCCAGATATTGGAGGAATGGTGTACACGGTTGGAAATGAGCAAGATTACCATTTTAAAGTGCTTTTTTTAATTTTGAAAAAACTCGGTTTTGATTGGGCCGAAAGTTTGTATCATTTATCGTATGGAATGGTGGAATTGCCTTCTGGAAAAATGAAATCGCGCGAAGGAACTGTTGTAGATGCTGACGATTTAATGGAAGAAATGACCGCAACAGCGAAAAATATATCGGAAGAGTTAGGTAAGTTGGATGGTTATAATGACGAAGAAAAAGACAAACTATACAAAACTATTGGTTTGGGTGCTTTGAAATATTATATGCTAAAGGTTGACCCGAAAAAGCAAATGATGTTTAACCCAGAAGAATCGGTAGATTTTAACGGAAATACTGGACCATTCATTCAATATACGTACGCACGAATTCAGTCGATTTTGCGAAAAGCCACTTTTGATTGGACTTCCTCTATCGTTATTGACTTGCACGAAAAAGAAAAAGAACTCATCAAACAAATTGCGTTATTTCCCGATGTAATTCAAGATGCTGCTAAAAACCATAGTCCTGCTTTAGTTGCCAATTATACGTATGATTTGGTGAAAGAATTTAACTCATTTTACCAAAACGTTTCCATTTTAGGTGAAGAAAATCTGGATAAAAAAGTATTCCGTGTACAACTTTCCAATTCAGTTGCCAACACAATTAAAAATGCTTTTGGTTTACTCGGAATTGAAGTTCCCGAAAGAATGTAATTGTATAAAAAGTGAAAACCCCAATTTGCCCTACGCAATCGGGGTTTTCGAAAACACATTCTCATTAATTACCCTAATAAAAATGAAATGTTCAGTTTGGCTTCCTTAGCAATTTTGTCCTTAACCAAGCTAGGTATTTCAATTTTGTATTCAGAAAGATTAACATCAAAAACGGATGTTGCAGTTACTTTTCCTCCATTTGAAGATAAATAAATTTTGGTCTTAATTTTTTTAGTAACACCATGAATTGTTAATTCGCCTTCTAAATCGTAAGCTGTTTTGGTTGCGGATAATTTTGACTTATCGAAGTTTGTAATTTTACCTTTAAAATTAGATTTTGGATACTTAGTTGATTCCAAGTAGTTTTCGTTGAAATGTTCTTCCATCAAAGGCGATTTGAATTTAAATCCTTTTATTAAAACTAAGGAAACAAAATCGCCTGTATCTTCGTCAAAAATACACGAAGCTGTTTTGTTGGTTCCTGCTATTTCATCTATACTTGAAGGAACTGTCGCATCAAATTTGACTTCTCCATTTCGGGTAACTACTTTTTGTGCTGTTGCAAGATTTCCAAATATTGAAAATAGTGCGATTATAATTATTTTTTTCATGGTTTAATTTTTTTTTAGTTAGGATATCCTTGTTCTTTCCAACGTTTGATCATATCAATCGTAGTTTGCGGCATTCGGCCCGTTGGAGGCATAATTGTTGTAGTAAAACACTGCGATGGATCGTCAATGTAGCATAAAACGCCGCCTTCTCCTGGGTTGACATCTACACTGGCTTTAACTTCTTCGTAGGTAGTTAAATTGGGTGACTGAAGATCATTTTTATGACACGCAATGCATTGCGATTTAAAAAGTGGCTCTATATTGTCGGTGTAAGTTGGGTTAGCTACATAAGAGACCTCTGAATACGTATTTGATTCGCAAGAAACATAAATAATTCCTGCTGCTAATGCTAATGATAAGATTACTAATTTTTTCATTTTATAGGTGTTAAATTTTAAAATACACGGTACATATTAAATCCAAAATAAATGCCACCGCCACGGTTTATATCCCATTTACCAGTGGTGTTTGAAAATACTGCAACATCGTTCATCGGTTGACTATTTGAGAAAATTAACTGAAATACGTGACCGCCAGTTTCAATATCAAATCCCAATGACAAAGGATTGTAGAACGGAGTATCAATTGACGAAGAATTGTTCAATCGAGCAGCATATTCTAAATTTAAACTAATTCGTTTCGATAATTTGCATCTTCCGCCAGCACCAAGTAAAAACAAGTCTTTTTGTTCTATCATGTCATCGTACAAGTTTTTGTGAACATAAATAGGTGCAATTTGAAAAGATAATTGCTCATTGAATTTTCGTGAAACCAACAACTGAGTAGTATAAGCCAATCTATTGGTGAACTTTAGTTCAGGATTTACAGCTTTCTTTAATTCACTATTGATGTCCATAGTGTTGTATCCCACAATTGTAAACGGAAAACCATTGTCCATTTGATTGGCTAGTTTGTATTTGGCCGCCAATTCGTAGGTTTTATTGTTTCGATGACGCGATACACCCAATGACAACCAGTTCGTGGCACCATAAATTCCACCAATTTTTGTGATCGCTTCATCCAAACCAAAAAAGTTGTCAAAACCATTGGTCAAATCACCAAATCGATGAGATATCAAAACGTACCATTCTCCTTTAACAGGAAGTTTAGTCGATTGCATATTACATACTTGCAACGCTTTAAATGCATACGGAGTGATTGATTTTTCTTTTGTGCTTAAAGAGTCTAATTGATTTAATAAATCGTCTTGAGCTGTTGTGATGTTTGCTAAAAACAGCGTTAGTAAAGTAATAAGTACTTTTTTCATTAGTTAGTTATTAAGGATGGAACATTGATCTAGTTTTAACTCGCCCATTAAATCATCAAATCCAACAACTCGCCCTTTTACAGTAACGTTATCTTCTTTTTTTACCGACGAATCAGCTTCGTTCAAACTGCAAATAATAGTGTTGTCAATAACGATTTCTACTCCAGAAATACTGGTGATTTTTCCTTTTACAGCCACAGCTTTTTCGAGGTATTTTTTGTTGGAAGCCTCTGAGTTTGTTGTAAATTCATCAAGAATACTTTTTGAGCTTACGGTAAAGGCCGTTTCTTCAGAAGCTAAATCTCTTGCTCCTCCATGCAGTACGTAGTAATATCCACAAAATCCTAAAATCACTAGTACGGATAAGACTAATAAGGTTTTCTTTGTTTTTGTCATAGTAATAGTTTGGTTAAGTTTGTTATTAAACATTTCTTCATTTATTTACCCTACCTTAAAAAATGATTTAGGGTAAAATAGTTTTCAAATGTTTGATAAGCAGATTGTTGTTTAT
Source organism: uncultured Flavobacterium sp. (assembly GCA_964414655.1). GTDB lineage: Bacteria > Bacteroidota > Bacteroidia > Flavobacteriales > Flavobacteriaceae > Flavobacterium. The sequence continues at coordinate 100,032 of CAYPXI010000007.1, read as the reverse complement.
TGGTTTAAGGAGATGTTAAGTAACATCACAAAAATGTACTAAAAACAACAGGTATCTTTACACCTAATTTTTGATATTAAATGAAAAAAATAATTGTACAATCTTACTTTGTATTCGGGTTTTCAAATCTTCTTTTTGCTCAAGAATTAGTAAAAATTGAGGGCAATACACAAGGAACTACTTATCACATTTCTTATTACGACAATCAAAGCAGAAATTTTCAAGCTGAGATTGAAAAATTATTACTTGAATTTGACTTTTCTGTTTCTACCTACAATCCAAAATCCATTATTTCAAGAGTCAATGCCAATGATGAAAAGGTAAAACTTGACGAGTATTTTATTACTTGCTTCAAAAAAGCAAAAGAAGTTTGGAAAGCAACAAATGGTGCATTTGACCCAACGGTTTATCCTTTAGTCAATGCCTACGGATTTGGCCCTGGAAAAAAGAAAAAACTAAATCAAAAGGAGTTGGATAGTATTCTACAATTTGTAGGTTTTGATTTGATAACGTTGAAAGGGAAAAAAATTAAGAAAAAAGATAAAAGGGTTTGTTTAGATTTCAATGCTTTTGCGCAAGGTTATTCTGTAGATGTTGTTGCAGAATATTTAAACTCAAAAGAAGTAACTTCATATATAGTTGAAATTGGTGGTGAAGTTTATGCAAAAGGGAAAAAAAATAATGATGAAAATTGGACTATTGGTATTGAAAAACCTATAGATAATAAAGAAACAGAAAATCCTTTAAAAGCAATTGTTAAACTAGAAGATTTAGCCATTGCTTCTTCAGGCGATTACCGTCGTTTTTTTATTGAAGATGGTATAAAATATGCGCATCATATCGATCCAAAAACGGGTTATCCAACCAAAAACAATTTGTTAAGTGTTTCTGTTTTTTCCAAGCAATGCATTTCATCCGATGCTTTTGCTACTGGAATTATGGTCATGGGAGTTGAAAAAGCAAAACTGTTCTTATTACAGCATCCAGAACTTCAAGTTTATCTTATCTATTCTGACGAAAAAGGGAATTACCAAACCTATGAAACGGATGGAATAAAAGCAATCCTTCGCGAAGTGGAATAAAAAAGCACCTGCTATAAACAGATGCTTTTCAACAAAATAAACAGAACAAAATTATTATTTATTTATTTATTTATTATTACTTCATAGTTAGAAGTTCCAAATTCATTCGTTAAACTAATTACATAATTTCCGTTGATTGCATTCGAAAGATCAATTGTTTTTGTTGCTTCAGAAGTCATGTTAATGTTATCTTCAGCGTAAATAATTTGACCTAAAAGATTAAAGACTTTTATGCTTTGTAATTCATTTTTTACATCAATATTAAAAATTCCTTTTGATGGAACAGGATAAATCACAACGGCTGGTTCTTGATTTTTAACATCTTCATTTCCTAATCCAGAAGGAACCCAATCCAAAACAACGGTATTAATATAATTGTCTCCAGTTGGTGTCAAATGTTGAGCAGTTGGTCCTTTTGTAAAAGTAAAACCAATCAATTCATTATGAATATTATCTGGACCATCGTTCCATGAGGTTTCGATCCATACTTTATAAACTCCATCAGCAACTGTGGTTCCGTTGGTAGTTCCTACTACATTTTTGCCATCCCAAGTTATAGTTTTAGAGCCAAATGCAGTTGGACTAGTTGAAGCAGTTCGCGTTGCGCCAGTATTGGCATCAGTAACATTGCAAGCTGAACCTGTGGCTACAGTAGTATTGGCACAACCTGATTTAGCAGACCAATTTGGAAAATGGTCATCGGTGTCTACAGATGTGTAGCGACATTTGGTTTTGACGAATGTTCCTGTTTCAGTTTCAATCCAAATGGCGTAAACATTTTTTATTCCTTTGTTTAATGGAGGAGTGGTCGGCTGAGGTTGGTTGTAGGAAAATGTTAAAGTTCCCGGAGTTTGTGCACTTGCTGTTAATGTCAAGCAAAATAGGAAAGCGATTTTGAGAGCATTACATAAATTTGTTTTCATAAGTATTAGATTTAGTAGGTTAATTTATATCAATTAAGAGTACTACTTAATTTGGCTATTAAACAAGTTCAGTTTAAAAAACCCTACTAAAAAAAATAATTAAAATGTAAATCTCAGAAATGCATTTGGAGTTCGCTCTAAGCCATAAGTGTTGACTTTTTCAACGGCATTGGTATTCGCATTGATACGAAAATATTGATTGATAACGTTTTGATTATCAAACAAGTTTTGAACTGAAGCGCCCATTTGTAATTTCGATTTTTTTCCAATATTCATAGTGTAACCAGCTGAAAGGTTGACCTGAAAATAGTCGTCCAAACGAGACGAATTGGGTTCGGTGTAAGCAATTTCATTATTGACCGAGAATGTACTGACAGGCAATGTCGTTGGTCTTCCAGTGAACCAATGTGCACCAATTGCCAATTTTAAATTTTTGTAATCATAAATAATTCCGGCATTCAACTGGTGTTTGTTTTCAAAGTTATTAGGAAACTTCGAAGGCGTAAAGTCGTTAAAAGTATAATTGTTGTTGGTGTAAGTGTAAGTTAACCAGGTAATTAAATTAGATATTTGTTTCTGAATTAAAATTTCTGAACCCAAAACATCATATTCGCCATTGATCTTTAATAACTCCAATTGGTTCTGAAAATTCTGACTACGTGATGAAATTCCAGTTACTTTTTTGTAAAAATTATCGATGCTAATCAACCAATTGTGTTTCTTAAAACTCACGCCAAATGAAGCTTGATTACTTTTTGTAACAGGAACATCGTTGTTGTTAGCTAATGTCCAACGGCGTTTTTCAATTCCGAGGAAATCTTGCTGTAAATCGACAATTTGTGCGCTAGTTTGACTTTTTACTTCACCTAAAACCTCTATTTTAAAAGCATTTGAAAAAGCGTAATTCAGTTGCAATCGCGGTTCTGAAATGAATTTTGCTAATTGTGAAATGTAATTCTGACGAAATCCTAGTGTAGTGTTGAGTTTTTTGTTGGCCGAATGATAATCCAATTCGGCTATCAAAGCGTGGTTGTGCAAGATGTCTTTTACCTTTCTAGAAAAAAGCGGACTATTTACTCGGTCAAAATTCCGAATACCAATTTCATTGAATTGGTAACCGTTTTTAAAAATGAATTTATCATTGATAGCATGATTGTTTTTGAGTAAAAAATTGGTGTCTAAAATGGTATTTTCTTGGTTAAAAATTTGATTTCCCTCGATGGCCTGATTTTCAGAATTCACTTTGTAAAATGATCCATAAGCTACAATTTGAGTGCTGGTTTTATCGTTCCAAAATGTATTAAAATCCAAACTTCCTGCTAAAGTCTCTTGGTTGAGTTGACTTTGTCTTTGAATTTCGATTCCATTTTCAACTCGACGTTGGTTTACATCTAACAAATTGGAAATGGTAATAAAGTTGAAAATTAAGTTGGTTTTTTGTTTGATTTTTTGATGAAATTTGAGCGAAGCATCGTAAAAAAAGAAGTTCTCATCCACCTCCGATTTGATGGTTTGGTTTTCAGCTATATTGGTCACTACGGTATTTTGAAATACTCTATTTAAATAGCTTTTGTACGTTGGCGAAGTCCAAATATCAGTTAATGAACGTCTAGCACTAATTTCAATTGTACTCTTTTGGGTTAATTTGAAACTCGAATTAAAATCAACGTTAATCATATTGGCTCCAATCGAAGTAGCTGTTTTGTTTTCTTCAGAATTGGTAGTGATAGCCACAGTACTCGAAACACTTTCACCATAAAAAGCCGAGCTTCCATTTTTATTAATAGTAACTTTTTGAGCCAAATTCGGATTCAAAACCGAAATCAAACCATAAAAATGTCCGGTTTGAAACAGTCGAATGCCATTCCATAAAAATAAATTTTGATCGTGCGTTCCGCCGCGAACATTGATGTTAGAAATGGTTTCATCGACGCTCATAATTCCGGGAAGTTGAAGCATCGTTTGAAATACATCTGGTTCTGTTAATCCAGGAAGAAGTGCAAATTTTTTAGGCTTTATTTCAAAAGAACCGTCGAGTTTTTTGGTAATTCCTTTGGTTAAATAGACTGGAGTGATTACTTCCTCGAGTTGGTATTCAATTGGAGTTAAAATTATTGTCGGACAATCTTCTTTGTATAAATCTAATGCAGGTAAGGTTCGCTTTTCGTAATTAATATGAGTAATTTCAATATCATTTGGCGAACGCAGAAATAATTCAAAGTAACCATTAGCTTTACTAAAAACCGAGTATTTACTGTCTTTAATTGTAACTGTAGCTCTTTCTACAGGAAGATTGGTTTGGCTGTCGATAAGATAACCACAAATTGGTTTGTCCAATTTTTTATTATTAGTAACAGAGATGTATTTATCAGAATTAAAATTAAACTCGAGTTTGGTTTTTTTTGTAATATAGTCGAGTTTTTGTTCTAAAGTGAAATTTTCTTCAGGAGGAATGATTTTAAATAGAGCAATTTCTTCTTCAATATAATTAATGGTAACTTGGTGTTTTTTTTTTGTATGTTTTCGAATACCAACTTTAATAAAATAGCTTTGTCTCTGTCTTGAGCGTAGGTACTCAATACAAAGACAAAACTGGTAAACAAACATAAAAAAAAATGTCTCAACATTACTTAGTTTCTTCCATAGAATAGCTAGTTGGTTTTAGTTGATTAATTTTTAAATGATAGGTTGAGGCGATGATTTGTAATGCAACATCCAAATTATCAGCAGGTAATTTCCCTGTAAATAATTGATCAGATTGTAGGTTTTTGGATTCGATTGAAATGTTGTATTGGCGTTCAATTTCTTCTATAATATTAGTGAGGTTTTCTTTCTCAAAATCCATTTGGTTTAGTGTCCAAAGTGGTTTTTCTATAGTGATGGTTTGATGAATAATTTTCTCATTATTTTCAAACGAAACGGTTTCGCCTTTGGTGATAATAACTTCGAGTTGATTGTAATTGACTTTTACTCGACCTTCATAACACGTTACATCAAATCGATTGTTACGTTCTTTAACATTGAATTGCGTTCCCAAAACACTCACTGTTCCCAAATCAGTGTTGACTTGGAATTTTTTTCCTTTTGCGACTCTAAAATACGCTTCACCGTCAAGTTGTAAATTGCGATTGTCATCCCAATTATTTTTTTTGTATTCGATAGTTGAACCCGAATTTAAAACAACTTCTGAGTTGTCAGGTAGTGTGAATGTAGTTTGTTTTCCATTTTCAGCAAATTCAGTTGAAGTTGAAAAATTTTGATAAGTAAAAAACATTCCGAATCCTAAAATCAAAATTGCGGCCACTCTAAAAATCCAATTTTGGTAAAGTGGAATTACTTTCGGACTTTCTTTTTTAGAAGTCAAAATGGTATTCAACATCTTATCCTCATTGAAACTATCGGTTTGCAATTCAGATGAATGACGTTTTATTTTTTCGTATAAATGATAATCAGGTTGCGATTGGAACTCTTTCAATTCGGCTTCCGTCATCTCATCATTTAACCATTTCGCTAATTGGTAATTTTCTTCCATGATTTCTTTTATTGTTATTCGTAAAACAGTTGAGCTTTTTTTTACCCTACCTAAAATTTAATTCATTCCATTTTGAATCCACTGTTTAACACTTTCAATCTCTGCGTCAGAGATTTTATCACTCATAAAAGGCATTGGTGTAACTCCAGCTTCGTGAGAAATTGTTTTTAACAGTTTTCCACTTTTCACAACCTCCATTACTATGTTTGTATTTGTGAAATCGAAGCCGTTTGCTGGATTACTTCCACTATGACAACCAATGCAATGATTCTCTAAAACAGGTTTTAATGTGTTATCAAAGGTAAAATTTGATTTTGCAATTTCCAATTTTTCTTCGCAACTATTATTCGGCATGCCTTGTTGAATCCATTTTAAAAGAGTTTTCTTTTGTTGAACAGTTAATTTTTCATGTGAATAAGGAGGCATTTTACCTCTGATGATTACTTTGGCTAATTCATTTTTATCACTATTATCATCATCTTCAACTTCAATGGTTGCTATAATGTTTTCATAATTATTTAATATAACACCGTGTTTTTGATTTTTAGGATTATGACACATAATACATTTAGTTTGCAATATTGGAAGTACTTGTTGTTTAAAGTAAACAATAGATGTATCACATCCAATAATAAGATAATCGGGCTTTGTGTTTTCTTTGAATTTAGAAAAACTTACAAGAAAAACTGCCACTAATGGAGCAATCAAAATAAAACACCCTGTTTTGTGTCTAGTTCCCAAAAACGCTATCATATTAAAATTGAATTATCTTATTTTTTAATCAACTTAATAGTTTTCCTATTGTTATTTGAAACCAATTCACAAAAATAAATTCCACTATTTAAAGTAGACAAATCTATACTATTATTTTGACTATTCAATTCAAAAGTTGCCAATGATTTTCCAGTAATATCATAAATTATGACTCTTGTTGTTGAAGCAAAATTAGGTAACTCAACTGTAACAACATCCGAAAAAGGATTTGGATATACCATAATTGAGCCTTCATTATTCATTTCTTCTGGAGTAGATAAAACAGCACAAATATCAGTTTGTGTACCACCAGTATGAGACAATGTTGCTGGATTTGCAGCAGTTCCGCCAGATAAAACAGTTGTAGTTGTTGAAATGTTTTGTAAAACGGCATTTGAAGTTACTGTTGCAGCAGTTCCTTGATTACTACATCCGCTATTTCCATTTGAATCAGTTTTAATTAAGTAGATATTTTTAAATCCAACACCAAAACTATAAGCTTCACCAGTAATGATAAAACCATTATCATTTGTTTGTTGGATTGAGAATCCGTAATCACCATACAAGGATGGACCACCATAGGTTTTTGACCATTGAACCACACCAGAAGCATTCGTTTTAACAACATATACTTCATAATCTTCATCTACATTAAAACCCCAAGATGAGCCACAAATGGCATAACCACCATCACTAGTTAAAGTAACTGATCTTGAAACATCATTTACAGTGCTTCCATATGTTTTAGACCATTCCGTAACACCAAGTGAATTAACTTTTACTAAAAGCATATCTCTGGAAAGCGATCCAGCTCCGTAAGCGCTTCCTGTTATAATATATCCACCATCTGGAGTTTGTTTTACTTCAGAAGCTTCTTCAGTATCAGCAGCTCCAATTGCTCTTGACCAAGTTACATCGCCTGAGGCATTTGTTTTTATAAGATAAAGATCGCCTGAACCATCAAAGTTGATATCTGTTTCACCTAGAAAAATGTAACCACCATCAGCCGTTTGTTGCACATCTTTACCCGTTTCATAGCCATAGCTTGCAAAGGCTTTTGTCCAAGTGATATCTCCAGTAGCATTTACTTTGATCAAGTAAGCTCTGAAATTATTAGTATCAAATGCGGGTGTTTGTCCACACATTATGTAACCACCATCAGAAGTTTGTCTAACAGCATATGCAGCTTCAAGACCATTTCCACCGTAGGTTTTTGTCCATGACGTTTCGCCTGTAGCAGTTAATTTAATGAGATAAAAGTCTATTTCACCACTAAATCCATCAAATGCTCCTTGACCAGAAACAATATAACCACCATCGGCAGTTTGTTGGATGCAATAACCGTATTCGTTATCAAATGCTTCACCAAAAGTTTTGGTCCATTGAATTGCTCCAGCAGCATTTGTTTTAACTACATAAACATCTCTGCCACCTTCACCTATACTAGTTGTAGATCCCGCTATAATATATCCGCCATCTGTTGTTTGAATAACATAATTACCATTATCTGAAGCAGTTCCGCCAAACACTTTTTGGAAAGTAGTTTGAGCGTTTGAAAAATGACTTAGTAGAGAAAAAATAAATAAAAGTGTAATTTGTTTCATGATGTTAGATTTAAAGGTTATGCAATCAAAACATATTGATGAAACTTTACCCTACCTAAAATGTTCAAATTCTTTTCGTAATTCTAACAAGGCCAAATGAATGCGTTTTTCCACGGCTTTTACACTAATGTCTAGCTCTTCGGCAATTTGAGCGTATTTTTTTCCATCAATGCGATGCATCAAAAAAGCCACTCGTTGGGTTTCGTTGAGTCTGTCGATGGCTGAAAGTAATTTGTCTTTGAATTGGTTTTCTTCTAATATAAATTCGGGATTTTCATAGGAACGATCATTAAGCGCATTGTTTTTTTGAAAATTCAATTTCACCTTTTCGTGGGCAATAATATTCAAAGAAGAATTATTAGCAATAGTATAAATGTATGATTTAGCTTTCTCTAAAGGAACGTCTTTACAATTTTGCCATAGTTTGATAAAGGCTTCCTGCGTCATGTCTTCTGCCTGATCTTGGTTGCCAAATTTATACAACAAATAATTGCGTAATGCTTTGGCGTGTTTTTTAAAAAAATCGGTATAAATCGATTCCTTGCAAACTTCAGATAAAGATGAAATTGATGACATGAGTAAAAATTAGAATTGTAAAGTTATATTTTTTTTTTAAGTAGGGTAACTATTAATCAAAATGTTTTTTAGGTAAGAAGTTTTTACAAAAATACATGTATTGAGAATTCAAATCGGTGACTTATGTCACTACTAAACTAAAAATTGATGACGAACTTTATTGATTAATTACTAATACTTTAAGTTATGAAAAAAATACTTTATATGTGGACAATTTTAATGTCTTTTTTGTCCTTTTCGCAAGCTACAGTAGTTTGGTCTAATTTTCCAAGTGGAGTTGCTGTTGCATTAGATCAAAGTGATAACGTGTATACGGCTTACTGGGACAATAACCCTGCAGGTGACATTTCAATTGTGAAACGCAACTCATCGGGTGAGATTGTTTGGGAAGTGGCTTATAACAACACTGATCCAACGCTTAATGAAGCAGCAACATGGATTGAGACCGATAGCCAAGGCAATGTTTTGGTTTCGGGTAGTGTACGTTCTGGGTTTTCAAATCCAGTCAGTGTAAATAGTATCTTAATGAAATACGATTCGTCAGGAAATTTACTTTGGCGTGTGGTATATGAGACTAATTTTGATGGCTCTTCCACCCGAAAATGTTTGATTGATGCCAACGATGATATTTACGTTTTAGGTCTTGGAATGGGAAATAATGGTTTGGTTACTACAATCAAAAAGTTCAGTTCTACTGGACAATCATTGATGACGTATTTTGATTCAGGTAATGGTGGACCTTTTAATTTTAAATTTACTCCTGATAATCATATTATTGTCATGCATCGTGCAAGCGTTGGAAGTACAAACAGCTACAGTAAAATAAGTAGTACAGGGACTTTTATGTGGAATACAGGAGGAATTAACAGTCTTTCATCTGGAGATGCTTGTGGTGATGCTTTTGGTAATACATATACCATTAATGGTTTGAGTTCTGGAAGTATTTTAACAAAACTAAGTCCAACAGGAGCTGTAATTTGGTCACGCATTAATAATATAATTGGTACTCGTGTAGAAGTTGATGGTCAAAATAATCCGATAATTGGAGGTTCTCCAGATGTAGGTTATGGTGTTGCTTTTATTAAATACGATACAGAAGGCAATGTTCTTTGGCAAAATCTTGATGCTGATGGTCCTAGTTTTTCATTGTTGGCGCACGCGCAAATGAAAATTGATACTCAAAATGCTGTTTATTTGACAGGAGGGACAATGTCACAAATGGCAGTATGTAAGGTAGACAACAATGGAGCATCGGCATGGACTCTAGCAACATCAAGTGGTTATCCAGTAGATTTTGATTTTGGTTCAGACAATAGTGTGTATGTAACAGGAGGAACTACCGCTAGAATAAGCCAAGGCGCTTTGTCTGTTGATAATTCAGAAATATCAGTTATAACTTTAAAAACAGCACCTAATCCGTGTGAAAATTGGCTTGAAATAGAAGGTTTGGATGACATAGTAGCCTATACAATTGTTGATATTTCCGGAAGAATTATTTTTCAAAATAATTTAACAAGTCAGCAAATTAATGTTTCTGATCTTTCTTCAGGCATTTATCAATTGTTAGTTTATGAAGGAACTGGCTCAGTATATCAAACCAAATTTGTTAAAAAATAAAAAAAAACATTTTTTCTAGGTAGGGTTTTTTTTAAACAAAATGTTTTACTTTCAAATGCTAAATAAAGGATATATGAAAACGATACAATTACTCTTGATTCTTACTTTAAGTTTTGCATTAATACAGTGCCAAAAAGAAGAGGAGGAAATCATTGAAACGCCTGTTGCTCCTCAAAATATTGTTGTAGGTTCACCGTTGGCAAAATTAATTTCCAGAACCTCACAAAACCCTACGCAATGTGATAATGTCTTGGATAACTGTAGTGGTTTTAGTATAAAATTACCTGTAACAATAACTGTTAATGGTAATCAAGTAAACGTTTATACAAAAGAAGATTACCAAACAGTTCAAGATATAAAGGACAATGTAGCAGGTAATGATATAGTGTATTTTACCTACCCAATTACTGTTGTATATAAAAATTTTTCAACAGAAACAATAAGTAATTATAATGAGTTTCACAATTTAGTTTTAAACTGTGATTCAGACGATGGTTTAAATGAAATCGATTGTATTTCATTCAATTATCCAATAGTTGTCAATACTTATAATTCTAGTAATCAAATCGCTAATTCAATCACTATTCAAAGTAATACACAATTTTATAGTTTTATTTTTGGTTTGACATCTAACACAATTGCGGCTATTGCATATCCAATTTCGGTTACTAATTCAAGCGGAAATCCTGTTGTAATCAATTCAAATAGCGAGTTGGAGAGTTTTATCGATAGTTCTATTGACGATTGTGATGACGATGTAGGTACAGGAAATCCCACTTTTGCACAAGTGTTAACGACAGGCACTTGGTATGTATCCTATTTTGATGAAGAAGGAACCATAGAAACAAGTGATTACAATGGCTATAATTTTACTTTTTTTGGAAACAGTAATATTGAAGTCACAAAAAATAGTATAACTACACTTGGAACATGGTCTACTTATATTGACAGCGGATATAATAAAATTGAATTCACTTTCGTTAATCCAGATTTAGAAAATTTTGAAGAAGACTGGATTATATTAGAATACACAACAACAGTTATCCGTCTCAAACATGTAAGTGGCGGAAATGGAGGAACTGACTACTTAAATTTTACCAAATTATAATCAATAACCCTAAATTTTAAAAACAAATTATTATGAAAACATTAAAATTAATCCCAATTTTAGCAATGCTATTCATGCTCAACGTAGCTTCAATGTGTAGCTCAGATGACGATAATTCGAACTCAAATTTTCAAGATCCAACACCAGTTATTGCTACAGCTGCTCAAGGAACATGGCGAATTACTTTTTTTGAAGATTCAGGAAATAACGAAACCAGCCACTTTACAGGCTACAATTTTACCTTTGCAGCTAGTGGCGCATTGTCTGCAACAAATGGTACCAATACCTACAACGGATCTTGGTCTGTAACCAACGACAATAGTGGTGACGATAGCCCAAGTAACGACTTAGACTTTAATATTGCATTTTCATCACCAGCAGATTTTACCGATTTAACTGAGGATTGGAACATTATTTCTTACACTGCAACCAAAATCCAATTGGTTCACGTGAGCGGCGGTAACGGCGGAACTGATTATTTAACTTTCGAAAAAAATTAACACTACCTACTACTAGTGCTTTTAAAAACCATCCTGTTCAAAATCGGGATGGTTTTTTCTTTATAATAACTTTCCTAGTTCAATTTCAAATGCTTAAATTTGCACTTCATTTTTACAAAATAGTACACCATGTTCAATAATTTAAGCGATAAATTAGATAAAGCGTTCCACATTCTAAAAGGACACGGAAAAATCACCGAAGTAAACGTAGCTGAAACTTTGAAAGAAGTGCGAAGAGCATTGTTAGATGCCGACGTGAATTTTAAAATTGCCAAAGAATTTACCACTACAGTAAAAGAAAAAGCAATTGGTCAAAACGTTTTAACCACTTTAGAGCCTGGACAATTATTGGTGAAATTGGTTAAAGATGAGTTAACCGAATTAATGGGCGGTGATGCAGCAGGAATCAACCTTTCGGGCAATCCAACCGTAATTTTAATGTCGGGTTTACAAGGTTCGGGTAAAACGACCTTTTCCGGAAAATTAGCCAATTATCTTAAAACCAAAAAGAACAAAAAACCACTTTTGGTAGCTTGTGATATTTACCGTCCAGCAGCTATTAATCAGTTGCACGTAGTGGGTGAACAAGTTGGAGTAGAAGTATACTCTGAACCTGAAAATAAAAATCCGGTCGATATTTCACTCAAAGCCATCGCTTACGCTAAAGCTAACGGATTTAACGTAGTCATTGTCGATACTGCAGGTCGTTTGGCCGTGGATGAAGAAATGATGACCGAGATCGCCAACGTTCACAAAGCCATTCAACCGCAAGAAACCTTATTCGTGGTCGATTCGATGACAGGTCAAGACGCAGTAAATACGGCCAAAGCTTTCAACGACAGACTTGATTTTGACGGTGTAATTTTGACCAAGTTAGATGGTGATACGCGAGGTGGAGCGGCCATTTCAATTAAATCGGTTGTAAACAAACCCATCAAATTCATCGGAACTGGCGAAAAAATGGACGCAATAGACGTGTTCTATCCTTCGCGTATGGCCGATCGTATTCTCGGAATGGGTGACGTAGTTTCGTTAGTAGAAAGAGCACAAGAGCAATATGATGAAGAAGAAGCACGTAAACTCCAAAAGAAAATTGCTAAAAACGAATTCGGTTTTGATGATTTCTTGGCTCAAATTCAACAAATCAAAAAAATGGGAAGCATGAAAGACTTAGTTGGCATGATTCCTGGCGCCGGAAAAGCACTCAAAGATGTCGAAATTGAAGACGACGCTTTCAAACACGTAGAAGCGATTATCTATTCGATGACTCCCAAAGAGAGAAGCAAACCTTCGATTATCGATATGAAACGAAAAACACGTATCGCCAAAGGAGCCGGACGCAAAATCGAAGAGGTGAATCAGTTGATGAAACAATTCGACCAAATGAGTAAAATGATGAAAATGATGCAAGGTCCAGGTGGCAAAAACATGATGCGAATGATGGGCGGAATGAAAGGAATGAGATAATAATCAGACGCGATTTATCGCGTCTTTTTTATTCGATATATTTTTTATGAATTTACTGATTTTTAATTTGTGAATTCGTGGCTAACCTAAAAACAACAACAATACAACAATGACCATTTTAGACGGAAAAAAAGTATCAGAAGACATCAAAAACGAAATCGCTGCTGAGGTTCAAAAAATGAAAGACAACGGCGAAAAAGTACCACATTTAGCCGCAATTATCGTTGGTAATGATGGCGCAAGTTTAACGTATGTTGGCAGCAAAGTAAAAGCCTGTGAACGCGTTGGATTTGAATCAACTTTGATCAAAATGCCAAGTACAACTTCAGAAACTGAATTGCTCAAAAAAATCAATGATTTGAACGAAAACGACGATATTGACGGTTTCATTGTGCAACTTCCGTTACCCGACCAAATCGATACGCAACATATTATCATGTCGATTGACCCAAGCAAAGACGTCGATGGTTTTCATCCCGAAAACTTCGGAAAAATGGCACTCGATATGAGTACATTTATTCCAGCAACGCCATTCGGAATCTTAGAATTATTAGAACGTTACAACGTTGATACAGCCGGAAAACACACCGTAGTTATTGGTCGTAGTCACATTGTAGGTCGCCCCATGAGTATCTTAATGGGAAGAAAAGGTTTCCCAGGTAATTCAACTGTTACGCTGACACATAGTCATACCAAAAACATCAATCAAATCACTTCACAAGCTGATATAATCATCACAGCTCTAGGTGTTCCCAATTACCTCAAAGCCGAAATGATCAAAGACGATGCGGTGATTATCGATGTCGGAATTACAAGAGTAGCAGACGAAACTTCTGAAAAAGGCTACCGAATTACTGGTGATGTTGATTTTGAAAACGTAGTCAAAAAAGCCTCATTCATCACTCCAGTTCCTGGTGGAGTTGGCCCAATGACGATTGCCATGTTACTCAAAAACACCTTGTTGGCACGAGAACAAAAACGCCTTAAAAAGTAATGACAATTTCAGTTGCAACCCAAGAACAGTTGCCTATTGTTCATGATTTGGCGCACCAAATTTGGCCTTCAACTTACGGACATATTTTATCCCAAGAGCAATTCGATTATATGATGGAAATGATGTACAGTTTGCCATCGTTAACCCAACAGTTGCAACATCCAAAACCATTTTTGTTAGTGGAAGACGAAGGTCAATATATCGGTTTTGCTTCCTATGAAATCAATTTCGAAAACACCAACAAAACCAAAATCCACAAACTCTACGTATTGCCCCAAATTCAAGGCAAAGGCATCGGAAAAATGCTTATTAATCACATTAGTGAAATAGCTCGTGAGGCGAACAATTCAACTTTAATTCTCACGGTCAATCGCTTCAACAAAGCCAAAGATTTCTATGAAAAACTCGGTTTTAAAATCGTCGAAGAAAAACAATTTGACATCGGTTACGGCTACATCATGGACGATTATGTGATGGAATTGCCTATTTAATTAGCGTCATTGAGAGCTTTTTAGCGAAGCAATCTCCAGCTTTGCGTTCCAAGTTTTTAAATCCTCAATTGGTTTTACTAAACCGAACTAAGCGCTTCCGTTGGTCGCGTTAGTTCGGTAAGTACAACTCAATTGCTGCTTCAAAAAGCTTTCCTCTCCAATCTGGGCTAGGGCAATCTCGTCGTACAAGAAACTAATTTTTAAAAACTTCGCGACCTTTGCGCTTGCTTTGCGTCTTTGCGGTAAAAAAACTAATTCAATCGGTACGCAATAATATTATCTTCCAACCAATACGTGCTTCCAAAACCCGTTAAGGTTTCGGTGGTGTTGGAAAAAACAGTTCTCCCAGCCACATAATAATAGGTTTTATTTCCGGCCGTTGTGTTGTTGATGACTATGGTTCCAGTGAGCATCGCATACACGCTCGTTCCGCCAAAGTTTCCACTCGCCAAAGTAGAACCCACAATATCAGGCGAAGAAACCGGATTCACACCTGCGCTATCCGAAAAAGTCGATCGCACCCAAAAAAACGAATTGTTAGGTGAAGGTAATGAAGTCGAATTTCGAGCCAAAAGCATCGTCACATTTACCGCATAACGTCCGGGTGGCAATGTGATGTACGAACCTGTTTGCAAAAAGTTCGCCGTTTGATTGTAAGGTATACTTACTCCAGTTCCACTTAAAACACCTACAATATTATCAATTCCGGGCGTTTGCCAAGTAGCTACACCAGTGGCATCCGAAGTCAAAACTCTACCATTGGCTTGTGTTCCGTCAACAAGGCGTAAAGCGCCATTGGTAGCGCTATTCAGGTGTAGCAATCGACTCGGAGCTGTAGTTCCAATTCCGACATTTCCGCCTGTAAAAATTCCCGAATAACCCAAATTATTTCCATTGGCAAACAACGCTTGATTAGTGGTTGTTGAAGCAGGTATTGTATTTCCTAAATGCGCATAAACACCAGTTGAAAAATAACTGGTAGAAGTATCTCCCATTCCCATCATTCCGATACCGTAACCCCAAGCCGATGTGCCGCGACCAATTCCGCGAACTCCAATGTTTTGATAATCAGTACCTGTAGTAAGTTGCTGTGCTTCGCCCAAAATAGTACTTTTTGTAGTATTGGAAATATCACTTACGTGTAATTTTTCAGTCGGATCGGCAATTCCAATTCCGATATCACCTGTAGTTCGTTCCACACGCATACGTTCAATGTTATTAGTCGCAACAGTTACGTCATTATTATCAGTAGTTCCAATATAATTAGAAGTTGTAGCAATAGTAGAAGTTCCGTAAACTGCCGGAGCTGCTGGCGATGTAATTCCGGTATTACCGTTCAACGACCAATCATTGGTTCCGCCAATTGGAATCCAGCGCAAAAGTGTATTGTTCCAATAATAAAATCCAGGTAAAACATTATTTGGAGCAACACCAGCCGCAGTAGTATTATACACTACAGTTGAGGTAACCAAAGCGCCACCTTGCGGATTAACAACAGTTGTATTATCCAAAATTGAGGTTAAATTCACTCTTGGAATCAACATTCCGTTGTTGGTAGAATTTACATCCAACATCGCGTTGGGAGTGGTAGTATTCACACCAATTTGAGCCTGAATAAAAAGAGGTAAACTCAATAGAATAAGCAGTATTTTTTTCATAACTATTTTTTTGTAAATGATGTTTTTAAAATCAGTTTGTTTTTTAAAACGATGTTCAATTCGTAGTTGCCTTTCTCTAAATGATTCACATTTATGAAGATGGTTTTGGAAGGCAATTCTTCTATTTTGCCCACGTATTTGGTCTTTTTTTTATCCGACATCGAACAAGAATTAGGAGAAAATTTTTATTGGATAATTTTAAATTCAACCCTACGGTTTTGTTTTTTGGCTTCTTCAGTATTGGTTGTGAAAAGAGGCTCTGATTCACCTTTACCTTCCGTTGTCATTCGGTTGTTTTCGATACTAAAATTTTTATTTAAATACGTTTTGACGCTTTCGGCGCGTTGTTGTGACAATTTCAAATTGTCTGCTTCTTTTCCATCGCTATCCGTATGTCCAATGATGTTAACTTTTACTTTCGGATTTTCTTTCAAAGCGATTCCCAGTTCTTCTAAAACAGTAGCACTAGACGACTTTATGGTTGATTTATTAACATCAAAAAGGATTTCATTGGTACTAAAACTTCCCGTTTCGATCAATTTATGACGTGTGTCTTTTCCGGCTTCAGCCAAACGAAGATTAGCGATGTAATAGCAATCGTCTTTTTCGTGGTATCCTTGAATGTAGAATACAATTCCGTTGTATTGTTCGTCTTGGAATGCGTTGGGCAAATCCCAAATTTTATCGCCGTTGACATACATGCGCAAGCGGTTTTTTTGACGCCAAATTTGAACCCGAGCCGAATTGTTACTATTACTATAAGTATCGGTTTCCACATCGTTTCTCATGATTTCGCCACCATTATTGATGACACTAAAAAACGATATTCCTTTGGCTTGTCCGCCAGCAACTTGCGGATGCAAACCCATGATTACGCCTTCTTTACCATTTTTGAACTCGCTCCATTGCAAGTAGTCGTTTTTCTTTTTGGTCTCGATAAAAGCAATTTTTAATGGTGAAGAGTAATACGAAAATCCATCGGTAGAATACACATCAAATTCGAAAGTGCAATTTTCAGGAAGCTTTTTAAAATTGATAGGAGTAAAGTTACCTTTGTCAGACAATTTGAGCCATTTGGTATCCGAACCGTCAAACGTTACCACTTCACCACTACTATTGGTAGACCAATTCACAGGAAAATCGCCAACTGCATCTTGAGTAAAATCATCACTAGCAATCACTTTGGTGCCTGCAACAAAATCGTTGGCAGATTTGGCAGATTTTTTCTTTTTCGAATTCTTGTCTGTGTTTTCAGTAGTTGGACCATTTTTTCCTGATTTCTTTTTTGGATTCAGCACTTTATCCATGCCTTCTTCCGTCTTTTTTTCGGCTTTTTCTTCGACTTTTCGTTCCACAGTTCGTTCTACCGCTTTTTCGGCTTTTTTAGCCAAATTATCTAAAAATTGCGCTTGTAGATTAGTTGAAAATAACGAAACAATAACAATTAGTTTTGTAATTTGAATTTTGTTTTTCATCACTCATTTGCTTTGATTGTACATTGCAAATGTGAGCATAGAAAACAACAACTAATAAAACTATTGTATCAACCTATTGGACAAATGTAACACAATGTTACACGCCTTTAAAATCAAGGGTTTTGGGTGATGAATTATGGTTTTTCTTGGTACTCAGAAGGCGTACAGTTGTACACTTCTTTAAAGCATCGAATGAAATACGACACATCATTAAAACCAACATTATAGGCAATTTCTGCAATGGTAACATTGGTGTTTTTGAGTAAAGTTGTTGCCATTTTAAGGCGTTCTTTTCGAAGGAATTCGGTGGTGGAAACTCCGAGCAATGATTTTAATTTTCGGTGCAATTGCATACGACTCATTCCCATAAACGAAGCAAAATCGTCGGCAGAATAATCAGCGTTAGAAAGTTCTTTATCCAAAACAAGTTGCAGTTTTTCAAGGAATTTTTCATCGGCCGAATTGATGACAATATCAGTTGGTTTCAAAACCAATTCTTGACTATAACGATCGTGTAGTTTTTTTCGTTCGTTAAGTAATTGAATAACGGTTTCTTTGACAATATCATTATTGAATGGTTTGGTCAGATACGCATCCGCGGTGCTTTTTAAACCTTCCAAATGCGCTTCGTCCGATGTTTTTGCGGTTAATAAAATAACAGGAATGAATGAAGTTAGCTCGTTTGACTTTACTGCTTTAGTGAATTCAAAACCGTCTAATTTTGGCATCATCACATCGGAGATGATACAATCTGGAATTTCTTTCAAGGCAATGGCTAATGCTTGTTCACCATCTTGAGCTTGTAGAATTTGGTAATTATTTTTGAAAATATCTTTTAAAATAGTTCTGATTTCTTGATTATCATCTACAATCAATAGCACAGGAAGTTCATTGTCGGAAATTATTTCTTCATTTGTAGTTACTTTTTGAGCTTCTTTTGTAACAACAACAGCATTTGAAACGGTTGATTCTATTGGGATTTCAACGTTAAAACTCAAAACACCATTTTCCAGTTGGGTTTCAATTTTGCCTTGGTACAATTCGACCAATTCTTTGACCAAAGCCAAACCAATTCCGATGCCTTTCTGTGATTCATTTTTTTGATAAAAACGTTCGAAAAGCTTGGGTAAATCCTCTTTTTTAAGTTCGGAACCCGAATTGGAAACGACTATTTTCAATTGTTTATTTTCGATGGAAGAAGAGAATGAAATAGTTTGATTTTCTGGAGTATATTTTAAGGCGTTCGATAGTAAATTAGTCACTATTTTTTCGATCACATCTTTATCAAAATGATGATTTTGATTAGTTTTTTCGATTTTAGAACTGAAAACCAACTGATTTTCTTTTGCTTGGTATTCAAAAGGTTCAACGATTGAATTTAAGAAAGTGCTGATGTTTCCTTCTTTTAAAAGCAATTGCAATTTTCCGCTGTCGATTTTAGAAAGTTCCAATAATTGGTCGACTAATTCCAACATTCGATTAGAATTTTTGTCGATCAAATCGAGTTTGGATTGCTGATTTTCGTTATTGATTTCACTTTTCAAACTTTGCACCGGACTTTTAATCAACGTCAATGGCGTTCTAAATTCGTGTGAAATATTGGCGAAGAAACGCGATTTGAGTTCGTTCAATTCTTTTAGTTTTTCAGCGGTTTTGATTTTATTTCGATAACCATAAAATAGAAATCCTCCAAGAGCAACCAAAAAGCCGAGTAAGCTCAGATAAATGATGTTTTGTAGTTTTGACTTTTCAGAGAGTAATTTCAGCTCTTGTTCTTTTTTGTTGGCTTGGTATTTGGTTTCAAGGTTTTGGAAGGTATCATTATTGAGTAGATCGTTGACCAAATTGGTGATAGAATCTCTTTTTTTTAGCATAGAAAACGCTCCAGCAAAATCATTTTTAGATTTTAAGAAAAAGGCATACGAATCCAAATACAACACATTTTGTGAACTCACAGCATCGTTTCCAATTAGTTTTTTTGCCTTTGAAAGGTAATTTTGTGCCTCAGGAAGTTGGTTTAAGGCTGAAGAATTATTGGCTTGATAGCAGTAAATTTCAATTAGTGTTTTGGTGTCATTACTTTCTCCATAGAATTTTTCTGCACTAGTTAAAAACTTTGAAGACTCGGAATAGTTTGTTGTCTTATTGTACGCTTCACCCAAGGCTTTGGCGCTCGCACTTTGCAACAAAGGATACTGCATTTTGGTATAAAACTCATACGGTTTTGCGAGTATTTTGATGGCTTCTCTAGGATTGTTGTATTGGGTTTCCAATATCCCATTATCAATTAAAGTTTGCATCAAAATCATTTGATTGTTTGTTTTTCTTGCGATTTCCATTG
Organism: uncultured Flavobacterium sp.; assembly: GCA_964414655.1. GTDB lineage: Bacteria > Bacteroidota > Bacteroidia > Flavobacteriales > Flavobacteriaceae > Flavobacterium. The sequence goes on along the minus strand of CAYPXI010000007.1, from coordinate 79,911 downwards.
CTTTTTTATTCGTTTCAAAAGCTTTGGTTTTGTTCTTCAACTCCCTATAGATGTGAGTGATTTCACCAAGAATTGCAATTTTGAAAAACACACCATCAGGATCAGTAGCCTTGATTATGGTTTCACTTTGGATGAGGTAATCGAGTGCTTGGTTTAAATTTCTTTTTTCATAATTAATGGAACCTAATAAATAATAAAAATCTTCCAAGCCAATCCTTTTGGGTGTAGTTTGGTATTCTTCGACCGTTTTCAAAAGTAGTTTTTCGGCTTCATTGGCTTGATTCAAATCCAATAGCGATTGTGCAATGTGTGCTTTTGCTTTGAGGTAAATGTAATCGTCGTTGAATGTTTTAGCCTTTTGAAAAGCCTTTTCATACAACAAAATCGATTCCTTTATTTTTCCGAGTCGCGAAGTCATGTGACCGCGATACAACCACGAATAGGCTTCACATTTCGGACATTCATTATTCTTGTTGAGTGCTTTTAATTGGTCTAAAATGGGAGTAGCTTTTTCAACGTCAGAATCCAAATAAAGTAAGGCTAATTCGGCCAGTTGATTCCCTTTTTCATCAATATCTTTTGTTTTTGAAATTATTTTTTGCAACGAATCGATTTGTTTCTCGTATTGTGAAAAACAAACCAAAGGAAGAAATAGCGCCAACAAAAACATCTTTTTCATAACCAAAAAATTGATAAAGTAAAGTTATACAATTTTAGGTATAAAAAAGCTGCTTTAATAAGAGTATTGTAACCGATTAGGTGTTACAAATTTGAAATTCAACTAAAATGTTGGAGTCAACCCGCAACCGCCACAATTACCACACGAATTGGTATGGGTTGTGGTTTCTACTAATTTTTTTCCAGTCGTATATTCGTAATCGGCAACAGTTCGTTGGTACGAATTGGATATATAACCTTTGCCATTGCAATGATTACATGTTTTTTTGCCCGTTATTTTTTTATAGATAGTTGGATTTTCTAAGTTTTCGTACTTTTCATACACTTCCATTTTTTGTTTGGGATCGTCGTGTAAAGCCATCACCTGTAACAGTTCGCCTTCATAAATAGGTTTGTCTGGAACTACATAATAAATTCCTTTGGTATTCGTGTTGTAATACGTATTTCCTTGAATGTTTTGAATTCGACGCTTTAATACATTCTCAGGAAGGTTCAATATGCGATTTTCTTCTTCCAAAGTCTTGTACTTAGATAGGTTATTAGTTGTCGCAATTTCATTCGCTTTTTCGTTGGTATTGGTAAGTTCAAAACTATCAATCAGTTGACCTGTATTGATATCATAAGTGCTGATGAAGCTTAAATAATAACCATCTTGTAGTTTTTTATGTTCTAACATTTTCACCGTTTCAGGTTGATCGTATGTCGGGCACAAGCGTTGCGCATAAGAAGAAATTTGATCCACATTCGGATTGCTGGTCTTGATGGTTACACTAGTATTATTTGCTTTTTTAATTTTGATTTCACTTTTTCCGTAGATAATGTAGTTGCCATTTTTAGTGTAATAAATATCACTGTATCTGTCAATAAGTTCGTTGTTTTCTTCAACAATTTTTTTGGATTCTACATCATACACTTTGGCATTAGAAAAATCGTTTTGGTCATTTCCTTTTTTTCTGAGGATATTAATCTTCTTACCCGATCCATAAACATTTATTGAATTGATTTTTTCGGCGATGATTTCAGATTGAAAATTTTTAGGATCAATTAATACCAATTTGTTGGCATTCTTTTTTTCGAAATTGTATTCAATTACAGGAATTTTTCCGTCGAAAGTGAATTTACATTGGTCATAATTCCATCGATTCACTTGAAAACTATTCAAATTAACTAGATTCCGAACGCCCATATTATCTTTGATTAGGATGAAATTCAAATCAGGATCGGCCGTCGTGAAAAAAGAATAGAACATTTTGTAAGGTACACCGAAGTCAGCGGTTTTTTTTATCCAAATTGGTTTTTTTGTGTTCGCATCCCACAAAATGGTTTCTGCAGTTGAAATGGTCAAACACTTTTTTCCGTCTTTACTAAAAAAAGCATCTTGAACCCAATCACTTGGAGTGTGTGCTCCGTTTTGAGAATGTAATAATGTTGCCCAAATCGTTAATACTAAGAGAAGTAGTTTTTTCATAATCGTAGCTTTAGTAAAGCTAATTTATGAAGAACTAAAAAGTAGAGAAATACGTAAAATGTCGTATTTATATTTTTTCTTGTAACGCTTTTATCTCATCACGCAACTTTGCAGCTTGCATAAAATCCAATTCTTTGGCCGCTTTTTCCATGGCTTTTCGGGCTTCACGGATTTTCTTTTCGATTTCGGGTTTCGATAAATACAAACTTTCGGGTTCGGCTGCTTTTGCTATTTTGTCTTCGTAATATTGCGTTGATACTGAATTGCCACTCAACGCATTGCCTAAGCTTTTGTTCAACGCTTTGGGTTGCAAGTTGTGTTGGGTATTGTAAGCGATTTGTTTTTCACGACGGTAATTGGTTTCGTCAATCGTTTTTTGCATCGAAGCGGTAATTTTATCTGCATACATGATAGCTTTTCCATTGACATTTCGAGCGGCTCGACCCACAGTTTGCGTCAACGAACGATGACTGCGTAAAAATCCTTCTTTATCAGCATCTAAAATCGCAACCAACGAAACTTCGGGTAAATCCAAACCTTCACGAAGCAGATTTACTCCAATCAACACGTCAAACAAACCTTTGCGTAAATCTTGCATGATTTCTACTCGTTCAAGTGTATCCACATCACTGTGAATATAACGGCAACGAATAGAGACTTTAGTTAAATATTTTGTCAATTCTTCTGCCATTCGTTTGGTTAAAGTCGTGACCAAAACGCGTTCGTCCAATTCGCAACGTACTTGAATTTCTTCAATTAAATCGTCAATTTGATTCAAACTCGGGCGAATTTCAATAATCGGATCCAATAATCCTGTTGGGCGAATGACTTGTTCTACATAAACTCCTTCACTTTTTTCCAATTCGTAATCGGCTGGAGTAGCAGAAACATAAATGACTTGGTTTTGCATCGATTCGAATTCCTCAAATTTCAACGGTCGGTTATCCATCGCAGCAGGCAATCGGAAACCAAATTCAACCAAATTTTCTTTACGACTACGATCGCCACCGTACATGGCATGTACTTGAGAAATCGTCACGTGACTTTCATCTACAACCATCAAAAAATCGTCTGGAAAATAATCCAACAAACAGAAAGGTCGCGTTCCAGGTAAACGTCGGTCTAAATAGCGTGAATAGTTTTCAATTCCGGAACAATAACCTAATTCACGTATCATTTCCAAATCGAAATTGGTGCGTTCTTCCAAGCGTTTGGCTTCTAAATGTTTGCCAATTTCTTTGAAATAATCAACTTGTTTGACCAAATCTTGTTGAATATCCCAAATGGCAGCTTGCAATACGTCAGGTGACGTCACAAACATATTTGCAGGATAAATGTTGAGTTTTTCGTATTTTTCAATTACCTGAGATGTTTTGGCATCAAAGGCTTCAATTTCTTCAATTTCATCCCCAAAAAAATGAACGCGAAATGGTTCGTCAGCATAACTCGGGAAAATTTCCACGGTATCACCTTTGATTCTAAAAGTTCCAGGTGTAAACTCAGCTTCCGTTCTCGAATACAAACTTTGCACCAATCGATGTAGCAATTTGGTTCGGGAAATAATTTGGTCTTTTTCGATGGAAATCACATTCTTTTGAAACTCAACCGGATTTCCAATTCCGTACAAACACGAGACCGAAGCCACTACCAACACATCACGACGACCCGAAAGTAGAGCAGAAGTAGTGCTTAAACGCAATTTTTCTAACTCTTCATTAATAGACAAATCTTTTTCAATATAAGTTCCCGTTACCGGAATGTAGGCTTCGGGCTGATAGTAATCGTAATACGAAACAAAATATTGCACTGAATTGTTAGGGAAAAATTGCTTGAATTCCGAGTACAATTGCGCCGCCAAAGTTTTGTTGTGTGCCAAAACTAACGTCGGTTTTTCAACATTTTGAATGACATTGGCAACGGTAAACGTTTTTCCCGAACCTGTAACGCCCAACAACGTTTGGAATTTTTCTCCATTGAGAATGCCATTAGATAATTTTTCAATGGCTTGCGGTTGATCGCCTGTAGGTTGGTATTCGGAGATGACTTGGAATTTCATTTAAAGTACAAAGTGTAAAGTTAAAAGTACAAAGTATAAAATACAAAGTACGAAATGCTTTTGTTGTAAATTATTTGCTATTGTTTAATTTTGATTTTTTGATACTTGCAATTACAATTGCTAATAATTCTTTTGATTCTTTGAGCAAAGGTTCAAAAATAATTGTATCTGTTTTTTGAATTTTTAAAACTTCTTGAAGTAAATCTAGGAAAAAATTGGATTCATCTACTTCTTCCTCTACAATTTTTAATTTATTTATAAAATCAGCATTTGATTTAGCTCTTTGTGAAGCTCTATAATTGGCTCCAACTGAACTAGAGCAACGAATTAATTGATTTACATAAGCGTTATATTCTCTTGTTTTTGGTAAATGAGAGCATAAAATCATGCATTCAACAGCAAATTTTCTTGTTCGTACGACTAAATTTTTCTCCATGGCTTTTATTATTTTTAAGTTCAAATTATAATTCTTAGTCTAACAAATGACTTTCCACTTTCCACTTTGTACTTTTAACTTTGTACTTTGTCTAATCCCAACTTTCAATTAGTAGTAAATCTCCTTTTTCAAACAGAATGATAACAATACCATCTTTGGCGACATGATTGCTGCTTCCGGTGCGATAACCTAGTTGTAGCGTTTCATTTTGTAAAGGATAGAAAAGGTTTTCAGTGGTGATGTTTTCCACTGTTCCGATTGGAATTAGCGATAGAATTGTATTTTTTGCATACCATTTTTGGTATTTTTTTGGCAATAAGAAAGCTTTGGAATAATCATCAAAAAAAACAATCTTGAGTTGGTTGTAGTAGTTCGCTGCAATGGTCAAATTGTGTAACGTATGGTCGATTCTTTTGCCTGTTGCCCAAATCACATTGACCGCTTTATGGCCTTTTTCTATTAAATAATCAAAGGCTTTTTCCAAATCGGTTTTGTCTTGGTTGGGAGAATATACAATTTCTAACGGATATTGTTTTTCGAGGTACACTTCGGGTTGAAAACCACGATCAAAATCGCCCAAAAGCACATCGATTTTAATGCCTAATTCCAATACACGATCAATGGCCGAATCGAGTACAATGACTAATGGCGACCATTCGAGTAATTGGTTCATTAGTTCAGTACTGCAAGCAGCGCCGTTGGCTATGATTAGCGCAGGTTCTTGGTCGTCGCGAACGATGTGGTGGGAAGACATTGTTAAGTTGAAAGTTTAAAGTAAAAAGTACAAAGTTAGCTAAAAATTATCTTCGTTAAGACTTCCTACTTTGTACTTTCCACTTTGTACTTTCCAATAGCCCAGATAGCAATGGAAAACAAAATGCAGTGGAGAACTTTAGTTTTTTTAGGATAAAACGGCGACCAACGGAAGCGGTTTTATACTTTTAAAAACTGTTTTCCACTGCATTTTTTTGGAATGGATAGCTGGATTAGCTTCTTATAAAATCGTATATTCTTTGGTATCAATTTCTGACATATGGAAATACCCAAAAGGAAAATCATCGGGATTGCTCATGTTGATAATATTTCCTCTCAAGGTGGCTGGAGGCGTTGCAAAAGGGTTTCCGCCTGAAGTTGTAATATTGATCAGTTTGCTCATGTAATTGTAGTAGCGACGCGAAATGCCTTGTAGCTTGAATGTAAGTTGATTACCCGCTTCTAAGTCGCGGTCCGTGTAAAAACCAAACATTTGATTGCCTTGAAAAAAACGATCTTCGATAACACCTAATTCAGGAATAACATTTTGCGCTTTTTTGACTGAAACCAAATAGTCATTGTCTTCAAAACCGTTGTCTTGGAAAAAGAATTTGACTTGGATTAAATCTTCGCCAATGCCTTCAACTATGGTTTGCTCGACATTATCAATGGTTGGAGTTGCCAAAAGCGTATTCGTTGCAACATAAGTTACACCGTTCACTTGAACTGTTAGCGTATACGTTTCATTGATAACTGGGACAAAATTAGTACAAATATAGTGTCCGTTATTTTGCGTGTCGGTAAAATTAAAAACAGTGTTACTGCTATTGGTTACAAATACAGTGGCTCCCGTGACTGGTGGTACGATAGCACTGTAATAGTCAGTTGTGGTAGAAAGTTTGATTACTTGTTCGTTGCCAGGTGTTCCTTTTTGCCATAAAATGTTGGCATCAATAACCAATCGAGGTGCTGCTGTTTCGAGGTCAACATCGACCACATCTTGACAGCTGGCAAAAGTAATAAGTACGAGAAAGGAAAGTATTTTTTTCATGGAATTAGAATTTAAAATTATACGAAACGGCGGGAACAATTCCGAAGATAGATAAACGTTGTGCTTCATTTTTACCCGTTTCTTCGTCTTGAACAAAACTGATGGAAGCCGCATTTTTACGAGCATACAGATTGTAAATGCTAAAAACCCATTCCACTTGCCATTTACGGTTGATGTTTTTCTTTGGAATTAAAGTGGCTGATACATCCAAATGGTGATAAGTTGGTAAATTATTTTGGTTGCGTAAGCCAAAAGTAGGAACGGATATGCCTTCGTAATAAGTATATCTTCCGTTGGGATAGGTTACCGGTTGACCCGTTTGTAAGGTGAAATTGGCGCCAAACGACCATTTATCGTTGTATTTGTAGGCGCCTGTTACTGCCAAATTATGGGTTTTGTCGTACCCGTTTTTGTACCAATCACCGTTATTAATTCCGGTTTCATAGGCAAATCGACCAGGTGTTTTTTGTTCCGATCGGGAAAGTGTGTAAGCCACCCAACCAGTCAGTTTTCCCGTATTTTTTCTAAATAAAAGTTCCAATCCGTAGGCGCGCATTTCACCATTTAGAATGACTTGTTCAATGGCTTCGTTGGCAATCAAATCGGCGCCATCAATATAATCCATGCGGTTTTTTATGGTTTTGTAGAAACTTTCTACTTCAACTGAAAACGCATCTTCTTTTAAATTAGCAAAATAACCTACGGCAATTTGGTCGGCAATTTGAGGTTTGATATAGCGGTCACTTGGTGTCCAAACATCGAGTGGAGTAGGAGAAGCTGTGTTTGAAATCAGTTGCAAGTATTGCACCATACGATTGTAACCTACTTTCACCGATTTATTGTCTGATAATTCATAAGCCAATGCGAATCGAGGTTCGAAATTATCGTAGCTAGCAATGGTTTTGTTTTTTCCAAAATACTCAGAGCTTACTGGTGTTGCTTTTTCATAAATTTCGAGTTCAGGGTCGTAATAAACAGGTAAATCATTTTCATAATAATTGACTGTAGAATTTCCCAAGCGGTAAAACATACTGTAGCGCAAACCCAATTGCACGCTTAAATTTGGACCTATTTTTTGTTCTGCGTCGATGTAAAGAGCAGGTTCGAAGGCGTATTTTTTCTCTAATTGTTTGTAGTTGATTCCAGAGCCTTCGCGTGATGGAGTGATTTCTCCAGGGTTGAAATCGTAATACAATGCATTGGCGCCGTAATTGATTTTTAGTTTACTATTCGCGTAATATTTGAAATCGTATTTGATGTTGTAATTTCTAATTCCGGAATCCCAGTTAAATTCAGCAAAATCAAGGTTTAAGCCGTAATAATAATCACTATAAATTACCGAAAGATTTGAGAATAATTTATCCGAAAACAAGTGATTCCAACGTAAATTTAGTGTTGAATTTCCGTAGGTATTGATAAAACTTTCTGCAATTTTGAAGACATCGCGTCCGAAGTAACCCGATAAGTATAAGTTGTTGTTTTTGTTGAGTTTATAATTTAATTTAGTATTTAAATCATAAAAATAAGCGGAATTTTTATTGTCGGATAACTTTAAAAATAAATGGGCATACGAACCGCGACCACCAATTAAAAAAGAGCCTTTATTTTTTACTATTGGACCTTCAGCGAGTAATCGACTGGATATTAACCCAATTCCGCCGTTCACGCTGAAATTTTTACTATTTCCGTCTTTTTGGTAAATATCAAGTACAGAAGAAGCTCTTCCTCCAAAACGAGCGGGTATTCCGCCTTTATAGAGCTTTAAATCTTTGATAGCATCGGGGTTAAAAACAGAAAAGAAACCAAATAAATGCGATGAGTTGTAAATTGTGGCTTCGTCTAATAAAATTAGGTTTTGGTCAGCTCCACCACCACGCACATTAAAACCCGATTGGCCCTCGCCCGCATTGGTTACACCAGGCAAGAACAACAATGATTTGATGATGTCAACTTCACCCAAAACTACTGGCATTTGTTTAATCTGATTGATTGAGAGTTTATTGACACTCATTTCAGGTTTTCGAGTATTGGTTGTTGTTTTTTCTGTGATTACAACTTCTTTGAGCTGTTCACCTGTTTCGGTCAAATTGAAATTTCGTTTGGTGGTTTCGGTTAAAGCAATTTTTTCTTCAACAGTTTCATAACCAACATAACTCACTACAATCTCATAATTTCCACTCGGGACGGTAATCGAATAAAAGCCATATTCGTTGGTGATGGCAAAATAACGAGTTCCTTTTAAATTGATATTAACACCAATTAAAGTTTCGTTGTTTTTAGCATCCGAAATGGTTCCTGAGATAGTGTGTTTTGCTTGTGCAAATAAATTATTAGTACAAAATAATAGTACTAAAAATAGAAATGGTATCTTTTTTGATGGCATAGGAATAATTTTATGCAAATTTCATCAATTAAAGCTTTGGTTTTAACACAACATATGTTAATGTATGGTTAAGATTGGTTTGAAAAAGGATGATTTTTAAATACTTTTATCAAAAAAATACATGCGTTATTCCTTTTTGTTTTTTTTCTTTTTGTTAGCTCAATTTGGTTTTTCACAATTTGAAAATCCGAAGAAATCCATTCGTATTGGCGCTGTTAAAGACAACAAAGCAACTGTCAAAAAGATTGATGTAGACACCGCTGCTGCGCCGATAAAATTTGAGAGCAGTATTGGTAAAAACAAGGATGAAAAAATATTAAAATCAATTTCTATTGCACCACAAATAGGAATTAAAACGCCCACAAGAGAAGAACCTTTACGAAATCCGTCTGAATTTTACACTGAGAAAATTCAAAATGACATGAAAAGAGAAGGAATTAGCAAAGAGATTTTAAATTCCGACATGTTTTTGGGTGAATTTGTCGTTTATACTACTGAAGTAACAACCACTTGTAGAGATTATGGTGCAATTGATGGCGATAATGTAAGAATTTGGCTTAATGGTGAATTGGTTGTTAAAAGTGTTGACCTCGAATCAAGTTTTAAGCGATATCAATTGAATTTGAAAGAAGGTTTGAATATTATTCATATTGAAGCAGTCAATACTGGCGAGTTCTTTCCTAATACAGGTCAATTTGTTTTTTATGATGGTAACGAACGATTAGTCACCAACCAAAATTGGGGATTGAATGCGGGTTATAGAGCCATAATTAAAATACGAAAATTGAAAGGTTTAGCAGAAGTAGAAGAAAAATCAAAAGAGAAAGAATAACACAATTAGTTTATATTTGCTATTGATTTTCAACAACTAATCAATGCAAAAAAAAATACTTTCGTTTTCTGTTTTAGCAATTTCAATGCTGTTTAGCTATATTTCATCAGGTCAAAAATCAGATTATACTTTTGCGGCGTTAGAATATTCAATCGGCAAAACCTCTACAGCCAACGTCAATTTTCCCTCTTTGAGTCCGCAGCAAGGTGTCTTATTTACTTTTGGTTCTACCAACAATGATGATGGTCATGAGTGGAAGCGACAACTCAATCATCCTGAAACTGGAGTGACGTTTTCCTATGTTAGTTTGGGTAATTCTACGCAACTTGGGAATGCCATTTCTGTAGTTCCTTACATTGATTTTAAAGTTTTTAACCGATGGTCGAGCCGCTACAATTTTAAAGTGGGATTGGGAGCTTCTTATTTTTCAACCATTTACGACGAAATTGAAAATCCCAATAACAAAGCCATTTCCACTCATTTTACCTGGGCTTTTCGTTCTAATTTGTATTACGAATTAGTTCGGTCAGAAGACTACAAAGTCAAATTAGGTTTGGGTTATTTTCACAATTCCAACGGACATACTCGATTACCTAATAATGGATTGAATACGTTTCTGTTTAGTGTTTACTCTCAGTTGAATTTTAACAAAAAAGAAATTGCTATAACAGAAGATTTCACCCAGACAAATAATAAAACTTCTCAAAGGTATTTCTTAACCCGATTTGGATTTGGTCAACGCGTGCTTTCGAAGTACAATAATGATAGCAAAGATGTGTATGCATTTTCGGCGTCTACAGGAAAAATCATCAATAAAACCTTCAAATACGGCTATGGTTTGTATTACCGTTTGTATAAAGATTATTACGATTATATCAATGAAAATGGCCCTTTAGTGGCTGAATTATATCCTGAATACAGAGACAATCCATCGTGGTACGCTTCTAATATTGGTGTTTTTGGTAGTGGTGAATTATTGCTAGGTCACTTTGGGATTGAGTTTGAACTGGGAATTAATTTGCACAAGCCATCCTACAAATTTGATTGGCAAATTAACGAAGAAAAATACGTAGATGGTGTTTATCAGTTAGGTGAATTGAATTGGTATTACAACATTAAGAAAACAATTTCCTCACGTTTGGGAGCCAAAATGTATGCAATTAACACCAATAAATCGCCACAGCACAATGTTTTTTTAGGCGCATTTATCAATTCCAATTTTGGTCAAGCTGATTTTTCAGAGCTTACATTGGGCTATATGTACAGTTTACCAATTAAGAGCCGGAAGAAATAAAAAAAGACGACTTATACAGTCGTCTTTCATTTACTTATTTAGAAAATTGTTTATCCTAGTTTCGCTTCCAAATTGGTTTTCAAAGCTTGCAAGAAATCTTCGGTTGTCAAATAATCAGCATCAGTCAATCCTTCAGGTTTTACTAACATCGCTAAATCTTTGGTCATTTTTCCTGATTCAACAGTGTCAATACAAACTTGCTCTAATGTGTTACAAAAGTTGATCAACTCTTGGTTGTTGTCTAATTTTCCACGGTGTTCTAATCCGCGTGTCCAAGCAAAAATCGATGCAATTGGGTTGGTTGACGTTTTCTTTCCTTGTTGGTGTTGACGGTAATGACGCGTTACAGTTCCATGAGCGGCTTCAGCTTCTACAGTTTTTCCATCTGGTGTAACCAAAACAGAAGTCATTAATCCTAACGAACCAAATCCTTGTGCTACTGTGTCTGATTGTACATCGCCATCGTAGTTTTTACAAGCCCAAACAAATCCACCATTCCATTTCATCGCTGAAGCTACCATGTCATCGATTAAACGATGCTCGTACACCATTCCATTTTTGTCAAAATCGGCTTTGTAATGTTGTTGGTAAACTTCTTCAAAAATATCTTTGAAACGTCCGTCGTAGGCTTTCAAAATCGTGTTTTTAGTCGAAAGATACAATGGCCATTTTTTGGTCAATGCCATTTGAAATGATGAATGCGCAAATCCGTAGATGCTTTCATCCGTATTGTACATTGACATGGCTACACCATCGCCCTTAAAATCGTAAACGTTCCAAGTAGTCGTTTCGCCAGCTTCGTTAGTAAATGACATTGTTAGTGTTCCTTTTCCTTTGATTACTTTATCAGTTGCCTTGTATTGATCTCCAAATGCGTGACGACCAATAACGATTGGCTTGGTCCAACCTTGAACATAACGAGGAACATTACTCATAATGATAGGCTCACGGAAAACAGTTCCACCTACAATATTTCGGATGGTTCCGTTAGGTGATTTCCACATTTCTGACAAGTTGAATTCTTTTACGCGCTCTTCGTCTGGAGTAATGGTTGCACATTTAATACCTACATTGTATTGTTTAATGGCTTCGGCGCAGTCTATAGTAATTTGATCTTTGGTAGCTTCTCGACTTTCAATTCCTAAGTCGTAATATTTGATATCTAAATCCAAATAAGGAAGAATTAGTTGTTCTTTAATAAAACTCCAAATAATTCGTGTCATTTCATCGCCATCGATTTCTACAACCGGATTAGCTACTTTAATTTTTGCCATTTTAATATAATTTGATGTTGTGTAATTATTTTTTTGCGGTAACAAATATAAATAATATGGAAGGAATTTCTTTTATCTTTTGTAGCGAAATCGATTGAATTATGAATATGCTATTTTAACCGATTTTAATTATGAAATTCATAATTTTGGTGATATTTTTTTGCATAAAAAAAGCCTCGAACAAATCGAAGCTTCTTTTATAATTGGAAAGAATTGAATTATCTTCTTCTTTCTTTGATTTTTGCTTTTTTACCAGTAAGCTCTCTGAAGTAGTAGATACGAGCTCTACGCACTTTACCTCTTTGATTTACTTCTACTTTTTGCAAAGCTGGCATGTTAACAGGGAAGATACGCTCTACACCAACTGCACCAGACATTTTACGAATTGTGAAAGTTTCAGTTGCTCCTGAACCTTTTCTTTGAATAACAACTCCTTTGAAAAACTGAGTTCTTGTTTTTTCACCCTCTTTAATTTCGTAGTAAACTGTGATTGTATCACCAGCTCCGAATTCAGGGAAATCTTTTCTTGTTGATAATTCGTTATTAACGAAATCTACTAAATTTGCCATTTTTAATGCTAATTATGGTTTAAAATCTGAGCAACATTCACGGTTTTCGCCAGAGGTTGGTCAAATGTGGGTGCAAAAGTAACAAATTATTTTAAATTATGAATTATAAATTTTAAATTATTTTCAACGTTTTCACGGCATTTAAAATTTAGAATTTAAAATTCATAATAAATTATTCCTCCAACAAATCCGGTCGTCGATTCTTCGTGTGTTCATACGCCATATCTTCACGCCATTTTTCAATTTTAGCAAAATGTCCGCTGGTCAATACTTCGGGCACTTTCCAACCTTTGTAATCGGCTGGGCGCGTGTATATCGGAGGCGAAAGTAAATTATCCTGAAAACTGTCTGTTAACGCTGAAGTTTCGTCACTCAACACACCTGGAATCAATCGTATCAAGGCATCCGACAACACCAAAGCACCTAATTCGCCACCTGAAAGCACGTAATCGCCAATTGAAATTTCCTTAGTGATAAAATGATCGCGAACACGCTGATCCACACCTTTATAATGTCCGCACAAAATGATAATATTTTCGTACATCGACATGGTATTGGCCATTTTTTGGTTTAAGGTTTCTCCATCAGGAGTCATATAAATGATTTCGTCGTATTTACGCTCGCTTTTCAAATGCGTAATGCAATCGTCTATAGGTTGTACCGTCATTACCATGCCTGCGCCACCGCCAAACGGATAATCGTCAACGCTTTTTTGTTTGTTGGTAGTATAATCGCGTAAGTTGTGAAAATGTACTTCCACCAAGCCTTTGTCAATCGCTCGTTTCATGATAGACGCTTCAAAAGGACTGCGGAGTAATTCGGGTAAAACGGTAATAATATCAATTCTCATAGTTGCTGAGTCGCTGAGAGCCTAAGTGCCTGAGCTTTTCGATGACAAAGATAGTAAGTTTTTTTGGAAGCTATTTCCGGCTGTACGCTGTATCTTTTTCTCCTCTCGTTTTAAAAACGAGATACAAAAAAGGATGCCGCTTCCATCCGGGCTAGGGCTTAATCTCACTGTAGATATTTACTTTTTAGTAGCCAAAATCGAATACACCATCGGAATTTTATTGCCAAATGCTTTAATCCGAAATTTTCCTTCTTCAAATTCTTCCATTGCATTAAAGCAGTTGTAGGGAGAATAATCGTACTCATTGAATTGCTTCAACTCCAATCCCGAATGCAATAACGAATTCAATATTTCGGTTATCGGATGATTCCAGCTCATCGTTTTAGCTTGTAATTCGGCTTCGCGTTCAGCATACGTTCCCGTTTCCTCCTCAATAATGGTTTCTACATTAAAATAACTGTAAAAAACTTCTTTAAAATCATTATCGTACATCCAAACTACGGGGTGAAAGTCGGCCATGATGAATTGTCCATTAGTTTTTAAAAAATGCGCAATCACATTCGCCCATTTCTCCAAATCAGGAAACCAACCAATGGTTCCATAACTCGTAAAAACAATATCAAATTTCTCGTCAATGTGTTTTGGAGCATCGTAAATATCACAACAAACGAAAGTTGCATCTAAATTAAGTTGAGTTGCAAATTCAGTTGCTCTTTGAACAGCTTTATCCGATAGGTCAACTCCAACAACACTGGCGCCCATGCGAGCCATCGTCATCGTATCTTGCCCAAAATGACATTGCAAATGCAGTATTTTTTTACCTTTTACATCGCCAAGCAATTCCAATTCAATAGCATTTAAGGTCGATTTTCCTTTCAAAAAACCATCAGTATCATAAAATTCCGAGCCAATATGCACATCGGTTTTATCGTTCCATGCTTTTTTATTGATGTTTATATAGTCTAGTTCTTCTTTCATTTTTTATATTTTCTGCCTTCTGATTTCTACCTTCTGATTTCTAGTTTCTAAACCCCAAATTGTCTCAAGTGATGATCGGTATGTTTCCACACTAAAGCATCCCAATCTTCATAAGTCATTTTTCCCCAAAATGGATGATTCATAGTTTTTATAATTGACTTATCTTCATTTGCAAATCGACTTAAATTGGCTATTAATTCAGATTTTACTTTTTCTAAATCAAAATGTTCGGTTATCATAAATTCTTTGGCTGTTGGAGAATTTTTCCCCATTTCACCGCCGTAAAAAACTTTTTTCTTCAACATTTTGCCTAGCAGTTTCATTAGAAAATTAATTTTTAAATCTTGTTTGCCAAAAGCAACATCAGTCGCAATCTTGCAGTGATGTAACATTTGGTCTACTGACATTTTTCCCCACAAAGGCTGGCTTTCTGTTGTGAGTTGGTTAATTCTGGCTATCATAGCCTCATTGGAAGCTTTATCATAGATTGAGTTCATGATTTTTTCGTTTTTTGATGAACTCAAATGTACTATTTTAAACAATATCTCCAATATTATATTAAATTTGCACCTCAATAAAAAATACACATAACAATGGAAAATGGAATATACGCTAAATTCAACACTACAAAAGGTACGATTTTAGTAAAACTAACTCACGATTTGACACCAGGAACAGTTGGTAATTTTGTTGGATTAGCAGAAGGTCAACTTGAAAACTCAGCCAAACCAATGGGAAAACCGTATTATGACGGATTGAAATTTCACCGCGTAATTCCCGATTTTATGATTCAAGGTGGTTGTCCACAAGGAATTGGTTCGGGCGGTCCAGGTTATCAATTTGATGATGAATTTCATCCAACATTAAAACATGATAAACCAGGCGTTTTGTCGATGGCCAATGCGGGTCCAGGAACGAATGGTTCGCAGTTTTTTATCACGCATGTACCTACTAATTGGTTGGACGGGAAACATACTGTTTTTGGTCATGTTGTAGAAGGTCAAGATGTTGTAGATGCTGTTGCTCAAGATGATTTGATTGATTCAATTGAAATTCTTAGAGTAGGAGCTGAAGCAGAGAAATGGAATGCCATTGAAGCCTTCCGAACATTTGAAGGTTCAAGAGCCAAAAGAGAAGCCGAAGCCAAAAAAGCAGCGGAAGAAGCGATAGAAAAATTAGCTGCTGGTTTTGAAAAAACGGAAAGTGGTTTGCGCTACCAATTCATTCAAAAAGGAAATGGTAAACAAGCAGAAAATGGCAAAACAGTGTCTGTTCATTATTCAGGTTCGTTAGATAATGGAAAAGTATTTGACAGTTCGTATGCGCGGAAAAAGCCAATCGAATTTCCACTAGGAAAAGGACATGTAATTGAAGGTTGGGACGAAGGAATTGCGTTGTTGCAAGTTGGTGATAAAGCCCGTTTTGTAATTCCGTCGTATTTGGCTTATGGTTCGCGTGGTGCTGGTGGAGTAATTCCACCAGATGCGACTTTAATTTTCGATGTAGAATTGATGGACGTTAAATAAGCTTTAGCAAAAAATCATAAATTTAAATCCCGATGGCTCAACTTTCGGGATTTTTTATATATTTACCTAACCAAAATCAATAAATTAAAATATATGAAAACAAAAATCATGGCTTTGGCTGTAGTGGGTATTATGCTTTATGCTTGTTCACCAAAAACAGCGCCAGCACCAACAGAAGCGAAGAAAGAACTTTCTCCTGCATTAGCAGAGGGAAGAACCTTATACGAAAACAATTGTGCCAAATGTCATAAATTGTACAATACGTCTGATTATACAGCAGAGCAATGGTCTCCAATTTTAGAAAGAATGAAGAAGAAAGCCAAAATTGACGATGCTACCACTGCTAAAATATACGCCTACGTGACAGCAAACTAAATTTTAAATCCGTCGAAAGGCGGATTTTTTGTTGGAATGATTTTTGAGTTTGTATCTTTGAAATTTAATTTTGATTATGCGATTTATACTTTTCTTCTTCATTTTCTCATTTACAATTCACGCCCAAGTTCCAGGTCAAGCACAGCATTGTGGCTATGATTTCACTTCTTATTTGGTGTTAAATGTGCATGAAGAAGGCGTGAAAGAAAATATAAAAGGGTTAAAATTGTCACTTGTAGATTTGGATGGAAAACCAGTCGTGAATACCAATAATCAATACAGTTGGAAAGACAATAACAAAGAACTCGTTTTTTCTTTTAATTATTTAATTGATGAAAACAATCAACGTTTAGATAAGCATCAAGAAGGAGTTAAAGAGCGCTGGTTTTTTCCTTACGCCAAAGACAATTATTTTTTGTCTATTGTAAATACGTTTCCAGCTGATCAAATCAAGGTGAAAATTGAAGATATTGATGGAATAGCAAACGGAGGTTTTTTTGAAACTCAAATTGTGGAAATTGGTTATTTTGATTTGTTTGTTTTGTGTACCAATCAGGCCCGAGATTACGCAGTTCAGTTTGGTAGAAAAGCCAATAAGCCTTTGGAGGTAATTTTAAAAAAGCAATAATATGGAAACTATCAGTTGGAATGATTTTGAGAAAGTAGAAATGCGTGTCGGAACCATTTTGGCTGTAAATGATTTTCCGGAAGCTCGGAAACCTGCCTTTCAATTGACTATTGATTTTGGAGTGGAAATCGGAATTAAAAAATCGTCTGCTCAAATTACAAAGCGGTATTCCAAAGATGATTTAATCGGAAAACAGATTGTTGCTGTTGTCAATTTTCCCAAAAAGCAAATTGGCAAATTCATGAGCGAATGTTTGGTTTTGGGTTCAGTAAATAATGATGAAATTGTACTTCTAACCTCTGATTTGCCTGTTGAAAACGGCTTGCGAATTGCATAAAAAAATCCGCCATTAAGACGGATTTTTTTATTGTTTTTTTTCTCTTCTTGAATCTCTAACCGCCTTTATTAGACCATATGATGTAAACATCAACATCAAGCAATAGAGCAATGAGAACATAATCGACTTTTTATCACCAACTAAAACTTTCTCATACTTTTCAGACAAAAGAACAATCCAAAAAGCAGATAATAATAAGTTAATTAGAATTTTGTTGGTGATTATTTTAGCAATTGTTTCCATTAAATGTCGTCAAAATCTACGTCAGTAAAACTTTTCTCTTCGCTAACGTTTTCAGTAGCTGTTTCAGAATGGTATTCTCTTTTAAAATCTTTTTGGTGACGTTCTGAAATTACTTCTTCTCCTTTATTGTTTAAAACGAATGAAGTCATTTCGTCTAAAATTTCTTTGAAAGCGGCAAAATCTTCTTTGTACAAATAAATTTTGTGTTTTTTGAAATGGTACGAACCATCTTCTTCAGTAAATTTTTTGCTTTCGGTAATGGTAATGTAGTAATCGTCAGCTTTGGTAGCTCTAACATCAAAGAAATAAGTTCTTCTTCCTGCTCGTAATACTTTAGAAAAAATTTCGTCTTTTTCTAACATGTCGTTTTCTCTCATATTCGTTCTATCAATTAGTAGTTTGTAGTTTATAAACCAAAAATCATAAAAAAAATGTAATAATGCAAGAATTATTCTACTTCTTTTTCAGAAAGTTGTTTGTAATAGAGCTCTTTGTAATAACCTTCTTGGTTTAGTAATTGATTATGAGAACCTTGTTGAATAATTTTTCCTTCTTCTAAAATAATAATCTGATCAGCGTTTTTTGCAGAAGACACACGATGACTCACAATTATAGTAGTTTTGTTTTCGCAAATAGCTACTAAATTGTTCAAAATTTGTTCTTCGGTTTCAGTGTCTACCGCCGATAAACAATCATCAAACAACAGTATGTCGGGGTTTTTGATTATGGCTCGTGCAATCGAAACGCGCTGCTTTTGTCCGCCCGAAAGTGTAATGCCACGTTCACCTAAAATGGTTTCATATTGTTGATTAAATGCCATAATATTATCATGAACAACGGCTTTTCTAGCTGCTTCAACAACTTCTTCATCAGTAGCATTTTCTTTGCCAAATTTGATGTTGTTTTTAATCGAATCAGAAAACAAAAAAGCATCTTGTGGCACAATTCCAATGCTATTGCGTAAGTCGAATAAATTGAGTTCGGCGAGTGGTTTTTTGTCCATCGAAACAGAACCTTGTTGCACATCATACAATCGAGTAATCAACGATAAAATGGTCGATTTACCCGAACCTGTTTTGCCTAAAATAGCTAAAGTTTCTCCTTTATTGACTTTAAATGAAATATTTTCTAAAGCTGTAATATTGGTGTCTTCGTAGGTGAAAGTTACGTTCTTGAATTCAATTTCTCCCTGAATTGGAGTAGAAGAAGTACTATTGTTTTTTATATCAGGCTCAATTTTCAAAAACTCATTAATGCGCTTTTGTGATGCTTCGGCTTCTTGAATCAACGACGAAACCCAACCAATGGAAGTCACAGGCCAGTTCAACATATTCACATACAAAATGAACTTGGCAATTGTACCAATGTCTTGAACTGCAGGATCATTGTTGATGTACATGTTACCACCAACATATATTACTATCAAGTTACTCAATCCAATTAATGCTAATATTAGCGGAATAAATAGCGTTTGAATTTTAGCTAAACTCATGCTTTTATTCTTGCTTTCAATGGCTAAATCGTTGAGTTTTTTGTTTTGTTGATTTTCTAATGCATAGGCTTTGATGACGCGAATTCCCGAAAAAACTTCTTGAGAAAACGAAGATACATTCGATAAATTTTGCTGAAAAGCTGTGCTTCTAACATTGATTTCTTTACTGATTTTAAATATTAAATATGATAAAATAGGCAAAGGTAATAGTGTATAAAAAGTCAGTTTTGGCGAAATAGAATACATATAAATAATCACCATTGCAAAACGAATGATAGTATTTATAGTATACATTACGGCCGGACCAACATACATACGCACGCGAGCAACATCTTCGGTAATCCGACTCATCAAATCGCCAGTTCGGTTGCGTTTGTAGAAATTTTGAGTCAAAACTTCGTATTGTTTGAAAATTTCATTCTTTAGATCAAATTCTACATGACGCGACATAACAATTAAGGTTTGACGCATTAAAAAGGTTAAAAAACCTGCAATCAAAGTGGTTCCTAGGATGAGTAGAATATTGGTAACTAATTCTTGTTGAATCACAGCTTTGGTTTGCCCATTTTTGCTGTATTCATCAATGGCTTTAAACGATTTGCCAATGAGTTCTGGAGTAAAAAGTGAGAAAATTTGCGCAACTATGGTGATGATAATACCCAATAAAAATCGGTATTTGTATTTTATAAAATATTTGTTTAAGTATTGAAGTTCTTTCATTTTTTTAATTCAAAAACCGAAATAATCGCTTGTAAAATGTTAAAATGTGATTTAAAGTGTATTTTTAATATTCTTAGTTAAAAGAAAATTTATTAACAAATTGCTAAATTATTCTTTGTAGAATAAATTATTTTGAATAAAAAGTTAAATTTGCCAAGACTTATTGATAAAGTCGCAACTCAAATCAATTTTATGACTACAGAAATCACTTCAGTAAAAGAGCTTCAAAAAATGGATCCTGTTTTCGGACAATTATCATTTGATAATCACGAACAAATTGTCTTTTGCAACGACAAAGATACTGGATTAAAAGCAATTATTGGTATTCACAACACAGTATTAGGACCAGCTTTGGGTGGCACTCGAATGTGGAAATACAACAACGAATGGGAAGCATTAAACGATGTTTTGCGTTTGTCACGTGGAATGACTTATAAATCAGCTATTTCTGGTTTGGATTTAGGTGGAGGAAAAGCCGTTATTATTGGCGATGCTAAAACAGAAAAAACACCAGAATTAATGAAAAAATTTGGTGAGTTTGTTCATTCGTTATCAGGAAAATATATTACAGCTGAAGATGTCGGAATGGTAACAGCTGATATGGATACAGTTCGTAGCGTAACGCCACACGTAACCGGAATTTCAGAATCGCTTGGTGGTTCAGGAAATCCTTCTCCTGTAACAGCTTACGGCGTTTATATGGGAATGAAAGCTGCCGCTAAATACCAATTTGGTTCAGATAATTTAGAAGGTAAAAAGATATTAGTACAAGGTATTGGTCACGTTGGTGAAACTTTGGTGGAGCATTTGACAAAAGAAGGTGCTTTAGTGCAAATCGCGGATATTAACGAATCGCGTTTGGAAGAAGTAAGTAAAAAATACGGTGCTACAATTTATAGAGGTGACGATTTATATTCGGCTGATGTTGATATTTACGCACCTTGTGCTTTAGGAGCTACAATCAATGATGATACAGTTTACAAAATCAAAGCGAAAGTAATTGCTGGTGCTGCCAATAATCAGTTAGCAGACGAAAATACGCACGGACCAATTTTGCAAGAAAGAGGAATAGTTTACGCGCCAGATTTCTTAATCAATGCGGGTGGAATCATCAATGTATATGCTGAAATTGCACATTATGATAAAGCTGAAGCATTAAGAAGAACTCAAAACATTTACAACACCACTTTGGAGATTTTTGATTACGCAGTGAAAAATAAATTGACTACGCAAAAAGCAGCAATGGCGATTGCTCAAAACCGAATTGACCAAAGAAAAAAAGAAAACGCCAATAGATAAGCGTTTTTAAAAAATAGTATTATTTTTGCAGAGCGAAAGAGGTAATCTTTCGCTCTATTAATTTTTAAAAGTTCTTATCCGTGTTAAACAGAAGACATATTCGTATTAAAGTGATGCAAACCATTTATGCTATGCATCAAAAAGGTTCAGATAGTTTAGAAAAAGAAGAAAAGTTCTTGATTGCAAGTCTAGAAAATCTGATGGAATTGTACCTAATTATGATGTCAACGTTACTGGAATTAGCCAATAAAGAAGCTGACTTTATTGAAATTTCTAGAAAAAAACACCTAGCTACTCCCGAAGAACGCAATCCGAATTTAAAATTTGTAAATAATGCTTTGTTGCAATTGCTTGCGAATAGTAAATCGTTGCAATCTGCTCTGGAAAGCAATAAAATCAACAACTGGAAAACCAATGATGATGCGATTTTATTGTTGCTACAAGATGTGAAGCAAAGCAGCATTTATCTTAATTACATGAAAGATAAATCAACCTCTTTTGAAAAAGACAAACAATTTGTAATCGATTTGTTTTCGGAAGTAATTGCGCCTAACGAAAAATTATACAGTTATTTAGAAGATTATAAACTCACTTGGGTGGATGACATTCCTGTTGTGAATACTCAAATTTTAAAACAGTTGAAACAAATCAATGAGAAGTCAGAATTCAGAGTTTCAAGTTTGTTTAAAGATGAAGAAGACAGAGAATACGCTACCTTATTGTTTAGAAAAACGGTTTTAAACGAAAGCGAATTTGCTAAAGAATACATCGACAAAACGCCCAATTGGGATGTGGATCGTATAGCAGAAATGGATACCATTTTATTGAAAATGGCGATTTGTGAGTTACTTAAATTTCCATCCATTCCTGTGAAAGTAACAATTAACGAATTTTTAGAAATAGCCAAAGAATATTCAACACCAAAAAGTAGTATATTTATCAACGGAATTTTAGACAACTTAGTCAAAAATTACCAATCTACTGGGCGAATGAATAAGTCGGGTAGAGGTTTAATGGAATAATTAATTTAAATTTTTATACAATGAATAACAAAGGAATTTATTTTTTATTGATTTCAGGATTGTTACTGGTTGCTTCTTGTAAAAAAGAAGAAGATGCTAGCGCTCGAATTGATCCTAATGCGCAAGAAATTGCTCCAGCTTCTCCTGATGCAGTAGCACCAGCCGTTCAGCCAACACCAACGTCTAATCCAGCTGCAACAAACACTCCAACTAATCCAACAGCGCAAACGGCAACCACTACAGCTACAATGCCACCAGCTAAAACCACTTCAATGGCGTTCAACAAAAAAGAACATAATTTTGGAGATATTAATGAAGGCGATAAAGTAAGTTATAACTATACATTTAAGAATACAGGAGCTAACGATTTGATCATTTCGAGTGCTCAAGGTTCGTGTGGTTGTACGGTTCCAGAATATCCAAAAACACCAATCAAGCCTGGTAAATCTGGAACAATGAAAGTTTCGTTTGATTCAAAAGGAAAAACGGGTCAACAAAGCAAAACGGTTACGATAAGAGCTAATACAGCAACAGGTGTTGAAACACTAACAATTAAGGCGAACGTTAAAGGTGGAACTACAAATGTAACTACAACAACCACAACAATGCCAGCTCAGTCACAAGAGAACAGACCTGCTTTGGACGAAAAGAAAGAATAATTTAAAACAACTATATAATGGATCAATTGGGTGGAATTTTACCGATTCTCTTAATTTTTGTGGTCATGTTTGTGTTCATGATTTTGCCACAACAACGTAAGATGAAAAAAGAAAAAGAGTTTGAAACAGGCTTAAAAGTAGGTGATAAAATCGTAACCAAAAGTGGTTTTCACGGAAAAATTGCTGAGGTTTCAGAAACAACAGCGGTTATCGAAACCATGTCGGGTAAGTTAAAGATCGAAAAAACAGCTATTTCTATGGAATACAGTATGGCTTTAAACAAAAAAGCATAAACAGGAAAATTCCAAAATACAAAAGACAAATCCCAAATTTCAAAGCTTTGATATTTGGGATTTGTTATTTCTAATTTATTTGTAATTTGGAAATTGTTATTTGGAATTTCAGGATCTGTATTTATCATTCAACCCAACATTGCTCAACACCATTGGTTTGATTTTTTCCATTCGAGTAATTTTGGTTTTTTCTTGCTTAGCTGAATCAACGTATTCGATGAACTCTTTTTGTTTGAATGGCGTGAATTTTTGAAACGCTTCCGCAAATGCTGTGTCGGTTTTCAATTCGCTATTAAAATAATCGGAAGGAATCACTTCTTTCTTTTCAGGTTTGATGGCCAATCCTTTTTCTTCGTTGGTGATGGCCTCTTTTATGTAGGCTAAAATGTTTTTCTCATTCATTTCGTCTTTGGATGTAAACCGCCATTGACGCAACCCTTTGGTTACACCTTCATTCGCATTGACTAAAACTTTCAATTCGTCTTTGAGGAAAACACCATTGAAGAACCAAATAACAAAGAAGTTTTTGAATCCGCCAATGCCAATTACGTTTTTGTTGTTGTGCGTGTACACTTCGCCGCCCCATTTGGTTGTAGCGACCAATTGTGTTTTGTTGATAATGGAGCGCAAAAGTTCCAACTCAACTTCCCAGAGTTCGTTGCTGTGCCAGACTTTCTTTTCTGTTTTACTACTCATTTTGTGTACGACGTTTATTTTTTAGCCCCGATTGAAGAGAAAATACCTTTGTCAAAGTTTCAAACTTTGATAAAGGTATTGAAACGTAAAGCGGGAATATAGATTACTTCACAAACCAAGCCATTCGCTCCAAAAATTAAAAACTTTGAGTCGCTGTTAGTTCACAAATTTTCACAATCACCTCGGTTGCTTTGACCATGCTTTCAACAGGAACGTACTCGTATTTACCATGAAAATTGTGTCCGCCAGCAAAAATATTGGGGCAAGGCAAACCTTTATAGGACAACTGCGAGCCATCAGTTCCACCGCGAATAGGTTTAATAATTGGTGTGATTCCCAGTTCTTTCATGGCTTTTTCGGCAATATCGACAATGTGGAAAACAGGTTCTACTTTTTCGCGCATGTTGTAGTATTGATTTTTGACTTCGGCAATGCAAATGTCTTCGCCAAATTGTTGTGCGTATTGGTCGTTGATTTGTTTTGCGATTGAATGAATTAGTTCTTTTCGACCTTCAAAAAGTGCTTTGTCATGGTCTCTAATAATCAGTTCTAAAACCGTTTCTTCGATGCTTCCTGTTAGATGATGTACGTGGAAGAATCCTTCGTAATCTTGCGTTCTTTCTGGTACTTCGTTAAAAGGTAAAGCTGAAATAAATTGATTGGCCAACAACATCGAGTTGATCATTTTTCCTTTTGCATAACCTGGATGTACGCTTTTCCCTTTGAAAGTGATTTTGGCTCCAGCAGCATTGAAATTTTCGTATTCCAATTCGCCAATCTGACTGCCATCCATGGTGTAAGCCCAATCGCAACCGAATTTTGCAACGTCAAATTTGTGAGCACCTCGACCAATTTCTTCGTCTGGAGTAAAACCTACACGAACAGCTCCGTGTTTGATTTCAGGATGCTCGATTAAATATTTCATGGCTTCCATGATTTCGGTAATTCCGGCTTTGTCGTCGGCGCCTAAAAGTGTCAAACCGTCGGTAGTGATGAGTGTTTGACCTTTGTATAAAAGTAAATCTTCGAAATAACTTGGCGATAAAATAATATTTTGCTCAGCATTTAAAACAATGTCTTTTCCGTCGTAATTTTCGATGATTTGCGGATTGACGTTAGCTCCAGTAAAATCAGGCGTTGTGTCAAAATGTGATACAAAACCAATGGTTGGAACTTTGTGATCTACGTTACTCGGAAGTGTCGCCATAATATAAGCGTTTTCGTCGATGGTTACCTCTTGCATTCCCATGGCTTTGAGTTCGTCGACTAATTTATTGGCCAAATCCCATTGTTTGGCTGTACTTGGAGTGCTTTCTGAATTCGGATCTGATTCGGTATCGATAGTTACGTAGCTGATAAAGCGGTTGATTATGTCTTGCATTTTGAATTATTTTTTACAAATATAACAATTAAGTGAGTGTTATAAAAGTTGATTTCGGATAGTTTTTTAGTACTTTTATCATCACAATCAAAAAACATGAAAAAGTATTTATTCAGTCTGGTTTTGGTTTTCATCACCATCACTTTAGTGCGATCGCAAACGCAAAAGGATGTTTATCAACAATCGATAAATGCTTATAAAAGTAAAGACTATGTTACTTTTTTGAATTTGACTCAACAATTGGATAGCATTCGACCGTTTCATCCTACTTATACTTATAATTTGGCTGCTGCTTTGGCTTTGAATGGAAAAGAAGAAGAAGCGATTTCCGTTTTACAAAAAGTAGTTTTAATGAATCAAACCACAGCTTTTGAAACGGATGATGATTTTAAATCTATTTCCAATTTAAAAGGTTTTCAGCAAGTTTTGATGTTGAAAAGAAAGCAAGAACAAACCATTTCTAATTCGGTCAAAATAGTTTCATTAAGTGAAAAAGAGTTGCATCCCGAAGGTTTGGAATTTTTGACGAAATCGAATTTATGGTTGGCTTCAAGTATCAGAAAGCGAAAAATTGTTTCGTTTGATAGCAAAACAGGAACCTGTTCGGATTGGTTTTCCGACGACCAATTGTATGCTGTTTTTTCAATCAAAAAAGACGCTAACGAAGAATTTCTTTGGGTTGCGACTTCAGCTATTCCAGAAATGGAGCGATTTTCTGTTGATTTAGATGGGAAAGCCGCTGTTTTAAAAATAGACATAAAAACTAAAAAAGTGGTTCAACGATTTGAAATGGAAGGCAATCACTTGTTTGGTGATTTATATGTGACCAAAACGAATGAAGTTTACGTTTCCGATAGTAATAAACCAATTATTTATAAGATTCAAAACGATGTGATGACCGAATGGATTTCGTTGGAAAAGGAAGCGTATAATTTACAAGGAATTGCGTTGAATACTGATGAAAGTAAATTATTTGTTGCGGATTATTTGAAAGGTATTTCAGTGATTGAGCTGAACGATAAATCACGTCAATGGCTTATTTTTCCTGCAGGAACTATAGGCAAAGGAATTGATGGTTTGTGTTTTTACAAATCTACTTTGATTGCAGTTCAAAATGGTGTGAAACCGATTCGCTTGGTTCAATTTAATTTAAATAATGAGCAAAATGCAATCACTGGATTTCGAATTATAGATCACAATAGAGCTGAACTTAACGAACCAGCCTTAGCTACTATTGTAAAAAATAAGTTGTACTTTTTTGCAAATTCACCATGGCAAGCTTATGATACTAATGGAAATTTAGATCTCACAAAATTTGATAATCCGATGTTGTTTGCAATGAAATTGTAAAAGTAGAAATCTCAAATCTCAAAAAAAAATAACAAATAAGTTTCAAAAGAATAAAATTCAAACAAAGAGTATTTTGAATTTGATTTTTTATTTCGGATTTATTTGGATTTTGGAGCTTGTCTTTTGGAATTTAAAACACAATTTTATTTTTTTCTAAAATCTTTTCTCAAATTTTCTGGTTTTTTTGGCGCTGATTTTGGCAAACTTGCTTCTTCAGTTTTGCTTGATGGTTCGATGAGTTGGTTGAGTTGCTGGATTTCAGCATCGGTTAATTCGCGGTAACGACCAACAGCAACGTCTAGCGAAATATTAATAATTCGAATGCGTTTCAAAGCCGTAACTTCATAACCCAAATATTCACACATTCTGCGAATTTGACGATTCAAACCTTGGGTTAATATGATTTTAAAAATGTTTTTACTGACTTGCTCCACATGACATTTACGCGTTACCGTTTCCAAAATAGGAATGCCATTTCCCATGCGTTGAATGAATCGTTCGGTGATGGGTTTGTTGACTGTAACGATGTATTCTTTTTCGTGGTTGTTGCGTGCGCGCAGAATTTTGTTGACAATATCGCCGTCGTTGGTCATAAAAATCAAGCCTTCACTGGCTTTGTCTAAGCGTCCAATTGGGAATATTCGCTCTGGATAATTGATATAATCGACGATATTATTACGAACATTTTGATTGGTGGTACATTCAATACCAACGGGTTTGTGGAAAGCCAAATAGATGCGTTTGTCCTTTTTTTCGCGGACCAATTTTCCGTCTACGCGGATTTCGTCATCGAGGGTTACTTTGGTTCCCATTTCAGGTACTTTTCCGTTGACCGTAACGCGACCTTCATCGATGAGTTTGTCGGCTTCACGACGCGAGCAAAAGCCCGTTTCGGATAAGTATTTGTTGATGCGAATGAGGTTTTCTTCCATGGTGTAAAGGTAGGGAAATGAATTTAGAAATTAGAATTTAGAAGTCAGAAACAAGAAGTCAGCAGAAGGCAGAGGCAGAACGCAGAATTAGTATTTAAAGAGTTAGTTCTGTTGGACTACTGATTTGCCCCTGATTGCAGTGGAAAGCGTTTTGCAGTACGGCGCTATTTTTTGTTGCTGAAAAAACGCGACCAACGGAAGCGCTTTTTGCGGCTTACAAAAAAAGTGCTGGACAAAAAATCTTGGAACGGAAAGCGGGATTAGGCTCTAAAAAAAAAGTCAGCAGAACGCAGAAGCAGAAGGCAGTTTTTATTGAATAAATTCGAGAATGGTTTGGTACAATTGGTCGTCGTGCATGCTGTGACCTAAGCCTTTGGTTTCGATGAATTGAGCGGTTTTCCATGCGTTGGCTAGTTTTTTTCCTTCATTGAAAAGCACAACAGTATCCTCAGTGTCGTGAGCTACAATGCCCGGAATAGTTGTGTTTTCAAGGAATTTGGAAGCCGAAAATTCGTCAATAGTGATGTTAAAACGCTCTTTGGTATAATTGGCTAATGCTTGATGTACTTTAGAGTTCAAACCTAACATTTTTACGTAATTGTTTAAAATGACGCTAAAATCAGAAGGTGAGCCAATGAGAACCAGTTTGTCGAAAGTATGATTGTAATGCGCTTGAAAATAAGCGATTGCATTGCCTCCGATGGAATGTCCGATGGCGATTTTGGGATTGTATTTTTGAACAATTTGATCAATAAATTCGGAATACAGTGGCACGTTGAATTCTTTTCCGCTCGTTAATCCGTGCGCTGGACCGTCGATGGCGATGATTGTTTTACCGGTTTTCTTTAAATACGGTAACATTTTTTTCCAACGCGAGGCATTGCTTTCCCAACCGTGGATGAGCAAAATGATTTCGTCGTTGCCTTTCCATTTGTGTAAATGAAAATGATGTTCGTTGTGTTGGAATTTTTCTTGTTCGGCTTTGGCCAGCGATTTGGGTAATTTTTCTTTACTTAATTTTCCTTTGCGCGGTTGGCTGAACAATTGATAGGCGAGTTGCAATGCTTTGTTCGGACTGACATAACTCAACAGGTTGATGTACAATCCGATGCTTTTGGTGAGTAAATAAAGCGCTATTTTTTTCATAAAAAAAATCCCGATGTTGAATCGGGATTTAAGATATTACATTTTTGCAAATAATTGATCCATTTTTTCTTTTTCTTCTTCGGCCAACGAAGCGTCAACCAAAATTCTTCCTGAATGTTCATCAGTGATGATTTTTTTTCTGGAAGCAATTTCCACTTGTGTTTGCGGTGGAATAGTGAAGAAAGAACCAGCAGAAGCGCCACGTTCGATAGAAACTACAGCTAAACCATTTCTTACGCTAGTACGAATTCTTTTGTAAGCCGCTAACAAACGCTCTTCGATTAAACTTTCAAACTCAGCTGATTTTTCGATCAAGAAACTTTCCTCTTTTTGAGTTTCCGCCATGATGTCATTCAATTCGGCTTTTTTGTGTTTTAAATGGCTTGACTTTTCGTCTAATTTTTCTTTAGATGTAGCGATAACTTCTTTTTTATGTTCAATAGAAGCTTTCATCTCTTTGATTTGTTTTTCAGCCAATTGAATTTCCAATTCTTGAAACTCGATTTCTTTGGTTAATGAGTTGAATTCGCGGTTATTACGAACTTCTTTTTGTTGCTCGGTATATCTTTTAATAGTGGCTTGATGATCTTCAACAGCATTTTTCTTTGCTTTGATATTATCTTCAATCGTTACTAAATCGAGTTGAAGTTTCTCTAAACGAGTCGTTAAACCTGCTACTTCATCTTCTAAATCTTCTACTTCCAAAGGCAATTCACCTCTTACATTTCTAATTTCGTCAATTCGAGTATCGATTAATTGTAAATCATATAGCGCTCTTAATTTGTCTTCAACGCTCAATTCTTTTGTAGTAGCCATATTTTATAAGTACTTAACTGGGTTTGTATTTTCTTCTGATAAAACGATTGCAAAATTAGTAATTTTTTCTTTAAGAAAATCAACAATATAATTTTTTGTAAATCTTTCGCTTTCAAAGTGGCCAATATCAGCTAAAACAATTTGATTTTCAGCTTCATAGAAGTTGTGGTATTTCAAATCAGCGGTCAAAAATATATCAGCTCCAGCCTGAATCGCATTTTTGATGGCAAAACTTCCCGATCCGCCTAAAACAGCCACTTTTGAAACTTTTTTACCTAATAAATTACTGTGTCTTATGCCACCACATTGCATTTTGTCTTTTACAAAAGCTAAGAAATCAGTTTCGCTCATGGGTGTTTCTAACTCGCCAATCATTCCTAAGCCTATATTTTGGTGGGCGTTTTGTAAGTCGTAAATTTCATAAGCTACTTCTTCATACACATGGTTGGAAAAGAGTGCTTTCAAAATTTTGGATTGCAAATGTTTTTCAAATGTCACTTCAATTTTGACTTCGGGTGCTTCTACAAATTCGAAACGTTCTCCGATTTCGGGATTGCTGTTTTCATTTCCCATATAGGTTCCGATGCCTTGCGAATTGAAACTACAATCTTCGTAATTGCCAATTTTTCCAGCTCCAGCGTCAAATAAAGCGTTGCGTACTTGTTCCACATTTTCAGGAATTGTATACGTAATTAGTTTTTGGATGAAATTTTGTTTCGGGACTAGTATTTTGGTATTCTTCAAACCTAAAGCATCACAGAAAATTTTGTTTACACCGTTTTTGTGATTGTCTAAAGCTGTATGAACAGCGTAGATTGCAATGTCATTTTTGATGGCTTTGATTACGGCTCTTTCGACATAATTTTTACCCGTAATTTTCTTCAAACCCGAAAATACGATAGGATGGAAGCAAACCACAACATTGCAATTTTTGGCAATGGCTTCGTCGATGACACTTTCTAAAGCATCATGACAAACCAAAATTCCACTGACTTCATTTTCCTGATTTCCAACCAATAAACCAACATTATCGAAATCTTCGGCATAAGCCAAAGGCGCCATTTCTTCGAGTATTGGAAATAATTCTTTAATTTTCATTAGTAGCTATTGCATTTTATTTTTTGTAATTATACGGTCAACTCACGAGTTGTCCCTACGTTTCCCATTCATTCAGGGTTTCTTTAATTGTCCAAATACCATTCACATTTTCAAACAGAAAAAAACGACTGCTGTTGTGTTCGATATTTCTATAAAATGCCACTTTGACCAAACAATATTTTTTAGCAAAATACATCGGTTTGTTGACAATCATTAAGCGTTGGTTGTTGTCGTTAAAGCGTTTGGAAACGACTTGAAACTCTTCTAAACTCAAGCATTTATTGACTTTACTTTTTAAATATTGGTGTTCTTTGGCAAACAAGTTGTTGAACTCTTTCGACCAATCTTCGTCAATTGTCACATTAATTTGACTTTTGATTTCTTTAGCATTGTCTTTGAGTAATTTACTTTTTCCAATTACTTCAAGGGTTTCTTCGTTATTGGGTGCTTTTTTACAGTAAAAGCTCAACAATTGTAAACGATCTTTCACAATTACTTTTTCGTTAGCGTAATACTTTGTAAGCAAAATTTTTAGAATTGCTGTGTTGTTTTCTTCTTGAGAAAATACATTGGCAAAAAAGAAAAAAAAACGCGATAAACAATACAAATTTCAGTTTCATTTTAACTCGATTTTAAATCGGAACAGTAGCTGTCAAAAACAATTCCAAAGATAATTGATAATTTGTTTTTAGCAGAAATTATTCAAAATAATTCGCGTTTTCAATGCTAAATAATTACTTTCGTACTATGATTTTACTTCGGTATTTGCTTTTCCCTTTTGCCATTTTGTATGGATGGATTACGTCGGTTAGGAATTTTCTTTATGACAAAGGAATACTAAAATCCTATTCGTTTGCTATTCCCGTAATTGCTGTAGGAAATTTGAGTGTTGGTGGAACAGGCAAAACACCTCAAATTGAGTATTTAATTCGATTGCTTTCTTCGCATTATAAAGTGGCTACGTTGAGTCGAGGTTACAAGCGTAAATCAGAAGGTTTTGTTTTGGCTGATGAACATTCATCTGCAGCGATTTTGGGTGATGAACCGTTTCAAATTTACAATAAGTTTCCGAAAATAAGTGTCGCTGTAGATACGAATCGGAAAAACGGAATTGAGCAATTGCTTCAGTTGAATGAAAAACCAGAGGTGATTTTGTTGGATGATGCTTTTCAACACCGAAAAGTAAAGGCAGGATTTTATATTATGCTTACAGCTTACAACGATTTGTATTATAATGATTGGATGTTGCCAACAGGAAACTTACGTGAAAGTAAATCGGGTGCACGAAGAGCCAATATGATAATTGTCACCAAATGTCCGAAAGATATTTCAGAGATTGCACAACAAAATATCAAACAAAAAATAGGTTTGGATGTTCCGTTGTATTTTAGTTTTATCGATTATGATGAAAAAGTGTACAACGAAACGGGAAGTAAATCGGTGGCAGAAATAAAGAGTGCTGATAAATTACTTTTGGCTGGAATTGCGAAACCAGAACCCTTTTTTGGATATTTGCAAAGTGGAAATGACGAGCAATTGGTTTTTCTAGATCATCATCATTTTACCGAAAACGATTATAAAACAATTGAAAATAAAGCCAAAAATAAATTAATCATCACAACCGAAAAAGATTATGTTCGATTGAAAAATCGGAAATTGAAAGCTACCGTTTTTTATTTGCCAATAAAAAGTAGTTTTATACTCAATAGTGATCATTTTGATAAAACCATTTTAAATTATGTGGGAACAAGTACAAGAAACCGTTAATTATATCAAAGCCAAAACAGGTTTTATACCCGAATATGGCGTAATTTTAGGATCTGGTTTGGGAAGTTTTACTGACGATATTCAAATAGAATTTACGTTACCTTATACTGAAATTCCGAATTTTCCTGTCTCGACCGTTCAAGGTCATAAAGGCGCTTTGGTTTTTGGAACTATAGGAAGTAAAAAAGTGGTTGCCATGCAAGGACGATTTCATTTTTATGAAGGTTATGATATGAAGCAAGTTACGTTTCCTGTTCGTGTAATGAAATACCTTGGTGTTACAAAATTGATTGTTTCTAATGCTTCTGGAGGCGTAAACCCAAACTATGAAGTAGGTTCAATTGTATTAATTAAAGACCACATTAATATGATGCCCGAACATCCTTTGCGTGGTAAAAATGACGAGCGTTTCGGACCTCGATTTGTCAACATGAGTGAGCCTTACAGCCGAAACCTGATAGCAAAAGCGAAAGAAATTGCTACTCAAAATTCGATTGAAGTTCACGATGGTGTTTATTTGGGCTTACAAGGTCCCACTTTTGAAACTTTGTCTGAATATAGAATGGTGAAAATTTTAGGTGCAGATTGCGTTGGAATGTCAACGGTTCCTGAAGTAATTGTAGCGCGTCACATGGAATTGGAAGTTTTTGGATTATCTGTAATTACCGACATGGGAGACGAAGATAATATTGAAGAAGTAAATCATGCCGAAGTACTTAAAGCCGCGCAAAAGGCCGAACCAAATGTGCGTTTGTTGATTAAAGAATTGATTAAAAATTACTAAAGAATCTTTTATAAAAAACGCTTCATTTGTAAGGTTAAGTTTTTGGCTAACTTTTCATAAGCGCCTTTAATTCGATCGCCTTGTGCTCGGTAATCTTTTACAACGCCAATTGATTTATCAAATTCAATTACAAGCGCTACGTTGGAAGGATTAACTGTCTCATAAATCGATATGATTGCACTAATTTTGGCTGGTTCAACACTAGCCACTTCATAACCCGGATAAATCCAAGTTGTTTTAACATTGATCGTATATTTGGCTTCAGGATTGTTGCCAGCTTTGATGTTTTTATCTTCTAGTAGTTCGTTAAAATAATTGATAAAACCAGGCTCGTATTTGTTTTTTCGATCTTCAAACCAGTCTTTTTCAAAAGATGCAGCTTTTCCTTTCAAGTCTTTTCCGTCATCGTATTTTTTTCTTTTTTCAATTTTATCTTTCAAAAATGCTTCCTCCGATTCATAACCATTTACTTCCATGTCTTTGTAATCAAATGTGCAATTGTACTCGGTTATATCCTTAAGATTCTTTAAATCACCTGATAAAATTTTGAAACGTTGACCAAAAACGTTAAAAGAAGTAATTATTAATAAAGAAAGAATAAGATGTTTTTTCATATTCAAAGATTGTGACTAAAATGTACAGTTTTGTTAAATGTATTCTGAAATTGTTTTGTAAAATTTAGCAGGATCGAAAGGTTTGGTAATTACATCGGTCATGCCAAATGACAATAGCATTTCACGATTTTCATTGAGCGAAATTGCAGTCAAAGCTATAATTGGCGTTAGGTTGTTAAACTCCCTTATTTTCTGTGTTGCAACCGTTCCGTTGATGCCTGGTAAATGAACATCCATCAACACCAAATCATAATTGTGTTCACTTTGAAGTGATTCGATAGCTGCTTCACCATTATCCACAATATCGCAATAAATTCCTTTGTTTTCGAGCATTTTTTTGGTAATCATTTGATTGATTTTGTTGTCTTCTACTAAAAGAATTTTTTTGTTATTCAGGATTTCTTCGTTGTATTGAATTTCAGGTTTTGCAATCGGAGTTTCATCAGCAATTTCAAATGGAAGTTCAAAAGAAAAGGTTGTTCCCAATCCGACTTTACTATTCAAATAAATGGAACCGTTGAGCAACTCGATTAGCTTTTTTACAATAGCCAATCCTAAACCAGTTCCACCATATTTTCGGTTAATTTCAATTGAACCTTGCGAAAAACTATCAAAAATTGTCTCTTGTTTATCTTCGGGAATTCCGATTCCGTTGTCGGCAATTTTAAACGAAATCATTATTTTCTTATCGTTGATTTCGCCCATTTTTGCAGATAATTTCACATATCCATTTCGAGTAAATTTCAATGAATTGTTAACCAAATTTAACAATATCTGCGAAAGTTTGGTTGGATCATAAATTAGATGCGAAGGAATAAATTCGTCAATTTCCAATAAAAATGAGTTGTTGTTGGCTTCAGCAATTTCTTTGAACGATTTTTGAATGTCATTTAATTGCAATTTTAAATCACAATTGATTTGTTCAATCGGAATATTCTCTGATTCAATTCGGTTAATTTCTAAAATATCATTAATAAAATTCAACAAATAATTACCCGAAAATTGTAGCGAATTCAAGTAATTAATTTGACTGTCTTTCGGATTCTCTTCGATCAATAAATGCGTAATTCCGTTAATGGCGTTCAAAGGAGTTCGCAATTCGTGACTTACGGTTGATAAAAATTCAGCACGCGCTTTTGATGCTTTTTCGGCGTTTTCTTTTGCAATTTCGAGCTCTCGATTTTTTTCAACCAACAACTGATTCGATTTGATGCGGAACAAATTGTTTTTGTAAAGCGAAATGCTCAATAACGATAAGATAGAAACCAAGGCAACAGCTAAGATGTTGATTAGCTTAGAAGTAGCGTTGATGCGTTTGTTGTCGCGTTCCGATTTGGCAATAGCGTTTCGTAAGGCTAAATTTTCTTTGTAAGTGTCATTTTTCGATTTTTCAATCAAAATTTTAGCTTTTGTCAAATACGCAATGCTCAGTTCTTGGTTGCGCTTATCAATTTGTTCTCGCGATAAGTTCAAATAGTAATTCACACTATCTTTTGAAGTGTCGCTATCAATTGCATGTGCAAAGAAAACATTGAATAGAACTAAAATTACTACTAATCGCATCTATTTTGGGGATAATTTTGGACTAAAATAAGGAAATTATTTTCGTAAAAACACTATTAAATCGATAATTCTCGATGAATAACCAATTTCATTGTCATACCAACCGACGACCTTCACCATTTTATCGATGACAGAAGTCAACTGCGCATCAAACAAACACGAATTTTGGTTGCCAAGAATATCAACCGAAACAATTGGATCTTCGGTGTAAGCCAAAATGCCTTTCAAATTGGTTTGCGATGCATTCCAAAAAGCTGCGTTGATGTCCTCAATAGTAACTTCGCGTTTTACGTTAAAAGTAATATCGGTCAACGAACCATCTGGAACAGGAACACGAATACCACAACCGCCAATTTTGCCTTCCATTTCGGGAAAAATTTTGGTTAATGCTTTGGCTGCTCCTGTTGTGGTGGGAACAATCGATTGGCTAGCACCACGCGCTCTGCGTAAATCTTTGTGCGGTTGATCGTGCAAACTTTGATCGGTAGTGTAGGAGTGAACCGTAGTGATGTACGCTTGTTCTATGCCACACAAATCGTCAATTACTTTCATCATTGGTGCGGCATTATTGGTCGTACAGCTCGCATTGGAAACAATTGTTTCGGTTCCATCAAGAATGTGCTCGTTGACACCCAAAACCACTGTTTTTATTTCAGGAACTTCAGAAGGAGCAGAAAGAATGACCTTTTTTGCTCCAACCAAAATATGTTGATTGATTTCGTCAAATGTTTTGAATTTTCCTGTTGATTCAATTACAAAATCGATTCCGTTCCAATTCAAATTGGCAATTTCTTTTTCGTGGTAAAAAGCAAATGATTTGCCATCTACGATAATTGAATGTTCATCGTAAGAAACTTCAAAAGGTAAAATTCCATGAATACTGTCGTATTTGATTAAATGCGACATGGTTCGGTTGTCGGCAATATCATTAATCGCCACCACTTCAATCGTAGGATGATTGATTAGTAATCGGAACAAATTACGTCCAATTCGACCAAAACCGTTTATAGCAACCTTTGTTATATTCAACTTTTAATTGATTTACTTTTTAATTTTGTACTTTGTACTTTGTACTTCGAACTTTGTACTTACAAAATATGTTTTTGCGCATGATAACTCGAACGCACCAACGCGCCACTTTCCACATGACGGAAACCCATTTCTTTTCCTATTTTTTCGTATTTCTCGAATTGTTCGGGTGTAATGAATTCTTTTACGGGCAAATGTTTTTTGCTTGGTTGTAAATATTGACCAATCGTAACAATGTCCACATTATTATCGCGCAAATCTTGCATCGTTTGAATTACTTCTTCTTCGGTTTCACCTAAACCAAGCATGATACCCGATTTAGTTCGGCGAATTCCTTTGTCTTTCAAGTATTTCAAAACCGCTAAACTACGGTCGTATTTGGCTTGAATACGCACTTCACGTGTCAATCGACGAACGGTTTCCATGTTGTGAGACACTACTTCAGGATTGGCTTCGATAATACGATCAATGTTGCGTTCTACTCCTTGAAAATCTGGAATTAAAGTCTCTAAAGTCGTTTCCGGATTCATTCTACGAATCGCTTGAACCGTTTCGTACCAAATAATCGAACCCATGTCTTTCAAATCATCGCGATCCACACTTGTAATTACGGCGTGTTTGATGTTCATGATTTTAATTGAGCGCGCTACTTTTTCAGGTTCATCCCAATCAACATCCTCTGGACGGCCCGTTTTCACACCACAAAATCCACATGAACGCGTACAAACATTTCCCAAAATCATAAAGGTTGCTGTGCCTTCGCCCCAACATTCACCCATATTAGGGCAACTTCCTGAAGTACAAATCGTGTTGAGTTTGTATTTATCGACCAAACCACGTAGTTCGGTATATTTTTGACCAATTGGTAATTTTACTTTCAACCATTTTGGCTTACCAATAGGCGGTTGAACACTTTGAATATCACTTTCCATACGTCGTATTTTGAAACACAAAGATACTACAATTGAAGTTAGAAATTAGAAGTTAGAATTCAGAAATTTTATGGTGGGATTGTATGTATTTATGGAAACGAATGGCTTGGGCTTCTTTGTAATCCATGTTCCTGCTTTACGTCATGCGCGGCATTTCCTCCAATCAGGGTTAGAAGGTAAAACGTCGTGAGTAAAAAACCAATTGTAGAAAATTATAAATGGTTAGTTTTTACACAAAGGACTCAAAGAAGTCACAAAGTTTCACAGATAAAAAGTAAAATAAAAACTTAGCGAACTTTGAGAAATCTTTGTGTAACTCTGTGAAATAATCTCTCTTACTCCACAAAATCCATTTCCTTATTGTGTGTTTCGCTAATTGTTACGGTAGCATAAATCCCTAATCCAAAAGCGATGATTCCTATAAAAGTGGCGGACAAAATCACGGAATTATTCAGTTTAAAGTAGTCAAAACCAATCAACATTACAGGCAACAAACCGCGCACCATATTCGGAACCGTAGTTGTTGCAGTGCTTCGTACATTCGTGCCAAATTGTTCGGCTGCGACCGTGACAAACATCGCCCAATAACCTGTTCCTAAACCTAGCCAAGCACAGTAGAAGTAGTACATTTTTTCCGATTTTTCTCCACTAAATAGCAATAGAATAACACCAATAATAGTAAAAAGCATCATGTACAAAATCGCTTTTTTGCGTGAATGTAAAGCGTGAGATAAAAATCCGCTGGCAAAATCACCAATTGAAATTCCTATGTAAGCCCACATTATCGCTTTTCCAGGAACGATAGATGCGATTCCCATTTCAGGAGCAAATTGGTTGGCCATCATCGCTAAAATTCCAATGCAATACCAAGTTGGTAATCCAATAGCAATGCATTTTAAGTATTTTATCAATCGAATTTTGTTAGTGAAAAACGAAAGGAAGTTTCCTTTTTGAATGGATGCGTCATTTTCAATTTCTATGTAAATACCACTTTCTGCAACACTAATTCGCAATACCAAAAGCATCAACCCTAATCCGCCACCAATA
Organism: uncultured Flavobacterium sp.; assembly: GCA_964414655.1. GTDB lineage: Bacteria > Bacteroidota > Bacteroidia > Flavobacteriales > Flavobacteriaceae > Flavobacterium. The sequence goes on along the minus strand of CAYPXI010000007.1, from coordinate 41,540 downwards.
AAATATGCTGTTGTCCAACTTCCTGCCATTTGGACCGTCAACTGAGCGACCACAGCGCCCAATAATCCGAAACCAGCAACTATTGAAGTTCCGATGGCACGTAATTCTTTGGGTAAACTTTCTGAAACTAATGTAATTCCAGCGCCAAGTTCGCCTGCTAATCCTATTCCAGCAATAAAACGTAAAATAGCGTAAACAGTCGCTTTATCTCCAAAGTTGATTTGAGGTAAAAATCCGCACGCAATATTGGCCAACGAATACACTAAAATAGAGCCAAACAAAACCGAAAGTCGTCCTTTTTTATCGCCATAAATTCCCCAAATGATACCGCCAAGCAACAATCCTGTCATTTGGTAATTGATAATCATAGTACCCACTTTATCGGCATCCAAACCTAATTCATTGAGACTAGGAATACGAACAATTCCAAATAAAAGTAAGTCGTAAATATCAACAAAATAGCCTAATGCAGCAATAATTACGGGAAAGCTAAATAAATGTTTTAGTTTTTGTTGCGTTGTAAATGTGGACATAAATTAGAATTTAAGTTGGCTAAAAATAGTAAAATAAAAGCACAAAAAAACCTGCTCCAATTAATTAGAACAGGCTCACAATTAAAACTAAGTCAGCAATCAATTTATTTTTACAGTGATCGGCATGGTGTATTGTGTACGTACACTTTGTCCATTCAAAACACCCGCTTTCCATTTGGTTTTTAGTGATTTTAATACACGAATGGCTTCACTATCTGCGCCGTACCCCGGATTTCTTAACACTCTAATATCAGTCATACTTCCGTCTTTTTCGATTACGAATGAAACCATTACGGTAATTTTTTCAACATTTTCAATCTCTAAATCTTTAAAATTGTTGGCTAGGTAATCATAGAATTTTTTCATTCCGCCCGGAAACTCAGGTTGTGTGTCTAAAACAGCCGCAATCACAGGACCACTTGAAACTTTAGGTTCTACCACATCATTTCCGTTTCCTCCACCATTTGATGTTAATGTTGTTGGTTCTGTTCCATTACCGTTGCCATTATTTTCATTTTCAGATTGATTCCGGTTGCTTAAATCGTCATTTTTGATAACGTTTTGGTCAGCAAATGGCGTTTCAACTACTATAGGTTTGAAAAATTCAGGTTCCACAATTGGATCACTAATTACCTTTTTTGGAGTATTTATTTTAGGCAATTCAGGTTGGTTAATTTCAGGATAAATACTCACTTTAATTACAGAATCAATAACAGGTTCCGTTGGAAGAATTACAGGTTTTGCACTAAATGAACTCAATAAAATAGCCATTCCTGAAACAAAACTTATCGAAAAAATTGCAAAAAAGAAGGCTTTTAGAGTGGTTTTTGGATTCTCTTGACGCAATTGGTAGGCACCATATTCTTTGTTCTTTCCTTCAAAGACAAGTTCGATCCATTTTTTTTCAAAGATACTTACGTTTGACATGATGTACAGTTTTAAGGTTAAGTATCAATGTTACATAAGCGAAGCGGTTTTAATATACTAACGCAGGTTGAGTTCTGATTATTGTATTATTAAAAATAAATCCAAAAAGCAATTTCCAAAAAACAAACAAATCCAAACTTTTAAGATTCAAATTCAAAAAGGGCTAACGTTTAGGATTTTGAATTTTATAAATTGAAGATTATTTGGAATTTGGAAATTGTTATTTGGAATTTTAACAATTTACCTTTTATTTTGAATAATCTCAGCCAACAATTTTTTTGCCCGAAGCAATTTAATTTTGACATTGCTCAAAGGCTCTTCGAGTTGTTCGGCGATTTCTTGGTAGCTCATTTCTTGAAAGTAACGCAGTTGAATTACTTCTTGATAATGCGGTTTTAATTCTTTGATAAATTGTAGTAATTGCGAAAGATTTTGCTCGGTGATTAATTCATCTTCCGCAGATGGTGAACTGTCAGCTACGTTGTAAGCTTGTTGGTCTTCTTCGTCGGTGATTTCGATGAACAAAGCCGATTTTTTTTTGCGCAATAAATCAATGTGAACGTTTTTGGCAATCGCAATTAGCCAAGTATTGAATTGGTATTCAGGATTGTAAGTGGCTATTTTATCGAATGCTTTCGAGAAAGTTTCAATTGTTATGTCTTCGGCATCGGTTTCGTTTTCGGTGCGTTTAAGCATAAAGCCGTACACTTCGTTCCAGTAATGGTCGAGTAGGAAAGTAAAAGCTACTTGATCGCCTTTTTTGGCTTTTTCGATTTGAGGGTTTATTTCCAATGTACGGGTTTCGAAAAGGTGTTGGTTATGAAAACATTAAGCTGTGTAAAGATAAGAACAATTTCGATAATCGGATACCAATACATCACGTCTTTTTCCTTTAGTTTTCCGGCTGCAAATCCGAGGCTAATCCATGCAAATAAATAACGGAAACCGATCAAGCTTAGTACGATAATCCATTGGAATTGGAAGGCTAATAATACAATTGATAAAAGTATAAAGAGCAATTGAGTCAAGTAAAACAGCGCCAATTGAATTCGATCAAACGATTTATAATGCTTTGCTGTGGCAACATGACGGCGTTTTTGGGTAAACCATTCGTTAAAAGTAGTTTTAGGTTTGGAATACGTAAAACTTTCTTTGGTAAAACAAATCGTCGTGTTTTTGGCATTGGATGCTTGGTTGATGAACAAATCGTCGTCGCCCGAGCGGATTTTCATATGGTCGATAAAACCGTTGGTTTTGAAGAATTCTTCCCGTTTGTAAGCCATATTTCTTCCAACACCCATGTAAGGTTTACCCGATTTTGCCCATCCAAAGTATTGAACAGCGGTCATTAATGTTTCAAAACGAATAATTTTATTGAGGAACGAACCTTTAATTTTTTCGTAAGCGCCGTAACCTAAGACGATGGTTTTTTCTTGCGTAAAATTAGAACTCATTTTTTTTATCCAATCTTGTGAAGTTGGGTAGCAATCGGCGTCGGTGAAGAGTAAATATTCGTTTTTGGCCGCTTTGATTCCGAGTGTAAGTGCAAATTTTTTGTTGCCCCAAAAGGCTTCGTTGTTTTCCACTTTAACCAATTTCACGTTCGAATATTGTTTTTCAAACGCTTCAAAAACTTCCAAAGTTTCATCGCTTGAAGCATCGTCAATCAATACAATTTCAAAATCAGGATAATGTTGTTCTGCCAAAATTGGGATGAATTGCTTGACGTTTTCTTCTTCATTTTTGGCACAAACAATGACTGAAATTGGAATTCTTTTGGGCGTATTGTTTTGTTTTTTTGCAAAAGAGAATTTCCCAAAAAATACAATGTAGTAGAGAAATTGGATGATTACAACGGCAATAAATACACAAAAAAGGATTAGTAACATGAGTGATTGACTTTTTTAAAACGAGTGCAAAATTACAAAAATCAATTGGGATAGAGAAGAATGAATTGCGAAATTTTAACACCTTTTACCGCGGGCATTTTTTCATCGCTTCAGCTATGCTAATCGATTGATTGTCATTTCTTTTTTCGAGTTCAGAAATGATGTTTTCGTAGTTTTTGGCATCGCGGTTTTGGGATAGTTTTTTCTTGGCTTCGATTGAAGTTATTTCCATTTCAAAAGCGATAATACCACGAGCTTGACGCATGGTTTTTTTGGATAAATCTTCCAATCTGATTGGGCTTTCCGATTTTGCTTCGTATTTGTCAACTAATTTTTTGAGCGATAAAATGGTTTGTTCGTAATCAAGGATTTTTATTTTCCCGTAGACGTGAACGGCGATGTAATTCCACGTGGGTACATTTTCATGATCATACCAAGACGACGAAATATAGGCATGTGGACCATTGAAAACTGCTAAAACTTCAGCATTGTTTTGCAAACTTTTGGCTTGCGGATTTTCGATAGAAAGATGACCAACTAAACATTCTTTTCCTTCAGAATTTGTTTCCAATACCAAAGGAATATGTGTTGCCCAAGGTTTTCCATCGACTTGATTGATGAGCAAAGCAAACCCGTTTTCGTGAATGAAATGACGAATTTCCTCTTGGTTTTCGTTTTTATATAAATCAGGAATATACATTTAGATTTATGATTTTAGAATTTAGAATTTAGATTTTAGAATTGTCTATTATCAATTGCTTTTCAATTTGATAGACGACGCCTTCATGGAATTGGAATTCGCGTTTTTCGACAAATTTCATTCCGATTTTTTCTAACACTTTGACGGATGCGATATTGGCTTCCATGGCGCGACCTACAATTTTATTTAGGTTCAAATGATTGAAGCCATAATCTAGGCAAGCTTGAGCCGTTTCGGTTGCAAAACCTTGGTTCCAATATTTTTTAAAGAATCGAAAACCCAAGTCAACTTCATTTAATTCGACCGAATATTTTAATCCACACCAACCAATAAATTCGTTTGTTTTTTTATCGATAACAGCCCAACGGCCAAAGCCGTATTCTTGATAAGGTTTGTAGTTGGCAAGAAACTGACGTGCAGATTCGATTGAGTCAAATGCTTTGTCGCCAGTATATTTGATGACAGCTTCGTCGGCGTTTAAATCGTAAAAATATTGTGCGTCGTCAATGGTTAATTCACGTAAGTAGCAGCGAGTAGTTTCGAGGATTTTGGTCATGGTTTGTTTTCTTTGAAATAATTAAGCTATTTAACCGCAAAGGCGCAAAGAATTTCCGCAAAGTTCGCTATTTTTTATTACAATCATGCGCTAGAAATCATTACTGAAGAATAACTTTATCTCTACAGGAAAAAGAAACCTCTAATCTAGCCCCGATTGCAGCGGCACGCAGTAGAGCGGAAAGCGGGACCAGTGTTGTAAAAAAAGATAAATGTCTGCTCCTAAAAAAAGAAAAATCATTTTACTTCGTACTTCCCACTTTGTACTTCCCACTTTGTACTTTCCACTTTGTACTTTCCACTTTGTACTTCTAAATCACATTCACTTCGGCTTCAATCGCAATGCCGTATTTGTCGAAAACCGTTTTTTGGACGTATTTTGAAAGCGCTAAAATTTCTTGCCCAGTTGCGTTGCCATAATTGACCAACACCAATGCTTGATTTTTGTGAACGCCCGCGTCGTCTTTGCGATAGCCTTTTAAACCAGCGTGTTCGATGAGCCAGCCTGCGGGAACTTTGATTTCGTTTTCGCCTACTTCAAAGAATTTGACCTCGGGAAATTGTGCTTGAACTTTTAGAAATTGTGCTTTAGAAATCACCGGATTTTTGAAAAAACTGCCGCTATTTCCAAGTTCTTTTGGGTTGGGTAATTTGCTATTTCGGATGGCGATAACCGCGTTGGAAACATCTTTTATAGTTGGATTTTCAATGTTGTGTTTGGCCAATTCGCTCTGAATATCGCCGTACGCAACACTGATCTTGTGGTTCTTTTTTGTTAACTTAAAAACGACTGAAGTGATGATGTATTGATCTTTCGCTTCGTGTTTGAAAACGCTTTCGCGGTAACCAAAATGACATTCTTCATTGGTAAAAGTTTTGATGTTTTGCGAATGAATATGCATCGCTTCGCACGATACAAACGTATCTTTGATTTCAGCGCCATAAGCACCAATATTTTGCACTGGCGTTGTGCCAACATTGCCCGGAATGAGTGACATGTTTTCCAATCCGCCAAAGTTTTGGTTGATGGTCCAAAGTACAAATTCGTGCCAATTTTCACCAGCTTGGCTTTCCACCCAAACGAAATCTTCGTTTTCACGGATGATTTTTTTCCCTTTTAAATCGATGTGAATGACTAAAGCATCAATATCTTGGGTTAACAACATATTGCTTCCACCGCCTAGAATGAATTTTTTTTCCGTTTGGTATTTTTTCAAAACAGTTTCCAATTCTTCAAGCGAATGTACGGCAACAAATTGTTTTGCTTTGGCCTCGATGCCGAAAGTATTGTAGTTTTTTAAGGAAAAATTAGTTTGGATTTGCATTGTTGTTTTTTTTTTAACCGCAAAGACGCAAAAGTGCTTCGCAAAGTTCGCTAAGATTTTTTTGGTCATTCGCTTTGCTTGTTTATTGGAACGCAGATGACGCAGATTTACACAGATTTTTTAACTATATAAGCTTATTAAATTAGCTTTCTCTCACTTCGTACTTTCAACTTCGAACTTTGTACTTTGTACTTTGTACTTTGTACTTTGTACTTTGTACTTCGTACTTTGTACTTCGTACTTTGTACTTCGTACTTTGTAATCCAACTTTGTACTTTAAATCATTCTTCCGTTTCCAAAGCGCGACGCAAAAAGTCGTTCAGTGGTTTTAAAGCAATTAGTTTTTTGGCGACAGTTTTGCTGAAATCGGGTTGTGTGAATAGTTTTTCGTCAATTTTTTGCGAAGCTGTATAACTTTTTAGTTTTAAAAACTCAATAGCTGGATGGTTTGGATCGATGTCTTTGGGCGCTTTTTTGAGCATGTTGTTTTCGTCGCGAGTGATTTCTTTGAACTCACTTTTGAAGATTTTATCACCTACGATTTTTTCTAAATCATCATGAAAAAACTCAATTTCTTTGCGAATTAATTTCAGTTCATTTGGCTCAGGACACCAAACACCACCAGCGATAAAGCAAGCACCTTTTTCGTAGTGAATGTAATACCCTGGACTGTTTTTACGGTTTTTGTTTTGCGTAAACCAAACGCCCATATTGGTTTTGTAGGGCGATTTATCTTTTGAAAAACGAATGTCACGATTGATTCGAAACGTACAATTTTTGACTTCCAACGGTTCTAAAGTTGGATCTAATTGTTTCATTTCTGCCAAAATGGAAGCTATAAAGTTATGATAATCTTTTTTGTACTCTTCATACCTTTTTTTGTTGGCATGCATCCACTCGGTGTTGTTGTTGGCAATTAAATCCTCTAAAAATTGTAGCGCTTGTTTGGTAATCATTTTTACAGTTTTTTTCTTAGTTCATCTTCGGTAATGTAGCCTACATTTTGCCATGTTACTTTGTTTTTGTCGTACAACATTAGAGTAGGTAAGGCGTCTACTTTGAGTTCGGTAGCAAGCGCTTCGTTTTTATCAACATCAATTCGGATAATAGTGACTTTATCTTTTAACTCGGTTGCCATTTTGTCTAAATAAGGCGCCATTTTTTTGCACGGACCACACCATTCGGCATAAAAGTCAACCAAAACTTTTTTATCGCTATTGATTAATTTGTCAAAATCAGCTTTGGTCATTCCTGATTGTGCTACTTTTTTATCGCTCAAACCAAGAGCGTTCCATTTCATCATGCCGCCTTTCATGTTGTACACTTCGGTAAAACCTAATTCTTTCATTTTAGCCATGGCTGCACCACTTCTTCCGCCGCTTAGGCAATACACAAAAGTTGGTTTTGTTTTGTCTAATTTACTGATTTCAGACTCAAAATTTGGACTATTGAAATTAATGTTTATTGCGTTGTCGAGGTGCTTTGAGTTGAACTCGTCTGGCGTTCGAACATCAACTAATTGCAAATTGGCTGTCGATTTCAATTTTTCTGCAAATACTGTAGCATCAATTGCTTCGTTAATTACTGATGTTTGATTTGGAGTTGCATTGTTTTCTTCTTTGTTTTGTCCTTTGCAGCTTACTAACAAAAGCGTTAACGCTAAAAAGGTGAAAATTTTTGATTTCATATTGCGAAATGTTTTTTATTGTAACACAAAAATAAAGCAGTAAAAATAGAACAATATAACAAATGTTACAAACTAAATATTTTGTAGCTCTGGTGAGTGGTTTTGACAATGGACTCGGTGCGTTCAGGATGCGTGTCAGAAATGAATAATTGTCCGAATTCTTCGGCGTTGACCATAGCTACAATTTGGCTTACACGCGTTTCATCGAGTTTATCAAAAATATCATCAAAAAGTAAAATGGGTTTTTCTCCACTTTGTTTTTTAACAAATTCAAATTGCGCTAGTTTAAGTGCAATTAAAAACGATTTTTGCTGACCTTGCGAGCCGAATTTTTTAATAGGAAAACCGTCGATTTGAAAGGCTAAATCGTCTTTGTGAATTCCGACAGAAGTATATTGTAAAGCTCTATCTTTGGCTAGATTTTCTTCTAAAAGAACGATTAAATTGTTTTCAAACAAGTTACTTTCATAGACCAATTGAACTGTTTCTGAAGAACTTGTAATCGTTTGATGGTGTTTGTTAAAAATGGGCAGAAAATCATCTATAAATTGTTTTCTTTTTTCAAAAATCGATTGACCTAAACCATCCAATTGTTGATTGTATATAGATAAAGTTTCGTTGTCAAAAGTATGATTCAAGGCAAAATATTTCAATAAAGCATTGCGTTGGCTGATGATTTTTTGGTATTGTATTAGTTCTTGTAAATACGTTGGTTCGAGTTGCGAAATGACTGTGTCGATAAAACGTCTACGCGTTTCGCTTCCTTCAATGATAAGATCGTTGTCGGCTGGAGAGATAATGACTAACGGAATAAAACCAATATGATCGGAGAACTTTTCGTAGATTTTGCCATTGCGTTTCAAAATTTTCTTTTGCCCTTTTTTGAAACTACTTACAATTTGTTCTGCTCGTTTGTTTTTTTCAAATTCGCCGTCAATAACAAAAAAGTCTTCGTTGTGTTTGATATTTTGAATGGCCAACGGATTAAAATAACTTCTCCCATTTGCCAAATGATATATTGCATCAAGTACATTGGTTTTTCCGATGCCGTTTTTTCCCACAAAGCAGTTGATTTTTGCATCAAATTCGAAAGTGGCTTCTGAAAAATTTTTATAATTGAATAAAGAGATTTTTTTTAAAAACATTGCGAATGGCTTACTAATACTGAGCTAAGAGCTTTTTTTGAACAACTTTTTTTAAGAGGGTGCAAATTATTGAAAAATATCGACAAAAATCGCTTTTAATTCTGAATAAAAATTTTATTTTTGCGCACACTAAATTAAATTTAAATGGCAACATATAATAAAAGAGGTTACAAAGCACCAAAAGAAAAAGAGGAAAAGTTAGACAATACTTTTATTGAGGATACTCCAAATGTAGAGGATAAAGATAGTACAACGGCAAAAGCTTTTGACGCGTTAGATCAAACAGCATCTAGAACAGAAGATTTTGTTGCTAAAAACCAAAAATACATCTTAGGTTTCTTAGGGGTAATTGCTTTAGTAACTATTAGTTATTTGTTGTACCAAAAATTTGTTGCTGGTCCGAATGAAGATGAAGCGGCAGATGAATTATTTGTGGCACAACAAAACTTTCAAAAAGCCCTTGATGCTACTGACAAATCAAAAGATTCGTTATTCAATTTAGTGATTAAAGGTTCAGAAGGAAAATTAAGTGCTGTTGATATTGCTAATCAATATTCAGGTACTGATGCAGGAAATTTAGCTAATTATTATGCTGGTATTGCGTATCTAAACTTAGGTAAATACAAAGAATCAATTGAGTATTTAGAGAAGTTCTCTTCTAAAGATGTGATGCTTTCTGCTATTGCTCAAGGTGCGATTGGAGATGCATTTGCTCAAAGAAACCAACCAAAAGACGCTTTAGAATATTACTTGAAAGCGGCTCGTATGAATGAAAATGAATTTACTACGCCTCGTTACTTAATGAAAGCAGGTCAAACAGCTTATTTGTTAGGAAACAAAGCAGATGCGTTGAAATATTTTACTGAAATCAAAGAAAAATTTGAGTCTTCTCAAGAGTCTCAAAACATTGACGCTTTGATTGGAATGGCGCAGTAATAGTGTACAGTGCTCAGTGTTCAGTATTCAGTTACTGACCAGTGATCACTTACTACTGAACACTCAAAAAATGGCTACCGAAAATAAAAACTTATCCAATTACGATAAAAACACAATCCCAAATGCGAAGAACTTTCGGTTTGGGATTGTTGTTTCAGAATGGAACGATCAAATTACAGAAGGCTTATACAACGGAGCTTTGGCAGCTTTACTAGACTGTGGAGCACAAAAAGAAAATATTATTCGTTGGAATGTTCCTGGAAGTTTTGAACTCGTTTATGGAGCGCAACGTATGATTGTAACTCAAAATGTTGATGTAGTGATTACAATTGGTTGTGTAATCAAAGGGGAGACGATGCATTTTGAATTTGTGTGTGAAGGTGTAACCCAAGGAATCAAAGATCTAAATGTTCAAACCGATGTTCCTGTAATCTTTTGTTTGTTGACTGATAATACGATGCAACAATCTATTGATAGAAGCGGAGGAAAGCACGGAAATAAAGGAACTGAAGCCGCAATAGCCGCAATCAAAATGGTCGAATTACGTCGATTGTCTGAAAACAACTAGTTTTTAAACTTGTTCTATAAAAAACCTATTCCTTTGGAGTAGGTTTTTCTTTTTTTAGTAAGTTGTTAACTATGTTTACCCGCAGATTTTACTTAAATTTGTCAACTCAGTGTTTAAAATAAATCAAACCAATTCAAAACCAGAATGTCGAGTATAATTCAATTGCTTCCCGATCACGTTGCCAATCAAATTGCTGCAGGCGAAGTAGTGCAACGTCCGGCTTCAGTAGTGAAAGAGTTACTTGAAAATGCCGTTGATGCCAAGGCCACAGATATAAAATTAGTGATTAAAGATGCGGGAAAATCCTTGGTACAAGTCATTGATAACGGAATTGGTATGAATATTACCGATGCGCGTTTGTGTTTTGAACGTCACGCTACTTCCAAAATCCGTCAGGCGGAAGATTTATTTGATTTGCATACCAAAGGATTTCGTGGCGAAGCTTTAGCCTCGATTGCTGCTATTGCGCACGTGGAAATGAAAACCAAGCAAGAGCAAGACGAATTAGGCACTCATATTGTGATTGAAGGCAGTAAATTTGTTTCGCAAGAACCTTCTGTTTTACCCAAGGGAACTTCATTCGCAGTAAAAAATCTATTTTTTAATATTCCAGCACGACGTAATTTTTTAAAGTCGGATACGATAGAATTGCGTCACATTATAGATGAATTTCATCGTGTGGCTTTAGCGCATCCGAATATTTATTTTACAATGATTCACAACGGTAGTGAAGCATTCAATTTACCTCAGTCGAATTACAGACAGCGAATTGTGAATGTTTTTTCGGCCAAAACCAATGAAAAACTTGTTCCTGTTCAGGAAGAAACAGATATATTAAAGATTCATGGATTTGTGGGGAAACCAGAATTTGCTAAGAAAAACCGCAGTGAACAATTTTTCTTTGTCAACGATCGCTTCATCAAAAGTGGGTATTTGCATCATGCTGTAATGGCTGCATTTGAAGGTTTATTGAAAGACAATGCGCAACCGAGTTACTTTTTGTATTTAGATGTGCCACCGAATACCATTGACATCAATATTCATCCAACCAAAACCGAAATTAAATTTGATGATGAACATGCGTTGTATGCGATTTTACGATCATCAATCAAACATAGTTTGGGGCAGTTTAATGTGGCACCGGTTTTAGATTTTGATCGCGATCCGAATTTAGATACACCTTACCAATACCAAAACAAAGCAGCAGAATACCCAACTATTCAGGTGGATCGTTCGTTCAATCCATTTGCTGATGACTCAAGTAATGGTGAATTAACTAAGCAAAGGTCAACAAAATCGTATTCGAGTACTCCATCGTTCAAAAAACAAGAAGTTGGAGCCAATTGGGAAAGTTTGTATGTAGGTTTAAAGCAAGATACGGAAGAAGTTGCTGGTTTTTCATTTGAGAATGAAGAAGTCACAGCTTCATTGTTTGATGAAAAAGAAGAGGAGCAAGTAAGCAAACGTACCTATCAAATTCATAAAAAATATATTGTTAGCCCAATCAAATCGGGAATGGTGATTATGGATCAAAACCGTGCGCACCAACGCGTTTTGTACGAACAATTTTTGGCCAATATGACAGTGAAACAAGCGTCGAGTCAACAATTGTTGTTTCCATTGCAATTGCATTTTTCACCAAATGAAATGAAACTCATCACCGAATTGCAATTGTCGCTTGAAAATACAGGATTTGTTTTTGAAGCCTTTGAATCGGATGCCGTTCACATTTCTGGAGTTCCAGTAAATACAAGTGAAAGCGAAGTTACGATTGTGTTAGAACAATTGATTTCTGATTTGCAAGACGGAATTCCAGATAGTAGTTTTTGTCAGAATGATACCATTGCCAAATCGATGGCCAAAAGCTTGGCGGTTCGAACAGGAACCTATTTGACAGAAAAAGAGCAAGAAAATTTAGTTAATAACTTATTTGCTTGTAAAGAACCGAATGTTTCCCCTTTTTTAAAACCCACATTTATCACTATGAGTGTAGATGATTTAGATAAAAAATTTAGCATATGATGAACATCACGCCAGTAGTAAAACAGCTACTGATTTTGAATATAATTTTCTTTATAGGTTCGCAAGTAGTACCTATTTCATATGAAATGTTTGCGTTGCATTTTCCTGAAAATACTAAGTTTCAGTATTGGCAATTGATTACACACATGTTTATGCATGCGCCAATGCCTAATTTGATGCATATTTTGTTCAATATGTTTGCTTTGTATTCGTTTGGTAGTGCTTTGGAGCAATTTTGGGGAGGAAAGAAATTTTTGTTTTTCTATATTTCTTGTGGGTTAGGAGCTGCTTTGTTGCATCTAGGAGTAAATTATTATGAATATCACTCCATTATGGACGGATTGTCGGGTTTAAAGTTCACAGAGGCAGAATTAAAAGTACTTATGAATACCAATTACCGCGAAGTTTTTGATGAGAATAATCAAATGATTGCTAGTGATGTTAAAACTATTTTAGATCGAGTTAAATGTACTCAAGAGCAGTTTAATTCTTTAATAGAAGCAGTACAAATTAATAACTCTACTATGTTGGGAGCTTCTGGAGCGGTTTATGGATTGTTAACCGCTTTTGCTTTTATGTTTCCAAAAGCCGAATTAATGATGATGTTTATCCCAGTTCCCATTAAAGCAAAATATTTTGTGCCAGGATTGTTGTTGATTGATTTGTTTTTAGGTTTGAAAGGTTCATCTATATTTGGTGCTGGAAGTACTGGAATTGCACATTTTGCTCATATTGGTGGTGCTTTAACAGGATTTATTATGATGTGGTTTTGGAAGAAAAATGAGTTTAATCGTAATCGTTGGAATTAATGTCGGTACTTGAGGATTTAAAATTACAGTATAAAATGGGTGGAATTTCCATCCGATTGGTATTTTGGAATGTCATTTTGTTTGCCGTTCCAGAAGTCATTTTTGCTGTCTTAAAGTTGTTTAAAATTGATCTTCAGTATCTTAATTTTGTTAGTGTTTCTTCGAGTATAAATGACTTAGTTTGGAAACCTTGGTCGATGGTGAGTTACTCATTTTTCCATTCGGGTATAATGCATCTCCTTTTCAATATGTTGATGTTGTATTATGTTGGGCGACTTTTTATTACATTTTTTACGCAAAAACAATTATTAGGAGTTTATTTATTAGGCGCCATTTTTTCAGGTGTAATTTTTACAGCTAGTTATGCTTTTTTGCCAGCATTAAGTAACATTTCTACCCAAATGATTGGAGCGTCGGGTTCAGTTATGGCGATTTTGTTCGCTACAACTTCTTATCAACCCTACATGGAAGTGCGATTGTTTGGTGTTTTCAAAATGAGACTATGGCATATTGCTTTTATCCTTATCTTTTTCGATTTGATTCAGTTACCTTTGGAAAATACTGGAGGCCATTTGGCTCACATTGGCGGTGCCGTTTTTGGTTATGGTTATATTTTTTTGCTAAAAAGAGGTACTGATTTGACTTCTGGAATCAACTCTTTTTTTGATTTTATTGTAACAGTTCTTAGCAAGAAACAAGGGACTAAGTTCAAGAAAGTATATGTTAATCCGAAGAAACCAACTGTTAAACGAGAAAGTAAAATTGTAACTAAAGATAAAGCGCAACAACAAATCGATGAGATTTTGGATAAAATCAGTAAATCGGGTTACGATAGTTTAACAAAAGACGAAAAAGAGTTTTTATTCAATTCGGGTAAATAGATGAAGAAATTATCTAGGTTTAATAAAGTAATGTTTTTTTTCAATATAGTACTCACTGTATTGTCATTCATTGCTTATGTTTTACCTTTTTTGGCGCCCAAATTATTTCCCTTATTGTCGGTGTTAACGTTGCTTTTACCTTCTTTTTTAGTGATTAACTTGTTGTTCTTTTTGTATTGGTTGATTCAGTTCAAAAAACAAGTCATTTTATCGGGAATTGTATTGTTATTAGGAATCACTTTTGTCAATAAATACTACAAATTTTCGTCAATCGATTTGCCCAAAGAAACCAATGATTTTACGGTAATGAGTTACAACGTTCGTTTGTTTAATTTATTCAAATGGATGGAAAAAGAAACTGTTGGCGAGGAGATTTTGACTTTTGTAAACGAACAGAACCCTGATATACTTTGTATTCAAGAGTATTCGTCGTCGGCCAATGTGCGTTTTCGTTTGTACAATTACCAATATTTGCACAAACAAGGAAATAAAATCAAAACAAGCCAAGTCATTTTTTCGAAGTTTCCTATTATTAATGATGGTACAATAGAACTTCCAGAATCGAATAACAGTGTAATTTTTGCTGATATTCGTAAAGGAAAAGACACAATTAGAGTGTATAATATTCATCTAGAGTCGATCAAAATTTCGCCTGATGTTAGTGAAATTGAAGAGAACGTAGAGTCGATCAATAAAAAGAAATCAGAAATGGTTTTCAATCGAATCAGTGAAGCATTTAAAAAGCAACAAATACAAGCCGAACTGATTTCCGAGCACAAAAAAACGTGTAACTATCCATTGATTATTTGTGGCGATATGAACAATAGTGCGTTTTCGTATGTGTACAGAAACATCAAAGGTGATTTGCACGATTGTTTTGAAGAAGCAGGAAATGGTTTTGGGCAAACCTATCAATTTAGGTATTATCCTGCGCGTATCGATTATATTTTTGCTGATAAAAAAATGGAGGTAAAGAGTTTTAAAAACTTTCCCAAATTCAAAAATTCAGATCACTTTCCGATTATTGCACGATTGAAGATCTTAGAATAGTAACGACTGCTTTTTTAGATAATCTAAAGCGTATCGACCTTCGTTGAATAATAAGTCTAAGATGCTTAAATTATTCAAATAACCGTGCTTATCACCAAAAACTTGCGTGTACGAATCAAATTGATTGGTGTCTTTCTTGCCATTTACCAATGAACGAAAATCGACTTTATTCGGAACTTCATGAAAATACTCGATAGTTTCATCATACGGAAAATCCAAACCCAAACATTTCGAAACAATTTCCATCGATTGTAGGTTTAAATCCATCAAAAAAGTATGTTTCTTTTCGAAAATAGGAACAATATCATCCTCAAAATATTCAAAGAAAGGCGAGGTTCGGTAAGCTGCTTCTAATGATTTGAAATGCTGTTTTTGCCATCCAAAGGCGTCTTCAATTTTTACATCTTTGGTTTTTTGATGCGCAATTTTATTGTGTTTTATAGGAATATTTAGCAACTGTAATCCATTCGGACTGTAAATGTACATTCGGTTGCGGTTGGTTTGTTTTTGAAAATTATCTTCCATTTCAAAAGTCACCATTTCGGCTTGGGCTATAGCCACGAAATGCGATATTGATGGGAAGTAACTCGGGTATATTAGGATGTTCATTTTAATGTGTCAATTCGTCAATTTGTCAATTTGTCAATTTGGGAATGTTTGAATTGAATATTTCATTGCCAAATTGTCTAATTGCCACATTGACTAATTAGTAACTTTCTTTCTTTTTTTCCAAAAGTATTCACCAACAAAGTACAAGGCTAATAAGCCTAAGAAGTATTTAAAATACGATTGCGGCTCGCCTTCGCCACTAACTGTTGTAAATAATCGATCCCAACGAATACTCCAATTACGAATGCCATCATTGATTCCGTCGATGCTCATCCAAATGAAGATTGGTTTTCCTACGATATGATTTTCTGGCACAAATCCCCAATACCTTGAATCTTCCGATCGGTGACGATTGTCTCCCATCATCCAATAGTAATTTTGATCAAAAGTATAGCTAGTTGCTTTTTTATCATTAATATAAATATCACTGCCTTTGATTTCTAATTTTTTACCCTCATATTCGGTAATGATTCGGCTGTATAATGGCAATGAATTTAAGTCTAGTGGAACTGATTTTCCTTGTTGCGGAATGTACATCGGACCGAAATTATCCAACGACCAATCACGTGTGTGTGGGAAAATTAATTTGTCAACTGTTCTTGGAATAATCACTCGAACTACCGAATCGATATCGGCACTTTTACGCAAGAAATCAGCTCCTTTTAACGTAAGATTTGTTTCAACTTTATAATCTAATACCTCAGTTAAATTTGGACCAAAAAAACCTATAATTTCATTTGGTAGTCCTTTTTCATTCGTTTTGATTCGGTAAAACCCTTTGGAAATTTCTTCAGAGTATTTAACATAAGGTTGAATTGCTGCAATTTGTTCGTTGTTATCAAATTTAACTTCATACGTTTTATCAAACTCGGTTGAACCAGCTTGTCTAAGTAAGTCGGATGAAACTCCTTTTTTGGAATAAACGGTGTGAATGTATTGCGGTTTGGCTCTTTCAGGTAAAATCAATTCTTTGCCATTAATAAAAACAATTCCGTCTTTAATTTCTAAATTATCACCAGGAATTCCTACACAACGTTTAACATAGTTTGATTTTTTGTCAATAGGCTTGTCGGCTTTTAGTCCAGATCGATCAAAGAACTTGTATACAGTATCAACAGGCCAGTTAAAAACAACAATGTCATTATTCTTGATTTTTTCATAACCAGGCAATCTAAAATAAGGCAATTGAGGCCATTTCGAATACGATTTGGTATGAATAATTGGAATAGTATCGTGTACCATTGGCGCTGCAACTGTTGTCATCGGAACTCTTGCTCCATAATTGTATTTGCTTACAAAAAGAAAGTCACCAACCAACAACGATTTCTCTAAGGAAGAAGTTGGAATCGTAAATGGTTGAATGAAATACGTGTGTACAAAAGTGGCTACAATTACTGCAAACAGTAGTGAGCTAACAGTATCAGCAGCTGCAGTTTTAGGTTTTAAGCTACGGTCTGCAATGTGATTTACATTTTGAGTATAATTAACGTAATAGATGTAAAATCCGAGTGTCGCAATGCCTAAAACTGTATCCAACGTTGAATTTTTACCAAAACTACGTAACGTTTCCACCCAAACTATTGGAAACATTATAAGGTTGATTACAGGAATAAATAGAAGAAAAGTCCACCAAGTGGGTCGATTGATAATTTTCATCAACACAATCGAGTTGTAAACGGGAACAAAAGCTTCCCACGATTTTCTACCTGCTTTTTCGTATAATTTCCATGTTCCTAATCCGTGAATCAGTTGTACTATTAGGAAAAAAACAAACCATTGATATGTTGTCATAATTATTATTTTTTAAAGAAATAGAGAATAGAAAATAGACTAATTGAGTCCATTTTGAAAGGACATTGTCATTCTTTGAAACTCTTCTATTTTGAATTCTAATATTTGTAAAGTATTATCAGTTATGTATTTTCTATGTTTTGCTACTATTAATTGTCTTGTTAACTCAAATGAGGAACCTAAAGATACATCTATAAAATGACTAAAAGACTTATCTGTCCTTGCTGAACCCTCTGCAATATTACTTGGCATCGAAACAGAACACCTACTCAATTGAGAGCTTAAATCGTAGCGCTCATGTTTTGGAAATTCAATTAAGATATCAGAGATGTCATTGGCAATTTCAATTCCCAATTGCCAGATTTTTAAATTTTTGTAATTGTGGCGTTTACTTGTATTCATAACTAGGCTTATATAATTTTTAAAAAATCTATTCTCTATATTCTATTCTCTATATTCTAAACTCAAAACATCCTTCATCGTAAACACTCCTTTTCTACCCAAAATCCACTCGGCTGCAATTACTGAACCTAATGCAAATCCATCTCGGCTGTGGGCTGTGTGTTTGATTTCGATGGTGTCTACTTCTGAAGTGTAAAAAACACTGTGCGTTCCAGGAACATTTTCTATTCGTTTGGCATCGATGAATAATTCATTTTCATTAGGTTCTTGTTCAATTGTCCAATTGGAATATTCAGTGTTTTTAATAATGTCTTTGGCTAATGAAATCGCAGTCCCGCTTGGTGCATCCAGTTTTTGAGTGTGATGAATTTCTTCCATCGAAATGGTATACTCTTTGAATTTTGCCATCATTTTTGATAAATAATCGTTCAATTCAAAAAATAAATTCACGCCTAAACTAAAGTTTGAACCATAGATAAAAGCACCATTTTTGTTATTACACAAGTCAACCATTTTGTCATAATCGTGCAACCAACCCGTTGTTCCAGAAACAATGGGAACATTGTTATTCAAACATTCCGAAATATGTCCCACAGCTGCACTTGGAACACTAAAATCAATCGCGACATCTGCACTCAATAAACCATCAAATGAATCGGAGCTTCCTTTACGTAGGACAATTTCATGACCGCGCTCCAAAGCAATTCGTTCAATTACTTTTCCCATTTTGCCGTAACCTAAAAGCGCTATTTTCATTTTGTATTAGATGTAAAATTGAAGATTTTGTTACACTATTTAAAACTTATATGAAATAGTGATCGCTAAATTTTGCTGCTGGTACAAATCGTCTTGTTGCAAACTGGGTTTGAAAGTCAAATCATCGCTTACATTGAACTGTTGTAAATGCGCGTCAACATTCGCATCAACTATATTTAAGATGTAAAGTGCAGCCGTGATAATGGCAGATAAATCGCGGTTTTTTTGGTAAAATTTTTGTCCTTCTATCAAACGACTGTTATCCAAATAGTCAAAATCATCGGAGCGTCCAGCCAAGCGATTTTTGTAGGCATCTCGGTATTGATGGTATTTGTTATTATTCCAAGTATACGCATAAATACCAGTTCCGATAGCAGCATATACAATTGGAACTTTCCAATATCTTTTGTTGTAAATTTGTCCTAAACCTGGGAAAATAGCCGAGTAAAACGCTGCTTTTGAAGGTGCCAGCGGATCAATCGTTTTCTTTTTTAACGTGTCGTTGGTTTTTACGCTTTCAATTCGCAATTCATCTTGAGCCAGTGCCACAGATGTTCCTATAAAAAAGAAGAGCGCTATGTACAAAAGCCTTCTCACTAACTATTAATTAATTTAATGATGCGATTGAAATCTTCCTCAGAATGAAACGGAATTGATATTTTTCCTTTGCCGTTTCCAGCTACTTTTACTTCTACTTTCGCTCCGAAAAAGTTGGTAATTGCTTTTTTCTGTTCATCTGCAATGGCAAACGAAGAAGCTGATTTAGTCGTTTTTCCTTTTGGTTTTAAACCATCTTGGTAGTTTTTTACCAATGCTTCAGTATCACGAACTGATAAATTCTGACTGACAATTTTTTGGTAAATGTCAGCTTGAACGTCTTGATTGTCAATGTTTATGATGGCACGACCATGTCCCATCGAAATGAATCCATCGCGAATTCCGGTTTGGATAATTGGATCCAATTTCAACAAACGCAAATAATTGGTAATTGTGGATCGTTTTTTTCCTACACGCTCGCTCATCTGCTCTTGTGTCAACTGAATTTCGTCAATCAAACGTTGGTAGGAAAGCGCAATTTCAATCGGATCTAAATCGTGACGCTGGATGTTTTCTACCAACGCCATCACCAATGATTCGTTGTCGTTAGCAATTCGGATGTAAGCCGGAATCGTAGCTAATCCAATCAATTTAGAAGCACGCAAACGACGCTCTCCTGAAATCAATTGGTATTTATTAAAATCTAATTTTCGAACGGTAATTGGCTGAATTACACCCAATTCTTTAATCGACGAAGCCAATTCTTGAAGTGATTCTTCATTGAAATTGGTTCGCGGCTGAAACGGATTGATTTCAATCGTATCAATCTCCAATTCAATAATACTTCCGACTACTTTGTCGGCATTTTTATCGTTAACCGATTTGATATCGTTTGCTGGATCTTTCAATAAGGCAGATAATCCTCTTCCTAAAGCTTGTTTCTGTACTGCTTTTGCCATTTCTTAGTTACTATTTTTCTTGATAATCTCTTCGGCTAAACTCAAATAATTGGCGGCACCGCGACTCGTAGCGTCAAATCCGATGATGCTTTCTCCAAAACTCGGTGCTTCACTTAATTTCACGTTGCGTTGAATAATGGTTTTGAAAACCATGTCGTTGAAGTGTTTCTGAACTTCTTCAACCACTTGGTTCGACAAGCGCAATCTCGAATCGTACATCGTCAACAACAATCCTTCAATATCCAATTCGGGATTGTGTATTTTTTGAACACTTTTAATGGTGTTTAATAATTTTCCTAAACCTTCTAAAGCAAAATATTCACACTGAATCGGAATCACCACCGAATCGGCAGCTGTCAAGGCATTCAGCGTCAATAATCCCAATGATGGTGCGCAATCAATCAAAATGTAATCGTACTGGTCTTTGATTTTTTCCAAGGCTTGTTTGAGCATGTACTCGCGGTTTTCCTTGTCTACCAATTCAATTTCAATCGCCACTAAGTCAATATGAGCCGGAATTACATCTACATTCGGAGAATTGGTCGCTACAATCGCCTCTTCGGGCACATTGCTGTGTTCCAAAATTTGATAGGTTCCAATTTCTACACTTTCAACATCAATGCCCAAACCCGAACTCGCATTGGCTTGCGGATCGGCATCAATTAACAACACTTTTTTCTCTAAAACTCCCAGCGATGCGGCTAAATTAACTGAAGTGGTCGTTTTTCCTACACCGCCTTTCTGATTGGCTATTGCAATGATTTTACCCATTTAAACTTTAAAATTTTGAGGTGTAAAAATACGATTTTTTATGGTTTATAAAAGCCTTATTTGTTAACATTAGTTAATTGTTAATTTTTTTATTGTTAGAAGCTTTTCCAGCTGTACATTACAAGTTTTGACACTGCAACTATTTTTTTGTAAGGCTCGCTAAGAGCTTCCGTTGGTCGATTTATCCAGCCAACAAAAAATACAGTTGCAGCGCCAAAAGCTTTCCTCTCGTCAAAAGACGAGACTGGGCTAGAAGTTAGAAATCAGAAGTCAGAAATCAGAAGTCAGAAGTTAGAAATCAGAGGGCAGAAGGCAGAGTTCAGATTTTAGATTTTAGAGTTCAGAAAGAAAAGTAAAGATAAATCAACGAAAATCAGTTAAATCCGAGGTATCAGCGTTCAAATAGGAGCGAAGTGAATGCTTTGCGAACTTTGCGTCTTCGCGGTAAACTTTCAATTCATCTTTTGAAAACAGAAACGTCTAATATAGCCCCGATTACTTCGTCAGTTCGCTACGCTCGTGTGGAGGAAATGCCGCGCATGACGGAAAGCGGGACAATGCATCGTAAACGCACAAAATTTCTGCTCCCAAAAAAAATGTACAGACAAGTTGCGTTTTTACTACTTTGTACGGACAAGTCGCGACTTGTCCCTACTTGTTGCCTTTATTCTTAATCATCGCCTCCAACATATCCCACATTTCTTGTGGAATTTTCTCTAAAATATTAAATTGTCCGGCACCTTGCAGCCATTCGCCACCATCAATCGTAATTACTTCACCGTTGATATAAGCCGAGAAATCGGAAACCAAATACGCTGCTAAATTCGCCAATTCCTGATGATCGCCTACACGACGTAGCGGTACTTTTTTGGACATATCGAATTTTTCAGCCAAATCGCCAGGCAACAATCGATCCCAAGCGCCTTTGGTAGGGAAAGGACCTGGCGCTATGGCGTTCATTCGAATGCCGTATTTGGCCCATTCAACGGCCAGACTGCGCGTCATCGCTAGCACTCCAGCTTTGGCAGTTGCGCTAGGTACAACATAACCTGAGCCTGTCCACGCATATGTGGTTACAATATTTAAAACGTTGCAATTGGTTTGTTTTTGAGCAATCCAGTGTTTGCCAAAAGCGAGCGTACAGTTTTTAGAGCCTTTCAGTACAATGTCAATAATGGTATCAAACGCATTAGCAGACAATCGTTCGGTTGGTGAGATGAAGTTTCCAGCAGCATTGTTGAGCAACACATCTACTTTTCCGAAGGTTTTTAGCACTTCGGCAAGCATGGCTTCAACTTGGTCGTAATGGCGAACATCACATTGAATAGGCAAACATTTACCGTTTGTTTCTTTTTCAAGTTCGGAAGCAGTAGTTTTTAGTTTTTCAATATCACGTGAAGAAATAGCAACATTGGCACCTAATTCGAGAAAATATTTGGTCATGGCTTTTCCTAAACCACTTCCACCGCCTGTTACCACTATTGTTTTACCTTTTAACGCATCATCGCGTAGCATTTTTGCTGAAAAATCCATAATTTGATGTATAAGTTTGGGTAAAGATAGTAAAACTTTTAGTATGCGCGCATAATAAATAAAAAAACAGGATAGAAATTTTGCTATCCTGTTCCCTAACTAATAGTAACGATTGATGATTTATCTTTTGACGAATTTTTTTACGATGGTTTCCAAGTTGGAACTGATTTGCAAAAAGTAAATACCTTGACTTAATTCGCTCACATTCATTGAGTAAACGTATGCAGACGTGTTTTCAACTTGGTTTTCTTTGACCAATCGGCCTTCTGAATTGAAAATGCTGTATTTGATTGTTCCAGCAGCTTCACTAGAAGGAATAATATTGATTTCTTGATCGACTAAAGTAGGCGCAATAGCAAAATCATTTTTTTGCTCAAGAGTAGCCAAAACTACATCAAGCGCTTGAAAACTGGTAACCACATTATCGACAATCAATCGACTTCCGAAATTTGCTGTTGAGCCTTCTTTTTCCATTGAGAAGGAAATGTACATGTAGGCTGGTGTTGCATTGGAAGTATAATTGATATAAGAGTAAACATATTGATATTGGTTATTGGTTCCAGTAATTTCTACACTAGCGGTTCCAATTTCATTTCCTTCACCATCAAAAACGGTTATTTTGGCTTCGGCTACGTCATTGCCAACGGGTAAAAATTTATAGAAAAATCCTAAAGTTTGTACATTAGAACCAGGAGCAATTGAAACTCCAGGATTCCAACCAGGAGAATCTTGGGTTTCATCACTAAAAATAATCGCTTGACCCGGAATAACAGTGTTTTGGGTTTGGTTCAATGCATTCCCAATTTCCATAGCATATTGGCCTGTGTGTGGCTCAAAAGAAGCATAGCACAGCGCAGGAATGCACCAAGGATATTGAATGTTATCGGATGAACTTTGACCCGTTTGTGGATCAAAAACAACAGGAATACTTAAGTTCATTCCCCAATTACTTGGTAGAAAGTTTGATTTGA
The DNA here is from genome assembly GCA_964414655.1 of uncultured Flavobacterium sp. Lineage (GTDB taxonomy): Bacteria > Bacteroidota > Bacteroidia > Flavobacteriales > Flavobacteriaceae > Flavobacterium. The sequence goes on along the minus strand of CAYPXI010000007.1, from coordinate 18,184 downwards.
TATTTTCAAAGTTGCCATTGACAACTTGTGCCGTTGAAGTGATAGTAGAAACCATCACAAGGATACTAATAAACAGGTAATTCTTTTTCATAATGATTTTTTTTTGATTAATGGATGAAATCGTTTTTAGAAACAAATTCAAAACAAAGTTACTTTTTAATTTTTAAATCTATTATTTTTTAGGTTGACATTAGGTAAACACATTAGTAATACTAGTATTAATAAGCTTTTTTAAACAGAAAGTATAAAATCAGTCAAGTTTTCTTCAGTCGATAATTGCAGTTTTTTTCGCAAACGATGACGTGCTGTTTTGACGCTATCAGGCGAAATATTCAAAATAGTCGCCATTTCTTTAATGGATAAGTTGAGTTTAATCAACGCACAAATTTTCAAGTCGTTGGTGCTAATTTCAGGATATTTTTGTTTCAAACGCGTGTAAAAGTTTTTGTTGACACTTTCAAAATAATGGTCAAAATCTTTCCAGTTATTGTCTTGAATAGTGTATTTGTTGACCAACTTTTTTAGTTCGGCTTCCGAATTGGGTTCTTTTTTATTTAAGATGGATTTGATTTCGTCTAACAACTCATTTTTTTCCACCATTTGTATCGTAATCGCACTCAACTGACTTTCTTTATGCTCAATATCATTTTGAAATTGTTGTTCTTTCAACAGTTTTTGTTCTTCCATCAAAGCGACCAATTCTTCTTTGGTTTTAAGCAATTGTTTATCCCGTTTGTTAATGCGTTTCAAAAAGAAATATAAAGTGGTAAACACAATCAGAAGCAATCCTAATAAGCTAATCAATAGGTAATTAGTTAATTTTGACACTTCTTTTTCAGCTGAAACCAATTTGAGTTTACGGTTTTTTTCGGCTACTTCAAACTGCACTTCAAGGCTTTTTACAATTTGCTCGCGTTCAAACGAATAAAATTCATCTTTGATTTGAATGACTTTGTTTTGCAACTGGCTCACTTCAAAGAAATCATTTTGTTTTCTTTTTACTTTGATTAGAGATTCCAACGACTTGATTTCAAATGTTTTGTCGCTTAGCGGTTCAGCGATAACTAGTGCTTTTAAAAAGTGATTTTCAGCAGTCAATACATTCGAAGTAAAGTCAAGATACCAATTTCCCAGTCCAATCAAAGAACTAACTTGCGCTTGTTTATTATCGCTCGATTGTGCTAACGATAAAGCCTTATTAAAGTAATCAAAACTGACTTCTTTCTGTTTTTTTCGCGATGCTATTTCTCCCATTCTGCAATACGAAGTGGGTAAATAAGCCGTATTTTTCGATTTTTCAAATTCAGACAAAGCCAATTGATAACAAATGTCTGATGAGTCAACACGTTTTTTTAAATGGTACAATGTTCCCAAACTAGTATAAGCCAAACCTAGTGTTCCAGTAGGATCATTATGATGACGTAATTCTGCAACTACTTCTTTACTCAATCGCATGGCATCGTCGTATTTTTTTTGGCGACTGTAAATAGTGCTAATCAGCTGTAAACAGCGGTAACGACCAATTTTGGCGGCTTTAGAATTGCTTTTTTCTAAAATTTTGTATTGTTCCAACGATTGTGTCGCAAACTGAAGTCCTTTTTCTAAACTCGAACCATACGAACAAATGCCCAAATACAATAATGCTTCGGCTCGATCTTCGGTATTGTTGTCTTTTTTCGCTTTTTCGTGTGCTTCCCAAAAATACCCAAATGCTTTGTTTTCATCGTCTTTAACCAACGCCGACCAGCCTTTTTGCAACAACGGATTGTCTGACGGATTGGCCATCAGAGCGAAAGAAATGAAAAAAAGAAATAGCGCAATTGCTTTTTGCATAGTATTCAGGAATAGACTACAGACAAAAGTAATTTTTTTATTGATACATCTAAAAATATTGGGTTGACAAGAGGTAAACAGCGTTGGAATTTAGAAGTTAGAAGTTAGAAGTAAGAAAATAGAAGATAGAAAATAGAGAATAGAAGTAATTCTTAATTTTTATTAGAAGCTAATCCAGCCCTACGTTGCAAGTTTTTTTAAACCAATTGGTTGTACTAAGTTGTGCTAAGTGCTTCCGTTGGTCGCATTATCCCAACAAGTACAACTCAATCGCTTTGGCAAAAAGCTTTCCTCTTCGGTCTGGGCTAGGGCAGTCGTATTCAGTAAGCAGTATTCAGTAAGCAGAAGGCAGTGTTCAGATTCAGAAATTAGTATTTAAATACAGATTTTATTATTGCTACTACGTCTTTCCCGCGAAGACGGGACACGAGCGTTAGCGACTGGCGAAGCAATCTATTTCTAGAGTGTAGATTACCTTTCGGTGATCCTTTTAAGAGAGTCGTTACAATCAATTTTTACATTTTTTTTGCAAAAAATTAAGTCTTTAAAAAAAAAAAAATCCATTCAAGCGTGCTTGGATTACCTTACGGTGATCCAGAGTTGGGGTAAGTTGCTCAACAAAAATTCTAGCCAGTTTTTTCAAAACTGAAGATTTTCCACAAAAAAATCCATTCAAGTTAGTTTGGATTACCTTTCGGTGATCCAGAGTTAGGTTAAGTTGCTCAATGAAAATTAGTTCCAATTTTTTTCAAAAATCAAAAATTTTTCAAAAAAAAAATTCATTCAAGCGAGCTTGATGAATTTTTTTCCTGAAAAATTTTTGATTTTCATTGGTCGGGATGACTGGATTCGAACCAGCGACCCCTAGCACCCCATGCTAGTACGCTACCAGGCTGCGCTACATCCCGAAATTGGTGCGCAAATATAAAAAGTTATTTATAATTTCTGTAGTCGTTCAACCGCTTTTTTTAAAGTTTCTTCTTCTTTTGCAAAACAAAATCGAATACAGTGAGTTTGATTGGTATCGGCATAAAATGGTGATAACGGTATAGCAGCAACTCCAAATTCTGTCACTAGTTTTTTGGTAAAATCAATATCGTTTTTGGATGAAATATTTTTGTAAGAGGCGATTTGAAAATACGAACCTTCGCAAGGCAATAATTCAAATGGTGTTTTGGTCATTAATTCACGAAAAAAATCCCTTTTGTTTTGATAAAAACGGCCCAAATCGGCTACTTGAACCAAATCGATATAATCATTGAGCGCGTATTGAGCCACACTATTTACCGAAAACACCAAAAACTGATGTACTTTTTTGATTTCGTTCATTAAATGTTCAGGTGCAATCACATAACCAATTTTCCAACCTGTAATATGAAATGACTTTCCGAATGACGAAATACTCACACTTCGATCTCTCAATTTTTCACGATGATGCACTGAAATATGGCGGTTTTCAAACGTAATGTATTCATACACTTCATCCGAAAGTACAATTACATTTGGATATAAATCGAGTAATTTTTCGAGTTGTAAAAAATCGTTTTCTGTCCAAATTCGACCCGTTGGGTTGTGTGGATTGTTGATGATAATCATTCGTGTGTTCGCGTTCATTGTAGCACCAATCAATTCCCAATTGGGTGTGAAATCATCATTCAACGAAATGCGTTTTGGAATTGCATTGCACAATAAAATGGGCGTTTCGTAGCAATCGTAACTCGGATCCAAAATAATGACTTCTTCGTTTTTATTGACCAAAGCTTGAATCGTTGCAAAAATGCCTTCAGTGGCGCCAGCTGTGATTAAAATTTCGGTTGAAGGATTTACTTTTCTGCCATAAGAAGTGAAAGTTAGTTGCGCAATCTTCTCCAACAAAGGAGGAAATCCAGCCATAGGTAAATATTGGTGAATTTCTTCTTTGCTCCATTTGGCAACCAAGTTTTTTAATCGTTCATCCACAGGAAAATTCGGAAAACCTTGCGATAAATTAATTGCACCATATTCATTAGCCATTTGCGACATGACTGTAAAAATACTCGTTGTGATATGAGGAAGTTTGGACATGATTAATTCGTTTTTTTGGCCATAATAACCAAATGAATATCCGAAGTTCTATTGGGTTTTGGATAATCAATTCGGAAATGGGAAAGCAATTGAAAGTTATTTTTCTGTAAAGATGCCAACAAATAAGAAGCTTTATGATAATTTACTTCCATAGTAATTTTTCCATCACTACTGGTTTGGGTTTCCGAATAGGACGTTTCTTTTTCGATGCAACTGAAATATAAAATACCATCGTCATTCAGCATTCGGAAACTGTCAGCAATGAATTGTTCGGTTTCGACGGAATTTAAATACGGCACAACAAATCCACCTAAAATAGCATCGAAAGTTTGGTTTAATGACAACATATCACGCACATCCAACAACTGAAATTGCGCTTTAGGAACGTTGATTTTGCCCAATTCAATCATGCTTGGCGCTGTGTCAGTTGCCAAAATAGAATAATTCGGTTTTTGTTTGAGAATGTATTTTGTGATATTTCCCGGACCGCAACCCAATTCCAAAACTTGTGCATCTTCTTTTTCAATGGCTTCGCAAAACGCATCATACGTCGCGTTGTACAAATCCATTTCCATAAACTTGTCTTGGTATGCTTGCGCGAGTTGATTCCAATTGTTTAGCGTTTCGGTGTTGCGTTTCATAGGGTAAAGATAGCCAAAGGTTTTGTTTTTTTAAGAAAAGCATCTTAGCAATTCTATGTTTTCTCAATACGTTTGTTCTCTAGCCCCGATAGCAGTGGCATCTCGTCTTTTGGGACGAGATAGAACGGATAGCGGGAACATGGATTACAAAGAAGCCCAAGCCATTCGCTCATAAAAAAAAAACACCAACATTGCTGACAGTGTTTTACTAATACTATAATGAGATTCTTCCTTTCCCGAAAATTCGGGACAAGCTTTCAGAATGACAAGATTACGGTTAATCTTCCAAAAGTACCTCCAAAATACTAATCGCCGCATCACTAATCTTAGTTCCTGGACCAAAAACGGCTACTGCGCCAGCGTCGAATAAAAATTGGTAGTCTTGCGCTGGAATTACGCCACCCACTATCACCATAATGTCTTCGCGACCGTATTTTTTGAGTTCTTCGATGACTTGTGGCACAAGAGTTTTGTGTCCAGCAGCTAAAGATGATACTCCTAAAATATGTACATCGTTTTCAACCGCTTGTTTGGCGGCTTCTTGAGGTGTTTGGAACAGCGGACCAATATCTACGTCAAAACCAACGTCTGCGTAACCAGTGGCGACTACTTTGGCACCGCGATCGTGACCATCTTGTCCCATTTTGGCAATCATAATGCGTGGTCGACGACCTTCTTTTTGAGCGAAGGCATCGGCCAACTGTTTTGCTTTTTCAAAGCTTTCGTCGTTTTTGATTTCTTTACTATACACGCCGCTGAAGGATCTAATTTGTGCTTTATAGCGTCCGAAAACGGCTTCGAGTGCATCACTGATTTCTCCTAATGTGGCTCGGTTTCGGGCTGCTTCTACGGCTAAAGATAATAAATTATCGTTTTGGTTTTTCGCGCAGTCGGTTAATTTAGCTAAACATTCGGCTACTTTAGCAGTATCACGGGTCGATTTAATCTGATTCAAACGCTCGATTTGTTGTTTGCGCACCATATCGTTATCCACATCTAAAATCTGTAAAGGATCTTCTTTTTCCAAACGGTATTTGTTGACACCCACAATTACATCTTGACCGCTGTCGATGCGAGCTTGTTTGCGCGCGGCAGCTTCTTCAATGCGTAGTTTCGGAATTCCCGATTCGATGGCTTTGGTCATTCCACCTAAAGATTCGACTTCTTCAATCAAAGCCCAGGCTTTTTGAGCAATTTCATTCGTCAAACTTTCCACGTAATAACTTCCAGCCCACGGATCAACCGTTTTACAAATTTTGGTCTCTTCTTGAAGAAAAATTTGTGTGTTTCGAGCAATTCGAGCGGAGAAATCGGTTGGTAAGGCGATGGCTTCGTCTAATGCGTTAGTATGAAGCGATTGTGTTCCACCAAAAGCTGCTGCCGCTGCTTCGATGCAGGTTCTAGCTACATTATTAAAAGGATCTTGTTCGGTTAAACTCCAACCCGACGTTTGACAATGTGTGCGCAAAGCCAGGGATTTTTCGTCTTTTGGGTTGAATTGTTTGAGTAATTTCGCCCACAACATTCGACCCGCGCGCATTTTGGCGATTTCCATAAAATGATTCATTCCTATTGCCCAAAAGAACGAAAGGCGTGGAGCGAAGTCGTCGATTTGCATTCCGGCTGCCAAACCCGTTCGAATGTATTCCAAACCATCGGCTAAAGTGTACGCTAACTCAATATCGGCCGTAGCTCCAGCTTCTTGCATGTGGTAACCCGAAATCGAAATCGAGTTGAATTTGGGCATTTTTTTACTGGTGAATTCGAAAATATCGGCTATAATTTTCATCGAAGGCGTTGGCGGATAAATGTAGGTATTGCGTACCATGAATTCCTTCAAAATGTCGTTTTGTATGGTTCCCGAAAGTTGTTCTAAAGTCACACCTTGTTCTTCCGCAGCGACGATATAAAAAGCCATGATAGGCAAAACGGCACCGTTCATGGTCATCGAAACCGACATTTCGCCGAGCGGAATTTGGTCGAAAAGAATTTTCATGTCTTCCACCGAATCGATGGCAACACCTGCTTTTCCGACGTCGCCAAAAACGCGTTCGTGATCGGAATCGTAACCGCGGTGTGTGGCCAAATCGAAAGCAACGGAAAGCCCTTTTTGTCCAGCAGCTAAATTTCTACGGTAGAATGCGTTACTTTCTTCAGCAGTTGAAAACCCAGCGTATTGGCGAATCGTCCATGGGCGGCGCACGTACATAGTAGCGTAAGGACCTCGTAAATTAGGAGCGAAACCAGCACCAAAGCCTAGATGTTCAAGGTTTTTGATGTCTTGTTCAGTATAATTGTTTTTGACCAAAATGTCTTCGGCTGTTTTGAAGGTGGTCGTATTCGAGACTTCTGACTTCTGACTTCTAACTTCTAACTTTATATGTTGTATGTTCTTTCTCATGTTGAGAGAATTTTTCAAATTAATAGAATTAACTTATTAACTAATTGACAAATTGGCACATTGACTAAATTGTCTCATTATTCAATCGTTCTTGTTCCAATTTCTCGGCTAATCGCTTTTCAATAATCGGAGTGATGAGCGTTTTACGTGGATTTTGCTTCACAAATGGATACAATTCCAAGTCGTGTTTCATTTGGTCGTTTTTGTTGGGGTATTTGTTGGTTCCGAGTAAGACTTCTTTTCCTGAATCGAAAAGTTCTTGTTCTTTGGCAGCGCTTTCGGCGATTTTTCTTTGGATGTTGCCTTCGATTAATTGTGTGATGAATCCACCGTTGGCTTCAATGTCTTTGAATAATGAAAGTGCTTTTTCGGCCAATTGTTCGGTCAAGCTTTCTATATAATAAGCTCCATCAGCTGTATTATTGACTTTATCAAAATAGCTTTCGTGTTTTAGAACCAACAATTGATTGCGTGCTATTCGGTCACCAAATTCGTTGTCTTTGTGGTACAAACTGTCGTAAGGTAAATTGGCAATAGCATTGGCTCCTCCCAAAATAGCACTCATGCATTCTGTAGTAGTACGCAACATATTAACGTTGTAGTCGTAAATGGTTTTGTTCCGTTGAGTTGGTGTTGCGATGATATGGCAATCGAAATTGTGATTATATTCTTTGGCTAAGGTGTTGAATAATAATCGTAAAGCGCGCAATTTGGCGATTTCAAAAAAGTAATTACTTCCCACTGCGACTTCAATGGTAATTGAGGAATTTATAGTAGAAACACGGTTGAAATATTCGTTGACGTGAGCCAAAGTATATGCTAGTTCTTGTACTTTGTTAGCACCAGCATTTTGGTAAACTCCAGATGAAATTTTGAGAAATGAGGTTGAGTTTTTTGCTAAAACAGTTAGTTTTTCAAAGTCAGAATCTAGGTTTTCAAACCAATTGCCATCTTTACATAATTGTCCGATTGGGTCGATTAAGAGGATGAAATTTGCGTTGTTTTGTGCACTAAAGTCATTCAGTTTATTTGCGAAATCGACTGATAGAAAAGGCAAATTGAAGTAATACATTGTATTTTCTAATGGAAGATTTTGCATCAATTCTTCAATAGAAACCTCTTTGTTTTCGATGGTGAAACGAATGCTCTCGGCTCCGCGTTGCAAAGAGTCGAGCGCGCGTTCGTTTGATTTTTTTACGTCGTGAACGAAGATGTTTTGAACGATGCTAAAAGCTGTTTCAGGTACGATTGAACCTAAATTGACTTGGTCTTCGTCATTGTGGTAAAAAGGTTTTACTTTGATGCCTTCAGGACTTTCCCAAACGAGGGTTTCGTTGTAGTCGGCGCCTTTGAGTTCGTATTGAATTTGTTGTTTCCATTGTTTGGAAGAAACAGGCTCAAATTCGGTGAATAAGTTGGTGTTTTCCACGGTAAATTATTTTTAGTTGTGGGTTGTATGTTGTAAGTTTCTGAATTCTAATTTCTAAATTCTTACTTCTTTTGACTTGTTTGATTGAAACTACTATTCGTTTAACCTAGCCCCGATAGGAGCAAGTATCCTTTTTTGCTTTTGAGGTTTTCTTTTTTATTCTAGTTCCCTGCAAAAAAGATACTGCGGATAGCGGGACGAGTGTTCGTAAGAGATTTGAACGTCTGCTACTGCAAATTAGCAATCGAATCTTTTTTACGCAATTCGTCTTCTTCATATTCGATAATGTAGATGTCTTCACTGTCGCGTTTCATGTAGTATTTTTCGCGGGCGTATTCTTCGACACGATCGAGGTTTTGTAATTTTTTTATGTTTTGATTGTCTTTTCTAATTTCGTCTTGATAATATTTTTTATTGGCTTCGAGTTCGTCGATTTGTTGGTCTAATTCGCGGTGCAACAAGTACGATGTATTGTCGAGAAACAACATCCAAATGATAAAGAAAACCAGCACAATAACGTATCGGTTACCTAAGAATTTTAGGAACGGATATTTCGTGATGAAGTTATTGAGCGGATTGGCCATTTTATGCGATTCGTTGGTTGATTACTGCGCGTACTACATCGATGGCTACCGTATTGTATTTGTCGTTTGGAATAATAATATCAGCGAAAGCTTTGGTCGGCTCGATGAACTGTTGGTGCATCGGTTTGAGTGTAGTTTGGTAACGATTTAACACTTCTTCCATGTCACGGCCGCGTTCAGCAATGTCTCTTTTTAAACGACGAATTAAGCGCTCGTCAGAATCAGCGTGAACGAAAATTTTGATATCGAACATGTCGCGCAATTCCGGATTAGCCAGAATTAAGATACCTTCAACAATCATTACTTTGCGAGGATGTGTGTGAATAGTGTCGTCGGTTCTGTCGTGGGTTACAAACGAATATACTGGTTGGTCGATGGCTTTGCCAGCTTTTAGATCTTTAAGATGTTGAACAAGCAATTCGAAATCAATGGCGCGCGGATGGTCAAAATTGATAAGACTTCGTTCTTCGTACGATAAACCCGGATTGGCTTTGTAATACGAATCTTGGGAGATGATTCCGACTTCAGTTTCGGGTAATTCGTTCATGATTTGGTGCACAACGGTTGTTTTTCCAGAGCCTGTTCCACCAGCAATTCCAAGGATGAGCATATAATGTTGTTTGTAATTTAGTTGTACAAAAATAGTGATAAAAAGTACAAAGTACAAGGTCAAAAGTACAAAGTACAAAGTTTAAAGTAATAAACCTATAACTTTCATGCTACAACAACCTATCGAATGCTAGAATTTTTCGAAAACGCCTAATCCGAATAAGGCAAAATCGTATTTTACTGGGTCGTTGGCGTCTAGTTGGCGTAAGTTGGCATCGAGTTCGGCTAAGGCTTTGGCGTCGTTTTGTTTTCGGGTAAGTAAACCTAGTTTTCGAGCTACATTGCCTGAGTGAACGTCGAGTGGGCACGAAAGAGCTGCGGACGAAATGCTTTTCCAAATGCCTAAATCAACTCCTTTGTTATCTCGGCGCACCATCCAACGTAAAAACATATTGATGCGTTTGGCTGCCGAATTGTTGAGTGGATCGGAAACGTGTTTTTGGGTTCGGTTGTGATGTTCGATTTCGAAGAAGGTTTTTTTGAATTCTGAAATGCTCTTTTGCATTGAATTGGCTTCTTGATGTTGAGCGAAAACAGCTTCCAAACCGTTGTGGTTTTTATAAATGTTTTGAAGGCATTTGATAAATCCAACCAAATCATCACTATTGAACGTACGGTGTACAAAATGCTCTAATTTTTCTAAATGATGTTCTTCATGGTTGATGATGAAATCGTAAGGCGAATTGCCCATCAAATCCATCATTTTTTTAGCATTATTGATAATCATTTTGCGGTTGCCCCAAGCAATAGTGGCAGCAAGAAATCCAGCAATTTCAATGTCTTCTTTAATTGAAAATTGATGTGGAATTTGGATTGGGTCACTTTCAATAAATTTAGGATTATTGTACAAATCGACCTTTTCGTCAAGGAATGATTTCAGCTCAGATTTAGTCATTGGGCAACCATTTTTTGGAATAAAAACCATCTTTCAAATCAGTCGATCGCAATTGCGGAATGTAATGAAAACGGGCACCAAAATAGTCAATTTGCGCCGAATTTACACAAGGCAATTGGCCGTTTCCATTCGCCCAAAAAAAGGTTTTAGTATCAGGAGAATTGTAAGTAAGATTACCATTTTTTACCGAATGAAAAGTTGTTTTTAATTTGGAATTTCGATACGGAAAAATAGTGTTTCTTTTCGAGAATTTGCTGTTGTCCATGATGAGTTGATTCTGAGTCAAATAGTTGTATTTTATTGGAAAAAAGAGCATGATTGAAACCAAAATAATACTCAATATCAAGCCCAATTGAATGAATTTTTTATTTGGATGGAACGAAGCTACTAACAAGAATCCAAAAAACAAATTGTAGTGAATAAAGAATCGAAATTGCGGCGAAGTGATGATTAGTAAAAAAAGTTGCACAACCATGATGCTGTACAAAATCCAATAAGCTTTTTGGTGGAAGTATTTTCGAATGAAAAACGGAATAATTACAACCAAAATCAAACTTAGTATGTTAAAAAAGCCACTGATTTTTCCCATAGTAATCCATTTACTGCATTTCTCAAAAAAAGATAGTGAGTGGAATTCTTCATTGGTCAAGAAAAAACGATACAAACGTTGTTGATTGAAATAAAATTCAACCATTTCACTTGGTACTTTAAAATCGTAATTATTGAAACTAAACGTTGTAAGTGGAAATAATGGATAACCAGTCAAAACAGTGTTTTTAGTGATGAATAAACCCAAAATAATAAGACCTAAAGTAAAGTTAGGAAAAAGAGTTTGGCTCACTTTTTTATAGTCTTTCAATAACAAAATTGCTGGGAGAAGTAACAAAAGAAAAGCAGTTGGTTTGATGTAAAATAGAAACAAAACAATAATTGTCAAATCATTCAAAACCGTTTTAGTTACCGAATGGTAGTTTTCTACAAAAAGTAAAAAGGCCATAAAACTCAGCATGTAAACAGGCAAATCAGGCGAAGGTGCGCTTATAAACTGAAACAACAGCACATTAGCAATTGGCAGCAAACCAATCACTAAGTGGTTTTTGTTTTGATTAGTAAAATACTGATTGAGTTTTTCAACAGCAAATAGATTTCCAATCAACAAACAAAATCCGCTCAAGTCATTGAAATTGTTATACAAAAACGAAAAGTTAAATACACTTTGCGCAATATGCCAACCACTCGTTTGTCCGAAAAAAATATGCAAATTGGCCAAACCTTTCACGAATCCGAATTCGTTGAGCCATTTGATGGTTTGAATGTAATAGGTTTCGTTGTCAATAATATATGGAATTGAGGCGCATTGTGCAACAATCAATAAGGTTATGACGAGCAAATAGAGCTGTAAACTTTTTGAGAATTGCCAAAATTGTGTTGCAAATGAAGTGTAGGTGTTTTTAATGTCAGTTTTAAACTTAAAAAACAAAATCAAATTTAAAAGCAGTAGGAAACCATGAAATTCAATATTAATTCTTCCAAAAATAGCCCAAAAGCTAGCCAAAATAGTTGTGGCAAATAAGCCTTTCATCGTAGTAATTACTAGCGAATCGGAAGTGTTTTTCATGAGTTTGTCCAACCCAACGCCCAAATTGATGGAAGTGAATGCAATATAAACCCAAGAAATAAGAATGAGAAACATCGGATTGATTTTAACCCAAATGTACTAAAAAAACAACTAACTAATCAATCCGTCTACCATTACCAACTTGCGATCGGCCATGTTAGCTAAATCTTGATTGTGCGTTACAATAACAAAAGTTTGCCCAAATTCTTCACGAAGTTTGAAAAACAATTGGTGCAAGTTTTCGGCCGAAACAGTGTCTAGATTTCCTGAAGGTTCGTCGGCAAAAATTACTGCTGGCTTGTTAATCAAAGATCTCGCTACAGCAACGCGTTGTTGTTCACCACCCGAAAGTTCGCCAGGTTTGTGATTGATTCGGTGCGATAGTCCTAAGTAATCCAATAGTTTTTTGGCTTCAGTTTCTGCAGTTTTTTTATCTTTTTTCGCAATAAAAGCCGGAATACAAACATTCTCCAAAGCCGTAAATTCGGGCAACAAATTGTGAAACTGAAAAATAAAACCCAATTGCAAATTCCGAAACGAAGAAAGGTTTTTGTCATTCATCTTCAAAATATCCTCGCCATTAATATGCAATGAAGTTCCGTTTTGTATCGATGGTTTGTCTAACGTTCCCAAAATTTGTAACAATGTCGTTTTTCCCGCGCCCGAAGCTCCTACAATCGACACGATTTCTCCTTTTTGAATGTGCAAGTCAACGCCTTTTAAAACGTGCAATTGGTCGTACAATTTGTGAATGTTCTTGGCTTGAATCATGAGAAAAACTTTTTTACAAAGAAACAAAGTATTTTTATTTTACAGCCATTATCAATTCCATTTATCGTTGAATAAATAATAAATAAAAGTTAAAGAAAATATTTTGTTTAATATTTGTGTAAATTTGTTGAACAAAATAATTTTAATCAGCACAGCCATGAACACACTGTTAGAAAAAGAAATTTACGAATTGATTGGCGATAATCATCAAATGACATCAGCCGAAACACCTTTACGTCCTGATGCGTTTGACAAATCCGACGCTGATAAAATGCAAGTCATCGAACATCATTTCCATCAAATTATGCAGGAAATGGGATTGGACATGACCGACGATAGTCTCAAAGGAACGCCTCATCGTGTAGCCAAAATGTTCATTCATGAGATTTTCTCAGGTTTGAATCCGGCCAATAAACCCAAAATTTCAGTCTTTGACAACAGCTATCATTATGACAAAATGCTCGTAGAAGCCAACATTAGTTTCAACTCGACTTGCGAGCACCATTTTCTGCCTATCATCGGAAAAGCACATATTGGTTATGTGTCGAGTGGCAAAGTCATTGGCTTGTCAAAACTCAATCGCATCGTCGATTACTATTCGCGCCGTCCGCAAGTACAAGAGCGCTTGATCATGCAGATTTTCAACGAACTCAAATCGGTGCTCGAAACCGATAATGTGATTGTAGTCATGGAAGCCACGCATTTGTGTGTATCAAGCCGCGGCATCAAAGACGAATCGAGCTACACGTCGACCATACAGTATGGTGGAATTTTCAACGAGAAAGAAAACCGAAACGATTTCTTCAACCTAATTAAACAGGAAAAGTAATTTTTTTAGTTGGGCGTGCCCCAGTTCACACAATAGAAGTTCTTCGAGAATCAGATTTTAACTGGGTCGCGCTTTCGGCACTCGCTTTTTTTATTCCATTACATTCCATAAAAAAGAGCTCAAACAAAGCCTCAATCGCTCACGCAATCGTGTAGTTAAATTTGGCATTAGTTTTGTGTATTGACTGTTGCATTTTTAATAACAATACAGTAATGACAAAAGAAATTCAACTGCATCAGCAAAACGAAATCGCCGATAACAAAAGCCGCGATTTGATTCTGAGTATAGTTTTAGATTTAATTGGTTATGCTACTTATGCAATCCCGTTTTTAGGTGAATTCGGCGATATCGTTTGGGCGCCAATTGCAGGTTATTTAATGACGCGCATTTACAAAGGATTTGCGGGTAAATTAGGAGGAATTTTCGCCTTTTTAGAAGAAGCAATTCCATTTACCGACTTTATTCCATCGTTCTCAATAATGTGGATTTACACCTACATCATCAAAAAAGGAAAATAATAAAAAAACCAATCGGAGACGGTTGGTTTTTTTATTAGAATATAATTTATTATTCTCTGTGAACCTCTGAGCCTTCTCTGAGAATCTCTGTGTAATAACTCTACTTCTTAATCGACTCAAACCAATCCGCAATAAATCCCAATTTCATGCTACGAAGCATTTTCTTTTCAAATGCCCAAAAAAAGTCAAATTGGCGAAAAACAAACCCAAAAAACACTAAAAGTACTTGGTAAATAGGAAAAATTAAAATGATGTAAAGTGGCCAATAAATCCATCCTGAAGTGGTGTTGCGAACAATCCCAAACAGCGCTAAAAAGGGTTTTGATAAATAAGCAGCCGACGAACCTGTAACAGCAAATACAACCAAAATGACAAATACTTGCCAATTCGATTTGATGTTCCAACGCTTTTTAAAATTACTCATCTGTTTCGATATAGACTACAAATTTAGTAAATTAAATGCGAGGAACAATTCCGCCTAAACGTTGTTTGTACTGATTTTGAAAATAAACAAAATAATTGTAAAGTAGATAATTTACTTCATAACCATAACGTACATTTGGGTCATAATTGATTTCCATTTCATACAAGTCAGGATCATAACTCAAAGGCAAACGAACTCTATTGTTCCATTCTCTAACATACATTTGGTTGCGTTGCTCTAATAGTTCAAGTGAAAAATAGCCGCGTGGTCGCGCCTGACCGTACAAAAAAGAGCTAAAACCAGGATCGATAATTATTATTTCGTACTCTTCCTCAGCATTAGCAATTTTAACGGTGTCAGATATAGCTGCTTTTGGTGCTTCTGTTACTGTTTTTTGAGTTGAATTACAACTGATAATAAATCCCAAAACAATCACTATATAAACTACTTTTTTCATGATGCTTCTTTTCTTCAAAAATACTAATTTTCAAGAGATTACTGTTTTGATTTACTCAATTTTAACAAAAAAAAATCACCTTAGAGTAGTAAGGTGATTTATAAATGAGTGAAAAATAAAATTACTTTCCACCAAATAATTTTCCAAGTAATCCGCCCAAAAAGCCACCGCCTTTTTGACCGCCTTCACTTCCGCCTGTCACGGCCGAAATGGCATCTCCAATACCAACTTGACCGTCGCCATCTTTATCTAAGCCTAACATTCCACCATATTTAGATACTGCATCCATCAATCCACCACTTGAAGCGCCGTTGCCACCAGTAATGGCTCCAATCACATCCGAAATTTGAATACCAGCGTTGTTTGGGTCTTTTGCACCTCCGATTAGTGAACCTAAAACTTTTGGGATCAAACTTCCTGCAACACCAGATGAAGCTTCACTGCTTAAACCAAATTTTTCGCCTAAGCTTCCACTTAATTGTTCTGTAATCATACTTACAACTGGGTTAGAGGCATCACCAGCATTATTGCCTTCAAATAATTTTCCAATCATATCCGCTCCACCTTCTTGCGAAGCAATGTTCTTTAAACTATCTAAAATAGAACCACTTGCATGTTCCATTACCGCTTCATTATGTTCGTTAGGGACAGCCGGATTGTTAACTACGGCATCACCACCAAATTGTTTTACGAGTTCTGTTAATTGATCAAACATTTTGTCTCTTTTTAAAGTTAACATTCAAATGTAGGAAAAATATTGATTTAAAAAATAAATTCAACTTATTTTTCTGTCTTCAGTAAACTAATGATTTGTTCTGCTAATTCAGTTCCAATTCGGTCTTGCGCTTCTAAAGTAGCAGCACCAATGTGAGGTGTTAGTGAAATTTTTGGATGCATTAATATCTGTATTTCTGGAGTGGGTTCGTTTTCAAAAACATCCAAACCAGCAAAAAGCACTTTTTCGTTATCCAAAGCTTCCACCAAAGCGACTTCATTAATTACGCCACCGCGAGCACAATTTACTATTCCAACATTGTCTTTCATGAGCTCAATTTCAGCTTTGTCGATTACATAACCTTCTTGCGCAGGAACGTGCAATGTAATAAAATCGGAATGTTTGAATACGTCTTCCAATGGTTCGGTAACGATATCTACATTAATGAATTGACCATTATAAAAATCCACACGAATGACAGCTTCACTCACAAACTTATCAGCTGCAATCACTTTCATTCCCAATCCCAAAGCCATTTTAGCAACCGCTTGACCAATGCGTCCGAAACCAATAATGCCTAGTGTTTTTCCACGTAATTCAATTCCGTTGGCGTAGGCTTTTTTCAAACCTTCAAAATTAGTGTCGCCTTCCAAAGGCATATTGCGGTTGGCATCGTGTAAAAAACGAACACCTGTAAAAAGATGCGCAAACACCAATTCAGCCACACTTTCTGAGGAAGAAGCTGGCGTATTGATAACGTGTTTGCCATTCGCCCTAGCGTAATCTACATCAATATTGTCCATGCCAACGCCACCACGACCAATAATTTTTAGTCCTGGGCAGGCATCAATAATATCTTGTCGTACTTTGGTTGCACTGCGAACTAGAAGCACAGCTACGTTATTGGTGTTTATGAAATTCGCTACTTGTTCTTGCGCTACTTTGGTTGTTATAACTTCAAATCCGCCTTTTTCTAAAGCCTTAATTCCGCTTTTTGAAATTCCATCGTTGGCTAATACCTTCATTTTATATTGTATAATGTATATTGTAAATTGATTTCTGACTTCTGCTACTGCCTTCTGTTTATTCTGCCAACTGCGACTGAACACTAAACACTTCTTCTAATTTTCGCATCACATCGACCAAAACTTGTACGCTTTCCAAAGGTAAAGCATTGTACATCGAAGCACGGTAGCCTCCTACAGAACGATGTCCAGCTAAGCCCGAAATTCCAGCTTCTTTCCACATTTTGTCAAATGTTTCTTGGTGTTCTGGGTTTACTAATAAGAAAGTAGCATTCATTGTACTTCGATCTTCTACAGCTGCTGTTCCTATGAATAATGGATTGCGGTCAATTTCGTTGTAAAGTAATTCGGCTTTGGCTTGGTTGATTTTTTCGATAGCTGGAATTCCACCTAAATTTTTCAACCATTGTAAGGTTAAAAGTGAAGCATAAACCGGAAAAACCGCAGGCGTATTGTACATACTTTCGGCTTTAATATGTTTTTCATAATCCAACATACTTGGAATCATACGACCAGATTTTCCTAGAATTTCTTCTTTCACGACAACCAAAGTAGTTCCGGCTGGGCCCATATTTTTTTGTGCTCCAGCATATATTAAATCAAATTGAGTAAAATCTAAAGTGCGTGAAAAAATATCCGAACTCATGTCGCAAACTACAGGAATATTCGTTTGTGGAAACGCTTTCATTTGAGTTCCAAAAATAGTATTATTGCTGGTGCAGTGAAAATAACTTGCATCTGTTGGGATTGCATAGTCTTTTGGAATGTAATTATAATTCTGTTCTTTGGATGAAGCAACGACTACTGTTTCGCCAAAATGTTTGGCTTCTTTGATGGCGTTATTAGCCCAAGTTCCAGTATCTAAATAAGCGGCTTTTCCGTCGACTTTCATTAAATTGTAAGGAACCATTAAAAACTCTAAACTCGCACCACCTTGCAGGAATAAAGCTTGATAGCCTTTTCCTTCCAAACCTAAAAGTTCCAAAACCAAAGCTCTGGCTTCGTCCATTACAGCTACAAAGTCTTTACTACGGTGGGAAATTTCCAAAATCGACAAGTCGGAATTGTTAAAATTGAGTATGGCTTGAGCCGATTTTTCAAAAACTTCTTGAGGTAAAATGCATGGTCCTGCGCTGTAGTTGTGTTTTTTCATGATAATCTGAATTGAAATCAACTTTTTTGAGAGTTGACAATGACTATATTTTTCAAAATTTAAAGACGCAAATTTCGGAAATAGAGAACGAAAAAGCAGTTAGAATTTGGTAATAATTGGCCTATGTTATTAACGAAATCGTTTTAGTTGACAACAATTTTTACGAATAATGAAAGGTAAATTTCTAAATTTCAATCAAAAAAGCCAAAGTATCCACA
>CAYPXI010000006.1:0-150186 GCA_964414655.1 uncultured Flavobacterium sp. | reverse complement strand
CTTCTTTTGGACCCGAGCAAAGCGAACGGACGAAGTAAAGCCTGTCTAGATAGACTGGCTTTCTTGTTTTAAATTATTTACGAACTAAAGTTCGCGTACCTGAAGCCCACTGGGCTTCCTCCTCTTAATATCAAATGTCGGGGCTCACCTCTTCCCATCTCGAACAGAGAGGTTAAGCCCGATTGCGCAGATGGTACTGTCTCGTCTTTTTAGGACGAGATGGGAGAGTATGTCGCCGCCTTCTTTTAAAAACCTATCCAATTGGATGGGTTTTTTTGTTTTTATAATCGGTTCGATATTTAAAATTGGACGTTGCATGTTCAAAATTCAAAAACAATGTATGTTCAATAATGAATGTGAATGTTGAAGTTCTTGCTAACAACAAGAGGCTCGCGTTAGGGATAGAGGCTTTGTTTGAGCTCTTTTTTATATAACGAAGTGCAATAAAAAAAGCGAGTGCCGAAAGCCCGACCCAATTGAACTAATCTAATTTTCTATTCAATAAAAACGCACTGTTCAATTGGGGCACGCACAAATGATGAAAATTAACCTTCAAAATGAATTTTTTCAACAATATCGGTGTATTGTTTGGTTTGTTGATTGAATTTTCTAATGTAAATAGCGTCACAATTAAATTCGAAATTTACTTCTGTATTGCTGAAAATGGTTTTGGCTGTAGTCATTTTTTTTGCATCAAGTCCACGAGCAATGGTGAGATGTGGATTACTATTACTTATTTTAAAACCAAGAAAAAGATGGAGTTGAGAGATAAGGGCATTGAGGTATATTTTTGATTGTTCATCGGGTGCTATAAAAAATGTTTTTTCACCAAATGTCCCCCAAGAGTTAAAAATTACTTTCTGTGAAGTGATGGTTTTACAATATTTTCTTATTTGTTCAATATATAAAGCTAATGTAAACTCATTTTCAAAATTAATGACGGTAATGTGAGCTGCTGAATTGGCGCTTCCAAACCAACCAATTTTACTTTTGAGCAACTGTTTGTAGCCTTTTACTTGATGTATTTGATCTTCATTGGGGAAAATGACTATTGAAAAAAGTGGAATTGAAAACATTTAAATTAAATTGTTTTTAAAGGATAGAGGCAATGTTCTTGAATAGGACATTCGTTACACTTTGGATTCGTTGGTCGACAAGTTTCTCTTCCCAAAAAGGAAATCGCCATCCCAATTTCACCCCAAATTTCCTTTGGTAGTACTTGCATTAATTGCTTTTCGACTTTATTTCCGTCTTTGGATTCAGTGATTAAACCAATTCTTGGTGCAACACGAATCACATGCAAATCGGCAATAATACCTTCTGCTGGCACTTTCATTTCGCGCATTATGACGTTGGCTGATTTTCGACCTATACCTTTTAGCGCAACTAAATCATCCAACTGAATCGGAATATTAGAATTAGTTTTTAAAATTTGAGCAATTTCAATCAACCAACTGGCTTTGGTGTTGAAGTTTCGAACCTTACTGATCAGTGGAATCAAATCTTCTATTGAACTGACAGCCAAAGTTTCTAAATTAGGAAATCTTTCAAAAAAAGCAGGTGCAATTTTATTGATATTTGCATCTGAATCTTGCGCAGATAAAATTACGGCAACCATTAACTGGTATAGGTTTTCATAATTTAAAGGATGTTTTTTGCCTCTGTATTTTTCAACTAAAGGCTGTAGTTTTTCCGACCAATTGTTTTCGAATAGTTCCATCTTATTTCTGTATAAATTCAATAATTTTATTTATCACTTCCTTATTTCCTAAAATTTTACGATGACCAAGACCAGAGGTAATCATAATTTCTGAGTTAAGTAAATTTTCTTTAATATGATGTGCCGCTTTTACATTTACGTCAGTATCATCTGTGTCATGAACAATTAAAACGGGAATTTTTACAGCTTTTGCGGCTTCTGAAGCAGAGTAATCGTTCATTTTTTGATTGTACTTTTTTTCAAAATGATTTCGCAGTAGAATACCAATGTTGGGCTTGAGTTTTAATTTCTTTACAAAATCGTCAATGATGTCTTGAATGATATCGCCGCTTCCAATGATAATTGCTTTTTTGACTTTCAAATTTTGCTTTATAGCATTTAAAATAGACATTCCACCAAGCGAATGCCCAATTGCAAATTCAAACGGACCAAATTGTTGTTCTAACACTAAAATTGAAGCAATAAATTCAGTCATAATTGTTGAATTTCCTTTTGATTTGCCGTGTGCTGGTGCATCAAAACTGATTGTGGAATAGTCTAATGCAATTAATTCATCTGCTATTTTCACCAATTGTGTGCCGCGTCCAGACCAACCATGAACAATCAACACTTTTTTCTCACTTTTCCCGTAATGATACACTACAATTTCTTTGTTTACACTTGGAATAAAAATAGTTTTTTGAGCACTATTTTCATTCATATGAAATTCTCTTTTCGGAATTTTATGTTTTAGTGGAGTTGTGAATAATCGGGCTGCAAATAGTGTTACCAAATTCGGAGAAATTAACTCTAAAAATTTAGCGCAAAGCAAGATTATCCTCGGAATTTTTAATGTTTGGGCGTGTACGTCTTTCTTTTTTGTCATATCAATAAATTTTATTGGGCATTAATAACCTAATGGTATTTTTTTGTAATTTACGACTTTATAAATATAACTCAAAAATGTTAAATCAAAGACGCGTAATTATTGAAAATGTTTTGCCTCAATTGGACAATGGGGCATTTTTTATAAAACGAATTATCGGACAATCCGTTCAAGTTACAGCTGATGTGCTTTCAGATGGTCACGATGTCATGGAAGCAGTAGTGCAATACAAATTTGAAAATGACAAAAAATGGTCAGAAGTTCGAATGAATGCTCTACCTAACGATGCTTTCGAAGCTATTTTCACCGTTGAAAAACAAGGTTATTATTCGTATTTTGTGGAAGCCTGGATTGATTATGCTCTCAATTGGCAATACGGAATTGGTAAAAAAATAAAAGACAACCAACATGTCAAATCGGAGTTGTTGGAAGGAGTCGAGTACATTAAACCCTTGCTTTCTAAAGTTTCGGCTTCGGACAAAAAGTATTTAAATGAGTTAGTAGATTTGTTTTCTGATGAAAAAAAATACAATCAAGCCATAATTGAAGCCGTTTCAGATGAATTAAAAAATATCTTTAAGCAAAATCCATCTAAATTTTTAGCCAATCAAACGCAAGAATTGAAAGTATATGTTGATCGCCAAAAAGCACTTTTTAGTACTTGGTATGAGTTTTTTCCACGTTCAGCTTCTCGCGAAGAAGGCAAACACGGAACATTCAAAGACTGTGAACTCATCTTACCTAAAGTAGCCAAAATGGGATTCGATACCTTGTATTTTCCTCCTGTTCACCCGATTGGCGAAGTAAATCGTAAAGGAAAAAACAACGCTACCGACGCACAACCTAGTGATGTAGGTTCGCCTTGGGGAATTGGTTCGCAATTTGGTGGGCATAAATCCATTCATCCTGAACTTGGAACTATTGATGATTTTAAATCGTTGGTTACTAAAGCCAAAAAGCTCGGAATTGAAGTGGCAATGGACTTTGCACTGCAAGCGGCTCCCGATCATCCTTGGGTAAAAGAACATCCACAATGGTTCAAATGGCGCCCAGACGGAACGGTGCAATACGCCGAAAATCCACCAAAAAAATACCAAGATATTCTCCCAATTTATTTTGAAAGTGACGATTGGAAAAACCTATGGAAAGAACTACTAGATTGTGCGCTATTTTGGGTTGAAGAATGCGGAATTAGAGTATTTCGTGTGGATAATCCGCATACCAAGCCATTTTATTTTTGGGGTTGGTTGATTGCAGAAGTAAAAAAGAAATATCCAGATGTATTGTTCTTGGCTGAAGCTTTTACGCGTCCAAAAATCATGCACGAATTGGCCAAACAAGGTTTTACGCAATCGTACACGTATTATACTTGGCGCAATTCTAAAGCTGAATTACAAGAGTATTTAACTGAACTCACCAAAACCAATCAAAAAGAGTTTTTCCGCCCAAATTTTTGGCCAAATACGCCTGACATTAATCCGTTCCCTTTACAAGGTGCTAATGAAAGTACGCATCTTCAAAAATACTTTTTGGCGGCCACATTAAGCTCATCTGTTGGAATTTACGGACCAGTATTTGAATACATGGTTTCGGATGCAATTCCAGGTAAAGAGGAATATATGGATAGCGAAAAGTACCAAATACGCCTTTGGGATTGGGAAAAAGAAAACAAAGTCACAATGCTTATTGCTAAAATCAATCAAATTAGAAAAGAGCAATCTTCGCTACAACAAACTAACAACATCGAATTTTGTGACACCGACAATGATCAAGTAATTGCCTTCTATAAATTTGATGATAAAAAAGAGAATGAAACCTTAATGGTAGCGAGTTTGGATGCGTATTATTCCAAACAAGCTTGGGTAAAATTGCCGCTGCAATCACTCGGAATTAACGAAGGCCATTCCATTACAGTAGTTGATTTAATTACTGGAAATAGTTACAACTGGGATAAAGAATGGAACTTTGTAGAATTGCATCCAGCCTTACCATTCCACTTGTTCAAAATTCAAAAATAATCGGCTATAATTTTAATGTGAGGATAAAATTATGAGTTTAAAAAATAACAATCAGGATACTTTCGCCACTTCGTTCAAATTCAAGAACGAATGGAAAGACGCGTTCAAAGACGATGAATTCAGTAAAGTGTTTTCGTCTGATATTCTTGAAAATTACATCATCAACAAGCGTTGGTACGGCGGAAAAGCCAGTACGTTGAAATATATAGAAATTGTCGATCATTTTAAAATCACCTCCAAAAAGAACACTTATTACGGCGTTTTGTTGGAAGTCAATTTTAAAGAAGCATTTTTTCAACACTATTTCATGCCAATTGCATTCATGACCACAGATGAGTTGGATACCAATACTATCATTTCTCCAGCGAAATTTGGCCCAATTGAAGGTTATCTGGTTGATGCTTTGCACCAAGATGATTTTCGCAGATTGTTATTTGAAAACATCGCTCAATCTACCGAAAGCAAAGAACTCAAATTGGTCTTCCATAAAGGTTCATTCTTAGAAGACAAGGAATACAAATCCTCTCGATTCATGGGTGTTGAGCAGAGTAATACATCGATTATTTACAACGAAAAATTTGTGTTGAAAATCTTCCGACGCATCTACGTAAGTACGAATCCTGATTACGAATTGAGTCGTTTTCTAACCGAACGTATGCACTACCAAAATACGCCAGCCTACACCGGAAGTATCAATATTGCTATGACCGAAGGCAATATTACGCTCGGTTTGATGCAAGAATTAGTTCCGAACCAAGGCGATGCGTGGAAATTCATGCTCGAGCAAATGGACGGTGTTTTCGATAATCTTTCGCGTAAAAAAATCAAAATAGATAAACTGCCCAACGTCGATTTGTTCAAACGATTAAAAATCAACGAAATTCCACCCGAAATCATCGATTGGGTTGGATTGAGTTTGTTTTTACGTGTGCAAACTCTAGCATTGAGAACAGCCGAAATGCATATTGCTTTGGGTAGCGATATTCACGAAACGGCTTTTACACCAACGACTTACAACGGCGATTACACGGTTTGGTTGAAAAACAGATTGTTATACCAATTCCAAAACCGATTGAATATCATCGAAAACAGTTTGCATAAACTCGACGGAATGGCGCTTGATCTCGCTCATCAATTCCTCGAAAATAAAAAACTAATTCGTAAACATTTTGTCGATTTCGATTGGACCAAAATGAAATCCGAGCGTATCAGAATCCATGGCGATTTCCACCTCGGACAAGTATTGGTCAACGGCGATGATTTTTATTTGCTTGATTTTGAAGGCGAACCTGAAAGTACCATCCGCGACCGAAAAGTAAAACAACCGCCGCTCAAAGATGTAGCTGGTATGTTCCGCTCGTTTCATTATGCCATCTACGCGACAATTTTTAACAACGGTGACAAATATCCGTTCGAGCAAGAAGATTTGTTCAAAGCAGGCGAATTACTATTCAAATACTTGGTCGGAACGTTCTTGGAAACCTACATCGAAAAAGCACAATCAGGCAATTTGAACATCGGTTATAGTCACGAAATCAATTTCTTACTCAAATATTGCATTTTAGAAAAAGCCGTATACGAATTGGGTTACGAACTAAATTCACGTCCGCGTTGGGCTGTAATTCCATTGCGTGGCATACAAACGATAATGGGATACTAATTTAAAATTTATAATTCAAAATTTAAAATAATCAGAAGCGAAAGGCTTGGGCATTTTCAGTAATCGAAATTCCCGCTCTCGTCAGTCGCTTTGGCTTGCTTGATCAGCAATCCAAGAGCTCCAACAATGACGAGATCGGGGCTAGAAAGAAAACGTATTGAGAAGATAATAATACTAAGTTGTCAAACTATAAACTATAAACTATAAACTACAAACTACAAACTACAAACTATAAACTATAAACCATAAACATCAAGTAATGAACCCAACACAATCCCATTCCTTATTCACCGATTTCGATATCGATTTATTCAAAGCAGGAAAACACTTTCGCTTATACGAAAAATTAGGCGCGCATCTTACTGAAGTCAACGGAGTAAAAGGCGTTTACTTCGCCGTTTGGGCTCCTTCTGCCAAAAAAGTTTCGGTTGTAGGCGACTTCAATTATTGGGTAGAAGGCCAACACGATTTGTTTGTTCGCTGGGACGAATCGGGCATTTGGGAAGGCTTCATTCCTGGAATAGACAAAGGAACAACTTACAAATACAAAATTCAATCACACCACAACGACATCATCACCGAAAAAGCGGATCCGTTTGCGCTGTATTGCGAAAAACCGCCACACACGGCTTCTATCATCTGGGATTTAGATTACAAATGGAAAGATTCCCAATGGATGGAAACCCGAAAAGATAAAAATGCACTCAACAAACCACATTCGGTTTATGAAGTTCACTTAGGCTCATGGCGCCGCAATGCAGAAGGTAAATTTCTCACCTATGTAGAATTGGCCGACCAATTAGTCAGTTATGTTAGAGAGACAGGTTTTACTCATGTTGAGTTCATGCCCGTGATGGAATATCCGTACGATCCGTCTTGGGGTTACCAATTGGTAGGTTATTTTGCACCAACTTCGCGTTTCGGAAAACCACAAGATTTCATGCTCTTAGTAGATAAACTCCATCAAGCCGGAATCGGAGTGATTCTCGATTGGGTTCCTTCGCATTTTCCAAGTGATGCGCACGGTTTGGGATTCTTTGATGGTTCGCATCTCTATGAGCATCCTGACATTCGCAAAGGTTATCATCCTGATTGGAAAAGTTTGGTATTCAATTATGGTCGAAATGAAGTACGTTCTTTTTTAATCAGTAATGCCATTTTTTGGTTGCAACAATACCATGTTGACGGTTTGCGTGTAGATGCTGTGGCCTCCATGTTATACTTAGATTATTCCAGAAAAGATGGCGAATGGGAACCGAATATTTATGGTGGAAGAGAAAACCTTGACACCATTAGTTTCTTAAAAGATTTCAACGAAGCAGTGTATTCCAATTTCCCTGATGTACAAACCATTGCCGAAGAGAGCACGAGTTTTCCAATGGTTTCGCGACCTACTTTTCTTGGTGGTTTGGGCTTCGGAATGAAATGGATGATGGGCTGGATGCACGATACATTACAATATTTCGGAAAAGAATCGGTCTACCGAAAATACCACCAAAACGATATTACGTTTTCAATGACGTATGCGTTTACCGAAAATTTTATGTTGCCTCTTTCCCACGATGAAGTGGTGTATGGCAAACATTCCATTCAAGGAAGAATGCCAGGTGATGAGTGGCAACGTTTTGCTAATCTACGATTACTTTATGGTTATATGTTCACGCATCCAGGCGCTAAATTGTTGTTTATGGGTGGCGAATTCGGTCAAACTTCCGAGTGGAATTTCGAGAGTAGCCTCGATTGGCATTTACTGCAATACGGTTTCCATGATGGAATCAAAAAATGCATTACGGATTTGAATGCTTTATACAAAAACAATCCAGCGTTGTACGAAAAACAATTTTCAGCCGAAGGTTTTGAATGGATTAATTATTCAGATAATGAAAATTCGGTCTTAGCCTACATTCGCAAAGGAAACAACGAAAAAGAAAACCTAGTCGTTGTGTGTAATATGACACCAGTTATTCACGAAAATTATAGAATCGGAATTCCAAAAAAAGGAAAGCTAACCGAAATTTTCAATTCTGATAAAGTAGAATACAATGGAAGTGGTGTTTCCAATTCGAAATCCATCAAAGTAGAAGCAATTCCATGGAATGGTCGAGATTTTTCAGCAGAGATTATTCTTCCACCATTAGGGATTTGTGTGTTCAAAATGAATTAAATCATCAATCGGTCTGGTTTTCAAAATTGGGCAGGTAATTTAATTACTAACCGCAAACGTTGTAGTTAAAAAAACCTTTAAATACATGTGAATTTATCGTCTTCAACTTTGTAAATTTGGCACTTTGTCAAAATTTAACTTATGATAATTAACACCGAATTAGAGTATAAAGGCGACTTATTTCCTTCCAAAATAATTTCGTATACTCACGAAGTAGATTCTATCGATTTTTTTACTGAAAATAATGTAATTCTGCGCGTTACAGTGCTTCGCGACAGTATGATTCGCTTCCGATTTACGGCCAAAGGTTACTTTAGTAATGATTTTTCATATGCGATTGATAAAACACAATCGCATGGTTACAACGCATTAGAAGTAACTGATGAAACCGATCATTATCGTATAAAGACCTCTAAAGTATATGTAGTGGTGCAAAAGCACGATTGTCGTGTTGGAATTTACGAATTAGACGGAACCACAATTTTAGAAGACGAAATTGGTTTTCATTGGGAAGAAAGCTATGAATACGGCGGTAACATTGTCAAAATGAGCAAAGTGTCGCGCGATGGTGAAAGTTTTTATGGTTTAGGCGATAAAGCGACACACATGAATTTAAAAGGCAAACGTCTTGAAAATTGGGCAACTGATCAATATGCATTTCAAAAAGACCAAGAACCATTATATAAAGTAGTTCCTTTCTATATTGGATTGGTAGAAAACAAAGCGTATGGAATTTTCTTCGATAATACCTTTCGTTCTTTTTTTGATTTCAGTCACGAACGCAAAGGCGTAACAAGCTTTTGGGCTGATGGTGGTGAAATGAATTACTACTTCATTTACGGTCCTAAAATGAGTGATGTAGTCACTACTTATACGCATCTAACAGGAAAACCAGAACTTCCACCATTATGGACCTTGGGTTATCATCAATGCAAATGGAGTTATTATCCGGAGAGTAAAGTCAAAGAAATTACGGGTAAATTCCGTGAATTGCAAATTCCGTGTGATGCCATTTATTTGGATATCGATTATATGGAAGGTTTCCGTTGCTTCACATGGAGTAAAGAATACTTCCCAGAACCCAAAAGAATGGTGCAAGAACTTGCTAAAGACGGTTTCAAAACTGTCGTCATCATCGATCCCGGAATCAAAATCGACAAAGATTATTGGGTCTACAAAGAAGCGTTGGAAAAAGATTATTTCTGCAAACGAGCCGATGGTCCGTATATGAAAGGAAAAGTGTGGCCAGGCGAATGCAATTTCCCTGATTATACCAATCCCGAAGTACGCGAATGGTGGGCAGGATTGTTCAAAGAATTAGTAGCTGAAGTAGGAGTGAAGGGCGTTTGGAACGATATGAACGAACCAGCTGTTATGGAAGTTCCAACCAAAACCTTTCCATTAGATGTGCGTCACAATTACGATGGAAACAACTGTAGCCATCGAAAAGCACACAATATTTACGGAACCCAAATGGCACGAGCGACTTATGAAGGTGTCAAACGATTTGCCTATCCAAAACGACCTTTTATCATTACACGTTCAGCTTATTCAGGAGCACAACGTTATACTTCATCATGGACAGGTGATAACGTAGCCACTTGGGAACACTTGTGGATTGCCAATATTCAAATGCAACGCATGTCTATTTCCGGAATGGGATTTACAGGTTCTGACATTGGTGGTTTTGCCGAACAACCTTCAGCCGAATTGTACGCGCGTTGGATTCAATTGGGCGTTTTTCATCCGTTTTGTCGAACACATTCCTCGGGTCATCACGGCGAACAAGAACCGTGGAGTTTTGGAGATGAAGTAATTGATATTACACGAAAATTCGTTGAGTTACGCTACCAATTATTACCTTATTTGTATACGATGTTTTGGCAATACATTAATGACGGTGTTCCAATGCTCAAACCTTTAGTGTATTTTGATCAAGATGACATTCAAACGCATTATCGAACAGACGAATTCATTTTTGGAAATCAAATTTTGGTTTGTCCAATTTTAGAGCCTAATGCTTTAGGGCGAAGAATGTATATGCCACAAGGCAATTGGTACAATTTCTGGACAGAAGAATTGGTAAAAGGTAAAAAAGAACTTTGGGTGGCCACCGAATTTGACCAAATTCCGATTTTTATCAAAGAAGGCGCCATTATTCCGAAATATCCAGTGCAACAATATGTCGGGCAAATTGAATCGCCAGAGTTGTCGTTAGATGTTTATTATAAATTAGGAAAAGAAAAATCCTATGTTTATGAAGACGCACACGATGGTTACGATTACAATAAAGGTAGATACAGCTACAAAACCTTCTCTTTAAATGGAAAAGAAAATGAGTTATTCATCACCCAACACAAAGAAGGCTCTTTTGAAACCAATTACCAAACCATCAAATTGAATTTGAAAGGATTACCATTTAAAATCAAAGGAATTGAAATTGATAACGAGAAAATAATTTTTGACAAGGAACTTCTTGACCTTGAAAATGGCTTAGTTGTTGATAAAGATTTTACCGAAGTACATTTTATTGGTATTTAATTTTTAAATTTGTTTAGTATTAAACTTACAATTATGAATAAAAGAAACCTTTTTATCGGATTGGGAATTTCGATTTTAATCATCGCTTGTGCTAAAAATCCATTCACCGGAAAAAGTACTTTGGCTTTGGTAGGTAATGATCAAATATTTCCTTCGGCTTTTCAACAATACAATCAGTTTTTGTCTGAGAATAAAGTAATAGCAGGAACGGCAGATGCCAAAAAAATTGAAACAATTGGCACCAAAATTAAAGTAGCAGCAGAAAAATGGTTGACTGCCAATGGGAATGCGAGCTATTTAGATGGTTACCAATGGGAATATAAATTGGTAGACAGCAAAGAAGTAAATGCTTGGTGTATGCCTGGTGGAAAAATTGTTTTCTACACAGGAATATTGCCAATATGCAAAACAGATGCTGGTATTGCTTGCGTTATGGGGCATGAAGTTTCGCACGCATTAGCCAATCACGGTCAACAACGTATGAGTGCCGGAATGTTGCAGCAACTTGGAGCAGTAGGTACAGCTGTTGCTGTAGGAAATCAAAGTCCAGAAACGCAACAATTAGCAATGACAGCTTATGGTGCGGCCACACAATTAGGAGGAATGTTACCTTTTAGTCGTTCACATGAAACAGAAGCCGATCAAATTGGATTATTGCTGATGGCAATTGCGGGTTACAATCCAGATGAGTCTGTAGTTTTTTGGGAAAGAATGTCGGCCAATGCAGGCGGAAATAAACCACCCGAATTCATGAGTACACATCCATCTGATGAAACACGTATAGCTAATTTAAGAGCGTTAATTCCACAAGTAAAAACCGAAGCGGCTAAATTTGGTGTAGTTTTTAAATAAAATTTAGAAAATAAAAATAGTATATTTGAAGTCGTTTGCCTTGGTAAACGACTTTTTTAATTTTAACAAATAACTATGGCTAACTTAGAAAAAGGGAATCCAAAATTAATCAACGCTTGGGCATTTTATGATTGGGCCAATTCGGTGTATAGTTTGGTGATTGCAACAGCAGTTTTTCCTATATATTATGAATCTATAACCAGCGATAATGGCGGAATAGTTCGTTTTCTGGGGACTGAATTTCATAATTCAACCTTACTATCATATGCTTTGTCATTTTCATTTTTGATTGTAGCTTTTATGTCGCCAATTCTTTCAGGGATAGCAGATTATACAGGGAATAAAAAACGTTTTCTGCAATTCTTTTGTTACTTAGGTTCATTGTCAGTGATGAGTTTGTTTTTCTTTACAGGAATTAAAACACTATGGATAGGAATTGTTTTTACCATTTTGGCGAGTATAGGTTTTTGGGGAAGTATCGTGTTTTATAACTCGTATTTACCAGAAATTGCTGAACCAGAAGACCATGACAGAGTAAGCGCCAAAGGATTTATGTATGGTTACACAGGTTCAGTTTTGCTTCTTGCCTTTAATTTAGTAATGGTCATGAAACCTGAACTTTTCGGTATTTCAGACCCAGCTCTTCCAGCGCGAATTTCTTTTTTAATGGTAGGTTTGTGGTGGATGGGATTCGCTCAAGTCACATTTTATCATTTACCAAACAATGTTTTTCAAAAAAAGCCTGAAAAAGACTTTATTTTTAAAGGTATAAAGGAACTTAAAGAAGTACTTAAAAGTTTAAAGTCATTAACGAGTCTAAAGCAATTTTTAACGGCTTTCTTTTTGTACAGCACTGGAGTGCAAACCATTATACTTTTGGCGGGATTGTACGGTAAAAAAGAACTCGGAATAGACACCAATAAATTGATTATTACCATCTTGTTGATCCAAGTAGTAGCTATTTTTGGGGCTTATGTTTTTTCTCGAATTTCTGAAAAAATTGGCAATATTAAAACTTTGAAAATGACTATTGCTATTTGGGGATTAATTTGTTTCGCGGCTTATTTATTAGATGCACACAATAAATATATTGATTACCAATTTTATGCTCTTGGAGCGCTAATAGGAATGGTTTTGGGTGCGATTCAGTCGTTATCACGGTCAACTTATTCCAAATTATTGCCTGATACTGAAGATCATGCTACTTATTTTAGCTTTTTTGATGTAACCGAAAAAGTGGCAATTGTTTTAGGAACATTTATATTCGGATTTGTTGGAGCTATTTCTGATAGTTTAAAAAACTCGATATTTATTTTGGCGATATTTTTCTTGTTGGGTTATATTGTTCTTAGTTTTATGAAAAAGAATGAATTAACCAGCAAATAGATATGTTGTAATATTTATTTAGATAGTAGCATAAATTATTTATATTTGAAAAAAATTTGAAAATGAATAAAATAAAATTCTTAACTAGTTTAGTGGTGCTTTTCTGCACAATGTCTCTTGTTTCTTGTGATAACGAGCCTATTGATCCTTCTATTGATTTACTCGCTTTTAATGATGATGGAAGTGGAAATGGAAACGGAAACGGAAATGGAAATGGAACTTCAACAGGTGATTATTGGCCAACTGCATTAAATAATCAATGGGTGTATAAAAGAGATGGTGTTTTGCAATCACCTTCCAAAATTATCTCTATTAATGCCATCAATGGTTTTACGTACCACACTTTTGACTCTTTTTTAGGTCAAGGTAGTAGTGGCGCTACTGCAGCACCAACAACTAGAGTTAGAAAAAACGCAGGAGATTATTTCTATAAACTAGATGACTTTACTATTAATCTAGGAGCTGGTTTAACAGGACTGCAAACGGGTTGTGAATTTCCAATTTTCAAGGATTATTTAGAAGTAGGACAATCGTGGTCGGGTTCTTACTCGCAAACTACAACTTACAATAATCCTGTAATACCAAGTGTTTCTCAAACTGTGGGTTATATCGGAACAATTTTGGCTAGAGATATTTCAATCACAGTTAATGGTGATACGTACGATAATGTTATCAAAATGAGATTGGTTCAAAATTACGATTACGATGCATCATCGGGCTTGCCAGATATGACTGTAACTAACGAATATTGGTTTGCAAAAGATGTTGGAATAGTGAAAGGAACAAATCAAACCACTTCAGGAACATCTACTTTTGAATTGGATTCTTATATTTTAAATTAAATCATATATTCAATTATTATATTAAACCGCTATGATTAGCGGTTTTTTTTGTAATTAATAAAAAAATGAAGAAAGTTTGTTTTTCATGACACCAAAATGGATGAATTGGTTTAAAAATAAGACTATTTGTCGGTCATTTTTTTTAGGTATAAAGATTGCTATATACTAAAAAGTTATCGACAAACTACATAATGCCCAATTTTAAAGGCTTTTTTAGTGCTTTACGTCGATTTTAATTTATTTTTATAAATTCTTAAAGTATTTTTGTTTCAATTTTAATGTCATATTGACAATTACCATTTTTTAACCATGCCAGATCATAAAATATTATCTTTTGACAATCTACACCTTCAAGAATTTGATACGGAAGCCGAGTTGATTCCATTGATGACTCCTGAAGATGAGGAAGAAATGTCAAAAGAAAAGTTGCCAAAGTCACTGCCAATTTTACCATTACGCAATACTGTATTATTTCCTGGAGTTGTAATTCCGATTACTGCTGGTAGAGATAAGTCAATTAAGTTAATCAACGAAGCCAATGCTGGAGACAAAATCATTGGAGTTGTAGCTCAAAAAAGCGAAGACCATGAAGATCCTACCAAGAATGACATTCACACCATAGGAACAGTTGCGCGCATTTTACGCGTATTAAAAATGCCAGATGGAAATGTTACTGTAATTCTTCAAGGGAAAAAACGTTTCGAGGTGGATGCTGTCATTCAAGAATCGCCTTACATCAAAGCTACAATTAAAGAAGTTCAAGAAATTAGACCTAGTTTTCACGATACAGAATTCAATACTATTGCCGATTCTATTCGCGATTTAGCGGTTCAAATTATCAAGGAAAGTCCCAATATCCCAACCGAAGCTACCTTTGCTATCAGAAATATTGAAAGCCAATCGTTTTTAATCAATTTTGTTTCTTCCAACATGAATCTTTCTGTAGAGGAAAAGCAAAACCTACTAAAGATGAATGTGCTTAAAGAAAGAGCGTTGGAAACATTGCGCTACATGAATATTGAGTTTCAAAAATTGGAACTTAAAAACGATATTCAATCTAAAGTTCGTTTTGATTTAGACCAACAACAACGCGAATATTTCTTGCACCAACAAATGAAAACCATTCAAGAAGAATTGGGTGGCGTTTCTAACGAGCAAGAATTTGAAGAAATGCGTCAGCGAGCCAAATCCAAAAAATGGAACGAAAAAACGCAAAAGTATTTTGAGAAAGAATTTGCTAAATTACAGCGTATGAATCCGCAAGCACCTGATTTTGGAATTCAACGTAATTATCTTGAGCTGTTTTTAGATTTACCTTGGAACGAATTTTCGAAAGATAATTTCGACTTAAAAAACGCACAAAAAATATTAGACAGAGATCATTTTGGTTTAGAAGATGTAAAAAAACGCATGATTGAGCATTTGGCAGTTTTGAAATTGCGAAATGATATGAAATCGCCAATTATTTGCTTAACTGGACCTCCAGGAGTTGGAAAAACGTCTATTGGAAAGTCGGTTGCAGAAGCGCTTGGTAGAGAATATGTTCGCATTTCATTAGGAGGTTTGCGTGATGAGGCTGAAATTCGTGGGCACAGAAAAACCTACATTGGTGCTATGCCAGGAAGAATTATACAAAGTATCAAAAAAGCTAAAACGTCTAATCCTGTATTTATTTTAGATGAAATTGATAAGCTTTCGGTAAGCAATCAAGGTGATCCGTCTTCAGCATTACTTGAGGTTTTAGATCCTGAACAAAACAGTGATTTTTATGATAATTTCCTAGAAATGGGTTACGATTTGTCTAAAGTAATGTTCATCGCCACTTCCAATAACATGGCAACCATTCAACCTGCTTTGAAAGATCGTATGGAAGTAATCAAAATGACAGGTTATACAACGGAAGAAAAAGTTGAAATTGCCCGCCAACACTTGTTTCCAAAGCAGTTAAAAGAACACGGCTTAACTACTAAGCAACTCACAATTGGTAAAAAACAATTAGAGAAAATTATCGAAGGCTACACGCGTGAATCAGGTGTTCGTAGTTTAGAACAAAAAGTAGCTCAAGTCATTCGGAATGCTGCAAAATCGGTCGCAATGGAGGAAGAGTATAACGTAAAAGTTACCGACGAAGATATCGTAAAAATATTAGGTGCTCCAAAATTAGAACGCGACAAAGCAGAAGGTAATGACGTTGCTGGCGTAGTTACTGGTTTGGCTTGGACTTCTGTTGGCGGTGATATTTTATTTATTGAATCATTGATTTCTAGTGGAAAAGGAGTATTAACTTTAACTGGAAATTTAGGTACTGTAATGAAAGAATCGGCTACTATTGCCTTAGAATATATTAAATCAAATGCAGAACTATTTGGAATCAATCCAGAGATTTTAGGAAAGTATAATTTTCACTTACACGTACCTGAAGGAGCAACGCCAAAAGACGGTCCGAGTGCTGGTATCGCAATGTTAACTTCCTTAGTTTCTTTGTTGACGCAACGAAAAATCAAGAAAAGTATCGCCATGACTGGAGAAATAACCTTGCGAGGAAAAGTACTTCCTGTTGGCGGAATCAAAGAAAAAATATTAGCCGCCAAAAGAGCCAATATCAAAGAAATTATACTTTGTCATGAAAACAAAAGTGATATTGATGAAATCAAAGCTAGCTATTTAGAAGGTTTAACCTTTCACTATGTCAAAGAAATGAGTGAAGTTATTGCTATTGCAATTACCAATCAAAAAGTTAAAAACGCTAAAAATTTATAATTCTATTTGGAACAAATACCAAGGCATAAGAAATCAACTTATGCCTTTTTTTTGCTTTTACCTTAACTTTAAAAATAATATCTTCGCAAATTCGTTATACAATTGGTCAACTCGCTAGTCAGTTATGTTTAAAAAACTAATTATCTTCTTTTTTGGGCTTTTTTGTACTGTCAATTACAGTCAAATAGGAGGTAAGTCTGTTTATCAATTTCTGAACCTAATCACATCGCCAAGGCAAGCTGCTTTGGGTGGAAAAGTAATTACCATATACGACAATGATGTCAATCAACCCTTGTTCAATCCAGCAACGATTAATGCTGAAATGCATGGTAATCTTGCACTAAATTACAGTAGTTTATATGGTGAGTTAACCTACGGAACTGCTTCTTATGCATATACTTACGATCGACATGTGCAAACTTTTCACGCTGGTGTAAATTACCTTAATTACGGAAAATTTGATGGTTATGATGAACTCGGACAACCAACTTCGAGTTTTACGGGCAGTGACATTTCACTTTCGTTCGGTTATGCTTACAACATTCCTTTTACAGAAGTTTACTTAGGCGCTAATGCTAAGTTAATTAATTCAACTTTAGAAAGTTACAGTTCATTTGGCGCGGCTGTTGATTTTGGAGCAATTTACGTTGATTCTCGTAATGATATCAATTGGGCGTTATCCATTCGTAATTTTGGTACCCAAATCACCACTTTTGCAGGAACACAAGAAAAATTACCTTTTGAAATTATTGCTGGTGTTTCTCAAGAAGTTGAAAATGTTCCCATTCGTTGGCATTTAACTCTTGAAAATTTACAACAATGGAAAGTTGCTTTTTCCAATCCCAACCGAACTGTAAGTAGTATTGATGGTACTGAAACAGAGGAAAAAGTTTCTTTCTTTAATAATGCTTTGCGACACGTTATCATTGGTGCTGAATTGTTTCCTAAAAAAGGCTTTAATATTCGCTTAGGATACAATTTCAGACGTTCCGAAGAATTACGTCTTTTAGAACAACGAAATTTTTCAGGAATTTCAGTTGGTTTCGGACTCAAATTACGTCGCCTAAAATTCAACTATTCCTATTCTCGTTATACTTTAGCGGCTAATACCAGTATATTTGGTTTAACCATCAATTTTGGAGACGATTATTAAATTTAAAAAACGATTTGTATTTTGAGTAAAATTACCATTGCCATTGACGGATTTTCTTCTACAGGAAAAAGTACTTTAGCGAAACAATTGGCAAAACATCTGGGTTATGTATATGTTGATACTGGCGCAATGTACCGTGCAATTACGTTGTTTGCCATGCAAAACGGTTACATTTCAAAAGAATATTTTGACAAGGAAACGCTGATTAATAGTCTTCCATCCATCAAATTGCACTTCGAATTCAACGAAGAATTGGGTTTTGCCGAAATGTACTTGAACGATGTCAATGTTGAAAAAGAAATTCGAACCATCGAGGTTTCTAGTTTTGTAAGTAAAATTGCTGAAGTCTCAGAAGTACGATCCAAATTAGTTGAACAACAACAAGCCATGGGCAAAGAAAAAGCCATCGTAATGGATGGTCGCGATATTGGAACGGTGGTTTTTCCCGATGCCGAACTCAAAATTTTTATGACTGCCAGTCCTGAAACTCGTGCACAACGTCGTTTTGATGAATTGCAAGCCAAAGGCGATGACGTTTCATACGAAGAAGTGTTAAAAAACGTTCAAGAACGTGATTATATTGATACTCATAGAGATGATTCACCGTTAGTTATCGCCGCTGATGCCATTGAAATTGACAATTCATATTTAACTCGTGAAGAACAATTTTCTGCTGTTTTAGAATTGGCAAATGAAGTTATAAACAAGTAAAATTATAATTTACAACCTACAACCTTTTTTTTGCAATTCTCATATTTAATAGTAGATTTACAATCTATTTACTTTATAAAAACCTAAAATTATGAGTTTAAAATTACGACTAACTTTGATGAGTTTTCTCCAGTTTTTTGTTTGGGGAGCATGGTTGATTACTGTTGCCAACTATTGGTTTGGAACCAAACAATGGAGTGGCGCCGAATTTGGAGCGATATTTTCAACTTTAGGAATTTCGTCGATATTCATGCCAGCACTTACAGGAATTATTGCAGACAAATGGATGAATGCCGAAAAATTGTACGGATTACTTCATATTTTAGGAGGTTTGGCGCTTTTGTATATTCCGCAAGTTGATAATCCTACGACTTTTTATTATGTGATTTTTGCAGCCATGTTGTGCTATATGCCGACTATTTCATTGTCAAATTCAGTAGCGTATAATATTTTAAAAAATAATCAATATGATGTTGTAAAAGTTTTTCCGCCAATTCGAGTTTGGGGAACAATTGGTTTTATTGCCGCCATGTGGTTGACCAATTTATCAGGTAATAAGGCTTCTGCCAATATGTTTTATATTTCAGCTTTTGCTGCATTTGTATTAGGAATTTACTCATTTACATTACCCAAATGTCCACCACAAAAGTTAATTGCAGAGAATGCTTCTTTTGTCGAAAAATTTGGTTTGAGTGCGTTTAAACTTTTCGGAACTTACAAAATGGCTTTGTTCTTTTTGTTCTCCATGTTTTTGGGTGGTGCGCTTCAATTAACCAATATGTATGGCGATGTTTATTTGTCGGAATTTGCTAATGTGCCTGAATACGCCAACTCATTTGTAGTAAAATATTCAACCATTATCATGTCGATTTCACAAATTTCAGAGACTTTATTCATTTTAGCTATTCCATTTTTCTTGAAACGATTTGGAATCAAACAAGTCATGTTAATTTCAATGATAGCTTGGGTTTTGCGTTTTGGATTATTTGCTTACGGAAATCCAGTGGATGGTTTATGGATGATTATTGCTTCGTGTATCGTTTACGGAATGGCATTCGACTTCTTTAATATTTCAGGTTCATTATTCGTAGAAACCACAACCGATTCAAAAATTCGTTCTTCAGCTCAAGGATTGTTTATGATGATGTCCAACGGTTTTGGTGCTTTTTTTTGGCGGATTAATTAGCGGAATTGTAATTGATACGTATTTCACCCATGATGGAACTCGTGATTGGCATAATATTTGGCTTTCGTTTGCAGGTTATGCATTGGTAATTGCAATTTTATTTGCGGTTTTATTCAAACACAAACACAATCCAAATGATGTGGAGAATGTGAGTCATTAACATATAAGCCCTTTCAAAATTAAAATGAAAGGGTTTTTTAATAAATAAAGCCAATATTTGAAAAAAGGAACTCTACACTACGCAACCATTCAAATCAAATAGTATCTTTCTATTGAAACCAATTTTATTTTTCTGCTATGAAAAAACTATCTACATTATTCCTTCTTTTTTTTACACTTTTTGGCTATGCACAAATAGTTAATTTTACTAATTTAAGCCTTAAGAATTATTTATTGTCGGCCAATAATGGTGGTATGGTTGCTCTTGATAACTTTAATCAATGGATGATTATTGATACAAATGGTGATGGTGAAATTCAAATCTCTGAAGCGTCTAATCCCGATATTCAAGCACTTATATTTTCAGAAACTGATTTAATTGAAATATCAGGGCTAACTGATTTCATCAATATTGATTATATTGTTGTTTCGGGAAATGCTCATTTACAATTAATTGATTTGTCGGGTTGGTCTACTTTGCCATCATTTGGTGTTGAAAATAATCCGCAACTTCATACGATAATTACTCTTGGATTAATTAATGTTAATTTTTTTGAAGTTACAGGTTGTCCGTTGTTAGTTAATTTTAATGTGAACAATTTGATTGGATTGGAGACATTTAATATTGGACATTTAAATTCTCTTGATGTACATGATTTACCTTTGTTGCAAACGATCACTTCTTTTTATGGCCCATTGCAAACAGTAGAGTTAAGCAATTTACCTAATCTAGAAGTAGTTGATTTACCGCAAAATGGAATAAATTCTATTACACTCAATAATTTGCCTAAACTTCGTTATTTAGATATTTCAAATAATCAGATAAATACATTGGATTTATCCAACCTAAATCACAATAACACAAATTATTTTTCTACTGCTTTTGCTTCATATTTTAATGGTAATTTAAACAATATTACTAGTTTAGATTTTTCAAATACCACATTTATTTACAAAATAGTTAGCAACAATCAACTGGAATATCTCAATATTAAAGATGGTGTTTCTGATTATAAATCTAGTAATGATTATATTGAGTTAGTCGGAAATCCTAATCTTGCTTACGTTTGTGCAGATGAAGATGTACCCAATGATTTAAGTGGAGATAATATCGAACAGGTGCTGATGCAACAAGGCATTTTAAATTGTGCTGTAAGTTCATATTGTTCATTTGTTCCTGGAGGCGAATTTTATACAATAAATGGAACAACTAGGTTTGACAATACAGCGAATGGTTGTGATGAAAATGATTCTATTTGTCCTAAATTGAATTTTTTAGTTTCAAACGGGTCAGTTAATGGTAATGTAATTGCTAATATTACTGGTAACTATTCGATTCCTGTTCAATCGGGCACGCATACAATCACTCCAATTTTAGAAATCCCAACTTATTTTACGATATCGCCTGCAAGTATTACGGTCAATTTTCCAACTCAAACGTCACCTTATATTCAAGATTTTTGCCTTACGCCTAATGGAATTCACAATGATTTAGAAGTGATGGTCTTTTCTTTGGATGTAGCTCGACCTGGTTTTGACTCAACGTATAAAATTATTTTAAAAAATAAAGGAAATCAAATGCAATCAGGAACAGTAAATTTTACGTTTAATGATGCTATTTTAGATTTTGTTTCTTCTAATTTTTCTACAACTAGTCAATCATTAAACAATTTATCTTGGGCATTTACTAATTTAACTCCTTTCACAACTCAAGAAATTTTAGTCACTCTAAATTTAAATTCACCCACAGAAACTCCTCCTGTAAATGGTGGTAATGTTTTAAGTTTTACTGCAACAAT
Organism: uncultured Flavobacterium sp.; assembly: GCA_964414655.1. Taxonomy (GTDB): domain Bacteria; phylum Bacteroidota; class Bacteroidia; order Flavobacteriales; family Flavobacteriaceae; genus Flavobacterium. The sequence goes on along the minus strand of CAYPXI010000006.1, from coordinate 128,370 downwards.
TACCTCAAATAGTGATGAAACTCCAATCGACAACACTTTTACTTTAAGTCAAATTGTAGTCAATTCATTCGATCCAAACGACAAAACGTGCCTAGAAGGTGTTTCCATAACTCCAGACAAAGTAGGCGAGTACGTGCATTACAGAATCCGTTTTGAAAACACAGGAACTGCTAATGCCCAAAATATTGTGGTGAAAGACATGATTGATACAACTAAATTCGATATTGCAACATTGGTTCCTATAGACGGAAGCCATTCGTTTGTGACTCGAATTACCAATACCAATCAAGTCGAATTTATATTTGAAAACATCCAATTGCCTTTTGATGACGCTAATAATGATGGTTATGTTGCTTTTAAAATTAAAACGAAATCCACATTAGCAACTGGAAGTTCATTTAGTAACACAGCTAGTATTTATTTTGATTACAATTTTCCTATCATAACTAATACAGCTACTACAACGATTCAAGCTTTAGCTAATCAAGATTTTGAGTTTTCGAATTACTTTGAATTAGCGCCAAATCCGGCTCAAAACGAATTGAATATTCAAGCAAAAAAAGATATTGAACTTTTATCAATAAGCATTTACAATACTTTAGGGCAATTGGTAATGCTTATTCCAAATGCTAAAGAGACTATATCTTTTGATATTTCAAATCTGACTACAGGAACGTATTTTGTAAAAGTAATTTCAGATAAAGGGAGCTCGAATAGTAAGTTTATTAAAGAATAAATAGCTATTATCTTTTCAAAGTAAAATGGCCAAGATGTTCACGACCGTCTTCGCGGATAATCAAAAACCAATAGTCAGTCGAAGGTAGCTGTTGACCATTGAGTCTTCCGTCCCAACCCAAACTTTGCGAATTAAATCCGGTGATTAGTTTGCCGTAGCGGTCAAAAATGTACGTCATCATGTTGGGCTCAGTATCAGAATACTTTACTTTCCAATACTCGTGAATTCCATCATTATTGGGTGTAAAATACTTTGGGTAATTCAACAAATAAACCGTTGCTGTATCTATTCCGCAGTCGCTGGTGTCTTTAACTATAACAGTATATTGACACGCTATTAGATTGTAAAAAATATTACTTTCTTGAAAATGTAAACCATCAATAGAGTACAAGAAATCTCCATCATCATTATTTTGTAAAATTACTTCTATTGAATTTTCGTTATCAGTCCAATCCTGTATAACTAAATGATCAATTACGGGAGCTTTTGTAGTGGTAATGTTATAAGTAAATTGCCCTGTACAACTTCCCGTTGGATAATCTTTTACAACAGTAACCACATATTGTCCATCCTGACTAACAACAATTGATTGCGTAGTTTCACCCGTCGACCATTGGTAAGAAGAATATCCATTGTCAGCACTTAAAGTTGTAGCAACACCTTCGCAAATGGTAAAAGCAATAGGATTGCCATCTGGTATAGGATTTACCACAATATTAAAACTAGTTAGGTCAAAACAATCACTTACACTAAGGTATTGCAATCTGGCATAAATCGTTGCATTTGTTGAAGTATAAATCAATGGCAAAGGATTGATATTGATGGCAGCATCTGATAAGGATAAATGATATGTAATTGCATACAAGGAAGGATTTTGACTACCCAAAATAGCGCTGTCCTGAATTGCTAAATTAAACGTACTAATTCCATCGTTAGAAACATCGTCACATTCTCCAATATCATTAGGTTGATTAGCAGTTGCTAATGATGGAAGCAAAGCCACATCGGAAATAAAGTTCCTTGAATCACCACATGATTGCTCCACTTTAAAGGTGTAAATTGCAGGTTCTAGATTAAAAAATTGATTGCTTGTGCCATTGTTGATGTTAAAAGGAAGTCCGTCTTTTTCAATGATACTATAAATCAATGGTGGAGCACCAATAGCATAGAGTTTTATATCCATATACAAACCATTGCAATTGGTCTTTTCAATGCCAGTAAATTGAATTTCACCAGTAAATTCAAATTCTTTTATGGTTTCAAGGCAGATTTTGAAAGAGCCCAAATTACCATTTTCAAATGTTTGAAAGCTTTTTATAATTCTAAAATTTCCTAAAAAAGCAAGATTTAATGTGGGGATATTATTTTGAATCAGTAGTGAATTAGTAGTATTGGGTTGATTACCATCAATATATACATCGCCAGTCAAAGGATGACCCCAAGTATTGTTTGTTGGATTGTATTTTTGCAACCAAAAAACTTGCGAAACAGCATTGGAATTATGTTGAAGAAATAAATCAAATGAACCACAATTAGGAGTTAAAGAAAAATTATTTGAAAATATTGTATATCCTACTACTGCAACCGTAACGTTATTCTCAATTCCACAACTGTCTAACACTTTAAATGAATAACTACCAGGAGGCAAATCAATCATTGAAAAAACACTGTTACTTGAGATATAGCTTGATGCATTAAAAGGTAGTGTTTGATTAAATTCAGTTGGCGCACTCGTCATAATTACCGAGACTAGTAGTGTATTATTACCACGAATTCGTATCGAACCTTTGCCGATTTCGCAACTAGGCCATGAAGAAGCAGCAACGCTTGTAGTAACATCGGCAACAAAAAAATTATAGGTATAGGTATTTCCACATTCATCAACTAAATTTATTGTGTAATTTCCTGTAATTAAGCCTGTTAATTCAATTTCGCCATCCGCATTGATAAATGAACTTACATCATTAGGAATAGAAAATGGATAAGCCGCAGGAGCTGCTGTAATTATTCCAGAAACAATTAAATGTGTAGGTATGCTGATGGTTACATCACTTTTATTTGATTGACACCCAGGCCATGGTTCAGCTTCATGAGTTGGAAAAACGGGTACAAATTCAAGGGTGATTTCTGCTGTAGCTGAATGACCACAATCATCGGTTATTAGAATTGCATAATGTCCATAAGGTACTGGATTTGTAAAATTACCATAATCAACAGATGGACCACTATACGGACCAGGATGCGAAGAGTTGAAAGCAATTGGATTAAAACCTACAGGAGCATCTGTAAATTGAATTTGTAAATTGCCACCATAAAACGAGGCGCCTGCAGTTAAATAGTAAGTTCCACATTCTGCAATTTGTCCAGCTAATGATGCTGTGAGTTTAACATCAATAATGTTGTTATTTAAAACATAGGTATTCCCACAACCATCAACCACGGTCAAGTCATAATAATATTCTTGATCGTAAAAAAGTGGTATTTCAACTGCTGCGATTTCTTGTGTTGGCGAGCCGCTACTGATGGTTTGATTTATAGTTTGAGTTGTAGCGTTTGGAAAATGTACAACGTAAGTCAAACTCAACGGATATCGAATACTTTGATTTGTTCCAGCACTTAATGCGTTGGAAACGATAATACTATTACAGGAAGGCAATTGTGGACTCGGAAATCCAACTGGACCAATAGTTAGTGATACTGTTGATGATAGAACAGTATGTGTCACAACCGTTGCGTCGCCACAATTATCATATACTCGAACCTGATAAACTCCTCCAGAAAGTTGAGTGAAAATTGGTGAAGATTGTAATGGTTTTAAAATCGGACCAGAGATTATTTCGTAAAGTTGTCCAATTCCACTAGTTACTGTTACGGTAATTGTTCCATCGTTACAAGCAGAATCAGTACTTGAAAGCGTATATGCCAATGGAACTATCACACTGTTTATTGTAATAGTTTCGGTTTGAGAGTTTTGCCAACTTCCAAGCGTTTGTAGCGCCATAATTTGATAAGTGCCACTTGTTCGACCTCCTAAAAAGGGATTGGTTTGCACGGCAATTGGATTGGTTACATCTGGTAATTGGTACACATAATAGGTAATCGTTGAACCTGCTGTAGTTCCTGCTGTGCTAAAACTTAAGGTGCCATTGCCCAAACAAGTCTCATCTGTTTTAGTTACCGATAAAGAAAAACTGCTCAACTGCGAATAACTGAGTTGAGTTTGGAGTACAAAAAACACTAGCAAAAAAAATCTTGCCAGCCTAATTGGGTTGTAGTCTGTTCTTTTATAGCAATTTTTTGTAATCATTTTGTTGGTATTAAAATGATTAGTACAAAAACAAATTTAAATAAATAAAGTAATAAACGCTAGTAAACTATGTTAAAAGGTGATAAATTTTGTAAATAAATAAAAAAGTATTACTTTTGCGCACCTTTTGGCGGAGTAGAGTTTCCATTAGGTATCAACTATTTATGTAAAACAACTGCTGTAGTTTTCTATCGCTATCAGAAACTCAAGAAACACAGCATACAAATTTTTTATCAGCATGTCTGAATTAAACAAAGAACAACAAGCGTTTTTAAACGATTTTAACTGGCACAATTACGCAGAAGGAATTGATGCAGTAGACGAAAAAAACTTACAAGAGTTTGAAGATTTAGTAACTAAAACTTTCATTTCAACTGACCAAGAAGAAGTTGTAGAAGGTGTTGTAGTTAGAATCACTGACAGAGACGCTATTGTTGACATTAACGCGAAATCGGAAGGTGTTATTTCATTGAACGAATTCCGTTACAACCCAAACTTAAAAGTAGGAGACAAAGTAGAAGTATTAATTGACGTTCGTGAGGACAAAACAGGTCAATTAGTATTATCTCACAGAAAAGCAAGAACTATCAAATCATGGGATAGAGTGATTGCTGCTAACGAAACTGGCGAAATTGTTCAAGGTTTTGTTAAATGCAGAACTAAAGGTGGTATGATTGTAGATGTTTTCGGAATTGAAGCATTCTTACCAGGTTCACAAATTGATGTGAAACCAATCCGTGATTACGATGTATACGTAAACAAAATGATGGAATTCAAAGTGGTAAAAATCAACCACGAATTCAAAAACGTTGTAGTTTCACACAAAGCATTGATCGAAGCTGATATCGAAGTTCAGAAAAAAGAAATCATCGGTCAATTAGAAAAAGGACAAGTATTAGAAGGTGTAGTTAAAAACATCACTTCTTACGGTGTGTTCATTGATTTAGGTGGTGTTGATGGTTTAATTCACATTACTGACCTTTCTTGGTCAAGAATCAATCACCCAAGTGAAGTTCTTGAATTAGACCAAAAATTGAACGTAGTTATCCTTGATTTCGATGATGAGAAAACAAGAATCCAATTAGGTTTAAAACAATTAAACGCTCACCCATGGGATGCTCTTGGAGCTGAATTAGCTGTAGGTGATAAAGTGAAAGGTAAAGTAGTAGTTTTAGCTGATTACGGTGCTTTCATTGAAGTTGCTGAAGGTGTTGAAGGTTTAATCCACGTTTCTGAAATGTCTTGGTCAACTCACTTAAGAAGTGCGCAAGATTTCGTAAAAGTTGGTGATGAAGTAGAAGCTGTTGTATTAACGTTAGATAGAGACGAAAGAAAAATGTCGTTAGGTATCAAACAAATGACTCAAGATCCATGGACAGACATTACTTCTAAATACCCAGTTGGTTCTAAACATACTGGTATCGTAAGAAACTTTACAAACTTTGGTATTTTCGTAGAATTAGAAGAAGGTATCGATGGTTTAGTGTATATTTCTGACTTATCTTGGACTAAAAAAATCAAACATCCATCAGAATTTGTTAACGTTGGTGACAAATTAGATGTTGTTGTTTTAGAATTAGACGTTGATGCTCGTAAATTGTCTTTAGGTCACAAACAAACTACAGCAAATCCTTGGGATAAACATGAAGATGCTTTCGCAGTAGGAACAGTTCACACTGGAACTATCGCTGAAATTGTTGACAAAGGTGCTACTGTAGATTTCGGAGATGATGTAGTTGCGTTCATTCCAACGCGTCACTTAGAAAAAGAAGATGGTAAAAAATTGAAAAAAGGTGATGAAGCTGAATTCAAAGTAATTGAGTTCAACAAAGAATTCAAAAGAGTGGTTGCTTCTCACACTGCTATCTTCAGAGAAGAAGAAGACAAAAACGTTAAAGCTGCTGCTGAAACTGTAGCTGCTACTAACGCTCCAGCTTCAACTTTAGGTGATAACAACGATATTTTAGCAGGATTAAAAGCTGAAATGGAGAAAAAAGAGAAAAAATAATTTTCACTTTATAAATAGTAAAAGCCTCGCAGAAATGTGAGGCTTTTTTATTGACATTAATTATTAATTTTCCTTGAACTCTCTATTCCAAATTTCAGAGTTGAAATTTTTTCCCATCATAAAGAAATAGTAAAGCGCAACACCAACTATCGATTTAAATGCAAACAAAAATACAATCAACGAAGCCATCGGAATTTGTTTACTCAAATTGGTTTCGGGTGTAATTATAGCAACAATCCAACTTAATAAAACACTAAAAATCAAGAAACTTTCTATGTTTTTAATGGGCTTGAATTGCCACTTACGTAGTGCATTCAAATCATTTCCCCATTGGTAAATCAAATAATAATATCCATTTCCAATTGGAGCAAATAGCAAAGGATCATCGTAGTTTTTTAAATTAAACGTCTTACTCGGCGCCACAATCTTAAAACCTCTCAACTGGGTTTGATGTTTTTTCTCTAATCGACTAATTTGAGTAACTGCTTCTTCTGGAATTCCATTTTGAAACAAATGACTATCCAAAAAGCGTAATCTGAAATCAATACAAACTTTTTGAATTTGATTGATGTGAAAAATACGATCGGTCTCTAATAAATTAATGTTAAAATGATTGACAATTGTTGAATTTTCTTCAGAAAGTTGATTAATAATTCGATTACGTTCTTGCTGATTTCGACTCAAAACAGCATTGACTTCGGCTAAAATGTCTTGGGTAGAAATTTCCTTTTTACGTTTTTTATGCAATTGTTCTACTAAATTGGTTTTTGTTGTCAACATAATCAATTTCTATTTTAAAAGATTCTAATTTAATTAATTACCTTAACAAATTTAAACCCTTGTGATTTTTTTTCCATTGAACTAATGTTAATTTTTTTCAACAGAAAGATAAAACAAAAAAGCCCTCTCATAAAAGAAGACTTTTTTAACGATAAAACAACTTTTTTTAGAATCGGTATCTTACTCCCAAAGCTACATCCGGACCAAAATTATCATCGCGATAGCCTTCGGTGTTGAAGTATATCTCAGGTCTGAAATCTAACGAAACTTGCAACGGAATATCAAAAACATATTCAATTCCAATATCGCCTGCAGCAAAAATAATAGCGCCACTATCACTATATTCTTTTGTGTCATAACGCCAACTTCCCAATCCGCCACCAGCGCCTGCATACCAATTAAAGCCACCATCAATGTTCCAAACCCATTGGTACAAACCTGCTAACTTAATAGCATCAACATTTTTACTGTTGCGCCATCCCAAATCAAATTCCAATCGATTGTTTTTTGACAAACCTCTTTGATATGAAACTTCGCCACCAAAACCATCATTGTCTCCCAATCGCAAACCCAATGCGTTTTTTGAAATGTCTTGCGCCTGTGTGCTCCATGCTAATCCAATTAACATTGCAACTGTTAAAATACATTTTCTCATAAAAATTGTTTTAGTTACCCAATTTTAACGTCGCATTTGATAATTGTATTGCTTACAAAATCATAAAATTGGGTTAAAATTGGCTTGCATCAATAAATAATATTGAAGGAATAACTTTTAAACTTTAAGCGAAACCACTATATTTGTTCACACGAGGTCATTTGACCAAAGGTTTTAAATAAGTTGCAATGGCAGGAAACAGTTACGGAACACTTTTCAAATTAACTACATTTGGCGAATCGCACGGCGAAGCTTTAGGCGGAATCATCGATGGTTGTCCAGCTGGAATTCAACTAGATTTCAATGCTATCCAAAATGAAATGCAACGCCGTAAACCCGGACAATCAGCTATAGTTACCCAACGCAAAGAAGAAGACGAAGTACAGTTTTTATCCGGAATTTTTGAAGGCAAAACCACCGGAACACCAATTGGCTTCATTATTCCAAATACCAACCAAAAGTCAGACGATTATTCACATATCAAAGATTCGTATCGACCCAGTCACGCCGATTACGTTTATGAAAAAAAGTACGGAATTCGTGATTACCGTGGCGGTGGGCGCAGTTCTGCTCGCGAAACAGCTAGTAGAGTTGTCGCTGGAGCTATTGCCAAACAAGTCATTTCAGCTGTAAAAATCAACGCTTTTGTTTCGTCAGTTGGTGAAATTTTCATCGATAAACCTTATCAAGAGTTGGATTTTTCGCTTACAGAAACCAACACCGTTCGTTGCCCTGATTTTGCTACAGCTCAAAAGATGGAAGATTTCATCAAACAAATTCGCAAAGAAGGCGATACGATTGGCGGTACAATAACTTGTGTAATTCAAAATGTACCAATTGGCTGGGGCGAACCAGTATTTGATAAATTACATGCCGAACTCGGTAAAGCAATGCTTTCCATCAACGCTGTCAAAGGGTTCGAATTCGGAAGCGGCTTCTGTGGTGCGCGCATGAAAGGAAGTGAACACAACGATTTGTACAACGAAAATGGAACAACCAAAACCAATCTTTCGGGTGGCATTCAAGGCGGTATTTCTAACGGAATGGATATTTATTTCCGTGTGGCATTCAAACCTGTTGCCACTTTAATTCAAAACCAAGAAATTCTAACCAATCAAAATACAATTATCGAACAGCAAGGAAAAGGCCGACACGATCCGTGTGTGGTGCCAAGAGCAGTTCCTATTGTTGAAGCAATGGCAGCTTTGGTATTGACCGATTTTTATTTACGAAACAAAATTTATACTAATGATTAGAAGCTATTCCAGCTATACGTTGCAGTCCCGATTTATCGGGAGCTTTCCACTTCACACGAGCGAAGCGAACTGGCGAAGCAATCTGGGCTAGAAACACGAAATACTATGAACATGACAGAAATTCACCAAGAAGAAAAAAAATCCTTTTTAGGGAACTTAACGGTACAAATCTTAATTGCTATGCTATTGGGCGCTGTTTTGGGTGTTTTTATTCACAACAATTATTCGCCTGAAGCCGCCAAAGATTTTAGTGGTTACATCAAAATGCTAGCAACAATTTTCATTCGTTTAGTACAAATGATTATTTCACCTTTGGTATTTACCACTTTAGTTGTCGGAATCGCTAAACTGGGCGACATCAAATCGGTTGGAAGAATAGGAGGAAAGGCATTAGGTTGGTTCTTTACTGCTTCATTTATATCGTTACTAATCGGAATGTTTTGGGTCAATTTTTTCCAACCCGGAATTGGAATTCAACTCATCGACATTGATCCAACTACTGCTTCTGAAGTAACCGAAAAAACACAAAATTTCTCAGCGCAAAACTTTGTTGAACACATTATTCCCAAAAGTATTGTAGAAGCAATGGCTACTAACGAGATTTTACAAATCGTAATTTTCTCCATCTTCTTCGGATTAGCAGCTGCTTCTATTGGCGATTTTACCAAACCAGTAATTAATGCGTTAGACAAAACATCGCACATTATTTTAAAAATGGTGAATTACGTAATGAAGTTCGCTCCACTTGGTGTTTTTGGAGCCATTGCTGGTGTTTTTGCCACACGAGATGTAAGTGATTTGTTGATTACTTATGCTAAGTTTTTTGGCTCGTTCTTAGTCGGAATTACTTCTTTGTGGGTTGTTTTACTTGTTGTAGGTTATATTTTCCTAAAAGGTCATATGACTACTTTGCTCAAACGCATTGTAAGTCCATTAATAATTGCATTTGGAACCACAAGTAGTGAAGCTGTTTTTCCTAAATTAACGGAGGAATTAGAACGATTTGGAATCAAAGACAAAATAGTATCATTCATGTTGCCTTTGGGATACTCATTCAACTTAGATGGAAGCATGATGTATATGACTTTCGCCAGTATTTTTATTGCCCAAGCCTCAGGAATACAACTCGATTTAGGCACACAAATGACAATGTTATTAGTATTAATGCTTACCAGTAAAGGAATAGCTGGAGTTCCAAGAGCAAGTTTGGTTGTGGTTGCTGCAACTTGTGGCATGTTTGATATTCCAGTTGAAGGTATTGCGTTAATTCTGCCAATTGATCATTTTTGCGATATGTTTAGAAGCGCAACCAATGTTTTAGGAAATGCGCTAGCAACTTCTGTTGTAGGAAAATGGGAAAAAGAAGATTAGTTAAAATATTTTAAATTCAACTTATTTCTTTTACATTTGTTTAAATCTTAAAAAGCAAATTATGAAAAAACTACTACTTTTACTATTAACAGTTATTGGGTTTTCGGCTCAAGCACAAGTTTTATTCAATGAAGACGCGTCTTCATTAACTATTGGAAATGTTGGTTCCGATTTGACTGGAACAACATTAGGACAAGGCGGTTGGACTACTTTTATTGCAACTACAGCAGTGCCTGCAGGACAAAATTCAGATTTCCAAATCGTTGACAAAGGTGGTTCTTATGGAAATGCAATCCAAATTACAGGACCAAGTGCTACCAATGGTACAAGATGGATGACTAAAAGTTTAACTGATCAATGGTCAGGAAGAACTACTGGAAATGACATTGCAGAAGTTGAATACGAATTCTTTACAGGTCCAACTACAGCTAGTAAAAACACCATGAGAGTTGTTTTTTACGAGTCTTCTGCAAGACTAAAAATGTTGGCAGGTATAATGATTCAAATGGATACGAGAGAAATTAGAGCTCTTGGTTATCTTGATCCAACAACTTTAGGCGGAACGGGAGCGATTGGTAACTATTCTTTAACTCTTGGAGGAACATCGGCTGCTCCAGCGGCTTTAATTTTAGATGCAAACACTTGGTATAAAATTGGTTTAAGCTTTAACTACGCAACAGGAGAAATTAAAGTAAAAGGTGCAAATGGTTTGTTTGACAGAACATTCCAAGGAGCAGCAGCGCTTGAAAATGTTGGTGAACTTGATATTTTAGGAGCTGCAGGTGGAACTACAGCTGCACCAAATGCTGCTTCAAGTATTGGTGTGTTTGATAACTTTGTAGCAAGAGCTTCAGCTACAGATACATTAGGGACAACTTCAAATGTGTTGACTTCTGACTCTGTTTCAATTTATCCTAATCCTGCTGCTACTGTTGTAACGATTTCTTCATTTGATAATGCACTAAACAATGTTGAAATGACAGACATGAATGGTAGAGTGGTGAAAAATATCAATTTGAATGGAGTTTCAAATTCTGAAATTTCTATTGCTGATCTTGCTACTGGAATCTATATGATGAAAATTAATGCTGATAACGGAACAATTACGAAAAAACTTATTGTTGAATAGTTGCTTGTAATTCCAAATTTATAACCGAAAACGACTAAGAATTCTTAGTCGTTTTTGTTTTTCTTATTACTGTTCATCATCATTAGTACTATGCCAACCAACCCAATGATTACCAAGGCAAAAACACCAATCATAATAAATGCACCATTGTCCCAAGAATAAAGTGGAAGAGCTAATTTTGTCATGATTTTTGATTTTAGTTACTCAAAAGTAAAAATTCTAAAATCGGTATCGCATGACAATTATCAGTTTACAAAAATTTTGCTTTCAATTCGGGTGTAGGAATCATGCAACTTTCTTTTTTGCCATACCATTTGTAGCGGTTTCGTGCGATGTAATCGTAAACCACATCGCGTAAAGCGTTTGGTAACAATCTGAAAAGCATTCCATAATTAAAAAATCCTTGCAGTGATTTGGCAATTTCAATTACGGCTGAGGATTTGTAATAATAGGCAATTCCAGGTAAATATAAAACGATACTGTCGATATTTGAGTTGGTAAGTCCAATGTGTTTTATAATTTTTTTACCTAGCTCAGATTGTAAAGCAACAAATCGAAATTCGTCCTTTTTATCGCGCTGAATCACATATTGCACAGATGAATTGCATAAATTACAAACACCATCAAACAAAATGATTTTCTTATCGTTAGGTAACTCTGTAATTTCCATATTATTTATCTTGTACGTATTCTAATTCTTCCAAACTTACTTTTGAAGTAAAAATACCGTAATTGACAACCGCTTTATTCTTTTCAATTTTATCAATGGTTCCAATCGACTTTCCGTCGGTCATTCTAACTCTATCACCCACTTTTAAAACAACTTTTGGTTTATCTGGAACTTGTTGTGCTTTGATTTTCTTTTCCTTTTTAACCTTGCGAATTTCTTCAACTTTCACTTTCACTTCTTCAACGACTTGCTTCTGAATCACTTCTTTTTCTTTTTTCTCTTTCGCCGTTGATTTTTTTCGTTTGGAGTTTTCAATTTCAACCATTTTCAAAAATTCGCCAATCAGCACTTTCTTGTCTTTGTTGTTAAAGTACTTTTCTGAAATATCATCAATCTTCTGACCTATATAAATTAGGCGTTGGTTCGCATCATACAACTCTTGGTAACGCTCTAATTTCTCTTGAATCTTCGCGTTAATTGATTCCATCTTTTTACTTTCTTCTCGCGCTCTAACTTCTTCTTCCTTTAAGTTTAAAGACGTTTTTTCCAGCTTTGAACGCTCTTTTTGTAAGGTTGCAATCGTTTTGTCAAAACGCACTTTTCCGCCTTCAATTTTCTTTTTTGCGCGATTAATCAATCCATACGGAATCCCATTTTTCTGTGCTACTTCAAATGTAAACGAGCTTCCCGCTTGACCTAATATCAATTTGTACTTCGGTTCGAGCGATTTTTCATCAAATAACATATTGGCATTGGTTGCAAATGGCAATTCGTTGGCCAACATTTTCAAGTTAGAATAATGCGTTGTGATGATTCCGTAGGCTTCCCGATGGTAAAATTCTTCCAAAAATGTTTCTGCCAAAGCACCGCCTAATTCTGGGTCAGAACCTGTTCCAAACTCGTCAATTAAGAACAATGTTTTAGCATTGCACTTCTTTAAAAAGTAGTTCATGTTTTTGAGACGGTAACTATATGTACTTAAATGATTCTCAATAGATTGATTGTCTCCAATGTCAGTCAAAATTCGATCAAACAAAAAGGTTTCACTGCGTTCGTGTACTGGAATCAAAATCCCACTCTGTAACATCAATTGCAGCAATCCAACCGTTTTCATTGAGATGGTTTTTCCACCTGCATTCGGACCCGAAATCACAATGATTCTGTTGTTAGAATTGAATTCTATGGTTTGCGGATAAGTAACTTCCTTCTTGACTTTATTGGTCAAATACAAAATAGGATGGAAGGCTTCTCTAAAAAATAATCGTTTTTCCTCGGTAATTTTAGGAAGAATGGCATTGATGTCGTTGGCATATTTGGCTTTGGCAGCAATTACATCAATGTCACTCAAAAACTCTTGATACTCTTTTAGCAATTCGGTGAATGGTCGAATTTCATTGCTTAATTTCTTGATGATTTTAATGATTTCCTCTCGCTCTTCGTATTCTAAATTGTTGAGTTCTCTTGAGTATTTCAAGGTAGTTTCTGGTTCTATGTAGGCAATACTTCCTGTTTTAGAATTACCCAAAATAGAACCTTTTACTTTGCGTCTGTACATTGCTAAAACCGCTAAAACTCTACGATTTTCAATAATACTTTCTTTAATATCATCCAAATAACCCAATGAATTATACTGACTCAAAGCCATTCCGAAACTTTGGTTGACTTTGCCGCGAACAACACTTATATTTCGGCGAATCTCAACCAAGTCAGGAGAAGCATTGTCTTTGATTTCACCATATTTATCTACAATTTCATCAATTTTTTGAATAATAACTTTGGTCAATTCAATGGCAGTTGACTTCGTATGTATTTTAGGATAATAATCTTGGAATTTTTTTAGAAAAACCAACAACGTATTTACTGTATCCGAAACAGTTGCAATTTTACGAAAACTGGGCACTTCTAAAAAACTATCCTCAATTGAAAGTAATTTGATTTCTGTTGTAATGGATTCAAAACCATGATTGGGAATTGCATTGTTATTGCTAAATGACGATTGGTATTCTGAAGTTTGCAATAACGAATCCATTAGACTCTCTTTTGTACTAAAAGGTGCTATTTCCAGTGCTTTTTGCTTTCCTAAATCGGTGTTGCATTTGCTGGAAATGGTATGCAAAATGGTGTCGAATTCTAAATCTTGTAAGGTCTTTTTCGTAATTGAAATCATAAATGGGCTTTCGCAATAGGGAAACAAAGTTACAAAGATTAAAAGTAATTATATTTGTAAAAAATAGTTAAATGCAAGTAAAAATACATCCTTCGTGGCAAGCACAATTGGAAATCGAATTTGAAAAGCCATATTTTCATAGCCTCATAACATTTGTAAAAGAAGAATATGCAAATCATCGCTGCTTTCCCAAAGGGAGTCAGATTTTTTCTGCCTTTGATTTTTGCCCTTTTGATGACGTAAAAGTGGTCATCATTGGTCAAGATCCATATCATGGTTATGGTCAAGCCAATGGATTGTGTTTTTCTGTTAATGACGGAATTGCTTTTCCTCCGTCATTAATCAATATTTTTAAAGAAATAGAACAAGATTTAACTATTCCATTTCCTCAATCTGGGAACTTAGAACGTTGGGCCAAGCAAGGTATTTTACTCTTAAATGCAACTTTAACTGTACGAGAAAGTGAAGCAGGAAGTCACCAAAATAAAGGTTGGGAAGATTTTACAGATGCTGTGATTCAACGAATTTCAGATCAAAAAGAAAATGTAGTTTTTTTACTTTGGGGCGGATTTGCCAAGAAAAAAGGGGCCAAAATTGATAGAAGCAAACATTGTGTTTTAGAAACTGGTCATCCTTCACCATTAAGCGCCAATCGTGGTTTGTGGTTTGGTAATAAACATTTTAGTAAAACCAATGAATTTTTAAAATTAAAAGAACTTTCTGTCATAAATTGGTAATTTTTTTGTTGAATAAAGTATTATAAATTAAAAATTGTTTAACATTGTTTTCTTTGAGTTAAACACGACTATTGCGTTCATCCGTTAATTCATACATTTATTGTTAATAAAAACATAAATTAATTAAAGTCTTGATTTTCAAATAATTCTTTTTCTTTTAATACGCTATCAATTTGATTTTTATAACTGTTTTTTATCGTCATGTATTGCACTTTTAACGATAAAATAAGTGTTTTGATCGACTATTCGTAATAGTAATAGATGGTTATGTTTTTTAACTTTTGTTGTATAACTTCAGTTCTTTTGAACTAGTAGTTTTATAACAATCTTAAAACCATATACTTATGAAAACAAAATTAACAATCTCAGTTCTGTTTGCATTGTTATCTAATGCGACAATTTTTTCCCAAAATGCTTCAAATGGAACAATCTCTACTTCAATTCCTGCGGCAGTTCCGGCTCTTCCAACTACCACCTCAGAAGCGTTTAGATTTCGTCCGGGTTTAGTTACACAATTAGACACTGCGCCTGGTACAGGTTTCGATTTTACAACTGCAAACCAATGGTTTTCTTTGGGTAGATTAACTCCAAGTGCAACATCACAAACATTGTACGGATTCCGTATCCAACGAGCTGGAAGAGGATTATTGTTTGGTTATTCGGGTCCTAATCAATCAGGAACCACACCAACAACTGCTGGGAATCCTTTCATTCAATGGGTTGGTAATTCGCCCATATCACAAGGTAATTTAGAATTTAGAACTTCTCCGAGTTCAACTGGGCCAGCTACAGACCGATTGGCACTTACATTACGGTCTGATTTGACGGCTATGTTAGGAGAACTTACTACTGTTCCTGTCGGCGGTACTGTTCCGAAATTTGAAATTAATTCACAAAGTACAGCTTTGCAAGTAGGCTTGTTGGTGGATGTAAGTGGAGGCAGCGGTGGTTCTCAAGCTCGAGCTGCTGTACTCAGAGCTGTATCTTCACCAAATAGTTCATCTGGAGTAGTGGAAACAACTTCTTTAGAGACATTTACGAATGGTTCCTTCAATAATAACTATGGTATTAAAACTTCAACAGGTACTGGAGCTCAATTTAATGTGGGTGTTTTTGCTGAATTATCCAATTTAAATGCGAATGGTGCACCAATAACTGCTCCAAATCAAAACTATGGTTTTCGTTCAAGAGTTACAGCACCAGGATTGACATCTAGTTCTTATGGTACTTTTTCTCAAGTTGGTGGACCATCAATTGCTGGAAGCATTAAATACGGTATTTATGCTGCAGCATTAGGTACTCAAGCAACTGGAGCTGGCCCAACAGGAAATTTCGCAGGTTTCTTTGATGGACATATTTTTGCTACTTCAAGTTTTTTGACTTCGGATTCCAAATTGAAAAGAGATGTAAAAAATGAAGATAATTCACTTGAGAAGCTACAAAAATTAAATCCTGTTACCTATAATTACATTAATGATTATAAAGCTACTAATTTGAATTTGCCCACAACTTTTCAACATGGTTTTATTGCTCAAGAGTTAGAAAAAGTTTTTCCAGAATTGGTAATTGATATGGTTCATCCTACTTTTAATGATAAAAATGAACAAATTGGTACCACAACCACAAAAGCAGTAAATTACATCGGGTTAATATCCGTTTTAACTCAATCAGTTAAAGAGTTATCAGCTGAAGTTACAACATTAAAAAATCAATTGGAAAAAACAGAAAAAACATACGTTGTAAATAATTACAAAGATTTCACTCAAGGTGAATTAGAAGCAATTGCAACAAATAGCTATTATTTAAGTCAAAATAATCCAAATCCATTTAAAACATCAACTGTTATTGACTACTCATTGCCAAAAGAAGATAACGAAGCATCAATTTTAATATTGAATTTGAACGGACAAACGATAAGAGAGTTCAAACTAACTAATGCAAAAGGTTCAGTGGTTGTAGAGTCTTCTTCACTACAAAAAGGAATGTACTTGTATAGCCTTATAAGCGCTGGAAAAGAAATTATTACCAAAAAAATGATTGTAAATTAGAACTATTAGTTCTTACAACTATAACTCGTCTCGCTTAATTTTAAGTCAGACGAGTTTTTTTAATACATAGTTAAAGCTCCCAAAATAGCTTCGTTCATGAATGGTCCGCCGGGATAATGAGCCGTATAATCGAGATTTAACCAAATTTGATGGTATTCATCAATGTGATAATGTAGCGATTGATTGTGTACTTCCTCTTTGAATAAAACTTCTTGAATGATGTAGTTGACACGTTCAAAATCTTTTTTTGTTCCAATTAAAATTTCAGGATAAATGTGCCCGTCGGTGTGAATTAAACGCGGAGTTCCTCCAATTGACTTGACACAAGCAGCCATCAAAATAGAATGATCATCGCAATCGCCAGACAAATACATAAGTGACTCAGAAGCTTTAGCAATATAATCTTTTCCCTTTGGATCACTTACATAATTCCAACGCGAATTGATTTCCTTGAAAACAGCAAAACAGTGGATTAAAGTGGAGTATTGTTGATAACCACGTACGTCTTTAAAATGTTTATTGGCCGACATTATAGCAAAATTACGCACTTTAGGATTATCAAACTCAATCGCTTTTTCCACTTTAGATTTGTTAGGAAATGGAAGCAATTTGGAAATAATGATATCTTGTGGATTGGGGTTTTCCGACATAAAGTACATCATGTATTTGTAATCATTGAAAACACTTTTGAAACCGTAACCACCAAAAACAGTTCCTATAAAAAGTACAATCAAGTACAAAAAAATAGATATAAGAGTAATTCTACGCATCGCTCTTAAAATTAACTGAAAACTCACTAAAATCAATATAAAAATAACAATCCGATCCAAATGCCAAAACCAATTAAAATCGATTAGTTTTTGATGCGCGATGATAAAAACCGGAATAGTGATAAGAATATTTAATACAAAAATAATAATCATGTCCCAAGGTTTTTTGACCGTGAGTTTATCTTTAAGTTTGAGATAAGTTGGATGATTAAATTGTATCATTTGAGATCAAAAGCAATCTGTTTAAATGGCTTTTATTATTTCAGCAAAAGTACCTTTTTTCTCTATAATTTTAAGGTCAAACAGTTGATTTTGAATTTTGTTTAACATTCCTGTCGTTAATTGGTTTTGCGACCATTGTGTCAAAGATAACCATTCGCGAATATCCTCAATTTTTTGATGGTATTTTGAAGCCAAAGTAATATCAATATTTGGAATATCTTTGAACTCTTGCGTTGTTAGATTAATAACTTCCAAAATTTGCGCAATAGTAGTAGGATCATTTTTCAATACTTCATCGCGAACAGCAATTACAAAGCAAGGCCAAGGAGTTGGGCAATCACCAACTCGACGAAAAATTCCTTTATCAACCAAAGGTTTTGTCATGAATCGTTCCCACATAAAATAATCAGCCGTTCCGTTGTTCAATGCTTCCACAGCTCCATCAATGGTGTTTACCACTTCAAATTGTAAATTATCCGTTTTCCAACCTTGATTATTTGCATTGACATACGCCATTAATTGCGAACCAGAACCATAGCGGGAAATCGCAATTTTAGCGTTTTCTAAGTCAGCAATTGATTTGAACTTGGAATTTGCATCAACGTGAATCCCCCAAATTAGCGGACTTTCAACATACACTTGCACTATCTTGCTCGGATTTCCAGCATTGATGTCTTTTACAATTCCTTCGGTAAGAATGACAGCAATATCCGTCTCTCCATTACGTAACATTTGACACATTTTGCCTGTGCCTTCGGGAACATCCGTCCATTCTAAATTAACACCTATAGTTTCAAATTCACCATTATCAATGCATAAATGCCAAGGTAAATTGAAATGCTCTGGAACGCCAACGATTTTTATAGTTTTCATGTAATAATTAATTCATTTTTTCTTTTGCCATCCAATTTTTCCATGATTGGAATGATTGTCGGGGATGACCATTTTGATCTTTCAATCCAGTATCTCTCCAAAACAGAAATAAATCTTGATACAAACCTAATGATTGTATGGTTGCAATTCCAGCATCATAATCTTTACTGCAAAACCAAATGACAAACTTGGCGTTGTATTGATTAGAAAGAGTTAATATTTTATTCAAATAAGCATTCTGC
Source organism: uncultured Flavobacterium sp. (assembly GCA_964414655.1). Taxonomy (GTDB): domain Bacteria; phylum Bacteroidota; class Bacteroidia; order Flavobacteriales; family Flavobacteriaceae; genus Flavobacterium. The sequence goes on along the minus strand of CAYPXI010000006.1, from coordinate 109,399 downwards.
CATGTTTGATTACCGACTTTATTTAAATTGTATGAGGGAATAACTAAATTTTCAGCAATGTAACCTGTTTCTGCAAAGGCAAATGGTTTGTTAGCCATTGTGATAAACCGTTCGTAATAATTAGCAGGAAACAAATCAGGATTCGTATTTCCATTGACAGACGAACTAACAGTCACGTAAGGATAGGAACTCAAACCAATGATGTCAGTGTAGGGTAAAAGTTGTTGTGCATACGAAAAACCTTCTGTGCTTTCATCAACAATAAAGCTTACAAAAAATGGTAAATTGGGGTAATTAGCTTTTAATTGTGGATACACTTGCGATAAGAAATTTTTATACAGAGCAAAATCGGCTGATGGAAACGTTAAAACATTACTTTCAACACCATAATTCACATAATCAGGTTGAAACGAATCAATTAACCAACTGATATACTTCACGTAAGCCGTTACAACATTGGGATGATTGACGGGCAAACTTTCCCACGAATCTTGAACAGCAGAAGCAACAGTTGAATTGGTGTAGTAATCTGCTTTATGAAGTCGTGATAAATTCAATGCTGAAACACTCAGTAGAATTTTCTTAGAAGAATTAGTGTGGCTAATTCGGTAATTAACATCGTTTTGAAGTTGCGTTGGCATCGGTTGATTGGTGAAGGCTTCTTCGTAAGGAATTCCGTCGTCAAAATGATGTGAAACTATATCACAATGATTGTTTATAAACGCATAGGATGTATCGACTTCAGCAACAGTAAAATCAGCAGGCCAAGGCGTAACGCCCATGTAGAATGAACGTTTTTCTGTAGGAATTAGTACTTCTTCATCTTCGCTGCTGCAACCAATTGCAACTACTATTATTACTACAGCTATTAGTAAATTAGTTAACTTCATGATTATCAATTTGCTTTAAATAGACAACGAAAAATGTACTTAAAAAGTATGCTAATTATTGATTAGGATTTTTCATTTCATACCAATTGCAACGAATATCTTCCCAATAAAACTGACCATTTTGAATCATTCCAATGCGTTGCAAAATGGTATTTGAGCCTATATTGTCTACATTAGCCGAAGCATACATCGTTGGGATGTTCATTTGATTAAAACCATAATCCAACCAAGCTTTTGCGGCTTCTAAAGCATAGCCTTTTCGCCAATGTTTTTCTTGCAAACGATAACCCAAATCATAAAAGTTAACGTGATTGTTTTCGGGTTCGGTGATGAATTTTAAACCTGCCCAACCCATTACTTCATTGGTTTCTTTATGAACTAATGCAAAACGACCAATTCCATTATCAATATACTGTTGTCGTATGCTACCAATATAGCCATAAACTTCATCAATAGAAGTTACAGGATTATTGCCTAGGTATTCATGTACTTTCGGATTGCTGTCGAGTTCAAAAAGGGCTTCTGCGTCGCTAATTTCTATTGGACGGTAGAGCAGGTGTTCGGATTCAAATTGGATGTTCATTGTTTTTAAAATTAGACAATTTGTCAATTAGACAATGTGGCAATGAATGTTCTAATTGGCTAATTCTCAAATTAACACATTAATACATTGACTCATTGGCAAATTTACACATTAACAAATTGGCACATTGACAGATTATTGAGCCAGTTTATCCAAAGCATATTCGATTAAAGCATCAACAGCCTTGTATGGGTCTTCGCTAAACGTTCCTGTGGCTCGGTTTGCAATAATAGCGTTGAGCGACAAACACTCGTGGCCTAATAATTTTCCTAAGCCATAAATAGCACCCGTTTCCATTTCGAGGTTGGTCATTTTGATGCCTTCATATTCAAATTTATCCATCTTAGTATTCAGTTCTGGATCTTGAATGTTCAAACGCAACACGCGACCTTGTGGACCATAAAATCCGCCTGCTGTTCCGGTAAAACCTTTGAAAATTTGGTCGCTTTCTAAACGTTTCTCAAGTGTTTCGCTTCCTTTAATCACGTAAGGACGGCCTTTTTTCATGTCCCAATTGGTTTGAGAAATGAATGCTTCTTCCATAGCTTTTTCAGAAACTTCATCAATCAAATAGGAGCGAAGCATATTGTCTAAACCCAATCCGTATTGACTCATCACAAAGCTATCACAAGGAATATCAGTTTGTAATGAACCTGAAGTTCCAATACGAATGATATTTAATGAAGTCAGTTCTTCTTTGATTTCACGAGTTTCCAAATCGATGTTCACTAGGGCATCCAATTCATTCATTACGATGTCAATGTTATCCGGACCAATTCCGGTTGACATAACTGTAATGCGTTTGCCTTTGTACATACCTGTTTGCGTTTTGAATTCGCGTTTTTGTTGGGAAAACTCTATTTTTTCAAAATGTTTGGTGATTTTTTCTACACGATTCTGGTCACCAACAAAGATGATATCGTTGGCAATATGTTCAGGAAGCAGATTTAAGTGATACACACTTCCGTCGGGATTTAATATTAGTTCTGATGATGCTATCATTGTTTCTTGTTTATAGTTTATGGTTTAAAGTTTATGGTTCATTGTTATAGTACTTTTGACCATAAACAATGAACTACAAACTGTTTCATCCTCCTACGCGTTTGGTTTTAAAACCTTTGTCTTGGAGTAGTTTCATTATTTTATCGCGGTAATCGCCTTGAATGATGATTTCGCCGTCTTTGAATGTTCCACCCACTGCCAATTTGTTTTTAAGTTCTTTGGCTAAGAGTTTAAAGTCTTCGTCTTCTCCTTCATAACCCGAGATAACCGTCGTTGGTTTACCTTTTCGCTTTTCGTATTTGCAAATCATGGGTTCTTTTTGCACAAAAAGTTGGTGTTCGATTTCCTCGATAGCTTCAGGCTCGTTAGAAACTTCGTGGTCGGGGAATAGTTTTTTGAGTTGTTCTTGTAAATCCATATTTTTTTAAATTCCAAAAAAATTAAAAGCCAAATTCCAAATAAAAATCAAATTCCAAATCCCAACTTTACTAAATTATTGGAATTTGGAATTTTAAAATTGGAATTTCTTCCCTTTATTTCTTAATCAATCCCAAGTCCACCAAACGCTCGTGTAAAAACTCGCCAGCAGTGATGTCTTCGTATAATTTAGGATTATTTTCGTCAATGCATTGTGGTAAACAATCCAATTTCATGTCGCTTACTGGATGCATGAAGAATGGAATCGAATAACGCGATGTATTCCACAATTCTCTTGGTGGATTTACCACTTGGTGTATCGTTGATTTCAATTTGTTGTTGGTATGTCTTGATAACATATCGCCTACGTTAATCATCAATTCATCCGGTTGTGCCATCGCATCAATCCATTCGCCCTCGTGATTTTGCACTTGCAAGCCTTTGCCTTGTGCGCCCATCAATAGCGTAATCAAATTGATATCGCCATGAGCGGCAGCGCGAACAGCACCATCTTTAGGTTCGTCGGTAATTGGTGGATAGTGAATTGGGCGTAAAATACTGTTACCGTCTTTGATGTAATTATCAAAATAAAACTCATCCAAACCAATGTGTAAAGCCAAAGCTCTCAATACATAAACACCAGTTTTTTCTAGCATTTGATAGGCTTCTTTTCCAGTCGAATTGAAGTTGGCTAACTCGTTTACAGTTACATTTTCAGGATACTCATCAGCGTATTTTGAGCCTTCGCTTACGTACTGACCAAAATGCCAAAACTCTTTTAAATCGCCAGCCGAACGTCCTTTTGCATGCTCTTTTCCAAAGGAAATATAACCGCGTTGGCCGCCAATACCTGGGATTTCATATTTTGCTTTCACTTCTAAAGGCAGATTGAAAAAGTTACGCACTTCGGCATATAAATTTTCAACCAATTGATCATCCAAAAAATGACCTTTCAACGCTACGAAGCCAATATCTTCATAAGCTCTTCCGATTTCATTTACAAATTTTTGTTTACGTGCCGGATCATCCGACAGGAAATCACGTAAGTCAACACTAGGAATTTGTTGCATACTTCTAAAACTTTTTTGTTAATAACTTAAGTTGACTGAATCATCAACCATAACTACAAATGTAAGCAATTTTTGAATTTATACAACCTTAGTTATTAACAATTTGATTTGTTTTTTTTAAAGCTATTTCCCGCTATTCGTTCCAATCTGCCATTGCTAGATACTACACTTTCAAATCCAAACTTCTTACTGCAATGTCAGGATTTACACTACTATCGGGGCTAGGGCTTCTGTTTTCATTAGAAATCTTAGTATTATTACTAAAATTCAATTTATAATTACTTCCTAGTGTTTTTAACTGTAAAGTAACACAGATTTAAATAATTGAAGAAACTATAAAAATTACTCAAATTTATCCAATCTGTGTTCCAAGAAATGAACTATTGAGACAAAATACACAAGAAAACTAATAATTCAATAAAAAGGTTAGTGTAATCGAGTAGTTTTATTTTATTTTTGCGAAGCTAAAAAAAACAACAATGAACTTCGATAGAAAAGACTTATCCAACATTCAATTATTAGATTTATACAAACGCCTTTTAAAACCGCGCTTAATAGAAGAAAAAATGCTTATTTTATTGCGCCAAGGTAAGGTGTCTAAATGGTTTTCAGGTATCGGTCAAGAAGCCATTTCAGTGGGAATTACAGCTGCTTTGGACCAAGACGAATACATTTTGCCGATGCATCGAAATTTAGGGGTTTTTACAGGAAGGGACATTCCATTGCACCGTTTATTCTCGCAATGGCAAGGTAAAAAGACGGGGTTCACTAAAGGACGTGACCGTAGTTTCCATTTTGGAACCCAAGAGTATAAAATCATTGGAATGATCTCGCATTTGGGTCCGCAGATGGGCGTTGCCGACGGAATAGCCTTAGCCAATAAACTCAAGAAAAACGGCAAAGTAACAGCAGTTTTTACAGGTGAAGGCGCTACTTCAGAAGGTGACTTTCACGAAGCTTTGAATATTGCTGCGGTTTGGGATTTACCAGTTTTGTTTGTTGTTGAAAATAATGGTTACGGATTGTCAACCCCAACTAATGAGCAATACCGTTGTGAAAACTTAGCTGATAAAGGCGTTGGTTATGGCATGGAGAGTCATATTATTGACGGAAATAATATCTTAGAAGTGTATACTAAAATAGCTGAATTGAAAGCTTCGTTAGCTGTAAATCCGCGACCCGTTTTATTGGAATTCAAAACCTTTAGAATGCGAGGACACGAAGAGGCGAGTGGGACCAAATACGTTCCGCAAGAGTTGATGGATATGTGGGCCATCAAAGACCCTATTGCTAATTATAGAGAATACTTGCTTCGAATTAGTGTTTTATCTGAAGCCTTAGACGAAGAGTTTAAAGCGGCAATTAAAGCTGAAATTGATGAACATTGGGCCATTACGCAAGCCGAACCCGATATTGTTGCTGATTTAAGTGAAGAGTTAAACGATATGTTTGAACCGTATGATTTTGAAGAAGTTAACCCTTCTAATGAAGTTGAAAATATTCGTGTGGTTGATGCGATAACACAAGCACTAAAACAGTCTATGGAACGCCATTCTAACTTGGTGATTATGGGGCAAGACATTGCTGAATATGGTGGTGCTTTTAAAATAACTGAAGGATTTGTAGACCAATTTGGTAAAGACCGTGTTCGCAATACTCCAATTTGTGAAAGCGCAGTGGTTTCAGCTGCTAATGGGTTGTCTATTAATGGTCATAAAGCCATAGTAGAAATGCAGTTTGCCGACTTTGTATCTACTGGTTTTAATCCGATCGTGAATTTATTGGCTAAGCAGCATTACCGTTGGGGCGAAAAATCGGATGTGGTGGTACGAATGCCTTGTGGTGGTGGTACGCAAGCAGGTCCTTTCCATTCCCAAACCAATGAAGCTTGGTTTACTACAACGCCAGGGTTAAAGGTAGTGTATCCTGCGTTTCCGTATGATGTAAAAGGACTGTTGAATACGGCTATAAATGATCCTAACCCGGTTATTTTCTTTGAGCACAAACAATTGTATCGTTCGGTGTATCAAGACGTTCCGAAAGACTATTATACCATTCCATTTGGCAAAGCTTCATTAATTAAAGAAGGTACGGATGTGACCATTGTTTCCTTTGGAGCTGGCGTGCATTGGGCCTTGGAAACATTAGGTAAACATCCTGAAATAAAAGCCGATGTGATTGATTTGAGAACATTGCAACCTTTGGATGTTGAGGCGATTTACACCTCTGTAAAGAAAACCAGCAAATGCATTATCCTACAAGAAGACACCTTATTTGGCGGTATTTCTAGTGATATTGCCGCTTTGGTTATGGAAAATTGTTTTGAATATTTGGATGCCCCAGTACAGCGCGTAGGCAGTATTGAAACGGCTATTCCATTTGTAAAACCATTAGAGGATCAGTATTTGCCAAAAGCACGATTTGAAGCCCAATTGTTAGAATTATTGAAGTATTAAATTTGGAATGCTTTTCTAAATGTCTATAACCAAGCCTCTTTATCTGGATAAAAAGCAAAAAGAAAGCTTTATTGAAAACGGATTTCTACAATTACCCCAAGTAATTCCACCCAATGAACTCCATCTATTAAGAGCCGCTGTTGATTGCATTAGTGCGATGGGCGCTCAATTTTCAGACAATGCTGTGATTGACTCTTCTGGTCAACCATTTGTAGTGGCGGTAGACAAGATTGTAGCCAATTCCAATTCAGTATTTGCGGAGCTATTGGGCAGTCCGTTGTTGCTGTCGATAGCGGAATCGTTGTGTGGTACTGATTTTTTTCCGGTGCAAGATTTTATTGTTATCAAAACCTTAGGTGATCACAATGAAGTGAAATGGCACCAAGATGTCGTGACAAAGGCCCATGAAAAGACCTTTATGATTGGGTTTTACCTTGACCCAACGGATGATGCGAATGGTGCTTTGCGGGTAGTTCCCGGGAGTCATACTAGCGATTTATCGATATGCGAATTGGAAAAAATGGAGTACCAATCGTTGGATATGCAGGCAGGCGGTATTTTGATACACAATCTTAAACTAGCGCATAGTTCGGGTGAACTGACCACTTTTGCCCAACGCAGAGTGGTTTATTTTGAATTCATGTCTGGGAGTGCCATACGTAAAGAAGCCGTTTATCCTGACTCGTTTATTGACCAGCGTACGCGCCTTATTCCGAATGCTATGGCTTGTTTTCAGCAAAAATATCCAGAGGTTGTTCCGTTTGACTGGAAGCATCCCCAAAAAAACGACTATTGCCCTGATGATGACCCTAAGGCATTTATAACTGCACTTTATGAAGCGCCTAAAAAGGTAAAAGCGGCGAATTATTGCTTTGATTTTATTTGAGTTTAGGATAGGAAGTGCTGTCCTACTTCTGTCTTTTTTTGGTATTGATTTGTATTAGCGAAGAAAAAATAAGTATCTTCGGTAAAATTTAATATTAAAAACCATGGAAAACGAAAACATTATTGTATCGCAAGCCACCGATATGGAGCGAGCTGCTTTTTTTAGAAAAACCTATTCACACGTTGCCTTTGCTATTTTGGCTTTTATAGTCGTAGAAACTATTTTACTAAACGTAGTGCCCTTTGAGACTATTGCTTGGATGATGGGTGGTAATTATGTTTGGCTCTTTATTATTGGCTTATTTTGGTTAGGCTCTACGATGTCTAACAAACTGGCTTTTCATCCGTCACGAAACCAACAGTATTTGGGCTTAGGACTGTATGTTGTATTAGAAGCTATTATTTTCTTGCCGATGATTTTGATTGCTTTGGTGTATTCAGGAGGCGGCAGTATGTTGTATCAGGCGGCCATCATTACGTTGTTTATGTTTTCGGGCTTAACGGCTGTGGTGTTTTTTACCAAGACTGATTTCTCCTTCTTACGAACTATACTGGTTGTAGGAGGTTTTATTTCACTAGGTATCATTGTTGTGGGCGCTATTTTTGGCTTTGATTTGGGCTTGTGGTTTTCGGTTGGGATGGTCATTTTAGCCTCGGCTAGTATTTTGTACCAAACCAGTCAAATAAAAGACCAGTACCATACGGGGCAGTATGTTGGGGCCGCCTTACAATTGTTTGCTTCCATTATGCTTTTGTTTTGGTATGTGTTGCGTATCTTGATGAGCAGAAGAAATTAGTTTATCACCTTAAAACGAATAGAAAAGAGTCCGAAAGGGCTCTTTTTTTTGGTACAATTGTTGGAGGTTGTGGTGCAACCCTTTGGTATGAAAAACGCGTTATTCTTCTTCTTTTTGGTCTTTGTGGCTTGTACTAAGAGCCGTACCCTTGATAGAGCAAAAGTGGTTGGTAGTGCCAATGAGAAAATTGCGACTATTGATACCGAAACGATGGCGTTGTGTGCGGATTGCAAAGGCAAACTTCGTTAACTAATTAAAAAACAGACCCAATTACTGTAGTATTTGTATTTTTATTTATACATTTGGAGTCTACAGCAATTATTCGTCACACACAACATCAAGTCTTTTCCTTTTGTTTTGGTTGTACTTTGTTTGGGTTTGCTTCGTAAAAGGTTTTATTTTGAGCCAGCAAGAATAAGCTAGGGGTACCACAACTATGGCGTAGGTATGACGTAACTATGGCGTAAGTATGGAGTAAGCATGGAGTAACTCCGACTTAGTAGCGTAGTTGGGTTTGGGATAGTGTTTAGCAATTATGGGAAAATTATGGTAAAAATTAGGCTATTTTGCTCGGTGTAGGGTTGTGGGGAGTGAAAAAGGGGCGTTTTTGTTTTGTGGGGGAGGGAAAAGGTGGTATATTTGGGGTGGCTGCTGTGGAATGAATCAACAAGGTAGTAGTTTTTGATGATATACAGTAGTTGGCAAAAATTATAAAAAACCTCATGAAATTAGTTATATTTTTTACTTCTGTAATTTTAACTCTTTTTAGTTGTCATAACAAAAAGACAGAATCAACTTCTAAAGAAAAAACTGTAGATTGGAAATCACTTTCAGAATTTAAAGAAACAGAATTCATACCTACACTAGAAAATAAAATCTCAAAAGATAAAAATGCCATGTATAGTGTAAGCTTACTTTTTGCTTGGAATGAAATTAAAAGAGAACTAAATAGTAATTTTCAAATTTCAGATGAATATAAAGATTTAGTATTAGTTAATAGTAGCAAATCTTATATAAATACCCTGAATAGCAAAGAATACAAAACAAAAGTTGAGATTAACCACGATACTATAAATGCTTATGCTGAGTTCAGTAAATCTTTACCTTTTGAAATTGAGCTAATTGACTTTAATGGCGCTTTAACTTTCGACAATACAAAAGTCAAATCTTTTGGGTTATATGGAGACAGTTATGAATTAAAGAAATTAATTGAAATTGCTTTTTATAAGAATGATGACAATTTTATAATTAAATTATTGCCCAAAGACAAGCTTCATCAAATTATTTTATTTAAATCTGAGAATAGATTTTCATCAATGGCAGAGATTTTTGATGAAATTTCTAGATTAACTAAAATCGGTGATTTAGAACGTAAAAATGAAAAATTACAATGGAAATATAATATTGATTATGGTGACATAGTGATAATTCCTAAATTTGATTTTAAAATTGAAAGTAACTTTAAGAGTTTAACTAGCAGTGAGTTTAAAGCAAACAATAGATTTTATGCAATAAGAAAAGCGATACAAAGAACAGCTTTTAGATTAGACGAAACTGGATCAAAAATTGAAAGTGAAAGTGAAATTGAGACCTTCGTTGTTGAAGAAGTAGAGGATGAAAAACCACATCCAAAAAAAATGATTTTCAATAAGCCTTTCTTTCTAGTTCTAAAAAAGACAAAATCGCAAAATCCTTATTTTGGACTTTGGACAACAAATTCTGAGTTAATGATAAAAGAATAACTTTTGCCAACAACGGCTTGCACCAATTGCTGGGCTTGCGCTTGCTATTTTGCATTTCATGGAACATAATCTGGTTACTACAATTCTGTCTTTCAATTTAATTTTGTAGTTTTGTTTTGGTCAGTGTCAGCAGCAGCAACTGATGGCAAGCACGGGACCGTTATGGGCAATGCATAAGACGACCGTAGAACCCTAAAATAAAAAGAATAGAACTAAACAGACAACAGAACATATTTTGAAAATCCAATTGTAAAAGTAATGAAAAGAATAAAATCACTATCCGTTAAAGGCTCTTCTTTCTTTGAAGAAAACTTCACTATCACTTTTTCGGAAAAGTTAAATTGCTTGATGGGTGGACGAGGAACAGGAAAATCAACCTTGCTGTATTTCATTCAAGCAGCTTTAGACAATGAGGCGGAGGAAGATTCAAATGTTTCAAATATCTTAAAAGCGAATTTGCTTAATGGAACAATTCAGCTTCTTTTAGAAGACAGCGAAGGCAAATCTTATGAAGTAATTAAAACTTTTGGTGATGAGCCGCTGGTTAATACTTTGCCAGGAAAGAGAAACATTTCTTTAGAAAGTTTGGAAGACCTGTTTGAGTGTGACATTTATCCTGCCTTGAGAATTGAACGAATTGGATTAAGCAGTAAAGATCGACTTAAACTAATTGACAAAAAAATTCGGACTGATGTAAGCACAGCAGAAGCGGATATTAATAAATTGAAAATTGCATTGAGACAAAATGCTGTTTCAATAAGAAGCGAAAATGCTCGTGTTACACAAATAAAGGAGCAACTGCTAAATTACAAGACAGTTGAAGAAGATTTGAAAAGACAGAAAGAAGAAAAGCCAGATGACATAAAACAGAAGGAACAAGAAGAATTTGAAAAAGCAGACGGAAACGAAAAAGTAAGAACATCTGAGAAGCGATACGCAGCAAAAGTTTTAGAAAAGTTAAATGAAACAAGAGATAGTTTGCAAGATGTGAATGAGGAAATACAAAGCTTTCTCACTTTAAATTCTGATGCAAAATCTTTTATCAATAAGGAAATCATCAACAAAATCAAAACAGAGTTAGAGGAATCATTAAATAAAATATTGAAAGAAAATTCTGCTAACATCAAGTTGATTAACCAATCCATTACCAAAGTAGAAAAGCTTTCAACAGATTTAAAAACTGTTCACCAGACACAGCAAAGTGAATTTGTGAAACTCAAACAAAAGTTTGATAAGCACAAAGAGTATATCAACAAATACAATCAGCTATCAAAACGAGTAGATGAAAAACAAAATCTTGAAAAAGAAATAAGCACACTTGAAAGCAAAAGACAGAAGGTAAAAACTCAAAGAGTAACGCTTGTAAAACAACTCAACGACAAGAAAAAAGAGCTTTTCTTCTTGCGAAAGAATATTGTTGATGAATTGAATAAAGAGTTGGAAGGTTCAGTAAAAATCACACTCACTTATGGGGGCATTACTGAAGATTATGAAACTCATTTACGCAACGCATTAAAAGGTTCAAACCTCAGATACAATGCTATCATTCCATACATCGTTCAAAACCTTTCGCCCGACAAGTTTGCGGCAACTATTCATGAAAAGGATTTTGAAACTCTCAAGAATGTTGCTCAGATTGATGAAGAAAGGTCAAACGCAATCATTGCTGCACTTTATGAAAGTGAGGAGATTTATGAGATTGAAAGTTTATACTGTGAAGATTTACCTGAGTTCTTTTTAAAAGTAGATGCAAAAGGAGACAAAGACAAGAAAGCAAAGGAGCATTACAAAAAATCTGATGAACTTTCAACGGGACAGCGATGCACAACAGTTCTACCTATTGTTTTTGCAGTTTCCGACAATCCGCTTTTAATAGACCAGCCCGAGGACAATTTGGACAACAAATACATTACTGATGCAATCCATAAAATTATTCGTGAGCAAAAAGAGAAGAGGCAATTAATCTTTATCACACATAATCCAAACATTCCAGTTCTTTCTGATTCTGAAAAAAATGCTTTTCTAAATTATGACGATAAGAAATCCAAGATTGATGCACATGGTTCTATTGAAGATGTGAAAGAAAGTATTTTAAATCTGCTTGAAGGAGGTGAAGAGGCATTTGAAAGACGGAACAAGCTATACCACCGAAACTAAATAAATGAAAACTATCCTTTCAAAATATACAGCAGAATATGAAGGCATTAAGACTGGACTGCCACTTGATATTTCGGCAGTTCAGAATTTTGTGTCTAAGCTTTTAGCATTCCCGCCAGCTGAACGATACCAACTTCTTCCTCTATTTAAAAAAATTGAAAGTGATGCGTGGGCTCAATCAGTAATGTTGCCTAACCTCAGTTATGATGTGCTTGTAGAAGAAAAAAGGGCTTGGGAAGCAACATCTAAAGCAACCACCAAAAAAAGAGAACCAAAACCAAGTGTTGAGGATGATTTTAATAAAGTCCTATTCAGCTTCTTTTCAAAGTATGAATCATTCTTACAAAAGATAAAGGGCTATTTTGTTTTCAGGTTGGAAAATAAGGACGAATCAAAAACAAAAGTGATTGTTCTTTATGATGAGAGTTACAACCGACATCCCGAAATAAATTCTTTTGATGTTAAAGATGAAAATCTTCACATTGAAAAATATGAATTGAGGGAATTTTTAGAATTAGTAAAAAAGCAACCAGAGTATGCTGATGAAAACTATTTGTGTGTTTTGCTTGTAGCATCCAATCTGAGAAATAATGAGATTCTTGTTCCACATGTTGAAACACTTTTAGGAATATTTTCCAACACAAATTTTCTTTCTATAAAGAAAGTTCCTGTATCTGTTGCAGGTGATTATGAGGTTAAAAATTCAGATGAAGGGTTGGAGAGTTTAAAAAACTATTCGGACAAGGTTTTTAATAATCGTGCATTGTCATTTGAAGAAGAACTAATAATCAAAAAACTTTTTGACGGCAATGAAATGATTCTTGATTACAAGTTTTTAAAAAGTGGGAACAGTGGTTCTAAAGTAATAGAGATTCAACCATTGAGAGGAAACCACCCGACAATCGGAAGGTTTGTTGTGAAATTTGAATTGAAAAATTCAGAGAGAAAAATCAAAAAAGAAAAAACTCTTTTTCGTCAATACATTTCCGACCTATTAGTTACAAACTACTTTGCAGAATATGAGGAAACTATTACACACGAAGCAATCAGATACAATTATGCTTCATCAGATAGTAAAAAAGATTCCTTTCCGTTTTCAAAACTTGTTAGCGATAAACTGCGTGAGAAATACAACTATGGATTTACTCTTGAAAAAGTCATTGAGGAATTATTTGAATGTCCACCATATCAAAAGTGGAATACAAATCCATTTCAAGTAACGCAGCCAGTTAAGACACTTTACAGTGGTTACTTACAATCCGAAGCAAAAATTTTCAAAGCAATCTCACTTATTAAGGGCATTAGCGAAACAGCAATAAACAGAGATGAGTTAGTTACAAATTACAAAAAGATTAAAGAGCATTCTCTCAAGACACAGAAAAAAATTTGTCATGGAGATTTACACAGCGAAAATTTTTTCAAAGATGAGCAGGGTGTTTACCTAATTGACTTTGGATGGACAAATCAACATCACTCATTGATTGACCATGCCACTCTTGAATGTTCATTAAAATTCAAGCACCTTCCCTTTTACATACCGATAGAAGAATTAGTAAAGTCAGAAACAGAACTTCTGTCTATTAATAGTTTTTCAAAATCCTTTGACTTGTCATTCGTTAAACGCCAATCTCTTTTAGAAGTTTGCAAACTAATTACTCAAATCAGAGAGAATGCGAAACAACACATGTTGGATTCAGCAGACCCATTGGAATATCTCATATCACTTTTCATAATCAACTTCAGACAGATTCAATATCCTGACCTTAACCAAGCATATGCATTGGCAACTGCAGAAGTTCTTAGTAAAAAAATAATTGAGTTAATAAAAGAGTAACTGGTAAAGAGTACGACAATGAGACAAACTAAATGCACAGCCCATAACAGCGGTTTCGCGCTATTGCTGTGCTTGCGCTTGCTATTTTGTTATGAGTAAAATTACGCTACCAATTAGGTTATTTTGCTTGGTGTAGGGTTGTGGGGAGTGAAAAAGGGGCGTTTTCTTTTTGTGGGGCAGGGAAAAGGTGGTATATTTGGGTGGTTGGCGTGAAATGATGGAAAGGAGTGGTTGTTGGGGGTATGCAGTAGTTGGCAAAAATGTTTAAATAACTCTTATGTATTACGACATAATTTTAGCAATAATCCTATTTTTTGTTCAAAACTGGATTGGAAGCAAATCATACACAATAGGATATATTAGCTTTTCACTTTTAGATGATAAGGATGAAGCTTTATCGTTAAACTTTGTGATAAAAGTTTTTGGGCCAATTATTTTTCTCATATTAATACTATCATTATTCGATTTCTTCAATATTGATAGAAGTAATATACAAGTATCCAGAATAATTTATTTCTATTTAGGACTAAGACTTTCACTAATTATTCTTTTTGAGCGAGTCACAATAGTAAATTGGGCTAGAATTATTTTTTTCTACTTATCGATTCTTTTAGTAACCAAAATAATTGAGAAAAGATTTATTGACTCTGTAAGTTCACTTCTACCTGACTTAGTAGAAATAAAAAATGAATTATGGTTATTGATAATACTTTTCCTATATCAAGTTGGCAATGGTTTTAGAGAAGATAAATCAAGTCCTGAACCAGAATTATATCGTGATTTTTCTTTAGAAATTAAGAATAGAAAAAAAAGATATATTTTAAAAAAGCAAAAGAATTTTGAGACTATGTATGGACACATAATAAATGAAATTGAACCAAATGACAAAGCTTTTAAATTAATCATTATATGCATTCTTATTTATGAGAACTTTAATCGACCACGAATTGTTCGTTTCTTTGAACGTTTAATTTGTAAAACTTTTAACAGAAAAACTACGCAAGGAATTATGCAATTTTCTTCAAAAGAAGTGATTAGTGATTCTGAAAGTATTAAACTAGGGACTTTACATCTTCATGGAAAATATTTGAAATATCTCAAAGATAAAGCTGAAGAAAACAGTTATGGAAGTGATGAAATTTATGGAAGGGTTATCAAAAGACATTGTCCTGACAGAAATTATATTAGACAAATACTATTTCTCGCCAAAATAATAATTGACAATAGCGAAAATAGAAATCCATATTCTGAATTATCAGATGAAATAATTTCTGAGTTTCATTTATATGACATAGATGAATAACACTACTGTCAACATCGGTTTCGCACTATTGCTGGGCTTGCGCTTGCTGTTTTGTTTTGTGGAAAATTACGTTACCAATTAGGTTGTTTTGCTTGGTGTAGGGTTGTGGGTAGTGAAAAAGAGGTGTTTTCTTTTTGTGGGGTAGGGAAAAGGTGGTATATTTGGGTGGTTGGTGTGGAATGATGAGAAGGGAGTGGTTGGTGGGGATTTAGAGTAGTTGTACTTCAGCATAGTTGGAGCGCATAAACTAAATCTTTAAACAATATATTCTTATTAAAACTAAATATTTTGTAATTTTGACTCTATGAGTAATAAAGTACAAATAGAGCAAAATTTTATAATTGACAAATTAACTGATTCAATCTTAAACACTATTTCTGGTGATAGTTTTCAGACGGAAGTTAGTAAACTAACTAGCTTGGATTTAAAAACAGTAACTAAAAAAAATGGATGGAATTTTGATTGGAAAATAGAATTCAATGATATTCAAAAAGAAGTATACAAACTAACAATTGTGAATAATTCGAAGATTATTCAAGGTTTATTAAGTATTACAATTGAGCAAGATCATATTTATATGAATTTGTTAGAAAGTTCTCCTTTTAATATCGGAAAAAATAAACTTTATGAAGGTGTTGCTGGAAATTTGGTAGCTTTTGCCTGTAAAGTGTCTTTTCAAAAAGGTTATGATGGTTATGTTGCTTTTAATGCTAAAACAAACCTAATCAAGCATTACGAAGAGAATCTCGGAGCTTATCATTTCAAAGGTCAAAGAATGATAATTGAAACAGAAGCTGCCACAAAACTTGTTAAAAAATATTTTAAATCATAAAAAACATGAATTTAATTAAAGAACCAAAAGGTGTAGATTTTATAATTCAAAGTCCACCATTAACTGAGGAGGAGAGAAGAGAAATTAGTGAATTCATAGCTAGCAGAAAAGTCAAAAAAACTAGCTTGAAAAAAACTACACTAAAAGAAAAAACGACCAAATAATTTAAATGCCGCAAGCACAACATCGGTTTTCACCAATTGCTGTGCTTTCGCTTGCTGTTTTGTGAAGAGGGTAGTAGTAAGCAATAAAAGAATAATTGGATGGGATTTCTCCTGTCCCGAAAAGTCGGGACAAGCTGTCGAAATGACAAAGAGCTAACTGCTATTTTTTGCTATTGGTGGGGTTGCGCTTGCTGTTTTGTATTTCATGGAGCATAATCTGGTGACTACAATTTTATCTTTAAAAGAAATTCCGTAGATTTGTTTTGGTCTGTGCTTGCAGCAGCAACTGATGGCAAGCGGCATTCCGTTATAGCACATATTATGAATGACAATTCCTGAAATAGGTTGACAAAAAATTAAACACTTTTTGCAACTTATGACACTAACAAAAAAACAATCATGTCCAAAAAAAGAGTATCAAAAGATTGGTTTTGATCTCAAACTTTCCATCATTGACCAAATTACAAACGGTCAGATTTCGGTTAACTATGCTGCCAAATTACATGGAATTTCTCGCTCTTCTATCACCTATTGGATCAAAAAATTGCGTTCCTTTGAACAAAATTCTAAAACCATGAGCAAAAACGACGAAATCAAAAAACTTAAAGAACGTATCGATGAACTCGAATTCGTTAAAGACTTCCAACAAATGATAATCGCTGATTTTGAAGTCAGTACAAATCTTGGTTTCGCAAAAAAGTCATTGCCCGAAGCACTGTACAAAGAAGTGGAGAAAAAAATGAAAGACCTTTCAAAGAGAAATGGATCCACCAATGCTTCGGAATAAGCAGACAAGCTTATCATAAACGCATTAAAAAAATTGAACTTGAGCAAAAACAAGCTTTGATAATATTGGACTTAATTAAGCCTCTAAGGCATTTACAAGCTCGTTATGGATGTGCTAAACTATATTTGGACATAAAGCCCGATTTAATCAAAAACGGCATTAAAATGGGACGAGATAAGTTCTATACTTTTATGAGAAACCATAATTTACTCGTCAAGAAATCTAAAAAATATCATATCACAACTGATTCTAATCATGGTTTTCATAAGTCTGATGATTTAACTGTAGGATTGGAGATAAACAAAGCAGAACAGGTCTTTGTAAGCGATATTACCTATATCAAACTAGCTTCTAATCATGCCTATTTAGCGCTAGTTACTGATGCCTATTCTAAAAAAGTAATGGGATACAAAATTGATACTAACATGAAAGTCCAATTAGTCAAAGATGCTTTGCAAATGGCGGTAAATAATAGAATATACAACAATCAAAATACTATTCACCACTCCGACAGAGGAATACAATATTGTTGCCCAGATTTCTCTGAATTCGCTAAAGCTAAACAAATGACTTTAAGCACAACTCAAAACTCAAGTCCTTACGAAAATGCTGTAGCTGAAAGAGTAAACGGAATACTTAAACAAGAATTTGGATTAGGAAAAACTATTCCAAACCTTAAAACTGCTCAAAAAATGGTAAAACAAGCAGTAGATATTTACAACAAACAACGCAGACATTACTCACTTGAATTGAAAACACCCGAGTTTGCTCACATGAACCAAATACATAAATATAAATCGTATAAGAAAAATAAAATTGCTATTTTTGAATAACATTTTGACAACAAAAGTTGTCAACCTATTTCAGGAAAAGACAGAAAAATCTACTAATATTGATATTTTTCTTTTTTTGTGGGCATCTTTTTTCTCAAAAAAGTTTCCCTGAAAAATATTCGCCAAAAAGTATTCTAGATGCTATTAATTACATGAATTATAAATGGACTGATAATGAAAAGGAAAACTTCAAAAATAAAGATGAATCAGAAGCTGTTTCATATTTACATTTCAGTTACGGAATGTGGATTCGAAATACTTGGTTAAGACATGGAAATCCTAAACTTGTTATGTATTTCTATAAAAAAAAAGTATTTCATCTTGATGATATGTCTTCAATAATTTTACGCGCTTTTCACCGAAAACTTAATAAGAAAGATCTTGGACTAACCAAAATATTCAAAGTCTATAAAATTAAATGGAGAGATGGAAAAGAGGGACGAAAAATTTACAGTGATAGTATTGATAGAGTTTTTGAAAGTTATAAAGTAAAAGATACTATCTCATGGAAATACTACACAACTGTAATTGGAATAAATCCAGAGCAAATCGAAAAGTATGGAGATTGTAAACCCAAAGCCATAATTTTAAAAAAGAAAAAAAAGAATACTAGCTTCTTAATAAAATTAATTTCATGTTGCAATGGAAAAGACATTGAAGTTTTGAACTCGGAATTAGAAAAAATAGAACTAAATAAAACTGGATGGACTTATTATTGGGAATGGGAAACTAATTAATACGTGCTATAACAACGGCTTGCACCAATTGCTGGGCTTGCGCTTGCTGTTTTGTTTTTCATGGAACATAATCTGGTGAATACGATTCTATCTTTCAAAGAAAAGTTGTAGTTTTGTTTTGGTCAGTGTCTGCAGCAGCAACAGATTCAAAGCCGCGGACGTTATGTGCCATATTACGACACCCTTAAATGAACATTATTACTTCGAAAAAATGAACAGAATTATTTTATTACTTTTTTGCTTGACAGCCTACAATTTTGGACAAGCTCAAACAATTGACACACTAATAAATGTTGGAAATCACAAATTGCATTTTAACATTATTAAAGGAAAAGGAACTCCAATCCTTTTTGAAGCAGGAAATGGCGATGATGGCAGTGTTTGGCAATCAATTGCAAACGAAATTCACAAGCAAACAAAAGCTACAATAATAACTTATGACAGAGCAGGTTTAGGAAAAAGTGAAATTGATACGATAAAAATCAGTTTCCAGAACGAAGTAAAAGACTTTGAAATAGCTTTGAAAAAATTAGGATATTCTAAACGAATATTCATAGTTTGCCATTCTTTTGGCGGCTATTATACTTCTTTATTTACTCACCGAAATTTAAAAAAGGTAAAAGGAGTTGTTTGTATAGACATTGCCACTCCTTGCTTTTTTAATAAAAAATGGTCAGATGAATTTATCCAAACTATAAAAGAGGAAGATTGGAAAATGATAAAACAGTATAAGCCAGGTTTATTTTATGTTTTAAAAAACTTTTCAAGTACAGCCGAATGGATGCAAGACAAGTTTTTAAATTCAAAAACACCTGTAACTATGATTATGGCAGAAAATGTACAACCAATGATAAAGGAAGATGAAAAAGAAAGTTGGATAAATTGCTGTAAGGAATTTGGAACAATGCCAAACCATAATTTTGTAATTGCTAAAAATGCTGACCACAAGGTGTGGATAAAGAATCCAACAATAGCTATTGAAGAAATAGTAAAGCTGTACAAAAAAGTTAGATGAACATAGGAATTTTCACATACGGAACTCGTGGCGACTTACAGCCATATGTTGCATTGGCTCTTGGACTTATTGACAAAGGACACAAGGTAACAATTTCAGCAACAGAAGACTTTAAAGCATTTGTAGAAGGTTTTGGTGTGCCATTTCAACCTCTTTGGGGAAATGCAGAAACGATGATGAACTCAGCAGAAGGACAAAGCATTTTACAAACAGAAAACGCTATAAAATTGATGAAATATTATTTCAAAGTGCTTCACAAAAACAGAGAACCATTGCGAAAAAGTTACTTTGAAGCCATTTCAAAAGTTGATTTCATTATTGCCAACTCGATGACGCTACCAATTGTAAGTGCTATTGCAGAAAAGCAGAATAAGAAAGTGGCATTAACTTATTTTATGCCACCTGTTGTTCCGACAAAAGAATTTCCTTTGGGCGACTTTGATTTTTTTAATTTCCCTTGGTACAACAAACTGACCTATAAAATTGCACAAAGTTTCTTTTGGAAATTTATTAAGCAAGATACCAACGAATACAGACAAGAACTTGGCTTACCCATTTTAAAAGAAAATTTGGTTACCTATCTTGACAAACAAAAAATATTGGATTTATATTGTGTCAGTCAATCATTAATTCCACAACCAAAAGATTGGGAAAGCCACCATAAAATAACAGGGTTTATTAACATTCCTAAACATAAAAGAGATGAACATTTTTTGGACAAAACACCAACCGAACTTACAGAATGGTTAGAGCAAGGCGACAAGCCAATTTATATAGGTTTTGGAAGTAATGGAGTTGGCAATGCTGAAAAGTTTATTAAAATATTGACAGAAATTTTAAAACAGACCAATGAACGCATTTTGTTTTGTAAAGGTTGGTCACAGTTTGACAATTTGCCCGAACATAAAAATCTATTCATTACAAAATATGTAAATCACGAAACTATTTTACCAAAATGCAAGATTGGTATTTTTCACGGTGGAGCAGGAACTTTGGCTACAATGTTAAGGCACAATTTGCCAGTAATCATTATTTCGTTTTATACAGACCAACCAACTTGGGGAAAGATAGTTGAACGCAAGAAATTAGGTGTTCATATACCAGTTAAAACTTTATCGGCTGACAAACTAATTTCGGCTATTCAAAAAATTCAAGCCAAAGAAATAGAAAATAATGTTTCAATAGTCGGACAACAAATCAGGAACGAAAACGGACTTGACAATGCAATAACTGAAATTGAAAAATACTTTAATAACACAAAAAAATACGGCACATAACCACCGTTTACACCAATTGCTGGGTTTGCGCTTGCTGTTTAGTTTTCATGGAACATAATCTGGTGATTACAATTCTGTTTTTCAAAGAAATTCAGTAGTTCTGTTTTTGGTTGGTGGTTGCAGCAACAACTGGTAAAAGCCGAGAACCGTTAGCGATTATTTTTGAAAATCGTAATAAAATTGGACTATTTTATTGACAAGAAATATTTTTTATATTTGTAAATGCAAAATGACTTAAAAAATGAATTACACAATGTCCTTTCAGGAAAGAGCGAAGTTAGGTTTGGAACAATTATCCAAGCAATTGCCTGTTACCTTAACAATGGCGCGCAGACAAGCCCAACAATTGAAGACGAAAAGTCTCTCAAAAAACAAGAAACAAAGATCTTAGAAGATTACATCACAGAGAAAAAGTTTTGGATTGTTGATGTTGACTTTTCTCAATATGTCAGTGAAGGTGCTGAACAAAAAGTCTATTTAAAGGATAGCGAGCATGTTTTAAAACTTAATGACTCAATCTACTATAGTTCTTGGAAAGATTATTTTTATAATTTATTGCTTCATAATTATTTTTTCTCAGACACGGCATACGAATTGAAAGGTTTCACAAAAGACAATGATACTTTATATGCAGTTGTTCAACAGAATTTTGTCTCAATTACATCAAGAACAAACTTAGAACGTGTTAAAGAGTTTTTAACTGCAAATGGTTTTCACAATAATCGCAATAATGATTATATAAATGAAGAACTTGGAATTATTTTAGAAGACTTACATGATGAAAATGTCTTAACTCAAAATGAGATTTTATATTTCATCGACACAGTGTTTTACTTAAAAGATAAATTTTGGATTAACTAAAATAAAACAATCAATAACAGGGTTTCACGCTATTGCTGGTCTTGCGCTTGCTGTTTTGTGAAGAGGGTAGTAGTAAGCAATAAAAGAATAATTGGATGGGATTTCTCCTGTCCCGAAAAGTCGGGACAAGCTGTCGAAATGACAAAGAGCTAACTGCTATTTTTTGCTATTGGTGGGGTTGCGCTTGCTGTTTTGTATTTCATGGAATATAATCAGGTGACTACAATTTTATCTTTCAAAGAAATTTAGTAGATTTGTTTTGGTCAGTGATTGCAGCAGCAACTGGTGCAAGCCGCAGACGTTAGAAGCCATTTTATGATGAATTGCTAAAATTTAAAAATATTAATAAAAAATATAGTCATGGAAAAAATCAAAAAAAGTATCATTACTATAATATTTCTTGTATCAAATATTATAACATTTGCACAAACACAGTTTAATATAACTTTCAATCAAGGATTTGGAAGCATGCCAACTTTTACTAAATACAACGAAAGTGAGATTTTATCAATGGAACAAGCACTAACAGTATTTAATTATGTAAAAGATGAAACTGGAATAGAATGGAGGTATTCATATGCTGGCTGTGAAAAGAGAGCTCATGCGGTTTCGCTACTTTTAAAGGGAAAAAAAATAAAACATTATAAAATATGGAATTTTGACCCTATGATGATTTCTTTGTTCAACAAATCTCAAAAACCAAATGTAAACAGTAACGCTGGCTTAAGTCCAAAAGTTAGTTGGGGTTATCATGTAGCGATTCTAGTATTCGTTAAAGACGGAAAAGAAATCAAACCAATGGTTATAGATCCTGCATTAGATAATAAAATACTTACTCAGCAGCAATGGTTAAATATTCAAAATGCTCCTACATCATATTTTATACATTTAGATCCGCAATGGTATAATTACGCAACTACTGATAAATTTAAATATTTCTGTCAAAATGTTGCTCATCCATTCCCGCCTTGTATGGACGGAATTTTGACAGGAGATTTTTTTCTAAATACAGATGTAAGTTTAACAGGCAAATGGGTAGAAGAAGCGCTGGCGGTTAATCAGCTTGCGATGAAAATAGTAGATGAAATAATAAATAAAGAACCTACAGCCTCGGATAAGAAAAAAGCGTTCACGCAATTAGTTGAAAATTTTGACGAATTAACTAACTCCTTAAAAGGAACAATCTTAACAGAGAGAATTAAACCTTATTCAGAGTTACTTAAGCCGTACCAATTACAGTTCACCACAATTAGAGATGGTTGGAAAACTAAATTAGATGCGTTTAGATAAAAAAAACGGTAGCTAACAACGATTTGCACCTATTGCTGGGCTTGCGCTTGCTATTTTGTAAAGAGGGTAGTAGTAAGCAATTGTGTTAAAAAGAATAGCTTGATGGGATTTCTCCTGTCCCGAAAAGTCGGGACAAGCTGTCGAAATGACAAAGAGCTAACTGCTATTTTTTGCTATTGGTGGGGTTGCGCTTGCTATTTTGTATTTCATGGAGCATAATCTGGTGACTACAATTCTATCTTTCAAAGAAAAGTTGTAGTTTTGTTTTGGTCACTTTCAGCAGCAGCTGACGTGAAAATGGATAACGTTGGGTAATAGTTTATTACAACATTAATGTTAAAATATAATTTATGATATTTGATTTTCAAGCTTTCATATTAGAGTTAAGAGATGATCCTGAAAAAAAGAAATGTATTATAGATTTCGAAAAGTATTATGGTGATATAAAAGGGGATATTAATGAACAAAATTGGTATATAGATTATGTTTCCAAATTTTCAGACTTTTATAACCAGTTTAAATTTCCTGAGGAGCTATCTGATGATTTTGATTGGGAGTTACTATTTAATCTTATGGCATCTTCCTTTTCAAATGATATATCATATTTAAAACCAAATAAAGCTATAATCAATTTAGAATCGGATTTAGAATTGCAAATAACAGTTACTACTGCCGACACAACTGTAACTAAAAGAATTAGTGAATTATGGGGATTTCAAATTTTAAGATTGTGTGAGATATATATTGAAGAACAAATCAATATGCAAGTATTAATTGCTGAATCATCATCTGAAGCTATTTCAATTTTTGGACAAAGAATTGAAAGATATAAAATATTTGAAGAATATAGTGCTAGGTTGAATTATTTTGACAAACAAAAAACAGAAAAACAAGAAGATGAAAATTTGCTATATCATTATACTTCAGTAAGAACTATTGATTTGATAATTAAAAATAAATGTATTTGGGCAACAGACATTACTAAATTGAATGACAGGAAAGAGCAAAAAATTTGGTATGAAATTTTTGATAAAGTAATCGAAAGTTTTGTGTCAAAAGAAGACTATACTACGCATCAAAAAATTATTGACGAAATATGTGAAAAAATTAATGCTTATAAGGAATACGATTCATTTATTTCTAGTTTTAGTAGTAAAGAAGATTTATTAAGTCAATGGCGTGCATATGGTGATGATGGCGAGGGAATATGCATTGCATTTGATAGAAGACAATTTTTAGATATATTATATTCCGATGGAATAAACCCTAGTCTATATAATGGACATTTGGACTATAATTACCAAAATGTCTTTGATGATACTTATAAGCTAATCTATGAGATAATAAAATATTTTCACAGCCAAGAGATTACATTAGAAGAATTTAAAAACCGTATTGATAATACAAACTACTTTAATGAAAAATGTGAACAAATCTGGATGAGAATTCAAGACTCGAAAGATAGTTCTTTTTTTGAAGAAAGTGAATTTAGGCTATTTCTTCATCAACTTAAAGATAAACCAATTAAACAAGTTGATACCTTTGAAAGAAACAAAAGATTAATTCCATATGTAAAATTAGAGTTTGGTAATAAACCTGTTCCAATAAAAAAAATTATTATTGGCCCTGCGTGTAAAGAATTTGAAGATTTAAAAAGCGGAATTGAAAGACTATTAAAAAATAATGGATATTCAAATGTTGAGAATATGATTAAAATTTCAAAAGTTCCATACAGAAAGTAAAAGCATCGCCCAACCACAGTTCGCGCCAATTACTGGGCTTGCACTTGCTATTATGTTTTAGTGTGGAATAACTTGATGGGATTTCTCCTGTCCCGAAAGGTCGGGACAAGCTGTCGAAATGACAAAGAGCTAACTGCTATTTTTTGCTATTGGTGGGGTTGCGCTTGCTGTTTTGTATTTCATGGAATATAATCAGGTGACTACAATTTTATCTTTCAAAGAAATTTAGTAGATTTGTTTTGGTCAGTGTTTGCATCGGCAACAGAGCGAAAGCTGGGGAACGTTAGTAGCCATTACATGAGTGACGCTGAAAAAATCACATTTTGAAGTATTAATTTCTTTTTTGAAAATAAAAGAATTCTTGAAATTATTTAATTTAGTTTAAATGCTTATGTTTAATAATTTAGAAAAAAGTATAACTGTTGCTGCTAACATAATAACGATTATAACTTTTATATTGTCTCTCTGTAATTGGCTGGGATTTAGCTTCATAACCGATACTTCAATTCCTACTGAAAGAGCTGCAAAATGTATACTATGTATTTATTGTTGTCTTGCATCATATGGTCAAGCAAAAGCTTTGGATGAGCATGTAGAAAAAAATGACAATAGTACATTATTATGGATTATGCTAACTTTTTCATACGTTTTTGGTTTCTTATTCCTTCTTGAAAAGGCTAAAAATGTAATGAATTTTACATCTAATCAAGAAATTGGACCAATTGCTTTAGCATGGACAGCAAATGTTTTTATTATGTTGTTTGTTTTTTTTTATAAAAGAATGTACCCGAAAGGAGGAGTTATAACTTTTATCAAGAATTATTTCAACGGATTAAAGGCAGTACTTTTGTGGTTTTGCCATATGATTTTATTGTGTATTCTTTTTTCAGTGCTTCATTAGTTACTACTTTAATCTAAAAAAATGCTTGATATTTTGAACATTAATAATAACGGCTACTAACAACAGTTTGCACCAATTGCTGGGTTTGAGCTTGCTGTTTAGTTTTCATGGAATATAATCTGGTGAGTACAATTTTATCTTTCTAAGAAAAATTGTAGATTTGTTTTGGTTGGTGGTTGCAGCGGGAACTAGTATAAGCCGCCGAACGTTATGTAACACTTTAGTTTAACCTAAAAAAAAAATCATGATTAAGAAAGTTAGTATTTTTGTTTTTTTGCTTTTTTCCTATGTTATCTTTTCGCAAACACCTAATTCCAATGAGATTACATCAAATGGGAATGCTAAACTAAAAGTTAAACCTGATGTTGCAATCCTAGAAATTACGGTTCAAAAACAAAATGAAATCGAAAAAATTGCAATAAAAGAATTGAATGAAGAAGTTGACAGAATTCAACAGTTACTTTTAAAGTTAGGTTTTACCTCATCTAGTATTAAAATTTCTGGATATAAAATTTCCAGTGAAAGAGAATATAACAATAATAACAAAAAAAACTTTTTTGTAACAAACTCATTAATAATAGAATTTAATATTAATAACAAACTAATTAATTTATTTTATCAGGAGTTACAGAATGGAAATTTTACTGATTTAGAAGTAGAGTTTGAAGCGAAACTATCTGATGAATTCGAAAAAGAATCAAGAAAAACATTAGTTAAGCAAGCAATTGAAGATGCTAAAAAAAATGCTGAAAATATTGCAAATGCTTTAGATTTAAAACTAGGTAATGTAAAACAAGTTTCAAAAGGATTTAATGAATTATCAGTCGCATCATATAAAAACCTAGGAAAAGCTGATATAAAAGGAGAAATATCAGTTGGTTATGGCCCAAAAACTTCTTTCGACAAATTTGAAGTTCAAGAAGAAGAACTCGAGGAAAATATAACTATTATTTACGAAATTCTTAGAAAATAAAAGCGATTGCATAACCACAGTTTACAGCAATTGCTGGGCTTGGCTTGCTGTTTTGTTTTCATGGAATATAAGCTGGTTATTACAATTTTATCTTTCAAAGAAAAGTTGTAGTTTTGTTTTGGTTTGTGCTTACAGCGGGAACTGACCTTGTTGCATTACGTTCTTGAATCCACCTCATACCTGAAATTAAGATGAAAATAGAAAACCCAGCATTTGATTATGATACTTTTGGTCAAAAATATTCAAGCATTCGACAAACAGATCCCAGAATTGCAGCCTATGTGAATATTGAATTAAATGGTGCTAAAACCGTTTTAAATATTGGAGCAGGTGCTGGTTCTTATGAACCTACTGACAAATATGTAATTGCTGTTGAACCTTCCATTACAATGCGACAACAAAGATTATCCAAAAACAAATTTCCTGCAATTAATGCTAAAGCAGACCATCTTCCATTTGACGACAACTCATTTGATGCTTCAATGGCGATGATTACCGTTCACCATTGGCCAGACATAGACAAAGGTTTGAAAGAACTAAGACGAGTAACAAAAAATCAAATTGTAATTATGACTTTTGACCCTGAAAGTCTTGATAATTTTTGGAATGCCGAATATTTTCCAGAAGTTATTGAAGTAGAAAAAGCAAGATATCCGACAATTGAATTCATCAAAAATAGTCTTGGTGGAAATTGCAAAGTAGTTTCTATTCCAATTCCTTTAGATTGTAAAGATGGATTTCAGGAAGCGTTTTACGGAAGACCAGAAGCATTTTTAGAAAAGAAGGTTAGACTTAATCAATCTGCATGGGGATTTCTTTCAGACGAAAAACAAGAAGAAATGGTTGAAAGATTAAAAGCAGATTTGAAAAACGGAATTTGGGACGAAAAATATGGTTATTTCCGAACACAAGAATATTTTACTTGCGCATTAAGATTAATTGTTTCAACTCCATAAAATGAAACAACGAACCGCCAACAGCAGTTTGCACCAATTGCTAGGCTTACGTTTGCTATCTGCCTATCGGCTGAGAGGTTTTATCATTAAATTTAATTTTGTAGTTTTATTATGGTTTGTGATTGCAGTAACAACAAGCGAAAGCTGGGGACTTTGTAAATCATTTTTTGAATATCGTGAGAATACAACAATCAGTTTAAAAGAAATATTTTTGGCTAATGAAAATAATAAATATTCATAAAAGAGAAATTAATCAGCCAAAGGAAGAAATCGTTAAATTATTCAGAACATTAGCTTCTGAGAATGATTTATTTTTTGCTACTAAAATATGGCCTCCTATGAAACTTGACAAAGGTTTGCAGATTGGCTCAAAAGGTGGTCATGGTCCAATAAAATATCATGTTGTTGAATATAATCCTGAAGAGTTTATTGCTTTTGAATTTGACTTGAAAGGTTTTGAAGGAACCCATAAATTCAATATCTTAGAAACTAATCAAAATAGAACAAAACTCTATCATGTAATAGATATGAGTACATCGGGATTTTCGACAATAAAGTGGATTTTTGCTATTCGTTGGTTACACGATGCATTAATTGAAGACACATTTGATAAAGTAGAAAACCACTTTTCCTCTATCAAAAAAAGAAGTGAATGGAGTATTTGGGTTAAATTACTTAGAAAAATAATGAAGCCTAAAAAGAAATAAAATGTCGCACAACCTTAAGTTTCCAAAATTTATAAAAAAACTTACAGATAGATTATAACTGCCACTAATACGTGTTTTTTTGCTATTGCCTGTCTTGCGCTTGCTATTTTGTTTTCGTGTAGAAATAAGCTGGGGACTTGAAGTTTATCTTTCAAAGAAAAGTTGTAGTTTTTGTTTGGTCAGAGTTAGCCTAAGCGACTGTTGTAAGCAGCGGACGTTGTACAATATTTAAAATAATAAATCGTTATATCTACAAATATCTTTTACTAATTGAATATTTTTAACGTGGCTTAATAATTTTTTAAACATGCAAATCAGACAAATCTCTTAAAGATACAATTGAATTCATTTAAGGAAATATGAAAAGTTTGTAAGATTAGAAATAATAAATAAGTGGGCGGCACATTAACCAAATTTAATGATTTATAAGGAGTACCTAAAGTTGTCGTCCTTACACTATTGTATTAATATAAATGGGAAGTTAATTAACTTATGAAAAAAATAGGATTTTTATCAATTTTGTCGATTTTATTAGTCAGCACATCTTGTTCTAACAATGATGAAGATTTAAGTAGTTCAAAAAAAAACCAAGAATCAACTTTTAAGTTAGTTGAAAGTTCAAAAAATGTATCTGAAACATCTAGTTATAAAAGCTCAGGTGATATTAGTATTTCAGAAAATAGTTTTATGAATAGTGCAATTATAAATAATAATTTTATTTATGATACACCTTGCTTTTCAGGTGTTTTAAAATATGGAACAAGCCATATATTAAGTAATCCAGCAAATAATTTTTATGACTATAGTGTTCTATTAAGATGGAAGCTAATAGGTCATGATTTAAATAATAATTATACATTATTTTATTTACAAATAAAGCATCCATCGGGTTACATTCAAAGCGAACCAATTCCAGCTGTTGGCCAAGCTTTATTATCACATGGAGAACATACAAATTGGGCTCCAATACCTGTAACACAAACTGTTAACTATAAGGATTTTCACTACAGATATGTATATAGCAATATCTCTCCAAATCAAAATCAATGTACATTTGCGACTGAGTGGGCTTATTTTAATTTAATTCAATAATATAATTGAACAATTATGAAAATTGGGGTTTTGAGAAAAAATTGAAGAAATTTATAATCTTAACAACCCCAATTTTACTTATTTTGAAAACAATGAAATTATCCTCAAGAAAAATTGATAATTGATTTTGGAAAAGGCAGAGAAATTAAAAAAAATCTGCTTCAAAACATACAACCACAGTTTGCACCAATTGTAGGCTTGTACTTACTACCTACCTATTGGTAGACAGGCTTTGTTTTTGTGGAGAATAATCTGGCGTCAACAATTTTAGTTTTCAAAAGAATTTACGTAGATTTGTTTGGGTTAGTGTTCGCATTGACAGAAATGAAGTCTAGAACGTTGGCAGAAATCATCAAGTAAATTAATCATGAAAAAAATCAATTCCAAAACAAAAAATATATTCTTATTTTATTTTTTGTTTTTAACTGTTGCAATGCCATTTGCACAAACTGGTTGTTGGGAACAAATTTATGTTCATGACTATTTTAGTGGGATTGGAATTAAAACAGATGGAACTATGTGGTCTTGGGGGCAAAATAATTGGTGTCAATTAGGAGTAGGAAACAATGTAAATCATTCTTATCCAGTTCAAATAGGAGCAGACAATGATTGGAAAGAAGCAACCGTGGGCTCTTATCGTGGTCATGCAATAAAAAATGATGGAACATTGTGGGCTTGGGGAAACAATGGAGGTTATTATGGAAACGGTACAACGAATTCATCTTGTGTACCCGTTCAAATTGGCACAGACACTGATTGGAAGCATGTCAAACAAGGCGATTCTGTTTGGGATATTGCAATGAAAAACGATGGGACTTTATGGGGTTGGGGGCAAACTAGTCTAGGCATATTTGGTACTGTAGGACCCATGACTACTTACATACCTGTACAAATAGGAAATTCAAACGATTGGAAAGAATTCGATGTTGGATTTTCTCACGTAATAGCACTTAAAAATGATGGCACTTTATGGACTTGGGGAGATAATTCCTTAGGACAACTTGGGGATGGAACAACAGTCGATAAATTTCATCCGACTCAAATAGGTACAGATACTGACTGGAAAGAAGTTTCTTCTAATCGGTTCAATTCATGTGCAATTAAGAATGATGGGAGACTCTATATATGGGGACAAAATTATCCAACATATCCTTTTTTATTACCCATAGGAGGACAAAACTGGAAACATGTCAGAGTAAGTTATGGCTTTGATGCTGAAAATTTTGGAATCAAAAATGATGGAACTTTATGGACATTTTATGCCAATCCATTTCCCAATTTTACTATAACACAAATTGGCACCGAGAATTATTGGGAAACAATTAAAACTGCAACTGGGTATCGTATCGGTTTAACAAGTAATCATGATTTGTTGAGTTGGGGAGGCAATAACTATGGTCAACTTGGTTTAGGCTCAACTTCTAATGTTTCTGTGCCAACTCCAATCACGTGTAGCTTAGGTAACTTAAGCTTTGAAACGAAGAACAAGGTAAGTATTTTTCCTAATCCAACGCAGAATAGCTTTTCTGTTATCTCAGAAAAAGAACAAATACAAAAATTAGAGTTAATTGATGTAGTTGGTAAATCCATGATCCTAAAAAATGAATTTAAAAACAATACGGAACTGGATATTTCTCATTTAGAAACAGGGACTTACTTTTTAAAGTTAACTTTTGAAAATGACATTCAAACTTATAAAATACTAAAAGATTGAAGCTATGACTTCTGTCAACAGCGGTTTCAAGAAATGTCTAAAAATGTTGTAAATTCACATTTTTCCTTCTCAGGAAATAGTGTCTTGGTTGAAAATATGCGTTTACAAAGCTCGTAAGAGGTACAAAGTGTGCGATCGTTAAGGCCATTTTTAAAAACTTAATCCATGAGGAAAATAGTACTACTTTTTTCAATTCTGCTTTATTTTTCTTGTAAGAAATCAAAAGAAGAATATTACCTAATTGCAAAGAGGGATGATAAGACTTCTTTATTTGCTTATTATGATAAAACTGGAAAAAAAATTCTTGGAGACTATTTCTGGGTTTATGAAGATACACTGAAAACATACGGAATTGTTGCTGATAGTGGTTATGTTTTGATTAACAGAAATGGCGAAAAAATGTATTCAATTTACTCTTATGATAATGGGCCTGATAGTACAAGTGAAGGAGTTTACAGAATTATAAAAGATGGGAAAATTGGTTATGCGGACTCATTAACTTCTAAAATAATAATAGAACCTCAATATGATTGCGCCTATCCTTTTGAGAATGGAAAAGCAAAAGTGAGTAAAGATTGTAAAATTTCTATTGAAAATGAACATATAATTTGGGAAAGCAAAAAATGGTTTTTTATTGATAAAAAAGGAAGAAAAATTAAATAAAAAGGCATATAACAATGTTTTTCACTATTTAACAGCCTTTCCCAAGGGTATTTATTTATTGACACTCAAATTAATGGTGAGCAACACGTATTTGGAGTGGTGAAGGAGTAGTTGGTGTTTATCTAATACAACTTACCGATTTTAGTTACAAATTAAAGGCGAGATTGTGTTTTTGAATGATAATTATACAAAGCAATACTTTATAGTTTTATTTTTTTTACCGTATCGTAATTGTAATTGTTGCTGTCTTTGAGTATTGTAGCTCTAATTTCTTTTGCTTTTTGTATATCATTTTGTTTTAAGTACATTAAAAATTCAAACCAGTATCCTTTGGAGTATTCTTCAAATGAACGAAGTGCTGCCAATTGCTGAAATGTTTGTATCGCTTTTTCGTTTTGATTTTGCAAATCGTAAGTGGCACCGATATACATTAGGGCAAAAGGATACAACTTATCTGATGGTTTTAGTTTTTTAAAAAGTACAATGGCATTGTTGTAATCTTTATTTTTAAATAGTATTTCGGCATTTACAAAATCATTTTTTGACCCACCTTTTTCAATAAATGATGGTAATTCTTCCCAATTTACATTTTCATGGTAATAATTTTCAAGAGCATTTGGGTTATTGAAGTACAACAAAATACTAAAAATTAGAGCTATTGATGCTGCTACAGCATATTTAAACCAATAGTTTTTTCGTTGAGTAGGTGTGTTTTTAACTTCTACACTGGCTTTTCTAATTTTGGCAGAGAGTAGTTTGTATTCTTCGCTGTTTAATTTATTTTGAATATCCAGTAAATCAGCTTTATTATCATAGCTGAAAGGAAGATCATTGGTTTCAACACCTTGCAATAGGAACAATTGTTTTTGCATGATAACCTCTTCGCGCAAGGTTTCGTCCTCGGCTAATTTTTGTTCAAAAACGAGCTTTTCACCTTCTGGTAAAGTACCTTTTAAATACTGATTAATTTGTTCAATTATTTCAATGGTCATAGCTGTCCCCATTTCATTATTTTTTGAAATTCTTTATCTCCTTTGATTAGTTCTATCAATTTACTACGGCATTTAAATACGCGTTGTCGTACAGTATTTACACTAGCATACGAAAATTCTTCCACTATTTCTTCATAATCAGAGCCGTTGAAATAACTGGTCAAAATATCTTTGCAATTGATGGATAAAAGGTTAAATTTTGCTAAGTAAAATTCAAAACACTGTTGCTCTAAAACAAATGCACTCAAATCAAACTCATTATCTCTAAGTGTCAGAACCTCTGATTTTATTACCTTATTTTTTAAGGTTTTTAACCAAATATTTTTGCAAACAATAAAAAGATACGATTCAAATGATTGAATTTCCGTTCTTTTTTCTTTTTGTGTAACAATGATATACATTAAAGCATCGTGAAAAACGTCGTGAGCATCGTCAGATTTTCCATTATTAGAAATGATATAAGAAGCTATTTTTGGGTAAATTTTGGAGTAAATTTCTTTTATGACAGCATCTTCTCCGTTGAGTAATGCGTTGATGTATCGAACAGTGTTTTCCATATCTTTATTTGATAATCATCTATAAAAACAGCTATTAGACATTGATTAGGTTCGATTAAAGTTATTCTTAATGAAATCCTTTGACGGTAATTTTTCACTACTACGATGGTAAAAATACATAAAAAAATACGATTCTTGAAAATGTGAAATTATAAATGTTAAAAAAATACATTTGTAAACATCAATTTCAAATTGTTGGCTTTTATTGCTAAAATTTTAATAAATTGGGTAACACTTTCAACTATTAGGAACTATAGTTGGTAATATTAAAACAAACATCATGAAAAAATTAAAGAAACTTCTACTGTATTCAATTTCATCAATCGTTATTTTATCTTGTTCTAATGAAGAGCAAATGCCATCGAATTCCAACGATTCAGTTAATGACAGTCAAACATTTCAAAAAATAACTGGGCGAAAAACAGTACCAACTTATTCGCAGAATAAATTAATTATTCAATACTATCCAGGTACTTCTAATGCCACTAAAGCGACATTGCGAGCGGCTTATGGTGCCATTGATTTTAAAGCCTGTCAGCAATGCAATGACGATTGTATTGAATTATGGACGTTTGGTCCTGGGATTAATATTGAACCTAAGAAAACGGCTATTGAACAAGGAAGTGGAGGCGGAGTGGAGTCGATTATGGACGTTGACTATGAATTTAATTTTGCTATGGACGCCATCTATTCTCCTGTGGGAACTACTTCCGATACTAGTTATTCGTCTTATATAAAGCAAACTAATGATGGTGTGACGATTGCCGTTTTTGATACCGGAATTATACCCTCAATCAATAACAATAACGCTTATGCCTTTTCAGCTCCATTTTTATACAATGCTGCTAATGATGGTAATGCTTTAACACAATCAGGTTGGGATTTTGTAAATTCAGATGCCAATTGTTTTGACGATGATCCAGGACGCCACGGAACGGTAGTTTCAGGTATTATTCATCGGATTTTAAATGTTTCACAGCCACCAGTTCCGCATCAAATACTTCCAATAAAAGTTTGTAATGCCAATGGACAAGCCAGTTATTTTAATTTGTTGTGCGGTACCAACTTTGCGTTAGCACGTGCTAGTATTATACAAATGAGTTTGGGTTGGTATGATGATGGATTTGGCGATTTTGGTGAAACCATTCTTTCTAATTTGATTACGGCGCATCCAGAAGCTATATTTGTTACTTCGGCGGGGAATTTGGGTAGTAATAACGATTCTATGCCACATTACCCATCGGGTTATCCGCAAAGTAATGTGATTGCTGTTGCGGCTAGTAACACCAACTCACTCAACATAGCCAGTTTTTCAAATTATGGAGCGGCAAGTGTTGATTTTTTTGCGAGAGGTCAGAGTATCCCTTTTTTAGGTTATCCAATGGATGGTACTTCATTTGCGGCTCCAATGGTTGCGGCAGTCGTTGCTAGGAAGAAATACAATTCACCAGAGGCGAGCCCGATTGATTTGCGAAATCATTTGATTTTAGTAGGCTTGCCTTGTCCTGCTTCATTTGATCCAACCAAAAATGTATTGTATGGTAAAATAATTCAGCCTTAAAAAGACCTGTCATCACTAATCAAAACGAATAAGAGTTTTATCTTATTCGTTTTTTTTATACATTGGAAGTTCAAAATAGTAGGTATGTTTTCTGTCCAAAAAAGTATTCTATTTGTGTTGATTCTTTCGACTGCCATTGGGTTTTCGCAAGCTAAATTGTCGCAGAAAATAGAAAGCATTTTGCAAGCAAAAGCCATTGAGGCGATTGATGACCAAGAAGCCTTACGGCAATTTGAGCAACTGTTGTCCCAACAAAATAAAGCCAGTAAGACACCCGAACTTGGAAAGTTGTATGCTGAAATAGGCAAACAATTTTATAAAACAGGCAACAATACTAAAGCCATAGCTTATCTAAAAAGAGCAATTCAAGTACAAGAAATTTATAAGAAAACCCAATTAGAACCTCTTAACAAGACTCGAAATAACTTAGCTTGGATTTACTCGTATGAGGAAAACGATAATGAACGGCGTGCGCTATTGCAACGAATGGTTCAAGATAAAGGGAACGATAAGTATACATTTAACGCCATTATTGATTTGGCTGTTTTAGAAGCCAGAAAAGGCGATTATTATGCGGCTTTGCATAAACTTACGGTTGCTTTGGCTAAAAACAATACTCTTGATAATGACATTAAACTGCGAACCGCAATTATTGGGATATATGGTAAAATGTATGAAAGTATTTTTGTCACTAAAAAGCAAAGCGACCTTCAAATTGTAAAGAAACACCACGTAAAAATAGCCAATGACTTTGGCAAAACTACGCTCAATGAAGACGATTTATATAATGCCTACAACAACTTAGCTAATGTATACGAAGCGTTTGGGCAATCGGGTATTGCTTTGCAGTTGTATCAAAAAGTGAGTGTTTATTTTCAAAAGAAAGGTGATCTTGACAAGCAATTTAGTGCGATTAATAACATTGGCTATTTGTATTCTAAACAAGGTAAGCCTAAAGAAGCCATGGCCTGTTATCAAAAAGTAATTGCGAATGCTGATAGCAATGAACAAATTGCTACTGCTTATGATAATATGGGTTACTTTTTGAACACCACTACTGCGGGGCAGAAAATACCTTATTTTGAGAAAGCCATACAAACACTTTTAGATGACCATCGTTCGCCTTTTGTGCTTCCGTCGTTGGCAGAAATACGAGAGTCTGGTTATGAACAAGATATCATGATCTACTTGGTAGACTTGGCTTATCATTATTTTCAAGCGTATAAAGAGCGTCCTACTACAAGGTATTTACAGCTTGCTAAAGCTACTTTGTATCGTGTAGATGAACTGGTTTCGCTGATTCGCTATGAGAGCAATACCGAGCAATCAAAGCTCTTTTGGATTGGAAAAGGAGTCGATTCGTATCTGTTGGCAGTTGAAGTTTGTTACCACTTGAAGCAACCTGCTGAAGCCTTCTATTTTATGGAAAAGAACAAAGCCTTGCTGCTTCAAGAGAATATTAAAATGCATCAGGCAAAACTAGAGTTGGCTATTCCAAAGGCACTACAAAAACGCGAATACAAGCTGCATTATGAATTACTTTCTTTAGAAAAATTATTTCAACACAATTCTACTAATTCTGTTGTTAAAAAGAAATACAATAGCAAGCAGAAAGAGTTTGCCACATTTATGGATTCGTTGAGTAGCAACTATCCTGATTATGTTAAGATTAAAAAAGGGATAGATATTGTTGCATTATCAAAAGCCACTAAACCATTAGCTAAAGCGGAATGTTTTGTTAGTTATATTTTGAGTGATTCGAAAGGTTTTGGACTGTTTTGTACTTCTGAAGAACAATTGTTTTTTGAAATCCACAATGTGTCCCAATTGCAAGAAAAATTGAAAGCCGTAAAGCAGTATATGAAGCAGCCTATTTTGGAACCGTTGGAAAGAAAGCGTTTTCAAGAACTAGGGTATGCCGTTTTTACCACCTTGTTTCCTTTTAAAGATGCTTTATCGAAAATTAGAAATAAAAAAGTGATTATAATCGCAGATGATTCGCTTCTTGATTTGCCGTTTGAAGCTTTGGTTGTGAGCGCCAATAAGCCCATTGCGCAGTCTTATTTAGTTCATTTTGTTGAAGTATCGTATTTGCAATCGTTTTCGGTATTTGAACAAATGAAACGGAATCGAACACCATCTCAAAAGAAGCTATTGCTGTTTCATCCCAATCAATTCAAACAACAAGACTTGCCTGATTTGGTGGCTTCTAATGAAGTGATGAAGGCATTGGGTAAGTATCGTTCTTCTGACATCATGATAGGAGAAGACGCTACTAAAGAGCAATTTTATGATCATAGTGCGAAATACGATATACTCCATTTGAACACCCATGCAGGCATTGATACGGTCACTGCCACGCCGTGGATTATGTTTCAAGAAAGTAAATTGCACTTGGAGGAGTTGTACGGCATTCCCAATCAAGCGGAATTAGTTATTTTGGATGCCTGTAAAACGAATGAGGGCACCTTGGCCTCTGGTGAAGGCATCATTAGTTTGTCGAGAGGTTTCTTTTACAATGGGGCAAAAAGTGTTATGGCCTCGTTGTGGAATGTGAATGAAAAGGCAGGCAACGAAATAATCACCACCTTTTATGATCAACTTAGTCAGGGTAAAAGCAAATCTAAGGCTTTACAATTGGCTAAATTGAACTATTTGAAAAGCCATCAGTTTTCGGAAGCATTGCCTTATTATTGGGCTTCGTTTACCCTTACGGGAAGTACTGCACCAATTAACATCTCAGAAAGTTGGTTTGATGGAAAACTATTCCTGTTGTTGGCCGCTTTACTCATCGTATTCTTTTTGTTGTATAATAGAAAGTACTTCAAAAAAAAATAATCCTATTTTATACCGTAACTGCACTACCCACCACACTATTTGTAGGTCATTTGTTTTTTTGTCCTTTTTTTAGGTAATGAATTGTAAAAAGTAACACTTCTAATTTTACGATAGGTGTTACCCGAAAAACCTTTCCAAGAGTAGGGAAATTAAATTTACAAACAATGAAAAAAACAATCAACAATTTATTTCTATTGGGCATTTTTTTATGCTCAATTCACCTACACGCCCAATGGAATTGGGTTACAAAGTCAAGTTCCGCAAATGTAGAGTATGGGCAAGATGTCAGTACGGATAACGCTGGAAATAATTATCTTATTGGCTCCTATTATACTAGTGCTACTATTGGAAGTACAACGCTTGCTGGAATTGGGAGCAGTGATATCTATTTATCAAAAACGAATGCTGCAGGTGCAGTTCAATGGGCAGTAAGAGCTGGTGGAACTTTACTTGACTCAGGATTGAAAGTGGTTACCAATGGACCAGATGTTTTCATTACCGGTACCCATCGTGGCACTATTACTTTTTACAGCACCAATGCCACAACTGCAACTGTGACTGGTTCAAGTTCAAATGATGAATGTTTTATTGCAAAATACAATAGCAGCGGTGTTATCCAATGGGCTACATCATTTACAGGAACAGGAGATCAAAGAGCTTATGATATTGATATAAGCAACGCACAATCTAAAGTCTATATTACTGGATTATCTGCCAACAGAGCCTTTGTCAACTGTTATAATTATACGGGAACTTTGGCATGGTCAAATGTCAGTGCGGGAACTTGTTCTTCGGCTATAGGTTTTGGTATTGCAGCTGATGCCAGTGGTAATTGCTACTCACTTTATCAAATTACTGCAGGAACTTTTACTATTGCAGGGTCACCAAGCTATACCGTATCAGGCTCTCATATGGCAATGCTAAAGTTTAATGCAAGTGGCATTTTCACTTGGGGTCAACAAATAGGAGCAACAAGCTCAGCCATCATTGAACAACCTAGAGATCTCGATTTAGATACTGCTGGTAATATCTATATATCGGGACAATACTCAGGTGGGAGCACCAATATTTCATCATTTACATTGACCAACGGAGGTCTTACCGATACATTCATTGCAAAGTATAATAATGGGGGTGGTAATGCCATTTGGGCAAAAAAAATAAGTGGTACGGGCACAGAATATCCTACTGGACAATGTGTAGATCAAAGCACTGGTGCCGTTTATGTTGCCTGTAAAAATGTTGAAAATAATGTATCAAATGTAGGCGGGTGTTTTAGTTTTTCTTCACAAACTAATGTTACAGATAAAAAGTTTTATGTAGTTAAATACAGTACAAACGGCGATGTGAATTGGGCAGTAGCACCCACTTTAGCCAATTGGCAATCGCAATCCAATGGTATTAGTACCGATGGAAACAAACGCGTCATTGTTAGTGGTAACTTAATTAGCACTGGAACTTTTGGAACAATCACGGTTAGCGGTGCAGGTTCTGATGGATTTGTAGCAAAAATAGAAGTGGAACCCAGTTTTAATGCTTATCAAATCTGCGCAGGAAGCTCGGCAGTGATTGCCCCAATTGGACCAACTGGATTGAGTTTTAATTGGTATGCCACAAGCACAGCAACTACGCCACTTGCAACGGGTTCTTCCTATACAACGCCAGCATTAAGTAGTACTACAACCTATTACGTGAGTACTATTTTACCTGGCGGTTGCGAAGCACAGAGAGTCCCCGTTACCGTTATAGTACTCCCTATTGCAGTAGTAAATGCAGGGCCAGATCAAACCATCTGTGCAGGATCATGTGCTAGTATTAATTTTACGTCAAGCACTGGAGGAGTATACGTGACAGACAATACTACCAATGTTACGACAGGTCCATTTTATAGTTCTCCTATTTCACTTTGTCCTACAACAACAACGACTTACACCTTTAAAAATACGCCCAACCCTAATTATTGCAAAAATGCTGACCAAGTAACCATTACGGTTAATCCTTCACCAATTATTAGTTCTGATTTTGCTTTAACCGGAACCATTCCAGTAGGGAGTACGCAATATTATATTGTAACCGCAAACGTTCTTGCTGTTCCAGCTGGAAGTGGTTTCTATTGGGAGATTTCTGAAATAGATAGTCTTGGGAATGTAGTACCTAATACCTCCATTTATAATCCAAGTAATTGGTGGGATACCAGTCTTTATTATACCAATACTTTTCCAGGTTATGATGTTCCCATTTCAAACTTTGTCAATACTACGGTTGGGAATGGTAAGTTTTATTTAGGTCATAAATACAGAATCACCAGAGGTACTTGGGGGCCATGTACACCTTTTACAACCACATCAAAGGAAATCTACATGTGTACAGGTTGTAAATTAGTTAATGGTCAATCAGAATTTATTGTTGAGGATAGTAATTATGCTCCAAGCTTTGAAGAAATATTGGCTAAATCACAGGCAATTGATTTTGAAAGCACAAGCACTGCAAATGTATTCCCAAATCCAACAACAGACCTTGTCAACTTTGCTTTTGATAGAAATGAAACGGGTACTATTGAAATTTATAGTCTTGATGGAAAACTGGTTTTCACCAAAGATTTTAAAGATAATAATCAACTTGAGGTCAGTTTGAAGAATTATCAAGATGGTGTATACATAGCCCGAATAACAACTAATGGTGTCACCATTTCTAAAAAAATAATAAAAGAATAGTTCTCACTTATTTGCTAATTAAATCCGGTTATACTTGTTTATAATCGGATTTTTTTAAATATGTAGGTAATGAATTGTAAAAAGTAACACTTCTAATTTTACGATAGGTGTAACCCGAAAAACCTTTCCAAGAGTAGGGACCATTTAACTCTTTTTATTATGAATCAAAAAAACTTTTTACTTAGAATTTTGTTGGTATTCTTATTATTACTTAGTAGTGAGGATTCTTTGGCACAAACTGTTGGTATTTCGTATACCACGCACTTAGCCCCAATAACCAATCAGTACATTCCTATTTGCGGAACTGAACAACGAACGGACAACATTAAAGTGGCATTTAATTATACTAATTTGCAAGCCTTTTGCAATGTAGGTAATCCGTACAGAGCCATTGTAACCTTGTATAAAAATAATGCGGTGTATGATGTGCATCAATTTGATCTTTCGAGCAATTGGTTTAATGAAACTTTTTACAATGTTCCTGTTGCTGCGGGTTCTGTTTTTAAGGCCAATGTCGAATTTTTAAGAAAGAAGAATGTGTGTATTGGTTACACCACCGTTTGCAATATCACTTCTTCAGACCTCACTACACCCGTTCAAAATGGTACTCCGAATTTTAATGTAAATGGAAGTGCTATACCAGCAAATGGCGCGCCTTTGAATGTTTGCATTAGTAATATTAAATTGAATGCTTCGAGCACTTCTTGCGAAACGAATTATAACATCAATGTGCAAGAATGTGATCTTTATTGGAGTAGAACGTATGATTACGAATTTGGATTGTGGTTTAACGGACAAGCGCCTGATAATATTAACCTTCAATCGATTGCTTCAACCTACAGTTATCCACCTTATTACACTGGAAATCCGGCTAGACAAGGCAGTATATTGATTGGTGGAAATTTGCCCAGTGGAGGTGAAAGATACTATAGAGTTTCGATTTGCGTTGGGCCAACATGGACCTGTAAAACGGCCTTAATTAAAGTGATTACGACTTGTAGAACTGTTGAAGAAACTACAGATGCAGCTATTAAAGATGCTGAAATAGTTGTGGTTGAAGATGAAGATCACATTATGCAAGCTGCAGAGCCAATGGAAAATGTAAGCATTGCTGATGATGTAAAACTATTCCCTAATCCGAATAATGGTGTATTTGAATTGACTATTGCTGACAATACCGACGATATCAACGTTGAAATATACAACTTAGTGGGATTGACTGTTAAGAGTTTGCAGCTGAAAGGCGCTACCAATCAAATTGATATTAGTGCTTTACCAAGAGGAATTTATACCTTGCACATCACGGTAAATGGCAAAAATACAATTAAGAAGATTATTAAAGAATAACATTTTAGTTGTTTAATCAACCGAATCCGATTGTAGTTGTAGGCTGCAATCGGATTTTTTTGTACTGTATTTTTAAATGGTCATCTACTGCTGTTAGTATGGCTATGCAAGCCCTAGGTATCTAGTGTGCTGGTTGTAAGTACCCTTTGTACGGAATAAAAAACGATTTGATGGTATTGTATTAAGATTTTTACTATATTTGGTATCGCACCCGCGTTATTTTTTTGCGCCACTTTGGTTTGGGTTTTGTTTGTTATTGTTTATATTTTGAAGAAATAGGCAAGGGCGAAGGGTACCACAACTATGACGTATATGTAACGTATATATGGCGTAACTATGGCGTAACTATGGAGTAAATATGGCTCAAAGTAGGCTTAGTAGACTGTTTACGCCCTATTTAAAAAAGAGAAAACTACAACTTAGAGCAACCTATAGCACAGTCATGGCCAAAATAACCCAGTATGAAGGACGATTACCCAAACGCATTGGCGATAGTGTGGTATATCCGTTGCATGGCGAACTGATTGTTAGAGCCAAGAGCGGTTTTACGACGAAGGCGTTGAAGACCAGTACTAAGTATGCCCAGAGCCGCCACAATGCCCAAGAGTTTGGGCGGGTTTCACGGTTGTGTAAAGCGCTGCGGTTGGCGTTGAAGGGTATTTTGCCCCGGCAGCACAATTTGGCGGTAGTAAATAGCTTAACTAAACAAATGCGTGCGTTGTTGGTTTATGATGGCGTGTCGGGGTTGGGTGAGCGTACTTTGGCAGCCGCTTTTGCGCAAGTGGAAGCCCATCAGGCATTGGAGGGCTATGCATTTAACCCGATGACCACTTTGGAAGTCGACGCTACCTTGATTGATATGCACGTTAGTGGTGCGGTGAAGGCTGTGCCGTATACCGAAAACGCTACCCATTTGGGATGGCGGGTGCATGCGTTGGCGTTTGATTTTGCTGCCCCAGCGCACCAACTGGCCTCAGGCGAGTGGGAGTACACCGCATTAGCAGCACCCGATTGGATGTTTGAATTGCAGCGCCCCACGCTACCTGAAAGCACTGGTGTAGTAATGACCGTTTTGGAAGTGGCGTTGTATGCGCAAGCCAAAGACGGTTTTGCGCCTTGTGCTGATGGGAGTAAGATGGTGGTTGTGGTGGGGGTTGGGAGGTGAGGATAGGGGGTGTTTGGGTTGTGGGTTGAGAAAGAAATGTGAATGGAAATTTTTCGCATTATTTGATAGTTGACGTAATATATAATTAAAAGATTAACAATTTAAACTTAGTAGAAATGAAGAATTTACAAAAAATTTTACTTGGAATTTTGTTTATGAATATTTCATATGGACAAAATGATTTTGATGCTCAAATTCAAAATTTAACAAAACAATTAACTTCAAAATTAACTGTATCTTCTGGTCAAAAAATTGCCGTTAATACATTTGCGATGACTGACAATTCAATAAACCAATTAGGTGTTTTTTTATCAGATGAGATTTCAAGCGAATTGGCCAATACTAGCAGTAATAACTCACAATTTCAAATAATTGAAAGAGCTAATTTAGAGCAAATAATAAAAGAGAAAAAAATTCTTGATAGTTTTGACGCACATAAATTAGCAAAAGAGTTAGGTAAGATAAAAGCTGCTGATATTTTAATTTTTGGTATAATTACAAAGTTTGATGGATTTTATAGGATTAACATTCGTATTTTAGATACTAAAGAAGGAAATTTAATAAATTCAGTTAAAGGGCAATTTGTAAAGTCATCTTCATTAGATGAATTAGCAAATAAAAATATTTCAGGCGAGACTATTGTAAAAAATTCTGACAATAGTAGTCAAGACTCAACTCAGACTATACCTTGCAATAACGATAAAGGTGATTATTGTTTTGAGAACACAACTAGCTATACTGTGACATTTTGGATTGATGAGGATAATGGATACGGAATACAATATTTAACATTAAGTCCATATGAAAAAGGATGTTTGTATGATTTGAAATCAGGTGTACATAAAGCTAGGTATATTTTTATGAATCAAAATCACCCTAATTATGTTGGAACTCATCAATACACGCAATTTAGAGTTGAAAAATGTGGGAAAGGTGATAAGACTCATAAAGTATCTGTTGCTAGGTAATACCAATTGCCAACCATCCTCTGTTCAAGCTTTTACTATGCTTGCGTTTGCTGATTTTTTTGTTAAGAATATGCTGGTGATTACAACTCAGACTTTCAAAGAAAATATGTAGATTTGATTTGGTTGGTCATTGCAATAGCAACTAGTTTAAGCTGTATAGATTAACAAACATTTTTAACCTACAAAATTATAAAATATGTCAGATAAAATTATAGATTTAGATTTAATTGATAGTAATGACGAGAACATATTC
Organism: uncultured Flavobacterium sp.; assembly: GCA_964414655.1. Taxonomy (GTDB): domain Bacteria; phylum Bacteroidota; class Bacteroidia; order Flavobacteriales; family Flavobacteriaceae; genus Flavobacterium. Next base: position 65,324 of record CAYPXI010000006.1, on the reverse strand, counting down.
GATGACTTGATGTCAGCCGTAGAAAAATTAAATTTAGCTGGAGCAAACAAAGAGACTTCAGATAAATTAGAAAATATAGTGCTTTCTATTGAAAGAAAGCTTCAAGATTTTTCAGATATAAATCAAGAAAAGGCGTCAATAGCTTATGCAACAGTAAGAACTGTAATGGCTGAGTATTCAAGAGTATTATTAAATGATAACTCTTTTGAAACGGTTGGTATTGCAATAGATGCTTTAAGTTGTATAAACTCATCAATGCGTGTTGAATCTGATTTTAAAAGCATTGAACATGTTGCTGGTCAATTATCAATTCGTAGAAATCTAAGAGGAAGTGTAAGTTCTATTGAAAATATTAGGAAAGCAGCTTTTATAGGTGTTGCTAGTGTCGAATCTGAGCATAAAAATATAACGCAACTATTTGATACCACAGATGAATTAGTTTGGGATATTCAGATGATTTTTGAAACTGAGAGATTTGAAGAACACAAAGCTTTAGAATTTATATATCGTTTCGTTGAAATTCTCTCTCAACTTGAGGGAGTTCAAATTGAAGTTAATGAAATCAAGAAAGGTTCAATTATAGCTTGGTTAAAATCATATTTTAAAAGTTCAAAAAGCAAACAAGATGCAGCAGAAGTATTAGAAAGTGCAAGAAAATTTGCCTCTGGAAAATTAGAAAAGGAATATGAAGAAAAAGAAAAACTAAAGGCTGAAAAAGAAAAAATTGATATTGAAAAGAAATTACTTCAACATGAGCTAGAGAGCAATTCAGACATAGATAGTCTTTATTTAAATGCTTTAAAAATAAGACATGCTGAAGAGGATCTTAAAAGAAAACAATTAGAAAATGCAAAATTAAGTTTAGAAGTTTTAAAAGATAGCAGAGAAGCATTTGCTGAGTTGCTTGCTGATGGATTTATATCTCAAGGAGATTTTAAAATCTTAATAAATCAACTACCTTTTCTGGAGAAAAAAGAAGGTAAACTAATAATAGGTGAAACTTCAATAATAAAAAAAGACGAACAACCTTAAAAACGTTTTTTAACATCTGTTGAAGTTGATGATAAAAACAGAAAGTATGAAGGAATTTGGTGTGGTAAAAATGTACCTTATGATGTAATAAAAACGGTTACATCAATATCATTAAAACATTTACCTGAATTGAAGTATATTTATTTTCTTGAGATTAATAAATGGGAAAGTAATATTTTTATAGCCGGAGATACAACAAATGTTGATAAAGATTTAGATATTCTTCCTCTTACAAAAGCTGATTTTAGTTACTTCTTTGGAATTAAAAGCAACGAAGAGATGACGTATTTTATGAATAAAAGAAAAAAAGGCTACAGCTAAACTGGCTTTACGCTATTGCTAGGTTTGCACTTGCTAACTGCAAATCGGCAGACAGGTTTTATCTTTCAAATTAATTTTGTATGTTTGTTTAAGTCAGTGTTCGCAGCAGCAGACCCAAAGCCGCGTTCGTTAGCAGAAATTTAAAAAAAACTATAATGGTAGAAAATTTATCTCAATATTTAGAAGAAGTAAATAAATATATAGAGTTAATGGATTTAACCAATACGACTACAACTCCTTGGTTTAGGGGACAGGAAGATTATTCGTGGAAATTGATTCCAAGTATTTTTAGACATAAAAATTTAATTTTTTTTGAAAGAGACTTAAACAGAGATTTCAAGCTATTAAGTAAAAATTTAATTTTGACTAACAAACCAGATTCTGAGTTTGAGTGGTTGTATATAATGCAACATTATGGGTTATCAACAAGACTATTAGATTGGTCTGAAAGTTCTCTTGTTGCACTTTTTTTTGCAGTTGAAAAATTCAACAATAAAACAAATTCCAGAGTATGGATTCTAAGTCCAAGAGTATATAATTCACTTATTCTTAAAACCATTAATACAGTTCCGATAGACTCTTCTACATTCTTAAAAGATTATGTATTAAGATCAGATAATGGGGATAAGATTTACAGAGAAGTTGATGCTAAATTTCCTCTAGCAATTCGACCAACAAAAAATTCAGCAAGAATTTTAGCCCAAAGAGGAGTTTTCACAATTCATGGAAAAAATAGTGATTGTATATTTGAAACAATAAAAACTATTGATAAAATTGAGGACAATAGTGATGTCATCAACTATATTGATATCAGTGGCGAACATAAATTAAACATTTTAAAAGAGCTTTATCAAAGTGGGATTTCACATTCTGTTTTATTTCCTGAACTAGGAGGAATTAGTCATGAATTACTAGTAAGGTATAAGGATTTTTTCAAAAATTAAAGCTTCTGCTAACCCATCGTTTTACCCTATTATTGTTCTTGCGCTTGCTATTTTGTTTTTCGTTGAAAATAATCTGGTCACTACAATTCTATCTTCCAAAGAAAAGTTGTAGTTTTGTTAGTGTAGTTGTTTCAGAAGTAACGTTACGAACACTAGGGAAAGTTAAAAGAAATTGTAATTAGCCTATTTTAGGTTTTATTTTTGATTAATTCAAAATTAATTTCTAAAGGAATTTAATCTAAACTATACTAAAAAAACATTTAATTCATTTTCAATCCATATGTTATACTCTTTTTGAGTTTATTAATATTTGTTATATATTTGATTACAAGTATAATTACCTCCAGCTCCCGTGCGAATCCTTTCGCGTGGTTCATGACAAGAAAGTTTGTACTTATTTGGGTAAAGAAGCAATTTTATAAATAGCAATTGCATGTTTCAAGATTCTGAGGGTTTGTATTTTTTACTATTTTGAATTGTAGTACCACACTAAGTGATTCGTGCGGTAGCGGGGAGGTAAATTTAAAAATGTTTAGCCTAAAATACTAAATGCTATAGTAGTTAAATACAACTGACCTGTTGAATTTATAAGTATTAACTTACTGATTTTTAGAAGATTTGCTTGTTTTACTTGGGATGCTGTACTAAATAAAAAAGGGTGTTTTTCCTGTTTTGAGTGAAGATTAAAGATGGTATATTTGTGTGGTAGATTGAATGGTTGTGTTTGTTGGGGATGTTTAGAGGTTATGGTCAAGCGCATAAAAGACTATTAAATTAATTAAATAAAATATTATGAAAGAGTCAGAAATAGACGAATCTAGATATAAAGCAGACTTTATGATATCTGAAAATTATATTAATTTTTCAAGTGAATTACTTCGTCTTTCTTTATTAGCAATTGGAGGTTTTGCAACACTAATTCTTACGAAAATTAAAGATGAAAGTTGTGTATCTGTATTTCCACAACCAATATTTTTCATTGTAGCTTTGATTAGTTTTGTAGTCTGTTCTGCTGCGGCATTGTGCCATAGATATTTCGCAACAGACACAATGAGTTGGTATATTAGTTTATTAAGAGCAGAAAGTAAAGATGATAAACTTAAGATTGGGAGAGAAAGGATAGGTTTGCATAAAATATTACGATTTTCAAGGTACTCTTTAATAGCTTGCGAAGTATCCTTTGGTATTGGTGTAATTTTTTTCTTTCTTGCAATTTTAAATTTTATCTATTAATTTTTTTTGCTTATAAAGCCAGCTTTTAACAATCGTTTTGCGCTATTGCTAGGCTTACACTTGCTTATGAAAAATAAAGCTGGTGGGTTGTAACTACAACTTACTAAGAAAAGTTGTACTTTGTTTGGGTCTTTTTTATCAATTAAATTGATGTTCAAATTAAAAGTTACTTACTCACAAAATGTTAAGCAGAAAAGGTATCATTCATTAAATTTGTTAAACATGGAAAAAAAAAATGATAATTTAGAACTTGATGAGAGTCAAAAAAAAATTATATTAGAGGAAATATATCGAATTCAAATCCGTTCAAAATTAGAAAAGAAAAATTTAACTTTTAGAGAAAGATTTTGGATGTTATTAAATTCTCCATTCATACTTTTAATCATTTCAAGTGTTGTAATAAGTTTTCTTTCTTTAATATATCAAAGTACAAAAAATTACTATATAGAAGAGAATAAAAAAGAGTTACTCGATCAAAAAGCTTCTGCTGAGCTACAATATAGGTTTAGATTATTAAGAAAAGTATTAGATACAACAAAAACAAATACAGCGAATTATAAAGTTGTAAAAGCCATTTTTGATGGTAGCGCTCCTTTTAAACCTGCAATAGAGCAATTTGAAAATCAAAGCGTATTATCTATCATTTTTCAAACAGAATTAGATTTAAATAAAGGAAATGGTCCTTTGAACAAAATTATAATTGATAAAACCACTGATTTATCGATAGATTTGATCAAAATAAATGTTGATTCTTTATCAAAGGAAGATTATAATAATCTATCTTTAAAAATTGTCAAACAGGCGAGATTTATTAGTCTTTTATCAATGAAATGGTAAATCTGTCTATAACCCCATCAGCTCAAAGTCTCCCGATTTTGCGCCCAATGTAACCCGACTACACTGACCTAGTGTTGACCCTTTTGGAAGTGGCGTTGTATACGCAAGCCAAAGACGGTTTTGCGCCTTGTGCTGATGGGAGTAAGATGGTGGTTGTGGTGGTAACTAGTGTAAGTAGGACACTTTGACTAAACTATTTGTCAATCTTTAAACTATGAATAATAGTTTTCAAATAAATAACAAGTTTAAAATTATTTAACCATGAAGAGAAAAAGATTTGGATTAGAAAACTACATAATAAGTCTATTTTTACTAATGTTTTTAGTTTTATTTAGTTGTAAACAAGCAACAAAACAAGCTGTTAAATATGTTGGGATATCAATTTTAGATGCAGTAGTTCAATATGAAACAAACGTTGCATTAGATAAGCTTCAAAAAAATAATGACGAAACTATTTACACACAATTAATTGGTCGCACCGCTTATGTAAAAACAATAAATGATGGTTTTTTGTCTTTAAAGACAGAACCTGACATCAAAAGTATAACTATAACTAAGATGCTGGATTATGAAACAGTTAAAATATTAGATATTCAAGAAATTCCAATGACAATTGAGGGAAGGCGTGGAGTTTGGTGCAAAGTAGAATATGGTGAATTAATTGGTTGGGCTTGGGGTGGTTGGCTAATTCTAGAATAAGATTTTGCATTAATATTATTTCGATAATAATGAAATGCACAAAAACGATTCTCTACTATTGCAGGGCTTACAATTCCGTTTTGTAGTCGTGGAAAATGAGTTGGTAATTGCAAGTTTACCTTTCTAAGAAAAGTTCTAGTTTTGTTAGGGTTGGTGCTTGTAGCAACTGATGCTATGATCGGGATTGTTAACTGCAACAAACACTTCAGTTGCAAACAGAAGATTTTCAAAATAATTTTAAGTGATAGAAATTGAACAGGACATAGTTGGAAATTCTAACGAAAAGTTTAGTTATATTCTTGTTGGTAACATCATAGACAAGCATTACTATGGGGAAAACAAAGAAATTAAAAGTGGGACTAAACAATTTAGAGCAGGCGCTAAAGTTTATTTATTTCCTGAATACGGTGGAATGGGGCACGAAGCAATGCCAGTATATGAACAACCACGAAAAAGTTGGAAAAAAATTAAAATTGTCGTTAGCTCAGAAATGATAAAAAATGTACGAGTTAAAAAAACATTTGACCCAAAATTGATAGAAATGATAACTGAAAATTTCTTTTACGCTCGCTTTATCAATACTGTATCTGAACTAAACACTTTTGCAGTTTATATGAATAAAAGCAATAAAGAAATCCTTTAAAAATGTACTGTCCCAAACTCCCGCGCGAATTCTTTCGCGTGGTTCTTGACAAGAAAGTTTGTACTTATTTGAGTAAAAACAATTTTATAAATAGCAATTGCACGTTTTAACATTTTGAGGGTTTTTATTTTTGAATATTTTGATTGCAGTACCATACGAAGGGATTCGTGCGGTAGCGGGGGTTTATAAAATGAGACCTAACAGGTTTTGGAAACCTGTTAGGATGTGAAAACGGTAGTGATAAGTTTTTTTACTATTGTAAGGGTTTGTATTGATATTTTTTTGAAGATAGTAGTAGTAAGTAATTATAGTAAATAGAATAATTTGGTGGGATTTCTCCTGCGTCGAAATGACAAAAAGCTAACAGCTATTTCTTGCAATTGTTGGGGTTGCTGTTTTGTTTTTTTTTGTAAAATAAATTGGTGATTGCAATGCGGGCATTATTGGGAAATTTGTAGCTTTTGGGTTGGGGGGTGGTAGCTGGTGAAAAAGGAATGTTAGGTGATGTTTATATTTTTCAATATTTTGGATTGTAGGATCACACTAAGGGATTCGTGCGGTAGCGGGGAAAAGTATAATAAAATTAATGATGCAGAAAACTCACAAGCAGCAGGAAATGTTAATGGCTTACAAATAACTCCTAAAAGTATACCTTGTGAATAGAATTGAATTAATAAAAATAAAAATATTTATTGTTGTATTAGTAGTTACAATAAGTTGTTCTTCTAAAAAAGAAGTCTATACTGTTTTCAATAACCTCTTTGACAATGAAATTGATTATAAATTATATGGCAAAAAAGTTGAAATTATTCCTAATATTAACGACACTATTTTACTATCTGATAGATCTATATCTGCAAAAGATATTTCGAATTTTAGTTTAAATTTTGAAAGTTTAAAAGAAAATAAACCTTTTTATTATGGTTATCGAGTTTTTTGGGCTGATTCATTAAAAGAAATTTCATTACCACAAACTGAAATTGGTTTCATAAGAAACCAAATGAATGAAGAATATTTTTATTTTGAAGACAAGAGAATTGATAAAAAAAATAGAATTGTTATTAACATCGATTCTATTTATACTCCAGATTATAAATACAGTTACGAGTCAAGAAAAAAAGAATATTTAATTTATCATTTTTCAAAACCTTGTTTTAACAAAAAAAAAGATATTTGTGTAATAGGGTTTTATACAAATTCAAGTGCAAGAAAATGTTGCGGCTCAAAAATGATATTGTTAATATTAAAAAAGGATAAAAATAATTGGAACATAATTGGATATCAAGAAAATGTTGGAGCAAGCCATTAATGGATTTAATTCAACTTTTACATTGGTTGCTATCAGATTTCTTTAATCCGCTTTAAAATAGAAAATAACTGCAAAAAAGAAAGGGATTCCTACAACAGCAGTCTGCGGGAATTGCTGTTCTTGAGCTAGCTATATTGTTATGTGTTGAATAAGTTGGTGATTGCGATGTGGACTTTGTTGGGAAATTTGTAGGTTTGGGGTTGGGTGGTGGTAGCTGGTGAAAAAGGAATGTTAGATGCTGTTTGTATTTTTCAATATTTTATATTGTAGGACCACGCGAAGGGATTCGTGCGGTAGCGGGTGTTGTGATGCTATTTTTGGAAAATCCAATAAAAATTATGACCTTTACGAAAAAGAAATAGTATGACAGCTTTGGAGAACATAAAAAACAGTTTAATTGACAGAATTTTAGCAACTAAAAACGAAAAATTATTAGAAGCTATTGACAGAATTTTTGCTTCAACTCAAACGGAGGAAATAGTCTCTCTTTCTTCTGAGCAGATTGAAATGTTGTCAATGAGTGAACGAGATATTGAAGCAGGTAATTTTATTTCTGAATCTGAATTAAACAAGCGAGATTCTGAATGGTTAAGTTAAGTATATTTTGGACTGAAACTGCTATTCGACAAAGGAATATTGTATTTTATTATTGGATTGAACGAAATAAAAGTACTACTTATGCTAAAAAGCTAAGTGAAAAAATAAAAGAAAGAACAAGTCTCTTAAAAAATAATCCTGAATTAGGAAAGAAGACAGATTTTAATAATACTCGTGCATTATCTCTTGGTCATTATAGTATTCTTTATCAAAAAATTGACTCAAAAATTATAATTACAGCTTTTTGGGATAATCGTCAAGAACCCGAAAAATTATTAAAACTCTTAAAGAAAAAATAAAGCAGCGCACAACAGCAGTTTTGTTCTATTGCTGGGCTTGCGCTTGCTGTTTTTGAGGGAAATAAGTTGGTGATTGCGGCTTAGAGTTTCTAAGAAAATTTGTAGATTTGTTTTAGTCAGTCTTCGCAGCAACAGCAACAGCAGAGGCGAAGCTATAGAACGTTAGGCGATATTTTTCACACCAAATTAATAAAGACACCCAAAATGAAGATCAGAAAAACATTAGTACTACTCTCCATTCTTTTATTTAAAACCATATCGTTTGCGCAATGGAGTACCGATACCACCCAAAACAATCCTATTAGAATTGCGCAATATGCTCAATATGGTCCTTGTATCGCTTCAGATGGTACAGGAGGTGCAATAATTGTGTGGATCGATGGGCCAGATGATATGGGGGTCGAGGCCGATGTATACGCGCAGCGAATAGATGTCAATGGAGTGATACAATGGGCCGCTGAGGGTATTCCAATTTGTACTGCCGTAAATGCCCAAGGCTATGCAATAGTTATTCCTGATGGAAATGGAGGCGCTATTATTGCTTGGCCTGATCATAGAGCTGATAATCTAGACATTTATGCTCAAAAAATTAATGCTTCAGGGGTTGTGCAATGGGCAAATAATGGCGTACCTATTTGTACAGCAATAGGGGATAATTTCGGCCCGTTTATGGTTTCCGATGGAAACGGAGGTGCAATTATTGCATTTTTGGATAGAAGGAATGACCCCAATTCTGCGGATATTTATGCGCAATCCATTAATTCATCAGGAATTGTGCAATGGGCAACTGATGGAATTGTCATCTGTGGCAATCCAGCGACGAGTTTTTCCCCGCAAATAGTTTCCGATGGAAACAACGGAGCCATCATTACTTGGCATGACTACAGGAACGGCAACTTTGATATATTTGCGCAACGTGTTAATCCGTCCGGAATTGTTGAATGGACTAACGATGGTATATCGATTTGTACTGCACCAGGTCCTCAAACTTCTCCTTCTTTGATTTCCAATTCTAACGGAGACACTATTATCGCATGGAGTGATGCAAGAAATGCTGGTACTAGTGCTGTGGATATTTATGCGCAACGGATAGATTCAAATGGTGTAGCACAATGGCTGGCTAATGGCGTAATGGTCTGCGATGCTATAAATAATCAAAACGTTCCTTTTACAGTATCGGATGGAAACAATGGTGCTATAATAGGGTGGGAAGATCTTAGGACAGCTGCTAATGCTGTGGATGTATATGCCCAACGTATCAATGCTGCCGGTATGGGGCAATGGGCTGCAAATGGTGTCGCACTATCCACAGCGCCAAATAATCAGCGTTACTGCAAAATTATTTCAGATCAAAATGGTGGGGCTATACTCACATGGCAAGACGAACGACTTGGTGTTTCTAATCCTGACGTCTATGCACAACGTATTAGTTTTAATGGGATAGTGCAATGGGCAACTAATGGTACACCAGTTAGTAATGCTACAAATATCCAATACAAGCCCCTTATGGTTTCAGATGGAAATGGCGGGGCTATTATTACATGGGGCGACAATAGAGCAACTAATTATGATGTCTATGCACAACGTATTAACACATCCGGTACGCTGGCTACAGAGATGCAAACGTTTTCAAATGATTCTTTTTTAAATGTTTTTCCTAACCCTTCAAATGGATTAATTACATTTCAGTCAACCGAAAATATTTCTAGTATCTACATAATAAATCAATTAGGAGAGACAGTATTTAAAGAAGCTTTAATAAATTATAACAATAAAGAGGTTAATTTGAACAACTTATCAGATGGTATATATATCTATAAAATCATTTTGGATAGCAACAAAATTTCAAATGGAAAACTAATTATTACTCATTAATTTTCAATACAGAATATAGCTTGCGTTTTTGTTATTGTGAGGAATAAGTAGGTAATTGGTAGGCGGGCTTTATTGAGAAAGTTGTGGTTTTGGGGTTGGAAATGCTGTTTTATGAAGATTTTAGTAGTGAGTAATTGTATTAAATGAATAACTTGGTGGGATTTCTCCTGTCCCGAAAAGTCGGGACAAGCTGTCGAAAAGACAAAGTGCTAACCGCTATCTTTGGTATTGCTGGGGTTGGTGCTGCTATTTTCTAATTGTTTGGAATAAGTTGGTGATTGCCAAGCTGACTTTATTGAAAAATTTGTAGCTTTGTTGGGGTATTGGTTGGAGTAGAGGTTGTTAGTACTATTTTATAATAAACTTAAAAGATAAAAAGCTTGCGAAAAATTCTTGTTGTAACATTTATTCTCTTTATTTCTTTGTGTGTACAATCACAAAACTCAAAATTAGTCATAGGAAAATGGGTATTTAAAGAAGCATTAAATAGAGAAGTTGATGAACTTGGTAGAAAAAGTTTAAATGAAGAGGTGATCAATAAGATGACATATGAATTCAAAAGTAATGGCGTGTTCATATGGTTTGCAATGGGACAAAACGCGAATGGAAAATGGTCTTTAACGAAGGATCAAAACTCAATAATTGCTACAGTCGGAGAAGATAGAATGGAACTTAAAATTATTAAGTTAACTGCAAGTGAAATGATTTTAAAGATGGGGTTGGGAGAGTTTTTAATGAAAAGAATATAAAAAATATTTTTTCTTAACATTTTCCACTATTGCTGGGCTTGCGTTTGCTATTTTGTAATTGTTTGGAATAAGTTGGTGATTGCCATATTATCTTTCCATGAAATTCAGTAGATTTGTTTTGGTCAGTGTTCGCAGCAGCAACTGACGAAAAGCTTGATAGCGTTAGCAGGTGTTTTAAAAAACAGGACTAATCAAAGTAACACTAAATAATGATTTTAGTTATCACGATCCTATTGAGTGAAATATTATTTATTAATTATCAATATTATGAGAAGAAAAGCATTTTTAGTTTTAGTGTGGTTTGTTATAAATCCAATTTACGGACAGATAAACTTTGATGAAAAAGTCAATATTTATGACCTTGATTCGTTAAGCAATAATGTTATTTATGATGATTTTGATCATGATAATGATATTGACTTAGTAAAATATGTGACAGGTAACCAAAGAAATGTAGTACTTCAAAAAAATGAAAACGGAGATTTAAGTGCAAAATTACCGAAATTTATAGCAAACGGAGTAAGTCCAATTACCTCCTTAGATATAAATAATGACAGTTATCCAGATTTAATAACTTATTATTCCTTTAACACAATTGGTGTGTTATATAATTTACAAAATGACACGTTTGGTAATCAGCAAACATTGATAAATTTTTCTGGGTCGTATACTATATCACCCATAAAGTTTGATTACAACAGCGATGGATTTATTGACTTAATCGTGAGGGATAATCAGGATAAGGCCTATGTACTCATAAACAATCAAAATGGTGGGTTTTTATCTCAACAATTTTTAATTGATTTGGGTAGTCTATTTACCTCCATTTACAAAATTGATGATTTTGATAACGATGGGGATTTTGACTTATATATATTGGGGAATCCTAACTTTAAAATTTACATAAACAATAATGGAACCTTCATTAATCCACCTGCACTGAATGTAGCCGCTTATCCTTTTGAAGAATTTGGCCTACTCGATGTAGACGCAAATGGATATAAAGATATCTTATATTGGAAAAATGGTGCGATCTGGGTTAAATATTTTGGTTTAAATACAACTACAAATCAAATAGCTGTTTTAAGTGACTTGCCTGTTGTGCAAAATATCCCATTTTACACTAATTCAAATAATAGTCGCTCTATATATATAAAAGGTATTAGTCCAGGTATATACGATGTTTATGTTGCTTTGGAATCAACGCAAAATCAATCTAATATTCATAAATTCACTATTAATAATGGACTTTTTAGTACAGCAGAAACTGTATTGCCTAATTTTAACATCAATATATTTACCCTAGATAATTATATATTTACAGACCTTAACAATAGTGGAAATGTTGATTTTTTATTCTCTTCAAATTTTAATTCCCAAAAAATGCTACTCGTAAATTATGATATTGATAATTTATCAGATAAGACAATCTGTTACCAACAAACCATCAACACAGATAATTTTACTGTAATTGATATGAATGGTGATGGTGTAGAGGATGTTTGTATTGGGCAACAAAACGGATTAGGTTATTACAAAAAGATGGTTAATAATGAACATAGTGCTATAAAAAATTTAATAGGTGTGATGTCGAACCCAAATGCTTCTACATATACTTTGAATAATATCATGGATTTTGATAATGATGGTTTGGGTGATGTGATTGATTATAGCGATTTTGAGATGTTTGCTAAAGTTTTTAAGAACTTGGGAAATGATAATTTTTTATATGTACAAAATGTTTCGATTCCTGTTTTAACATCAGGGATATTTTTTAAAGATATCGATAACGACGGGTTTAACGATATGCTTTTCAAAAAAAATCCCAATAATACTGGTAATGAACTCATGTGGGCAAAAAACAACAATGGTATTGACTTTGAAAACATCGAACCCCTATTGTTTAATTATCCCAATACTGTTAATACTACCTCACTAGCTTTTGGTGATATTAATAATAATGGTACTACTGATATACTAATGTTAAGTTATTATTATTCGAATAATTCATTTCATTATGAAGTAATTTTAATTGAAAATCAGAATGGTATTTTCTCAGCTACAAGTATTGCAAGTTTAACAGATAGCTATGGTGATGGAAGTATTAAAATAGCAGATATTGATCAGGATGGCGATTTGGATTTTTTTGTATACAACACAAGTGTAAAGCCTTTCTTATTTTATAGAAATGATGGCCAAAATAATTTTTTTCAAATTATTATCGACAACTTTAATATTCATGACATAGAGTTTGACGATAATGATGGAGATGGGAAATATGAAATCTATGCAACAAATTATAACTCAAATTCCTACTCAGGCGATATTTTTTATTACAGAACATCCGATTTTACAAATTTCGCAAAATTTGAAATTGACTCTTTCGAAACCTATCATCAATCAAGAGCAGACTTATTATTATTCGATTATAATGGGGATAATAAAAAAGATTTATTTGTCAACCAACCAAATTTTGTTAGTGGTATGGTCTCCGTTTACATCAATTCCTCAGATGCACTTACTGTAAGTGAAACTACTAATACTATGAATCTAAAAATGTTTCCTAATCCATTTACGAATACTATTAATTGGAGTGGAGAAAATAATACAGATTACAAATTGCAATTATTCACATTAAATGGTAAATTGATACATGAAGAGAAAACTTTAAATAATAAGATAGATTTATCATTTTTAGAAGCTGGATTTTATTTATTAGTTGTTGAAAACCTGAATTTGCATTCCAAAAGTACTTACAAAATAATTAAAAGATAACAATATATTTACGCTTGCTGTTTTGTTTTTGTGTAATAAGCTGGTGATTGTGAGGTGGAGTTTGTTGGGAAATTTGTAGATTTTGGGTTGTGTGGTGGTAGCAGAGTGGAAGCTGGATAACCTTATGCAAAAATGATATATCATATAAAACTAAAAAGATGAATCGAATATTTATTATTTTCTCGTTACTTGTACTTAATTCCTGTGCTCCAAAACGTTTAAAAAAAACAGTTGAGTTAAGTTACTCAAACGTAATATTCAAACCCACAGAACTTTCCAAAAAAATCAATTCTAACCTCACTCTCAACATTGAACCAATTGATGCTAAAAAATTAAACAATGAAATATTTGAAGCATCAAGGTTAGACGGTAGTTATGAAAAAGCTTTAATCCAATCTTATATTTATCAAGAGGAAGTAAAGCAATCTTTGAGTATAGAAGAAAAGAGAAAACTCGAAATTGCAACGTCAATTGATAACTTTTTAAATAAGGCTGGCAATGATAATATTCCAGAATCTGTGGTAATTAATTTCAAAGAGAAAGTATTGAATACTTATCTCCTAGGAAAATCATATGGATTTAATGGTTCTGAAGTAAATTATTTCAGAGGAAATGAAAGATATAAAATTTTGAACCCATATAACAACAACAATAAATATTTGAGTGTGTTTAAGCTTACATTTAAAAATTCTGGAAATGCGATTGAGGAAATTGAATCAAAAAATTTTCAAATATTAAACAATAATGAATTGTTATATCCTTTCAAAAATCTATACTTTGAAGATAATCTGAAAGGTCAAGAAAGTCTAAAATTTATCTATCGCATGAATTTACCAGACAACCTGCGTATAGTGTCTGGCCAAACGGTAGTCAAATATATTTCAATTCCAGCATTAAACACTGAATATAAAAATTTAGTAATTAATTATATTATAAATGATAAAACAATCGATTTTCCTTATGATATTACTTTAGAAACAAAAAACGAAGTAGAGAACTTTTTGGAATTTCAGATAATGCAATCGCAATATTCTGGTAACTATAGATATTATTATGTCATTAAAACTGACGAAGCCGTTTTTCCATTAGATGGTAATTCTTTTTTTATAAATGAAAAAAATATCAGTCAACCAATTAGCATTTATAGATTAACCATAGATTCACATTACAATAAACATTCTATTTTTAAAAACACTTTTATACCGAGTGAAATTAAAGACGGAAAAATAAGATTGAAAAAAGATTAATCACTTCGCTAACACAGTTTCACCCCAGCTCCCGCGTGAATCCTTTCTCGTGGTTCTTGACAAGAAAGTTTGTACTTATTTGGGTAAAAAAGCAATTTTATAACTAGCAATTGCACGTTTCAAGATTCTGAGGGTTTGTATTTTTATTATTTTAAATTGTAGTGCCAAACGAAGGGATTCGTGCGGTAGCGGCGCTCGGGCTTGTTATTTTATGTAGATAGTAGTTCTAGCAATTTTATTAAAAAGAATAATTTGATGAGATTTCTACTGTCCCGAAAAGTCGGGACAAGCTGTCGAAATGACAAGTGCTAACTGCTATTTTGTTTAATAAGTTTGTTATTGCTATTCAGACTTTCTAAGAAAAGTTGTAGCTTTGTTAGGGTTGTTGCTTTTAGCAACTGATGGCTGATGGCATTCAGTTAGTTACAATTTTAAAATTTCTTGTTAATGAAAACTTCAACTAAGATTCATAATTTTTCAATATTGTTATCAACTTTTATTGTGTTTTTTATTTGGGACAAATGGTTCAAAGACTTTTCCTATTTGAACAACAATAATTTTTTAGACAGTTTAATGAAAGCATTTGCAACTGCTTTAACCTCAATTGTTTTTTACAGATTAGTTATTAAAATAATTATTAAAGTTCTAAAAGACATTCAGTTTATAAAAAAACTAATGTTAAAATCAGAGTTTCTGGAAGGAACTTGGGTTGGATACTATAGAAATGGAGATGGAAAATTAAGATTTTATTACGAAGTAATTGAACATGATATTTATAACGACAATATTAGAATGCATGGAGAAGCATTAAATGAGAACAAAGGCAATCATGCAGAATGGGATGTTATTTGTAGTAAACTTGATTCTGAATATAGAAAACTATATACGATGTATAGGGTGAATTCTTTACATCAAAAAGGGAACAATGTTGGTCTCTCTGAATTAACTTTTGTTGGGAATGATAAAAATTCAGCACCAAAATCGATGAGAGGAACTGCAATTGATGCCCATGAAGCTAACAAAATGACAATTCACTGTAAAAAGATTTCAGATAAATTGAATCTGGATACAAATAAAATGTTTGAACAAGCTGAAGAATTTTATAAAAGAGAAAAATAAACAAACTTTTGCTATCAACTGTTTGCATTAATTTCCCCGGTTGCTCAAAGTCTCCCGACATTGCACCCAAAGCTACTCAAATGCACTGACTTAGTGTTGACCCTTTTGGAAGCGACGTTGTATACGCAAGCCAAAGACGGTTATTGGGTTTGGGGAAGTAGGTTTAAAAATGTTTAGCCTAAGATACTAAATGCTGTAGCGGTTAAATATAACCGATTGGTTAAATTTATAAGGATTAACTTACTGGTTTTTAGAAGATTTACTTGTTTTACTGGTATTGCTGTACTAAGTAAAAAAGGGTGTTTTTCCTGTTTTAGGGGAAGATTAAAGATGGTATATTTGGATATAGCTTAATAAATTATATCGATTAGCGGTAGACAGAAATTAGCGACAGTTTAAACAACATTAGTTTGCTACTTAATAAAAACACCACATTGGTGTATCGCATATAAACTAAAACAATATCATCTTTAATAAAACAAAACAAAATGGCTTCAGAAATATTTAGGTTTGCAGTTGTTCGGCCTCCGCAAACAACTTCGTTAGAAAAAGTTACCGAGAATAGTTTTTTCCTAAGTGATTTAGACGAAGGTCTAGTTGACAATTTACGAAAGGCAAAAACGGAAAATGATAAATCCAAGATGATTAAGCTTGCTCAAGGCCACACAAAATCATCCAAATTTATTGATTCTGCCCAAAAAGTAGATACCAAGCTTATTGAATTTATAGATGTAGTAAATAGCAATTCAAAAAGCTACAATCAATTCTTGCGGGAAAATTTTCAAAGAATATTTTCACTCACCCCATCTAAATTTATAAATAGTCCAGTTTACAAACAAACCTATAAGGCTATTTCTGAAAGCCTTGTGGCAGCAGCTATTGATGGCTCGGTAAATCCAAAATCAAAGTCATTGATTGTAAACCTTACTAAAGCACTACAGGTCATCAATTTACTTGTAAAGGATAAACCTGTAACCAGGGAACAAGTTTCGCAAATTAAGATAATTCTTCCTTCAGGAATTTTCCCTTTACCGCTACTAAATACCAATCTTAAAGAGCATCGTAAAAAGCAAGCAGAATCCAAAAAGAAAGCAATTGAAGAAAGACAGAAAAAAAACCTTGCCTTATCACAGGAGCTAAAAAGCTATACTACAGCCATTGATGAAATTCTTAATGTATTTGAAAATAGTAGCCTAGATGATGACTTACCTACTGATATTGCAAAAATGAAAGGTGGTTTTTTTATGCCTAAAAAAGCGTTGCAAAAAATATCGGCAGACACCAAAAATGTGATTAAAAAAATTGGCTTAAGTGCTGAAGACATTGATCTTGTAAAAACAGTTAATACAATTGAAAAAAATGCAGCAGCAACAGCCCAAAAAATATTTGCAGATGCTGGCAGAGGTGGTAGAATGGCAAAGATTGGCACTAATGACGTAATGCTTTTTGATGATGATTTGGACATTACTGCATTAGCACCTGTTGAAGGCTTTGTAATAACTCCGGGTGCCTGTCCTCCAGTAAGTATAACTGTTGCTGACAACCCAACTCCAATTACTAACAATAACGAGGGAAAACATGATGTAAGAATATTGGGTATGGCAGATTTACTGATTGTGGAGCAGGAATTAGCTCGTTATGAATTAGGTGAAATTGCACATATAGAAAACGTATTGAAAAGCGAATTAAGAGATAGAAAACACCGTATAAATACCCTTACGGAAGAATCTGTCACAACAGAAACCGAAGAAACAGATACAAAGGAAAATGATTTAAGTACTGCTGAAAGGTTTGAACTGCAGACAGAATCACAAAAAGTAATTAATGAAAGTACCAGTATGGAAGCTGGGGCAACTGTAAGTGCATCGTATGGTTTTGTAGATGCTACTGCAAACTTTAATTATGCTAGCAGCGATTCCACTTCTGAAAGCCAACGTTCTGCCTCAAACTTTGCAAGAGAAACTACTTCCAAAGCCGTAAGTAAACTAGAGAAAAGAAATTTAGAACGCCGTTTTAGAAGAACAGTTAGAGAAACAGAAGAAATAAGCCAACATACATTTGACAACAAAGCCGGTACCGATAATATTACGGGTGTTTACCGTTTTGTAGATAAAATTTACAATGCACAAATAGTAAACTATGGAAAAAGGTTTATGCTTGAGTTTATTGTGCCTGAACCCGCTGCTTTTTTACGCCATGCTATGACAAGCCAGCCGCTTGAAACAACTGCTGTAAAACCAGAAGAGCCAGGATATTGCACAGGATATGGTCGAAAGTTTGTACCGTTACAGGTACATGACATTACCAGGGATAATTATTTGTTTTGGGCTAGTAAGTATGGAGTGGAAGATGTAAGTCCTCCACCGTCTGAATTAAAAGTAATTGAAGATGTTATTTCAAAAAGTTTTAACGAAATGGCTGGAGAAGAACCAAAAAAACGTTCTCTCTCAAGTTTACCAATATCAATCCCCAATGGATATGAACCTTATCAATGTATTGTTAATCCAAGAGGAAATTTAGCTGCCAGTCCAGGTGGCGACTACCTGTCTATTATGACTATCCAGATAGAAGAGAAGTCCTTCGTTTATCAGGTACAAACAACAAATCCTGACAGGCCCTTAGTTCCTCAGTTTAAAACGTTTTTAGTTGATTTAAAATCCTATAAAACTGATAAAATACAAACGGCAATAACATCATCAGACTACGACGATATCTCTGTTATCTTCATAATACTTTGTAAATTATCTAAAGAAGCTTATGATAAGTGGAAACACCAAACTTTTAGTTCAATAATGAATGCCTACAAAGACCAACTATCCCGTTACAACAATGCAATAGAATCTGCAAGAATTAGAGCTGGTTTTACAGAAATAAGAGGCACTAATCCTTTTATGAATCGTGAAACCGAAAAAACGGAATTAAAAAAAGGTTGCATCACATTATTAACTGGTCAGCATTTTGAAGCATTTGATGCTATGAATAAAAATATTGGCCCAAATGGTTATCCTGAAATTGATTTTGATGAAGCAGCAGATGAGGGAAAATTTATTTCCTTTTTTGAACAGGCTTTTGAATGGAATAATATGACCTATCTATTTTATCCGTACTTCTGGGCCAATAAGCAACAATGGTTGCAGCTTTCGCAATTGAAAGACACCGACCCATTATTTGCAAAATTTTTGCAAGCAGGTTCTTGCAGGGTAAACGTTCCTGTGCGGATAGGCTTTGAGACAAGTATGCTGAATTACTTAAACAATGGTATTCTTTGGTATGGGGAAAAACCCCTAATTAACTCAATAGACGGTGAGCCAGACCCATTACATATTTCGGTTATAGAAGAATTAAAAAGCCAACTAAATAATATGAACATAGCTGGTGTAGGAAAGCTAAATGTGACAAAAGATAGTAAGGTTGTTACAGGAGTTAATACTATTTTTAGCATTGACGATGAAAATAAACGGATAGTTTTTGGTGGAAAAACCTATGTTATTAAGCAAGTGGATTCCGAAACTTCTGTTCAATTAGAAACACCTTACAAAGGCGACACCCAAACGGGATTAACCTATTCTTTTGGAGCTAAGTTAGTAGGAGAACCATGGGAAGTGAAGTTGCCAACGGATTTGGTGAAGATTGATGATAATTTAAATTTTTAATTATGGCAGATGAAGATAAAACTGAAGTACCTTACACTGCCGAACAAAAAGATAAAATTAGAGAGGTTCTAGATGAATTATTATTAGTCTCAGAGAGAGTACATCAGCGTATGGAAGAAGGAACTAACAATGCTTTTAAAAAATTTCACATGCTTCTAACTGCTGATGTAAAAGAGAGAATTATAAAATTAGAAAACCCTGCTGATAAAGGTTTAAGTTTTGGTGAATTTATTCTGGATATGGTTCTTGGTATTGCGGGAGCAGGGCTTTTAAAATCTATTAGTGTATTTTTCTCATTGAAAGCCATAAAAAAAATTCAAGAACAAACAACTATAATTAAAGTATTCGTTACCAATTCTGAAACACATCTTGATTACTGGCATGTTAGTTATAACAATAAATTAGCAAAAATTCAAAATGCAATTTCAGGAGGATTAAATATTGAAGTTAAGGAACTATTGGAAATAACAAAAGGTGGCACTCAAGATATGATAAAATCCTTTGCTGGTAAGGTTCTTAGTTATCAAGAATACATAAAAGCAAATGATGGGAAATCTCTTTCTTTGTCTGAAGATCTTTCACAAATAATAGATTTTTCATCGGGAATAATAAATTCAATAAGTGACTCATATTTTGAATGTAAAAAAATAACTGCAGATTATAAAAAAATTGAAGACGATGTAGAGTTTGAAAAAGTAGTTAAATATATAAACGAAATGTCAGCATTAAACTTGAATATTGACTACAATGATATTTTCAAGGGATGGGCTAATTTAATTATCAATTATTTATTCGCAATGTATTTTAATAAATACCCTTTATCAAATGGAGAAACAACTATTAAAACTGGTTCTCAATCAGGCTATGGCGGAGTCGATTATTACTCGACCGTTGAAACACCCAATTCCTTTCACGGAATGCGTTTTATTGATATTATATTGAAAGACTACCCAACACCTGAAAATTCCTTTATTAAAAATGCTATCACAAAAAAAGGAAGCTCAGCGACTGTAGAAGATGCTCTAAAAGACAAAACTTTAGAACGAGACTCATGGGGAATTAGAGCTGGTAGATTTCGTGAAGATATTTATGTTAGTAAGTCTGGTGGAAATAAATCAATTTATGATACAGCATTATTTGATGCTGATGTTTGGTATAGTAGTATTTATAAAGAACTTAATGAAGGTATACGACAATTTAATGAAGCTATGATAGCTATAACAGCAAAAACATAAGTAATGAATGTTTTTATTAATCCAATAAATTATAGCCATCTAACATTATCAAGAAAATCAATGAGTTTAAACACACCCATTATAAACACCCTCGAAACCCAACTCACCCAACGCCTCGAAAAGCTTTAGCGAGTATTCAGTTGGTGCAGCAGTATTTTAATAAGTATTATTGGTGCTGTCTTGCTTGTCAATCGTGTCGCTAATGTTAATTTAAGTTGGCAGGAGTGTACTATACTGTAGTTATTATTACGCTGTACGCTTATTTATGGATAAAAGAAAACCCCAGTTTCACGCAATTGCTGGACTTGTGCTTTCTGTTTTTGTGGTGAATAAGTTGGTGAATGCGATGTGGACTTTATTGGGAAAGTTGTAGGTTTGGGATTAGGTAGTAGTTGCAGAAGTAAAAGGTGCTAAGTAAGTGAACGTTGAAGGCAAACCGATGCGGCCATGTCAATTCTGTAAATAGGTTGACAAATAAATAAAGACTTTCAGTTAAAAACATTAAATTTGTCACTATGTTTTTTATCAATCTAAAAAAAGAAGAGATGAATTTTACAAGTAAAACAAAAGTTACTTTTCATTTGTTATTTATTATTATTTCACAGCTGTTTTACAACAATATATTTTCACAGGCTCCTTCAATAGAATGGCAAAAATGTTTAGGAGGAAGTCTAGTTGAAACTACAAGATCCTTTAAGCAAACTGCTGACAATGGTTATATTTTGGCTGGTCATTCAAAATCTTCCAATGGTGATTTAACCGAAAACAAAGGTTTAGGTGATGCATGGATTGTGAAATTGGATAGTCAAGCCAATATTCAATGGCAAAAAACGTATGGTGGTTCAAGTCATGATGAAGCCATGAGTGCAATTGAAACAACTGATGGAGGCTATATTTTTTGTGGTATTACCTATTCTACAGATGGAGATGTAATGGGAGGTACTGGAAATAAGGAAGGGTGGATTGTTAAATTAAGTTCTAATGGTACTATACAGTGGCAAAAGATTATTACAAATTCGGAAGTCAGATCAATAATTGAATCAAATGATGGTGGTTATGTTGTTACTGGTCAAACCAATAGTCTTTTTGAAGATATATACATTACAAAAATTGACTTAACAGGAAATACCGTTTGGACTCATACCTATGGTGGTTCTCAAAATGACTATTCAGGATGTATTATTAATGCCAATGATGGTGGTTATATTTTCAGTGGAACGACTAACTCAACAAACGGAAATATTTCTTTCAATCACGGACAAAGAGATGTATGGGTTATTAAAGTTGATCATTTAGGAATTATTCAATGGGAGAAAACCTATGGTGGTTCAGAGGATGATACTTCAACAAATATTGAGAAAACCTTAGATAATGGGTATATTCTTTGCGCACAAAGTTCGTCAAACGATGGAAATGTTACGGTGCATTACGGATCAAGTGCTACAAAGGATGCATGGTTAGTAAAATTAGATTCAAATGGAGTTATTGAATGGCAAAAAACATTAGGTGGAACTAATCATGAATTCAATTGCAATGTCAAACAAATACCAAATGATAATGGATATATTGCTTTGTACCATACCTATTCCAATAATGGTGATATTACAAATTTTAACGGATTTTGTGATTTTTGGGTGGTACGATTGAACGCTTTAGGTCAGCTTGAGTGGCAAAAAACACTAGGAGGTAATGCTAATGACTTTCCGGCAAGCATTCTTCAAACAAATGATAATGGATACCTAGTTGCAGGAGATACAGGATCAACCTCAGGGCAAATTTCAGGAAATCATGGACAGTCAGACTCTTGGATTGTAAAATTAGCACCAGATGCATTAAATACTACTAATTTTGAATATCCAAAAGTTAGTTTTAGTCCTAATCCTGCTACTAACTATATTCAAATTAATTCTAACACTGGAATTTTAAAAAAAATCATTTATGACAATCTAGGAAGGGTAATGTATTTCTCAGAAAGACCTGAAGACCAAATAGATATTTCATTTTTAAGTAAAGGCATCTTTTTTATAGAAATTGAAGACTTGAATAAAAAACTTCACAAACAGAAATTAATAAAGCTATAACGTTAAACTGTATATAAAAAATAGGATATAGCAGTTAGACGTTTAACTTTAAATGAACAATAAGAGTACTAACCGCTATTTTCGGTATTGCGGGGCATTGTAATGCTGACTTTATTGGGAAAGTTGTAAATTTGATTTGGTTTGTGGAAGCTGTGGTAACTACAGGCAAGCTCGGGAACGATAGTAAATATTAAAAAATAGAACTAGAATATGAAAATAGCATTACAATTACTCCTTTTGATAGTTTCATTGAATTCATTTTCTCAAAATTCAACATCCGAAGCCAAAGCTACTAAAGAGGAAACAAAAGAATATATTATCAAAACAATCAATGAACATGGCTTTGAAAAAGATACTTTTGATAAAAGATATAAGGCTTCATTTGAAGGAGATTATTTACGTTTAATTGTTCTCCGCAAAAGTGGAAAAGATACTAACGATGGAATTCTATATGACTTTTCAAATGTCTACAAATTTTCTAAAGTAGATGTAAGATCAAATAAAGAGGCCTATGTAAATATTTATGTAGCTATTTCTGTTAACAAAACGAACACAAAGTGGGTTAAAGAAAAGCTTGTCATGTTGATGGATGATTCGCAAATTGCGGAAACATTATTCAGAGCGTTAAAGCATTATAATTCATTTTTTGTAACTGAAAATACTGACTCTAGATTTTAAAATGACGTTTGCTAGCATAGAATTTAAAACAATTATAAAAGTAGAATTAGTAAAAGACATTGAAATAAAGTGGTTTTAATCACTAATATTTTCCACTCAACAATTCGCCACCAATAGCCGATTTGGCTTCAATATTGAGCTTTTTCATCATTTCATAAGTGGTACAAATTGCTGCCGATGTTACTGGAATTCCACATTCCGCTTGGATTAAATCAATAGCTTCTAACGAAGGCATTTGTACACATGCAGAAGCTACAAGAACATCTACATCAGTCAAATCCAATTGTTTGTAGATTTCTAATAAATTCATTGGGTTTTGAGCTGCGACTTCCAAATTATCAGGAATTTCCAATGCAATGCTCTCTTTTACTTTAATACCTTGGTGTTCAATATAATCAACCACTTTGTCGGTTAGCGGACGCATATAAGGTGTAATAATCGATATTTGCTTGGCTCCCAAAACCTTTAAACCATTAATCAACGCTCCAGCGGAAGTAACAATTGGAGTAGGGAAGTCGTTGGCAACCGTTTCTTGATGTAAATTGACTTCCGACACGCAATGATAACCGCGTCCCATACTCATAATAGCCACCAAACAGGCGTACCCCATTACGTCTACGTGAGCATCGGATAATTCTTGTGCACATTTCAAACTCATGGCGTCCATGGCTTCCAATTCTTCTTTGGTCACTTTTTTCATTCGCATTCGACTGCTGTGAAAGGTAAAGCGCTCGGGTAAGATGGTTTCACGAGAGCGGAAAATGGCTGGTATTTCGGTTTCCATCGTAATGTTTGAGGATGGAACTATTTGGCCTATTCTAATTTTTTTGTTCATTCTTATTTATTTAACCGCAAAGACGCTAAGGTTTTCGCAATGTTCGCAAAGTCTATTTTCTATTCTCTGTTTTCTATTTTCTCAAATGGATATCTCTTTAACCGTATTCACTATCGTTCCAATTCCTTCAACTGTAGCCTCAACCACGTCGCCATCGTACAACCATTCTTGTGGATCACGACCTGCGCCAACGCCGGCTGGAGTTCCTGTAGCAATAATGTCGCCCGGTTCAATGGTGAAAACGGTACTTAAATCTTCTATCAAATCATTGATATTGAACAACATAAACTTGGTGTTGGAGTTTTGTTTTTCAACACCATTAACTTTGAGCGATAAGTTCAGATTGTGTGGATTCTCAATTTCGTCTTTGGTTACTAAAATTGGGCCCATCGGTGCAAAGGTATCTTGTCCTTTTGATACAATCCATTGGCCTTCACGTCGGCAATCGCGTGCCGAAATATCATTGATTACCGTGTAACCAAACACATAATCCATAGCTTCAGCTTTAGGTACGTATTTGCCTTTTTTTCCGATGATTACGGCCAATTCACATTCCCAGTCCAATTGCGAAGTTAATTTGGTGTTTTTAATTACTTCGGTATTGGTTGCCGTAACTGTTGTGGGTGGTTTTGAAAAAATAATGGGCTTTTGCGGTAACTTTCCAGTTGTATCTAATGTACGTGCGCTTTCTGCCACGTGTTCGGTGTAATTTAATCCAATTCCGATGATGTTTTTTCGAGGTTTTGGAATAGGAGCAAGGAAGGTTACTTCGGCCATTTCATAGGCAATTTCCTCAAAGAACGAAGGTTCGGTTTCGGCAATCATATCATTGAGTTCTTCTACAATTTCGATGCCCATGTCAATCAAATCGAGCATGTTGTCGGGCAATGGAAAGTTGGATATTTCACCAAAATCTTCCATATCAATTATTTGATTGTTGTGGATAAAACCTAATCGTGGTTCGGTATCAGATGTTTTGTAAGTAAGTAGTTTCATATTTTTTATTTAACCGCAAAGAGCGCAATGTTTTACGCAAAGTTCGCAAAGTTTTATTTTATTATTGATTTTTGAATTTGATATTGTTATTGTCATTGAACTTGTTGATGTCCATTGTTTTCTTCCAATTCTCTTCCTTGATACAAACCTAATCCTTCAATTACGGGAAGATCATTAAAATTGAATAGACAAGCATCTTCTGTTTCGGATAAATTATGATGTTCATGCCAAGCCCAAGATGGAACACAAAAAATATCGCGCTCCTTCCAATCAAAACGTTGACCGTTGATGATCGAATATCCTTTTCCTTTAGCACATTGATAAACAAAAGACCCAGTATGTTTGTGTGCTTTACCTTTGAAACCTGCAGGTAATAATTGCATCGCTGCACCCATAGTTTGCATTACATGACCACCAGTTAACGGATTGGAATAGTTCATGAAAATTCCATCAAACGGATTGACTTCATTCACTTTCTGAGCTTCTAAAAGTGCTGGATATACTTTTGACCATGAATATTTGAACAAAGGAGAATAGGATTTGTTCCACGTTTGGTCTGCTGGAATTAATCCGGCGCAACCGTAAGTAATAGGAGAGAAGTTCAATGGTTTTGTTAGAGGTTGTTTACCGTCATATACAGCGTAATCATTGGCTTCAAGCATGTTAACCAATGGAATATCCAAACCGTCTTGCCAAATACAGGTTTCACCATCGGCTTCAACGCCGTGTTCGTGCCAAGCAGAATTGGGCGTGATGACAAAATCATTGACTTCGAGCATAATTTTGTTGCCATCAACTACCGTATAACCGTTTTTTCCTTCCATGATAAAACGTAATGCCGAAGCTCGGTGGCGATGCGCCGAAGTAAATTCTCCCGGACGCGTCACTTGAATTCCGGTATACAGTAAGCCTACTGCGGCGCTAATGTGTTTGAGTTTGTCGTTGACCAAATATACTACACGACGTCCTGCTTGTTCGGGAGTTACTAATTCCGATGATTGTAGTACTAAATGGCGTAAATCGTCGTATTTCCAAAGCATCGGAATGCAATTGGCTCGTGGTTCCCATGGCTCGATATCGTTGGCAACCGTCCATAAAGCGCCAGCACCTAGGTTTTCGAGTTCTTTGTAATAGGCTTCGAGTTCGGGTGTATCCTTTACTCTTGCGCGACCGATAACGTCGTCTGAAAATTGTTCTTTCATATTTTTATTTTACTTTCGAAACCCTTTCAGAGTTTTAAACTCTGAAAGGGTAAAATAGTAGTAACTATTTTTTATTAAACTCCTCGTGATTATCTATAAATGTAATTTTTCGTGTTGGAGCCGTATTCACTCTCAAATCAAATATATCAAATCGGTTGTAATGTCCTAAAATATCGTGCATTTGTTTGGGTTGAATGCATTTTTCCAAATCAATATCTGCATAAATGATTCCTTCATCGTCAATTAACGGTTGGCCAATTACCGCACCATTCGGACCGATAAATCCTGAAAAAGCGGCGTCTTTTCGTTGTGCTAATTCTTCAATTTGTGGTGCTTCGGGTTTTAAAATGTCAACAATTTCTTTGGAAATGGTTGAACATGAAACAATGGTGAACAATTTACCTTCAAATGAATGTGCTGCTGCTCGAATTTTAATTGCCTCAGCCATATTGTAATCGGGTGGAGCAGTAGGTAATGAAATATAGTTGGCAATGTGAATCAATTCGCCTTGTGTGAGTAATGTGAATCGAGCCAATGTATTCGTATTTTCTCCGCAAGCTAACGTTCCAATTGGTCCAATTTCGGTGTTATACACTTTTAAAGAAGATCCATCACCTGAGGTCCAAGTGAGTTTTTCTGCCCAAGTTGGTACTAATTTTCGGTGTTTTCCAATTAAATTCCCGTGATTATCGATGATTAAATTGGTGTTGTAAATTTCGCCATAACTATCGCCGCGTTCGTTGATTCCGATGACAATGTGAATGTTGTGGTCTTTGGCTGCTTGATACAGAGGTTGCATCGATGCGTCGTTGACTGCTACAGAATTTTTGTACAACTGTTCGTACCATTTGCTTCCTTGAACGGGTGTTAGTACCCAATTCCAATACGGATAACCTGCTACAAACACTTCAGGAAAAGCGATGAGCTGAGCACCGTTTTGACTGGCTTCTTTGATGAATGAAATTGCTTTATCAATCGTCTTTTCTATATTGAGAAAAACAGGTGACGTTTGAACGGTGGCGGCTTTGAATTTTTTGAAGTCCATTTTATTTGGTTGTTACACAAAGTTACACTGAGTAAACACAAAGTTTCACAAAGTATTTTTTAAATATATATTGAAATTCTATTTTTCATTTCTTCTGAGAACGCTTCGGCTTTGATGCTTTGACGATCTTCTTGAATTTTTACGTTTACTAAAGTCACTTCGCCTTCTAAAACGGTTTGTTCATTTTGGTTTATAAACTTAAATCCGCATAGGATAGAAGACGTCTTTAATTCATTTACCCAAAGGTGCTTGGTTAGCATTTCGCCAATTCGGGCTGCATTTTTGAATTGCACTTTTAAATCTACTGTAGGAATTCCGTTGGTTTCGTGCATTTTTGAAAAAGGTCGTTCTAACGCTTCTTCAAACCAATCTTCGACTAAATCGTTGAGCATTTCTAGGAAACGTGGATAGAACACAATTCCGGCGTAATCGATGTGTTTGAAACGGATTTTTTCGTGTTTTGTAAAATAGTTTGCCATTATTTTTTTATAAACTTTGTTTGAAAATTGGTATTTCCAAAAAACAATTGAACAAAATAAATACCTTGCGGAAAATCGGTTGAGTCAAATCCATATAAGTTTTCTTTACAATCTTTAACAATTTCTCCTAAGGCATTTGTTATTTTAATACGATCAATTGAAGTAGATTGATCAAGGTATATGTTAACATAACTAGAGGCAGGATTTGGATAAATTTTTGGACTATTGGTGGTAAAATTCTCATTATTAAGAATGTTAAAATTTAGTTTTACAGCCCAACAGTCATAGTTTCCGTTAGAAGAGGTAATGTTGCCATCTGAGCTACGACTTTTACCAACTGTAAATAATCCGTTATCAGGAGTAGGCTTTATTGCATAGGCCAATTCAATTGATGAACCTCCATAGCAATTTTGCCAAATGATTGTTCCATTTGCATCAGTTTTTGCAACCCAATAATCAGAACTACCTTGATTTCCTGAAACTTGTCCGTTATTTTGTGACGAAGCACCACCTGTAAAAATATAATTTCCATCAGTAGTTTCAAAAACGTCAAGTGCATATTCTCTTGCAGAACCGCCATAACAATACTGCCATTGCAAATCGCCATTCATATCCAATTTTATCAGGAAAGCATCCTCTGCACCGTGTCCTCCAGGAATTGAAGAGCCAGAAACTGTATTCCCAGATACAATAAATCCGTTATCACTTGTTTGTTGCAAAGAATAGGTCCAATCTAGTATGTCACCATATACCTTTTGCCAAAGAAGCTCACCTGTTTCATTTGTTTTAAAAACCCATATAGAATGATATCCAATACTTCCTGCAAAGTTATTAGCATTTGTGATATTGGCCGTTGCATAGCCTCCATCCGTACACTGAATAACGTCTCTACATGAATCATTTGAGTTACTTCCATAGGTTTTTACCCATTGAATATTTCCATCGGCATCGATTTTGAGCAAAAAAGAATTAGTGCCATCAAAATCGTCTACAGTATTTCCATTGAAAGTGTTTGAGGTAGTTGTTCCAGCTATAATATAACCACCTAAATTGGTTTCTTCAATGGCATTGCCAACTTCATTGTCAGCACCGCCATAGGTTTTAGTCCAAACAATGTCGCCTTGTTGATTCATTTTTACGAGAAATACATCATTTCCACCATAGTTGGAGGTTACATCGAAATCATTTGATTTAGTATAGCCAATAGCCATAATTCCTCCGTCTGAAGTGCTAATTACATTGCTAAAAGAGTCATCAAGAGAGCCACCAACTAACTTTTGCCATTCTACAGTGCCTGTAGCATTTAGCTTAACGATGTAGCCATCACTTGAACCATGATTGATGGAAAACGAATTATTAGTTGAATTTGAATATCCTGCTACTACATACCCGCCATCATTGGTTAGTGAAGCACCAAACAATGTATCATCGTTAGAGCCTCCGAGTGATTTTTGCCATTCAATTGAAGGCGCTTGTGCCAAGCAATTCAACGTAATTAATAATAGTAGTTTTTTCATATTTAAAATGATGTAGAGTTTGCTTTCTTCCAAAAGTACAAAAATTCTTTGGGAACTGTACTTTCTTGAAGTAAACAACCTTGTTCTAATTCGGGAAATATCTCGGCATAGGTTTCTACTTTGTTTCTGTCAATGCGTGTGGTCACGACATCGCGTGTTACTTCATGAGGATGCGCCAAGCCAGCCGAAGCCATCAAATCCATGGCACTTTTTACGGTTTCGTGTTGAAAACGTGCTACACGAACGCTTTTTTCTTCGGGAACCAAACCTTTGGCTAATTCGGGATTTTGAGTGGCAATTCCAGTAGGACAAGTGTTAGCATGGCATTCTAAAGCTTGAATACAGCCTAAGGCAAACATCATTCCGCGTGCCGAATTACACAAATCCGCTCCCAATGAAAGTGTACGAACGATATCAAAACCCGAAATTACTTTTCCGCTGGCAATAATTTTAATTTGATCTTTGATAGCGAAGCCATTCAACGCATCGTAAACAAAAGCGATTGCATCTCGTAAAGGCATTCCAACATGATCAGAATATTCTTGTGGAGCGGCGCCTGTTCCGCCTTCGCCACCATCGACTGTAATGAAATCGAGATAGGTTTTGGTTTCCACCATTGCTTTACAAATGGATAAAAATTCTGATTTATTCCCAATGCAAATTTTGATTCCAATGGGTTTTCCTTCGGAGCCTTTTCGCAATAATTGCACAAATTCCATCAATTCTAACGGATTGGTAAAAGCCGAATGCGTAGGAGGTGAGAGAATGTCTTTTCCTTTAGAAACCAGTCGAATAGCGGCAATTTCGTCGGTTACTTTTTCTTTGGGAAGGATGCCACCATGACCGGGTTTTGCGCCTTGAGAGAATTTAATTTCGATCATTTTGACGTTATCCAAAGTGGCTCTTTTGACGTATTCATCGTAATTGAATTTTCCGTCATCGTTACGGCAACTGAAATAACCTGTTCCGATGTTCCAAACCACATCGCCACCTTGTAAATGATATGGCGATAAACCGCCTTCGCCAGTATTGTGATAAAATCCGCCTTGTTTAGCTCCGTTGTTTAAGGCTAAAATGGCATTTTTACTCAACGAACCAAAGCTCATTGCGCTAATATTGAATAAACTCGCTTCGTAAGGTTTTGTACATTGAGAAGAACCAATTTTAACCCGTGGATTGGGATTGACTTGTGAAAACGGAATGGCACGAATACTGTGGTTTATCCATTCGTAGCCATCTTGATAAACATCGAGTTGGGTTCCAAAAGGCATTGAATCGGTTTCCTTTTTGCTACGTTGGTAAACCAAACTGCGTTGCAAGCGATTGAAAGGTTTACCATCAGTGTCTGTTTCAATAAAATATTGCCGCATTTCGGGTCCGAGAGATTCCAGTAAGTAACGCATTCTTCCCAGCAAAGGAAAGTTTTTACGAATGGTTTTTTTGGACTGGTACATATCGTATAATCCCATCAAAATCAATGGAATAAATAGCAGTAAAAGAAAACTGAACTTCCAATTGATATAAATTAAAATTCCCGTTAAGGAAAGAATGGTGATGCTTATTATTAGAAATGCTTTTCTCATTATAAGTATTAAATTATTTAAGATCTAAAAGGTTTTCAAAATTTGTTAGGATGAGTATTATTTCAATTTAAATCGTTGAATTTTACCCGTTTCCGTTTTAGGTAAACTTTCAGTAAAATTGATTACTCTTGGATATTTATAAGGTGCAGCTACTTCTTTGAACCAGTGCTGAATACGGTTTTTCATTGCCTCAGTCGCTTTAGATTGATCTTTAAGAACAATATGCGCACAAACCAACATTCCGCGTTCTTCATCGGGTAAACCAACCACTGCGCATTCTAAGATGTCTTCATGTGTTAATAATACGCTTTCAACCTCAATGGCAGCAATATTATAGCCAGCGGAAATAATCATGTCGTCGCCACGAGCTACGAACCAAAAATAGCCGTCTTCGTCTTGGCGAAAAATATCACCAGTAATGTTCCAACCGTTTTCTACATATTCTTTTTGTTTATCGATTCGATTGAGGTATTTACAACCTGTAATTCCTTGAACAGCGAGCCTTCCTGCTTCGTTTCGTGGTAACTCGTTTCCGTTTGTATCCACAATTTTGGCTTTGTAACCCGTAATTGCAACACCAGTTGCGCCAGGTTTCATGTTTTCTTTATTAGAAGAAATAAAAATATGCAATATTTCGGTTGAACCGATTCCGTCAATGATTTTTAAACCTGTTGCATCGTACCAATCTTGCCAGACTTTTAAAGGCAATGTTTCGCCTGCAGAGACACAATTACGTAAGCTAGATATGTCAAATTCGTTGACTTTAGTAGTGATGACACGCCAAGCAGTAGGAGCCGTAAAACAGGTTGTGATTTTGTGTTCTTGAATGGCTTTGAGTAATAAATCGGGACTTGGTTTTTCGATTAAAAATGTTGAAGCGCCATAATACATTGGGAATAATACTAATCCACCTAAGCCAAAGGTAAAACCAATTGGCGGGCTTCCAGTAAAAATATCTTCAGATGTTGGTTGTAATGAATAGTGGGGAAAACATTCACATATATTTAAAATATCTTTATGATAATGTGAAGTCATTTTAGGCAAACCAGTTGTTCCCGATGTAAAACCAATCAAAGCTACCGAATCGGATTTGGAATGATAATTATCAAAGATTTTAGACTTAGAATCCATCAAACTTTCGAGTTGCGAATTGCCGTAAAAGCAAGTTTGTTGTAAAAATGGTGATTTTACCAGATGCATTTCTTCTTCCAACTCTTTATCGCATAAAGCATGTGAAATTTCGGCACAATCAATAATGGTTGTTAGTTCTTTAGAGCGAAGTAAAGGCATGGTTGCTACCACAATTCCACCCGCTTTTAAAATAGCATACCAACACGCCACCATCATTGGATTATTTGCCGAACGAATCAAGACGCGATTTCCTGATTTCAATCCTAAATCGTCTACCAAAACATGAGCGATTTGATTGGCTTTTTCATACAAATCTTGGTATGTCCAATTTTCTTCAAATGTTCGGATGCAAATTCGATTGCCATTTCCGCTTTCAATATGATAATCCAGTAAACGATGCACACAATTGAGCATTTCAGGATGTTGAAATTGCTGTAAATCGGTAAAAACATACTCTGGTTGCAAGTCTTTACTAGGCAAATTATCGTGTGCAAAAGAATCTTCGTAGTGTTTCATTTTTAGCTACTTAGCAGCTGAGCAACTGAGTTACTAAGCTTATTTATTATTTAAAAATTTATTGATCGAATCGTAATATAGTTCGTTAGCATCGAGCCAACCGTAATGGCCACAATTTTCCATTAGAATTAGTTTTGAATTCGGAAAAGCTTTAGCTATTTCTTGTGCGGTTTCAATTGAAATGATATCATTTTTCCCTTGTAAAATTAATACAGGTTGTTTGAAATTTTGAAACGAATTCGAACAATCAAATGGAATTTTGAGTAAATCTTCAAAAACCAATGAATTAACAGTGTAATTCGTTGTAGTCATACGCTGCGCAATTCCTATCGATTTTGATTTGTCAAACACATAAGCTTTGGCTAAAAAGTGTGCTCGTTTTTCAATAGTTTTTTGGGAATTGTCTCCCGTTTCTCTTTTTCTTTGGTAAAAATTTAAACTGTCACTTTCTATTGAAGTTAGATTAGCACTCAATCGTTTTTGTACGTAAGATGTGAACTTCATATTAACTCCACCCGATGAAGAAAATATCAATTTGTCTATAGCTTCAGGATGTTTGGATGCATAATAAGTGGCCATAATTCCGCCAAAAGAATGTCCAAGAATGGTCCATTTTTCAATTTTCAAATGGTTACGTAAATTTTCAATATCTTCCACCATCAAATCCATAGTAATATTAGTTTTATTTGGATTGTCAATGGCAGATTTTCCAGTACCTCGCTGATCGTAAATGATGGTTTTAAAATTCATTCTAGCTAATTCTTGCGCTACTGTAGCAAAACCATCACTATTCATTCCTGGTCCGCCATTGATAATTAAAATTGGTTTTCCTGTTCCAAAAGTTTTGAAATGTAGTTTCGATTCGCCACTTACAATTGTTGATTCGGTTTCTTGAGCGAAATTAGATAATGATACAAAAAACATCAATAACAACAGTATTTGCTGTCCAAATCGACTTTGCAAGTCGTAATTTGTAACTCTCAAATTGAAACTCATTTCTTATTACTCTTAGGTTTTAATGCTTTTTTCATCCCTTCTAATTGCTTTCTTTCATTATTTTTTAAAGGATAAAGATGTGAAATGCCCATTTTGTATTGGTTTGGAATATCGTTGGCTTCAAATTGTTCATACGCCTGTGCATTTCGTACAAAATTAGGGTCTAATAATAACGGTCTTCCTAAAGCAACCAAATCGGCTCTTCCGTTTAAAATAATAGTGTTTATTTGATCAATATCTTGGATATAACCTGCTGTTATTGTTGGGATGTGAACCGTATTTCGAACAGCATCTGCAAAAGGTGTTTGCCACATTCTTCCTGTTTGTGGTTTTTGGTGTTCGACTGTATTTCCTGTAGAAACATTGATAATGTCGGCTCCAGCTTTTTTGAAAGCAGTTGCAATAGTGATTACATCCTCTTCTAAAATACCATTTTCAGCCCAATCGGTTGCAGAAATTCGGACAGACATTGGTTTTTCTTTTGGAAAAACAGCGCGCATTTCATTAAAAACACGCAATGGAAACTTCAAGCGGTTTTCAATGCTTCCACCAAATTCATCTGTTCGTTTGTTTGTTAATGGAGACAGAAAAGAAGCCAGCAAAAAGCCGTGATGCGCCTGCAATTCGATTAAATCAAAGCCAGCCTCATCGGCATTTTTGGTTGCTTGTACAAATTGCGAAGTAATTAAATCCATATCAGCAATTGACATTTCTTTTGGAGTTGCTGCATTTTCGCTAAATGGAATAGCAGAAGCTGAAAGTAATTCCCATTTCTCGCCCGAAAAACTATCTTCCCACGGAATTTTAGAACATCCTTTTCTACCCGAATGACCCAATTGAATTCCGATTTTAGAAGCCGTATATTTATGTATAAAATCAGTTACTTTTCTCCATTCAACAATTTGATTTTCATTATAAATACCGGCACAACCTAAAGTAATACGTCCTGTTTCAGAAACCGCTGTCATTTCGGTTAAAATCAATCCTAAACCACCAACAGCGCGAGCAGTATAATGTTGAAAATGCCAATCGTTTATCAAACCATTTTCAGCCGAATATTGTCCCATTGGCGCCATTACGATTCGGTTTTGCAATTCTAAATCTCTTAATTTGAATTTAGAAAAAGCTGCTGGTTGATTTTTGACATTGATATTGTTATTGAATTCTTCCAAAACCTTATCAGTAAAGGATTTATCTCGTAATTTAAGGTTTTCAAAAGTGACTTTTTTGGAACGTGTCATGCATCCAAAAGCAAATTGATAAAACGGATGTTGTATGTTGCGATCCATGTTTTCAAACCAATCCAGAGAAACCAAAGCAGCGTATTGAATCATTTCAACCATATTTCTTCGAGTAGCATCGTATTGTTTAAATGCAGCTTGAACATCATTAGGATTAGCAATTACGGCATCTGATAAACCAATTGCACAATCCATTGCTAATTTAGTTCCTGATCCGATAGAGTAGTGAGCAGTAGCTTTGGCATCACCTAATAAAACAATGTTTTTATAATGCCAATTCTCGTTCGTCACGTGAGGAAATTGGCGCCAATGTGATTTATTGGATATTAACGGATGACCATCGAGTTCATCTTTGAAAATTTCGGTTAATTTGGAAATAGTATCCTCTTCATTAGTAATTTCAAAATTGAATTTTTGCCAAGTTTCATCTGAACATTCAAAAATCCAAGTGCTCATTCCTGCTTCATATTGGTAGGTGTGAGCAACTATGGTTCCATGCGGAGTTGTTCTAAAGAAATAAGTGAATGCATCTAACGGTTTGGTAGAACCAAGCCACACAAAACGGTTTTTCTTTAAAACGATTTTGGTTCCGAATTCTTTTTCGTATTGCGTCCGAATTCCGCTTCCAATGCCATCCGAAGCCAAAACGATATCAGCATCTTTGTACTGCGATACGTCGTCAATATTTTGTTCAAAATGCAGATTTACGCCTTCTTCACGGCAACGTTGGTGTAATAATTTGAGTAACGTTTTACGCGAACAACCACAAAAACCATTGCCTGCTATACTTACATTTTGGCCGTCACGAGCCACAATAATATCATCCCAATAAGCAAATTCACTTCGAATAAGTTCGTACGATTGCATGTCGCGTTTCAGAAATTCGCCCAAGGTTTCGTCTGAGAAAACCACTCCAAATCCGAAACTATCATCGGGTTTGTTGCGTTCATAAACGTCGATTTGGCAATGAGGTATTGCTTTTTTGGTTAAGATTGAGAAGTAAAGTCCGCCTGGACCTCCTCCGATTACTGCTATTTTCATACTTTTTGAATGCGGATAAAACTGATGCTTTGCAACGCGGATTACCACGATTTTTTATTGTTTAATTAATACCGTTAGTTTCTTTTGATTGAAAATAACTCGCCTAGTTTTGAATAATTTGATCCTGCCAAACGAGCGATTGGTTTGTATGTTTCTATATTAATTTTAAAATTATCCAACAAAACATCATCTGCAAAGTGCATCATCACAATACGACCAATAATTATACAAGCACCACCATTTTTGTGATTCTCTAAAAAATAATGATGCACGAGTTCACATTCAAAAGTAATAGGACTTTCCTTGACTCGCATTGGTTTAATTTTTACCGAAGGAATAGGAGTAAGGTTTGCCAAATCAAATTCGTCTACATCTGAAGCAACGGATTGAGAAGTAATGTTCATTTTTTCTGCCAATTCTTCGGTAACCATATTGACAACAAATTGACCGTTTGAAAAAACATTGTTAAGAGTATCTTTATTTGTATCATTTCCACGAACTGTAGAAAACATAACATGAGGAGGATCTTCACCGACTGCATTGAAATAAGAAAACGGAGCCAGATTATTAATGCCATTTTGATCAACGGTTGAAATCCAGCCAATTGGTCGTGGAATAACTGCACCTGTTAGTAATTTATAAACAGCTGAGTGCTCTAATTCATTAGGGTCGAATTGCATTTTATTCTATTTACTACAAATTAAGTAAAATAATTAGTAAAACGGAAAAAAACTTCAATCTAAATAAAAAAGCAGAATAACATATAGGTCACTCTGCTTTTGTTGATAATAATTAGGATTTGATTTTATACTTTTTTGGCAAGAGCTACTCTATTTTGAATAGTTTTTATATATTCCATAGCTTGACCTCTGGTTTTGATTTCTTTGAATTTTTCTAAAATTCTTCTTTCATCAGCTTCAGTTTTGTCGGATAATTCATATTCTGTTTTTAACATAATATGTAAAAACCCCATCAAATTACTCGATTCAGGTATTGGTTGTGACATAAGTTCATTTTGTTCGCTAACTGACCGGATCATTCGAGTTGCTTTCATGTGCTTAGGAGGATCAACTAGAGTGGAGGGACAATCAGTTCGCGGAGTATTTAATGAAAGTAAATTAAGTAAATTGTTTGCATTAGCATCTCTTTGTGTTAAATTTGAAAGCCCGAAAATAGATTCTAAAGTTGCTAAAACCGAAGTATGATCGTACAGAGTGTGATCTACTGTGCCTTTTGGAATTAAGGGCGATGCTATAATTGCAGGAATCCTAACGCCATATTGTTGGAAATTAAAACCATATTTAGTTCCGTTTCCTGAACCATCATTAGGAGCTACTGCTGCTGGCGGTGCAATCGAATCATAAAAACCACCATGTTCATCATATATCACAATTAGCATACTGGTTTCCCAAATGGGCGAATTTCTAATGGCTTCATATACAGCTTTTAATAATCCTTCACCACCATACACATCGTCCATTGGATGTTGAGAAGAGCCACCCTCATAGGTTGATGTAATGTCTCCATAATTAGGTTCGATAAATGTATAGCCATATGGATACGGATTTTGCAAGTCGGATGCAAAATTAGTAATAGAATTGATGTCTAACATTGTAACGCCACTCAATGAAGAAACTTGTGCTACACTTCCTAATATAGAACCATTTTGAGGGTCATCAGTGAATGAATTATCATTATCATTATAAAATCGATACGGAATTGACGCTGAATTCAAACTATTGTATATGGAACCATTCGGATATTGAAATCCCTGTAAAGGTAATTCCCAAGTTCCTATTTGAACACTTGTTGGACTGTAATCTATAGCATTTGAAGAAGCTCCATGCAAGAAAAATCGATTAGGCCAAGTTGGACCAGGTAATGATGAAAACCAATGGTCGCAAACCGCAAATTCTTGTGCTAATTGATACATACAAGGCAATTGATTAGCTGTATCAAAACACGCCATTATATTGCCAATATTGGTTGATGGTGGTGGGTTTCCTTCAGATGTTGTTGTGGCATAATTTGCTGCAAATCCAGAATTATCAATAGATGGATAAGGACCACCCGCTGGATAATTTGCATTTACGCCACCTAATTGCTCTAAAGTATCCGGAAATTCATGACCAGGATCAGTAATCATTGACAAAGGAGCAGGAGTAGAAACATTGAAAACAGACGTTTGTCCAGCTGGATTGGTATAACTATTTGAATTGGAATTAGTAGCGACAGTTAATCCAGGTAAACCTGACATCGCCAATAAATTATCAAAAGAGTGATTTTCGAGCATTAAAACGAATACATTACTTACCGAATTGCTACTACCAACTTGAGTCATTCCATCGGTACAAGCGCCTGAATGTTCATTAATATTAAATGTAATGCTATTAACACTAAAAGTTAAATTCTGACCTGCATCTTGGTGTTCTAACTGACATTCCTTATACCATTCGGGGTTTCCAATTCCACCCGTTTGGCTTATGAAAGTTCCGGGAGTTGATCCGTTTTGAATTCTTATAATGGCACACCAGTAATCTAGTATACCAAAACTGCCAATTCCTGTTTCAAAATTTACTACTAGCGGTCCAACTGTTTGATTACTTTTTGCAAACCACATTCCACTTTGCGTTCCATTGGATGAGTTTTGGTGAAAAAGTTGAATCCAAGCATCACCATCAGAAGTGTTGGTAATGTAAACATTTGCTGTTTGTTGTGTTGACATAATTTGATTGATTTGATTAAGATTTATAATTAAAATAAAATTATATAATCCAAATCAAAAAAAACAGAGTATAAATACCTGATTTCTAGACGAAAGAATGCTTCACATTTATTTTATAAACTAAAAAGCGCATAATTCAGAGGTATAATTACTTGGGTGATTCTACTGTATTTTATAAACAAGTATTTCTACTCTGTTTTAAACTACAACACTACTTTAAATTTGTAATACAATCAAAACTAGGTATTTAATTTAATGGCCATTACTTTTTTTGATTACAACAAACAAACCTTAGATGGTAAAATCATTTATTCATTTTTAAAATTTACATTATGTCAATAAAAATTAATTTATTTGAACCTCCTCAGTTTGTATTTGCTGAGACAGAAATGCCAAAATCATCAGCAAAATATGCTATGCTAACTGGAACAGAGCAAAATCAGCAATTTCAGAATGCAGAGATTCAGAACGGTTATGGTACAGCAACAAAAGTATCTGTTAGTCCGGGCTATGGTGCCACAGTATCAGTTAATATAGATATAGAAGTTGATTCTATCTCTGAAGAAACTTTTACGCAGATTATTAACGAGGTAAAAAACAGTAATAGTTACCAAAACAACAGTAGTTTTAGAAAGCAGATAGAAGCTTCTAGTTACTCTTCTGCTGCATCTTCTTCATCTGGAATTTTTGGTTGGTTAGTTGGCCATGGATCGAGCAGTTACAGCAATAGTAGTAGCAACATGACGGAGGCTATTGATTCTTATGATTCAGGCAATGCTTCAGACGATTCAACTGTTGCCAACACTATAGCAAATATTATGGTGAAAAATGTTTCTAAAGTAAAAGTAACGGCGACTGTTAATGTAACAGGACAACTTTTAGTTCCTTCTCCAACTGTTATTGCTGTTCAAACAACTGTTTTTTCGTTTACCTCTCAAGATGGAACTAAATCATCAGTTACAATGCTTGACCAAACGCCATTAATTCCTGTTAACGCGAGCAATGGAACTGTTAGTTCTAATACAATCGCGCCAGGATCATCGTTAGTAATAGGTCCAATAGGAGGCTAGATTATATAAAAAATTAATACAAAAAAGGCTATGAAATTTTCTTCATAGCCTTTTAGGTATAGATTAAAGCGCACAATATTGATTATTTAAAAAGCTTATATAAAAACGCATCTACTCATTAGTTGTTTGACCTTTTAATTTATATCATGTTCCATTTATTTTGAGTTACAAAGCTTAATACTAATACAGTTATTTTGCTAATTTTGTTTGAAAATTTATAACGAAATAGAAAGCTAACAGTAGTTTTTGGAATAGTAATCGATTGATAAAATTAAACAAAACGCAATTAAAAAGCAATAAAATTGCATTCTAAACAAATATATAGTAAAATAAATGCTAAAAGTATTTTTATATATTTGCTAATTTAGTATATTTATGCAAAATTTATATATATGGAGATTGTTGCTTGTCCAAAATGCCAAAGTGATACTATAGTAAAAAGTGGTGTTATCAAAGATAGACAAAGGTATTTATGCAAAAAATGCAATTATTACTTTACCGTCAACAAACTAGGCAAAAAGATTGATAGTTATTACGTAACCAAAGCACTACAATTGTTTTTAGAAGGTTTGAGTTTTAGAGAAATAGAGCGAATTATAGGTGTTTCGCACGTGACTATAAGCAATTGGGTGAAAGAATATAAAGTCACCAAACCCAATCATACTGATTATCATCCTACCTATAAGATATACAACCATTTGGAATTGGTCGAATTTTTAAAAAACAAGGATCAATTGAAAGGAGCTGGAATGATAATAACGGAGTTGGGTGATAAATTTATGCTTATAAAATGGGAGCGTTTTAAAGATTAACTATATACTTTACACATATATATATCATAATTTTTTTCATTAACAAAAATTTAGAATTTGGTCATGCAAAAATGTATTACTAACCAAATTTTAAACCTTATGAAAAAATTAATTTTGTTATCCTTTGCGGCATTATCATTTACAGGAAATGCTCAAACGACAACTCCAGCTACTCCAGCGCCAACAGCACCCGCAGAAAAAGAATGGGATGTAAGTTTGTATGGCTTTATTAGAGCAGATTACATCTGGGACACCCGAAAATCTGCTACAGTTAGAGAAAGTAATTTGAATTTGTATCCACTTGACTCACCAGCTCTCGGTGATGATTTTAATGATGTTGGATCATCCAATTTCTTGGCTATTGTATCTCGTTTGGGAACTAAAGTAAAAGGCCCAAAAGTATGGGGTGCCAAAATGAGCGGAACATTAGAAGGTGATTTCTTTGGAAATACTGAAGCTTCTATTGGATTGTTTCGTTTGCGTCATGCTCACATCAACATGGATTGGGCAAAAACATCACTTGTAATGGGACAAACTTGGTATCCTGCTTTTATACCAGAAGTATTTCCGGGTGTAGCCAACTTCAACACTGGAATTTTGTTCAATCCTTTTGGATGGGCTACTCAAGTTCGTATTAAACAAAATTTCACCAAAGAGTTATCATTTGCTTTGACAGCCTATAAAGAAAGAGAATTTACAACCGCAACTGCCACTGGCGGAACACAAAATTCAGCTGCAATTAATTCATATGCACCTACTTTTCATGGACAATTACAGTTTAAAAATACCAATTGGATAGCGGGAATTGGTGCAGAGTATAAAACATTACAGCCTTTGACCGAATACACATTAGCGCCATCTGGAACGAAAGTGACAACTTCAGAAAAAGTAAACAGTACTTCATTTTTGGCTTATTTAAAATATTCTAATGATAAATTCTTAGTAAAGGCATACGGGATTACTGGTGGTGATATGTACAACTTTGTAATGTTAGGTGGTTTTGCAGGTTACACTGCTCCTGATGCAGTAGAGACCTATGAAGCCTCTAAAACAACCGCTTTCTGGGTTGATATTGCTGGAAATGGTAAAAAAATCGCTCCTGGTGTTTTCTTTGGTTATACTTCTAATGATGGTACTGGACGAACAGCTGCTCCTGGTGAAACTGTAAAATACTATATGAGAGGCGTTTCTGGAACTCGTGTTATCGATAACGTAATGCGTGTATCAGGTCGCGTTGACTTCAAACAAAATAAATTCAGAGTTACTCCTGAAATTGAATACACAGCGGCTACTTGGGGCGATTTAAACACCAATGGAGATGGTACAGCCGATTTGAACACTAGAGATGTTTCGAATGTGCGTCTTATGATTTCTTGTGCCTACGCATTCTAATTAATTAACCAACTAAAAAATATTCTATATGAGCGACAAAAAAACAAGTGGAATTTGGAAAGTGATTTCCGCTTCCTCAATGGGAACAATGATCGAATGGTATGACTTCTACATCTTTGGTAGTTTAGCCGTTGTAATTTCAACTAAATTTTTCCCTTCAGACAACCCAACAGCGGCCTTCTTATCAACATTAGCCACATTTGCGGCTGGTTTCGTAGTGCGTCCGTTTGGAGCATTATTCTTCGGAAGATTAGGCGACTTAATCGGAAGAAAATATACGTTTATGGTAACCTTACTTTTAATGGGTGGAGCGACTTTCTTAATTGGTTGTATTCCGAGTTATGAAACCATTGGGTTTATGGCGCCTTTATTGGTTTTAATCTTACGTTTACTACAAGGTTTGGCTTTAGGAGGTGAATATGGTGGAGCCGCAACTTATGTAGCCGAACATGCTCCAGCCGGACAAAAAGGGTATTGGACTTCTTGGATTCAAACTACAGCAACGGTTGGTTTGTTCATTTCATTGATGGTTATCTTATTAACCAAAGGAGCTTTATCAAAAGAAGCCTTCGAAGAGTGGGGATGGAGAGTACCATTTTGGGTTTCGATCATCATGGTATTTGTATCGTACATGATTCGTAAAAACATGCATGAATCGCCAGTATTTGCTAAAGCTAAATCGGAGGGCAAAACATCGGTTAATCCTTTAAAAGAAAGTTTCGGACACAAATACAACTTAAAATTTGTATTGCTAGCATTATTCGGAGCTACGATGGGACAAGGTGTGGTTTGGTATACTGGACAATTCTATGCGATGAACTTCTTAAAAACAGTTCAAAATATTGACTCATCCCAAGTCGATATGCTATTAGGTATTGCTTTAGTATTGGGAACTCCTTTCTTCATTGTGTTTGGATGGTTGAGTGATAAAGTAGGTAGAAAATACATCATGATGGGTGGAATGTTATTGGCTATTTTGTTGTACAGACCGATCTACAAAGCCATGTATCAAACTACTGATTTAACTTTAAAAACTGAAATTGTAGAGCAAACCAAAACGGTTCCTTCAATGAAAGAAATTGATGAAGCTAAAATGGATTCAATCTACACTACAACAAAAGCTTATGCTGACGGAACTACTGTTGAAGAAATCAAAACAAAACATTTCGAAAACGGAAAATTAATGGTGGATGACAAAGGAAAAGACAAAATCGAAACCAAAGTAACCAAAACCATCAACAGCAGTGATCGTTGGATGTTAGTGTTCTTAGTCTTTATTCAAGTAATTTTTGTAACTATGGTATATGGTCCGATTGCGGCTTTCTTGGTAGAAATGTTCCCTGTGAAAATTCGCTATACTTCGATGTCATTACCTTACCACGTTGGAAACGGTATATTTGGAGGTTTACTTCCTGCCATT
This sequence comes from uncultured Flavobacterium sp., assembly GCA_964414655.1. Taxonomy (GTDB): domain Bacteria; phylum Bacteroidota; class Bacteroidia; order Flavobacteriales; family Flavobacteriaceae; genus Flavobacterium. Next base: position 21,997 of record CAYPXI010000006.1, on the reverse strand, counting down.
TCAACCTATTTCGTAACTTCGGCCAAAGATGCTGGCGATGCTGAATTCTATCTGGAAGGTCTTTGGTATCCAATTGGAATTGCGGCGGTTTGTTTCGTCATCGGAATGATTTATATCGATAAAAAAATTAATACTCTTCACGACTAATCTTACTACTATGAATGCATTAAAAAAATATTTAGGAATTGTATGGATCGCTTTAGCAGCAGCTGTTGCTTACTATGCAATCGGAATTTTCGGAGGCAAATTAACTTCCGGAAAACAAGATGATTTGGTTTTCGGTATTATTGTGTTTTTCATCCTTCTACCCATGGTTGTTACTGGTTTGACCATTTTTGGTTGGTATGCTATAACCGATGAATACGAAGATTAATTAATTTGCTATTGGTTAGCACTAAAAGCTCTTATTTTTATAAGGGCTTTTGGTTTTATTATATATTTGATAATTGAAAAAATAAACTAACTTAGTGCCTTTGAGAAGAAATTTTACATGAAAAAACGCCACCAACAAAAACTAGTAATTGTATCAATGATTTTACTCGTAGGTTTAAACATGCCTATCGTGTTGTTATTTGATTCAGCTGAAAATGTATTGGGATTTCCTGTCATTTACATCTACTTTTTTTCAATTTGGATGTTTTCAATTTTGCTTTCTTTCATCATAGTCAAACGATACAATGAATAGTATAGTTCTTTTAGTGATTCTAACGGGCTATTTAGCTGTACTTTTTTACATTGCACATTGGGCAGAAAAAAAAGGCAACAGCAAATGGACCAACAATCCGTATGTCTACACATTATCATTGGCCGTTTATTGTACGGCTTGGACGTATTATGGAAGTATTGGTGTGGCTGCCGAAAGTGGCCTAGGGTATCTTCCTATTTATCTCGGGCCAATCATTATTGCACCTTCGTGGATATTGATCTTGAAAAAAATTATTCGAATTTCACGGGTGAATAAGATTTCAAGTATAGCCGATTTCATTTCGCTTCGCTACGGCAATAGTCGTTTTCTTGGCGCCATTGTAACGGTGATTTGCCTTACAGGAATTTTACCCTATATCGCATTACAACTTAAAGCTATAGCCGAAACGTTTCACATTGTAACCAACACGCCAATTCGTTCTTTTATTTTTGATGACAACACAACTTATGTTGCTGTGGCACTAGCTTTGTTCTCATCGTATTACGGAACGCGTTATGTTGATGCTTCTGAAAAAAGAAAAGGAATTGTAACCGCTGTGGCGATGGAAAGTGTTTTAAAATTGGTTTTCTTTGTCATCATTGGTGTTTATGTAACTTATTTTGTTTTTGATGGTTTTGATGATATTTACCAAAAAGCATCTATTCTAGAAAAATTCAAAGAACGAAACACTATCGGCGGATTACCGCAAGCAATTAATTGGTTTCTGCTTTGTGTTCTTTCGATGTTTGCTATTTTCTTGTTACCGCGTCAATTTCAAGTTTCGGTCATCGAAAACAACCGTGAAAATCATATCAATACTGCGGTTTGGTTGTTTCCGCTATATCTTTTGATATTCAATCTTTTTGTCTATCCAATTGCATGGGGCGGCAATATTTTGTTTGAGGGTCAAAATGTTAATTCCGATACTTATTCGCTTCTTATTCCGCAATTTTTCCACAATAAAACATTGACGGTTTTAGTTTTCCTTGGCGGATTTTCGGCTGCTATTTCAATGATTGTAGTGTCGTCAATCGGACTTTCCACTATGGTAACCAACAATATTCTGATTCCTTACAATCTATTAGGTAAACTGAAAAGTGCCGAAACCATCAGTAGCAAATCCATCTTGAATAGTAGAAAAATTGGTATATTTTCACTCATTATTCTAGCCTATTTTATTTACCGTTTCTTCGGTTTAGATTACAGTTTGGTTTCCATAGGATTGGTAGCTTTTGTCATTATAGCGCAATTGGCTCCTGCTTTTTTTGGTGCTTTATATTGGCGAAGAGGTTCTCGATTGGGTGCTATTTATGGTATTTTAATCGGATTTGCGATTTGCATTTATACTTTATTAATTCCGTATTCATATGGAATAACACATTCGGGAAGTTCATTTATTTCTGAAGGTTTTATGGGAATTCATCTATTAAAACCTTTACAACTATTTGGATTGGATTACCTGCAACCTGTTCCACATGCTTTATTTTGGAGTATTTTATTTAACACTATAACCTATTTCGGAGTTTCTGTTAGTTTTAAAGGCAATTACCGCGAACGCAATTATGCCGAAATGTTTGTTGACATCAACAAATACATCACCAACCATGAAAATGCTTTTATCTGGAAAGGAACAGCGTATCGAAATGATATTGAAAAAGTATTGATTCGTTTTTTAGGCGAAGACCGAACCAAACGAGCCATGAATATTTTTAACGTAAAATACAACGTCGATAAAAATATAGAATTGGCTGATGCGCGATTGATTAAATTCTCAGAAAATTTGCTTACAGGTCACATTGGAACGGCTTCAGCACGAATATTGATTTCAAGTGTGGTGAAAGAAGAAAAAATCACTTTGCCCGAAGTCTTGAAAATTTTAGAAGAATCGAAAGAAAATATCATTATTAACAAGAAACTTACTGAAACATCCAATGAGTTAAAGGAAATTTCGGATAAACTAAAAAATGCTAACGAGTCACTAATCAAAAAAGACAAACAAAAAGACGAGTTTTTAGATACTGTTACCCACGAATTACGTACGCCAATAACTGCTATTCGCGCTGCGAGTGAAATTTTGCATGATGATGATGAAATTCCAGATGAACTCAAAAAACAGTTCTTGCAAAATATTATTTCTGAATCAGATCGGTTGAATCGTTTGATTGATAAAATCTTAGATTTAGAAAAATTTGAAACCGGAAAACAAACCATTCATCCCACTTATAATAATTTAGTTGGCACAATCGAGCACGCAATCGAACCATTACAACAATTAATCAAAAACAAAAAAATTGCAGTTCATATTGAAAGCAAAGACTTGGTGATGGCTTTTTATGATGAAGATCGTATCGTTCAGGTAATTACAAATTTACTTTCCAATGCAATAAAATTTTGTCCCGAAAGTGAGGGCTTAATTACTATTCAGCTATTTGAAAAAGATGATTTTATTCATACTTTAGTCCAAGATAACGGAAAAGGCATTAATTCAAACGATTTTGAAGCTATATTTGACAAGTTTTATCAATCGACCAATCAAAACATCAAAAAACCTGTTGGCAGCGGATTAGGATTGGCGATTTGTAAACAAATTATTGAACATCACAAAGGTAAAATTTGGGCGCAACCCAGTGTAAAAGGAGCTTGTATCGTATTTACGTTACCTAAAAATTAGAATGCAAAAATGAATATTTATGAAAAAGATTTTAATCGTTGACGACGAACCCAACATTGTAATGTCGTTAGAATATACGTTCAAGAAAAATAATTTTGAAGTGTTTATTGCTCGCGACGGACAAGAAGCATTAGATATTGTAAAAACCAATTTCCCAGATGTGATTATTCTCGATATAATGATGCCAATGGTAGATGGTTATGCTACTTTGGAACAAATTCGTAAAGACGATAATTTAAAACACACTAAAGTCATTTTCCTTTCAGCCAAAAACAAAGAAAGCGACATCGAAAAGGGAATGGCGTTGGGAGCAGATGCTTATCTCACCAAACCATTTTCTATTAAAAAAGTCGTTGAACAAGTGATGGAGTTGATTTCTTAACTCATTAATTCATTTTACTCTTATACAATGATCGAATGTACAATTCGGTCATTTTTTTTGCTCTAAACACAAATTCCATGTATATTATTTTAGCAATAATTTTCAAAGTTGTACAGTTAAAATGATTAAATTTACTCTATCATAAAAACAACCACAAACCAAACAATACTAATGAATTACGAAGAATTTTACAACAAGAGCATTCAAAACCCTGAAGCTTTTTGGGAAGAACAATCACATCAAATCAAATGGTTTTCATCGCCTAAAACTATACTTTCCAAAGACGAAAATGATTATCCGATTTGGTTCAAGGATGGCGAACTCAACGCTTGTTATTTGGCTTTAGACAAACATATTGAAGAGGGTTTTGGCGATCAAATTGCTATTATATACGATTCTCCTGTTACACAAACCGTTCGAAAATATACGTTTAATGAAGTCAAAACAGAAGTAGCCAAACTAGCTGGTGGAATGATTTCATTAGGATTAAAAAAAGGTGACACAGCTGTAATTTACATGCCAATGATTCCACAAGCAGCTTTTGCTATGTTGGCGTGCGCTCGAATAGGAGTGACGCATTCGGTTGTTTTTGGAGGATTTGCGCCACACGAATTGGCCATTCGCATAGACGATTGTAAACCACGATTGGTTATTACAGCTTCGTCTGGAATCGAAATTGACCGTCTTATTGCTTACAAACCTTTGGTTGACGAAGCTATTGAATTGGCCGAACACAAACCTAAAAAAGTCATTGTCCTCAATAGAAAATTAGGCGCGAGAATTCCGTTTAAAAAATACGATGTTGATTACGATGCCTTGGTTTATGGTTCTGAAGAAGCACTTTGTGAACCTGTCAATGCTACGCATCCGTTGTACGTTTTATACACTTCAGGAACCACAGGAAAGCCGAAAGGAATTGTCAGAGATACAGGTGGTTACGCAACTGCACTTAAATTTTCAATGAAATACATTTATGGTGTAAAACCCGATGAAGTTTTCTGGGCAGCTTCCGATGTGGGTTGGGTGGTTGGTCACAGTTATATTGTATACGGACCGTTATTCAATCGAAATACAACTATTTTATTTGAAGGAAAACCTATCAAAACGCCTGATGCTAGTACATTTTGGCGCGTAATTGCCGAGCATCGTGTGAGTGTTATGTTTACCGCTCCAACAGCCATTAGAGCCATTAAAAAGGAAGATCCAAATGGTGATTTCATCAAGCAATATGACTTGTCGTGCTTGCGAACGCAGTTTTTAGCTGGCGAACGCTGTGATGTGGCTACATTAGAATGGTACCGCGAACATATTCCAATTCCAACTATCGATCATTGGTGGCAAACCGAATCAGGCTGGCCAATGATTGCCAATATGATGGGCGTAGAGTATTTACCAATCAAACCAGGTTCTGCAGGAAAAGCAGTAACTGGATATGACATTCGGATTTTTGGTGAAAACGGACAAGAATTAGGTCCAAATGAAGAAGGTTATGTAGTCATCAAATTGCCTTTACCTCCAGGAACCATGCTCGATTTATGGAACGATAACGAGCGATTCAAAGCGGGTTATTTGAACAAATTTCCAGGATATTATTTCTCGGGTGATGGTGGTTTTAAAGATGATGAAAACTACATTTATATCACAGGTCGTGTAGATGATGTGATTAATGTTGCTGGTCACCGACTATCAACTGCCGAAATGGAAGAAATTGTTTCGTCTCATCATTCGGTAGCAGAATGTGCTGTAATTGGAATTAACGACGATTTAAAAGGTCAAATTCCGTTGGCTTTGGTAGTGAACAAATCAGGCGAATCGATTGAGCATTTCCAACTGCAACATGAAATTGTACAATTGGTTCGCGATCAAATAGGAGCGGTGGCTTCTTTGCGCGATGTTGTAATGGTGCAACGTTTACCCAAAACACGTTCGGGTAAAATTTTACGAAAATTAATGCGAAGCATCGCCGATGGTGAAAATTTTCAAATTCCGTCAACTATTGATGATGAAGCGATTATCGATGAAATTTCAGAGGTTTTGCAAGTCAATAAAATAGGTTCTTACAAATAGTTAATAACTAAACCAATATTCTTTGATGGATATTGGTTTTTTTATATAATTTTGCAGAGTGAATGTTCACTAACTTATTCGAACTAATGATAGATACAACATCCAAAAGGCAACAGGAAATAATAGAATCTGCTGGAAAATTGTTGATGACAAAAGGTATAAAAGGTTTAACAACCAAAAACCTAGCACAAGAAATGGGTTTTTCTGAAAGCGCTTTGTATCGGCATTTCAACAACAAAGAAGATATTGTTGTTTTACTCTTAGATTACTTGTTCTTTAATATCAAAGAGCGACTTGAGTTAATTCAAAGTAAAGCGGTTTCTTCTGAAGAAAAATTACAACAAATTTTCAAAAGTCAATTCAATTATTTCAGTCAAAACCCTCATTTTATCATTGCTATTTTATCAGAAGGTTTGTTTGATGAAACAGAGAAAATCAATAGTTCTATCATGAAAATTATTTCCTTCAAACTTCAACTAATTACAACAATTATTGACGAAGGAAAAAACAATAATGAATTTACTACTACAATTCCGACGCAAGATATAGTTCATATTATCATGGGAAGTTTTCGAATGATGATGCTCAAATGGAAATTCTCAAAATTTGAACTCAATTTGTTGCAACAAGGAAATTCAATCATGACAACAGCCATTAATTTAATTAAGAAATGAAAAAAATAATTCTCTCAATTTTACTGCTAACACTTCTTTCGTGTGGCGATTCTAAAGAAATCAAACCCATTACGCAAGACATAAAAGAACTCGTTTTTGCATCGGGGCAACTCGAATGGGACAATTCTTATAACTTAACAGCTCAGACTGATGGTGTTATTCAAAACATCAATTTTGAAGTAGGAAATAGCGTAAATAAAGGAAAAGTTTTAGCGATTATAGACAATCCAACTAATGAAATTAATGCTAATGTAGCCGAAGAACAATTGGTGATTTCCAATCAAAATGTTTCGATCAACGCGCCAGCATTGTTGCAAATGGAACAAAATATTCAATTTGCCGAAAGTAAATACTTGCAAGACAAGAAGAATGCCGAACGCTACGAACGCTTGAATCAAAGTAATATTGGTTCAAAAGTGGAATACGAAAATGCACAATTGGCAGCCAAAAACTCGCTATCGAATTGGAACGCCTTAAAAAAACAATATGCTGTTATTTTGCAACAAGCCAAACAACAGCAAATCGCTACAAAAGGACAACTCAGAAACAATCAAGTTCTTAAAAACTACAATTCAATTACCGCAACTGAAAGCGGAACTGTGATTAAAAAGTTCAAAAACAACGGCGATTATGTCAAAAAAGGAGAAGTGATTGCCACTATTGGAGACCAAAAAAGAGTAGAAGCCGTTCTCAATGTAGATGAAAATAGCATCGGAAAAGTACAATTGGGACAAATCGTTTACGTAAAACTAAACACCAATAAAGGTAAAGTGTACAACGGAAAAGTAACTGAAATTCTCTCGGCTTTCGATACACAATCGCAATCGTTTATTTGTAAAGTTACTTTTGATGAAGCCATTACAAATGCGCTTTTCGGCACTCAATTGGAAGCTAATATTTTTGTTGGAGAAAAGAAAAATGCTTTACTCATTCCAAGAAATTATGTAGGCTTTGGAAACAAAGTTAATGTAAAAGGCAAAGACGAAAACGTGATTATCAAAACAGGAATCATCTCAACCGAATACGTTGAAGTAGTGGATGGCATAACTAAAGATGATGTTCTTTTACCTTTAAAACCTTAACTAGTTATGAGTTATGAGTGTTGAGTTTTTAGTCACCACAAATAACTCAACACTAAAAATTTAAAACTAAAAACTTAAGAAGTGAATATTAATTCAGTCATAGCGAAAACGTATATCTTTTCCAACAAAAAACTCACAGCTGTAGCGGTTTTGGGTGTTGTTTTAGGGATGTCAATTTATATTTTTATGAACAGCATGATGGTCGGATTTGATAAAAGTTCGAATGCATCAATTTTCAAATCCAATTCGCATATTCGTTTGTACAAAGACGATGAAATAAGCCGACCTCTGATTGAAGATAAAAATGGAAAACCTATCATTATCAATCCCAAAGTGGTTCCAGTCAACAACACGATTATTAATCCTAATTTGATTATTGAAACAATTCTCAAACAAAAAGAAGTGACGGTGGTTACGCCTCAAGTCAACTCTAATGTGTTTTATAACAACGGAAAATCACAAATTTCTGGTTTGGCAGTCGGAATTAAACCAGATGAAGCCAATTTAATGTACAACATCAAATCGTTTATGGTAGAAGGCAATTTTGATTTGCTCAAATCCAATCCGAATGGAATCGTTATTGGGAGCGGCATTTCGTCTAAAATGAATTTGACCGTCAACGACAATCTCAATTTAACTTCTTCAAAAGGCGTTAATCGTACGTTTAAAATTATCGGAATTTTTAAAACCAACAATTCCATTACAGACAAAACCAAATCGTACATTAACTTGTCGGCTGCACAACAATTGCTTAAAGAAGGAAATAGCTATATTACAGATATCAACATAAACATTACCGATCCTGAAAATGCGGAAGATATTGCCAAAAAGATTGAAAATTTATCAGGCTACAAAGCCGAAGGATGGAAGCAAGCCAACGAAACACTAATGGCAGCCAATAAAATGCGTAAAATAATTATTACGTTCGTATCCTTAACCATTTTATTAGTGGCTGGCTTCGGAATTTACAATATTTTAAACATGACGGTTTCTCAAAAAATAAACGATATCGCCATACTGAAAGCAATGGGATTTAAAGGAAAAGATGTGGTCCGAATATTTGTTACACAAGCTGTTTCTATAGGAATTATGGGAGTTATTGGCGGAATGATTTTAGCCACAATTCTGATTACAATTCTAAAGAAAGTCTATGTTGGTGGCGATATTGGCTATTTTCCAATTGATTATGAACTAAAAAAATTCATTCAAGGTATTGTTATTGGATTGATAATTACGTTTTTCGCAGGTTACATTCCAGCCAAAAAAGCGGCCAATGTTGATCCGGTTGAAATCTTAAGAAGATAATTATGGATTCTATTTTGAAAACAAAAAATATTGACAAATTCTTCTATCAGCCGACTGAGTTTCAGGTGTTGAAAAACATTTCATTTGATGTAAAAAAAGGAGAATTCCTGTCCATGATTGGAAAATCGGGTAGTGGAAAATCAACACTTTTGTATATTTTATCTACAATGGATACAGATTATAAAGGTGAATTGTATATTGATAATAAACTAGTTACTGGCTTAACCAAAGATCAATTGGCCGAACTTCGTAACGAAAAAATCGGATTTGTGTTTCAATTCCACTATTTGCTTCCTGAATTTTCTTGCTTGCAAAATGTGATGATTCCAGCTTTAAAATTAGGAAAACTAACCGAAAAAGAAATTGAAGCACGTGCTTACCAAAAACTAGAAATTCTTGGTTTGCAAGATCAAGCGCTAAAACCAGCTAGCAAACTTTCGGGCGGTCAACAACAACGTGTTGCCATTGCTCGTGCGCTAATTAATGATCCTTTAATCATAATGGGTGACGAACCTACTGGAAATTTGGATAGTAAAAATACTTCTATCGTTTTTGACATCTTTCAAGAACTGACTCAAAATTTCGGGCAAACCATTATTGCGGTAACTCATGATGACGATTTTGCCCACAAAAGCGATCGCATTATCGAAATGAAAGACGGTCAAATTATCAGTTAAAAGTCATTATTGTCTTTACACGTCTTAATCAAATTACTAAAAACTAAACACTCAAAACTCAAAACTGTGTATAGTAATTTAGCAAGAAAAATCTTTTTCACTTTAACAGAATCATTACATTTACATTACAAACAAATAATAATAAAAGAACAGCAATGAGTTACTATACAATAGACAATTTAGAGCATTATTTTAAAATGTATAAAAAATCGGTGCGTGAACCTAGAAAATTTTGGGATAGAATAGCCGATGAAAACTTTACTTGGTACCAAAAATGGGAAAAAGTAGTCGAGTTTGATATGCAAGAAGCGCAATTCAAATGGTTTGTTGATGCTAAAGTTAATATTACCAAAAATTGTATTGATCGACATTTGGCAAAACGTGGTGAAAAAACAGCTATTATATTCGAACCTAATGATCCCAATGAGGAAGCGCAACATATTTCGTATAACGAATTGTATGCTAGAGTTTCAAAAATGGCCAATGTACTTCGTGAACAAGGAATTAAAAAAGGAGATCGCGTTTGTATTTATCTTCCCATGATTCCTGAATTGGCTGTTTCAATCTTAGCTTGCGCGCGTATTGGAGCGATTCATTCTGTAGTTTTTGCTGGATTTTCATCTGCTGCAGTTTCGGCTCGTATCAATGATTCTGAGTGTAAAATGGTCATCACTTCTGACGGAAGTTACCGTGGCAACAAAGCCATCGATTTAAAAGGAATTGTCGATGAAGCATTGGAAAAATCACCTTGTGTTGAAAAAGTGTTGGTCGTGAAAAGAACCAATACCAATGTCAACATGAAAGAAGGCCGCGATCAATGGCTTCAACCGTTGATGGATGCTGCTATACCGAATTGTGTGGCTGAAATAATGGATGCTGAAGATCCTTTATTCATTTTGTATACTTCAGGTTCAACCGGAAAACCCAAAGGAATGGTGCATACTACCGCTGGTTATATGGTTTATACTGCTTATACGTTTAAAAATATTTTCAACTATGAAGAAAACGATGTGTATTGGTGTACTGCTGATATTGGTTGGATTACAGGACATTCGTATATTCTTTACGGACCTCTTTTAAATGGCGCAACAACAGTTATTTTTGAAGGTGTTCCATCATATCCTGATTTTAGTCGTTTTTGGGAAGTAATTGAAAAACATAAAGTCAACCAATTTTATACTGCTCCAACTGCTATTCGTGCGTTAGCCAAAGAAAGTTTAGATTATGTTCAACGTTTTCCTTTGAGCTCATTAAAAGTGATTGGTTCTGTGGGTGAACCTATCAATGAAGAAGCTTGGCATTGGTACAACGATCACGTAGGAGGAAAGCGTTGTCCGTTAGTAGATACATGGTGGCAAACCGAAACGGGCGGAATTATGATTTCTCCAGTTCCATTTGTAACACCAACTAAACCTACTTATGCTTCGTTACCGTTACCTGGAATTCAACCCGTTTTGATGGACGAATTGCGCAACGAAATTGAAGGCAATCAAGTAACCGGAAGTTTGTGTATTAAATTTCCTTGGCCATCGATGGCTCGCACCATTTGGGGTGATCACCAACGTTATAAAGAGACTTATTTTACTGCTTTTCCAGGGAAATATTTCACAGGTGATGGTGCTTTGCGCGATGAAGTGGGCTATTACCGAATTACGGGTCGTGTAGATGATGTAATTATCGTTTCTGGACATAATTTAGGAACTGCTCCAATTGAAGATGCCATCAACGAACATCCAGCTGTGGCAGAAAGTGCTATTGTTGGTTTCCCTCATGATATCAAAGGAAACGCATTGTACGGTTTTATTATTTTGAAAGAAGTAGGTGAGAGTCGTGATCGCGATAATTTGGCCAAAGAAATCAACCAATTAATTTCGGACCAAATAGGTCCAATTGCCAAATTGGATAAAATTCAGTTTGTAAGTGGCTTACCCAAAACACGTTCGGGAAAAATTATGCGTCGTATTTTACGAAAAATTGCAGAAGGCGATTTTTCTAACTTTGGTGACACATCAACCTTACTCAATCCTGAGATTGTGGATGAAATCAAAGATGGAAAATTATAATATTGAGTTTGTTTATTTTGTTGAAAAACCGCTTTTATTAGAAAGAAGCGGTTTTTTTATTTTGTTTCCAATGCCAAAAATAAATCATAACCATAATCAAATAAGGAAGAGTAGATAGGGCAATTTTAGCATTTAATGAAAGTAATCCAACTACAAAAAACAGAAGAATAATGGGCGTTAACAACAAAATTCCGATTGAATTAAGTTTAAAGCTAGCATTTTTGTTGAGTACACAATAAAGAAGAATCAGTTGCGCAACAAGTCCAGCAATGATTATAGGATGCGTAAAGTTACTCACCCAGTTTTTTTGGTTGGCAAATATCTCATATTCGGCCATAAAAATAAACATAGAATTGTGTGGCGGCCATTCCAAATAGCAAAATAAAAAAGCAATTATAAGCGCTAAATTGATTAATTGTTTCATTTTCCGTTATTTTAATCCCAATCGCGATTTCAATTTAAGGAAGAGTAACGCAATGGTATACGCATCGTCGGTGGCGCTAATTCTGTCGGCTTTAGGAATTTTGAATAACGAACTCAATTCATCCAATGAAAAACTTTTATCCGTAATGTCATGGAGTTTTCGGTACATTACTTCGATATCCAACGCTTCATTTTTGATTCTGCCACATTCCATTTTTGACAAAACCATATTGAGCATTTCAATATCAAAATTGATCCGATGCCCAACTAATGTTGCGTTTCCAACAAATTCGAGAAGTTTTTCAACAGCAATAGGTTCCACTAATTTCGGAATACTGCTTTCCATCAAAAAATCGTTGGTAATTCCGTTATCGTGCAAGTATTTGTATTGCGGAATAGCCACTTCAAACGAATCGCCGACCAAAATAGTATCATTAACCACAGCGATTGCGCCAAATGATAAAATTACGTCTTTTTCAACATTTAAACCAGTAGTTTCAATACTTAAAGCTACAAATCGGTTTGATTTTTTTTCAAATTTAGAAACGTAGTTTTTGTAAAACTCAGGATACGGTTTATTGATATTTTTTAACCAATCAAGCATAAATTATGAAAATTGAGTGAGTTGAAAACGATCTTTAATCAATTCTTCCAAATCTTCCATTGGAGCCAAAGCATTTTTTAATTTTTCTTTATCTGATTTAGAAAGCTCTTCAACATTGATGTATTGACCTGTTGAATCATTTTTGATGCCTTCTAAAGTTCTGAATTTAGATAATGTAAGGAAAGCTTCCGCACAATTCAAATACACTTCAGCATGTTTAGGATCTACGATTGCTAATTGTTTAAATCGTAAAAATGTATTATTTATTCCTTTGATATTCAGACTCAAAACCATAATTCGAGCGCCATCAATCAACGGCATTAATGCTCTAGTTTTGATGTCAAATTTTCCTTTGAATTCGCCTTCTTCTTCCAAATTGAATTTTTTGAAGAAATTCAGTGGTGATGGTTTTTTTAACGCATCATTTCCTAAATAATCAAAGAACAGCGCATTGTTTTTTACATTTTTGAAAATGGTTTCAGTAATAGTATCTTCTAATCTTTGCTCGCCAAAAGCCAAGTCATAATCAAAGAAAACACTACTAATATCATTGGAGATTTCACCTGGAGTATTCATCCAATTATTGTATTGTTTAATCCAGTCTGTCAATGATTTACACCAAAGCAAATTACTCGCCATATGATTTTGCATACAATTAGAATAACCAATTTTTTCTAATGTGCTAGTTGCTTTTTTGGACAATCGAATGAAATAGTCTTTGACATCGCGGTATTTTTCATCAGCCACATCTTCAAAAATCAAAATACTGTCTTGATCTGTCAGTAAAATTTGCTCTTTACGACCTTGACTACCAATGCTTAACCACGCAAATCGAGCAGGAGGTGAGCCCAAATCTAAAATGGCTAATTCTACAGCTCGTTTTACCAAAGCCAATGTGATTTCGCCACTAATGCTATTAATATGGGTAAGCGGTATGTTTTTCTCTAACGAACTTTGGATAATATCTGTGAGTTTGTCGCGAACCATTTTCAAATCTTTGGCGCTTTGCGAACGCTTGATTTCTTTGAGAAGAATACCAGGGTTACTCGCTTGCGCAACGACTAAATCGTGTTCTGAAATCACACCTTTAATATCGGATTTATCGGTTCCGTCAAACGTAACACAAAGATGTGTAACGCCGTGTTTTAACATAATCAATTGCGCTTCAGCAACTGAAATATTCTCAGAAACAGTAACAACAGGCGAGGCCATAATAGTTGAAATTGGCGATGTAATTTCTACTTTCCCAGTCGCTACTTTGGTTCTAAAATCAGTGTCTGTAACAATACCAATTGGGTAGTTATTCTCAGAAATCACTGCGCTATTCATTAAATTTTCAGTCATTACTTGCGCAACTTCTTTGATTTTTGTTGTAGCAGTGACTTTTACAGGTGTTTTGGTATACGTCAACGATTGAAAATACAAAGTATCCGATTGCGTATCTGATGCGACATTGTCAGCGATTAATTTGTTATTGTACTTATCGGCTGGATTTTTAGAATTGGTGGCAAAACTTTCCAATAAGAAGTTCAAAACTTCCGAATTTTGAGCAACATAAGGCTTGAAAACTTCAATTGGAATGGCGTAAAGAATACTTTCTTCACGAGCTTTGGCTGTCATTTGATAGTTATTCTTTGCAAAAAAAGGACGCAAACCAAAAATATCACCAGGATAACATTTGTTCAGCAAGGATTCATCAGCATCCGAAATTACGGTCAAATGAATCGCTCCAGAAGCCACAACATAAAACGTATCATGCAGTGGATCATTGATTTGAAACAACGATTTGTGTTTTTCTAAATTAACAACTCGAATAGAATTGGTAATCTTGATTAAATCATCATGCGATAAAAAAGTAAAAGGTTCGTAATCTTTTAAAAAATCAGCCACACGTTGTGCAATAGCGCTACTCATAAGAAAGATGTTTTTTTATAAAAATAGAAAGAATCAATCAATGCACAAAGTTAATATTGATATTTTTTTTAACCATCAAATATCTACAATAGATTGAATAATTTAATACGACAGGATCATAAAGGTTTGTTGTTTTGAAAATTTCTATTTTACATAATATAAATTATAGTTCAAATAAATAACAACTTTAAATCAAATTTTATGAAAGAAAGAAAGATTTTAAAAAAAGAGGATTTAATTCAGTATCTGGAAACTTGTAATAATGTTCCTTTTACTCTTTTAAGTTTTCAACGCAAATTTAGAAATTTTTATAAATTTTCTATTATTAGTGATACACTTTTTTGTATTACATCAAAAATAACTAATAACACATTATTAGTTCAAATAGAAAAACAACCTGATCCAAATATATCAGATTATTTTAAATGTGTTTATTCATTTAATCCTAATGAATATAACTTCCCTGTTTTAACGTCTAAAGATTTCATATTAAAATTAATTAAACATGATATCTATTAATAATGAGGCTTTTATTGTATTTACTCCTAAATTACCTCATAACTACGTTAATAAACGTTTTCTTATTAGTGCAAATCGTCTTAGTAATTATATTACAGATAATAATGCAAATAAGGCTCTACAAACTATCCAAAATATGCAGACGGATAAAGTTACTCTAAAATTCAGAAAGTTCGGTAAAATTGAAATTTACTTAAAATAACTAATATGGAATGCAAAAATAATCATTGTAATAATACTATAGATTCACATTCTATTTTATGTAGTAACTGTATTGATAACTCATTTGATAAACAATACAATTTTATAGAACAATCAATTATAAATCAAATTGAAACTTCTTTTGATATCGTTAAGCCAATTCCTATCAAACAAGTATATAAAAAAATTACTATGTATGATATACCAAATTTTTATTAACATGGATAAACTACTTAAACATTATATTTTAATGCGTTTTAATTATCGTGTTAAATTAAACCATATAAATAGATATGGTTCACCCGACCGACCATTTATTAAAAATGATATTATTTCATCAATTAAACTATTACATGATGAAATAAAACTTCTTAAAATTAAAACTTCATTTTCTTCGGTTGCCGTAAAGTATAACGGCAACTAACTCGACCTAATTAAAAAAAAACTTAGATATGAAAAATATTAAATGTCCTTTATTATATAGACGTAATAAAATACCTTATTCAATTATTTATTCCTATGGTATTATTTATTCTTCTTTAAATATACACCAAAAGATAAATTTTAAATTTTTTCAATTCAATTATTTTAATCTACCCTACCCTAATAATTTAGATATTACTAACTATGTTCCAACTCAAAATATCTTATCGTAATGAATTTTGATTTTAAAATGTTTAATCCTGTAATTAATATTGATTATTTGGTTTTAAACTGTTCGGGCAATTGGTCAAATTTTGACAATCTTAATACAAGTACTTTAAGACTTGAACTACAAGACGTAGGAACTAAAGTTTTCAAACGTAGGTATTTTTTAATTTCAGAAAATCAAAAAGTTGCAACTATATTGTGTCAACCACATTCAAAAGCTATTAAACAAGATTTAATACAGGTTCAAATAAGCAATCATTATTTTTATACATATAGTTTATTTACCTTGAAACGTTTAGTAGAATTGTATATTATTAAATTTTTAAATTTATCATTAAATAGTATTTCAAGGCTCGATATTTCTATTGATTTTGACAATCGAAATAATATAGTAGAACAACTTGCACATTTAATACAAAATAATCGTGTTTTACTTGCAGGCCGTGATAAAGCTTTTACACCTTATTATGTTTTTAATCAAGGTAAATCAACTTTAACTGGTCTTACTATTGGTAAACGTTCATCTTCACGTTTTTTAAGAGTATATAATAAAAGTCTTGAAATGCAACAAAATCCTAAAGAGTATATAATCAATCGTTGGAAAAAAAACGGTTTATCTCCTACCAATGTTTGGCGTTGTGAATACGAGTTAACTAGTCAATTTTTTATAAATAAACAAATTGATAACCATACTATAAATACTCAAATATTTAATACCAAAGCCTTAATACAATTATTTCAAGAAGCTGAAAGAAATCATTTTGAAATTAAAACTAACACTAACAAATCAGAATTAAATAAGGAGAAAACTATTCCATTTTTTGAATGGACTATGTTACTAAATTCTTGTAATGATGACAATGATAAATTAGTTAATATTTCAAAAATTCAAAAAATAATAGAGCCAAGTTTATTAGTACAAAAACGCGTTTTAAAAGCTTCTATTAGAGAATACTATATAAGTAAGCAACAACATCAAAATATATTTTTGATTCAATACATTATAGAAAAATATCATTTGCATGATTATTTAGATACTAAAATCAATTTTTATATTGATGAATTTGAAAAATTACAAAAAGCACCTTTTCAATTTGACTTAAATTTATTTTACGAACATTTATCTATAGTTTATGAAAATTCAATCTAATGCATTAAGTAAAGTTTCTATAAAAGAACTACAGGATTTATTTAACTGTAGTGAAAGAACTGCAAAAAGAAAAAAAATAGAGCTTATTCAATGGTATAACGATATAAAAGGTACTAATGTATCAGTTTTATATAGGTATATGCTCGATGAAATTTCTATTATTATATAAATAAGTGCCAAAAAGTGCTAAAAAGTGCCAAAAAGTGCCAATCAATGAATTCATGTAAATACTTTTGAATTGTTAATTAAAACAATACGATTATGTCAAAATTATTTACAGTTACAGGTGTAGTTAAAACTAATGAATATCCAATTGTTATGCCAATTGCTTCATTATTCAT
This sequence comes from uncultured Flavobacterium sp., assembly GCA_964414655.1. Lineage (GTDB taxonomy): Bacteria > Bacteroidota > Bacteroidia > Flavobacteriales > Flavobacteriaceae > Flavobacterium. Next base: position 4,588 of record CAYPXI010000006.1, on the reverse strand, counting down.
TAAAACAACTCGACCTTTAGTTGATATTCAAAACGAAACTTTGAAAGTTACCATCGAACGTCCTCGAATGAAAACTAAAATCATTTGTGACGATATTCCGTTAAAAGACTTCATGCTTATGAGTACTTTTGGCAATCCTGCACTTTTTAAACCTATCGGTGAAGCATTTGAAGTCGCTGGACTATGTGAACTTACTCCCGAACCTAATTTAGGTATTTTTCTTACTGATGGTGCAGAAATTAAAGTATCAATGAATAATTTAGTTCCTGCTCACACATATGAGGTTCACTATGTACCTGAATCACTAACAACTGTTGAGTTTTGTAAATTTGACCGTATGTTTATGAAAGCAGGTCTTAAAAAGCAAGAGTACAATGTATTGGGTTATGATGTTTTATGCATCAAAAATCCTAATGAAATTGAAGAAATTACAATTGCTTACGATACTGAAAAACACCAAAATACTCTTACAATTGATATTTTGCGTGCTATCTCAATGGATACAGACCCTTTTATGTATAACAATGGTGGTGTTCTTGTTTCTCAACTTGCTGACCGTTTGGTTTTCCCTCTTGTTGGTGTTTCTACAATTACTATCAAAGCAATTGACGGCGCTGGTGATATTGTTATGTGGGCTTTGGAAAATGACCATGACGGAGAGGAACAATATAACCAACATTTGGTAAAATATGCACATAAATAATTAGTATTATGAGTTGGTTTAGTGCAATTTTTAAACGAAAAAGAGGTGGTACATTAGGTGGTCGTATAATTCGCCAAGCTTTTAATGAACTTACTGGCGGTTTAGCTGGTGCAACTGGTCTTGTTAATGAAGGTGATAATATAAATAAACATTTACCTGAGTAATTATGGGATTTTTAAAAAAAATATTCGGAAAAAAGGTAGGCGGTACAAAGGTTGGAAATTTTTTTAGAGGCTTTGCTAATAAAATTAATAAAAACTGGGGAACTGGCAAAAACATGAAAGTTGACGATAGTACACAAACTGCTATCAATTTGCAAAATAATTCAGCCGCTCAATTAGGCGGTGAATCCGGTGCATTTTTAATGGAAACCGTAGCAAATACAGTCAGTCAAGGTATTAACAACGCTGGCAGTCATACTGCTGTTGGTCAAACGAGAGACGTCGTGCAATCTATTGCAGATAAGGTAGGTGATAACGTAGTAAAAAACACATTTATGAATACATTAAAAAAATACTGGTACGTTCCTGTTGGAATTGTTGTTTTAGTCATTGGTTGGTTTATTTTTAAGCCAAAAACTACTGGACGTAGAAAATAAAAATTATGTATAAGCCACTTTTTAAAGCTATTTGCTTTGGTTCATTTATCGAATGTGTTTCATTTATACCAAGTTTTGGTTTAACTATATTCGATATTTTAAAGCTTATTTTGCAAATAATCTTAGCTTATATTGGTTATCTTCAAATTAAACATCAAAAAAATAAAAAGTAGTCATGTGGAATAATAGACTAAATTACAATTATGGTAACAATTATAATAATAATGGTTATCAACAACCAAGAAAGCAACAAAAGAAATCAGGTGCTTCACACAAAACTTATACTCCATCACAAGGACCTAATAAGGGTGAATTGCAACATTTTACTTTTGGTTGGCGTCGCACTCGTTATGGCTTTATTACTTATTCATGCGTAACAACTTCAAAATCAAAAGAAACTGAAAAAGGTTGGTTTGGCTCTGTTGCAATTGAAATTGTAAACAAAGATACTGGTTCAAAATCATTTGCATGGGGTACAATGGAACGAAAAACAGGCAAAGTTGTTGTTGATTCTTTATCTCTTGTTATCAATCCTCGTGCTAAAAATGGTGGTTATTGTGGCTCATATCTAAATAATTAATTATGAACGCATTTGACAAATTTATCAAAGGTTTAGAAAACTTTTTAAAATATCTTCTTGTTGGTATGGCCTTAATAAAGGCATTAAAGGTTTTTTATAATGAATGTAAAGCAATTGATTTGAATAAAGAAATTGAAAACGATGACCAATCAAATAAATGATTCTTTTAAAAAAATGTTGAGTGAAGTAGAACAGCAATCTGTTTTACTTCATTCTTCAAATTTAGGTGTTGACCCTAATTGGTTACTCGCAGTTATGTACTTCGAAACTGCAGGAACTCTCTCACCATCTAAAAAAAATCATATTGGCTCTGTTGGTTTAATTCAGTTTACACGTGATAGCGGTGCAGACAACGGTAATCCTAAACAGTATAAAACCATCAATGGTACAAAATATTATTTAGATTCTATCTCAAAAATGTCATTTGTTCAACAAATGGAACTTGTTGAATTATATTTGACGCCTTATAAATCAAAAATAAAAAGTTATTTAGATTTATATTTAGCTGTTTTTTTTCCACTTGCAATGAGTAAATCAGACGATTTTGTTTTAAAAACTAATCAACTTAGTGCATCTATTATCGCAAAACAGAATCCAATTTTTGATTCAAATCAAGATAAACAAATCACTCGCAAAGAAGTTACAGATTATTTTAAAAAATACTTTGATTCTAAATTTGGAAGTGGTTTTTTTAATAAAAACATTAATAATTCAAAAAAAAAAATAGGTTTAGTAATTAGTATTTTACTGATTATCATTATTATTTTATCTTACATTAAAATTAAAAGAAAATGATTACAAAGTTAAAAACATGGTACAATAAAGTGCTAACCACTAATTTTTGGTTAACACTTTTAATCACTTTGTATTTTGGTTTTTTATTTTTTAAAATGCTATGTATACTTTACCATAAAATCGTTAAAAAATGAGAATGGCTAATCCTTCCTTAGTTAATACTATGCTCGGTCAAAATGGTATTAAAAACGCTACTGTTTCAGATTCAAAAAATCAAATAGTTGATAATACTTCAGATAAACCATCAAAACCATTTCAACAAAAAATTAATGGTGTTATTAGTCCCATTGGTATTGCAGTTGAAGAAAGTTCTAATCGTGGTAGTACTATTTTATTAGTATTATTATTTTTTGCAATTTACGGTATTTGGACTTTTGTAAGAAGACTTTTTTCATCTTCAAAATAATTTTCATCATGATACAAAATAAGCTAACATTAATGTATATGAACACTAACGGTATTGTTAAAACTACCTATAGTGATGAGGATTTCAAACAATTTTCTTTTCAGATTAATGAACCTTTTTTTCCTATCAATCTTTATTTAAATGGTAAGTTACAAATTTGTAATCAACCAAATATCGATGAAAATGTATTATCTATTATCAATAGTGATATTGTTGATGTAACAGGATACGACAATAGTTTGTTTATGCACGCAGGTGTTATAAATTTTTATTTGGATTGCCTTAGTGATAAATTTAATAAATTTCACAATTCACCAATACTCGTTCCTTTACTTTTTGAATGTAATTATATAAAACTTAGTTTTTATATGGCTGGTAATATTCCAAGTGTTACAGCTTATCAATGTAGATTTAATTTTGAAAATCAAGTATTTGAAGAAATATTAAATCCAGTGATAACACAAAATTTACTAAATTTTACTTCTAAATTTTATCAATTATATCAATTTCATTTCAGAGTTTCACAACAAATTTATGTTGATGGTAACGATATTTACTTTAACATTGATAGAAATGAGTTTTATTTCAATGATGAAAAATTTGTATTTGGTGATAATTTTTTATATTCAAACAAATTGATTATTTCTAATTATCCTTTCTATGATATTAAAAACATTCCTTTCTAAATAATTGGCTTTCTTTCTTTCACTAAAAACCTTTTCATTTTTATTTGTAAAGGTTTTTTTTATTTACAAAACCGCCAAAGCACCCTGTGGGTGCTTCGTGACAGGCAAAAACTTAAAATTAATACTTTTTTAAAAATTAAAGTTGCCCTGTGTTGGACTTAATTTTTAAAAATATCCTTTAAATAATTAAAAATTGTCCTTTTTAATTATTTACCACAAAGGAGCCTTCAGGCGGTTGTTAAGATTTATTATAAAAAACGACCAAAGGAAGTTCTTTTATAAATAAATCGCCTATAATTTGTTTTTTTAAATTATTCAACTATATTTGTTATAAAATTTACTATATGAGAATATTTTTTACATCCTTGCTTTTTCTTTTTAGTATATCAATTTTTTCACAAAATATACCTATACCTAATAAATTATTACATTTATTAGAAACATATAAAACTAAATATCCTATTATTAAATTATCTTCATCTTGTAAGATTAATAATATTGATAATAAACCCTTTTCAATTTCTTTATTATATCAAGATAATAAAAATTATTATCTCGATATTTATATGGACGATTCTATAGAAATAAATTATATTGATACAAACAACTTATCACATAAATTGTTATTTACAAATTCATTTGGTAAAATTTATTGTCAAGAAACTATAAAATCACAAGCATTCGAGCATTATAATTTATATTTAGACGGTCTTGAAGTTTATTCAAATACAATTAGTAAATAATTGTAACTTTTAATTTACATACTATAAATTATAGTGCAATAATGTAAATTTAAAAAAACGACAAAATTCAAGTATTT